>DATKCW010000021.1:0-72046 GCA_035513035.1 Aridibacter sp.
GTAGCGGTCAGATCCAGGGCAAAAAGCCTCAGGATATGGCGAATTTTCCGATCAGAAATTCGCGCACGCTTGAATCGCTTGTAATTGCTACTCATGACTGAAGTTAACTACTCTAGCAGATTAGTTAACTAGTCATGACCCATGTTCAAAGTTCCAGGTGCCGGGTTCCAAGAGGTGCCGTTTAGCCTGCGCACTTGTGCGCAGGAAAGAGAGGGGAAGATTTATTGGTTCAATGTTCCAGGTTCCACGTTCCAAGAGGCGCCGTTTCCCCTGCGCACTTGCGCGCAGGAAATACTGGGGAACCGACGAGGTTCAAACCGCCCCAACTGGGCGACGCAAGCCCGCGAAGCGGGTGCCATATTATTAGCCCCTTTTGCTGAGGACTAAGGATTGAGGAGCGTGGCGGACACAAGTCGGCGTGTCAAGATCATTGCTCAGTCATCAGTCCTTTCATCTCAGTCCTTCTAGCGTCCTCAGACCTCCCCTCGCAGCTCCAGATAGAAACTCCTGTCGCATCGGTCGGCATGAATTCCTTGCTGGTCTGTAAAGCCGAACGATGTGTAAAGGCCGATAGCTTCCTTCAGAACGCTTGCCGTCTCGAGCGTGATCCGTTCAAATCCAAGGTCCCTAGCCCGCTCGACCATTCTCGCAAGCATTTCCTTGCCTAAACCCTTCCCCCGTATCTCCTTCAGGAAGTACATTTTCCGGAGTTCGACCGTCGAGTTGTTGATCGGATATAGCCCGACAGTTCCGACGATCGCGCCTTTCTCATCGACCAGCACGTCGAAAGCGCCTCCCCTCCGGAGATAGCTTTCTTCAATGTCTTCGAGGTCGCGGTCGATACCTTCCGGATCAGGGGAAAGACCGTATTCTTTGAGAATACCGAAAACGATCTCCCTCACCCTTTCGCAGTCCAGGTTCGTAGCCTCGCGCGTCTTGATTCCCTGCACTTCCGCCATTACGTTCGGGGTCGATCAAATCTCGGGGATCCAGTATTCGCCTCCGTTCTTCGAGACCTTCTTCAGTCCATAACGGGGCAGTTCGCTTTCCTCGAGTCCGAGGTAAGTAAAATGAGGCTCGTCGTTCTGCACCGTCCTGAACCAGCCGTTCGCGGCGAGGATCTTCCGGACTTCCGGGTTCCGGAATTCGGTAGCGTCGAACGCGAGCATTGAGAGGTGCTGCGAGGTCCCGGGCGCGGCGACCGAATAGAGGATAGAGTTGTTGAAGAACGTGTTGAAGAAGATCCCGGACTTCTCAAGCTCAAGCACTTCCGACACCTGCTGCTTGATCGGGAGACCTTTGAGCGTCGAGACCTGATCGCCGGTGAGCCTCCCTTTCGAACGCCAGTGGTCAAGCGCCTTTAGAAAGCGGCTGTTCCACAGGTCGAGAGTCTTTGAATACGTTCTTCGTCCGGCCTCCGCGCCGTCCCTTGGCGTGATCGAAAGGCCCTTTGCACGCGCTTCCTCTGAAGCCTTTTTCATTGCCGCCATAGCCTTCGGTTGAAGCTCGATGTTCGTCCCGCCAAGGTTCGCGGACTCGACTCCGGCTCTCGACTGAAATTCGGAAACTTCCCCTTCGCTCGTGAACATCACCTTCGGGGGCGGGACGGCGCGCGTAAGGAACACGGCGCCATATTCGGCGAGGATGCGGGATTCGACCGCGTTCGAACCGTCGATCGCGGAAGCCGGGTCCATTCCATTCCGTTTCAGATTGGCTTCAAAGTTCGCCCTGAACCCTCCGCTGACCGGTCCAACCGGGTTCTCCAATTTCGTTTCCTCCATTTTTTCCCCGCCATCCGGAGAACTCTCGCCGGGGTCTGCAGACTCGGACCCCGACGAAACATAGGTTGTATCGGGCTCTTTATCTTGTGAGCCGGCCGAATTCGACACGGGTTGGTAACACGATAGGGCCGCGGAAACGACGATCAGCAGCAAGAAGCGAATCGCGGCCGGCAGGCTCGGACTGTTCATAAAATTCGGACCGGGTGGCATTTGCGCCGCCGAAATGCCCGTTCTCGGGCAATTTTCACTTTAAGAGAAGTTTGTTTATACTTCAGTCAATATATTCGATTTTGACCATTAATTAAATATGAAGCCACAGAGATTCGTCACGCTTTTGCTTATCCTCTCAGTCATCGCGTCCTTGCTCGTTGCAGCGGCCTGCCAGAGCGAGAATCTGGCAGCCGGCAAAGCTTCCTCGCCGACTGAGGCCTACAAGATGCTTTACACCGCCGTCAAGGCCAAGAAACCGGAAGACATCAAAATGATGCTCTCAGAGGACACCCAGAAGTTCGCCGAGGGCGCTGCGGCGCAGACAAAGAAGTCTCTTGAAGAACAGATCAAGAACGGGTTTACGCGCACGACCTTCGCGGACAAGATGCCGCCCATCAGAGACGAGCGGGTCAAGGATGACATGGGCGCCGTCGAGGTCTATAACGAGGGAGAAAAGAAGTGGGAGAACCTCCCATTTGTTCTCGAGGACGGCGGATGGAAGCTTGCGGTCGGCAATCTCTTCTTCGACACTTGGAAAAGTCCGGGCGAATCGAGGTCGCTGAAGGAGCAGAAGATCGCGAATATGATGAACGGCAACAGGATCGTCCCGTACGGAAACACCAACTTCAACGCCAACACCTTCAATCAGAAGCCGATAGAACCCAAACCGGCGCCGAACGCAAACTCAAAATGAACTATCCGGGAATTCTCGAGGAGATCCTGGAAGTATACAGAAAACACGGCTGGCAGGTCAGCCGTGTTTTGCTTTCGGGAGAGGGTGTTCAGAAGCTCGGCGAAAACTACGAGATCCTGAAAGACCTGGCAGTAAGGGACTCGCAATTCGACGCCGTATGGTTCGAGAGGCCGTCCAGAACAGGGAAGCGCGCGATAGAACTCCGATGGCTGAGCGAGACCCCATTCGCGCTATTTGAGCTTGTTGATGAATCCGAACCTGAAGAGAATGTCGAAAAAGTTCGCGAGCGCGTCGAACAGAAGATGGCCAGACACGCGTCTCAGTCCGAAAAGCGCGAGCACGGCGGTCATTAGCCCTCGGCGAACGCACTATGTTGTGGTTAGGTCTTGACAACCGCAACCTGTAAAAGGAAACTCTTCTCGGACTGACAGAATGAACAAGAATCTCGGCGAGCGGGTTGAGAATATCTGGAACGACCTGCGGCCAGTTACAAAAAAGATGCTTGAAGGGGCGATGAGCCCCGGAAAGCCGAATACCCGCCAGAAATTCTCCTACGACGCGCGTTCTGACTGGGAACTGAGCGGCCTTTTGACCGCGCTCGACGAACAGGCCAGAGAATCCAGGGAGAATAAGAACGAGGGGCAGCTTCGCGAGATCAAGAACCTCGCTGATGTCTGCGCCGGAGTGCTCGAGGCCCGCACCGAGTCGGCGGAAGTGTTCATTCAGCTTGCGAAGCGCGCCTTGACGCGAAACGATTACACGCGGATAGACAAGCTTGCAGACATTCTTTTCGAGAGATTTACTTCCGGTGAGATCGCCGAAGTTATACGCCAGTCGGAACTCGCCCAGATCCGAGCCATCGCTTACGAGACTCTTGCGGTCCTCCCTGCCACGCTGATCGTTCCGTTGCTGGAAGATTCGCTTTATTTCGACATCGCGGTCAATGTACTGGAACAGCAGGCGATGGAGTTCGGATCGGAAGACGCGCGGCTCGTCCTGGAACACCTCGACGACGAACTTGATGCCGAGGACGACCACTAAGCCGCCCTTTCAGATCTTCTCGATCTTCCCGGTCAGCCAAAAACTTCCTTTCACGACATCTCCCGCCGAAGCGTCCCTTACGAGAAGCACCGGATCGGCGACGATGCTGATCTCGCCGGCCGCGGTCGCCGCTGAAAGCGCCCAAAATTCTGCTTTCGATTTCGCGTTCTCTCGTTTCTCTGCCGTGGCGATGACCGCCTCGATGCGTACGTGGGCCTGCGGAGGCGGAGCCGACGGATCGCCGCCCAACAACGCCTCTTCGGAATCGCGAAGCGGCGCGAGTGAGGGCTCCGCAGGTTTCACAGCATCGGGCTCCAGTAACTGAAGATCGTTCGTTGCGAAGGCCGTTAGCTCGACCTTGACACTGACAGGAAGCGGGCCGGGCTTCACCCGCCTGAAGTCCGGAAGATCGAAGACAAATGCCGGTCCGCCTTCTGTTCCTTTCGCCACGTATGCTCCATCAAGCTCCGAAGTGTCCCTTTCCACCGTGCGGATAAGCTCAAGCGACGCGGTCCCGAGCCCTCTGAATCCCGGATTGAAACCCATAAGGTCCTGCTCGGGATTGGCCTGAAGGAATATCTGCGCCCCCGATTCGTCTTCGAACCTGTAATAAAATCCGAACGGCGGACAAGCCACCTGCTGAATGCCCGAGAGGACGTCCATCAGCAATTGATTGACGTCCTCTTCGGTATTTACGGGAAAGCCGATATCGGAGAGATTGCTCATATTGCGTCAGATGCTGCGACCGGTGGCCCGGGTCAGCCGGCGGAGGTCGCTTCGTTGCCCGCCGCCCTCTGGCGCAGAAGGTACATAGGAAATCCGGCAGTTAGTTCTTCGACTTCTTTACGAACTTTGGAACGCACTTCTTCGGAATCCGGGTCGTGGACCACGTCTGCGATCAGCCGTCCGATCCTGCGCATCTCCTGCTCCTTCATTCCGCGCGTCGTGAGGGCCGGGGTCCCTACGCGGATACCGGAGGCGATAAAGGGCTTGTTCGTGTCGAAGGGGATCGTGTTCTTATTGACCGTGATGTTAACCTCGTCAAGCGCAGTCTCGGCCTTCTTGCCGGTGATTCCCTTCCCGTCAAGAAATACATCGACGAGGACCAGATGATTGTCTGTGCCTCCCGAAACGAGGCGCATACCCCCCGCCTTAAGCTCCTCGGCAAGCGCCTTCGCGTTTGCGATAACCTGTTCCTGGTACTGGAGGAAGTCTTCCCGAAGTGATTCGCCGAACGCGACCGCCTTTGCCGCAATGATGTGAACGAGCGGGCCCCCCTGTGTCCCCGGAAAGACCCTCCGGTCAACGTCCTTCGCGAATTCCTTCTTGCAAAGGATCAGACCTCCGCGGGGTCCTCGAAGCGTCTTGTGGGTCGTCGTCGTGACATATTCGCAGTGGGGAACGGGGGAAGGATGGAGGTCCACGGCGACGAGTCCCGCGATGTGCGCAATATCAGCCATCACGACCGCCCCAACCGATCGTGCGATCTCGCCGATCCTCTCAAAATCGATGATCCTCGAGTAGGCGGACGCGCCGCAGACGATCATCTTCGGCCTCTCATTCTCCGCGATCTTCTGCAGTTCGTCGTAATCGATATGCTCGTCGTCCCTCGAAACACCGTACGCGGCCACTTCGAAGTTGATTCCCGAAAAATTCAAGGGATGGCCGTGCGTCAGATGCCCGCCGTGTGAAAGGTCCATACCCAGGATCTTGTCACCGTACTCAAGAGCTGCCAGGTAGACCGCCGTGTTCGCCTGCGATCCGCTGTGCGGCTGGACGTTTGCATGGTCGGCACCGAAGAGCTGCTTTGAGCGGTCGATCGCGAGCTGTTCGACGACATCCGCGAACTCGCATCCGCCGTAGTACCTCTTGCCCGGATAACCCTCGGCGTACTTGTTCGTGAATACGGAACCCATCGCCCTTAGAACCGCTTCGGAAACGAAGTTCTCTGATGCGATCAGCTCAAGGCCGCCGGTCTGCCTTCCGACCTCGTCCATGATGGCGCGGAAAACCGCCGGATCAATCTCTTCGAGCCCGGCAGTGAAAATTTTGTCATTCATACATTCGAAACGGCGGGAGGGCGCTGGAGATCGTACTTTCCGGCGCTTCAATTTCCGCCTGAGGGGTCATATTTCCTTGAAATGGAGAATTCGACCTTCATACTACCCGAACTCGAACAGATGTTTCAAAGACGCGGGGCGAGCAGTGCCCAGAGGACGTAGAGACAGATCCCGGACCGCAGCGACCAGGCGACGGTCCTTAGCAGATTGGTCCGGACCAGCTTTTTGACGAGCGAGTCATCGAATCCTTTCGAAAGCGAGTTGTGGATCGGGACCTGAACGAGAAAGGTGAAGATCCAGGTCAGAAGTTCCAATCCCAACCCAGCCGGGAAGAGCAAGGGGTGCACAGGGGGGTATTTGAACGAAAGCGAGAACAGCGGAAGTGGCAAGTTCGACGACCATCAAGGTAGCCACCACGCGCGAAATTGCTGAAGTGTCGTGCCGATGGGCCTACCGAAATTGTCCCCGGTCAAAGAATTTGAACGAGGTGTAAATGAGAACCTGGACCAGCCCTACGACGCCGGTAAGCACGAATGACGAGGCGCAGTTGAGGATGAGAACCAGAACCGCCGTGTTTACCTTCATCGGGATCTCCGGAACGCACGCAGGAGGCGGCAAAAAAGGAAAGGGCCGCTACATTCCCGGCACCGACCCGCTCCTTTTGCCCTGCGGTTTACTACCCTTGCTCGTTAACCTGCCCTTGTTCGTAAATCAGTTCCGCTCATTCCCTGCCTTCAAATAATCCTGTGAGCGGTTTGTGCGATTTCAAGTGTAATAGTGCAACATCGAATTGTCAAGACGTTTTCGAAAAGCTTAGGTTCATACACTTAATTTCTGCAAACAAGCCGTTTGGAGAGCTGAATACTTCAAGTATGATTTGAGCGATTCGGGCGTATTGTGTATTCTTAGTTGTTTCTCTATGGACCCCACAACACTTACAACCAAAGAGGTCGCGCGACTTTGCAAAGTAAGCGACGCGACGGTCAAGCGCTGGGCCGAGGCAGGGCTCATCGTTTCCGAGCGGACCACGGGCGGTCACAGGCGTTTCCGCCCTGAAGAGGTCGCGAGATTTCAGAGGGAACAAGGTCTTGGGGTCAGAAAGTGTCCCGGCGATGAAACTCCCGGCTCGGCACGCTCAAGGCTTGCTCCAAACAAGGGGATCGCCGGATCCGAACTATTCAATTGTTTGGTCGCGGGAAAAGAGGAAGAGGCCGCGAACCTGCTCGTAAAGCAGGTGCTCGACGGATGCTCTATGGGCGAAGTTTTCGACGACTCCGTCTGCTCCTGCATGAAACGCGTCGGCGATCTTTGGTTTGAGGGCAGGCTTTCGGTCGCACGCGAACATCTGGCGACGCGCGCAGCAATGTGCGCGGTTCACAAACTGCGCAACGTGGTTCCGATAGAGCAGCCCTGCGGAAAGCTACTCTTCTGCTTCACCCTCGAAGGCGATTTTCACGAACTGACAACCCACCTTGTCCAGATGACCTTCGAGAACGAAGGCTGGGAGGTGATGAACTTCGGATCGAACACGCCGCTCTATTCGGTCGAGGACGAGATAAGGTGCCAGTCGCCAGACCTCATCTGCATAAGTTCGACGGTGATGACGGACGTCGAAAGGCTCGCCCGCGATTACGAATCGTTCTCGAAAACTCTCAGCTCGCTAAAGGTCCCGGTCGTTCTAGGCGGCCGTTCATTCGGGTCCGAAACGATCAGAAGTCGCTTCCCCGCGACGCATTATCCCCGGAATTTCAAAGAACTTGCCGAACTCGCCAAATCCTACGCTTGCTAAGCCGACGCATGTGCAACTTCCCGCCTTACCAGCTCACCAAAGGCCCGTAAAGTTTTTCCTTTCTCAAAACTTTCCCGAGGAGAAGATCTATGTCCCTGCGTCGATTCCGTTTTGCCGCGGCTCTTTGCGCGGTCTCATCTCTGTTTGCCGTCCCCGCAATCGCAAAAGAGAACACGAAGGAACTAGCCGATCGCGCCGTCTCGGACGATCCGGCAATTGCTCAACCCGCCGTCGAGACGCTCCGGAAAATGGGTTACGAGGGCTTCGACGCTCTGCTTTTACAATACAAGGACCTCATCGACGCGCACCTTGCCGGCAAAGCGGATCCTTCTAAGTGGCAGAAGGCGGCTTACGCGTTCGACAAGGTCGCAAGACAGAAGGACGCCTGGGCTTCAGGGCTTTACTGGCACACCGACCTGGCGGAGGCCAAGGCGGAAGCCGCACGCAACGGAAAGCCGATGATCTCTCTCAGGCTCCTCGGAAATCTCGATGAGGAACTGAGCTGCGCCAACAGCCGTTTCTTCCGCTCGATCCTCTATACGGACGATCGCCTGAAAAAGACGATGCGGGAAGACTTCGTCCTCCACTGGCAGTCTGAAAGGCCCGCTCCCGTGATGACCGTCGATTTCGGGGACGGAAGAAAGCTCGTAACGACTGTTACCGGAAACAGCATCCATTACGTTCTCGCGCCCGACGGCAGGATCATAGACGCGCTCCCGGGGCTTTACTCGCCTGAGTTCTTCGCAAACTATCTGAGCAACTTCCCTTCGCTCCTGAGAAGGATGTCGAGACCGGCCGGGAGACCCGTCGAGGCGCACCGGAACCGGATCAGGAACTTCCTTTTGACAAAATGGCGGAGTGACCTTCTAAAACTCGGCGCCGATCCTTCCAAAGTGCCCACGGGCTTCCCCAACGTCCTGGAATTGAGCGGAAACGGAGAGAATCCGACCGCGATCGAGGCGGCGCCGCGGGCAGTGACGAAGATGGTCGCAGAGGCGACCCTGCTTCAGCCGACCCGGATCCAGAAAGAAACGCTCGCGGAGAACACCTTGAACGAGCACTGGAAAGCGCTCGCCGAGAGCTTCGGGTACAGAGGGATCAGCGACGAGAGCAAAAGTTTCGTGCGGCGAAAATACGATCCGACGGGCTCAAAAAGCGACAGAGATTTCGCAAAGATGATCGACAGGCTGGTCGAATCGGTCGCGCTCGACACGGTGCAGAACGCGTACCTGTTCCACACGCAGATCCTCGAGTGGCTTAACGATGGCGATGACCAAGACCTCGGGGCATTCAACTTACGGATATATTCCGAGCTTTTCCTGACCCCGGCGTCGGATCCCTGGCTGGGACTATACTCGGACAATGTGTTCCTTGGCGTGGAGGCGAACGGGGTCATCCCCCGGGAACATTGATCCGAAGCGCAAGATGCGGGAACCGACCCTTTGGCGGCCGTGCATATCGCCGGCCGCTTGTTTCTTTGCCTGTGAGTTTCAAACGGCATATAATCGGTGCAAGTCTGCGATGTCGTTCCTCCATTCGAAACTGATCCTTTTGGCACTTTTGATCCCTTCGTTCGGAGGCCTCGCCGCCGCGCAGGATCGGCTTCCCGACCTCGTCCGGATGGTCAAGCCGTCAGCCGTCGCGATTGAAACCTTCGACCCATCAGGCAAGAGCATCACCCGCGGCAGCGGATTCTTCATCGCTCCCGACCGCATTATCACCAACAGACACGTCATCGAGCGCTCAAGCCGCGTCGAGGTCCATCTCAACAACGGAAGAAAGTACACTGCCAGCGGCATCCTTGCCGTGGACGGCGAAGGGGACCTTGCCCTGATACAAGTGTCCGTTCCAAGGGAGTTCGCGATCCCGCTGCGGATACAAAACACGGCTCCCGAAGAAGGCGAATCGATAGTTGTTATCGGCAATCCGTTCGGGCTGGAAGGGTCGGTCTCGGACGGGATCGTCTCCGCGGTTCGCGAGATCCCCGGCTACGGCAAGATAATCCAGATCACCGCGCCTATCTCGCCCGGCTCGTCCGGTTCCCCGGTCGTGAATATGAGAGGCGAGGTGATCGGCGTCGCGACGCTTCAGGCGGCCGAAGGCCAGAGTCTCAATTTTGCTGTCCCGTCAGCCAGGATCGCACGGCTCGAGGCCGGCGAACTTCAGTCTTTTACAAGCGCAAACGCGGCTGACCGGCAAAGCCGACGCGCCGTTGCGGAGAGGCTCTACTCGCGCGGACTTGCGAACCTTTCGAGCGACGATTACGCCAGAGCGCTTCCATTTTTCGAGCAGGCTGTTGCCATCGATCCGACCTACGCCGAGGCGTGGTACCAGGTCGGTTTCTGCTACGGAATGCTCGGAAAACACGAGGAATCGGTGAAAGCCTCGATGAAGGCCGCCCAGCTCCGGCCCGAATGGCCGGAAACGCACATCAACATAGGGGCCTCAAGTTACGCGCTCGCGGATTACCAGCAGGCTGCGGAATCCTACAAGGCGGCGGCGCGTCTGGACCAGACGAATGCCGAGACGCAGATGGCTCTGGGACTGTCGCTCGGGAAGCTCGAAAGAACCGGCGAGGAGATCCTCGCATACAGGCGTGCGGTCGCGGCGAAGCCAGATTACGCCAACGCGATCGAGCTTCTGGGCCTCGCATATTTCAGGCAGAAACAGTACGGGAATGCGATCGAGGCATTCGAGCAGCTGCGCAACTACAAGGCCGACGCGAACACTTACAACTACTTGGGCGAGAGTTATTTTGCCGAGAAGAAGTTTCAGGAGAGCATCGACGCGTTCTCCACCGCTATCAGCATGAATCCAGCCTTCGACAAGGCCCGGTACAACCTCGGTAGAGCGTATCTGAGATCCGGAAGCAAGAGCCTCGCGCAGGTGCAGTACGAGATCCTCGCGGCCAACCAATCCGACTGGGCCGACCGGCTTTACGTTCTACTCAACCCTTGAAGTAAGAGAAGCCTCGCTGATCAGCGCCGCCAGAAGGTTGTTCTGGACGGTCTTGTTCCCCGTTAGCTTGTCGTGCTCTTCGCATATGAAAAGCGCGTGGGTGAGCGGCAAAGCCGAATCGTAAAGCACGCTCAGCCGCTTGTTCTCCGCCAGAGTTTCCGCAAGAAGCGAGCGCCTCGAAACGCGCCCGTCTCCGGGTTGGTAAATCAGGGCCTTCACGATCTTGTCATCGACCTTTTTGCCGTCGGACCTGCGGAATGAATCGTCTTCCGTCAGCGTCACCCATCTATCCTTCTTCGCATCCTTGTAGATCACGACACCGTCGAGCGTTGGCCTGCAGTCGCTCCCGATGATGAACAGTCCGACGCCACTGCGTTCCTCGCCGTCGGCATTCAGGGCGCGGTGAAATGCCTTCGCACGGTTCAGCACCACCTCCAGATACTGTTCCATCCGCCCGACTTCGGACTCCGAGAAGTCCTTTAAGATGTTCTTATTGCCGTATAAAGACCAGTTGTACTTGATCCAGGTTTTTGTGTCGTACAGATCGACCGGCATCGGTTTCAGGAATTCATCGTACGCATTGAAAGTTCCCTCGTGAGGAAGAAGCTGAAATGCGGCGGGCATCGTCAGAAGCTCGACAGGCGTTACGTCGCGGACGAACGGCAGGTTGATGTTCTTGACCGCGCCCCATCCTTCAAGCAGGACCTGAAGCGCGTCGGCCGAGCCCTCATTCGGCGTCCCGAACATAAAGATCTTCCCGAAATGCAGGTCGCCAGGCCAGGTAGGCACCGAAGGTTCATCCGTCAGGTCCTGGTCACCGTACATAGCGGCGTAGCGAGCGACAAGGCCTCCCATCGAGTGCGCGATGATGTTGAACGTCGCATCAGGGTTTCCGCTGTCGCGCTTTAGTTTCTCAACCTTCCTGAAGAGAATACGGGCCGTTTCGACATTGTCGCGGCGCCAGTCGTAGGGGAAAACGAAGTACTTGTCGTCGAGCGTCTGTTCCGCTTCGTCCCAGGATCCGCGCGTGTATCCGCCGTATCGCTCCAGCGCGACGATCAGTTCCTGGTAGATCTCTATATCTTTGAAAATCGGAATCTTGAGCTTCCTGACGATGTCGCCGGGTACAAGATCATCACGGCTGTCCTCCAGCTTCAAATTGATCGGAAGCTTTACATCGTCGTCGCTAGACCTGCTCAGCTTGAACCAGACCTTCTCGCCGGTCCTCTTGTTTATAAGCTCCGAGCCCAGTATGCCGGGAATGATGATGACCGGGCGCTTTCCCTTCCGCTTCGAGGCGTCCTTGTATAGTTTCGCGAGGTCAGGGGCGTCCTGCGCGGGTAAAGGGGCCGGGGCCGCGACGATCAAAAGGATCAAAAGAAGCGGTGCGAACGCGGCACGTAAGGTGGGGGTTGTGATCAATCTTTCCATTTCCTGTTTATGAGCGCCGCTGCGAAGCCGGCTCCGAATCCGTTGTCGATGTTAACCGTGACGACGTTCGAAGAGCAGGAGTTAAGCATCCCGAGCAGTGCCGCGACGCCTTCGAACGAGGCGCCGTAGCCGATGCTGGTCGGGACAGCCACAACGGGAACCGGAACCAGGCCGCCGACGACGGAAGGGAGTGCGCCTTCCATCCCGGCCGCGACAACCACGACTCTCGACTTTTGCAGGAGATGCCTTTCGGAAAGGATTCGGTGTATGCCGGCGACCCCCACGTCCCATATCCTCACGACACGGTTTCCCATCGCCTCGGCGGTCAGCGCGGCTTCCTCGGCAACCGGAACATCGCTCGTGCCGGCAGTCACGACCGACACCTCCGCGATCCCAAGGTCCTCCGTTTCGCGTAGCACGCGCACCATTCCCGCGGTCTCGTGCCATTCGGCGTCCGTGCAGACGTTCCGCAAGATGCCGTAAACGTCAGGCGTCGTCCGCGTCACGAGCACGTTCGGCGAACGGTCAACGAGCTTCTCGAAGATCGCGGCGATCTGGTCGGGGCGTTTGCCCAAACCGAAGATCACCTCCGGAAATCCCTGGCGGTGCGCACGCGAATGATCGACCTTGGCAAAACCTATGTCGTCGTAAGCCAAGCCTCTGATCGCCTCAGTCGCCTCTTCTGAACTGAGGTTCCCGGCGGAATGCTCCGCGAGGATCCGCTCGATCTCGTTCCGATCCATTAGCGTATTCTAGATCGGAGAAACGAAGGAAACAAAGGAGGAAGGATGCGGGTGAATGAAGCGGGGCGTGGGAGCGTGGAAAACAGCTGAAGTCGGAGCGGCGCGCGCGAGGCGCTTTACCGGTCCCACCATCAGCCGTTTTCCACAGCGTTTTGAGCGTTCATTGCCTCCGTGTCCTTACTCAGTTATGAGTAACAACGTCGATTCTTTGTGCAACATCGGTTCCACTCTTTCCTCATCTTCGTAAACCACTTCAGATCAGTAGTTTAGCGCGCAGCTTGCGAGCCCGGACTTGTTTTGGGCCGGATGGGATTCGGTCAGGTTCGGTCGATCCGAATCATCAGATTGATCGAATATGACAGAGGCGATTCGTTCCGGCTTTTTACGGCGTGTTCAACTTGTTGGCAATAAGCTCGGCCGAAGTGCTAGAGTTTAGCCAAGCCAAACAGTTATGGATCTCACAGTTGCGATAACCGGCGCGTCCGGCACGATCTACGCGCAGAAAACGCTTCAGCTTCTCGCCGCCTCCGGGAAGGTCGACACGATCAACCTGATTCTTTCCGGCGTCGTGCCAACCGTGGCGCAGGTCGAGCTGGGGGTCAACCTCCGCGACACGGACGCCTCGAAGATCAACGAATGGATCGGACTCGAAGAGGGATCGAAGCTGATCAGGTTCTGGCGGCTCGATAACTTCGCAGCCCGGCCGTCCTCGGGATCTTACAGGCAGGAAGGAATGATCATCGTGCCCTGCTCGATGGGGACTGTCGGGGCGATAGCTTCGGGCGCCGGCACGAACCTGATCCATCGCGCGGCGGACGTCACGCTGAAGGAAGGCCGCAAACTGGTCCTCGTTCCTCGCGAGGCGCCTTTGAACGCCATACATCTTGAGAACCTCCTGAAGCTTTCGAGAGCAGGCGCCACGATACTTCCTGCCGCACCCGGCTTTTATCACAGGCCCGGTACGATCGACGAGCTTGTCGAACATCTCTGTTTCCGTATCCTAGACCAGTTCGGCATTTCTCATTCGACGAGCACACAATGGACCGGCAAAGAGGTGCCCGAAGATGAAAACGGCTGAACGCTTTTCTGACCGAGTCGAAAACTACGTCCGCTATCGCCCGGGCTACCCTGAAACGATGCTTGAAGTGTTTCTCGAGGAGATGGGACTGGTTCCTTCGTCGTTTGTCGTCGATATCGGCTGCGGGCCTGGACAGTCCTCGGTCCCTTTCCTGGAGTTCGGCTGCAAAGTTTGCGGGGTCGAGCCGAACGAGTTTATGAGAAACGCAGCTGCGGAGATCCTTGCGGGGTACGAGAGATTCGAAGCGGTCGAAGGAAACGCGCACGCGACGGGCCTCGAAGACAAGAGCGTCGATGTCGCAGTAGCCGCACAGGCGTTCCACTGGTTCAACGACGAGGAGACCGTCTCGGAATTCGGGCGGATCCTCAAACCGGGAGGCTTCACCGCCCTTATCTGGAACGAACGCCAGCTCGGCACGACCCCGTTTCTGCGCGATTATGAGGCACTTTTGCTGGAGTTCGGCACGGATTACCGGTCGGTCCGCCACGACGTGATCACGCCGGATGAGCTCACACGCGCTTTCGATAAGGAGTTCCGTCTGTCGACCTATCCGAATGCACAAGTGCTTGATCTGGAAGGAGTAAAAGGCAGGCTTATGTCGTCGTCTTACACTCCTCCGGAAGGCGATCCTAGCTTCAGACCGATGATTGAAAAGCTCGAATCGATATTTGCAGAACACAACGAAAGCGATAGAATACAAGTTTTGTACGACACCAACGTTTTCTACACGCAGTTCTAAAACCTATGGAAGCAGCCTCTGAAAAGAGCGAGCCGAGAACCATTACCGTCGCCCATTCGCCAGATTCGGACGACGCTTTTATGTTTTACGGGCTCGCCACCAACAAGCTTGAGACCGAAGGCCTCAAGTTCGAGCACGCGCTCAAAGACATCCAGAGCCTCAATGAGGACGCCCGAAACGGCGTCTACGACGTCACGGCGATAAGCTTTCACGCGTACGCTTACGTCGCTGACAAGTACGCATTGCTTCCACACGGCGCGAGCATCGGCGACCAGTACGGCCCGATCGTGGTTTCGAAGGAACCGCGCGAGCCCTCCGAGATCCGGGAGATGAAGATAGGGATCCCAGGGGAACTGACCAGCGCATTCCTCGCGCTCAGGATCTACAACCAGGACTTCCAGTACGAGGTGATCCCGTTCGACGAGATCATCGAGGCCGTCCAGCAGGGCAAGGTCGACGCGGGGCTCCTGATCCACGAGGGCCAGCTTTACTACAAGCAGGAGGGCCTCGACAAGGTGCTGGATCTCGGCGAATGGTGGTTCGAGGATACCGGCCTCCCGCTTCCGATGGGCGGGAACGTGGTCCGCAGGGACCTCGGCGACGAACTGATGCAGGAGGTCTCGAAGCACCTCAGGCGTTCGATCGTCTATTCGTTGGAGAACCGCGAGGACGCGCTCGCGTACGCTATGCAGTTCGCCCGAGACATGCCTCCCGAGCTTGCCGACCGGTTCGTCGCGATGTGGGTCAACGACCTCACGCTCGATTACACCGACCGCGCAAAGGAAGGCGTCCGGCTTCTTCTCGAGAAGGGCCACGAGAGAGGGATCATCCCCCACAGGGTCGGGATCGACTTCGTCGAGGGATAACCGCACCGGAATTTCACCGCAGAGAGCGCAGAGATCGCAGAGATTTCTTTGGATTCGTTCCTTGTTTCCTCTGTGTTCTCTGCGCTCTATGCGGTTAAAGACTACTCACAGTAAAACCCATCCGCGGAATCGAGCATCAATTGGCAAAACCCGAATTCACTTCAAGACAAATGAAAATGCTGAACAGAATGCTTTTCGCGGCGGTCCTCGCGCTTTCTCTCGCAGTCGCGGCAGCCGCGCAGGAAGAACCGCTGGTCCCCAACAACATCCCGCGGGTCGAGGTCGACCAGATCGTCAAGAAATTCACCGCGAATGAAGAGGATTTCCGGGGCGCGCTCGGCAATTACGTCTTCAACCGCAGCGCGACGGTGCAAACGATCGGACTTGGAGGGCTGATCACGGGCACTTTTCGAAGGGACTCTTTTATGGCGCTGAAGGAGAATGGAGAAAGGTTCGAGAACATAACCTACGCTCCGATGTCCACTCTGAGGGAAATCTCGGTAACGCCCGAGGATCTGGAGGACCTGGGCGGAGTCAATCCGTTCGCTCTCGAGCCCCGGAACATCTCGATGTACACGTTCTCATACATCGGGAAGCAGACGATCGACGAACTCGACCTACACGTCTTCGACGTTCGGCCAAAGGTCATCCCCAATCCGGACAAATCGAAATTGAGGCTCTTTACGGGAAGGATATGGGTTGACGATCAGGATTTCATGATCGTGAAGTCGAAGGGCAAGGGCATCCCGGAAGGCGACCAGCGTTTCCCCGTCGTCGAGACCTGGCGGACAAACGTCGACGGAAAGTACTGGTTCCCCGCGTATTCGTCCTCGGACGATGAGCTCGAATTCAAGAACGGCCAGGTCGTAAAGCTGAGGCTGCGAGTGACATACGACAACTACAGGCAGGGCCGCAGTGAGGTGATCATCCTGGACGATCCGGCGGATATTCCTCCCGACGAGCCGCCTGTCGAGGAAAAGAAGGAATTGAAGGAAGGCGAGGTCCCGCCTCCGCCGCCTCCTCCGGGCAGTCCCAAGAACTAGACACAGATAAACACGGATGGATGAATTGAAAGGGCTGCGTCAAACCGCAGCCCTTTCTTTATCCGTTTTCATCCGTTGCATCCGCGGCTAATCACCTCGGCGCTCTTTGCGTGCTCTGCGGTTGATCCTCTTCAAACAGCTCGCGGGCGATGGACGTCCGGACCTGATTCAAAAGCGGCATCAGATCCTCCTTCGCGTTATTCCCTTCCGTCTCGATCGTAGGCAGTATCACCATCTCGACCGTACCCGAATATGCCACGCCGCGACGCTTCCCCATCAGAACGTCCGTGTTCTTGAACGCTACCGGGGCGATCGGGGCCCTTGCCTGGAGCGCGAGATGGATCGCTCCCTTCTTGAAAGGCAGAAGCTCGCCCGGCATCGCCCTCGTGCCTTCGGCGAATACCCCGAACGAGAATCCCCTTTCTATCAGCTCTCGGGCGCGGTCGATCGACCTCCTTGCGCGCTCGGGATTCGATCGATCGATCGCGAAGACGTTGGCGATCGCCATCCCGTAGCCGAAGATCGGCACTTTCAGAAGCTCCTTCTTCGCTACAAGGCCGATCCTTTTCCCCGCGTAAACATAGAGCGATGCCGTATCGAGATACGATCGGTGGTTCGAAACGAACACGTAATTTCTCTCCGGGTCCAGGTTGTCCGATCCCCGTACATTCACTCTCACGCCGCACGATCGAAGCCACAAACGCGCGCCCCAATCGCACCACTTGTAAAACCGGCTCCTGTCCTTCTTGAACCGGTACCAAAGGATTAGAGGCGGCGCGACGAAAAGGATCATAACTCCCACGACGAACCAGCACCACCAGTACCTGAGTTTTCCAATAACCCTCGATTTGCTAGACTCTTCGAAAGGTATCGCTATCTTTCGGTTACTCTCCAGCTCAGAGGAAAATTTTTGAAGATGTTGAGACATTCGAAGAAGTCTTCGGGGGCAATCGCGCCTTCCGGAAACCGGGGGGCGGTGCGCGTTCTCACGGTGCTCTTGGTCACTCTGTTTCTTTCGGCCGCGGCGTTCGGTCAGGAGGTCCCGTCTCCGAGATCGGTGCTCGGTTTTCAGCCAACAGATGATAGAACCATTGCCGACTGGAAACAAATCACAGACTATTTCGCGAAGCTGGACGCCGCAAGCGGACGCGTGAAGGTGCAGGAGATCGGCAAGACCACGCTCGGAAAGTCTCAGATCGTGGCAATTGTCTCTTCCGAACAGAACATAAGGAACCTTGAGCAACACCGGCAGATCAACGCATCGATCGCCAATCCGGGGTCTGACCGTCTCTTTCATAAGAACGCAAAGGCCGTAGTCGCAATTTCATGCTCGATCCACTCGACTGAGATCGTCGCGTCGCAGATGTCGATGCTGATGGCGCACGAGCTGGCATCGGCTCAGGACGCGGCGACGAAGCAGATCCTCGATAATGTCATCCTTCTTCTGATCCCTTCCGCCAATCCCGACGGCATAGACATCGTTGCCGAATGGTACCGGAAAACGCTCGGGACAAAATACGAGGGCACTTCGCCTCCCGAGCTCTACCACCACTACGCGGGCCACGACAACAACCGCGACTGGTTCATGATGAATCTCGCGGAAACGCGGAACATCACGAAGCTGTTCTGGCAGGAGTGGTTCCCGCAAATCGTCTGGGACGTGCATCAGCAGGGCCAGACCGCGGCGCGTATGACGGTTCCGCCGTTCTTCGATCCGCCAAACCCCAGGATCGATCCGAGAATCCTGCGCGAGCTCGGACTCCTCGGATACAAGATGGCGGCGGACCTGCAGGCGACCGGACAAGCGGGAATCGTGACAAACGCGACCTACGACACCTGGTGGCACGGAGGCTTTCGTTCTGCGCCTTACTATCACAACTCGATCGGGATCCTGACCGAGGCGGCGAGCGCCGAATTGATGTCGCCGGTGACGATCACGAAGCAGCAGCTCGAAAAACAGGGCCCGACGCGCGGTTTTCGTAACCCACTCGAGACGGCGACGAACGCGCCCGACGCGTGGACTGGAGGAGAGTGGTCGCCGAAAGACATCGCGAGGATCGAGCTTGTCGCCGGACGCGCCGTGCTGGAAATGGCGGCGAAGTTCAGGCAGAGGTACATCGACAACATGTACGAGCTCGCAAAGAAGAACCTGAAGCCGGATCCGAACGAGCCCGAGGCATTTGTCATTTATGCAGGCCAGCCCCGCGAAGAAACGGTCTCGAGGTTCCTCGAGATATTGATGTGGCAGGGTATGGAGGTCCGGCTGCTGACCGAAGAGATCGAAGGCGCGACCGATCCGAACGAAAGAGATGAGATCCACGAGATTCCTGGCGGAAGCTTCATAGTGTTGGTCAACCAGCCTCAGAAACCCAACGTCCTGAGCCTGTTCGAACAACAGGTCTATCCGAACAGGCTTAATGCAAGCGGCGAGGCCGAGGTACCGTACGATGTCGCCGGCTGGACGCTTCCTTTGCAAATGGGTGTCGAGTATGCGCCCGTCTTCAACATATTAAAGGACCCCCTCGATCTGCCCCGAAAGACCGAGATCGTCACGGATATAAATCAAGCCAGACGTACACTCAATCTTTCCCCAGTCCCGGCTCCGTTCTCGAAGATGCCGAATCCTCTGAAGAACCCCGCCGCGGTCGGTCTCTACAAGGGCTGGACCGGCTCGATGGACGAAGGCTGGACGCGGCTCGTGCTCGACAACCACGGGATCAAGTACAGAACCCTGATAGACAAGGATGTCCGGGATGGAGACTTCGGATCGGACATCTTGATCCTGCCGTCGATGGGCGAGAACTCGATCGTCCGAGGGAACCGCGAGGAGCGCTATCCGAAAGAGTACACGGGCGGGATCGGCAAGGAAGGGGTCGAGAACCTGAAGAAGTTCGTGTCTGAGGGCGGCCGGCTTGTGTGTTTCGATTCGTCGTGCGATCTCGTCATCAAGGCGTTCGGACTTCCTCTGAAAAACACCGTCGAAGGGCTGAACCGAGGACAGTTCTACTGCCCCGGCTCGATCCTCGCGCTGGATGTCGAAACGTCCGATCCGATAGCGAGAGGGCTTAAAGAGCGGACGGCGGCCTATTTCACACGCAGTTCGGCGTGGGAGATCGGCGACGGCGCCGACGTCAGATCGGTCGCGCGCTACGCAGAGGACGACCTTCTGCTTTCGGGATGGATCCTCGGCGAACAGCACATAAAGGGAAAAACAGCGATCGCGGCGGCGAAGCACGGAAAAGGCGAGATCGTCCTGTTCGCCTTCAGGCCCCAGCACAGAGGCCAGTCGTTTGCCACTTTCCCGTTTATTTTCAATACGCTGGAGAAACAGGCGGCTCCGGCTGAATAAGCGATCTTTCAACGCAAAGGCCGCGAAGGACGCAAAGGAGTTATGGTATCTTCTCAGGGCCTGACTGGAAAAATACCTGCGGAATCGACAACGCGCCGCATAACATCCCCATTATTTTCCTCAGCGTCCTTCGCGTCCTTTGCGTTGAGACACCCCCACCGAGTTCTTGAAAAATCCCCTCCCGGGGTTAGAATGTAATCTGTACAGCCCGTCGCCGACCCGCCGTCCAAATTCACATCCGGTATTCAGAATTATGAGAGTCCTTTCGTTCTTTACATCCGCATTGGTATTCCTCAGCCTTGTCGTCACCGCGCTTCCATTCGCACCGTATGAAGCGCCCTCGTCGCCCCTCCAGCTCGAGCGGGAGCCTCTCGTGAGGATCGGCCTCCTCACGAATACAAGTTCGGTCGTTATATCAACAGTCGGAGAGCCGCTCGCCGCTTCCCTTTCGGGCGTGCCGCCGGCGGAGCTGAACATCAAATCCGTCCGTGTTTCTTCCACGCCGTACAGGCCGCCTTCGTACGATCTCTACACTTTCGAAATGGAGGCGTACCAATCGAGGGCCGAAGCGGACAAGAAGGCTGACGAAATACGGGGCAAGACAAGCGAGCCGGTCTCGGTTTCGTACGGTTCGGACGAAGGAACCTTCCGGATCAAGATCGGCTCCGGAAAGGAAACGCAGATCGAGGCTGATGAATACCTTGCAGATCTGACTGCCCGGGGCATCGAGGGAGTTTCGATCGTCACAAGCCGCCTTCAGGCGCCTTCCGACGACGCCGTAGCGCTGACGGCGCAGATTCGAAGCACACCGAAATCCGAGGTTAGAAGTCTAAGGTTCCCCGGCGGGGAAGAGCGCCTCGCGAGCCGAGGCAGGATCATACGCACGGCATCCGCTCCTTCGTCTTGGCGGAAGAACGTGAACGTCCCGATTAACTCCTCGCTCCGAGAGGTCTCGGTCACCGGTGCAACGCCCGAATCGAGGTTCTCCAGCCTCCGCGCGATCACTATCGGCTCCGGAAACGGACGCGGGATCGTGAGGCTCAACGGCAAGTCGTACCGCGGCGCGATGGAGATCCTCGCCAACTCGAAAGGCGGGATCACCGTCGTCAACGTAGTACCGATGGAGGATTACCTTCTCGGCGTCGTTCCCGCCGAGCTCTCGCTTCCCCAGATCGAGGCCCAGAAAGCACAGGCCGTCGCCGCAAGGACCTATGCCGTCGCGAACAAGAACGGATACGGAGAGAAGGGCTACGACATGCTGCCGACCGTCTGGTCTCAGGTCTACAAGGGAGTCTCGATCGAATCGAAAATGGGCACGCGGGCGGTTCTGGAGACCCGCGGAATGGTCGCAACGTACGAAGGCACGCCGATAAACGCTTTGTACACATCGACTTGCGGAGGCAGAACGGAGGATTCCGGAAATATATTCGAATTTAACGAGCCGTATCTGAAGGGAGTGGATTGCTCACTCGACGGCCGCGAGCACTTCGATCCGTTCATCGTCCGCACGAGCCGCGAGCCGGCGCTCATCCGGAACGAGGCGAACTACGCGATGGTCAGGCTGGCATCGAGATACGCGGTGAACAACTTCCTTATGATCACGCCCCAGTTCAACGACGATTACTTCGACGACCCGCCATCGGAGACCGAACTGAGGAGCTGGCTGAATAATCTGGGAGTGAAAACCGGAAGGACCTACGCGGTGATCGACGCCGATTCTTCGAAGCCCCTGAACCTCGCGAGGATCCTCCACGCGATCATCTATGCGCCCGACGCGGCGGCTTCTGCGGACACGCTGATGTCCGAATCGGACATCAATTACCATCTTTCATTTCTCGACGCGGCGGAGGTGCCGAAGTATGAGCGCGCGATACTCGCAGAACTCTTGCGCGACGGCTGGTTCTCGATCTATGCCGATCTGACGATCAAACCGAACAAGCATTATTCGCGAGGCAAGATCCTTCGGCTGATCGACAACATCTACGCAAAAAAGGGATGGTCGTTCGATTTCGAATCCGGCACGGCGAATCCGACTGCGGACGGGAAGCTCATTCTCAAGGCCGGGCGCTCGGAGAAAGAGATCGTGCTCAATCCGCATGTGTACCTTTTCCGCAAGTTCGGTGATTCGCTCTACCAGGTGAGAGAAACTGCGATCCTCGGAGGCGAAACGGTACGGTACAAAACGAACTCCGCGGGCGAGGCTGTTTACCTGGCAGTGGAGCCGACGGACAAGACAACGGTCGCCGAATCGATGTCGCCGTTCACGTTCTGGAAAGCGAATCTTTCCGCGGGCACGGTGAGGGCGAGGCTCTCGCGGTATGTCCGCGGACTAGGGACGCTGATCGACGTCAAGATCAAGAACAAGGGCTTCTCGAGGCGTGCTACCGAACTCGAGATCATCACGACGAACGGTGTGCATTACTTGAAAGGCGGCAAGATCCGCTCGGCACTCAAACTAAGGGAGCAGTTGTTCGTGATGGACAAGCGATTCGACGGAAACGGCCGGGTCGCGAGCATCTCGTTCACCGGCCGCGGATGGGGTCACGGCGTCGGTATGTGCCAGTACGGAGCGTATGGATTAGCGAAAATGGGCGTTCCCTACGACCGGATCATCAAGCACTATTATTCGGGAGTGGAACTGACGAAGGCGTATTGATGCAGATGTCGCGAAAGCAGACGATCGGTGCCGTGATCGTGCTTGCGGTGATCCTTCTAATTTCGGCCATTCGTGCGTGCGTATAACTTCGCGCAAATCAAACCGTTTAGAGCAGCGCTCCGCGCTGCCAAGGCCGTGCGAAGCCCGGCCCCCACCTGAGATAGTTGACCGTCTTCAACAACGGCAGAGCACGCAAAGAACGTAGCGGTTGTTCCAGATATCTTCAGTTTTGGGGAATGCGTATCGGTCCCCGATTTTCACCGAGGACCGATCTTCAGCGCCGTAGGCGCGACCGGTCTGTAGCTCGCGGGATTCAAAAGAACTTCTGAAGCCGCGTAGCGGCGGCACAACCCTATATACTGCAGTCCAGCAGGTTCTTTCTTGGAACCTGGATCTTTGAAATTGGGACTTTTTAGCTTTGGACCAGACCGCGGGCTAGGTCATAAGTCTGGCCCTACACTTCTGTGAATAGCGACTAATCTCCAACGAATCCTTCATGGAGAATCAAATAAATATTCACAATCATTCTCTACCCAAACTGAGACCCCGGACCTCTCGTTCCTCTCCAAATCTTCGAGGTTTATGTAATTTTCTATTTTGATTGCCGAATCACCAATTTCGCCTTGATATTCACTAATCGCTATGTACTCTTGAAACATGTGGAACTGAGGACGGTCAAGTAATCTCAGCACAGTTCTGTCGCTTGTCGTCAATTCTTCATCAGCCAAATATCTCACAGATTTGAAATTATCTGTCGATAGGCGAAGATCTTCATCTCTTATCTGCAGAATCTTGCCATTAAGAGTGGTCCAGCAACCCTTGAAGTTTATGTTGCTTTCTTCTTGCTGACCGGGAGAGCTATTGGAGTTGTCTCTATTGACCGAAGTGGGAGCAGTCTTGACGTCCTCTCCGCTAACCGAGGGGCTTTCACAAGCGATCCCGATAACGAACAATATGATTGCCACTACCGCCAATACCCGGCCTCCAAAATCCATCACACTTATTGATTTTGTCACGGTTTGTAACACCTCCCTTAAAAAACCAGAATTAACTCGGGCGCTTTTTTGTCCACATAGATGGAACGACTACGACGCGCCCTTCACTTTCCTCACTTGTTTCATACTAGACCATTCCGGCTTGAGGAGTTCTCGCAAGCCCACCTAGTGCCATTCATTGCGCCGTCTTCTTATTCAGTTATTCCGTTGAAATTTTTGCAACTGACTGAGCTGACCTGCTTAGCACGCCCAGTTTGAAGGTCAGTATATTCGGCCTCTCGAATGCCGGGTATACGTTTTTCTGACACTTTGGCCTCCGGCGCATGAAACTGGCCGGAGCCTCACCATTCAAGCTCATTATTCCTGAGTCTTTGCACCGCTCAGCGGCTGATTCGTTCCGCCGCCACGCGGCTCCGAATATCGTTTTGGGTTTCTCGATCTACAGACCTGACGCGCCTACGGCGCTGGAGATCGTTCATCGGTCAGGACCAATGTCTAACAGGGATTCCTGAAGCAGAAGCAATTTGAGAGTATCGGCCTCTGCGTTCTCCGTGCGCTTTGCGGTTTTTCAAATCGGTAAGCAATTGAGAGTTTCTGCCGCGCTGCGCACGGCTTGGGCAGCGCGGAGCGCTGCTCTAAACTGTTCAAGAGCTTCGTCGATGAGCGACAGGCTGAAGCCTATCGTACCTCGGTAGCGCGGAGCGCTGCTCTAAACTGATTGTTTATTTTCGCGATTGGGAAGACCCTCTGCGGAATCGGGCAGGCACAGGTCCTGCCCCTACTTTCCAACCCAACTCAGACTGGGCAGGCACAGGTCCTGCCCCTACTTTCCAACCCAACTCAGTGAACTCGGCAAACTCAGCAAACCCGGACAACTCGATCCCCGCAATCGTCGGCCCGACGGCCTCCGGCAAGACGGCGCTTGGAGTCGAGCTCGCTCTTCATCTGGGCAACGGTGAGGTGATCTCGTGCGATTCAGTTCAGATCTACAAGGGGATCGAGATCGCGACGGCCAAACCCACCGAAGAAGAGAAACGCGGAGTTCCGCATCACCTGATCGATTATGTCCCGCCCGAAATCGACTACACCGCCGCCGAATGGGCACGCGATGCTTCCGAGAAGATTCGCGAGATAGAATCCCGCGGCGGACGTCCGATCATCGTCGGCGGCACGGGTTTTTATCTGCGCACGCTCCGAAGACCGCTTTTTGAAAGCCCTAGAACGGATTCCGAACTTCGGGAAAGACTGCGTCGCATCCACGACAAGAAGGGAGCCGCTCATCTGCACCGGATGCTCGAAAAGCTCGACCCCGAGGCCGCGCGCGGCATTCCTTCGAACGACTATGTCAGGTCGATGCGGGCGCTCGAAGTGTATTTCCAGACAGGTGAGCGGATCTCTGCCCTGCAACCGAACCGTGCGGAACCTCCCGAGTTCGCGGAGAGGATCCGGATATTCGCGCTAAATCCACCCCGGGAAGAACTCTACGAACGGATCAACCTGAGAGCGAAAGCCCACTTTGAAAAGGGCCTGGTCGAAGAGGTGAAGAGACTTCTGGAGCGAGGCGTGCCGCCGGAGAGCAACGCTCTTGGATCGCACGGATACAGGCGGGTTCGGGAGTATCTCTCGGGCGAGAGAACACTCGAAAGCGCGATCGGAAAGACCGCGCAGGACATCCGGAATTACGCGAAGCGTCAGCTCACCTGGTTCAGGAAGGAAGAAGGAGTGGAATGGATAGAGGGATTCGGTGATGTGCCGTCAGTCCGAGACAAGATCTTCCGACTTTTTGCGTCGGAAAGGCCCCGATCGTAACTTCCTTGTTCGTCAAAGCGAATCCGTATATACTTCGGTTTTCGCAGTAATTCCATACAGATAGCGGAAGGACTCAATGGACAGATCGACCCCACAGAACATCCAGGACGCGTTTCTAAACACCGCCCGACGCGAAAAACAGGACGTGATCTTCCAGCTTTCCGACGGCAAGACGATTTCCGGCCGGATCAAGAGTTTCGACAAGTTTTCGGTCCTCATAGACACCGAAGGCCAGGATCTGTTGGTGTTCAAACACGCCATCTCCACGATCTCAGTCGAAAAAAAAAAGTCGAATTTAGGGTAACGTACCTTGGACGGAAAACTGATAACACTTGAGGGCATCGACGGCAGCGGAAAATCGACGCAGTTGCGAATGCTCGCGGGAGAATTGCGCCTGCGCGGGGTGGATGTCCTGCAGACCCGCGAACCGGGCGGCACGCCTCTCGGTAGAAGGCTTAGAGAAGCGTTCCTGGAGACCGAAGAAGATGTCCATCCGATGTCGGAACTCCTGCTCTTTGCCGCTGATCGCGCCCAGCACGTCAATTACCTGATCAAACCCGCCATCGCGGAAGGCAAGGTCGTGCTGTCCGACCGATTCGCTGACGCTACGTTCGCGTACCAGGGAGCCGGCCGCGGGTTTCCCGAGGAGACGGTGAGCGAAGTTATCTATCTCGCGACCGGCGGCCTGACGCCGGACCTTACGCTCTTTTTTGACCTCCCGGTCGAGCGGGCTTTGCTCAGGACAAACGATGAGGACTCCGAGCACAGGATTACCAACCGTATGGACCAGGAGACCAACGAATTCTACGTGCGTGTCAGGAGATCGTATATGGGGATCGCCGAACGCGAGCCGGATAGGTTCAAGGTAGTCGATGCAGACAGATCGATCTCGGAGATCCAGCACGACGTGGTCGAGATAGTGACCGCATTTCTCGGCCTTCCCGCGCCAGAGAAGAGGGAAAGAGCCGCGAAACCCGCCGAAGAGCCCGCTTAAAGCAAGATGTTCGACGACATACTTGGGAACGACAGCGCGAAGGTCCTGCTCGAAAGGCTGGTCAGCCGCGACCGCCTGCCTCAGTCGCTTCTGTTCACGGGCCGTTCGGGTATAGGCAAGAAGCTCTTTGCGATCGAGATAGCGCGGGCGCTGGTCTGCACGGACCCGGAAACGGACCTTCCGTGCCGAAACTGCGCCGCGTGCACCCGCGCTTCCTCGTTCAATCTTCCAAAGGCGGATAAGCGCGACGAGCATCAGAAGGTCGCGTTCAGCGGACATCCCGACGTAGGGATGCTGGTCCCCTACAACAACACGATCCTGATCGACGCGGTCCGGGACCTCGAACGAGAGGCGAACTTCCGTCCTTTCGAGGCGCGCGCGCGCCTGTTTATCATCGACGAGGCGGAAAAGCTGAGCTCCGTAAAAGACAATGCGGCGAACGCTCTGCTGAAGACGCTCGAAGAGCCTTCCGAAACGACCCATATCATCCTCATCACATCCAGACCGCTGCTTTTGTTGTCGACGATCCGTTCGCGCTGCCAGGCGGTCAGATTTGGTCCGATCGCAAAGGAGCAAATCGTCGGCCACCTTACGAACGAGCTCAAATACGCTTCGGAAGACGCTGCGCTTGTCGCGGGCCTCTCGCAAGGCAGCCTCGGGCGGGCCCTGGGCACGGACCTCGGGAAGTTCCGGGACCTAAGGAAACAGATGCTTGACGTGGTCACGCGATGCTGCCGCCGCGACAATTACGCGGCGCTTATGCGGACATCCGAGGAAATGACTGACGCAAAGGCAAAGGACTCGTACTCTGAGAGCCTCGACATACTTCAGACATTGATCCACGACATCTGGTCGATCGGGAAACGCGGGAACGCCTCGATCGTCAATTTCGATCTGCGGCCGGAACTTGAATGGCTCGCTGAAGCGTCGGACCCTGAGAGGCTTACACTTTGGCTGGAAGAGATTGAAACTCTCCGCGAGAACCTGAACTTCAACCTGAACCGGAAGCTCGCAACGGACGCGCTGTTTATGACGATGGCGGGTAGCAGCGGAACGCCCGCGTCCCGCGGGCAGTGAGCGAAGCGAATACCGAGGACTGAGATGAAAGGACTGAGGACTCAGCGCTATCCCGACGAGCCGAGCGAATGTCAGATCGCATCGATTTGAAGTTGATCGCATTCGCGCGGCGCAAACTGAAGTTCGCGGTACCTCGATGTACGATAGGCTTCGGCCTGTCGCCATGGACCGCGGGCCGTGTCGGTAGCCCGACCGTGAGGGAGGGCGTAAATCAGGACTGAGATGAAAGGACTGAGGACTGAGAAGGCTTTTCATGTCGGCTCGGCCCCGGGAAGACGGTAGAAGAAGCGCACCTGTAGGTAAGCCGGAGGCTTACCGCACAGCAGGGCGGCGAAGCCGCAGGTACGATAGGCTTCAGCCTGTCGCTTCCGCGCATTCGGGCGGCGCAAACTGAAGTTCGCGGTTCCCCGGCTTGGCACACCAACCCCGCAACGTTAAAATTCTCTCTATGCCCGCAACGATATACAATACCACCGAACGTATACTCGCGGGTGCCGGGATCGCGGCTCTCGGAGCGGGGAGTTTCGTGGTCGGCTGGTTCGATCCGGGCAAGGCCTCTTTCTTCCCGGGCTGTCCGCTGCTGAACGTCACGGGCCTGGCCTGTCCCGGCTGCGGCCTCACACGCGGGTTCCACGAGCTGTTCCACGGGAATTTTCTGGCCGCTCTCGACTTCAACGCGCTGGTCCCGATCTACGCACTGATCTTCACCTTTCTGACCGTTCTCTTCGCCTCGATCGCGATCCGCGGCCGCGGTCTCCGCTACTCTATACTCAACCCTGCGTCGCTCGGCGCATTCCTGGGAATCTCGGCGGTTTTCGGCATCCTCCGGAACATACCCGTCGAACCGTTTCAATGGCTGTTTCCTTAATCCCATTCAGTCTCAGCGCCCTCTGCGGGCTCTGCGGTCAAATAAAAAAAGGCGCCGAAGCGCCGTTCTAAATTAGGATCATCAAGATATCAGCCGATCTGAACCAGAGGCTTGTCTTCCTTCTCAAGTGAAGCGTCTTTTCCTTCTCTTCTCAGTATCTCGACTTCTTTGACGAATTCTTCCACGATGTCCTCGCCGGACACGCGCCGCATAGGGACCCCGTCCTTGAAGATCATCCCGACCTGGCGCCCGAAAGTGACCCCGAGCTGCGAGTCGTGGGCCTCTCCCGGCCCGTTCACCGCGCAGCCCATTATCGAAAGGTGGAGCGGTTCCTCGACGTGCTGGAGCCTGCGCTCGATCTCCGTCACGATGCCTACAAAGTCGTCAACCGCGAGACGTCCGCAGGTCGGGCAAGCAACGACCGTGACGCCTCTCTGCCGAAGCTCGAGGCTCTTGAGGATCTCCCAGCCGACGCGTATCTCCTCGTCCGGTTCAGCCGCGAGCGAGACCCGGATCGTGTCTCCGATCCCATCGTAAAGAAGTATCCCAAGCCCCATCGCGGATTTGATCGTCCCGCCGAAGGGAGTTCCCGCCTCGGTCACGCCCAGGTGCAGGGGATAATCTACTTTCTCAGCCATCAGCCTGTAGGCCTCAACCGTCCGCCGTACGTCGGAGGCCTTAAGCGAGATGATCGTGTCGGTAAAGCCCAGGTCCTCGAGAATCCGTATGTGCCGAAGTCCCGATTCGACCATCGCTTCCGGTGTCGCCGTGCCGTACTTTTCAAGCAGGTCCTTCTCGAGCGATCCGCCGTTGACGCCGATCCTGATCGGGACCTTCTGCGACTCTGCGGCGCGGACTACAGTCCGCACGCGCTCGATCGCGCCGATGTTCCCCGGATTGATCCTAAGTTTGTCGACGCCTGCGTCGAGGGCCATCAGAGCAAGCTTGTAATGGAAATGAATGTCGGCGACGATCGGGATCGTGACGCGCTTGCGGATCTCCTTGAGCGCTTCGGCGGCTTCGGGGTTCGGTACGGCGATGCGGACTATTTCGCAGCCGGCCTCGATCATCTTGTCGACCTGCGCGACGGTCTCGTCAACGTTCTCCGTGTCGGTCTTGGTCATCGACTGCACGACGACCGGCGCGCCGCCCCCGATCTGGACGCCGCCGACCATTACCGCCCTGGATTTCCTTCTCATTCCGGTAGTATTAGACCCGTCAGCCGATAAGGCGCGATATGTCGAAGTAAAGGACGACGACCATCAGAAGTAGGATTATCGCCAGGCCGGCAAGCTGGATCTTTTCCTTGACCGCGACCGAAAGCGTCAGGCCGAACAAAGCCAGAAACGCCTCGATCCCGAGGACGGCGATCTGCCCTCCGTCGAGCAAAGGTATTGGCAAAAGGTTGAAGATCCCGAGATTCAGGCTGATAACCATGAGGATGAAGAACAGCCCGCCGATCCCCACGTCTCTCACGATGGTCGCGATGATCTGGACGATTCCGACCGGTCCCGCGATCCCGCCTTCCTTGACGGACCTTTCTCCAGCGAACATCTGACCGAAGGCCTTGCCCGTCAGCCTGAGAATGCGCCAATTTTCATTGAATGCGTGAGTCGTAGCGCCAATCACCCCTACCGGCTCGAAGGACTCAAAAGCGATCCCGATCAGGTATCCGTTTTCCGTCTTCTCCGCGCGCGTCGATACTTCGCGCGCCTCGCCGTTCCTGTTGACCACAAGACTGATCGGCTCGCCCTTCGTATCCTTGACCAGCCGCTGCATCTCCTCAATGTTCCGAACAGTCGTGCCGTTTACCGAGGTGATGCGGTCACCCACCGCGAGATCCGCCTCCGAAGCGGGCATCCCTTCCTGGATCCTTCCGATCACGACCGCCTGAACGCCCGCGTCGGGCTCCATCTGGAGATCACCGATCTTGTTGCCGTTGTTGACGATCTCTCCCGGAGTGATCGTCATCGGCACGCGCTTGCCTTCACGCTCGACGACGACCGGCGTCTCCATCCCCGGTAGCAGGAGCGCATTTTCCGTTATCTCCGCCCAGGTCGGATCTTTGATCCCGTCGAATTCGACGATCCTGTCTCCCGGTCTCAAGCCCGCCTGCTGGGCGGCTCCGCCTTCGACGACCGATCCGACTATCGGAGCCGGAACCGACGGCACGCCCATCCAAAGAGCGATTACGAACGGTATCGCCAGGGCGAGCAAGATGTTCATGAACGGCCCGCCGAGCATCACCAGGAACTTCTGCCATCTGGGGCGAAGCTCGTATAGCTCTGACTCGGGCACCTTTTCGCCTTCGGATTCCCCTCCTTCGAGCGGGGCAGTCGCCTCGTCGCCGTAGAGCTTCACGTAAGCTCCGAGCGGAATGGCGCTGATCCTGTAGTCCGTGTGTCCTCTCTTGAATCCCCAGATCCGGGGCCCGATGCCGAAGAACGAAAAGGCCTCGACCCTCATTCCGAAAAGCCTTGCGACAGCGAAATGGCCAAATTCGTGGATATTGATAGCGACGCCGAGCACGAAAACCACCGCGAACACGACGAGCAAAATGTCAGACATTATTTATTAATCCTCTGTGAAAAACTGCGCCTTTGAAAGGAGCGGACCGAGTCAGGTTGTAAAGGTAAAGTGTAAATCCGGGCCGGAACCGAGTCAAACCCGATTTATCGCGACGGCGGAGGTTCGAGAGGCCTCAACCATCGCCTCCGCGTCCGACCTGGCCTTTCTGTCGGCGGCTAGAACCTTCTCGAGAGAATCGGCGGGATTCGGTTCGTCCAGATCGACCAGTTCGCCGTTGATCCGCGCTATGTCTGTCAGGGCGATCCTGCCCTCGAGGAATGCCTGCACGGCAATCTCGTTCGAGGCATTGAGAACGGCGGGCGTCGTGCCCCCCTTTTCAAGCGCCCGGTAGGCGATCGCGAGGTTCGGGAATCTTTCAAGATCGGGTTCTTCGAAGGAGAGTTCGGAAACTGAGGCAAGATCAAGGGGCGGCAAAGGGTTCGGAAACCTCTCGGGATAGGTGAGCGCGTACTGGATGGCGTGCTTCATATCCGTCACGCCCATCTGCGCGATCACCGAACCGTCGACGAGCTCGACCATCGAATGCACGACCGATTGCGGATGGACGATCACGTCGATCCGGTCCCCTTCCAGCCCGAAAAGCCAGTGCGCCTCGATAACCTCGAGCCCTTTGTTCATCAATGTCGCGGAATCGATCGTGATCTTGTCACCCATGTTCCATGTCGGGTGGTCGAGCGCTTCCTCCCTGGTCGCGCTCGCGATCTGTTCTTTTGTCTTCGTTCGGAACGGCCCGCCGGACGCGGTCAGGACTATCCTGCGAACCTCCGACATTTTTTCGCCTCGCAGGCATTGGTGAAGAGCGTTGTGTTCGGAATCGACCGGCAGGATCTCGGCGCCCGATTCGGCAGCTGCGGCCGTCATCAGTTCGCCCGCCATTACGAGCGTTTCCTTGTTCGCCAGTGCGATCTTCTTTCCCGATTCGATCGCCCTGAGCGTCGGGACGAATCCCACGGCACCGACGGTCGCGGAAACGACCGTCTCGCAGTCGGCCATCGTCGCAGCCTTCACAATGCCTTCTTCCCCGCAGACGATCTCGGGAAACTCGTTCGGTCTTGCTCCAAGACGTTGAAGCTCCGATTCAAGGCGCGAGACGCAGTCCTCGTCCGCGCAGGCAGCAAGTTTCGGGGAGTGTTCGAGGATCTGCTTTGCAAGCAGCTCGGCATTGTTCCCTGCTGCGAGAGCGACGACTTTCGTGTCGCTAAGATGCTTGACGACCTTTAGCGTATTGCGGCCGATGGAGCCGGTCGAACCGAGTATCGAAATGTTTCTGGAAGTCATACGAGAAGCGCTCTTGGAAGATTAGCACATACGGGAGCGAGTCAGAATCGCCTCAGTTCTTGTCCGCTTCAACTTCCGTGAACTCCGCAGGCCCTTCGAGAGGATGCGAAGCCTCGGCTCCTTGCTCCGCCTTCTTTGCAAGGAATTCGTTGAATTGCCGAGAACGGTTTCTGGGAACGCTCAGCGAGCGCCAATTTTCTCCTTTGAATTCTTTCGCGAGGAGTACGATCTGACCCGTGTGGTATGCGTAATGGGTCAGCTGACGGTTGATCGCCTGGACGACGGTGTGTTTCTCTCCGCGTATGGCTACGGACCCTTTCAGGTCTTCCGCCCCTAGCGAATCGATCGCCTCGAACAGGATCGTCCAACCTTCTGCCCATTTCCGCATGAGTGAATCGCGGTCTACGCTTTCGTCCTCGAATTCCGAATCCCTGTTCCGGTCAGGTTTCTCGCCGTCCTCGGTCAGAAAGTTCGTCCATCTCGACCGCTGGTTCCCCGCGATATGCTTGACGATCAGGGCGATCGAATTCGACTCGGGTGCGCCGACTCGAAAGAACTCGTCGTCGTCCACCTCCGCGAGGGCCCGCTCGGCAAGCCGCTTGTAGGCAAGAAAGGTCGCCGACGCGTCCTCCAGATAACCGTTGACGACATCTTCGAAGGTATCAGGCATAGGGATTTATCGCCCCGCGCGGGCGACGGTGTCAACCGACCCGCTGAAAAGTTTTGCCTTTTCCCGTTTTACCGCTAAAATTACGGGGTCAATGCAACCGACCGAAAAAGGAGGCACATCATAGGCACCAACGATTTTTCAAATCCCGAACCCAGAGCAGGAGTTGATATGAACTTGACCTCCGCTGCGATCAACCCGGCGATCGCTGACAAGAGAGAGGAAGACTGGGGCGTTTCCGCGCCCGCATCGTCTGATCAAGTCAACCGGCAAGTGATCACCAGGGAGACCCCGGATTTTGAACTGACCCAGCTGTCCGCCGACGGCGACCTGGAAGCGTTCGAGATGCTTTACCAGAAGTATCACCGTAGGGCCTACAGCCTTTGCCTGAGGATGACCAATAATGTCACCGAAGCCGAGGACCTGACGCAGGAAGCCTTCATCCAGCTTTTCAGAAAGGCCGGAAGTTTCAGGGGCGATTCGGCTTTCACGACGTGGTTTCACCGACTTGTCGTCAACCAGGTTCTGATGCACTTCCGAAAGAGGAGCGTCAAGAACGAGAAGACGACCGAGGACGGCGAGATGCCTGAGCGCCTGATACCGCAGAGCAAGACGAAGGCGAACCTGCCGATCCTGAACCGGATCGACATCAACAAGGCAATCGCCGCTCTGCCGCCCGGATACAAGTCGGTGTTCATTCTCCACGATGTGGAAGGATTTGAGCATTCGGAAGTCGCGAGGATCCTGGGCATTTCGGTCGGCACTTCCAAGTCTCAGCTTCACAAAGCGAGGCTCAAACTGCGGGGGATGCTCGTCAGATAAGGACCCCGGATCTGTAAAGAAACGTAAAGGCCGGGGCAACCATACCGGCCGGTCGGCAATCTTATAGGCCGTTATCGCAAATCTTTTATTTATAATGTTTTGGCTCGATCACGAGCCTTAAAAAACACTATCTTCCGATCACATTTCGAATACTGGTTCCGATGAACTGTGGAAACTACCAAAACCTGATCAGTGCGTATCTTGACGGCGAACTTGATGCGGGTACGTGGCGGTCGGTCGAGGCCCATCTTGAGCAGTGCGACGAATGCACGCGCGTCTTCTCCGAATTCAGCACGATCCTTGAGTTCTGCGACGAGGCCTACGCCGCCGAGACAGAACCTCCGAACCCGCACGCACTCTGGTGCCGGATCAACAACATTATTGAATCCGAAATTCCGGAAATGCAGCGGGAGACGGTATCGACCGAAGCTCGATCCTCTGCCGGCTTTTGGAACACGGGCCTGAACCTGTCCGCCGGACAGGTCGCGTCCGCCGTTGCAGGCATAGCTCTGATCAGCTCGCTGCTGACTATCGTCGCTTTCAAGAACCTGTCTACACCGGCCGATCCCCTTGCGGGACAGGACGGAGAAGATAACGTAGTCGAGAAGGTCCTCGCGGACCTCGGCATAGGTGATACGCAGGTCGATCGATACGAGAGGCGGCTTAGGGAGCAGAGGGCGGCGATCGAATACTGGAAGAACCGTGTCGAGGTGAGGCGCGCTTCCTGGAACAGCGATACGCGGCTGGTTTTCGACAGGAACCTGAACGAGATCGACAAAGCGGTGAGCGAGTACACTCGCCTTCTGGATGAAAACCCGCACGACACGATTTCCAATGAAATGCTTGATTCGGCCCTGAAGGAAAAAATGGAGCTGCTCCGTGAATTCTCGGAACTCTAGTTTTCCTTGCGTTGGAAATGAAGCGGATTCTCTACATAACCTGCCAACCCCCTAAAATCAGTTTTCCAAAGGGTATCCTGATGATCGTCGCGGCGATAGCGATTTTTGCCGCGGTGCCGCAGGATTCGTTCGCTCAAAAGAACTTCAACAAGACCTATCCGGCCTCGAAGAACGTGCGGCTCAACCTCGTTAACAGGACCGGCACCGTCACGGTGCAGGGCTGGGAACGAAACGAGGTCCGGATCTCGGCATCTCTTGAACGTCCGTTCGCCCAGATCGAGCCGCAGAATCTGAGCGGCGAGATCAGGATCAACGTGGTCCAGGACAACCACGGCCGCGGCGAGGTCGGTGACGCCAACTTTACGATCTTCGTGCCTTACAATTCCACGGTCGATATTGAAACCAGGATCGGCAACCTCAACGTGAGCAACGTCCAGGGCGGATTTGTCCGGGCGCATATCACTTCTGAAGGCGATGTCACGCTCACTAACATCAGCGCTTCGAAAGTTTCCGCGAAGAATCTCATCGGGGACATTTTCTTCGACGGCGTCATACGTTCGGGCGGAACATACTTCTTTAAGTCTATGAGCGGGAACGTGAACATAAGGATCCCGCTTGAGTCCTCTTTCAAGCTTCTGGCCACGGCGCCTTCGACCCGGAACATCGCACTGGGCTCGTTCTCGAACTCGAGCATGAGGCTCCTCGGCACCGGTCGTCGGGTCGTCGGAAAGGTCGGAAGCGGCAGCGCCACTGTGACGGTCGAGAATCAGCGCGGAACCATTACATTCCTAAGGCGTTGATGTGCTATTGTTTATGAGGCGCGTTGACGCGCCGCCGCCCTCTTTCCCCTAATTCCCTTCCCTGAGCGGTTCTCCTTGCCGCAGGTAATCAAAGATGAACAGAATGAGAGAAATATCGGCACGGTCTTTCGCCGTCGCGCTGATCCTAATGGTGGTCGCGCTGTCTGCGTTCACCCAGACTCCCGGTAAACTGAAAAGAACTACCTACAAGACCGAGACCATAGAGTCCGGCGTCGGAAGCACTGTTTCGATAATCGGAAGCCCGGTCGGTTCGATCCGCGTAGAAGGCTGGTCGAAGAACGAGGTCGATATCTCCGCGGAGATCGAGGTCTCGGCCGCTAACGAGGTCGATCTGGCGGAACTCGCGAAGGTGACGGGTTTCTTGATCGACGAAGGGCTGACGAAGATCAGCATCGAGACCGTCGGGCCCCACGACAAGAAATACTTGAAGAGAGCGGCAAAGAACTTCCCGAAACGGCTAAGGTACAGCCCTTTCCGAATCGACTACACGATCAAAGTTCCGCATTACACGGACCTTGTTATCAACGGAGGGAAGGGTGACCTTTCGATAACCGCCGTCGAGGGCAGTATGCGGATCGAGTTCCTAGAGTCGAACGCGAATTTCGCCGTGTCGGGCGGATCGATACAGGCGACGATCGGCGTCGGCAGCGCAACTGTGAACGTCCTGAAGCCGAGTTGGCGGGGCCGCTTCGCCGACATACAGGTCTCAAGCGGCAGGATCGATGTCCGTATGCCGAAGGATATGAACGCAAATTTGTTTGCCCGCGTCCTGCGCACGGGGACCATCGAGAACACTTTCGAGAATATCAAGCCGATGCGGAGGACCACGTTCACGGATTCATCGATGGACGCGATTGCCGGCAGCGGCGGCGCGCGACTGACCTTTACCGTGGGCGACGGAACGCTCGCGATCTCGCACCATTCAGAGCCGAAAATAGCCGAAAAATAGCTCCGGATCGTCATTTTGGATTTTGGAAATGGAAAGTGATAGATTAACCCCTCTGTCACTTTCCATTTTCATTTCCTTGATAGCGATCTATGACCATCAAATCCGACCTTTGGCTAAAGCGAATGGTCGAAGAATCGAAGATGATCGACCCTTTTCTTCCGGATCTCGTCCGGGAGGTCGAGGGGAACAGGATCATTTCCGCAGGCAGCTCGAGCTACGGCTACGACATGCGTCTCGCCGATGACGGCTTCAGGATCTTTTCGTCCGTTTACGGCAGCGAGATCGACCCGAAACATTTCGACGAGAACTCGCTTATCGAACCGGACCTACGCACGGCCGATGACGGCTCAAAGTATTACCTTCTTCCTCCCCACCATTACGGACTCGGCGTTTCGGTCGAGACCTTCCGGATGCCGCGCAATATCACCGGCATCGCGCTTGGGAAATCCACCTACGCCCGAGCGGGGCTCCTCGTGAACACGACGCCTTTGGAAGCGAGCTGGACAGGCCGCCTTGTGGTCGAGATCGCCAACCTCGCGAATCTGCCTCTGCGCGTTTACGTCAACGAAGGCATCGGGCAGATACTCTTCTTCGAGTCCGACGAGAACTGCGGCGTCTCTTACGAGGACCGCGGCGGCAAGTACCAGGGCCAGACGGGACTGACGTTCGCGAAAGTCTAATACTTTCTTCCGGTTACGCTCCGACAATCTCAAACCGCGCCCGACCGGCGCTCTCTTCGACCGGCAATTGCAGGCTCGACCCTTTGCTATATAATCGAAGTCTGTTCGTATGACCGAGATCAGCAATTACATCGGCGGCGAGATGTCGGCGCCATTTGACGGTGCGCTCATCGACGACATAGACCCGTCTACGGGCGAGGTTTACGCTTCGGTTCCCGATTCCGGAGAGGCGGATGTCGCGAAGGCCGTCGAAGCGGCGGAAGAAGCCTTCCCGGAGTGGTCTGAAGCTTCGGCCGAAGAGCGGCACGATATACTGATGAAACTCTCCTCGCTGGTCGAACGCGATCTGGAGAAGCTCGCGACGGCGGAATGTGTTGACAATGGCAAGCTTCTGACGCTCGCGCGGTCGGTCGATATTCCGCGTGCGGTCGCCAATTTCAAGTTCTACGCGACGGCGGCGATGCATTTCGCCTCCGAGTCGCATTCGAACGCCGGCCGGTCGATCAACTACACTCTCCGACAGCCGATCGGGGTCGTAGGCTGTATAAGTCCCTGGAACCTCCCGCTTTACCTGTTCACGTGGAAGATAGCGCCCGCGCTCGCATCGGGCAACTGCGTCGTCGCAAAGCCTTCGGAGATCACCCCGATGACGGCGTTCCTTCTTTCGGAACTCGCATCCGAGGCCGGTTTGCCTCCGGGTGTACTTAACATCGTGCACGGCACAGGTCCGAAAACGGGAGCCGCGATAGTCCTGCATCCGGGCGTAAAGGCGATCTCGTTCACCGGAGGGACAAAGACGGGCGAGTGGATCGCTTCCGAAGCCGCGCCTAGGTTCAAGAGGCTTTCGCTCGAGCTCGGCGGCAAGAATCCGAACATCATCTTCGCTGACTGCGATTACGAGGACATGCTCGATACGACCGTCAGGTCCTCGTTCTCGAACCAGGGCCAGATCTGCCTCTGCGGATCGCGAGTCTTTGTCGAGCGACCGATCTACGAGAGATTCCGCGACGACTTTGTAAGTCGCGTTCGTTCGCTGAAAGTCGGCGACCCGCTGGAGGCCGAAACGAACATCGGCGCCGTCGTTTCCGAGGCGCATATGAACAAGGTGCTTTCGTATGTCGGACTCGCGCAAGAGGAAGGGGGGACGGTCCTTTGCGGCGGCGGGCGGGTGCGGCTCGAAGGAAGATGCTCCGGGGGATTTTTCCTCGAACCGGCGGTGATCGAAGGCCTCTCGCACGACTGCCGGACGAATCAGGAAGAGATCTTCGGCCCTGTAGTGACGATCATGCCGTTTGACAGCGAGGACGAGGTCCTGGGGTACGCAAATTCCGTCCGGTACGGGCTCTCTGCTACCGTCTGGACGGGAGATCTTTCGAGAGCGCACCGCGTGGCCGAACGGCTCGAGTCGGGGATCGTATGGGTCAATTGCTGGCTTCTGCGCGACCTTCGGACGCCGTTCGGCGGTGTTAAGGATTCGGGAATGGGTCGCGAGGGAGGATTCGAGGCGTTGAGATTTTTCACGGAAGAAAAGAACGTGTGCATCAAATACGGCTTATGAAGGGCCGAAGGAGCGAACCGAAATGAGCGAAGAAACCCAGCCGATCAGGATAGAAACGGGCGAAGAAGTGGCGCTGGAACTGATGAAGTTCATCGCCGAAAAAGAGAGCCGCACGCTCGCTCCCGAGGAGATCAGGGATTATTACCTGGACCTTTTCGTGGAGTGCGCGAGGGCGGTCTACGACGGAGAGCGGTAGCGAGATGGCGGAATCGGACGGCGTTGTTAACTCGGACGAAGCCCCGGAACCGGTCGGTCTTTATCCCCACGCCAGGCGAGTCGGAAACCTGCTGTTCCTTTCGGGAGTCGGCCCCAGGAAACGCGGCACCGACAAGATACCGGGCGTCGAGCTCGACGAGAACGGCGAGATCGTCTCGTACGACATAGAGGAGCAGTGCCGCTCGGTCTTCGGGAACGTGCGATCGATTGTCGAGGCGGCGGGCTCCGGCTGGGAAAAGATCGTCGACGTGACGGTCTTTCTCACGAACATGAAGGCCGATTTCGAGGCCTACAACCGGATCTACGCCGAGTATTTCGCGGATAACCGTCCCTGCCGGACCACGGTGGAGATCAACCGCCTGCCGACACCGATCGCGATCGAGCTAAAAGTGATCGCGGTCATCGAGTGAGTCACCTTACGGATCAAAGATCATGCAAGTACAAAGACCGATCAATTTTCAGAAGTGGATCGACGATAACAGGCATCTATTGAAGCCTCCCGTCGGCAACAAATGCGTCTATGAAGACGCAGAGTTCATCGTGATGGTCGTCGGCGGGCCGAATTCACGCAAGGATTTTCACTACGATGAAGGCGAGGAGTTCTTCTACCAGATCGAGGGAGACATCACGGTCAAGATACAGGAGGACGGAAAGCCCGTAGAAGTCCCGATCCGCGAAGGCGAGATATTCCTTTTGCCGCCGCGTGTTCCTCACAATCCCGTCCGGGGCGCGAACACGGTAGGCCTTGTGATCGAGCGGCAACGGCGCGAGGGTGAGCTCGACGGGCTCCTCTGGTTCTGTGAGAACTGCAACGAGAAGCTTTACGAGGAATACTTCGAGCTCGGGGACATCACGACGCAGTTCCAGGGCGTGTTCGAACGCTTTTACTCGAACGAGGAACTCAGGACCTGCGACAAGTGCGGCGCCGTGATGGAACCGCCGGAGAAGCCCGCTTAAACGGTCGATGCAAACCCTTGTTGACGAGCTCAGTTCGCTTGTGGACGGCCTCGATAAAGCTGGACTCCAGTATGCCGTTTGTGGAGGCCTGTCGCTCGCAATTCACGGATATCCTCGTGCCACCTTGGACATAGATCTACTGATTCAGGAAGATCAGCTGGATAGTGCGCTTGAAGTGGGTTACGCGCAGGGCTTCGACATTCGGGGTAAGGATCTCTCGTTTAAGGGGGGGTCGATCGAGATTAGAAGGATATCCAAAATAGATTCAGTAGGAGAGATACTCTCTCTTGATCTCGTGTTAGTCACCCCGGAGTTAGAGGAAGTTTGGGAGAACCGGGAGGTCGTCGAATTCGCCCAACGCGATCTCTGGGTAATCTCTCGTAATGGTCTTCTGAAAATGAAGCGGATTTCCGGAAGACCGCAAGATTTGGTTGACATCGAGACCATAGAACATGACCAAGATTGATATGTCACCGGAAGCTGTTCTCAGACGCCTTCAGACGGTGGACCGTCTGAGGGAACTGTGTCTGGCTCTGAAGAAAGCAAAGAAAGTCCCTGACGCCGAACGACACTCGATCCGTACCGACATGAATTCAGAAGAGAAGCCCCAAGCGAAGCAAGATGACCGTTAACCACCGCGAATGCTCAAAATAGACATGCACACCCACATCCTCCCGAAGGACCTGCCGAACTGGAAGGCCTCTTTCGGTTACGGCGGCTTCATTTCCCTCGAACACCACAAGCCCGGATGCGCGCGGATGATGCGCGACGACGGGCATTTCTTCCGTGAGATCGAGGAGAACTGCTGGGACGGCGAGGCGAGGCTGCGGGACTGCGCAGCGTTCGGGATCGACGTGCAGGTCCTTTCGACAATCCCGGTGCTTTTTAGCTACTGGGCGAACGCGGAACACTGCGCGGATATTTCGAGGTTCCTGAACGAGGGTATTGCCGAGATCGTCGCGCGGCATCCGAAGCGGTTCGCGGGCCTCGCGACGGTACCGATGCAGGACCCTAAACTCTCGGTCAAGGTGCTCGAAGAGGCGAAGTCGGTGGGTCACGACGGAGTAGAGATCGGCACGAACGTCAATCAGAAGAACCTCAGCGAGCCGGAGTTCTTCGAATTCTTCGAGGCGTGCAGTGACCTTGGGATGGCGGTCTTTGTACATCCCTGGGAAATGATGGGCGAAGAGCATATGCGCAAGTACTGGCTTCCCTGGCTGGTAGGAATGCCTGCGGAAACTTCGCGCGCGATATGCTCTTTGATCTTCTCGGGAGTGCTCCACAAGCTCCCGGACCTTCGGATCGCGTTCGCGCATGGAGGAGGCGAGTTCCCCGCTACGATCGGGCGGATCGAGCACGGATTCAATGTGAGGCCCGATCTCGTGGCCGTCGACAACGGATCGAACCCAAGATCGTACGTCGGGAAGATGTATTTCGATTCGCTTGTGCATTCGAAGGAGATGCTGAAGTACCTTGTCGATCTCGCCGGCGCGGATCACGTCGCGCTGGGCACGGATTATCCCTTCCCACTCGGCGAGCTGGAACCCGGGAAACTGATCGAATCGATGGGTTTCGACGAGGCTACTGCGTCGGAACTGTTCCACGGTGCGGCGTTGAAATGGCTCGGGGCGGAAAAAGTGAGGTTTGAAGATGGCTGAAGCAAAGGAAGAACGGCATATGGACACCCGGTACGAAGCGACGGAAGATTTCGCCAGGTCGAAGGACGACGGTGATCCCTTACGTGTGTTCCGGGAACGGTTCCATTTCCCGAAGACCGAATCCGGTGATGATCCCGTCTATTTCACAGGGAACTCGCTCGGTCTTCAGCCGAAGAAGGCCCGCGCGTACGTGGACCAGGAGCTCGCCGACTGGGAATCGCTCGCCGTCGAGGGGCATCTGCACGCGAAGCATCCCTGGCTTCCCTACCACGAATTCCTCACTAAACAAATGGCGACCGTGGTCGGTGCAAAGCCTTCGGAAACCGTCGTGATGAACTCTCTGACCGTCAACCTCCACCTGATGATGGTGTCGTTTTATCGCCCGACAAGCGATCGGTTCAGGATAATGATCGAGGGCAATGCCTTCCCTTCCGATCAGTACGCGGTCAAATCCCAGCTCGCTTTCCACGGTTTCGAACCCGGGTCCGGACTTATCGAAGTGCTCCCGAGGCACGGCGAGACGTGGCTTCGGACCGAGGACATAGTCGAATCGATCGAGAAACACACCGACAGCCTTTCGCTGGTGATGTTCGGGGGTGTCAACTATTTCACGGGACAGGCGTTCGACCTGAAGGCGATCACCGAAGCCGGTCACAAGGCCGGGGCCGTCGTGGGATTCGATCTCGCACACGCGGCGGGGAACATCCCTCTGAAGCTTCACGATTCGGGAGCCGATTTCGCGGTCTGGTGTTCGTACAAATACCTCAATGCGGGACCGGGAGCGGTCGCGGGAGTTTTCGTCCACGAGCGTCACGCGAGGGCGTTCGATCTTCCGAGATTCGCCGGCTGGTGGGGCCACGACAAGACCTCGCGATTTCAGATGGGCCCCGATTTCGAGCCTATCGAAGGGGCGGAGGGGTGGCAGATCTCGAATCCGCCGATCCTGCAGATGGCCGCTCTCAGGGCCTCGCTCGAGATATTCGAAGAGGCGGGTATGGAAGCGCTCGGCGAAAAGTCGAGAGAGCTTACGGGCTATCTCGGATTCTTTCTTGAAGGCATCGGCGACGAAAGGATCTCTGTGATCACTCCAGGCGATCCAGCTCAGCGAGGATGCCAGCTCTCGATCCGGGTCCGTAACGCCGACCGCTCGCTGTTCGAGAGGCTCACATCGCAGGACGTTTTCGCCGACTGGCGCGAACCGGATGTCATCCGCGTGGCGCCGGTTCCTCTGTACAACCGCTTTCTGGATGTTTACCGCTTTTCCGAGAAGCTCCGAACGGCCTTGGCCGGCTAACCGCTCTCGCAGATTCAAATGAGCGACGAAAAGATCATCATCATCGGAGCCGGGCTTGCCGGATCGCTCCTCTCCATCTACCTTGCGAAGCGCGGGATAGAGGTCGAGGTATACGAGGCGCGCGCGGATATGAGGAACAAAGAGATGTCCGCCGGGCGCTCGATCAACCTCGCCCTTTCGGACCGGGGCATAAAGGCGCTCAGCGAGGTCGGGATGGACGCGTATATGCTCCGCGAAGCGGTGTCTATGAACGGAAGGCTGGTCCACGACACCGAGGGAAACACGAAGTTGTTTCCCTACAGCGGCCGCGAAGGCGAATACATAAACTCTGTGTCAAGAGGCGGGCTGAACATCGCGCTTATCAACGAGGCGGATAACTATCCGGAGAGCCGTTTCTTCTTCGAACAGCGATGCGTGGATTTCGACTGCCGTTCGGGCGAGGCTCTTTTCTTCAACGAGAAGAACGGCGACGAATACAAGGTCACCGGCAGGACTGTCATCGCGACCGACGGAGCCGGATCGGCAGTGCGCCGGGCGATGTTGAGAGGCGGCGTGCCGAGGTTCAACTATTCGCAGGAGTTTCTCGATCACGGATATAAAGAGCTCAGCATTCCTTCGGGCGAGGGCAGCGAGTTTCGTATGGAGAAGAACGCGCTCCACATATGGGCGCGGCGGTCGTTTATGATGATCGCGCTCCCGAACTTTGACGGCAGCTACACATGCACTTTGTTTCTCGCGCACAAAGGCGGGAACAGCTTCGAATCGATCGACACCGGCGAATATTCCGGCGGCAGTCCGGGCAGCGCGCTGATACGGTTCTTCGAGGGCCAGTTCCCCGATGCGATACCTCTTATAGGCAACCTCGAACGCGAGTATTTCACGAACCCGACGGGTGACCTCGGAACGATAAAGTGCTTCCCCTGGAACGCCGGCGACCGCTGCTTGCTCCTGGGAGATTCCGCACACGCGATCGTGCCTTTCTACGGCCAGGGGATGAACGCGTCGTTCGAGGACTGCCGAATCCTCAACGAACTTATCGACGAGCTGGGTACAGACTGGCTGAAGGTCTTCGAGAGATATTCTGAACTGAGAAAAGTGAACACGGACGCGATCGCGGACATGGCGGTCGAAAACTTTTACGAAATGCGCGACGCGGTCGCGGATCCCGTCTTCGTGAGAAAACGCGAGCTCGAGACCAAGCTTGAGCAGGAGAATCCGAACTACTTTTCGAAATACTCGATGGTGACGTTCCGCGAGGACCTGCCCTACTCCGAGGCGATGCGGCTAGGGAACGCACAGGACCGGATACTGATGGAAATCTGCGCGCGGGAGCCCGACATCTCGAAAATTGACACGGAAAAGGTGCTGGAGAGGATCAGGGCGATCGCCGTATGAAGTTCAGCCACAGATTCGGTGAAAAGGAGCTCGAGTTCGATCTTTCGTCGCCCATCGACCTCTCGATCCCCATGCGATTCGGAGGCCCCCAGCCGAACGCTTATGGCGTCGATCCCGCGGTTTCGAAGGCCTGCGAGTACGGCGACCTCGTCGGGGACACTAGGCGCGGCGGAAACTGCAATTTCGAACAGGTCACGCTTATCCCGCACTGCAACGGCACCCACACGGAGTGCGTCGGCCACATCACCGACGAGAGGATCTCTGTCCGCGACTGCCTTCGGGAGGCTTTGTTTCCCGCGGTCCTGATCTCCGTTATGCCTGAGGCGCTTTCATCTTCCGGCGAGACCTATCCTCACGAGGCGCGGGACGAGGATGCGGTGATCAGTTCAAGCGCGATCCGCGAAGCCCTGCGCACGGTCGGAGCGGAGGGTGCGGGTGTGTCGGCCCTGATCGTGAGAACTGTTCAAAATAGCGACAAGAAGCTCTCGATGCTTTACGCGAACGAAATCCCGCCTTACTTCAGCAGCGAGGCAATGCAGATACTTGACGACCTGAAGATTGATCACCTGATCTGCGATCTTCCCTCGATCGACCGCCTTCACGACGGAGGGCACCTTTCCAACCACAGGATCTTCTGGAAGGTCGAACCGGGCTCGAATGCTCTCGGGCCCGGATCGCGAAAGGATCGGACCGTAACGGAACTGATATACGCTCCCGATCCGGTCGCGGACGGGATCTATCTTCTGAACCTACAGATCGCGCCGTTCCATTCGGACGCTGCTCCTTCGAGACCGGTCCTGTTTTCACTTACCGCTTGAACGACGGAAAACGAATAACCGCTGAGCACGCAGAGCGCGCAGAGTCGGGGTTGGGAGATCGGAAAAGTCGCGCAGCGACGACCTGCCTTTAGCCGGGGGTGAAGCGAAGCGGAACCCACGGGAGGTTGCGCCCCCTTTCATAAGAGCCGCTTTAGCGGCGACAGATCAGTTCGGCGAGTTAGCCGAGTTGGCTGAGTTGACGGAGTTTGGCGATATGTAGGGGCGGGGCTTGTCCGCGCCCCAGTTGCCATCAATAGACGGGACCGTTTAGAGCAGCGATTCGCGCTGCCGAAGCCGTGCAAAGCGCGGCTAAACGGGTCGATGAATTTCCTTTCAGCGGCTCCGCCGCCGGGCTGTGAGCTGCCCCTTTCTTTGATCGGGCTTCGCCCTCTTTTTGCAGCCCATAAGGCCGCTCTAAACGGGCGCTGATTGCCGTATCTAACGGATGCTCTCCGGCTCCCCACAAGAAAAAAGGCCGCCATTTCAGGCGGCCTTTCGGAGCGATCTGATACTCAACTTACTTCGCAGGATTTGCCGGGACACGTATCTCGCGGCCTGCGTTCAGCCTGGAATTAACGTAAAGGCCGTTCAGTTTCGCGACCTCTACCGGCGAAGCGCCCACGCGCTCGGCTAGCTTCTTGACCGTCTCGCCCGATTTCGCCTTCACTATCTTGATCGAAGAATCGGTCGGAGCGGGGCCGCCTGTCGCGGGTCTCGAATAGGTCGTCGCCGCAACGTTGTTGCCCACCACGACCGGAACGAACACCTTGCCCTGCGGCATCTTCATTCCCGGATTTGCCGCTATAAGATCCGCGACCGGAACTCCCGTTTTGTTCGAAATGCTTTCCCAGGTCTCACCCTTCGAAGTTTTCGCAAGTCGGGTCGAATCGTCGTTGACCAAAGTGCCTCTGCGGAGAATGGCCACGACCTCGTTCGCCTTTCCTGCAGGAACGCGTACGACGTAAGGCTCGGGCGGCGTCCGGTTCGTCCTCAGTTCGGGATTCAGGAACCTCAGGTACTGTACCGTCGAATCGGAAGCTTGCGCGACGAGCTGAAGGCTGGTCGAAGGCGGCACACGAAGCCTGTCGTAACGAAGCCTGGGGGCAGGTCTTATATGGCTGAATCCGTACTGCTGGGGATTGTTCGCGATCAGGATCGTCGCCAGAATGTTCGGGACGTAGTTCCTTGTTTCCTTCGGAAGATAAGGATACGCGGCCCAGAAGTTGGAGGCTCCCGCGCGTCGTATGGCGCGGTCCACGTTGCCCTCGCCGCAGTTGTAGCCGGCCATCGCGAGTTCCCAGTTGCCGCCGTAGCGGTTGGCAAGGAACTTCAGGTACCGAGCGGATGCGCGGGTCGCCTGTTCGAAGCTCTGCCGTTCGTCGACGTATGCCGTGCGGCGCAACCCGTAACGTGCTCCCGTTCCGGGAATGAACTGCCACAGTCCCGCCGCGCTGGCCCACGAATGGGCCGTCGGCTTCCAGGCGCTCTCCACCTGCCCGAGCCAGGCGACGTTCTCGGGTACGCCTTCCTCTCGGAAGATCCGCCGCGCCATCGTCATGAAATAACCGGACCTGTAAAGGCCGACTTCCATAGTGCGGCGGCCGCGTCCCCTGTAATAGTTCAGGTACTGCTGGACCATCCGGTGCATCTGGAACGAGAATCCGAGCGACTTGTTCGCAGCCGCGCTCCTGATAATCTCGTATTCGTACTGGGCCTCGGGCGAATCGACGTCCTGCTCTTCAGGCGTAAGGACAAGCTTGGAAAGCTCGTCAAGCGGCGAAGGCTCGAACCTCTGCTCGGCAAAACCGATCCCGAGCTCGGTCTCGACCGGAACCTCGCCGCCTACGGATGCGGTCGTGAGATCGCTATCGGCATCCGGCCTGACCGGGACCTGGAGCATCGCCGAAATGTTGTCGGAGACCTCGTCCTTGATATCCCACCCGCAAACCATCGAAAGCCTTCGTAGATTCGCCGGCTGCTGGCCAGTCGGGAACTCCATCCGGTAGACCGTTTCGATCAGTTCGTTGTAGCACTCACGGAGACCGCGGTCGGCCTGGACGTTGATGCCGGAGATCAGGAATATCTCGACCGACCTGTCGAAGTCCTCGCGGGCCTGCACCCGTCGGTCGTTGCTGAGATTGTCGAGCCCCTGCTTGAAGTACTTGCCAGCGTCATTCGAGATCTGGCGAATCCTCGCCTCGGCTTTCCGGGCGGCTTCAGGCTTCGAAACGTTCCTTCCGCTCGACACACCGTCTGTCAGCTGGGCGAACGAAGGAATCGAGGTCAAAAGAAACGCGACCAGCAGAAATACGCCGGTCGCGCCTTTGAGCCCGGTTTGTAAACTATTGAAATAAAAGCGCATAAATGATGAAGATCTGAGCCCGCGCGGAGGCCGGCCCGGATCGGCTTGATCGGTATAGAGTGTTGTAACGTTCAGATATATAAAAGGTTCCAAGTTCGCCGTTGCCCACTCCGCCAAGCGGGTTCCGACCGATTCCCTAAACTAGCACGGCACTTTCGGTATGTCAACGACTTAAACCCCGATGAAATCTAGGGTTTTCGGCTTCTCCGGACTGCCGCCGGCCCTATCCGCTATCGTATCCACGGCTACTCGCCCCCGGCAGTTTTTTTCTTGCGGCCTGATCCGCCCGTCAGCGCGGTATTGAACACTTCCCGAACGTGGTCGACAAAGACGAATTCGAGATCGTCCGAGATCTCTTTTGGGAGGTCAACGAGATTCCGCTTGTTTTGAGCCGGAAGGATGACCGTTTTGATCTTCGCCCGGCGGGCTGCCAGTAACTTCTCCTTGACGCCCCCGATAGGAAGCACGTTGCCCCGCAGGGTGATCTCTCCTGTCATCGCGACGTCCTTCCGGACAGGCCGCTCGGAAAGCGCCGAAACAAGCGCCGTCGCCATAGTAATGCCCGCCGAAGGTCCGTCCTTGGGGATCGCACCCTCCGGAATGTGGACGTGAATGTCGTACTTGTCGAAGTCTTCGATGTCGATCCCAAGGTCTGACGCGTTCGCCTTGGCGAAGGAATAAGCGGCCTGCGCAGATTCCTGCATCACCTCGCCGAGCTGTCCCGTCAGTAGGAGCTTGCCTTTCCCCTTCGTCTTGATCGCCTCGATAAAAAGGATGTCGCCTCCGACAGCCGTCCAGGCGAGCCCGACCACGATGCCTACCGCGTTCTTTTTCAGCGCTTGTTCGGGAAAGATCTTCGGCGTCCCGAGGAATTCGGGAACATTCGATTTGTTGACCCTGACGGTCTTGAACCGCTTGCCGAGCACTGCTTTCTTGCGCGCGGCCTTTCGGCAGATATTGCCGATCTCCCGCTCCAGCTGCCTCAGCCCCGCTTCGAGAGTGTATTCCGAAATGATCGATCTCAGAGCCGTGTCGGCCAATTTTACGTCCTTGTTCCGAAGGCCGTTCTCCTCAACCTGCTTCGGCACAAGGTGGCGCTTGGCGATCTCCAGCTTCTCTTCTTCCGTGTAACCGGTAAGCCGGATCTTTTCCATCCTGTCCCGAAGCGCGGGCTGGATCGTGTCAAGTACGTTCGCCGTGGTCATAAACATCACGTTCGAAAGGTCGAATGTAACGCCGAGGTAGTTGTCGCGGAAGGCGAAGTTCTGTTCGGGATCGAGCACCTCAAGGAGCGCCGAGCTGGGATCGCCTCGGAAGTCGGAACCGACCTTGTCGATCTCGTCGAGCATGATCAGCGGATTGTTCGTTTCCGCCTGCTGTATCGCCTGGATGATCCTTCCGGGCATCGCGCCCACGTAAGTTCGGCGGTGCCCTCGGATCTCCGCCTCGTCGTGGATGCCGCCAAGGCTTAGCCTCACGAACTTGCGGTTCAGCGCTCTCGCTATCGAGCGGCCGAGCGAGGTCTTTCCGACTCCCGGAGGCCCGACAAGGCACAGGATCGATCCTTTCGGTTTCTCCTTCAGCTTCCGTACAGCGAGCGCTTCGATGATCCTCTCTTTCACCTTTTCGAGGCCGTAGTGGTCCTCGTCAAGTATCTCCTGAGCTTTCGTAAGGTTGAGATTATCCTTTGAGGACTTCGACCACGGCAAAGTGGTCATTATGTCCAGCCAGTTCCGGAGCGTCGCCGTCTCCGCGGTGTCCGGATGCATCCGCTCGAGCTTCTTGAGCTGGCGGAGCGTCTCTTCTTCGGCAGCCTCGGGCAGCTTCGCTTCGTAAACCCGGTCTCGGTAAAGGTCGATCTCCTCGGACAGCTCGTTCCCTTCACCAAGCTCCGTCTGGATCGCCTTGAGCTGCTGGCGTAGAAAATACTCCCTCTGCGAACGGTCGATCTCGCCGCGGGCTTGCGTGTTGATCTCCTGCTGGACCGTGAGCACGTCGATCTCCTTGTTCAGCAAGTCGTTGACGCGCCTCAGGCGCTGGATCGGATCGAAGATGTCGAGGACCGATTGCGCGTCCTCGACCTTCAGCTCTATGTTCGAGGCGCAAAGATCGGCGAGCCGGCCCGCGTCCTCAAGGTTGGCGATGATCGCAAGCACTTCAGGCGAGATGTTCTTGCCGAGGTTCGCCGCCCTTTCCATCGCTGCGCGGACGTTGCGTACCAATGCCTCAACCTCGAGCGAATCGGCGGAAGCTGACGGTTCGGGCACGGGCGAGATCTCGCACGACGAGTACTCTCCTTCGTTGTGGATCTTCGTGACGTTCGCCCTTGAAAGGCCCTGGGTGAGGATCCGGATCCGGCCGTCCGGGAGCTTCAGCATACGCATTATGACGGCGACCGTGCCGACATCGAACACGTCCTCGCGCTCCGGATCCTCCTTGTCGGCGTCCTTCTGCGAAACGAGAAGGATCATTCGATTGCGGCTGAGCGCCTCGTCGACCGCCTTTATGGACCGGTCCCTGGAAACAAAAAGCGGTACGATCATAAACGGATAGATCACGATGTCGCGCAGCGGCAACACCGGAAGTTCATCCGGGATCTGCATCAAGGTTTCGCTAACTTCGGATTCGTCAAGCTGTTCCGAAAAGTCGCCGAGTTCGTCCATAGGTCAGTAATGTTATTTAATTTGAACCAGAAGGGCAAAAACGGAAACCGCCGGTATCACACTACCGGCGGCGCCTGCCCGGAAAGTCAAATTTTTGGTGCCTCTGATCGTCAGGTTTCGTCTCCCGAGACAACATCGACACGCACCGCCTTTCCGCGCCGGTCGACGAGCTTTGGAAGCCTTATGTGAAGCACTCCTTCCCGCATCTCGGCACTTACTTCGTTTATGTTCACAGCCCACCTCAGGATGATCCTCCGGTGAAACCTCCCGTATCTTCTTTCGCAGCAGAAATGCGAGATCGCGCGCTCCGTAACCGGGGAGTGAGGCTTGTCGCCCTCAAGTACGACCTCCTTCGCCGTCACGGTGAGCTCGATCGAATCATTCCGCACCCCGGGAAGCTCCGCCCATATGCATACGACGTCCGAGTTTTCGCAGATATCGACCGCCGGCGCAAACGTGTCGTATGAGCCTTCTCCTTCGGACTCGATCGCCTCGTCGAGCGCGGAGACCAGCCGATCGACACGCGCCCTGAGCCGTTCAAGCTCGAGTTTCTCGAGGTCAGCCACTTTTCCGACCATTTTCTGGCGGCCTGTTTTCATACTGTCGATTGCCCCGGTGTCTTTCAGGCGGGCTTTCCTGACTTCTTTTTGGACTTCCGGATGTTCGTTTTCCTTGTGCGCACTAGGTACTTCAGCTCGTTCATAAACTCCGAAACGTCCTCGAACTCGAGGTACACGGAGGCAAACCTTACGTACGCGACCTTGTCGAGCTTCTTTAGCTCCCGCATTATGATCTTGCCAAGCTCGCTTGTCGGCCGCTCACGGTCCTGCGAATCCTGGACGAACTTTTCCACAGCATCCACGATCGATTCAAGCTGCGTTGACGAGATCGGGCGTTTCTCGCTAGCCCTCAAAAGCCCGTTCATAAGCTTTCCGCGGTCGAACCTCTCACGGCGCCCGTCCTTCTTGACCACCATATACGGGATCTCGTCGATCCGTTCGTACGACGTGAAGCGCTTCTGGCAGGACAGGCACTCCCGCCTGCGGCGGATCGAGTCGGCGTCCTTTGATTCGCGCGAATCGACCACCTTGTCCTCTGTCTTACCGCAGTAAGGGCATCGCATAAATTGTCTTTGTGTTATGGGCCGATGAAGGTTAAAGCGCATCTTCCCGCTCGGAATCAGGCGGGGCGCCGGAGTCGGCTACCAGCTTCTCTTCGTCGCGTTCGAGCTCCTCGACAGACATCACCGACGACAGAAGATGCTTGACCCCGGCAATGCTTATGTCTCCGCGCAGGAGGTAGTATAACCCAAAAATCACGGCGGGCGCGAAATACACCAGGTGCATGACGATCGAGACCGCGACGGCCTCGTCCCTCGAGGTATTTAAAAAGATGAGGCCTCCTGCGGTAGCCGCGTGGAACGCTCCGGCCGCCCCTCCGGGTGTCGGAACCACCGATCCGACCGCCGCCCAGCCCATAATGAAGAGCGCGTCGTCCAGCCCGTACGGGAGATCGAAAGCAAGCATCACGAACCAGGTCGGCACCGCGATAGCCACCCACAAGACGATGGTCCAGAACGTGACGGAGGCTATCTCACGCCAGTCGCGAAGCATGTCGAGCGAGAACGCGAGCTGCCTCATCAGGCTGAGGATGATCCTTCGGACGCGGCGTGGAAAGAATCGGAAATCGAGAAGGCGCCCGACGAAACCGGTCGCCCATTCGGAATATTTATGAAAAACCCTTAGAAATACGAACCCAGCCGCGACTCCCGCGAGCATCAGGTATCCCGCGAGCCTTACATAATAGAACTCGGCCTCTTTACCTGCAGGGGGCGCGAACCAGAGAAGGTTCACTGCGAAAAAGCTGATGATGGCCGCGAGGTCGAAGATCCGCTCGAGCCCCAGGGTGACGAACGCGGCCGAAGGGCGCACACGGCGGTCGCGCATCGGGAGCCACATAGGCCTGACGATCTCTCCCGCCCGGCCGATGAAAAACACCGCCGTAAATCCGACGGTGGTCGTCGCAAACAGCTCCCGGAGCGAGGTCCGCGTGATCGGCTCGAGAAGAACCTGCCAGCGCTTCGCTCTGACGAGGTAGCCAAGGCAGATGATCAGTACCGACGGCACGACGTAGATAGCCCGGGCCTTCATCAGGCTGTCCCAGACCTGCTGCCAGTCCAGATTCCTCCCGAAGAACCAGATGATCAGGATCGTGACAATCAGCAGGATCGCGAATTTAAGATATTTGCTCAATGCGGTTTCGATTGCAGGCGGGTGGATCCACTCAGGGATTGCGGATCGCCGCCCGCGAGCTTCAAAGCGCTGGAAATAAACAAGAACGATAACAAAACGGCGGTACGCTCGGCAATTCGCGCTCTTGTAAATAACGGCCAAAGGTTATTAAATCTTGAGCGGAACATTTCGAACACTCCTTCGTAAGGCAAAACTGTCAAAGCGGTACATCGATCCACCTTACAAAGAAGGACCGGTTCCTGATTAAGAGGAGAGTGCCTTGGAGGCAGTAAAAGCAGAAACGAGCAACAACGGAGCGGAGTTGGTCAGGCGGTGCCGGACCGGCGACGGCTCGGCCTGGGAAGAGATCGTTCAGAGCTACTCGCGGCGGATCTTCAACCTTGCGTACAGGTTCACCTCGAACGCGGAGGCGGCCGAAGACCTGACGCAGGAAGTTTTCGTGAGGATCTACAAGACGCTCGACCAGTACGATCCGAAGCAGGGCAATTTGTCGAACTGGCTTATGCGGCTCGCGCGCAACCTGATCATCGACGATTACCGGCACCGCCAGAGAAACCCGCAAAACTCGATGGCCGACGCCGTCGACAAACATTCTTTCCACCTGAGGGCCGTCGGCACTTCGGCGCAAAAGCACGTCGAGCGACGCGAGCTCTGCAATCAGGTCCAGGAAGGCATCGACAAGCTTCCGCCTGACCTCAGGACGTGCGTTATCCTTCGCGACATCGAGGAGTTGACATACAGGGAGATCGTAGATCTGCTCGCGATCCCCGAAGGGACCGTGAAATCGCGGATCAACCGCGGAAGGATCGAATTGGCGAAGATATTAAGAAGAATGAGGATAGTTGAGATCTAGGGGCGCCGCCCGCGAGAACGGCATTTGGCCGGAACCGGTCGGAGAGATCCGGGTTAGGGTGGTGGAAGAACAATGAACAGAGAAGAGAACAAGATCGGCTGTAACGCGTTTGAGGACAACCTTTCGGAATACCTCGAGCGTGCGCTAGAAGGCGAAAGCCAGAAGGCGATGGCCGCACATTCGCTTGAGTGCCCCCTTTGCCACGCTCTCCTCAACGAGGTAAAGGACGCGCTCGCTGTATGCAAGGAGATGTCAGCTCCAAAGTCTCGCCTTACGGGTCTTGAGGCAAAGATCCTCGACCGTACGATGCCCGAATCTGCGATGGCATGTACCGAGTTCGAGGATTCATTGACGGATTATCTTGACGGATTCCTGCCGGCGAAGACCTTTCATCGCTGGGAACGACACGCGGTGCTTTGCGAGAACTGCACGGACCTGCCGGGCGAGGTCGTCAGGTCGATCGCAGCCTGTTATACATACAAACTCGAAGAGCTGCCGCTACCTGAGGGACTGCACGAGAGGATACTGAAAACGACGATCGGGACTATCAGGGCTTCCGACCTAAGGCCTTCAAAGGCTGCGCGAGTCAAGGAATGGTTCAGGGAACTCAGGAACCCCTTCGCCGTGCCCCAGCTTGCGCCGGTGGCGATGATGCTCTTGTTCGCTGTGCTGTTCTTCAGCCAGACCGGCGGAGGATCGATCGGGGGAATGTACCAAAAGAGCGTGGAACTGGCCGGACAGACCTATCAGCAGGGAGCGGACATGGTCCTGGGCGCCGACCGGTAACGAGGCGAGAGTCAATAAATGAATTGTGCATATCACACCGCCATAATGGCGAACGTAAACTGCAACGGGTGCGGAAAAGCGCTCTGCCCTTCCTGTGATCACAGGATCAAGGGTTTTCCGTACTGCCAGGACTGCATCGTCGCCGGCGTTGAACTGCTCAGGAACAAGCATCAGGCTTTCTACGTGCCTATCGTAAAGCGGCAGACATCGCCCTTCATCGCGGCGCTTCTTTCGGTTTGCCCCGGCCTGGGCGCCGCGTACAACGGCCAGACCTCGAAGGCGCTAGTCCATTTCCTTGCTGTCGTCGGCCTCTTCCATATGGCGGTTATCAGCGGCGGCATGGCGATATTCGTGCTCGGCTTTTTCGGGATGTGGGTCTTCACGGGCCTTGACGCGTGGCGCACGGCACAGCTGATCAGGTCGGGCGTTACGTCCGAGGATGCCGAAGATGTACTTATTCAGAGATTCTCGGGTAATGCGAGGCTTTGGGGAGTCGTGCTCACGGTTATCGGCGCATCTTTCGTTCTTCAGACCTTTTTCAACATCCAGCTTCTCATCAATTTCATCCTCCCGGCGCTTCTGATCGGACTTGGGATGTATCTGCTTCGGCAGGTGATCGTGAGGCCGGGAAGAGGACGTGCCGGGGGCGCCCTGATCCGAAGGGTCGGGAGCAATATCGAGGAAGGCGATTACGGGTCGTCAGCGTACGATCTGGAAAGCGATTTCAGCAGCGGTTCGGCCTCGGGACGACGGTGGCGCGATCGCTGAGACAAGGCGCGAATGGCAACAGGGCAGCCCGGCGTGTATACTGTTGGAGGAGCTGCTCCGATAGATCAAGTAGTTTGCAGAGGTAATTTGCTATGTCAACGTGGATGTTAACCGCAGGGAAATGGGGAAGCGTTTTTGTGATCCTCGCCCTCATCATCACTCTTCTCAAGCAGATCATCGGCTTCATTGGATTCCTGACGGCCATCATAAAGATAGGGATCGTCCTGGTCTTCATAGCTCTGTTTCTTGGTATCGGATTCCTCGTTCTGAAGACCTGGAAATCCTCCAGACCCAAGGAAGACTGATCACCTTTTAAGCTGAATCATCGAATGGCACCGGCCGGCCCTTTTCGCAAGGGCCTTTTCCGCAGTTGAACGGCCCTGCCGTTTGTGCTACTTTCACCGTTACGTCTAAAAAAAATACTTCCTAATTAGGAACTAAGATTCCTTCCGGCATCACTTTGCCTTTTTGTTAATACCGCCTCAGCAGTGTCATAGAAGTGCGGCCCGGAAGGTATCGAACAAACTAAGGAGCGACATTTTTTGATGCGTCAGAAGAACGGCAATTATAGTTTCATCATTTCGCACACAACCAGGAACAGGGCTTTCGTAAGACGGGTGGAGGTTTCCCCCGGCTTTCTTTATTCGGGCGCGGCAGGATTCGCGGTTCTACTTTTGACAGCGACAATTGCGGCCTTCGCCTTTGTTGGAGGCTCCGAATTCGGCGGCATCCTTCCGGCCGAATTGGCAAGCACAGCAGGATCCGAGACCTCAGAACCACCCGACGAAATCGCCTACCTCGATTACTCCCGGCCATCATCCTCTTTCGACTTCATGCAGAACTCAGGCGGACCTTACGACGGCAGCTTCCAGCTGACCGCGGTCGATTCCGCTGCCGAGGAAAAGGATATCGAGAAGAGGCTTCGGCTGATCGAGACGACCACTAACCCGAAGTTCCTGCCCACGATCTGGGCGCATCTGGGCAAGATCAACAATGAGTTCGGATTCCGCAGGAACCCGTTCGGAGGCCGATCGTACGAATTCCACGCGGGAATGGATATCGACGGTGACCGCGGAGACATCATCGTCGCTCCGGCGAACGGGATAGTCGGGGAAGCCGGCTGGAAAGGCGGCTACGGTTATATGATCGAGATCGATCACGGCAACGGCCTGATCACGCGTTACGGCCATCTCTCGAAGCTAGAGGTCAAAGAAGGCGATCCGATCCAGCGCGGACAGCTGATAGGGTTTGTCGGATCGACCGGGCGTTCCACGGGGCCGCACCTTCACTACGAACTTCGGCTTGGAGAAAAACCCATCAATCCAAGGCGTTTCCTTCCTCCCGAGCCGTCCGAGATCAAGGGCTAGTTTCAGGTTCAAAGTTCCAGGTTAAAAGTTCCAGGTTCAAGTTTCAGGTCCAGGGTTTTAAGATTGACTAAAGACGAGAATTTGTGACGTTAAGTGAGTCTCGTATTGGATCGAATCATTCAGGCTACCCGAGAGTTTATTCTGGGGTAGCCTAATTCATTAGATTAGTAATGTGGAAAAATCTCGGTCCAGATCTGCCAAATGAGCCTATCTATTGATGGTTACAACTTGGGACTTATCCAAATATGCTGCGGGCGGTGAAATTCTGTCTACTACAAACCCGCGGTTTACTCTCACTTCTGCACCCTGCCTGAGCTGATTGAACTCCTCGATTGAAAGCGCGACGGAAAATGCGTCCCCTCGACACCCTGACCCGGGCATTTGTTTGCCATCGATAATGATGATGTTAGGGAAAGCACCCTCTCGACACTTCCGATTCGGGAAACTTAGGTAGAGAATCACAGCATTGGTGGCCAAATGCTTCTCCAGCCTTACTGTAGGCGTTCGCGCGACGAGATCGGCTTGAATCTCCTCGGGAGATTTCCTGTATGCTTCCGGCACCTTTAAAAGAACCGATAGAGTTGATTTCGATTCCAAATCACCTTCTCCCGCTGTAGCTAAAGCTAAAACAGCGCCGTCAAATAGCTTCTGATCCAGAATCCCAGTCGCAAACTCCTTTAGGCTAACTCTCGACGCGGCATGCGCAGAATTGTTTATCCAGATTAGATAAGTGCCTTGGGGCAAGACATCCTGCGTCTGTATCCTTAGAGAAAAGGAATACGGAAACGTAGTGGGTTCGCCGTCCACGGTGCGCGTATAGTTCCTGTTGATTTTTTCCAGTCGGTAGCTGACGACACCTAAAGGACCTGACGGGTTACTGGTTTCTTCCACCAAAAGTTCTACCGTGCCTCGAACCTCCGCATTGCTTTGGGGATGTAGGGTATTGACTCCGATCAAAACATATGTCACCAAAACTACTGCCTGCCACTTCATCGACATATCAGCTACTCCTTTGTACTACTTAATTGACGATCTCGAACGCAAGAAAACCTAACTCCGGAATCCGCTACCCAGAAGTTGATTCCAACAAACGGGGAAGGGTGGACCGACTCAAAATCCCTGAAAGGAGCACACACCAACCAACATCTATTTTCCGCGTTTTCGTTTCCCGCCGTCAGGAGGAAGCTTAACCCACCGCATATGTTTCTGCAGGATCCGCTGCCTGGTACGCACCCGGCGCGGATTCTTCTTTGGATTGAACACGTTCAGAGGACTCGGGACCATCGCGGCAAGATATGCCGCCTCGGCCGCGGAGAGATTCGAAGCGCTTTTCTTGAAGTAGTGCCGGGACGCGGCCTCCGCGCCGTAGATGCCGTCTCCCCATTCGATCACGTTCAGATAGATCTCGAGTATTCGCATCTTCGAAAGCTCGCGCTCGAGAAAGTATGTGATCGCGGCTTCCCTTCCCTTGCGCAGGAAGTTGCGATCCTCGGAAAGATACAGGTTTTTCGCGAGTTGCTGGGTGATTGTCGAAGCGCCGCGCTTGAAGCTCGGCATAGGCGGGATCCATCTGTCCGGATCGTATTCCCCGGCTTCCTTCGCTTCCTTTTCGCCTTCTCGTACCGCTTCGTCCCAGGCCTTCTGGATGGCCTCCCAGTCGAATCCTTCATGCTCGAAGAAGCGGGCGTCCTCGCCGGCGATCACCGCCCTCTGGAGGTTCGGCGAGATCTGCCCGACCGGCTGCCAGATCATCTCTTTCTTCGGTTTTTTGCCTTCTTCCTCGGCCTCGGCGATCCTCGCGTCGATCAGCGACGTCGTTTCCGGATTCTCGGTCCTTAGCTTTGAAATGCTAGGGAAGGTGATGAACTCATAGATCAGCCAGACCGCCAGCGCGCCGGCGAGGATGCTGAACAGGATCTTTGTCCATCTCCACATAGTTGTAAGGATTGTAGATGCCGCAAATACCGAATTCAAGGAGGGCAAATGCAAAAAAGGCGGCTGCGGTCACCCGGGCCGCCAAGCCTTTGAAGAAGAATAATAGGAGATCAGAAAGCGTTAGCCGCCTGCTCGCCGGCGGGATCCCATTTCGCCGCCTCGAACTGCGGATCGAGCGGGGTTTCCGCAACGTGGTTAACGTAGTTCGAAAGAGTCTTCTGCGTGATCCCCAGCACGACCTCGAGGGCGTTCTTTGCGTCATAACCCGCCTCAAAGAACTGCTTTGTCGCGTCCTCCGAAGCAAATCCGCGGTTCCTTGTGATCTCCGCCGTGTACCGCCTGAGCGCTTCCAGCTTCGGATCCTCAAACGCCTTTCCTTCGCGAACGGCGTCGACCACGTCCTTCGAGACTTTCTGCAGGCCGGAGATCACGGTATGTGCCGCGATACAGTAAGCGCATTCGTTCTCGACGCTGGCGGCAAGTAGTACAATCTGCTTCTCGGTCGCTGTCAGCGAAGTTGCGTCGAAGAGGTCCGAGATCTTCGTATACGCCTCGGCCGCCTGAGGCGACTCCGCCAACACCCCTATCATGTTGGGCAGGAACCCAAACGCCTTCTTCACATCCCGCAGAGTATCCACCGATCCTTCCGGAGCGGTCTCGATCGTGTTTACCTTGAATTCCATCTTTTCAATATCTCCTATATTGGGTTATGTCTGGAACATTCATTCCATACTATTCGAAAAAAATTTAGCCGAGAAGATTATCTGCCTGCTTAAGGGAAGCTTCCAGGACCTCTTTCTGCGGCGCTGAACGCGCAAGTACCTTCAGCCCCAAAAGAAGGCTCAGCAGTGCCGAGCCGAGCTCCGAAGGGTTCTTCTTTCTGTCGATCTCTCCCCTGGCCTGAGCCTCGGAGACCAGCATACGGAAGAACCGCCGGATCTCTGCAAAAGAATCCTCCACGATCCGACCTGCGTCTTCGTCAAAAGGCGCCACCTCGAGTGCGGCGTTCGCAAGGAAACAGCCCTGTTGCGAATCCGTTTGAAGTGCACTGACGATGGTCTGTTCGAATACGTAGAGAATCGCGGCCCTAGGGCTCTCGATCTGCCTCGCGATCCTGAAAAGCGATTCCCCGTTCTGCTCCCCGTACTTCCTGAGCACGCGCAGATAGATATCGTGCTTGCTCTTGAAAGTGCCGTAGAAACTTCCGCGGCCGATACCCATTTCGTTCAGAAGGTCCTGCATCGACGTAGCCTCGTAGCCCTTTCGCCAGAAGATCTGTTTGGCCTTCTCAAGCGAATCGTCTATGTCAAACTTCTTTTCCCAGGGCATCTCGGTGTCTTTCCTTCCGTTTAGTATGGAATGTTCGTTCCAGTATCTAAGAGGATAAATCTACTGGAACGTTTGGTCAAGTCTCAAAAGCGAGTGTTCAGGCAGACCCGATCAGATCGGCGACGATCTTGCCGGAACTCATCACTCCGGGGAGGCCCGCGCCCGGGTGCGTGCCGGCTCCTACGAAATAAAGTCCATCCACATCCTCGCTCCTGTTGTGGGGCCTTAGCCAGGCGGACTGCATCAGGGTCGGCTCGACCGAAAATGCCGAGCCCAGATAGCTGTTCAGCGTGTTGCGGAAGTAGATCGGGTCGATGTGAATCTGTGTGACGATGTGCTTTCGTAGTCCCGGAAGGTAGTTATCTTCGAGATATGCAAGGATCCTGTCCGCATAGCCGTCCGCTTCAGCCAGCCAGTCGGTTTCCCCGCCGAGATGCGGAACCGGCGAGAGAACGTACCAGCAGTCGCAGCCCTCCGGAGCGAGGCTCGGGTCGGTCGCGGTCGGCCTGTGAAGATACAAAGAAAAGTCTTCCGATAGCCTCTTGTCCTCGAAAATGTCCTTCAGAAGGCCTTCGTATCTCGGACCCATAAGGATCTCGTGATGCGCGACGTCCTCGTATTTTCGGTCGGTGCCGAAGTAAATAACGAAGAGCGACATAGAATAGCTCATCTTCTTGATCTTTCTGTCCGAGTACTTCCGTCGCTCTACTGCCGGGACGAGGTCGAGATAGGTAGATGCGATGTCCGAATTCGAAACGACCGCATCGGCATCGATCTTCCTCCCGTCGGTAAGCATTACCCCGCTCGCGCGGCCGTTCGCCGTCAGCACCTGAGCTACTTCGGACCCGAGCATCACTTCCCCGCCGAGTTCCTCGAACAGTTTTCCGAGCGAGTCCACGAGCGCACCTGTGCCGCCCATCGCGAACCAGACTCCGAATTTCTGCTCGAGTTCGTGGATCATCGCGTATATAGACGTCGCAGTGAAAGGGTTTCCGCCGATAAGAAGCGGATGAAAGCTGAACGCCTGACGCAGGCGCTCGTCACGGAAGAACCTGGAGGCGAACTTATAGACCGAGCGGTCGGAGCGGAGCCTTGCCATCTGGGGCACGACCTTTACCATGTCCCATATGCTGAGGAACGGCTTGTCGATCAGTTCGAAGCCGACCCGGTATATGCCCTCGAGCTCTGCGGCGAAGCGCTCGTAGCCCGGGATCGCGTCCGGATCGAACTTTCTTATCTCCGCCCTCAAGCGCTCTTTGTCGTCGTTGTAGTGGAAAACCGAACCGTCCTCCCACCGGATGTTGTAGAAGGGATCGAGTTTTACGAGCTCGACGTAGTCGGCGGTCTTTTTCCCGCCGAGCTCGAACAGTTCGTCGATCAGCCAGGGAGCGGTGATTATGGTCGGTCCCGCGTCAAATCGAAAGCCGTCCCTTTCGAACACATATGCCCGCCCTCCGAGTTTGTCCAGCTTTTCGACGATCGTGACGCTGTGTCCCTGCGCCTGCAGCCTGACCGCGGCGGAAAGCCCGCCGAACCCGCTCCCTATGACGATGATCTTCATACGTTCAGATTCGCAGGAGCGGCTCCCGCGGTTGCACCCTCCCCAAGCTCTTTCTTGCTGTAGAAGACATCCCGCACGGCTCTTATCGTATTGCAGTGAATGTCGACGGTGTCGGTGATGTCCTTCGCGTAGCCGCCGCTCATCGTCGTCGCGACCGGAATTCCCGCTTCCTTCGCCGCCTCTAGGACCATCTGGTCCCTCTCCCGCAGTCCTGACTTTGTCAGCGACAACCTCCCGAGTTTGTCATTTTCGTACGGATCTGCGCCGGCTAGGTAGAAGATCAGGTCCGGATCGTGATGAAGGACCCGGCTGAGAGCTTCTTCGAGAATCGAAAGGTATTCGCTGTCGGAGGTCCCGTCGGCGAGTTCGATATCAAGGTTGGACACTTCCTTGTAAAGCGGGTAGTTCTTCTGGCCGTGCACCGAGAGAGTGAATACGTCCGGATCGTCCTTGTAAATGAATGCGGTGCCGTTCCCCTGGTGAACATCGAGATCGACGATCAAGAACCTCTTGTGGCGCGCTTCAGCTCGCAGCTTTTCGACGGCTACAGCTACGTCGTTCAGCACGCAGAATCCCTCGCCCCTGTCGGGAAACGCGTGGTGTGTGCCTCCGGCGAGGTTCGACCCGACTCCTGTCCGCAATGCCTCGGCCGCCGCATTGATCGTCCCCGAAACAGCCAGGAAGGAACGCCTCACAAGCGCGCGGGACCAGGGAAGGCCAAGCCGGCGGATCTCCAACTTCGTCAGTTCGCCTGACCGCAAACGCGTAACATAGTCGCGGGTGTGAACCCGAAGCACATCATCAACTGCGGCCTCCTCCGGGGCGGTCACCTGTGAAGGATCGACGGTGCCTTCGGCGATGAGTATGTCCCGCGCCAGTTCGAACTTCTTGATCGGAAACACGTGGCCTTCGCCGATGTCGGCGTAGTAGTCCGGCGAGTAGAAGATCCTCGGTCTCCGCATTCCTAAAATTCTAGACCACTCGCGGGAGGAGGCAAACCGGCCTGAATCCGATTTAAAAAGGTGATGTGGCAAATGTTCGGGAAACATTTGCCACAAGATTGGCGGAAGGGTTAGCTGTAGGCAAAGCGGAGTGGCTAGGCAAAAGGCGGATTAAGCGGGCAGGGTAGTCGTGCTGATGAGCAAATACTCCGCAACTATTCAATTCATCGGCACTAGGATTCGTTCATTCGGGCGGCTCATTCCGATCTTTCTCGCTTCTCGCTCGATCGTCTTGGGGTCGCCTTTCAGATTCTCTATTTCCTCCTGAAGTACAACGTTCATCGAGTTGATCTGCTGTATTTCGGTGTTAAGTTTTCGGTTTTCAAGGGCCCGGCGGTTCATTTCAACATAAGCCCTAATGTTCACGGCGAAGCAAAGCACACACATCGTGCCTGCCACGACTGCGAGAGCCATCCAGCGGGTTACAAAGGTCCGGGATTTCCCCGCCGCGCCGCTCGCTTTCGCGCTTTTCGCACGTGCGGGAAACCTATCCAAGTAAGTAGTTCCGGCCTTGCTCAAGTAACACCTCCAGGTCCGATTCGACTTCGGATTCGGCGTAGATCCTCACAAGCGGCTCGGTACCGGAAGGCCTCAAAAGCATCCAGGTTCCGTCCCCAAACAGGAACTTCACGCCATCCATGCGGTTCACGGTTTCAACTTTACGTCCGCCGATATCGGCGGGCTCCCTTGCGAGTATTTCCGGGAGTGTTTCTGCGATCTCGGGTGTAAGTTTCACGCCTATGCGGCCCGAGTGCAGGTTGCCGACCTTGTCGGTCAGCTCGTTCAGTTGCTCGTGCAGGCTTGCCCCTCTTGCTGCGACCGCCTCGGCCGCAAGCAAACAGGCGAGAAGGCCGTCCTTTTCGGGATAATGCCCTTTGATCGAGAGCCCGGCGGATTCTTCACCGCCGAGTATGATCTCGTTCCTGTTTATCAATTCACCGATGAACTTGAATCCCACCGGCGTTTCGTGAAGCTTGAGTCCCCTCGATTCGGCGACCCGGTCGACCAGATGCGATGTGGCCACCGACCTGGCAATTCCCTCGTTCCATCCCCGGCTTTCCGCAAGGTAATCAGCCAGAACCGCTATCAGCTGATTGGGGGTGATCTGCTCTCCGTTGCTGTCCACGACCCCGAACCGGTCGCCGTCCCCGTCGGTCGCGAGGCCGAGGTCGAGCCCGTCGCTGAGGACCTTTTCCCGGAGCAGCGCAAGCTGTTTGTCACCCGGCTCGGGGGAAAGCCCACCGAACGTGACATCGCGCCAGTCGTGAAGCGTCTCCACCTGAACCCCGTTCTCTTTCAGTATCCGGTCGAGGTATCCGCGGCCCGTTCCCCAAAGTGGGTCATAAGCCATCTTCATCGACTTCGAGGAGATAAGATCAAACATTACCTTCGACCGCAGGTCGTCGAGATAATCGGGTCTCGGATCAAACTCCCTCAAATCGCCTCCGGGAGCGTCATCCAAAGGCAGCTTCTCGACGATGATCTCTTCGATCTCAACCGTGACTTCGGGAAGCGCGGGCGCTCCGTCCGACGTCGAGAACTTGATCCCCTGGTACTCCGGGGGATTGTGAGAAGCCGTGAAGTTTATCCCGCCTGCGGCGCCCAGATGCCGGATCGCATGCGAGATCGCCGGAGTTGGCGTCTCGCCGCGGCAAACCAAGACCTCGAAACCCTTGCGGGCAGCGATCTCGGCGGCCACTTCCGAGAACTTTTCGCCCATGAACCGCGAGTCGTTCCCCACTATCAGCCTTCGGGCCGAATGATTGCTTTCTTTCAAATATCTGCAGATCGATTCGGTTATCAACCGGACATTTGCGAACGTGAATTCATCCGCAATGATCGCTCGCCAGCCGGATGTGCCAAAGCGAATTTTCATCAGTGAATTGCCCAGGCGCGGCGATCCTTGTAAAACTGCTTGTTCCCCGATTACTGCTTGAAGCCCTGGGAGGGCGTCAGTATTTCCCGAAACGCGTTTGGTGCTTTCAAAGGCGAAAACCCCTAGAAGTGTTTAAGCCTTTCCTGTGAGGGTGTCGCAAATCTAACATAACACTTTTATGTATGTAAAGAAGTTTTTTGAATTCACTAACTGATGTAATTTCAGCACTTTATGTTTCTACATTCAAGTAACCTATCAGATGAGTGCTTAAATGTGAACGAAATATGAACTGCAATTCGAACCGGTGACAGAAGCGGCTTCCCGCCTTTGCCAGAGCGTGCTTTCCGTAATTTCCGTTACACGTGCGTAAGAGAAACTGCCGCGAGGTGAATATTCAGATTAAGCAGTAGTTTAAGAGCCGGATCCGAATCCTCAAGATCGACGGAAATCATACGCGCACCAAGTGTGTCATCTTGTCCACTTCAAGGTAAATCACAACTTGGTGTGTCACTTGTACACATCAGAATGATCGAGTTTCAAATCGCCTGATCGGGGAAATGCAACGTTATCAACTACTTAAAATATTGGTTTGACGTGGCACGACGCTTGCTGAGCGAAGAGTTTTGTCTCGGAAGAGTTCTTTCCTAAACAGCATTCCAGTAATAAATAAGGACAACTTCCCCTGCGCTTGCTGCGGTGCGGGCGGAAGCGTAAGGATTCCGGGGCATATAAAAGCAAAGTTCTGATACGGAGAAGAAAAGAAATTATGAGACCCATCAAGCATTTTGAGAAGGGCCTGACATACGTCGCAAAGGGCGCGTTTGGCGCCATTCGTTCCGTCAACCAGTTCAAGCCCAACCCCTCGTTCATTCCCAAGTGGGCGGATAAGCCCATCCTCAAGTCATGGCAGAAATCGAAACCGACCCTCGGATTCCCCAGGACGACCGATTCGCTCTGCCCGAACTGTGTGATCGAGGCCCGCGAGTCAATACTCAGCGGAGAGAAGGACGTGGGCATCCTCGTCAACGAGAAGGTCGGTGAGATCAAGGCGCAGATCATCGAGCGCGACGGACAGATCTGGATGATCAAGGACTGCCCTAAGCACGGACATTTCGAAGACCTGATGGCGATCGACTCGGAGTTCCTCAAGCACATCGAGTCACTTTTCCCGGGCCGCGACATGCGCGCCCATAATGACGAGAAGCTCCACAATCACGGCTCCTCGACCATCAAGTACGGCCGCGGTGCCGTCCTTACGGTCGACCTGACGAACCGCTGCAACATGATGTGCGACCCGTGCTTCATGGACGCGAACCAGGTCGGATTCGTCCACGAGCTCTCGATGGAAGACGTCAAGGAGATCCTCGACAACGCGATCTCGATCAAGCCGCGCCGCCAGATGTCGGTGCAGTACTCCGGCGGAGAACCCACGCTCTCGCCGCACTTTATAGAGGCTATTAGTTACGCGCGCAAGGTCGGCTATAACTCCGTACAGGCCGCGACCAATGGAATCGAGTTCGCGAAGTCGAAAGAATTCTGCCGAGAGGCGGCTGAGGCCGGACTCAGGTTCGTATACTTGCAGTTCGACGGCATCGGGAACGATGCCAACTCGCACCGCCAGGTCGGTAACCTGTTCGATGTGAAGCTTCGCGCGATCAACAACCTGCACGAGGCGGGAGTGGACATCATCCTCGTGACGACGCTCGTTAACGGCATCAATAACGACCAGGTCGGTTCGATCATTCGTTTCGCGCTCGACAATCCGAAGAAGATCTCGTTCGTTTCGTTCCAGCCGGTGTCATTCACCGGCCGCGACGAGCACATCACTGAGAAGCGCAGGCTTCAGCAGCGCTATACGCTTTCGCACCTCGCACAGGACGTGCAGAAGCAGGTCGGCATCACAGAACCCACGCGTGACTGGTTCCCGCTTTCGCTGATGGGCGCGTTCGCAGACTTCGCGGATGTAGTGCACGGTCCTGACGCCGAATGGGGACAGGTATCCTGCGGATGCCACCCGAACTGCGGCGTCGGAACCGCCGTGATGATCAACAAGGACACCAAGGAGATGGCTCCGGTCCCGCAGTTCCTGAACGTTCAGGGTCTGGTCACGGACATGCAGCACATCACCGACACGAACCGCGGCAAGTGGTTCTCGAACTTGATGATGGGCCTCGCGCTCCTCAAGAACTACAACCCTTACGGAGCCCCGAACAGCCTTACGCTCGGCGGCATCCTGAAGAAGTTCGACAAGTCGTTCGGACTCTCCGGCAAGGATTACGGAAAGGTCGGTCCGGACAGGACGCTCGAAGACATCGAGAAGCGCCGTCAGGATCCCTGGAACTTCCTTTTCATCGCGGGAATGTGGTTCCAGGACCTCTTCAACTACGATTTCCGACGCACCGAGATGTGCATCATCCCTTACGGAACGCAGGAAGGCGAGATCTCCTTCTGCGCGTACAATACAGGGATCGGTTGGAGGAACATCATCGAGCATATGCACCAGAACGCGACTGTCGCCCAGTGGTACAAGGATCACGGACGTCACGAGGTGTTCGCACGGGACAAGGAAGTCGAGCTTGAAAAGACCAATCACAACATGATTTTGAACGCCGTTGACCTTGAGCGCCCGAACAAGCCAGACATGGAAGGCCCCAAGACGGCGGCCGAAGAGATGCAGGAGATGCGCAAGCTTTACCAGCAGATGGTGATGGAAAAGAACAACATCAAGGGTGAGAAGCTCGTACAGATCGGCGGAATTTCGAAGAAGTAAAAGCGTTGAGCCGGAAACGGCCAGCTCCGATCAAACAGAACTTTGATCGCGCCCCGCGGACAGCAGCAATCCGCGGGGCATTTGTTTTCATTGAGAATTGGATCGGTATGCCGAGGACGAGTAAGGAGCTAGCAAGAACCGATAAACGGCAGAATTCGAAGAGATAGCAAAGAAAATTTCCGCGAGGGGCCCCTGCGCACTTCGACTATTTCCTGTTGACCTTAAACTCAGAGAGTTAATGGCACTCTCGTGGTCCCCCGTCGTCTTACTACGCCACAAGCATAATGGAACACCTGCTCACGGCAAAGGATAGGCAAACGTCCAAACCGAAACGCATGACCAATAGGTGATAGGGCGCATGAGAATAAGGAGTTGCAGCGCTACTAACCCATGTGGCGCGGCAGCAGGCATATCTGGTCATCAAAGTTTCTACCTACGAATCCAGAACCGTTTGCTCGGCCTATTTCCTCATGTCCTTCATTGTGGTAAATCAGATTCGCGCGTTTATGTCTCAACGGGAAGGGAGAATGCTCGCGTAAAATTGCCGGATCGATAGTCGATGTCAAAGCACGAACGAGAATAGCCCGGCCTCGCCTGGCATTGCATAGGAACATCACCGTAAGAGGCGTCCTGTTCCGGGTAGCCTTGGGATTCAAAGTGGCTCTCTTGTGACAACATGATGAACCCTGACTAGGTATTTGGCTTAACTCTAATGCAGAGTTCTCTAGCCACTGAAGGCCCTCGTGACATCCTGAAAGAGAAGATGATCGGCGAAGTGAGTCTTGGTTTCAGAATTACTGAAGCTTCAGAGTTAGAGGACTTCTCAGGAAAACGTATGAATAATTCAGCGCTTAAGAACATCTGCAAACCCTCGGTCTTGTTTGTCTTGCTGATATCCACACTAGCCTGCAATATCTTGCCCGGAGAAGACCACGACGTGGTGAAAGGTGAGCCAATCCCTTTAAATGAAACGACTGATGATGTCACAATTTGGTTTAACGGCGAAAGAATAGGCGGTCTGGAGAAAGTGGATGCACTAACGGAGAAAGTTCAGAGTGTTGTAAAGGACCGATCAAACCGTGGTGTGTTCGTTGAGGGCACCAACGAGATCAACAAAAGCGTGTACATTGTCATTGACGCTAATCTGCCGTTGCGTTCAGTCTACCTGATCCAGAACACCGCCGACACCACGCGCTATTGGCCCACGAAATTCACAAAAACCACAGAAGGCCAAAGAGACCCGTTGTTACTTGCGGTCGTTGTTCAGAACGCATCATCGCCGAAGCCTTCCATACCGTTTTACCCTTCCCACCTCAAAGGAAATGAAGAGAAAGAAAGTTCAATGCGACTTTCTCTGACAAAAGATAGTGCTGAGTACACAGAATCCGAAAGACGGGACCTTCTTAAGTACACCCTTGTCAGGTATGGAGGGTTAGAAATCGACCATGCAGGTCGTTTGTCATTAATCGTGCCTTTTTCACAAGAGGAGGTCCTAGGGTCGAAAGATTTGGACTCTTTTGAAGTCCAGCGCCGACCAGTGAAACTGGAGTCTCTCGAAAAAGAAGTTGACACGTTGTTTCCGGGCTTCAACGAATTCCACATCTATGCAGATGAGAATTTGGGGTTTCAGGACTTGAGACGCATCCTGGAAACGATCGGTGAAACCAAGGGCAGTTTCATTGTCATTCTTACGAGAAATGGGAAAGTACTTTTGAAAAATGACTGACCCTCGCCGGGGCTTTCCGCCTAATACTTGTAAGACTGACTCGGAAATTCGCCGCTTGGGGAACTCTTTCTGCAGTATCCCATCCCCGGTGGTGAGGGCCAGCGGTTGAGCCTGGTGGTTGGGCCCGCTAGAATGATCACTTCGATCACTGCACAACTATCCGAAGAACGCCATTTGATGGTTCGCCGATGGTCATTGACCAGAGTAAGACTAATCGATCCCTAGTCGATGGTCATTGACCGATGTAACGGCCATTGGCCGTTGATTCATGACAATTGACCATTGAAAGGCCCTACCTAAATTCGGCATGCAACGATCCAAATCGAACCGCGAATCTTTCTCCGCCGATAGTCGATTCATATCCCACGAATCGAACCTGAGCGGGCGCAAGTGTAAACTTGATGATAGGCTTGGCGCGGTATTTTTCGATACCGCTTTCTTTCGTTGCCTGGCTTCCCGGGTAAACTTTTAGTTCGACCTTGGGCAAGATATTCCAGTTCAATGATCTCAGTATGCTTGTCGAAAACCCTCCGTCCCAGACCGGGCGGAACGAAAGCGTATTGTGATCGCCGATGGTCTGCAGGAATTTGTACAGCTCCATGGGGTTCTCGACAGAACCCCAGACTTTTCCGAGCTTCGTTCCGAAACGATCCGTAGGCTTCTCCAATTGTTCGGAAAGATCGGTGATATCGATCGTCGAGTCTTCATCGTAAAACGTGGTGTGATCGGCAGGCTGCTCTTCGCTTTCAAAGTACAACGTCAATTCAAAAATCCATTTCTTCTCCATACTCCTCTCCGTTGATTGTACAAAACGTGAATCGGTTCTACGCTTCTGTCCTCCCGACCGTGATCTTCAGAATTTTTGCGAACTCGCGCTTCTGATGCCGGCACAGGATCAACCGCAGAGGCGCGGAGGGTCTCCAGATAGGCCCGCACGTTCGGAGTACAAGCTTTAGCTTGTCGTTTGGGGATGGCTTATTTCAGCGCGAAGGTCGCAATGCCTCGAATTGAAGGTAAGGCTTTGCGGATCGGCTGTGCCGATTCCAATATTCGCGTCCGTTGCGTCCTTTGCGTTGAATAGTGAGGAAGTAGGTCCGGCAAGCTGAAGCTTGTACTCCGAACGTGTTCCAATAGCCCAACAGACCTTAGCGTCTCCGCGGTAATTCCCCGTTCCGCCTTCGCATTTACGAATCAGAACGACCCGATTTACGCCCTCCCTCACGGTTGGGCTACTGACATGCTCGATCCACGATGCATGACTCACTATTTACGATTTTCTATTCACGATTCACGATTTACAATTTACTATTCACGATCCACGACCCGCCCCGTTTGATTTTGAAACTGAAAAATAGTTTAATTCTAGTTTGCCCGCGCTTCGGCAATCCGGGCAAAAAGGAGTGTGATAACCCTGGCTTACGTATCGGTTAACTACAACGAGTCCATCGAATCGGCACTGCGCAGGTTCAAGCGCAAAGTGATGACCGAGGAGATCATCAAGGACTACAAGAAACACCAGCATTTTGTCCCGCCCGGGCAGAAGGCCAAGCTCAAATCGGCCAACGCGCGCAAGCGGAACAACAAGCGCCGCCGGATGAGGAACTTCGGAAACAGGCGGTAAATGTCACACTTATCGGCTTCGAATGATGCGTGTCGTGCTTTGAATTTTTTCTGCACTGCACGCATCATCTTTTTGCAATGAACAGACGTCCACGGATCCTGATCACCAACGACGACGGATATCATTCCGAAGGGATCATAAAGCTCGAAGTGGCGCTCTCCGATATCGGCGACGTTTTCGTCGTCGCTCCCGAATCGGAAATGAGCGGCGCTTCGCACAGCCTCACGCTCGCGCGTCCGCTTCGGATTCGACAGGTCGACAAGTCCCACTGGACGGTGGACGGCACGCCCACCGACTGCGTAACGCTTGCCCTAAACCAGATACTCTCCGAAAACCAAAGGCCCGACATATGCGCGACCGGTATCAATCCAGGCGCGAACATGGGCGATGACGCCACGTACTCGGGCACGATCGCCGGAGCGCTAGAGGCGACTATCCTGGGCGTTCCGGGACTCGCCTTCAGCCTCGTCGCCTACAGCGACCACGACTACACGGAATCGGCAAAGGTCGCCCAAGCGATGACCAGGAAGGCGCTCGATGTGGGACTTCCGAAAGGGACACTCCTGAACGTAAATATTCCGAAAGGCATTCCGAAAGGCGTAAAAATAACGAAGCAGGGATTCAAGAACGCCAGGCCTGTCATCACGGAGCATATCGATCCCAGGGGCAAGGCCTACTACTGGATCGGCGAGATCCGGAATGGTTTTCTCGCCGAAGGCGGGACCGATTTCGAGGCTATCGAGGAAGGTTTCGTATCCGTGACGCCTATGCGAAGCGATCTGACGAATCACGACGTAATCGGCGAACTAAAGGAGTGGGAGGCCCGATGAGCGCATCGGCGGGAACCCGCGGATCCGACGAGTACTCGATGGCGCGCGCAAGGATGGTCCGTATCCTCCGCGAAGATTTCGGGGTCAAGGACGAGCGCGTTCTCAAGGCGATGGCTACCGTTCCCCGCCATCACTTCGTCCCGGACGCCTTCCGATTCCAGGCGTATCGCAATAACGCGCTGCCGATCTCCGGCAAGCAGACGATCTCTCAGCCGCTCATCGTGGCGCGGATGACCGAATTGCTCGACATCGAAAAAAAGCACAAGATCCTCGAGATCGGAACCGGATCAGGCTACCAGACCGCGATCCTCGCCGAACTCGGTGACAAGATATACTCGATCGAGCGCGTCCCCGAGCTTGCCGCTTCCGCTGAGAAGAGGCTCGCGGGATACAGGAACATTACCGTGAAGGCAGGGGACGGTACGAAAGGCTGGGAAGCGTATTCGCCATACGACCGGATCATCGTCACGGCGGGGAGTCCGGTCGCCCCGGAGCCTCTTCTCGTACAACTGGCCATCGGAGGCGTCCTCGTCATCCCGGTCGGCGACGATAAAGGCAGGCAGGAGCTCCTGCGGATCAGAAAGACTGAAAAAGGACTCGAGCGGGATTCATTCGGCGCGTGCGCATTCGTGCCTTTGATCGGCGATCACGGGTGGAAGGAGTAGTTCCCTCTTCTGAGGGGTTCGAATTCGATGGAAGCGTTAATCGATCTCTTATATCAGTTTCTCGATTTCATAAAGCCCGACAAGCTGATCAACTGGCTGCTTGATCTCCTGGGCGTTTACGTCTATTTCGGGCTGTTCTTCATAGTCTTCGCGGAAACGGGGCTCGCCGTAGGCTTTTTCCTGCCTGGCGATTCCCTTCTCGTCGTCACGGGCCTTATGGCCAAGACGCTTCCGGACAAGCTTTACATCTTATACGTGCTCCCGGCATTCCTCGCGGGCTCGATCATCGGCGACAGCACCGGCTACTGGACCGGTCGCACGATGGGAAAAAGCCTTTTCAAGCGCGAGGAGTCGTTCCTTTTCAAGCCGAGCCGCGTCGCGAAGGCGAATCGGTTCTTCGAGAAATACGGCGCGAAGACGATCATCCTGGCCCGGTTCGTCCCGATCGTGCGGACTTTCGCGCCGCTAGTGATCGGCGCCTCGGGATTCCCTTACAGGACCTTTCTGCTGTTCAGCGTCCTTGGAGGCGTCTTGTGGATATTCTCGATGGTGCTGGCGGGATATTTCCTTGGAAGCCTTGTCGAACAGGCTCTCGGCATAAGGCTCCAGGATCACATCGAGAAAGTAGTGATCGTGGTCGTGTTCCTCTCTCTGCTTCCTCCGATGATCGAGTACCTGAAGCACAGGTTCTCGAAGCCTGCGCCGGAAATAGTTCAGTAGTTCATTCCTCAATGGCCAATGATCATCGATCAATGATTATGGGTCATGACTAGTTAACTCAGAAATCTTTGACAATATTCAAGAGAATTGAGTACAGGTTCTTTCTTCTGTAGTTGAACCTAAACTCACATTCCTTCAGGTGCAAGTAGAAAGTCTCAGTCCGCATGCCCCGGAACTTT
>DATKCW010000022.1:0-57032 GCA_035513035.1 Aridibacter sp.
GGCGTTTCCATGTTCGGGTTTTGAAACAGGTATCCTAAACGGCAAAACCTCATTTCCATTGAGGTAGATTCGAACATACTCTCTAATGAAGAATGCGTATGTTCTAGAAATAGACTTGAAAAGCGAAGCGTCGATTGACCCCGAACCAAGTCGCATTTGAACTTCGTCATGAAGATCAGAAATCTTTATAACTGTGCCCGCAGTCGATTCACTCTTGGCTTCTGCCAAAGGCCGAAGTGGAATCTGCCAATCCTCGGGTGAACTATCCTCTCGCAACCAATCTGAGACGATCAATGAAGTGAAAAAGCCCGTTTGAATGGTCCGAGATTCAATTTCAAACTTGTTACCGATCTTAAATAAAGCCCTTTTCATTCCGACCCCATACACGCCTAAGTAGCCACTTTGCCAGTCGTCGCCGTGTCCAAAATTGAAAGCTTCTCTCTTCGCATAACCATATTCGATTCCACCGCAGTTGTCGGAAATCTCAACTGCCTCTGTCGAATGATCAACCCTAACAATGGGCATCCCTTTGAGACTCGTTGAAGTCCTTCGTCCTTTAGCAAAGATCTTGTTAGTAATCTCAGCCAACTCAATATTGCGGGTTCGAATTAGACCGTCGATCGAGTTGTCGACAAGGTCCAGAATGCAGTCTTCAAGGCCGATGTCCTTGGTAAACATCTGAATAAAGAAATTTTTTCTTGGGAATGCATTTGCGAAGTCCTGGCTCATGACGCGTTTTCTTCTTGTTGGGTTTTGTGCTCTTCAACCTCAAGTTCTAGTCGCTGTTCAATCTTCCTTACATACTCTTGCTCAATCTCGCACGCCACAAACTGCATGCCCGCCTTTCGAGACGCAACAAGCATGGAACCTGTACCAGAGAAAGGGTCGACGACCAGTCCTCGTCTAGTTCCACTTATATCGAGAATCCGAGAAACGAGTTTCAGTGGCAGTTCGTTATTTCTTCTGAACTTAAACTGCTTATGGCGAACAGGGCTGATATCATCCCAAATGTCGCTTAGATTGATGCCTTTTTCGACAAACTTCTTGTAACCACCATAGTCTCTTAAGTCCTTTCCACATCTCGCGCAAATCGGTTTGGGAATCTTTGGTCGAAAAAAAGAAGAGGGTCTTCCCTTGGTATAGAAGAGTAGAGCGTAGTGTGCCGGATAAAGACTTTGACCTCGGGCGAATCCGTTCTTCATCGAAATGGCAATCCAATGTTTAAAATCCAGATGCTTTTCGAGAACGTTGGACAGTCGGATTGCCCATTTGGGGATGTGGTATAAGTACATCGCACCCCCGGGCCGCAACACGGTTGTTGCGCACGAGATAACCTCGGTCATGTACTCAAGGTATTCAGTCTCGGATTTGTTGTCACTAACTGCTCCGTTCTGACCGTAACTTTTACCAAGATTAAAAGGCGGATCAATGAATACGATGTCCGCACTTTCCTTACGGAGAGAGCCCAAAAACTTTAGAGCGTCGTCACATACGACTTCGCCATCTGGAAAGCGGACTATATCTCCGGAATATGTTCTCGCCCACCACTTCTTGCGAGAACGTTTCAGTTCGACAGCCATCAAATAAGTGCGAGTCAGAGAGAACTGGCATCATGCCTTTCAAATTTGGTTTTGGATTTCCCTTTAGGGGCTCCCTAAACCAAAACTGACGGACCTTCCGCTCCACGAGCAAGGTAGAACTCGGACCAGTCACTCCTCTTTGGTTACTGTGCGCACGGAGAAACGTGGAAGGTGCTCGCAGTGCTTACGGGAATCTCGGCTGATACTACTTCATTATTGAAATCATATCAATCTTCACAGGCTACCCATCTTTCTGGTCGCCGGGATCCATCTGTGATCAAGGTCAATTGAGCATTGAGAGCTCACGAGGAACAATGCATGAAAAGTGAGAACACGAACAAAAAAGGCGACCCGCCGGAGCAAGCCGCCTTTCTTCTTCTCACTTTCAGGTGTTGATCCCGGAAATATGAGCGCTTACATCTGGCCTTCGTCCGCCGAAGGGCCGTAGATCGAGGGGACAGGGATGTCGTTCAGCCTCAGATAGACCGAAAGCTGGCCCCTGTGGTGGATGATGTGATTCAGCATGAACGAACGAATGACCTGGATCCTCGGCATCGAGAAAAAGACCTGGTCCCCGTTGCGCATCGTCCAGTTGACCATAAGGTCCTCATCCGAAGCGTTCTTCACAAGTTCGACCGCCTTCTCGACGTTCGCGTCGAAGTACTCGAGAAGCTGTTCGTTGGATTCCGCCAGGAACGGCTTGTAGTCGATCGTCGCGAAATCGAGCTCGGTAGAGTTGAGCGTCGAATCGAACCATTCGTACATCTCCGCGATGTGCGACGCGAGCTGGCCGAAACCCATCGATTTCTCGTGCGGTTTGTAGTCGAGCTTGTCGGTCGGCACCCTCTCGAGGACCGTTCTGGTTACAGCTGATTCGTGCTGAAGTTCTGCGATTATCGGTTGGTTCAAGCCCGTTCCGGGCGCTGTTCCCGTACTCATCTTCGTTATTTCTCCTTTACTTATTCAAGGTTGATTGCCAAAAGGGTGATCAGCATACAACATCTGTTTCACAGATGCAACAAAAATGCGTTGCCGGCTTTCACTTTTTCCGTACCAGGGAAGCGATCTCGCGGCACAGACGGTCCGGGACGAAAGGCTTCGTATGGTAGATCTCGAATCCCACTGCGCGCGCCTTCTCCCTGTATTCAAGCGAGGAAAAGGCGCTGAGCGCAATCGCGGGAATGCCGGAGTACTTACCGGATGCCTTCAGCCTTGTTAGGAATTCGAACCCGTCCGATTCATCCATTCCTATGTCTGAGATGATCACGTCCGGCAGGGAATCCGGTTCCGCTTCCAATGCCTTGAACGCGCTCGGGACCGAAGAGGCCGTCTCGACCTCGGCTCCCATTTGATCGAGGAAAATCTCAAGCACTTTCCGCGAATCCACGTCGTCCTCGACCACGAGCACCTTCAGCCCGTCGAGCGCGCCTGCAATGGCGTCGCCTTCGTCCGCGATAAGATCGCCGGCCTTGTCTGGCACTGCATGCTTCACCGATTCGCCGGCGAGCGGGAGGCTCACAACAAATTCGGCGCCCTTGTCCTGCCCCTCGCTTTCCGCAAAAACTTTTCCGCCGTGCTCTTCGACGAGGATCTTCACGATCGCAAGGCCCAGGCCCAGGCCCTTTGATCGGTGACGCGGCATTTCATCCGCCTGTTTGAACCTTTCAAAGATAAACGGCAGATGCTTATTTTCTATTCCACAGCCAGTGTCCGTGAACACGATCTCGACGTCAGATCGGTTTACGCGAAGCGTACAGACGATCTTCCCGCCTTGGGGCGTGAACTTGAGCGCGTTGCCCAACAGGTTCGTGAAGATCTGCCGGAGCCGAGCCGAATCGCCGTTCACGAAGGCATTCTTGTCGGTGTGCTCGAACTCGAACCTGATCCCCTTTTGTCTGATCGAAGGCAGGTGCGAGTTCACGACGTTCTTGAGTATGTGGAAGAGGTTCAGCCTTCGCCGTTCCAGCTTTAGCTTGCCCGAGGTGATGCTCGCCGAATCGACAAGGTCCTCGATCAGCTTCGCTTGCGCCCGGGCGCTCCTCTCTATCGTCTTTAGCGCCTTCAGATATGATTCCTCGTCGAGATCGTCGTTGACGAGGACCCTTGTCCACCCGAGTATGGAATTGAGCGGCGACCGCAGCTCGTGCGACACGATCGCTAGAAAATAATCCTTCGTTTTGTTCGCGAGTTCCGCCTGGTCGCGGGCCCTGGATTCGAGATGGTATATGCGCTCGAGTTCCTTGTTCACCGCCTTCAGCACGTTGATGTCCTGGGCCGAACCCATCAGGATTCCCTTGCCGGCACCCTTGCCCTTGAAAGTCGCGCCCTTGACGGCGATCCAGAAGACGTTCCCGTCGCTGTGAGCCAAGCGGCAGCGCAGGTCGTACGCGCCCCCGTTCTTTTTCGATTCCTCCATCTTCTGGCGGACGTAACCGCGGTCTTCGGGATGCACCCTTTGAAGGAACTTGTCCATCGAAAGCTTTTCGTCCGGCGGCAGACCGAAGAACTCGTTGCAGGCAGGCGTCGAATAATCCTCGACTGTGTCCAGGTACCAGAACCAGAACCCGATCCCGGCGTTTTCCGCCGCGGCTTGGAACAGGTCGCTGAGGCGCCGGCATTCGTCCACCTCGTCCTGCCAGTGCGTGACGTCGTATCCGGAAAAGTAGATCGTGTCCGGAGAATTTACGGTTGGCGCTCGGAAAACGAATTCGACGATCGATCGTCCTCGGCCATCGATCTCGAAGACCGCGTGAGCCCTCGATGTGGCTCCGCCGGCGGCCTTTTCAAAACTCGCGACAAGGGGCGCGGCATCGGTCGATGCTTTCCCCGCAAAGCCGATCGAGGTTAGGTCGCGGCCCTCAAGTTCCACCGGTTCGATCTGCGCAGTCTCAAGAAGGCTTCCGGATATCGAGATAAACCTTCCTTCGCGCGAGATCTCGCCTGCCAGCACGAAATTCCGAGTGAACGGATCGAACGGAAGGGAATGGGACTCTGGTTCCATGTTTCAGTCCCGGATCCCCACTCCGGGTTGGGTTTTCGGGGATGGTTATCTTAACAGAAGGGGGCCGCGAGGGCGAAAAAAAAGGGCTCCGACGATCAAGATCGCGGAGCCCATAAACCGTGCGAAACGTTTAGGTTTCAGACGGAATTCTCGATCACGTCACCCGCCTGCCTGTAAGGAACCGAATTACGAATACTGCGAGTGCGATCACGAGCAACAGATGAAGTACGCCGCCGAAAGTATTGGTAGTGGCGACGCCGATCACCCACATAAGCAACAAAATGAAAATTATTGTCCAGATCATAGATTCCTCCCTCCTTGTGATTCTTAAAGAAGCGCTGTGAAATTTCGTACGCCCAATTTATACAACAACCTCCGTGCCAAGCCCCCTTCTCCCGTGTTTACGGTGCGCGGCGCGTTATGGTGAACTCAAGAAGAAGGTCTCGCGGTACGGAATCGAGACAGATCTGGGCGGCAACCGTACACCCACGGAACGGTACTTTCAGGCCCGGGACCCGAGACCCGATCGGGAATCTGCGCTTAAATCATTTCAATATAATGCGTTACGGTCGTCCCGGGCCGGCGCGCACGGACAGGCATGTTCGTTGCACTACGGTCCTGGAGAGAAACCAGAATTTTCGGTAACTACGAATGGAGTGTTGAATGACAGAAAACAAAGAAAAAGAGAAGAACAAGGAAGCAGAAGAGGAAACAACCAAAGGGATCGAGAAGGCGCAGACATCCGCGGCCGAAGGCGTCGGAGGAGCTGCGGGAGCCGTGCGAAAGAAAACGGACGCTGCTCACGAATACCTGAACGATAAGACAGGATCGATCGAGGAAGGGATCAAAGACAAGACAGGGGAAGTAGCGGACGGCGCCCGCGATCTGCTCGAGAGGAGCAAAAAGGCGGGTCAAAATGTGGCCGATCAGCTCGACTCTGCTTCGGAATACGTTGGCGACTTTGACCTGGATGAGTTCAAGCACAAAGCGGCTGAAAGGGTTCGCGAGAATCCGGGTCTTGTAATAGCTTCAGCTGGTATTGCGGGTCTCCTGATCGGATATCTGCTCGGAAGAAGGCTTGGCTAGAGCTGTGGTGGATGGGGAGTGAACAGGAGAAGGGCCGCCTCGTGCGATGCCGGTTCTTCTCCTGAATAGCGTTTGCGATTATGATTCAGGTAACGCGATTCAATTCCTTTGCATAAGTGCAGATACGCTACGGCCCCTTAGATGAATAGAAAAGCACTGGTCATTGACGATGACGAGTCGACGCTGGACCTCCTCAGATACCAGCTGGAGTCGAAGGATTACGAGGTTTTCACCGCGCCGGACGGCGCGACCGGAGAGAAGCTCGTAAATGAGCAGGTCTTTGACATCATCCTCACCGACCTGAGCCTGCCGGACATCGACGGGATTGAAATGGTCCGCCGGTGCAAACAGGCGTCGCCTTCAACCGAGATCATAATGATCACCGGTTACGGATCGGTAACCAAGGTGATCGAGGCGACGAAGGCCGGAGCCTTCTATTACGTTGAGAAGCCGTTCGATTTCGACGACCTGTACCTTCTGATCGAGAAGGCCGTAGAGCGCAAACAGCAGGCTGACGAGATACGCGAGCTACGCGGTCGGCTCAGCAGCGTGACCAGCTATCAGGGGATCATCGGCGGCTGCAAGGCGATGCAGGAGATCTATGAGCTGATCGAGAATGTCGCTGATTCGGACGCGAACATATTAATCCTCGGTGAGTCCGGAACAGGAAAAGAGGTCATCGCGAACGCGATCCATTACAAGAGCGGGCGCTCGCGAGAGCCATTCGTGAAGGTCAACTGCTCGGCACTCCCCAAGGAACTAATCGAGTCCCAGCTCTTCGGACACGTCAAGGGCGCGTTCACCGGGGCGAACAAGGACAAGGTAGGGCTGATCGGAAAGGCGAAGGGAGGAAGCCTTTTGCTGGATGAGATAGGCGAGATGCCTGTCGATCTTCAGCCGAAACTTCTGCGGGTGCTCCAGGAAAAGCGGTATTACAGGGTCGGGAGCGAAACGCCCGTGAGCGCGGATTTCCGCCTCATAACTTCCACCAACCGAGACCCTGACAAGGCGATCGACCAAGGCGATCTGAGGGAGGACCTTTTTTACAGGATCAACACGATCGAGATAAGAATTCCGCCTCTGCGGGAGCGCGTCGACGACATCCCTATGCTTGCCGAGCATTTCCTGCAGAGGTATTCGGAAAAGTACGGCAGGGAATTCAAGTCGTTTTCGAACGACGCCTATGAAAGCCTGTTGGAATCCGAATGGCGAGGCAACGTACGAGAACTTCAGCACGTTATCGAACGGGCGGTGCTTATGAACAAGGGAAACCAGTCCGAAACGCTCGAGATTCAGCGCGCCGGTAGAGCGCGGAAGCGGAAAGCGGTCGGAGCATTGGTTTCTTCGAGTGTATCGCTATTCGAAGACCCCGGAAGGTCCACTGCAGACCTCTTTGGCGATATCGGAGAAGAGATAGTCGAGGTGCTCGATAGTATCGGCGAGTCGGAGATGGACGATAACGACGTGTTCGGTTTCCTCGAGAAGTCCGTTGTGGAAGCGGCGCTCAGGAAGACGAATGGGAACAAGAAGGCGGCAGCCAAGCTGCTCGGGCTCTATCGTGCGCGGCTGTACGGGATGATAAAGCGGCACGGCATCGAGAGCCCTAAATAGAGATTAAACAACGGGAAGAACCGGGTCCCGGGGGCCGGACGCCCGAAACAGAAGAGATGTAACCATGGAAGATCCACTCCCCCGGAAAGACAAGAATAAAAAACAAGAAGGTTCGGGCCGCGCGGCCCAAGGACATTCGACTGCGGCGGCCGTCTCGGTAGGATTGGCTCTGACGGTCGCGTTCTTTTCTTCTGCGTATGTCTATGGAATGCAGATCTTCTCGCCTGCGGTCCTCGCGGCGGGAATTCTCGTCTCTCTCATACTGATCTGGGCACTTCTCGCAAGCATTCGCTCCGGAAAACACGGGGTCGAACTCGATTCGCAGATAATAAGACTTGAGAACGAACTCTCCTCGCTCGGAGACCGGTTCGGCCTGCTCGTCGCTGAAACCGCTGAAAGTGAACCGGCGGCGAGGGATCTGATCTCAAGCCTGTCCCACGATATGCGGACCTCACTGAACGCGCTTTCCGGATGGGCGAAGATCCTGGAGCGCGACAGCCTGAGCCCGAAGCTCAAGGAAACCGCCCTGGAGGGGATCTCGCGAAGTATTGAAAGACAGTCGGCGCTTCTTGACGAGGCGGCCGAGTTCCTCGCGCTTGAGGATGATGGTTCGCTTGTGTTGACCGAAGGGGTCGACTGCGGCGAGCTTCTGTCGGACGTGGTCGAAGAGATCGGTCCGAGCGCAGAAGACAGGCACGTCGAGTTGGAGATCCGGACTAACTCAGACACAAGGCTCCGATGTGATGAAGCAAGGCTAAGGAAGGCCCTCAACAAGCTGCTCAAGACCGTCGTGAGGCTGACGCCGATCGGAGGAAAGCTGTGTGTCAGTGCGGACGGGATCCCTGAAGGCCTAAGCATTTCGATCCGGAACAACGGTGCGATGGAGTCGAAGAATTTCCCCTTCAGGCACCTTCCGGGTGTCAAACGCGAAACCCTCGACACTTCGAACGGGACGTCCGGTTCCGGAATCTCGCTTGCGATCTCGCGGCGGATAATCGAAATGCACGGCGGGAAGGTCGCCGTCGTTGAGGACCAGTCCGGACTCGGCAGCAAGATCAGTATCCATCTGCCCGACTGCGTCAACAGCCCGACCGTGAGGGAGGGCTAGTGTGAGAAGACAGAAGTCAGAAGTCAGAAGACAGCAGTATTTGTAGAGCGGGATCTTCGGGTCCCGCCATACAAATACGTTTGAACCGGAAGTGAACGGAGGAAAAGGATGAGTGAAGACAGAAAACTAGAACGCGACGAAGCGCGGCGTTCGGCCAATTACGAGAACATCAAGGATGAAGTGAAGTCGGATGTGGGAGGAGAGATCGCGGCCGAAGCGGACAGACCCACTGACTCGGAAGCGGCAAAGGAGAAGGAGATCGCCCGCGAAATGCGTAGCGAGGCTATCGATGAGGTCGAACAGACCGACCGCGAAGTGGAACGCGGCCGTGTGGCGGCGCGGGTCGCACAGGTGATAGATTACGTGTTCTTTCTTATCTACGGCTTCCTGGGGATACGGCTAATGCTCGAGCTGTTTGCCGCGAGGGAGAGCGCTGAATTCGTGCAGTGGATCAAGGCGATCACGGGCATCTTCTTCTGGCCGTTCGAGGGGATCGTGGCGAGTCCAACTGTCGAGGGTCACACGCTTGCTTTGCCCATCATCGTTGCCCTTGTCGTGTACCTGATGCTTCACCTGGCGATTATCGGCCTCCTGAGGATGATCGCGCACAGGAAGACGGTGATCTGAAAGGTAATTCGTGAATCGTGATCGGATGCTCGTGTCCAACGCCCGACCGTGAGGGGGGGCTACCGCGAGGAGACGAAAGACAGGAGGAATTGTGGGGGCGGGACCTGTGCCCGCCCTTGTCCTTTCGGAATTTCAAATTCCATATACGAGCGGGCAAGCCCGCCGCTAAACAGTGTCGTTACGAATCCGTTCCGGATCCCACGCATCAATGTGTGGGCTAATCTGCTCACCGCTCCCCCTTCCTCTCCAGCCAAAAAATATCCACAAGGATCGCGATTGGGCCGACGATGAACAACGCATAGTACGGCGCGTGGACGTTCTCCATCATTCTCAGGACCATCTCGGCGGCCGCGACCAGGAACGCGACGACCATCTGGGCGCCCTTCGAATGCCGGACCGTGGTCGCCGGGTCCGTGATCATGAAGAAAATGAACAGCTGGTACATCGCGCCCGTGATCGGGGCGATCTCGGCGAGGAACACGTCGCCGGTCCAGAAGCTCCGGATCCCTGCAAAGAAAATGAAGCTCGCGACGTACGTGAACGTGATGTGAAATCGCTTGAGGCGGTAAATAATGATGCATCCAAGGATCCAGATCACGGTCATCGCCGCGAGATTGTTGCCCCACTGGATGCTTAGCGTTGAATACGCCGAAGGCGCGATCAGCAGCATCACCGCGATACCGAAGTTGGACGGGTTCCAGATGTGACGACCTTTGACCTTCAGCGCGTATTTCGAGGTTATCGTGATCGCGGAGCACAGCGCGAAGGTCCAGAAGAAGGGCGAGCGCGTCAGTATCCCCACGCTAATGCCGGAAATGTACGCGCTGGCGAGAAAAGGGAAGTGTCCGCGGTCGATCTTCGAAAGCGCCGCGTCGAAGAGCATCGCGACGCCGATCGCGAGCAGCGTCTGCGGATAGCTCTCGAGGATGCCGTAGAAGATCTGGCCGACAAGCAGGATCAAGGTGATCAGCAAAGGCATCACGAGCCGCGTGTCGATGCCGAACGTCTTCATCGGCATCACGGGGGCGCTCGCCGGTGCCACTACGTTCGAAGCTTCCGTGCTCATAACTCGACCGAGATCCTGTGCAGGGTGTTCATTTTCGGTGACTCGATCACCATCGTCCTTCCGTTCGGGAACCTTATCTCCACCTTGTCAACCTTGCCTGCTTCCCCAAGCCCGAAATGCGCGCGCCTCTGGTTCTGCGAGCAGTAGCCGCTTCCGCCGTGTATCTCCTGCGTCTGTCGCGCTTCGCCTCGGAAAAGCGTGATCCTCGTTCCTATCCCGTCGCTGTTCTCGAATGCGAACGCGATCCAGTTCCGGCCTTCTTTTACGTGATTCCTGTAGATCAGCGCGGGGCCTTTCTGGTTTGCGACCACGACATCCAGCACGCCCCGGTTCCAGAGATCGGCGACCGCGACGGCGCGCCCGTCAAAGGTTTCGCGGACCCCGGTCGCGAGCGCCGCTTCGGTGAACGAGCCCTTCCCGTCGTTAAGCCAGAGCTTCTTTTGCTGATAACCGGAGAGGCTTCTGCCGTTCATCGCGGGCCAGTTGGCGGCGTCGCCTATGATCGTGTTGTTGCCGAGCGTGATCTTTGAAAAGTCGTACCAGTAATTGGCGTTCTTGTCCGCTGAAACGTAGCCGTTTGTGAGAAAGATGTCCTGGTCGCCGTCGTTGTCAAAGTCGCCGAACTGGCTACCCCAGCTCCAGCCCCCGTCCTCGACGCCGACCGCATTGGCGAGATTGTCGAACTTCACTTCGTGGCCGGAGGTCCCCTGCCTTGGCACCCACAAGTTGTTTCCTTGCAGAAGGATGCCGCGCTCCGAGATGTTCGATTCATAGATCGCGAGCCGGCCGTCGTTCATCACGTCGCCGAAACTCGCGTTCATACCGCTCTTCGGTGCGAAGCCTACACCGGAAGATTCACTCGCGTTTATGAACCGCTTCCCGCCGTCGTTCAGGAAAAGCTCGGAGACGCCGTAGTCGTTCGATACGAACAGGTCGGGATAACCGTTCCCGGTCAGGTCGGCGGCTCCCGCGGCGAGCGCCCAGCGGGTCGACGAGATCTCCATTCTCTCGCTCACTTCCTCGAACTTTCCACCGCCCAGATTCCTGTAGAGGTACTTTCGACTGCCGTTGTTCGCGTACTCGAAGCTCTCCGGCATTATCCGCGTGTTCTCGAGTTTCCAGAGGTTGATCTCCGGCCGGAAGTAGCCTCCCAGGAAGATGTCGAGCTTGCCGTCGCGGTCGAAATCGAACCATATCCCGGTGTTGATGTTAGCCCATTCCGGAAACCCTGCGGTCGTGACCTCCTCGAACGCTTTGCCGCCCATGTTGCGGTACAGCACAGTTTTGCCCCATTTGTAAAGCAGGAGGTCTTCGAAACCGTCGTTGTCGAAGTCGCCCCATACGGCGCCCATCGAAACGCCTGTCCCTTCTTTGTTGACGTCCGCGACACCGACGTCCGCGGCTACGTCGGTGAACGAGCCGTCGCCGTTGTTGCGGTAGAGAGCGTTGAAACTGCCTTCGCCGCTGTTCGTCAGGTAGATGTCGCTCCAGCCGTCGCGGTCGAAATCGACGATCGAAACGCCTGCGCCCATCGAGGCGATCTGCGGCATTATGTTGTTCAGCTTCGGATCGAGCGACGGAGCCTTGTGGACGAATTCGACGCCGGATTCCTTCGCCACTTCTTCAAAATAGAATCCGAACCTCTCGAGAGCCGTCTCGCGGTCGAATTCCTCCTCGGCGCCGCCGTAGAAAAACTCGATTGCGAACGGCACGCCGAGCAGCGCGAAGAAGAGTACGGTGATGAATGCTTTTCGCCAGGTCATTTCAGAGTGAGCGGTGAGCGGTTAGCAGTGAGCAGCCGCAGACTCGACACACATAATTCCAGATATCTTAGGGTCATCTGTTTCTGTTGCCCAGTCTCAAGCCTGTTCGCTACTCACTAGTACAACGCTTGAGCTCAGATTTCAGTAATTCGCCGCCCAAACATTCTCTGTGCCCTCTGTGCACTCTGTGGTGAAAGAATCTTATCGAAGGGCCGAGTTGAACGCTTCCGGCGCGACGTACCTCGTGTGGAACCTCACCCAGTCGGCGCGGTTCTTCCTGTACACCGGGTCGTCCTCAAGCACCGTCGGCGGACGCGAGTAGTCGTTCGTCGAGTGCGTCGGAAGAGGCAGTAAAGTCTTCGAAAACACGGAGTTAAGGTCGCCGTCCTTGATCCATCCGTTGCCGATTATAACAAAGTCGCGTTTCCATCCCTTCGGAGGGTCCGGCAGAGCGGAGAAGCTCAAAGCGAGTTCGTCGCCCGCGTTCGAAAGCACGTATCGGTCGTCGGTTTTTTCCAAAAGCTCGAGCACGTCGCCGAAACGCGTGTAGTAACCCTCCAGGTCACGCCATTTCTGCGCGGTCGTCCTGATCCGGTTGTAGTCCGGGATCTCGGGAGAAGAATCGTCGCGCTTATCGATGACCGAGAAACCTCTGTAACGCAGGTCTGCGACGGTTAGACCGAGCTCGGTGATCTTCGTGTCGGCTCCGTCCTTTCCGACCGCCCACGAGAGCCTGTCCCAGAAGATCTCGAGCTCGGTCCGCAGCCTGAGTCTTCTGTCCTTAGCGTCGGCGGGGAATACGTCCGAGATGTCGAGCAAAACGTTCTTCATCTTTCCGGCGGGGAAGCCCAGGTTCTCTCTGACCGCTTTCCAGCCGCCTCTGCCGTCGGGGATCTCGATGCTGAGCGACTTCGGAGGCGCGGGACTCGCCTGCCCTCTTTGAACATTGATCGAAGCGTCGGTCGGATGGACCCAGCCCTCGCCGACGATCCAGAGCTTTCCTTCACGCGGGGCATCTTCGGGAAGCTCGAGTTCGACCCAGTGGTCTTCAGCGACTCCCTGATATTTTCCGCGCTCGATCCCGTCGAGATATTCCTCGTCGAGTTTCGAAACAGTCTCAAGGACATCCCGGCCGTTGTGGTCTGTCGCTGACGCGAATCTGTTCAGCCCGCCGGTCGTGAAGACCTCGAGCGGCGGCAGGGGGATCGAGAACCGCTCGTCGGTGAAGATCTCTGTGCCCTCGGGATGATCGACCGCAAGCAGGCGGTAGTGGTCAAGGTAGAAGCTCTCCCAGTATTCGCCCGTGATCCGAAGCTCGTACTTGCCGTTTTTCGGCTGCAAAGCCTCGCCCGGGATCTTGAACCATTCTTCGGTCTGCAGGATCCCGTAAGTGTCCTGGGCGTTGATCTTCAAACCCAGCGCTGGGCTCCAGGGCGGTGCGTCCTTGACGTGCTCGAACCGCTCGCCGTTCCAGGCGAAGAGATGCGGACACGATCCCTTCAGGCGTTGTTCGGCCTCGATGATCTGGTCGCTCTTCAGATCGAACTCCGCCTGGACGTAGCCGTTCTGCCAGACGATCCGGAGGACATCCGCCGATGTGTTCTCGCCGAGCCCGAAGTGTACGTGAGGCGAAGTGATCTGCCTTTTCTGCGCGAGAAGTCCGGACCTCAATTCCATCTCTCCGCCTATTCCGTATGAGTTGATCCTCTGGTCGCCCTCAGTCTTCGCGGCTTTCGGCCGTACGATCTGCCAGTGGTAGTTTTTGGTGGAACGGTTTTCGAATACCGCGGGTCGGCTATCGGCGTCCATGCCGATAACATCCAGATGGCCATCTCCGTTAAGATCCGCGACTCCGCTAACGTTATAGAACTCTGTTCCAAGATCGTTCGCCGGCGAAAGATCACTTTCTTCTCTGTTCAAGAAAAGACCGAAACAGCCGGAAGTAGGGTTTCTCGACGAAGTCAGGATGTCATCGCTTCCGTTGTTGTCAAAGTCGGCAAGGAAGGTGCGGTCCTGACAGGGAAGCGTCTTCTCATCCCGGAGCATCTCTTCAGGCTCCAACTCACCGTCCACGTATTTGAGCAAGACCGGAATAGTTCGGGTCAAATTTACTATCTCTTTTTCAAGGTTTGAACCCTGGCTTGCTCCGACCACCACGTCACTCGCTTGGACGGAAACGAAGAGATCGATCGATCCGTCGCGGTCTATATCTGCGGAACTTACCGAGGCCAACCTCTGAAGATTCGGCACTTTGATCGATCGAAACAAAGTGCCTCTTTCATTCGCAAACACCGATAGTGTTCCCCTGACGTCCAAAAACGCCGCGTCTGAATCCCCATCTGCGTCAAAATCGCCAAAGACAAAATCAACTGCGTTCTCGACGTTTGAAAATGGGTTACTCCTTGAAAACTTCCCATCCGCCTGGTTTCGAAGTACGTAAGGAGCCCCTTCACGAGGAGCAAGAACAAGATCCAGATCACCGTCGCTGTCGTAGTCGAATGCCCAGACGCCGGTGAACGACCCGCCAGTGATCTCGGACGTAAGCCCGGTAGCGGAAGTTACGTCTTCGTATGTGCCATCCTCTTTCTGTTTGAAAAGCCGGAATCCCTTCTCAGTAGCAAAAGCAAGATCGATCCGGAAGTCATAGTCGAAATCGATCTGCGCGACCTGCTTGGGAGAACCGACGCTCACCGGTATCTCCGTGACGCCGATCACTGTCTTGTCTTCCGTGCTGTAGGCGACGATGGGCTTTTCGCCGTCCTTGAAGACGACAAACGCGGTGTTTGCCTCGACATCTGCGACGATCTTCTTTTCGAAAGTGATTCCGGTATCGGCGGGGGCAGGCTTGAACGCGGGAGCGGAAAGAACGAGCGGCTTTCTGATCAAACGGCCGGGCGCCGTGTCCGAAGCTTTGATAACGGCGAGCGAGGATCGGTATTCCGGCTCTCGGAGCAGGACGTTCTTGAGGAAGGCGGTCTGCCGGGCAGCTTCGCTTAAGTTGGCCGAGTTTGTGAGTTGGCTGAGTTTGGTGAGTTGTTCCCTGATTTCCGGGGACCAGTTTTCTGATCTCGTGTTGAACGATCTGACGGTCGCAATCAACGTTTCTGCGTCCCCGATTTTGGCCGCAAGCCTCGCGATCTCGACATTAAGGGCGAGGTTTTCCGGGAGGTCATTTTTCAGCTTGTCCTTCAGGATCGAGAGCGCTTCGGCGTCTTTTCCCTGTTTCTCTGACTCCTCCGCGATGGTGTACTGCGAGACGTGATCTTTCGGGTCGAGCTCGACGGCCTTTCTGAACTGCCCGAGCGCTTTTTCCGCATCGCCCTTCGCGAGCTCGAGTTCGGCGAGGTTGGCGACGACCGTCGCATTCTCCGAGGCGAGCCCGCTCGCCTTCTCAAGATTCGCCGCCGCCTTCTCGAGATCGCGCTGGCGCAGGTACAGGATCCCGAGGTTGTTGAATGCGGCCGGTTCGGTGGGGGCGAGCTCGATCACGCGGTTCAGTTCGGTGATCGCCCTCTGGTCGTCTCCTGCCTCGATCGCGGCGAGGCCGACGTAGAACGACTTGACCGCGCCCGCGTATTCATCCGAGCCCTGCTCGGGCACTACGCCGCCGGTGCACGCACCGAGAACCAGGGCGAACATTACAAGGGCGAAACTAAGGAATTGCCGTTTCATAGACCGAAACTCAGTATAGTGACTCTTGGAAATTCTTCTTTGCGGATCTTTGCGGCTTGGCGCCTTTGCGGGAGGTACTGCATACGTGATTCTCGATATGCGGTCGGAAATTCTCAAGTTGTAGGCTCTCGCAAAGGCGCCAAAATCCGCAAAGGAAAGGACTTACCGCACTGGCGTGTCCGTAGCCCAAGCGTCAGCGCGGGCTACCTGGCGAGTTCAAGGTTCAAAATTCCAGGTTCAAAGAGTGGAAATCAGCTCACAGCTTACAGCTCACTGCACACGGAGCTGTCCGGGAATGAACTCCCTCGGCGCCTCGCCTTCTCTCACGAAGTAGAACTTGTTTCCCGCGACGTCGCGAAGCGTCTGCTGCTCGCCTCCGGGCCAATGAATCGTCAGTTCGTCGATCTTCCCTGCGTCCCCGAGCCCGAAGTGGACGCGGAAGTCGCTCACCGAAAGGTAGCTCTGCGCGCCCATTATTTGTCGATCGATCGTGCGGTCCCCGATCTTCGCCACAAGCCTCGCGCCGATCGCGTTCGTGTTCTTTCCATTCCCGCGGAGAAGAAAAATCGCGAAGTTGCCCTTCTTCACGGTCTCGTTGAAGGCGATCTGGGCAGTGCCATCGTTGTTGACGATGACGTAGTCGAGGTCGCCGTCGCCGTCAAGATCCGCCGTCGCAAGCCCGCGCGAAACCTGGACGTCTTTCAGAGCGTCTCCCGCCAACCCACTGATATCCTTGAACTTGCCGTTGCCAAGGTTCTCGTACAGCGAATTCGGCTGGGCAAACGTTACGGAATCTGAGCTTTGTTCGACATTGTCCTCGATGTGCCCGTTGGCGACCAGAAGGTCCTCGTCCCCGTCGTTGTCCGCGTCGAAGAAGTCCAGACCGAACTTCAGCCTTTGCCTCGAGGAAGCGCCGATTCCCGATGCATCCGAGATCTCGCGGAAAAGCAGCGCTTTCTCCTGGCTGTAGAGCGACGTCGGCTCCGCCTGAAAATTCGAAACGGCAATGTCGGGATATCCGTTGGAATCGACATCGGTCAGGTCCGCGCCCATCGATCCTTCGGCCTTGCCTATCTCGCTGTACGCCGAACCCGACAGCGTGGCAAACTCCCTGAACTTACCGCTTTCGTTGACCCAAAGGTGGTTCGGATCTGAATCGTTCGCGACGTATATGTCCTGGTCGCCGTCCTTGTCGATGTCGGCGATCGCAAGCGCAAGTCCGTTCGCTTCCGAGGTGAACCCCCAGGCTTCGGTCACGTCGGTGAAGCGCCCATCGTCGTTCCTGAAGACCGAGTCGCGGTAGGGTTCGTAGTAGATCGGGGTCGTGTAGATCAGCATACGGTTCCGGTATACCTTGTTCTGGTTCTCCGGAGTGAAATTGACATACCGGACGAGATACAGATCAAGGTCCCCGTCGCCGTCCAGGTCCGCGAACCCCGCGCTTGTCGCCCATTTGCCGTCGGGCGAGAATCCTGAAGCGGACGAAACGTCCTCGAACGCCGAGCCTGTGTTCCGGAGCAGACGATTGTCGCCTTCGTAGTTCGTGAGGAACACGTCGGTGAACCCGTCGCCGTCAAAATCGCCGACCGCCGCGCCCTGGCCGTATCCGGTGCTCACAAGTTTCCAGTCCGCCGTTTTGTCAGTGAACTTGCCCTTGCCGTCGTTGATGTAGAGCCGGTTTTCTGACCCCGCCGGTCTACCCTTTTCTTTTACCACGCCGCTGTTGACGAGAAGGATGTCCGGCGCGCCGTCGTTGTTGAAATCCGCGATCGCGACGCCGGAACCCATGATCTCCGGCAAAAGTTTGTCTTCAGTGCGGGTGGCGACGTGCTTGAAGTCAACACCGCTCGCCTTTGTCGCGTCGGTGAACTGAATGTTCGCGGCAGTTTCGGGAGCTTGAGAAGAAGGTCCGCTCCCGTCGCCGCACGAAGCCGAAACCAAGAGCGCGAGGAATGTGGTCAGGATCAAAAGTAACTTGTTCATTGTGCTAGACTTGCGGCCTTCTGACGGACCGCTTCGGCTTGCTCATCCATGCCCAGGCTCTGATAAGACCTGAACTGATACTCAAGCAGGATCTGGCGCTCCGCTCCCTCGGCTCCCGGAAAAAGACGTTCGGCGATGTCGATCACGTCTCGGTACCGCTTGTTCTGCCAGGCGTTTTCGAGTTCGAGCTTTTGAGCCACACGCCGGGTTTTCGCGAGACTCTCTGCGGCCATCTCTTCTTGCAGGTCGGCGACCTTCTGGCTCAGTTCGAGCGCCTTCTCCTCGTCACCGAGAAGCCTGTAGACCCTGCTCAGGGCGTTGTTAGTTGAAATATGGTCGGGATCGAACTGCGCGGCGGTCTCGAGAGTCTTCCTCGCTTCTTCAAGCTTGCCCTGATTGAGATAGACAAGCCCGCGGATGGAGATCTCGGGAACCATCTTTTTCTCGATTATCTCCTCCCAGACCGCGTCGAAGTTCTCCGCCGCCTTGTCCATTTCCCCAAGCCTGAAGTGGGTCAGCCCCGCTAGCCCGCGCAGTTCGACGTTCCCGGGATCGGCCTTGACGAGTTCATCGAGTAGAGGGACGGCTTCTTCGAAGTTGCCGAGTTCGACATCGACCTTTGCCAGCGTCTTCTTGTCTTCCGGGTCCTCCGGCGGATTTCCGCCCTCGATGAGAAGCTCTCTGAGCGCCGCGACATCGCTCCTGAATATCAACGCGTTTTTGAGGTGATCCCTTAGCAGGCCGGATTCGGGGTATTGCTCGCGGAGTTTCTTGAGCGCCTCGAAAGTCTCGTTAGATACGGTCTTCCCCTGCCGCGTTTCGACGTCTATCTGCCTAAGGACGGCCTGCGCCTGTGGGTCGTTCCTGAGTTCAGCATTGTCGCTATCGGCCTGTTTCGTACACGCGAACCCCGCGGCGATCAACACGATAGCCACAAGAACCGCGACGAAGCGCCTGACAGATCCTGGTTTGTATATAAGGTTCAACTTCGGCAGATCAATCCCTTAGAAGCTGTTTCGCGATGACGAGCCGCTGGATCTCGCTCGTGCCTTCGCCGATGGTGCAAAGTTTGGCATCACGCCAGTATTTCTCGGCCGGGTAATCTTTCGTGTATCCGTAACCGCCGTGGATCTGGATCGATTCTTCCGCGACACGGACCGCGGTTTCGGACGCGAACAGCTTCGCCATCGCGGACCGCTTCGTTACGGTGGTGCCGGAATCCTTTTCGGCGGCTGCCCGCAGGGTTAGAAGCCGCGACGCCTCGATTTCGGTCGCCATATCGGCGAGCTTGAACTGAATACCCTCGAACTTCGAGATCGGCTTTCCGAACTGCTCGCGTTCTTTCGAATACTTCAGCGCCGCTTCGTAGGCCCCCTGGGCTATGCCGACCGAAAGAGCGGCGATCGAGATCCGGCCTCCGTCGAGCACGCTCATCGCCTGGATAAAACCCTCGCCCTCTTTTCCGAGCAGGTTCTCGTCCGGAACGTAGCAGTCCTCGAACACGACCGAAGAGGTTTCGGACGCGCGCATCCCGAGCTTGTTCTCTTTCTTGTCTGACCTGAAGCCTTCCATCGACTTGTCGAAAATGAAGGCAGAGATCCCTCGGTTTCCTTTTTCCTTGTCGGTGACCGCGACCGCGACGCATACGTGGCAGGCGATCGCGTGCGTGATGAAGTTCTTTGATCCGTTGACCTTGTAGCCGCCGTTGCTCTTCACGGCGGTCGTCCGGGTCCCGCTGGCGTCGCTGCCGGCCTGCGCCTCGGTAAGTCCCCAGGCGCCCCAGCTCTCGCCCTGCGCGAGCGGGACAAGGTATTTCTGTTTCTGCCCCTCGGTCCCGAATGTGTAGATGTGGTTCGAGCAAAGTGAATTATGCGCCGCGACACTGAGGCCCACCGATCCGCAGACGCGGCCCAGTTCCTCGATTATCGTCGCATACTCAACGTAACCCATTCCCGCGCCCCCGTACTCTTCGGGAAAGATGATCCCCATCAGGCCGAGCTCGGCGAGCTGCGGGCGGAGCTCGTCGAAAAAGTGCTGGTTCTCGTCCCATTCAAGCGCGTAAGGGGCCACCTCGCTTTCGGCGAACTCGCGGACGCTGTACTTTATCTGTTCCTGCTCTTCGTTAAGCTGAAAATGCATAGAAAATATGAGGTCCGGTCGGGTTGTGTGTATACCGGATAGATTATCAGAGAGGCGGTGTCAGAGAAAGCGGACTTGAGGCGAAGGGCTCAGGATGCGGGCCGGAAGTTCTTGAGGCCGGCGATCTCTCTTTCGGTGAGATCGCGGAATGCGCCGGGGGCAAGCGAGCCGATGCGGATCCGGCCGATCGCCGTCCGCTTGAGCTTCACAACGGAAAACTTGATGGCGTCGAACATTTTCCTGATCTGCTGGTTATGCCCTTCGTAAAGGACGACCTCAAACCAGGCGTTCGTCTTTGTAGTGCGGAGGGGGTTGATCTCTGCCGGTGCCGTGCGGAAACCGTCTTCGAGGGTAACTCCCCTGCGCAGGACGTCGACCGCACTTTCGGGAGGTATGCCTTTCACCTTTACCTCGTAACGCTTGGGGATCGTTCGGGTTGAAGAGACCTTGTTGGCGAATCCGCCGTCGTTCGTGAGTATGATCAGGCCTTCGGTATTGAAATCGAGCCGTCCGACGGGGAACAACCTGCCGAACTTTGCCGGGACGAGGTCGGTGACGAGCGGACGGTTCTCGGGGTCGGAAAGACTTGAGAGATAGCCCTTCGGTTTGTTGAGAAGGATGTAGAAGTCCTTTTTTTGCTCAAGCTTCGAGTTGATCAGCTTGCCCCGGACCTTTATGTGGTCCTCGGCGGGATCGGCCTTCGTTCCGAGCTCGGTGACGACCTTCCCGTTGACGGTCACCTCGCCCGCGGTGATCATCCTCTCGGCCGCCCGCCTTGAGGCGACGCCGGCTTGGGAGATCAGTTTCTGTATTCTTTCCTGCATTCTGTTGGTGAGCGGTAAGCAGAGAGCAGTAAGCAGGCGTCCTCACACAGATAACTAATTACTGGGACAATTGCCTGGTTGAACGGGGTCTTTTCCGCTCTTGATACTCGTTACTTCTTATTCAAGCTTTTACGAAGCCCAAACGTCAGGGCTAGACATTCATCCACCATCCGCTCCGTTATACCGTGCTCCAAATGATCAAGATATCCGATTCTAAAGGCGATCTCGAGTTGCGTATTGATCTCGTTTAGGGAGCCTATCGAAACACCCAGGAAATGTCGAAACTGGTCTCTCGTGCGGCCGGCGGCGCCTTCGGCAATGTTTGAAGGAACAGACACTGCAGCTCGTCTGAGTTGTGAGGTTAGACCGTAGAGCTCTTCGCGAGGAAATTCAGCCGTTAGTTCATAAATATGCGTGACCAGCTTCATAGATTTTTGCCACGCAAGAAGATTCTTGTGAGGTTTCATTCTTCATACGCCTTTTGTGGGAGTCTCCAATTCTATTGGGAACTTAACACTAGGCCAAACGCACCTGAAGTCTAAAGGCGCACCGGGTCGGAAAACCTGAAAGAGCTTGACTACTGCGAATGAACGCGTTAGTTTCACTCACCGCTCACCGCTCACCGCTCACCGCTCACCGCTCACCGCTCACCGCTCACCGCTCACCGCCCACCGCTCACGGCTCACTGCTCACCCTACAAATTCCTCAAAATCCTCAATACTCGGCAATTCGGACAGGTCCTTCAGGCCGAACTGGATCAGGAAGTCGCGGGAGGTTCCGTACAGCATGGGCTTGCCGACCGTGTCCTTGCGGCCGCGGGAGACGATCAGGCGCTTGTCGAGGAGGGTCTTGATGGACGACGCGGACTGGACGCCCCGGATCTCCAGGATCTCGGGGATTGTGACCGGCTGTTTGTAGGCTATGACGGCGAGCGTCTCTAGCGAGGCGAGGGAGAGCTTGGCCGAGGGCCTGGTCTTAAGGAATTCGCGGACCTCTTCGTGGTGCTCGGTACGCGTCGACATCTGCCAGCCGCCGCCGATCTCGCGGATCTGGAGCCCGCTGTCGCGGCCGGCGTATTCGGAACTCAATTCTTCGAGTGCCGAGACTATCGCGTCCTTCTTTTCATCGAGGACCTTGGCCATCGTGCGGACGGGAAGCGGCTCGTCGGACACGAAGATCAACGCCTCGATGACGGCTTCAAGTTCGGTGGTCGACCGGGATTTGGCTGACTCAAGTTCAGCAGGCTCCGACGTTTTGTGTGAGGATGGTTCCTTGTCTTTCTCTGACATTGGAAATCTGGAATCTGAGATCTGGGATCTCCGTTCTGTCGCCGCTACACGGGTACCCGCCGCTAAAGCAGCGGGCTATTGTCAGGACATATTCAACCCGTTCGCAGACCGCCAGACTCGAACGACTCGACAGACTCGAAAGACCCGACAGACTTTACCGACTCAAGATTCGACAAGTTCAAGCGTGATGTCGCCGAAGGTGTCCTTCTGGCAAAGCCTCACCGATTCGGTCCTTACGATCTCGAGTACCGAAATGAACGCCAGGATCAGTTCGCGTTTCGAGCCCATATCCTCGAACAGTTTCAGGAGGCTTATCTTCTTCTCGATCTTCAGCTTCGCCCGCAGGTTGCGGAGCATTTCCGCCAGTGACATCTCATCCCGGTGGATCTCCAACTGGATCTGCTCCCGGTGGCGGTCCATCATCTTCTGGAAGGCCTCGAAAAGGTCGAACACCGTCGCACTGATCTCCGGGTTGTTGTCGTCGGTCTCGATCGTCCCTCGGGTGAATACCGCCTGCTCGACCGTCGCCTTTGTCCAGAGCGATTCGGCGGCGAGTTTGAACTGCTGGTGTTCGAGCAGCCGGTCGATTAGTTCTTGCCTGGGATCTTCCGCTTCTTCCTCGCCTTCCGAGGCGGGTTCCTTCGGAAGCAGCATTCTCGATTTGATCTCGATCAGCGTTGCCGCCATCACGAGGAACTCGCCCGCGACGGCGATGTCCAGCCGCTCCATCATCCGTATGTACTCGAGATACTTGTCGGTGATTCTCGCGACCGGAATGTCGAAGATGTTCGCTTCCTCGCGCCTGATCAGATAGAGCAGCAGGTCGAGAGGCCCCGCGAACTCGCCGAGCTTGAGCCGCAGCTCGTCGCTCGATTCGCGCACGATCTCGGCCTGCACGTTCTTGAAATCGAACTCGAGCTGTTTTGTGTCAGTTTCTTTCATCGGCGGGACGGCCGTTATTGTAACTCACGCCTGTAGATTATGTAATCGACCGAAGGGGGTTCGATCCCGTTCTGCCTGAGCAGAGTGAGCGCCTGCCCGCGATGACCGGCTGAGTGGAGTACGACGTGCGACAGGATATCGCGGAACGTGTTGTTCACGGCTTCTCCTGCGCTCGTGAAGTAATCGACCGTTTGGCCCAGGCCCTCGTCGTCGAATTTGTTCAGAAGCCGCTCGTAGCTCTCGGCATTCTCCATCGCCAGCGCGCTCAGGTCGTCCGGTGTGGCGTCGGGCCAGAATTCGAATCCGGTCGAGTCTTTCCCGAAAAGGCGCTCGTAATACTCCTTCTCGGTTGTCAGCACGTGCGACATCACGCGCAGGGCCTCAGGGCAGTCGTTGCGCTTCAGCACGGCGATCACGCGCCGGTTCGCCCAGTCGTTATGCCGGAAGAGGAGCGAAAGGTGGTCGAGGGAATGCATAGCTTTCGGTAAGGACTGAGATAAAAGGACTGAGGACTGAGATAAGAATTTGACACCCTTGCCAGACTGGTTATGCTTCCTCAGTCCTCAGTCCTCGGTCCTCGCCGTCGCGTCAGCGACAGCATTAACTTAGCCGTGGACTTCAGTCCACGGGAGGCGGTTGAACGTCAGATCATAGTCGCGTAGCGACGTCAGGCGCCGGAGCTGGGACTCCCGCCGATGCAGCGCGAAGCGCTGCTCCAAACAGTTCCCGGGTAGTGGCGTCCCGACTTTCGCACGCCCTGACCGTCGGGCTACCGACTCTCAATGCACGCGGGACGCGGGCGTTCCGTCTCAGGAATCGTTTATGCCCGTCGCTCGCGCTCCGGGTTCTGATTCTCAGCACTCATCTCTCAGTACTCATCTCTTCAAGCTGCGCGAGCTTGACGTGCTGAAGGCTTGCCTCGTTCGTCGCCTCGAGCACGACCGGCGGAGCGACTCCCGCATCGTAAGCTTCCTTCCAACGCAGAACGCACAGGCACCACTTGTCGCCGGCTTTCAGCCCGGGGAATCCCCACTCGGGATGCGGCGTGATCAGGTCGTTCCCCGAAGCCTTCGAGAACTCCAGGAACTCGTCGGTCACTATAGCGCAGACCGTATGCCTCCCGGCGTCGTTCGAGCCGGTTTTGCAATACCCGTCGCGGTAGAAGCCCGTCACAGGCGATGTACAGCAAACCTCCAGCTCGCCGCCGAGCACGTTCTTCGGCTTCGGCCTGTGTCCGTTCCCGTTTCCGTTTGTGAAGATCATAGGTCTAGCCCTGTGCTTTTATTATCTCGATGCCTTTTTCGATCGGTCTCGCGACCACCGCCTTGTTCCCGACCTCGACGATGGGCCGCTCGAGGAGCGAGGGATGCTCGATTATCGCATCAAGTATCTGATCGTCAGGAGTGTCGGGCGAAAGCCCCAGTTCCTTGAAAACCCTTTCGCGTTTCCGAAGGACCTCGAAGGGCTCGATGCCGGCCTTCTTCAGAAGCTTCGAAAGCCGATCCCTCGTCAGAGGGTCGGTGAAATAATTGACCCTTTCAAACTCGATGCCGTTCTCACGGAACGCATCCGCCAATTTGCGGCAGGTCGTTCAGGTAGGTTTCTCGTAAACGGTTATCTTCTTTGCCATCTTTATCTTATCCCCATTCCTTCGTAGACGTTCCGGAGCGTTTCTGAGGCGACCTCGGACGCTTTCTCGGCGCCTCGCTTGAGGATCGCCTCGAGCGTCTCATCGTCGAACTCCCTGACCCTTTCCTGGAAAGGCTTCAGGAACTCGACCGTGACCTCGGCAAGCTCTTTCTTGAAATCCCCGTAGCCCATTTCAGCGAAATGTTCTTCGCATTCTTCAGCGGACTTGCCGGAAAGCAGTTGATAGATCGTCAGGAGGTTCGTGATCGCCGGCCTCGATTCGTCAAACGTGATCTCTGTCCCCGAATCGGTGACCGCCTTCTTGATCTTCTTCGTGATCGTGTCCGGGTCGTCGAGTAAGAATATGCTTGCCGCCTCGTTCTCGTCGGATTTCGACATCTTCTTGAGCGGATCCTTCAAAGACATTATCGCCGCGCCGACCGGCGGAATGTACGGGTCGGGGACCACGAACGTCTCTCCGAAGTCGCGGTTGAATCGCTCCGCAAGGTCGCGCGTCAGCTCCAGGTGCTGTTTCTGGTCCTGGCCGACCGGCACAAGGTCTGTTTGGTACAGAAGAATGTCCGAGGCCATCAGCACAGGGTAAGTGAAAAGGCCGACGCTTGCCCTCTCTTCGCCCTTTCCCTTGTCCTTGAACTGAGTCATACGCTCGAGTTCGCCCATCCGCGCGATGCAGCTCAGAACCCACGCCAGTTCCAAGTGCTCGGACACGTCCGACTGTATAAAGATCGTCGATACTTCGGGATCTACGCCGGCCGCGAGATAGATCCTCGCCAGATCGAGCGTCTTTCTTTTCAACGTCGCCGGGTCCTGCGGAAGCGTGATCGCATGCAGGTTGACGATGCAGTAGAAGCTTTCGTACTCGGTCTGCAGCGCGACCCAGTTCCTGAGCGCGCCGAGGTAGTTTCCCATGTGAAGCTGCCCGGTGGGCTGGGCGCCGCTGAAGATGCGTCTTTTCATTCGTCAGATCAACTGGAGCAATGTGAACAGGGCGATAAGGAAAGGCGTAATGATCAGCCTGAAAACACCCAGGTAAAGGAAAATCAAGAGCAGTATGAACCCGAACTGCTCGATCATTTCCAGCACGGGCGAAAAACTGTCCGGAAGGAACGAACCGAGGATCTTTCCACCGTCGAGCGGCGGGATAGGCAGCAGGTTGAAGATCGCGAGCGAGAGATTAAGCAGCATCAGGTCGCCGACAAAGATCACGAGCGGGTTGGTGCTCTTGCTGAAGAAGTCAATCGGCTGTACTCCCTGGGTCATCAGCACCTTCGCGACGGCGATACCGATGATGACAAGGATCATGTTGGCGATCACCCCCGCGACCGAGACCCAGAAGTTCGCGACCTTGTAATTGCTCCAGTTCCTTGGGTTAACCGGTGTCGGTTTGCCCCAGCCGATCAGGGGTATCGAGCCGAGCGCCCCGCCGATAGCTCCGAAGATAAACCCGGCGATCGGAATCAGCAACGTTCCAATGAGGTCCGTGTGCTTGACCGGATTGAGGGTCACCCGGCCCAGCATATATGCGGTGTCGTCCCCGAATTTGTGCGAGACCCACGCGTGCGCCGCCTCGTGACACGAGACCGCCAGAAGCAGAACTACAAGAAAAATGACTAGGTGGCTTAGAAGCTCCGCTGTAAATAAGTCGCCCATCAATGACTCCGTGAAAATATGAACGGCCGGAATGAAGGCTCTCCAGGCGCCCTGAAGGGCAGACCGGGGAAATTGTTATTAGGCCTGAATTGTGCCATCCTTTTACGATATAACAAAGCCGTTTGGGAGACGAAAAATGCTCAGGACCATACTTTTCGGCGGTGCTCCGGTAGGTTCGACAGTCGTAAGCGCGGGGCTTGCTTTGCTCAGGATCTTCGTCGGCATAGGGCTGGCGTTCGGACATGGGATAGACAAGATGCCTCCGTCCCCAGGTTTCGTGGAAGGCGTGAGCAAGCTCGGCTTTCCCGCGCCGGGGATGTTCGCCTGGGCGGCCGGCCTCTCGGAGTTCGCCGGCGGGCTGTGCCTCGCGCTCGGACTGTTCACACGCGTTTCCAGCTTCTTTATTTTCTCAACGATGTTCACGGCGGCATTCGTCCACCACATTAACGACGGGTTCGCGGGACAGGAGAAGCCGCTTCTTTACATGGTTGCGGCACTGCTGTTCCTTATCGCAGGTTCGGGAAACTGGGGCGTTGACGCGTTCGTCAGGGAAAGGACCGCGGCAGCGGAGTGACGCGATATCAATATGAAGCATATCATCTGCGTTGCCAGCGAGTTCAAGGGTAACGAATTCCTTGAAGAAGCGCAGGCGGCAGGCTGGCACGTCACTCTACTGACAAGGGATGACCTGCGCGATTCTCCCTGGGCGTGGACCTGTCTGAACGACGTACAGTTCGTGCCGAAGGACGCCCGGGAGGAAGAGTACCTTCGCGAGATCGTGAATCTTGCCGGCCGAAGGCCGGTCCATCACGTCGTCGGGCTCGACGAGTTCGACGTTCTGCCCGCGGCGAGGGCGCGCGAATACCTTCAGATCTTCAAGGGGATGAGCCGCTCGCACGCGCTCCGGTTCCGGGACAAGCTGACAATGCGCTCGATCGCGTCTTCGAACAAGGTCCCGTGTCCCGAGTTCATCGGCGCCTTCAACGCCGACGATATCAACGAATATCTTGATCGCGTGCCCGCGCCCTGGATCGTCAAGCCCAGGACCGAGGTCTCCGCGTTCGGCATTCGAAAATGCTCGACGGGGGATCAGGTCTGGGCGGTGCTTAACGAGCTCGACAAGAGGCACACCTGGCGCGACCATCCATCGAAGTTCCTGATCGAGCGGTTTATCGAGGGATCCGTGTATCACGTCGATTCCGTGATTAAGAACGGAAAGATCGTCGCGGAAGGCGTGAACGAATACGGTACGACGCCGTTCAATGTCGCCCACGGCGGCGGGGTCTTCACCTCGGCGACGCTCGGCTACGGCTCGAAGGAGCGAAAGGAGCTCGTCAAGCTGAACAAGAGGCTCCTGGAAGCTCTCAACCACACCGAAGGAGTCTCCCACGCCGAGTTCCTGAAGTCCGAAGAGGACGGGAATTTCTACCTTGTGGAGATCGCCGCCCGTGTCGGAGGGGCGTACATCGCCAATGTTCACGAGCACGCCCGCGGGTTCAACCTCTGGCGGGAATGGGCGAAGATCGAGACCGCGACGGAAGAAGCTCCTTACGAGTCGCCGAAGCTTCAAAAGGACTTTGCGGGAATCGCGCTCGCGCTCGCCAAGGACGAAAGGCCGGACACCTCCGCCTATGACGACGAGGAGATCGTCTACCGAGTGGACAAACCGAGGCACGTAGGACTGATCTTTCATGCCAAGACCAGGAAGCGGCTTGAGGAGCTTTTGGTCACGTATACCGGAAGGATCACGGACGATTTTCTGGCGGTCGCCCCTGTCAAAGAGAGGTACGACGACTGAGCTGTCCCGTCGAACGCCACGCGCCACCGCGCCTGCCCCGTATCGTTTCCGATCCGATGAGAGATTCCGCAGATCTTCCGGACATCCTTAGACACGACCTTAACCGGCATTTTTCCGAGCTGCTCAAGTTCGAGTCGATCGCGGAAACAGAGCGGTCCGACGTGTACGAGAAGGTAAGGCCGGAGGTCGAGAGGATCCTGAACGCTGTCGTCCGCGAGGACCTTGCCGATCCTTCGGCAGTCGAGCACGGAAAGGCGGTGCGCGCAGCGGCCTGGAACCTCGAGCGCGGTACGCATCTTGAGCCGATCATCGAGACGCTCGCATCGGACCCAAGGCTTGCAGAAAGGGACGTCTATCTGCTGACGGAGCTCGATCACGGTATGGCACGCAGCGGGAACCGATTTGTCGCCCAGGAGATCGCGTCCGCGCTCGGTCTCAACTACGCTTTCGCCCCAATCTACATAGCACTTCAGAAGGGAAGCGGCGTCGAAGCGGAGGCCGAGGGTGAGAACACGTATTCGATTCACGGCCTCGCGATGTTCTCCCGACACCCTATGACCAACGTTCACGCTGTTCCGCTTCCGAACGGCAAGGACAAGATGAAGGGAAAGGAAAAGCGGCTTGGGTATCTGAGGGCTCTGATCGCCGACGTCGAACACCCTGCCGGCACGTTCCGCGCGGTAACGCTCCATCTCGACGCGCATTGTTCGCGCGCCCACAGGCGCACGCAGATGCGGATCGTCCTCGATCATCTCGAAACGCTTCCGGAGCTTCCGACCGTGATCGGCGGCGACTGGAACACATCGACTTACAATTCACAGAACTCCACCCGGGCGATAATGGGCTACGGGCGGCGCGTGATGATGGGGCCGAAGCGAGTCGTCCGCAACCATTATCCGCATCCGGACCGCTATTTCGAGCGGCCTATGTTCAGGGACCTTGAAACGCGCGGATTCGAGTACAAGCCGTTTAACGAGACCGGCGTCGGGACGCTCCACTACGACATTGAAAGCGTGGAGAAGAACACAAATCTCCGCGACTGGGTGCCGGAATGGTGCTTTCCGTTCATCTTCTGGGCCTCGAAGAGGGTGGGGGGAAGTTTCTCGCTCCGGCTTGACTGGTTCGCGGGATCGGGGATCCATCCGGTCGATGAAAGCCCACCGAAAACCGTCGGAGAACTGGTCAATGAGGAAGGCGTGCCGCTGTCCGACCACGACGCTATCACCTTGGACTTTCGGCTTTCCAAAGGATAGACTTTCGCTTTCACGGGTTCCCTTGGGATCCGCACAGGGAGCAAACAATATGTCCGAAGTTTCATTCTGCCAGACGATTAGCTTCAACGCTGACAATTTCGAGTACGAGGCGGTTCAGCAGGAGAACGGCAACGCAACGATCATCAAGTTTGAGATCGACGAGACGAAGTACAGCCCGGGCGACGTGGTGGTGGTGCTCGACGGCGAAGACGTCGTCTTTCACGGGTTGATCGGGAAGATCGAGGACGGATTCGGATTCGCGTCCGACCCGAGGGGCTCGCTTCTGGCGGGAACTGTTCAATAACTTCAAAACTGTCCTGAATCCTTTCGCGCGGTCCTTCCCTGGGGAAGGGCCGCGTTTCAGTTTATGTGAAGTTAAGTCCGTGTGAACACACCCGCCGGAATTCTCGACACGGGAATAAATGCCGCCATAATCCTACTCTAACAATGTTGCTTGCAGCGGATGGTCGCTATATGCACGTCAAGAGATCTCATCAAACCGCGGTCCGGACCTTCTCTCCTCCGAGGAGCGAAAGGGTGGCCGGCGTTTCCGACGGCCGGTTCGTCGCAAAGATGGTCGAGACTTCGGAGGAACTCGAGGCCGTCTTGCGGCTCCGATACGAGGTTTTCCGGAAGGAACTCGGGGATCCCGAGGCTGCTTCGTACCAGGAAAAGTCCGATCTCGACGAGTTCGACCTGCGATGCGAGCACGTGATCGTAACCGAAAAGGAGACCGGACTTGCGGTCGGGACGTACAGGCTCAACACGTTCGAGTCTGCGGGCGATGCATCCGGATTCTACGCGTCCAGTGAGTTCCACCTCGAGGATGTCCCTGAGAATGTTCTCAAACGTTCGGTCGAGCTCGGGAGAGCGTGCATCGCCAAAGATAACAGGAACTCGAGAGTGCTTTTCGTGCTTTGGAAAGTACTCGCGAACTATCTTGTTGCCAGGGGCAAGAGGCACATGTTCGGATGCTGTTCAGTATTTACCCAGGACGGCCGAAAAGCCGCCAAGATCCTGCAGCAATTGAAGTTGGCGGGATGCATGCACCCTTCGATAACGGTTCGCCCGCGTGAAGAGGCGCGTATCATTCCCTCCGGATTCGAGCCGTCCGCGATGGCTCCCGTGGAACTGCCCCCTTTGGTGAGCATCTATTTGAGGATCGGATGCAGGGTGTGCGGCGAGCCGGCCGCGGACAGAGAGATGCAGACGGTCGATTACTTCGTCGTGTTCGATCTTGAAAGCATCAAGCCGAAATACCGCAGAATGTTCTTCGGCGAGTCATCAAGCTAGACAAAGACCCTTTCTTCAAAATCAAAGCCCTCATCTTCACGAAAGAAGACGACATTTGAGCAGCGTGTTCCGTAGACCGGAGTTTCGATAAAAATCGCGGAAAGCAGTTTCTCTTTCTTGTAGCCGATCCCCGTGTCCGGCAGTTCATCGTCCTCGGCGAGGGTCCGGTCGGCAAGAAGATCGAAGAACGCTTCTTTCCCGGCCTCTGCTTCCAGTAGTTCATCTAACCTGGCCTTTCCGCGAGTCACCTTCGGCCAGGGCGTGTCGAGGAGGTGATTGCTGAGGCCGTAAAGTCCCGGCTCCAGCTCGACGATCCCTTCTCCCCGGTTCGAGTAGTACAGGAGCCGCTTTGCCCCCGTTCCGAACTCTCCGACAAGAAGATTGAATCCCGTATACTTGTCCTTGTCGCATTCGATCTTTTCGAGGTATTCCTTGGGATCGTCGTCAAAACCCAGATAATCCGCCACCAGCTTTCCCCTTGAAAGGTCGCCGCGTTCCTGGCCGGGATCCCGGAAGTTGGTCACGGCGGCGACCTTTCCGGATTTCGATATGCCGAGCCACGTGCCCCCGCCGACAAGGTCGCGCCCGGCGAAGATGTCCAGGATGTCCGGCCACCATCCTGCCTTCTGCGTCGGGCGTTCGTAGAACTCGTCGCGGTTCGCAAGAAACGTCAGAGGCGGCCTGCCATCCTGACCGAAAGAGAACAGTATCGTACACATAAGCCTCAGGCGGGTTCCTCGGACGGTTCGGCTCGGCTACCGTAGATATACATCGAAACGAGCTCGGATACGGAGGCGGGGCTCGCGCCGCGAGCGCGATTCAGGTGTCCGATCTCGAACGCGATCTTCCATTGCCGGAGCAGTATCCGGTACGCGTCGATGATCGAGTACCTTCTGTCGTAGATGTTCGTCGATTCGCTTGTCACGCCGTTGAGCTCTACGATCTTGAACCCTCTTCCCTCGCGAAGGTCATCCTCTGACGAGACCCGCAGATCGAACCGGCCGAAATAAAAACCCTCGAATCCGCGGCAGATCCGGTCGATCGCCGCCTCAAGCTTGTCCGAACGCACGCGATCCCCGTCGTTGAAGATCGCTCCGCGCGAGTGAGTCCCGATCTCGATCAGCCGGACTTCTTCGCCCGGAGAAGCGATCCGGTCCGCCTCGCTTCCGATGTTATCAAGATAAGCAGAATGGATGCATACCGCACGCGGGTCGGCCAGGATAAGTTCCTCAACTGTGGAGATCCCGTTTCCGGTAACAGAGGGAAAGATCTTGTCCGTGATCGAGAAGATCCGGCCTTTCGATTCTCCGGGGTATCGGTAGTAAAAGACGCTGAACTCTTCGCCGCGAGCGAATTCCTGCAGGATTTGCCGCCCATCGATATTTTCAAGCGCGGCGGATAGTTCGGCTGGAGTGCGGACTATTCGCACGCCTTTGCCGCGTTCGCCTGTGTCAGGCTTGAGCACAAGAGGGAATCCGAGCGCTTCCAAACGAACGAACTCCGACATTTCCGCTTCGTTCATTCCGGACAGTTCGGAGGGATCGACGACGATGTGCCGAAGAAGGTGAGGCCGTGCCGCAACGGATCTTTTGAGCCCGGAATAGATCTCGTCCTTTGATTCTCCGGCAAATCCTCCGCCGGGAATCGCCGGGTTCGCCGATGTGAAGACGGTAAGACTTCGGTACCGGAAGGCAAGAAAGACAACGTAGAACAGGACCGGGAGATAGAAGATCTGCACCGGCCAGAACTCCCATCGATAGATGCGCTTGAAAAAACCGACAAGCCTTCTCCTGCGCTTGCGGGAAATCAGCGCGAAAGCAGCCTGGATCGATGCGAACAAGAGAAGAGTGCCAATGAGCAAGCGAGAGCCGAATATCTCCACTTGTGCGTAGTACGCGGCGCCCACGAGGAACGGTGTCCAGATCGCCGCCGCGATGAAGAGATACGCGGCAAATCTCGCAAAGCTGACCTTGAGAAATCCTGCGGCGAGATATGTCGGCAGCCGGAGACCGCTAACGAACCTGCTGATGAAAATGGCCGCGGGGCCTCTCTTTTCCAGCCACCCTGCGGCCCGTTCGAGAGCGTAAGGGCTCACGAGCCTGCGGAACACCCTGGACCTTGCCGCCGCTCTCCCGGACCCCCGTCCAATCAGGTAAAGCCCGATATCGCTGACAAAGATCCCGGAAAAACAGGCAAGAACGGCGAGCTCAAGACCGATCGCTCCGGCCGCCGCGAGCGATCCCGCCACGATGCACGTCGCGTCTTCTGTCACAAAGGTAGCGAAAAAAAGCAGAACGAACAGCGCCAACGGATCGACCGATGCCAGCGATCCCGCGTCGAGTCTAAAAAGTTCCGAGGCCGCGTGAGCCAGATCCAGATTCGCCTCCTATGCCGTCCGCACCACGAGCGGAAGTTCTCGCCGGTGGATCGCGAGAATCGCGAGGCTAAGCAAAAAGACGGTTACCGCAAGCGCGAACAGCGTCCCCGAATCGTCCTTCACCACGACCCCGAGCACTGCCAGATGGCTGAAGAGGGCTCCCGAGATAGTTGCGAGCGCAAGAAGGGCACCATAAACCGCGGTCCGGGGGATCAGGAGCAAAATTGCGGCAACAAGCTCAACAAGGCCTGATCCAATTCGCCCGACGGCCTCAAGCTCGTCGCCCATTAGCGTCGAGAAGATATACCTCGATTCCTCCGCTCCGGTGAACTTGAAGAAGAGAGTTTGCAGAAAGATCACCGCGATCACTATGCGGCAGATCCAGCTGAGCACTTTCATACCTGAAGTCATATCGGTTCAACGGCCGCCAGCCGCGGCCTCGTTCCTCCAAAATCGCAATGTTGAAGGCGCGACGCCGAAATTCGATTCTGTCTCGATTCTCATTGCCCTTAGGCGTTCGGCGATCAACGCGTGGTGATGCACCGTATGGCAGTGCAGAAATTCGAGCTCCCTTCCCACGGTGGACTCGTGAAGAATGTCGTGATCGATCTCGGACCCGACCCGAACAGGTTCGCTTTCTCGGCCTTCAACTGCGGCCAGCTGTTCGGCAAGAGCGCGCGTTCTTGCTGCTGCTGCGGCCGCGTCGGACTCGATGTCAGTGTCCCGCTGGCGGGCGGTGTAATCGACCTCGCCTTTCCCGATTCCGCGGAGAAAGCAGTCGATGAGGTCCAGATTGTGCCGTATGTGGACTCCTATGCTCCCCGCTTTCGTGGATTCTTGCCGGTACGCTTCCGCGCCGATCGCGCTCACGACGCGCGCACCGCGTTCGATCTCACTTGCCAGCGAACGGGCCAGGGAACTCCCTTCCGTTTCAGACGAACTTTGACGAGTTTCCATAACTGTGCCCAGACATTATCTATCGCCTGGCCGTGCCGGATTATTCCTCCGCTCTGGTCAAAATCCGATATTAACAAAGAAAAAATTGCCGGGAGGACCTTCGCCCGCCCGGCTTTCAGTTTTCAGCAGGAAGAGAGCACCGCTGCTCTAGGAGTTCTTGTCGTAATTCTCTACGAAGTTCTTGCGCGACTGCGTGAGGATGCCCGGATATTCCGGGTTGTCGCGCAGAGGATCGAGGTTGTAGTCGTATTTCAGCTGAAGGTAGTGGATCAACGAATCCTCGTCCGATCTCTGAAGTTCCTTAAATGCCTCCTTCTTTTCACCGAGGAGTGCGTAAACGGATGCCACCTCGGCTGAGGGGGTCTCCGCGTCATCGTTGTTTTTAAAGTCCTTAAGGATTTTCCGCGCCTCGTTCTTGTTGCCCTGCTTCGCGAGCACACGGCTCAGCAGGAGGCGAGCCGTCTTCTGCTCGGGAGCGCTCTTTGGCACAGCCCGCAACTCATTGATGGACTCCTTGAGCATCCCCTTCTGCTCGTAGATCTCCGCCAGTATCAAGCGGGTCCACATCATCGACGGATCGAGCTCAACGGCGCGCTTTCCAAATTCGAGCGCTTCGTCGGTCTGACGGTTGAGCCGAAGAAGCCTCGCCAGGTTCAGGTTGATGACCTGCGAATGCGGATCGGCCTTCTGAGCGAGCTTCATCTCGCGGATCGCGCCTTCTAGGTTTTCGTCGACGGCGTACATCCACGCCAGCCGAATACGCGCCGCGGCGTTGTTGCCGTCGCATTCGATCGCCTTCTTGAGGAGTGCGAGCGCGAGATCGGCATCCCGTTCGTACTGCGCTATGACGGCCAGAGCCGAGAATGCCTCGGAGGTCCTGGCGTCGATGGCAAGGGCCTTGTCGGCGTGCATTTTCCCCTTCCGGATCGCCACCTCGGGCTTCATCGAATCGACCTCGTAGATCGCGGCGAGAGCGTACGAGTCAGCGAGCATCGCGTGGGCGGCCGCGAAAGTTGGATCGGCCTTGACCGCATCTCCGAAGTGGTTGATCGCCTCGGTCAGATTAGAGCCGGCGCGCTTGTTCCAGAAATAGAAGCCCTTCGTGAATGCCTGAAACGCCGCGGGGTTTCCCCTGTCCGGTTCTGTCGCGGGAGGCTCGGGTTTTCCCGAGAGGATCGCCGTTAGCTTCATAGCAACGTCGTGCGAAACCGCGTCCTGAAGCCTGAATATGTCGTTGAACTCGCCGTCGATCCGGTCAGCCCAGACAGGCGCCCGATCCGCTATGCTGATCAATTGGATATTGATCCTGACCCGGTCGCCGTTTCGCTGGATCGTACCCGTGAGGACCGCGTCGACCCCCAGCTCTCGGCCGATCTCGACCGGCGAACCTCCACTTGCCGAGTACCTGGCGACCGTTGACGTCGGGGAAACGGAAACGAGGTCCTGGTTTCCGAGCCTCGAGATCAGTGTGTCCGCCAGGCCGAGCCCGAGCTTTTCGTCCTTCTCACCGCCGATCTGCACGAACGGCAGAACCGAGATAGACCTTATACCGGATAGCCTGTCGGAAAAAGAATCACCGGTGAGATAGAGATACGCGGCCGCTGTGAGCGCTGCAGAGACCAACGCTACCGCGATCGCGGGGCCCGCAAGGAGTATATACTTTCTGAACGTCAAAGGCGCGGGTGTGTCGGGCCTTGAATTCACACGGAAACCGGCCATAGCGGGCGCCGCCGACAGGACGGCCGAGGCGGCGCGGGATTCCTTTTCCGGCGGCTCCGGAGCGGACGGCGGGTCGGCATAGCTTTCGCTCACCTCGCCCGTGAAACGGTAGCCGAATTTCGGAATTGTCTCGATGAATTCGGAGGAACCGCCGTTATTCCGAAGCACCTTGCGCACCATGTAGATGTGCTGCGCGAGATTGGCCTCTTCGACAAAGCTTTCGCTCCAGACCTCGTCAAGGATCTCCTGCTTCTTGAGCATCCGGTGCCGGTTGCTGATCAGGAAACAGAGAGTCTCGAAGCTCTTCTGGGTAATAGGAACGTGCTCGCCATCTTTCAGGAGAAGGCGGTTCGAGACGTCCAAGCGAAAACTGCCGAAATCGTAGTAGTGCGTCCTTGTAGCTGGATTGATCACCTAAACTCCGTAACTGCTGAAACCAGGCCGCGTCGATATCCTTAAAACACCGTGCGAGCAGGTTCTGTGACAATGTGACCGAAACGGTATTCAGGTCAAACCTTAATACCGGCCGGTGTGAAGTTCATTCCTTGCAGGTGATCCGCTGCAAACGCTATTTACGGCAGCACAACACGGTACGGAACTGCAGGTGAACGTGTTTCGGACCGTGTTAGTTCAGCCGAACGTGCGGCGTTTGCATCGTGATGGTCGCTTACCCCTAGAGGGTTTGCCGGGCGGGTGAAACGGAGAAGGCTCTGGTTGCTTTGATTGGAACGTATCGATAATTCCGTTTATGAGTTTGTGTTTGCCTTCCTGCTTCTTTCCTTGTCCGGTTACCCGGAGGATCAGTAACTGATGTTGTGGCGCTTGATGAACGAGTTCAACGTCGATGTCCTCATCTTCAGCAGCTTTGCCGCGTTCGCCTGGTGACCGCGGGTGACGCGCAGAGCCTGCTTGACAAGGTTGATCTCGTACAGCCTGGTCGCCTTGTAAAAGTCTATGCCCTCCTTCGGGAAGTTGGTCTCGAAATTTCTGAAGTAATGATTCGTCTCCGAATCCTTCAAATTCTGAAGCTTGCTCACCGCCGTTCTCAGCGAGGAGACGACCTCACCGAGCGCCATGATGCTTTCGGCCGATGCTTCGGCCTTATTCCCGTTCCGTACCGCTAACTGACTCAAGATTCGGTTCATTTGCTTGGCCTCCGTCTTTGGTTATCACTGAAAATGGTTAATGACCAGATTTCATCATCGGTCAAAGAATAACCCCTTGAGTACGGAGAAGTCCTAAAAATCCAATCAATTGTTTTCAAAATCTCATATAAAATCCGAAAAATCGCCTCCGAATGAGTCGATGCCGGACACTCCGAGATCAAATTGCGAGGTAGAAGATAGTTTTTGGGCGAGCGGCCATCCTTGGGTCGTGATCGAAACTACGGCGTGGGGGAACACGCGGGAGCGCCCGAGCGGTCGCTGTCGTAAATTATGCTGCAAGAATGTACGTCGAACGGGTGCTCGGACGCCCACCTATTTGACGTCCATCCAGTTGTCGCCGGTTCCGATCTCGACAAGAAGCGGCACGTCCAGTTCGGCGGCTGACTGCATCTCGTTCGCGAGGATCTCCTTCACCGTTTCGACCTCTTCGATCGGCGCCTCCAGGAGAAGCTCGTCGTGAACCTGCATCAGGATCCTCGCCTTTAGTCCAGCTTCGCTCAGTGCTTCGTCGACCTTGATCATAGCGATCTTCACGATGTCAGACGCAGTGCCCTGGATCGGCATATTGATGGCCTCGCGTTCCGCCCTTGAGCGCACGGCGAAATTCCGGTCGTTGATCGAAGGCAGGTACCGGCGTCTTCCGAAGATCGTAGCGACGTAACCCTGCTCGCGCGCGAGCAGAGGGGTCTCGTCCATGTACTTCTTTATGCCTTTGTAAGTCTTGTAGTAGTTGTCTATGACCACTCGCGCCTCGGCCTTCGAGATCCCGACCCTCTGCGAAAGGCCGAATGCTTCCACAGCGTATGCGATGCCGAAATTGACGATCTTCGCCAGGCGCCGCTTGTCGCGAAGCTCTTCGTCGGTCTCGGCGCCGAAGATCAGGTGCGCGGTCTTGGCGTGCACATCCTCTTCGTTCCGGAACGCCTCAAGCATCACCTCGTCCTGAGTGATGTGCGCCAGGATACGCAGTTCGAGCTGCGAATAATCGGCGGAGATCAGTTTGCAGCCTTCATCGGCCACGAAGGCCTTTCTGATCTGCCTTCCGAGCTCGGTCCTGACAGGTATGTTCTGGAGGTTCGGATCGGTCGAGCTCAGGCGGCCGGTCGCGGCGACCGTCTGGTTCAGCTTGCCGTGGATACGGCCGTCTTCGGCGATCATCGTCGGAAGAGAATCGGCGTAGGTCGATTTCAGCTTGTCCAGCTCGCGGAACTCGATGATGTGGGTCGCGATCTCGTAGTTTTCGGCGATCTCCTGAAGCGCGTCCTTGCTTGTCGAGATCTTTCCGGTAGGCGTCTTGTACTTCGTTTCGATGTTCAGGTCCTGGAGGACCTCGGCGACCTGCTTCGGGGAATTGATGTTGAACTCGCGGCCCGCCTGTTCGAAGATCTTCGCGCTAAGCTTTTCAAGCTCGCCTTTGAGAAACTCCGAGGATTCTTTCAGCACGCCCCGATCGACCTTCATCCCCGCCATTTCCATGCGGTAGAGGATCGGGATCAAAGGTAACTCGATGTCGCCGTAGACTGTGTTCAGCCCGGCGGAGTCGATTTCCTCCCTCAGCTTCGGCGCGAGCTGAAGCACGAAATCCGCGCTTTCAGCGGTCCGGTACCGGCTTTCCGTCCAGCCATCGGGGATGTCCTGCAGGATCTCCTGCTCGAGCGTCTGCTGCGCGAGCGTCCTTAGTTCGTAGTTCCTTCGTCCGCTGTCGATCAGGTACGCCGCGACCATCAGGTCGTCCTTCACGTTCAAGGGGTCGATCCCGGCCTTTTTCAGCACGGCGAGGTTAGATTTCAGATCGTACGTGCTCTTCGCGAGGTACTTGTTCGCGAGAATGTCTCCCAGTCCGGAGTACGCGGCTTCGCGGCCTTCCTTGAATCCGTCGATATCGACGTAGTAAGCGCCCCCGCGCCTCGTCGAGATCGCCAGTCCGCGCGGCGGCTTCTTGTCGAACGAGCCGGCGTTGTCGGGTGAATCGGAATCGTCCACCTCGAAGCTCCAGTTCTCGATCTCGAAGAGCTTCCTGACAAGTCCGTCGAGCCCGGCGCGGTCGTCGATCAGTTCGTACTTTCGGTCGAGCCCTTCTTCCCCTTCCACGTCCAGGTCAGAGAATAGCGGGGCGCTGTCGGCGAACTCGCGCGTAAGCGTGTTGAACTCGAGCTCGCGGAATACTTCGTAGGCGGCCGTCCGATCCGGATTCTTCAGCCGAAGGCGGCTGAGGTCGAGATCAACCGGGACCTCGGTGTGGACCGTTGCGAGACCCAGAGACTGGCGGACAAGCGCTTCATTGTTCTGCAGGCTCTCACGGTAGGTCTTGTGCGTGATCTTGTCGGCGTTCGCGATCGCGCCTTCGGCCGAACCGAACTCCCTGATAAGCTTCACCGCCCCTTTCGCCCCGATCCCCGGCGCCCCGGGGATGTTGTCGATCGAATCTCCCATAAGGCCCAGGTAATCCACGATCTTGTCCGGAGGCAGTTCGAACTTCTTCAGGACCCAAGCCTCGTCGCACCATTCGACAAGAGGCACAGGCACCTTGCGGCGTATGTTCTGCGAGTTCTGCCGCAAGCAGACGACGAACGGGTCGCTCACAAGCTGGCAAAGGTCCTTGTCGTTGGAGACGATGACCGCTTTCAGCTTATCTTTCTCGCACTGCTTCGCGAGGGTTCCGATGATGTCGTCGGCCTCGAATCCGGGCATCTTCAGGATCGGGACGTTGAGCGCCTCGCAGACCCTCTCGATAAAGGGCAGCTGCCGGGCCAGATCGTCCGGCATTTCCTCCCGGTTCGCCTTGTAATCCTCGAAAGACTCGTGACGGAAGGTCGGATCCGCCGTATCGAACACGGCGGCGATGTAGTCCGGCTGTTCGTCGGCGATCAGCTTCCGAAGCATGTTCGTGAAAACGAACACCGCCTGTGTCGGCAGCCCCTTCGAGTTCCGCATCGGCTCCTGGTTGCCGCCGAGCGGCGCGAAGAAGGCGCGGAAGATATGCGACATCGCGTCGATCAGGAAGACGCGGTTTGGGGATTGATCGGTCATTTGGATTGTGCCGTTTGTCCTGATCGCCGCCGCTCGCGGGATCGGAATTCGGTAGAGATATGGTGGCCCGGTATTGGTTGAATAATAGAGAATCAGGTGGGCCGATACAAGAATGGCGGTCCGATCTCAGGAGGGCCCGCAGGCGTTTGACACCCCTATCGGCGTGCGCTATTCTAGCCGTTCGTTTTCGCGAGTCGATGCGAATTCTTGAAAATCCAAATCGCTCTTCCGGGACCGTTTGGAAGTGCAAGTCCGCGGGGCCGGTCCGCCCGCCTACAAATGCGACCCGTTCGTCTAGGGGTCTAGGACACCGCCCTTTCACGGCGGCAACACGGGTTCGAATCCCGTACGGGTCACCAACTAAATTGATCGGTCGGTTTGAATTCGCCTGCTTGCCGGGCGAATTTGCATTTTAAACCCGAAGCAGGAACGGAACCATCATCGTCAGGCAGGAACGCATCAAAGCGGTTTTTCAAAGAGGCTTCATAATGAGAATTGTTAAGAACATCCTTGGGCCCGCGCTGGGCCTGGCAATGGCTTGCTCTGTTTTCGGCCAGTCCACTGCGAGGGAAACCGACACGGTTATGGTGCTTCCGTTCGAGAACGCTTCGAGCGCCGAGTTCAACTGGGTCGGCGAGAGCATTGCCGATTCGCTCTCCGACCTGCTCAAGCTACCCGGGCTTAGCGTGATCTCGAACCAGGAGCGGAAGGTTATTCAGCAGCGCCTGAAGATGCCTCCGAGGGTGCTTCCGTCGGTCGCGGCGTCACTCAAGCTCGCTCGCGAAGGCGGGGCGAGTCTTCTGATCGTTGGCAGGTACAACGTCGAACCCGCCAAGGACGACATCGCCGCCAGCATCACCATCAACGCCAAGATAATCAGCGTGAACGAGGGCCGGTTCCTGAGCGAGGAGTTCCCGGACGGATCGCGGAAGACCCGCGAGATCGTCCTGCTCGACGCGCTCGGAAACCTCCAGTCGCTTCAGGGCCAGCTCGCCTACCAGGTGCTTTATCAGCGGGACAAGGCGCTGGAGTATCCGCAGAACCACTTCATCGAACTCGCCGCGAAGGTCCCCGCGAAAGCGTTCGAGGCATACATCAAGGGTCTGCTGACGCCGGTCTCCGACGCACTCACACGCGCAAACTATCTGAAGAACGCTGTCCGCATTTACGCTGAGGAAACAAAGGGCAGCGTCTATTCGGACGCCGCCGTGGAACTGGGCCATCTCTATCTCGACACGAAAGATTACGACGATTCGCTGATGTATTTCGCTTTGGTACCCGCCGAAAGCCCGCTCTACCCGGAGGCGGCATTTTACTCGGGACTGGTCCGCTGGCAGGAAAAGGATTACGAACAGGCTCTCGCGGTTCTTAGCCCGCTCGCTCAAGACCTGAAACTGACAAGCGTTTACAACACGATCGGAGCGATCGCCGTCGAGGCGGCTCGGCGCGAATCGAAGGACGATAAGAAGTCGGCGAAGTTCCTTTCGGACGGGATCGGATTCCTGGAGCGCGCCGCGGAATCGGAGATCGACGATACATCGGCGACCTTCAATCTCGGATTCGCGCTTATGAAAAGGGAGGAATACGCGCTCGCGGCAGATCAGTTCCGGACCGTGCTGGACGAAAACACGAACGACGGCGAGGCTCAGTTCCTTCTTGCGAAGTCATTGGAGAAAATGGGCGAGACGACCGCCGTCGCGACCGACGATCAGGCTCGACGGCTCCTCGCGGCGGGAAACCGTTACGCAAACCTGGAAAGCGACTGGAAACGCGGCAGCCTGAGCAGCGTTGGTCTGCGTGTGAAGTGGCCGACCAGAAGGGAGTTCGTGAGCGTGGTGTTCGTCCGCGAAAAGGGACCGACAGGTCCGCGCAACGTCCCGAACGAGACCGAGACACTGCTTGCCTCCGCGAAGGGCCATTACGACGCCGGCAGGGACGAGTCGGCGATGGAAGTGCTCCGGAGGGTTCTGGTCCAGGAGCCGATGAGCGCGGAGAGCTATCTTCTGCTTGGCAAGATCCATCTTCGAAGGGGCGATGTTGAGCAGGCGCTGAGCTCTTTCAAGACGGCGTTGTTCTGGAAAAACAGCCTCGTCGAGGGCCACGTTTTCCTTGGAAGGATCTATATGCAGAAGGGCGACTGCCTTCAGGCGAAGAACTATTCCAGGTCCGCGCTTGAGATCGATCCGGACAACGAAGAGGCGATCGCGTTCGAAAGACAGGTCGAACGGTGTTCGAGATGATAACCCATATCGTGTAAATTCAGATCTCGATCGATCGACGACGGGACGCCGGCTGCGAAGGAATTTCGCCCGGCGTCCCGTTTCCTTTTCCAACCCGGGCGCTACGTCTCAGCGGTCCCGGGTGCCTGTGCCCCGGAGATCCAAACGAAACCTCTTCCGTTTTTGGCACGCGGAGTGCAATACCCTACACCGGCTAGCTTGACAATATGTTCAAGACCCCGCCGCCATCACTTCTCCGAGCGTGGTTTGCCACTGCGCTTGACCACCTTCCGAGCGTTCCTTCAGTTGTCCTTCCTTTTATGAGCCTGGCATCCAAAGCCAGGCTTTCCTCCTTTTAAACGGTGTTTACTGAATATGGTAGCGCTCACGGGACTATGTCGTTCAGTTTGAACTGACCGGCCTTCGATCTGGATCCGCCGCCCGGTCAGTACAGCTGATAAACGCGGATCAAAGGGCGCGATGACAAAAAGTGGCACGAACCGGATGACAAATTTTGAGTTTGTCACTCATTTTGACAGGTCATTTCAGTCTGATCGGGTCGGTTTGAACGGATTACCCGGCCCCTCGATTTTGCTAGTATTAAGGCGTGGGTTTTTTCCAAAAGTTTTCCGGCCGCTTGCCCGGGCCAGGATCGACGGCTCTCGCGGCGGGCTCTTCGGTCCTTCTGGCCGCATCGTTTCCCGACATCGAGATCTCTGCCCTGGCCTGGGTGGCCTTCATTCCCCTGCTCATCGGGCTCCGGCTTGAGAAGGACAGATACCTCGCGCCGTTCCTTACCGGCTGGCTATTCGGGACACTCTTCTTTTTCTTCACCTGCTGGTGGCTGACGTTCGCACCGATCACGTACGCCGGCTTTCCGGTTATCCCGACATACTTGCTGCTCCTCGGCGCGAGCGCGGCGGCAGGGATCTTTTCCGGAGTCTTCGGCCTGATTTACGGGTTCGCCCGGCGGACGTTCGGAGCGCCCGTCGTACTGATGGCACCATTCATCTGGACCGCCTGCGACTTCGCGAGGTACTGGGCCACGGGGAACAACTGGAACGCAGTGGGTTATTCGCAGGCTTTCAGCACCGGGTTGATACAGAATGCGGAGATCGGCGGCGTCTTTCTCACCGGATTTACCGTCGTTTTATCGAGCTCGCTAATCTTGTTTCTGGTTGGTCTGCTCAGGCACTTAAATTCAGCAGAAGGCCGGGTGCCCAAGGCCTCCGTCGCGGGCGCTGCGGTCCTCGCCGCTGTCTCGGCCTCGTTGCTCATCATTCCGGGTGTCGAGCTCTCGGTTCGTGCGGAAGCGCCCGTCGTGTCGGAGTTGGTGGCCGTTCAGCCCAACGTGCCGATGGAGGGGCTTAACGAATCAAAGTGGCGCGCGCTCAGAAAGAGGCAGACAGACCTGGCGGAATCGGTGCTGGGCAAGATCGAGAAACGCGAGCGGCCCGTCACGGTAGTGCTTCCCGAATCCCCGATGAATTACCAGTATGCTCTCGATCCGGAGTTCCGCGGCTACATCGACGCTTTTGCCAAAAGGAACGACGTGTCAGTGCTTTTCAATTCGGCCGAGCCCGATCCTTCGCGCGAGCGCGGGTTCTTTAACTCGGCGGTGCTTGTGGGTCCCGAAGGCGGCATGGTGAAGCAGTACGACAAGATCCACCTTTTGCCGTTCGGCGAGTTCGTTCCGCTTCCCGAATTCGCTCAGGGCCTGATCCCGCCGTTGGTCGGCCGCTTCACCCACGGAGAGGAGTATGATCTGTTCGATCTTGGCGGGGCAAAGGCGGGCGTGATGATCTGTTTCGAGTCGCATTTCGGATCGCTTTCCGCGGAGTATGCGCGTAACGGAGCGGACCTACTGATCGAGATGACCAACGACGGATACCTCGGCCCGACTCCCGTTCTGCGGCAGCATCTTGCGAATGCGGTCTTCCGAGCCGTCGAGACAAGACGGCCCGTGCTCAGGGTTACAAATGTCGGAATAACTGCGATGATCGACGAACGCGGCGAGATAGTCGACTCCGCGAAGCCGTATTCTGAGGCCGTGCGCCACTGGCCGGTTCGGCTTCGTAGTGAAGGACTGACCATCTTTGCGGGTTACGGCGACTGGTTTGCCCTCCTTTGCTGCGTAGTAGTCGCAGCCCTTCTCGCATTCTGCCTACTCAAAAGGCAACAGGTGGCCGCGGGCGAATGAATCCGGGCGCATATTGTTATAGAATTTAATTTTCGACACGCTGCGGAAATACGAACTTTATGGAATTAAGCGATATTCAATCCAGATACGAAGAGTTAAAGAGCAAGGTCTCCCAGCTCGGGAGGTTTCTTTGACGCGCCTGCCAAAGAGAAGGAACTAAGCGAACTCGAAAATCAGATCGCCGAGCCCGATTTCTGGAACAACCAGGAACGCGCGCAGAAGCTTGTCCAGAAGCGAAGCCGGCTTGAGAAGGCGCTTAACCGCCAGTCGGAATTCGAAACGAAGCTCTCGGACGTCGAGGTGCTGACCGAGTTCGCCGAAACGGACGACGAATCCGCTCGCGAGCTGGGACAGCTTGTCGTCGACCTCGAAAGCGAGGTCGAGGAGGCCGAGACCGAGGCCCTGCTTTCCGGCGAGAGCGATCCGAACAACGCGATCTGCTCGATCCAGGCGGGCGCCGGAGGCACCGACGCTCAGGACTGGGCCGAGATGCTTATGCGGATGTACATCCGCTGGGCGGAGCGAAAGGGATTCAAGGTCGAGATCATCGACGAACAGTCGGGAAGCGAAGCGGGGATAAAGTCCGCGACCTTCCGGGTCGAAGGCGATTACGCATATGGCCTTCTCGCGGGAGAAGCGGGTGTCCATCGTCTGGTCAGGATCTCGCCTTTCAACTCGGGCGGAAGCCGCGAGACGTCGTTCGCCTCGTTCTTCGTCTCCCCGGAGATTGACGACGACATTGAAGTGGACGTACAGGAAAAGGACCTTCGGATCGACACCTACCGCTCGACGGGCGCGGGCGGGCAGCACGTCAACACCACCGACTCCGCAGTCCGCATCACGCACATTCCGACAGGCATCGTCGTCACCTGCCAGAATCAGCGTTCGCAGATCCAGAACCGCCAGGTCGCGATGCAGGTCCTGCGCTCCAGGCTATACGAACTCGAGCTCGAGAAACGACGCTCCGAGGCGGCCGAACTGGAAGAAAGCAAGCAGGACATCTCGTTCGGCTCGCAGATACGGAACTACGTGCTTCATCCTTACAGGCTTGTGAAGGACACTCGGACCAAGCTCGAGGATTCGGATGTCGATTCGGTTCTCGCCGGCGACATCGATCCGTTCATCAAGGAGTTCCTGCTCCACAAGAAGTCCAGATCCTGACCTCTCGGGCGCGGTATTAAACCCCTCGCGCTTTTCGTGTATCATTAGCGGTATTCGAGCCCCGGAATCCCCTTAAGAATGTCCGTTCGCACCAACAAAAAGACTGCCTCACAAAAACCTTCACATTTCAACGAAGTAATCGGCATCGCCTTTCTTCTGCTCTCTTTGCTGACCGCACTCAGTCTCGTGAGCTACAACCCCGCCGACTGGAGCCTCAGCACAAGCAGTTCGGTGGACACGACGAACTTCGTCGGGCCGATAGGTTCCGTGATCGCCGACGTTCTCTTCCAGGTGATGGGAAGTGTCGCGTACCTCGTACCTCTGATCTTCGCCATCTTCGGCTTCCGGTATCTATTCTCGAAATCGCTCGAAACCAGGCTGACAAGGGTGATCGGGGTTTTCTTGTTCGTGACCTCGGGAGCGGTTTTGCTGACGCTTTTCGGATTTTACGGCGGGATCCTAGGGGCTTTCTTCTACACTGTTTCCACCTCGTTGCTGAACGACATAGGAACGGGCGTCGTTTTCGGCGCGCTGCTTCTGGCCTCGGTAGTGCTCGTGACAAGCTTCTCGTACTCGTCGTTCTTCGAGAGCATTCACCTTGCGGCCTCGAATTTCGGGATCCGATTCGGCGAATGGCGCGAAAAGAGGAAGGCTCTGAAGGCCGAGGCCGAGGCGAAACCTGCGGCTAAGTCCGAGACCGGGAAAGAGTCCGAACCTGTTCAAAGGCCTCTGCCGACCATTTCGGACGGGAGCGATGCGAAGCGAATAGTGCCCGAGAACGACAATCCGCTGATCGCCGACGGTTCGGACGTTTTTAGAAAGATCGAAACATTCGAGGGCGAGAAAGAAGGAAAGGCAAAGGCCGCGCAGGCAGGAGCCTCGACCGGCGACCCGGGCATGTCCGATGAAAAGAAAGAACCTGCGGAAACTGTAGAAGATTCTGACGATGCCAAGCCCAGGGAATATCAGCTGCCTTACGTCGAGTTCCTTACGGAACCCGCCCCGAGGCTCGAGCAAGATGATGCTTTGCTACGCGAGAAGGCAAAAGAACTGACGCAAAAGGCAGATGAATTCAATGTAAAGGGCAAGGTGGAGAAGATCGGGCTCGGACCGGTGGTGACCACTTTCGAATTCAAACCCGATGCGGGCGTGAAGTACGCGCGCGTGACAGGGCTCGCCGACGACCTGTGCCTCGCGCTCGAGGCCGAATCGATAATGATCGAACGGATCCCGGGAACGGCGTTCGTCGGTATAGAAGTGCCGAACGAGGAACGAGAGACGATCTATCTGCGGGACGTGATCGAATCGGAAAAGTTCGCCGAATCGAGGTCTTTGCTCTCGATCGCACTCGGAAAGCGGATCGACGGCTCGAAACAGATCGCCGATCTCTCGAAGATGCCTCACCTTCTGATCGCGGGCGCGACCGGCGCAGGAAAGTCGGTCGGCGTGAACTCTTTGATCGTCTCGATCCTCTACAAGGCGAAGCCCGAAGAAGTTAAGTTCATAATGGTCGATCCGAAGCGGCTCGAGCTCGGTGTTTACGCCGACATACCGCATCTCGCCGCGCCGATAATCACCGATCCAAAGCGCGCTTCCACCGCGCTGAAATGGTCGGTCGGCGAAATGGAGCGCCGCTACAAGGAACTCGCCGGCTGGGGCGTAAGGAACATCGACGGCTACAACGCCGAAGTGAAGCGCCGGAACTCGCTCGAGAAGTTCGACGAGGAAGGCAATCCGCACAGGCCGCTTCCTTACGTCGTGATCATCATCGACGAGCTGGCGGACCTTATGATGGTCTCCGGCAAGGAGGTCGAGGAATCGATCACACGCCTCGCACAGATGGCGCGCGCCGTCGGCATCCACCTTGTGCTCGCCACCCAGAGGCCTTCGGTCGATGTCATCACCGGCCTCATCAAGGCGAACTTCCCGGCGAGGATCTCGTTCCGCGTGTCGTCGAAGATCGACTCCCGCACGATCATCGACGCCAACGGCGCCGAACGCCTGCTCGGCAAGGGCGACATGCTTTTCCTTCCGCCTGCGACGTCCCAGCTGATCCGCGTCCACGGAGCGTACGTCGATGAAAAGGAGATCCGTCGGATCGTCGAGCACATAAAGGCGCAGGCGGCTCCCGAATACGACGAGACCATCACGCAGGACGAGGAAGAGACGGACGAGTTCGGCGATCTTCCGGGAAGGAAGGACGAACTGTTCGAAGAGGCTCTGAAGACCGTCGTAGGGGCCGGACGAGCATCCACCTCGCTTCTTCAGAGGCACCTCCGGATCGGGTACGGTCGCGCGGCGGCGATCCTCGACGCACTCGTTGCCGATGGGTTCATAGGCGATATGGACAGCACGAAACGCGCGCGGCCGGTTCTCCAGAAGGCATACGAGGCGGTCCAGGAGATCGAAGAGGGCCGCGAACTCTGATCATGTCCCGCGTGTAGAACAGATCATGAAAAGGGAACTCCTCACATTCCCTCCGTATCGGAAAATCTGCCTCTTGATGCTCGCCTGCTTGCTGCAGGCCGCGCTCGCGTGTGTCCAGAGTCAGGCGCCGGGCGAACCGCAAAGCCTTTCAGATTCCCCGGACGCGATCGACATCAATTCGGCATCCGAGAAAGAGCTTGAGACTCTGCCCGGGATCGGGGGATCGACCGCGCGAAAGATCATCGCCCACAGGGAGCGGTTCGGAGAATTCCGCCGCAAGGAACATCTGCTGCTGGTGGAGGGAATAAGCGAGAAGAAATACCTCGCTCTGAGCGATCTGATCACCGCCCTCCCCTTTGGTGTCGAAAAACAGCCGGGACCGGAAAGCCATACCTCACGTGGTTCGAACGGAAGCCAGAAAAAGGGTCCCTGAAAAGGGCCTGAAAGATCCCTTGTTTTTTCTCGCCGTCGCGTTCGCCGCGGGCGCGGCGGTCTCGGCGTTTGCCCCGCAACGACTATCCCTGCCTCTCGCAGTTCTGTTTGCCGCGATATCGATCGCCGGACGCGGATCCCGGTCCGGCACCCTCGCTGTCTTCGTGGCCTTCTTTTTCACAGGTTTCTACTCCTATGGACTTTCTGACCGGGCTCCTCCTCGAGACTCGATCCGGGCGATGATCGAATCGGGAGCTATCGTTTCGGGAGATCCGTTCGAGATCGAAGGGATCGTGGAAGCCGGCCCGGAACTGCTTCCGGGCGGACGGTCGTTCGAAGTGGCGGCCGTTTCGTTGAGATACAGAGGCAAAGCGTTTCGTGTCGCCGGCCGCATTCGCGTTTACGTCACGCTCAATGACGAGGCTGCGGAACAGGAGTTCGCTGGTGCCGGCCTGCGGATCGGAACTCCTGTGCGGGCCGCCGGCGTCATCAGCAGGGAGGAGCGGTTCAACAACCCCGGAATGTTCTCATTCCGGGAACTGCTTGACCGCGAGGGCCTTGATGCCGTGGCCTCACCGAAGAGCCCGCTTCTGGTCGAAAGATCGGGCGAAGACCGGTTTCGGCTTACCGCTCTGGTTCCCGAGGTCCGGAACCGGCTGATCGAGGCGGTCCTCGGGCAGTTCGAGCAGCCCGCCGCAGGCGTGCTCGCAGCTTCCATCCTCGGGAACAAGCAGTTCCTGGACAAGGGCTCGGCCGAGATCTACAGGACCGGAGGCACGTTTCACGTCCTCGTCGTTAGCGGGCTCCACGTGACGATCGTCGGAGGCGCTCTGATATGGTTTCTTTCCGCGTTGGGGGTTCGAAGGGCTTATGCGGCGCCGTTGGCGTGCGCGGCCGTATGGGTCTTTGCAGCGATGTCCGGTGGAGGGACACCTGTAGTGCGAGCTTCGATAATGTTCTCGTTTCTCGCGGCTTCTCACGCGTTCTCCAGGACCGGAACACCGCTCAATGCATTGGGGGCCGCTTCGCTTCTGATCCTTGTCGCCGATGCGAAGGCTGTCTTCGACCCCTCCTTTCAACTCACGGTTCTGGCCGTCGCGGCGATCGCGGGGGCCGCGTTCCCCTTGATCGCGAGGCTAAGGGAGATTGGTACCTGGAAGCCTTCCGCTTCGACCCCGTTACCGCCGCGATGCGGAAGGATGCTGAGGATCTTCTGCGAACTGCTCTACTGGGACCAGAATGCGTGGGAGATAACGAGGGAAGGCACGGTCTGGGAGTGCGGGCTGTTCAAGTCGCAGTTCGCAAAAAGGTACGGAGGCGAATCTTTCCAGAAGATAGCCCGAATGATGTTCGAGGCGCTTCTCGTGTCGTCAATTCTGCAGATCTGTCTTCTTCCGCTCCAGGTCGTTTACTTTCACAGGATCGCGCCGGCGGGGGCTTTGCTCAATCTCGGGGCTGGGATCGCTTTCGTCCTTCAAAGCGTTCTCGCCGCGGCGACTTTGGCGGCTTCTTTGATCTCGGAAGCGATCGCAGGGCCGTTCGCGGCCCTGGCGGAATTGATCCTGAACATATGGCTTTCAGTTCAGGATTCGGTCGCGGGACTCGCGGGAGGCTCTTTGAGGCTTCCCGTGTATTCCGGAGTTTATGGGCAGATCTATCCGGCTTATCTTGTCGTTGTTTTGATCTATGCCGGAATATTGAACCTTTGGGATCCTTTCGCGAGTCGGGAAAGAAGGATCTCGCGGAAATGCGCTGTCGCTTGTCTGGCCTCTCTGGTTATCGCAGGAAGCTTGATCGCCTTTCATCCGTTCAGCGAGCCGGCCCCAGACGGAAGGCTCGCGGCGCACTTCCTTGACGTGGGGCAGGGAGACGCGGCGTTCATCGTTTTCCCGGACGGAAAGACGATGCTTGTTGACGGAGGCGGAAGGCGAAGTTTTGTGCGAGAGGGTGAAATGGTCGACGGGTACGAACGAGATATCCGCGGGATCGGGGAGGCGGTGGTTTCGGAGTTCCTATGGGAGCTCGGATACTCTTCGATCGACGCGGTCGTGCTCACACACGGCGACGCGGATCACCTTCAGGGCCTTCTAGACGTCATAAGGAACTTCCGGGTCGGATCGGTGATCGTCGGATCGAGGGAGCCTTCGAACCCTGCGTTCGTCGAGCTCGAGACTGAAGCGGCGGAACGCGGGATACCTGTGATCGAGATCTTCGATGGGGATAGGATGACCTTCGGAGGCGCTTCGATCGAATTTCTGAATCCGCCTTACGGAACCGAGGCCGCACGAGACTCGGACAATGACCGATCGGTGGTAATGCGGCTCACATTCGGAGTCAGGAGTTTTCTTCTGACGGGCGATGTCGAAAGAGTGGCAGAAACGAGGATCGCCGGTCGCCGCATCGCCTCGGACGTCGTGAAGGTTGCTCATCACGGCAGCCGCACGTCTTCTTCCGAAGCATTTGTGAAGGCGGTCGATGCGGAGTATGCCGTGATCCCGGTCGGAAGGCGGTCCCGGTTCGGGCATCCGCACAGGGAAGTTGTGGAACGCTGGCAGGCATCCGGCGCGAAGGTCTTAACGACAGGGAGATCCGGGACGATTACCGTCTCGACCGACGGCTCGCTCCTGGAAGTGACGACCTTCCTTTCGGAAGGCCCGTTTCCGTGACCCGAAAACGCAGAAAACCCGAAGGTTTTCGGAAAAACAACCTTCGAGCGTTCCTTAAGAAGTCCTCAATTGCCCCTTTTATACGGCAAACCGGCACCGGTGTCAATTCAGGCGTGTATCTAGCCCAAGCGTTAGCGCGGGCTACTGCGAGGAATCGGAACCCGGAGCGCAAGCGACGGGCATAACCGAACCGCAGAGCACGCAGTGAGCGCAGAGAGCGCAGAGATTTCGTGGGATTCGTATCGAACGGGCGCTGTTCAACGCGAAGGCCAAAACGGCGGTGTCCGAAGCCCAAGCGTGAGCGCGGGCTATCGCAAGGACTGAGATGAAAGGACTGCGGACTGAGTGTCGGTAGACCGACCGTCTGAGAGGGTGTAAATCGGTACCCGGGTAACGGACATAACATTGATCATTGGCCAATGAGCATTGACCAATGTACGGTTCCGTTAGGAGCCGAATGTCTGTAGAACCCAGAAGACAGAAGACAGGAGACCGGGGACCGGAAGAGTCGCGAAGCGCCGACCCCCCGTCCCAAGTTCGTGTTCATCCCCTTGATCTGTGGCTAGAGAATCTGTTTTGCTCGTCGCTCGCGCTCCGGGTTCCGATTGTGGCGCCGTTACGCGGTTCAGGAAGGCGCACCGGGGTACTTGAACTCCGCTGAATACCTCTTCCGCTTTGATTTGCTCAATGTGATACCCCCTTCCGTTCCTATCAGGTTTCCACCGTAACGTGCTGTCCGAGAATTGCGTACGATCTCTGTTTCGCGGGAGCCAATTACCAGACTAGTGAGCCGCGCTTCGCGCGGCCAGGGCAGCCCGAAGGGCTGCTCTAAACGGGCGTACGATAGGCTTCAGCCTTTCCGCTCGTTCGCGCGGCGCAAACTGAAGTTCGCGTTACCTCGCGAAGCACTCCTAAACGGGGGCGAGGCGATCAAACGGGATGAATTCAGTCTGAGTTGCAAGGGTCGACGGTTCGGAAGCCGGATCAATGCTTGAAATGCCTGTAACCGGTGAAGACCATCGCGAGGCCGTGCTCGTCCGCCGCCAGGATCGATTCCTCGTCTCTCATCGAGCCGCCGGGCTGGATGATCGCCTTGATCCCGATCTTCGCCGCCTCATCCACGTTGTCGCGGAAGGGGAAGAACGCGTCCGAGGCCAGAACCGATCCCTCGATCTTGAGGTCCGTCCGTTCGGCGCGCATCGCGGCGATACGGACCGAATCCACGCGGTTCATCTGGCCGGCCCCGACCCCAACCGTCTGTGATTTGTTGGCGAACACGATCGCATTCGACTTCACGTGCTTGCACACCGTCCAGGCGAAGAGCATCGCGGCCACCTCGTCATCGGTTGGTTGCCGCTTGCTCACGACCTTCAGGTCGTCCGCGGTCACGTTCAAAAGGTCCTGGTCCTGCACAAGGAAACCGCCCGAGATCTGCTTGTACTCGTAATCCTCGGGCTCGCCTTCGTCGATCCGCAGAACGCGGACGTTCTTCTTTTTCGAGAATGCCTCGAGCGCGTCGCCGGAATAGCTCGGCGCGACGACGACTTCCGTGAAGATCTTCGAGATCTCCAACGCTGTCTCGCCGTCCACCTCTTGGTTCAGCGCGACGATCCCGCCGAAAGCAGAAACCGGATCCGTCTCAAGCGCGCGCTTGTAGGCCTCGAGATTCGTATTTCCAAGACCTACTCCGGAAGGATTGGTGTGCTTTATGATCGCGACCGCCCTCTGTTCGAGATCGCGGACCAGCCTCCATGCGGCCTCGGCGTCGACGAAGTTGTTGAACGACATCTCTTTCCCCTGAAGCTGTTCCGCGTTCGCGATCCCTCCGCCGCCGTTCTCGGAGTAGATCGCGGCGCGCTGGTGCGGGTTCTCGCCGTACCTCAGGTCGGCGGTTTTGCCGAAGACCAGCCCAAAACCTTCCGGCATTCCGTCTCCCTCGTCTTTCGAGGGCTTCGTACTGTCAGATCCCGTTTCAACTTCGTCCTCGATCGCGTCTATCTCGTCGATCTCGATGAACGCTAGATTCCCGAACGGGTTGAACGGCTCGAGATAGTCGAGATCATCGTTGCCCAGCTGGTCGGCGAGATAGCTGGAGATCGCTAGGTCGTAGTGCGATGTGCGTGTGAACGCGAGCGCGGCGAGCCTCTGCCTTGTCTCGATAGAAAGCGCGCCGTCGTTGCTCTCGAGTTCCGCGACGAGGTCAGGGTAGAGCCGCGCATCGGTCACAACCGCCACGTCCCGCCAGTTCTTCGAAGCGGAACGGATCATCGCCGGCCCGCCGATGTCGATCTGCTCGACGGCCTCCGGCACGGAAACGTCCTCGCGCTCGATCGTTTTCTCGAACGGATACAGATTGATGACGACCATATCGATCGGCTCGATCCCGTGCTCCTGCATCGCCGAAACGTGTTCGTCCTTGTCGCGAACCGCCAGAAGCGCGCCGTGGACCCTCGGGTGCAAAGTCTTGACCCTGCCGTCCATCATCTCCGGAAAACCCGTAAGTTCGGAGACTTCCTTTACTTCTATGCCGGCTTCCTTCAGCGCGCTCGCCGTGCCCCCGGTGGAGACCAGTTCGATGCCGAACCCGGCCAGTTTCGAGGCGAATTCGGTGACGCCTTCCTTGTCCGAGACGCTTATCAGCGCCCTGCGTATTTTTCTTAAATCGCTCATCGTAAAGTCATTTAAAAACGAAAACAGCGGCCGATTGATGACCGCGTGTCTTTTTTGAGAATCAGCCTAAACCTGTGCCGGCCCTATGCCGGGAAGGCATCGGGAACTGAGTTCGGCATCGCTTTCCTTGTATCAGAAGAAGAAACGTCCCCAAAACAGGAGGCTCAGCAGGAATGCCAACGTGTATATGACGATTTTGATAATGCTCATCGAGTTCTTATGCTAAGTGTGAGCCGGCTCCTCGCTTACGCTTGAGCCTTTATATTAGTTCCCCGATTCTTCCTATGTCAATTTTGCATCCTGCAGTGAAGTGCCTGTTCCTTTTGCTTCTGTCGACGTGTTCCGCTCTGGCGTCGCAGGTTGAGGCTCCGAAGGTGCGTGTCGTCTTGGGCGGCACAGAGACGGCCTCTGTGAAAGTAGAAGGTCATTTTCGAAAGCCGACGCGGGCGTTCTCGTTTCTCGATTCAAGGGCAGGCTTCGGCGGGCTTTCGAAGCGGATCACGAATCTGAGGACCTACGACGGGAATGGATCGGTGGTCCCTAACAGACGGACAGCCGTAGGCGCAGTTTTCGCAGACGTTCCGCTCGCTTGGTATTCCTATGTCGCCGATCTTTCGCCTCAGTCCGACGTCACGCTAGGAGCCCACGTGTCCTGGATCGCGGACGGCAAGGGAATGCTTATGCTCGCCGACCTGCTTCCAAATGTCGTTTCGCAAACTGGCGCAGTGAGACTGACGCTTGAGCTTCCTGAAGGAGTGACCGCCGTTTCGAACGAAAGCAATTTGCCGGAAGGCGCGTATGCGGTCGAGGCCCCTTCGGACGCGGTCTTCCTGATCGCTCCGCACATTCGAAGGCTTGAAGCGAAGGCCAAAGGTTCGATTCTGAATCTGGCGATCGAGGACGATTGGCAGTTCAGCGACACTCTCGCCCTGAAAATGTCCAAAGATATCTTCAGGCTTTACGAAGACGTGTTCGATGCGACTCCCGCGAAGAGAGTCCAGATCCTGCTGGTCCGTGCGCCGGACGAGGCGATGCGGGACCGCTGGCGTGCTGAAACGCGCGGAAGCACGGTTGTGATCGTTTCTTCGCCTTCGACTTACAGAAATCTCGGCGTACAGAGGTTTCACGAACAGCTCCGGCACGAACTTCTCCACCTCTGGATACCGAATTCTTTGAAACTGAATGGGGAATACGCGTGGTTCTATGAAGGCTTCGTGTTCTATCGGGCGCTGATCGCGGGAATGGACCTAGGACAGATCAGGTTCCGTGATGTGCTCGGGACGCTGGCCGACGCGAAACGCAGATCGGACCGCGCCGGCGAATGGAAGGCGCTCGCAGGATTGGAAGGCGACCGCTGGACGGGATCAACGGTCTATTCGCGCGGGACGCTCGCGGCCTTCGCGGCGGATGTTTCGATGATCGCGGGCTCGCGAGGCAAGAAAGACCTTGACGACGTGCTCAAGCGCGTTTATCGCCGCGCCGTCCGGTCAGATGAAAATCCGACTGCGAACGAGTTTCTGATACGCGGACTTTCGGAATGGAACGAACTGCGGGGGCTGGTTAATGATTCGATCAGAGGCGATTCGGCTCCGGACTGGCGACGCGCGCTTGAGCTTGCCGGGCTTTCGGAAATGGAAGGCGGACGGCTTGCCGCCGTCGAAGATCCGCGCTCCTCGCAGAAGGCAGTACTGAGGAGATTAGGTTATAATGGCGGTCGTTGAGTTATGCAACCTAAGACAAAGATCCCTTTCCCGCGGACCTGCGGGATGCTCTCCATAACAGTCCTGGCAGCCGTCGCGATCCTCTTTTCGGGATGCAGCCTGCTCGATTCAGCTTACAGCTCTGTAATGGGCGCCGTAGGCGTGATCGAGAACGGGACCGTGATTTCGCGACGCGCGAACATAAGGAGCTCGTACGCGGTAGTCGCGGCGGACGTCCTCGAAGTAAAGCGCGGCGAACAGCTTGAGATCATGGACGAGCTCGAATTCGAGAATGTCGTCTGGTACCGCGTCCGTGCGGATGACGAGGACCGGACCGAGGGCTGGATCGAAGCTCAGCACATGATCAAGGAAGACGACCTTCAGAAGTCGAAGGACATTGCGGAACAAGACCAGGGCCTGCCCGCGCAGGCGACGGGGCAATTGCGAGCGATGTCGAACCTGAGGCTCACTCCCAAACAGGCGGACGACAATATCCTCTTGCTGCTTGAGAGCGGCGCGCCGTTCGAGATCGTCGATTGGGAGTACGTTCCGAAAGAGCCTGAAGAAGGATCGGAGGACGGAGAGGAGAACGAAGAGATCGCGGCGGCCGGGACCGAAGGCGATCCGGAGAGGCTCAACGCGAAGTACGATATGTGGTATAAGGTGCGGCTCGATCCTTCCGTCTCGCCCGCGCCGATGGGATGGATTTTCGGCAGGCAGATCGAGCTCCAGGTCCCGAGCGATATCGTTTACTTCCAGTCGAACGACCGCAAGTTCGTCACCTGGCTGAGGCTCGACGACCTTCCGACGGCGCCGCCCGCGGCGACGCAGAAGGACATGGCGGCGAGGGTCGCGAGGCCCGGAAGCTGGGTCATCCTTTCGAGGACGAACGAGGTGAAGGCGATAGACGGCGTCGAGCCGGACTTCGACGGCATCCTCGTACTCGGCTTCGACAAGTACAACGAGGAGCATTACACGGTTTACAGCTCGCGTCGGGAGCGGTACGACGTTTGGGGGCTCCTGCCCGTCACCCTCGAGGGAGCCGGGGACGACAAGACGTTCACGGTGAAGCTCCGCAACAAGGACACGGGAAAGATGGAGGACAAGAAATTCCAGGTTTACCGTGACAAGAACCGGAGGCTCCGCCTGAACGCTCCGGAAGACATCGAGTCGTTTGCCTTCCGCGGGAAAAGGCGTTGAAAGAACGGGAGATCCCTCATTTGGAAGCCTCTGAAGAACCCTTCGAGATCGAGATAACAGACACGATCGACCTGCATTCCTTCCGGCCGGAGGAGGTCGCGGCGGTAACGCGCGCCTATCTGGACGAGGCCAGAAAGAAGGGCTTTCGCGTCGTTCGCATCATCCACGGCAAGGGGATCGGCGTGCAGAGGGAGATCGTGCGGAGCGTGCTTGCGAAGTGCGATTTCGTAAAGTCTTTCAAGAACGGCGACGAACTCTCCGGCGGCGGCGCCGGCGCGACGGTGGTGAAATTGAAGTAGTTCGCAGGGGCGGGAAGACAGAAGTCAGGAGACGGGAGGCAGGAGACGGGAGACGGGAGACAGGAGGCAGGAGACGGGAGACAGGAGGCAGGAGACAGGAGACGGGAGACGGGAGACTGCATCACGTCTCGAAGGGACGTCGGATGGTAGCCCCGGGTGGAGCCGAAGGCGAAACCCAGGGAGAGGGAGCGTCAATGATCCTTTAGCCGCGGAGCGGTGGCGGACCTTAAGAATTTAGAAGGCAGAAGTCAGAAAACAGCAGTTTAGAGCAGCGCTTAGCGCTGCTCTAAACTGACTTCTGACTTCTCAAAATGGGCGGGCACAGGTCCCGCCCCGAGAGTGTAAATTCTTTTGTGTAAATGCCCTCCCCTAGATGTACGGTTCGAGTTGTTCCTCGAACAGTATCATGAACCGGTTCATCGCCTGTTTCCACTGCTGTATCGGCATCGTCCATTTTCTTGATGCAGCCTCGGC
>DATKCW010000023.1:0-16258 GCA_035513035.1 Aridibacter sp.
GCGGTCAAATCCAAGGCAAAAAGCCTCAGGATATGGCGAATTTTCCGATCAGAAATTCGTGCACGTTTGAATCGCTTGTAATTACTACTCATGACTAAGGTTAACTACTCTAGCAAATCAGTTAACTAGTCATGACCCTTGTTCAATGATCATTGGCCCGTTCTCCGCGGTTAATTTCTTATGAGCAGTTTTGACTATCAAAAAGTAAGAGCCGATTTTCCCGTCCTTTCCCAGACCGTCAACGGTAAGCCCCTCCGGTATATGGATAATGCCGCGTCGGCGCAGGTACCCGGCCTCGTGATCGAGCGCGGCTCGGAATACCTGAAAAAGGAACATTCGAACGTTCACCGAGGCGTTCACTACCTTAGCCAGAAAGCCACCGGAGCCTACGAAGCCGCGCGGGAGAAGGTCCGGAAGTTCATCAACGCGGGCGAGGCGAAAGAGTGCATATTCGTACGAGGCTGCACGGAAGGCATCAACCTGGTCGCGTCGGGTTACGGCAGGAAGTTCATCAACTCGGGCGACGAGATCGTGATCTCGCAGATGGAGCACCATTCGAACATCGTCCCCTGGCAGATGATCGCTGAGGAACGCGGCGCGAAGATCCGTGTGATCCCCATGAACGAGGCGGGCGAGCTGATCCTCGACGAGTACGAGAACCTGCTCAACGAAAGGACGAGGATGGTCGCGTTCTCACACATTTCGAACGCGCTCGGGACGATAAACCCGGCGAAGGAGATGATCGAGACAGCGCACAAGTTCGGGATCCCGGTCTGCATCGACGGCGCCCAGGCGGTGCCTCATATGCGGGTTGACGTCCGCGATCTTGATGCCGATTTTTACGCCTTTTCGGGTCACAAGATGTTCGGGCCGACCGGAAGCGGCGTGATCTACGGCAAGAAAGATTGGCTGGAAAAGATGGACCCGTACCAGGGCGGCGGATCGATGATTAGAACGGTCACGTTCGAGAAGACGACCTATGCCGGGCTGCCCGAGAAGTTCGAGGCGGGAACGCCGGCGATAGCTTCGCAGATTGGATTGGGTGCGGCGATCGATTACCTGAACTCGATCGATCTGGACGCCGCGTTCGAATACGAGCACGAACTGCTTGCGTACGCTACGGAGAGGCTTGGAGTCATCGAGGGCGTGAGGTTGATCGGAACCGCGGCGAACAAGACCTCGGTCGTTTCATTTACCGTCGCGGACATTCATCCGCACGACATCGGGACCATACTCGACCAGGAAGGGATCGCAATACGCGCCGGCCATCACTGCGCCCAGCCGGTGATGCAGTTCTACGATGTCCCCGCGACGGCCCGCGCGAGCCTGGCTTTCTACAATACAAAGGAAGAGATCGACGCGCTGGCGGACTCGATCAGGAAGGTCATCGAGGTGTTTACATAGGTTTGAGATCAGCCACAGATGGAGAGGATGAACACAGAATCGATTAGGTGATTGAAGAGTCTTCTGACAGTCTCGGTTCCTTGCTATCGAGGTTCTGAATCTGTGTTTATCTGTGTCCAGTTGCTGACTGCTAGAGGAGAATGTTGAGAGTGTGGAAAAGGTAAATCTGTTAGAAACACTTTCGGAGATCGATGAACACTGGCGGCCGAGGGTCGTCGCGGAACTCAACGGGCAGGAAGTCAAGCTCGTTAAGTTCAAGGGCGAATTCCCGTGGCACCACCACGAGAACGAGGACGAGATGTTCCTTGCGATCAAGGGCAGCTTCCGTTTGGAATTCCGCGACCGGACGGTCGAGCTGAACGCAGGCGAGTTCGTCGTCGTCCCGAAAGGAGTAGAACACAGACCTGTCGCCGATGAAGAGGTCGAGGTGATGCTCTTCGAACCGGCGGGTACCAGGAACACGGGAAACATCGAGGACGATGTCTTCACCGCCCCAACCGGCGAGAGGATCTAGCAGAGGAAAAACCGCAGAGAACGCAGAGATCGCAGAGATTTTGTGGGTGAAGAATACCTGCCTTATAAACTCTGCGTTCTCTGCGCTCTCTGCGGTTAAAACGGTCTATAAAATGTCAGAACTTAGCGAGCTGTACCAGGAAGTGATCCTGGACCACAACAAGAACCCTCGGAACTTCCGCGAGATCGAAGACCCGGACAGACAGGCCGACGGGAACAACCCTCTGTGCGGCGATCTGCTGCGTGTGTTTATCGATTTGGAGGGCGACATCGTGAAGGACGTTTCGTTCGTCGGATCCGGCTGTGCGATCTCAAAGGCGTCCGCGTCGATGATGACCCAGACGCTGCGCGGCAAGACAAAGGCAGAAGCGGAGGTTCTCTTCGACGAATTCCACCGGATGGTCACCGGCCGGCTCGATCCCGAATCAGACGAGCATCGTCTGGGCAAGCTTCGGATCTTCGCGGGCGTGCTCGAATTCCCCGCGCGCGTGAAATGCGCCTCGCTCAGCTGGCACACGGTTCACGCCGCGCTCCACGGCGAGGACGAAGTCTCGACCGAGTAAGGTGAAAAGGAAAAAGGGAAAAAGGCAAAAGTAAAAAGTAAAAAGGAAAAAGGTAAAAGGAAATAGTAAAAAGTAAAAAGGAAAAAGGAAAAAAGCGAGATTGTGAAGGAAAGGACTGAGGGCCCAAACTCCCTCTTCTTGCAGGGTCAGGTGCAAGTCGTGTTTCGCGGAAGCTACAGCTACAGCTTACAATTTCAGTTTTATTCCTTTTTACTTTTGCCTTTTTACTTCAGGTTTCACTTTTCCTGGCCTTTCACTTCAATAACGCGCTGCGGGAACGGCATCTCAACACCTTCTGCGTCGAGCGCGTTCTTGACCGCCGCAACGACCTTGTCCACAGCCAATCTCGTCGACGACTGGTCCGAAGAGGTCCAGAACAGCATTTCCATATTCAACGAGTACTCGCCGAAGTCAGTGAATCGCACGTTCGGAGGCGGATCCTTCAGAACAGCGTCCAGTGTTTCCAGGGTCCTTAGGATTACCGATCTGGCATTGTCCGGATCGTCACTGTATCCGATGCCGACCGCGACGCGCGTCCGTCTGTTCGCGAACGCCGTGTAAACCACGACCGAGTTCATATACAGCTCGGCGTTGGGTACGACGACGCGTTCGGAATCGAGTGTTTTCAGCTTTGTCGCACGCACGCTTATTTCTTCGACGACCCCTTTGTAGTCATTCACCTCTATCAGGTCGCCTATCCGGAACGGCCTGTAGAGCAGTATAAGGAACCCTGCGAAGAGATTCTGCAGAACGTCCTTGAACGCGAATCCGAGCGCGACCGAGCCTATGCCGAGCCCGGTCAGGAGGTCTGCCGGAGACATCCCCGGGAAGACGACGACTGCCGCGACAAAGAAACCGACCACGACGGTGACGTAATAGCCGAGTCTTCCGAGAAGCGACGCGATCATAATGTCGTACGTGGCACGCGTGACCGATGCCTTTATGATCCGCTTGACCACCGACGCGGCGAGCAGGAACACGAAAAATACGACCAGTCCGATCGCGATGTAAGGGGCCTGCGCCCAGAAACCCGAAACCATATCGACTATCGTCTGCTGAGCCTTTTCTGTGGCAGACGCGGCCTCGGAAATTGCGGATTGAAGTAAGTACAAAACGCCCTCCTTGCTAAGTATTTGTTTTTTAGCACGTTATAATTTCGGTGAGAGAAGGGCAAGACGTACGATAGGCTTCAGCCTGTGCCATGGACCGCGGGCACCTTGCCCACTCGAACCAAAGGAGACCGGGTCTTTTGGTATGGACACCAAGACCTTCCTGCGGCTCCGCCGCCCGGATGTGCGGAAAGGCTCCGCCTTTCCGTCCGAGCCCCTAGAAGAAACTCCCCGGGGCTGAGCCCCGGGGAGGGGTAGCAATAGCGCTTTCGCCGTTAAGCCGGCGGCTTACCGCACCGCAGGGCGGCGAAGCCGCTGGATACCTTCGAGCTTTTGCTTTTGTATTCTGCGCAAACTGTGAAGTTCGCGGTACCACGGTTGAAAATCCCTTCGAATCCATTTACCGTTAGTCAATCCCGTTTTCCTGCACGCCTTCGGGACTTCGCCTGTGAAGATCAGACGCATAGAACTGACCGAGATCAAACTTCCGCTCGTCCAATTCTTCGAGACCAGCTTCGGCAGGACATACGAACGGCGGATCATACTCGTGCGTGTTGAGGACGAGACCGGTGCCGAAGGATGGGGCGAATGCACCTGCGGCGAGCTTCCAAACTATTCGGAAGAATGGACGGACTCGTGCTGGGTCACGATCGAAAAGGTCCTCGCGCCGATGATCGTCGGGAGGGAATTCCGCTCCGCCTCGGAGGTCTGGCCCGCGATGGAAAACGTACGCGGGAACCGTATGTCCAAGGCGGCGATCGAGACGGCTGTCTGGGACCTTGAGGCGAAAAAGCTCGGCGTTCCTCTCCGGAAACACCTGGGAGGCACGCGGGAGAAGATCGCCTGCGGAGTGTCGATAGGCATACAGGACTCGGTCGAAGAACTTCTGGACAAGATCTCGACCGAACTGGACGCGGGATACCGAAGGATCAAGATAAAGATCGCGCCCGGATGGGACGTGAACGTGATCCGGCGGGTCAGGGAAAAGTTCGGCGACATTCCCTTGATGGGCGACGCGAACTCAGCCTTCACTCTTGAAGACACCGAACTCTTCCGGACGATGGACGAGTTCCGGCTGATGATGTTCGAACAGCCTCTGAGGCACGACGACATCGTAGATCACGCCAAGCTCCAGAAAGAGATCGGGACGCCGATCTGCCTGGACGAATCGATCCACTCGCCGGACGACGCCCGAAAGGCGATCGAACTCGGCGCGTGCCGGATCATCAACATCAAGCTGGGCCGCATCGGCGGGCATTCGCAGGCGCGCGAGGTCGAACGGATCTGCCGCGAGGCCGGGATCCCCGTCTGGTGCGGAGGAATGCTGGAATCGGGGATCGGGCGCGCGCACAACATCGCGCTGTCGACGCTGGAAGGCTTTTCGCTTCCCGGAGACGTGTCCGGGAGCAAGCGCTACTGGCACGAGGACACAATCGAGCCGGAAGTGGAGGTTTCGCCTGACGGCTTTATCACGCCGCCGGACGGGCCCGGGATCGGCTTCGAGGTTCGACAAGATCGGATTGAGAAACTGGCGGTGCGGCGGACTGCAGTCCGTTGAGTCTGTTCAGTTTGTCTACTCGATTGAGTCGGGCGTTTCTGACTGGAGCGCAGGCAGCCTGCCTGCGATGAGCGAAGCGAAATGACGATCACATCCATTTGGTCTGTCGGGTCGTCAGTCCGCGAAGCGGACGTCATATTATTAGCCCCACACAAGCCGAGGGCGCGGTGTGGGGTAAAGTCCCCTAAAATGATTAGGAGCCGCGTAGCGGCGTCACATTTGCTATGTCTTTTTCGAGTTTATTTGCTTGTATCATCTTCCTTTCTGCGATTCTTAATGGCTGTAGCACTCAAACTACCGGCCAGGGTGCCGAGAAGAATTCCAACCTAGGACACCAAACCAATCTAAGAGAAGGAACTTCGGACCCCGCTGGCGAACCCCAAGACGCCGAATCCCTTTGTGGGAAACTTAAAGAGATCAAGAAGCTGCCATACAGAGATCCAACAGATTCAGACCCTGTCTACGATGCAATCATGTTGGAAGGCAAGAAAGCAGTACCGTGTTTAATAGAGAAGATTACTGATGTTAGTTCAATGCAGGACCCCCGAGAGGCACCAATCTGGAGATACTATGTGGTCGGCGATACGGCCGCCTTCATACTTGTGGATATTGCCGGCGATGATGATCTGCTTCAGCAAATGCTGCCACCCAGATATAGGGATGAATGGGAATCAAATGGTATCTATGCCTACTTCAATTACGTGAGTGAGGAGGAGAATCGAAAGGAGTTGCAGAAATGGTGGCAAGATTGGCTTAGAGACAACAGTTGAGCACGCTGATTTGCCCGTCGCTACCGCTCCGGGTACTGATTACGTTCCGATTATGACCGAACCAAACAAGATCATCTTCTCGATGGTCAAGGTTTCAAAGTTCTACGACAAGAAACCGGTACTCAAAGACATATATCTTTCGTTCTTCTACGGCGCAAAGATCGGCGTACTGGGTCTCAACGGGGCCGGAAAGTCTTCGCTCCTGAGGATCATCGCCGGTGTGGACAAGGAGATAAACGGAGAGGTCGTTTTCTCCGAAGGCTACACCGTCGGCTATCTTGAGCAGGAGCCGCGGCTCGACGAGTCGAAGACCGTCAAGCAGGTCGTCGAGGAAGGCGTCCAGGAGACGGTCGATCTTCTCTCGGAATTCAACGAGATCAATCTGAAGTTTGCCGAGGAGATGACCGACGACGAGATGAACGCGCTTCTCGAACGGCAGGGCGAGGTCCAGAACAAGCTCGACGCGGGGAACGCCTGGGACCTCGAAAGCCGGCTCGAGATGGCGATGGACGCGCTCCGGTGCCCTCCGGGTGACACGCCGGTGAAGCGTCTTTCCGGCGGCGAGAAGCGCCGCGTCGCGCTGTGCCGGCTTCTTCTGAAGAAGCCGGACATACTTCTGCTCGACGAACCTACGAATCACCTCGATGCCGAAACGGTCGCCTGGCTCGAACAGCACCTGCAGAAATACGAGGGCACTATCATCGCCGTCACTCACGACCGGTATTTCCTCGACAACGTGGCGGGCTGGATCCTGGAGCTCGACCGCGGCGAGGGAATCCCCTGGAAAGGGAATTACTCATCGTGGCTGGAACAGAAGCAAAAGCGCCTCGCCAACGAGGAAAAGGCCGAGAAGAAGCACCAGAAGACCCTAGAGCGAGAGCTGGAGTGGATACGGATGACTCCGAAAGGCCGCCACGCGAAGTCCAAAGCGAGGATCAACCACTACGAGGACCTTCTGAAACAGGACACCGAGAAGCGTTCCGAAGACCTTGAGATCTTCATCCCGCCCGGCGACAGGCTCGGCGATCTCGTTATTGAGGCGAACGGCGTATCGAAAGGTTACGGCGACAGGCTACTTTTCGAGAATCTCAGCTTCAGCCTACCGCCCGGCGGCATCGTCGGCGTCATCGGCCCGAACGGCGCCGGAAAGACGACGCTGTTCCGTTTGATCACCGGCCAGGAGGAACCCGATTCCGGATCGTTCCGCGTCGGAGAAACGGTCAAACTCGCTTACGTCGATCAGTCGCGCGATTCGCTGGCGGCGGACAAGTCGATCTGGGAAGAGATCTCGGAAGGCGCCGACATCGTTAGGCTCGGCGACCGCGAGGTGAACTCGCGCGCATACGTCGCGCGGTTCAACTTCTCCGGAAGCGATCAGCAGAAAAGGGTCGGCTCGCTTTCGGGCGGTGAGAGGAATCGGGTCCACCTCGCGAAGATGCTGAAAAGCGGGGCGAACGTGATCCTGCTGGACGAGCCGACAAACGATCTGGACGTGAACACAATGCGGGCTCTTGAGGAGGCGCTTGAGAACTTTGGCGGCTGTGCGGTCGTTATCAGCCACGACCGATGGTTCCTTGACCGAATCGCGACACACACCCTCGCCTTCGAAGGAAACTCGAATGTGGTATATTTTGACGGCAACTTCTCGCAGTACGAGGCGGACCGAAAGGCCCGGCTCGGTCACGAGGCTGATCAGCCCCACAGGATCAAATACAGAAGCCTCACGCGGGACTAGCGGCTTGCAAACAGTCGCCGGGCCGTGTTCGTACCCGGGAAATCCTTTCAAAGCAGCCCGGAAATGAAGATCAAGAGACTCAGACGTGTAAGGGGCCTGAAGTTCGGCACCATCTTCGCGCTCGCGATGGCTTTGGTGTCGTGCGGCTTGAGCGAGGCGGAGACGACGAAGAACGCCCCGGTGATGGTTCCCGAGAACGGGGCCGAGCCGTCGCCCGAGGTGCCCGCCGCACAGGTTGAACTGCTTGGACCGGAGAATTCAGAGTCCGATTCCCCGATCGCTTCATACAACTTCAAAGACCATACATATCCGCTTCCGAGAGGCTGGCAGGAGGCGGAGGGAGATTTGGTGCTCGAGAAGGGTTTCAGGCGCACGACCGAAGAAAGGATCGGGATGGAGTATCTGACGACCAAGTTCTTTGACGCGACCGGCGACGGTCAGGACGAGGCGGTCGTGATACTGAAGATCGGGACCGGCGGCTCCGCCCTGCCCCACCTGGTCTATGTCTTCGAATGGAAGGAGGACAGGCCCGAATTGGTCTGGTATTTCCGCACCGGCGACCGGGCGGACGGCGGCCTCAAGAAGATCAATCCGGAAGAAGGGGCTGTTGTGGTCGAACTGTTCGGCCAGGACCGCTACATTTTCGGCGAGATGGAAACGCTGAAAATAACAGGCGACGAGGTCCAGCTCTGCTGTCCGACGCATTACACGAAGACGAAATACAGGTTCACGAACGGATCGTTCAGAATGGACGGAGACCGTCTCACCTACTCGATCGTCGATCCCGGCGCCGAACCGGTGCCCAACCTCGGAGAACTGAAGGCGAAGGAGGCCGGTGAACCACGGAAGTAGCGGGCTTCTCCTGCTTGTCATCTACCTGCTTCTAGCGGTCTTCCTGATGCCGCTCTTCCAGGGACCGGGCTCGGAGCGGGACCTGATCAACCGCGCCGCCGCCGCGTCGCTTGTCGAGCGGACCACTTTCGACATCTCACGGTTCGAGAAGGAAATGGGCGAAAGATTCACCGACGTAAAACGCGTCGGCGATCGTGTGTATCCCGCCCGCCCGCCCGGATTCACGATCGTATCGGCTCCGTTCTATGCTCTCGCAAGGGTCTTCCTTGGGGAAGCGGATTCGGGCAATCTGAAGGCCGGCTGGTTCGTACTCCGCTTCCTTCTTGCGTCCTGTCCTCTTCTGCTTTTGGGCATCTGGCTGTTCGGCAGCGAGGTGGACGCCTTCTCGCTCGGCGTGTTCCTGTTCGCGACACCGCTGTTTCCTTTAAGCCTCATTTATTCGCCTTTGGTGTTTGTCGCGGTGCTGGTTTATCTGGCATTCCGTGTGATCTTCGATTTCGACCGCGTAATGCCCGGCAGATGTTTTACCGCGGGATTGTTTCTCGGCTTTTGCCTGCTCTGCGACATACGGGCGCTGCTTCCGATCGCGGTATTTTTTGTCGGTCTCCTTTTCACGGGCGGAAAGGACGTCCGGAGCCGTTTGGCGTACTACCTGGCGGGGATAGTTCCGTTCGCGGCCGCGCTCGCTTTTTATTCCTGGTGGCTGTTCGGTTCAGTCCTTGCGGTCGTGCCGGTTGAAAATCTCAGGATTCCGGTCCTCTACACATACTTCGAGATGTGGTTCAGCCCTTCGAAAGGACTGTTCTTTTACGCCCCTGTGCTCCTGTTCTCTATCTACGCGGTGTTCACGACAAAGGCGGGAGGAACGCTCCGGTTCGGGGTGAAATACTCCCTGATCGTTCTTGCGCTTGTACTTTCCGTATTCTGGCGCGAAAGTGATACCGGTCTCGCGGTTCCTGCCTCGACCTTCGCTATTGTATTGCCAATGTTCCTCGATCCGCTGTTCGACGGCGAGTCGGACGAATACTCAAGCCTCTGGCGGGGATTCTTCTTCACTTTGTCTCTTCTTTTCTGCACGATACCCGTACTCGTATATCCCTTCGCCCCGGCGTCGCTTGACTATCCGCACAATTCCTTCTGGCAGCCGCTGATCTTCGAGCACCATTCGTTCGTCCCGAACGCGGTCGGTTGGTTCGGATTCGAGAGCCCGTGGCTGATCGCGGTCCCGGTTGCGGCATTGCTCTTGATCCTCTTTGCGCTGCTTAGGACGGCGCGGTATCCGGCACGATTCGCGATAGGCGTCCTCGCAGGCCTATTGCTGGTCGGGAACTATATGTTCTTCACGGATCTGGAGCTGGAGAAGGCGAGGCCGTTCGTGGAGCAGATATCAGGGATCAGGGATCAGGTTTGATGGATCACGTATCAGTGATCAAGTGACAAGCATCAGGGAACAGGTATCAGCGATCAAGTAGCAAGCATCAGGGATCGTCTGGTACCCGTATTCTGAAAGTCCCTTGCGGAACTTCGCGCCTTGGCGCCTTTGCGAGAGATTTTCCGTCCCTTTGATCAGGAGCGCGTTGAGTTCTCTTAAGGACTTGCTCCCGCAAAGACGCAAAAGCGCAAAGCAACGCAAAGTAGTGTGCACAAGGGCACACGCGAAACCGGTTCTTGAGAATGCACTTTGCGGGACTTCGCGCCTTGGCGCCTTTGCGAGAGATCTTACCTCCTTAAGCTTCCGACTGCCGTTTGTTTCACCATAAGATGCCACCCGCAATGCCACTAAGCAGCAAAGTGCCGCGAAGTCGTTTGCACTTGTGCGCCTGTCGCACATTTTTGACTTTACATGACAAAGTACTTGACAATCACAAACACTTTGCCTATTCTTTGATACCGATGAAACAGGAGACAGCCCGAAGGGAAAAGGAGCCTACGCCGAGCCTGCACGGAAGGGCGGCGGACAATCTCGAGTACATTCGCGACGCGATGCAGAGGTCGCGCGAGTTCACTGCCGTGCCGGGGTATGCCGGAGCTTTGATGGGCGTGACTGCGATCGGCGCGGGCTTTATTGCTGAAACGCAGACCGAACCCTTGTTCTGGCTCGCGACCTGGATGATAGAGGCATTGCTCGCATTTCTTATCGGGGTGCTGGCGATGTGGCAGAAGTCGAAAATGTCGGACACGGCATTGAACTCTTTGCCCGCCAGAAAATTCGCGCTCGGATTCGCGCCTCCGATTATTTCTGGTGTGATCCTGACCGCGCTCATTCTTTACAAGGGATCGCCGTCGCTGCTCCCGCCTGTATGGATCACGCTCTACGGCGTCTCGGTGGTCACGGGCGGTTCGTACTCCGTGCGGCCGGTCCCTTTGATGGGCTGGCTGTTCATCCTCACAGGCGCGGCGGCAACTGTCGCGAGGCCCGAACTCGGCAATTACTTTATGATCGCGAGTTTCGGGTTCCTGCACATCGTGTTCGGGCTGGTGATTGGAAGAAAATACGGCGGTTGAGAGCGAATTTCGAATGAAGAAAGCGACAGCAAACAAGGGTTCGGACGGCGCCGACCGCATTCGGGGCGTATCGGCGGCTGACGCGGCCGAGAGGGTCTCGAGCGCGCTCGACAAGGTCATACACGAGCGGATGAGGCTCGGGATCGTGAGCGCGCTCGCCGCGAACGACAAGCTTTCGTTCAGCGACCTTAAGAGCGTCCTCAATGCCTCCGACGGGAACATTAGCGCCCACGCGAGAAAGCTCGAAGATGCGGGATACATCGTCTGTGAAAAATCCTTCAGCGGAAGGACGCCGCTCACCGAATACATGCTCACCGACGCTGGCCGCGATGCCCTCCAAAAATACCTCGACCATATGGAGGCGCTGATCAATGCGATCAAACAACCCTGAAAAGCCGCGCGATTTCGACACGGTGATAATCGGGGCCGGGCTCGCCGGGCTTCATACCGCCAGACGGCTTTCCGCCGCCGGTGTGTCCGTAATGCTCGTCGACCGAAAGGAGGACATCGGGACCCATGTGCACACGACCGGGATCTTTGTCCGGAAAACTTTTGAGGACTTCGAGTTTCCGGAAGGCACGCTAGGCGTGCCGATCGGCCGCGTGAATCTCTATTCCCCATCCTTGAAATGCCTGGACCTTACAAGCCCCGCACCGGAGTTTCGGATCGGGCGAATGGACTTGTTATACAGGTCTCTTCTCGGAGAGTCCCGCCGGCTAGGCGTCGAGTTCACGTCCGGGGCACGGTTTGCCGGATCGCACCCCGACGAATCGGAGAATGGCGCGAGCATCGTCCGAATAGAAGGGAACGGCAAGGTCTCCGCGATTCGTGCGAAGGTCCTGATTGGCGCGGACGGCGTCGGATCGGCCGTGGCGAGGGACCTCGGGCTGGACACGAATTCGGAATGGATTGTCGGTTACGAGAAAGTGTTTCAGCGTTCTTCGTCTGTCGGGGAGCCCGCGCTTCACTGTTTCCTTAGCTCGGAGTTCGCGCCGGGATACATCGCGTGGATCGCTGACGACGGCGGCGAATGCCACATAGGGGTCGGCGGCTACCCGGAACGGTTCGATCCGTCGAACGCGCTTTCGCAATTCATTGACACGACGGTTCCGGCAGTGATCGACACCGCCGGCCTTAAAGAGATCGAGTCTCGCGGAGGAAGGATTCCCGTCGGAGGAATACTCAGGCGGATTGCGAACAAGCGCGGACTGCTGATAGGTGACGCCGCGGGAGCCGTCTCGCCTCTCACCGCGGGCGGCCTGGATCCCTGCCTGAGGCTCTCGGAGTTTGCGGTTGAAACGGTGATCGCGAGGATCCGCTCGGGCAATCCTAAGATGCTTCTCAATTACTCAGGCGAAATCTTTGAAAACGACTTCTATACGAAACTGATGATGCGCGCGGGGCTTCGTTATCTAAAATTCGACTTTCAGTACGAATGGCTGTTCAGGCTTATCGCTTCCGCCCCCGGCCGGAGGCTCGCCGAGAAGATCTTCTTCAGGCGCTCGTCGTTCCCGGACCTGAGCAGCTCTGATCCCAGAAGAAAGAAGATCCTTGAATCGATCAACGCGGCGGGAACCAGATAGCCGGTGCGGCCGCGAACGAGGGATTCCACATACGGGTGAACGGGCGCGCACCCTTCATTTTGGTCTGACGGTGCGAATAATTAACAAGACGACTCACTAGACTCCCGGTTTTGAGATCTGACTTGCATCCCCGGCCCGAGCCGGGGAAGCTACAGGAGAAAAGAAGTGGACAAGCATACGAGAACGGGGCTTTCAATAGTTGGCGCAGCGGTCGCGGTAGGACTTGCGGGAGACTCGCTCCTCCGCTCATTTCCGTGGGGATTGAACGTGCCGATAATGGGCGCATTGTGCGTGGCGGCGCTGGTCTTCGTGAAACTGCGGATTGGCAAGGAGCCGTTTTCCGTAAGAGAGTATGCGCTTCTCGCCGCCTCTCTGTTCTTCGCTTCGTGGTTTGCGATCAGGGATTCCGAGGCTCTGCTTTTTCTGAACGCGCTTGCGATCCTATTGATCGGCGCCCTGCTCTTGCTGCCTTCGATCAAACTTCCGATCAAAGGTTCGGGAGTCATTCACTATGTCTTTTCCGGCATCGCGATGGGATTGTCGATGGCGCTGCTTCCGGCCGTGGTCCTTACGAAAGATCTCCGGTGGAACAGTTTGGTCAAGATCGGCGGCTCGCAGAAGGCTCTGCTGGCCGTGCGCGGGGTCCTGATCGCGGCGCCGCTTCTTCTCGTCTTTGGGGCTCTTTTTGCCGCGGCGGACGCGGCTTTCGAGAGACTCGTGACGAACACATTTAACGTCGTTCCCCAAGAGCTCGCGCTTCACGCGTTCTTCACGGCGTTCTTCGCATGGCCCGTCGCAGGGTATCTGCGGGCGCTGACGGCCGGCGTTCCGCTCGACGGAGATTCGCTCGACGGAGAACAGAAGGGTGAAGAACCGGAGACCTCTCCCCGTGACTTTTCCAAAGGCCCTGTTGAAAGCGTGACCGAGGCGCGAAAAGAAGAAACTGCCGATCCGCCCGCTTTCGGCGCACGCCATATCCCGAGCATCACTAATTTCGAAAACGAAGAAGAAAAGGAAACCGTTCCGGCGCCAAGCGAGCCGGCGGAAAAGAAGACTGACCGCACATGGACCTGGCGGGATCTGAACAACTCCTTCCTGCCGGATTTCCTTACGGTTGGTTCCGTCGAGGTCGGCATAGTCCTCGGATCGCTTAATTTACTGTTCCTCGGCTTCGTGATCCTGCAGCTGCCGTATCTTTTCGGAGGGATGGAGCTTGTTCAGAATCAGACGGGACTGAAGCTTGCGGAGTACGCGAGGCGGGGATTCGGGGAACTTTTCTTTGCATCGATGCTCGTGCTTCCGGTGCTACTTGTGCTTCACTGGCTGATTCGGCGTGAATCGGACCGCGCGATGAGCCTCTTTAGATACCTTGCGGCGATCCAGATCGGGCTGCTGTTCGTGATAATGATGTCGGCATTCCAGCGAATGCTTCTTTTGACGGGCGAGCTGGGGTACGGATTGACCGCGGGCCGGTTTTATCCGATGGCGTTTATGGCCTGGCTTGCAGTGGTCTTCCTGCTTTTCGGCTACACTGTCTTGCGGGGTCAACGGAGCAGATTTGCCTGGAACGCCGCATTGTCCGCTTTGGCGATGGTCGCGGTTCTGAACTTCGTGAACCCGGACGACTATATCGTCAGGAAGAACCTCGAGCTTATGCGCGAGGGCAGGCCGTTTGACGCTATGTATCATATTGAGTTAAGCGCGGACGCGATTCCCGCGGTTCTGGAAGGACTCAACGAACTGGACGAAAGTCAAAGAGAAATTGTTCTGAAGTACCTGATCCGGGACGAGTGTGGAAACGCGATGATGAACGACCTTAGGGTTTGGAATTATTCCCGGTGGCAGCTTGCGAACTTGGGAGCGATGCCCGGGAATAGGGGCTTGAACGGGTGCAGATCGATACTGGAACTTAAGTGATGCCCGAACGCGACCTCATAAGAGAATTCCTCTCATACCTCGCCGCCGAGCGTGGTCTTTCGAAGAACACGCTTGCGGCGTACGGTCGCGATCTCGCCAAATTGAAGGACTTTGCCGATGCTGAAGGCCTTGGGCTCGAGGAACTTTCACGCTCGGAGATCCGTGATTTTGTCGCGTCGCTTTCCGTCGAAGGGCTTTCCGTGAACTCGATCAACCGGGTGATAAGTGCCGTCCGAGGTTTTTACAAGTTCCTTCAGATCGACGGCTTCCTCGACAAGAACCCATCCGACGACATCGTCACGCTGAACAAGGGGTTCTACCTCCCAAACTTCCTTTCCGAGGACGACGTCGACCGTCTATTAGCGGTCCCGGACACTACTCAGGAAACCGGCCTCAGGGACCGCACTATCCTCGAGCTTATGTACGCCGCCGGCCTCCGTGTCTCCGAAGCGGCGAATCTAGGGATCCGCGACGTGGACCTCGACTCGCAGATCGTCACCTGCGTCGGCAAAGGCAATAAAGAGAGGAAGATACCGATCGGGCGATCAGCGGCGAAATGGCTTGCGGACTACGTCGAGCTGCGCAGGAAGAAGGAAACAAACGTGAAAAATCTGTTCGTGTCGCCCTCAGGACGGCCGATAACCCGTCACACGATATTCGCGCTGGTGAAGGAACACGCCGAGAAGGCGGAACTTAAAGGAGTCTCGCCCCATACGCTCAGGCATTCGTTCGCGACCCATCTGATCCAGCACGGCGCCGATTCGCGCTCAGTCCAGGCGATGCTCGGCCACGCTGACATCTCGACGACCCAGATCTACACCCACATCACCGACGATCACCTCCGGAACGCATACAAGAAGTTCCATCCAAGATCTACTTCGGGAACTTTCGACCCAGAATCGGATTAAATGACATTTGGCAACGGATCTTGGAACCAAAACTAAGTCAGGGCCGGGATCCTCTCCCGACCCTGTTCCTTGCCACCTAAGCAGCAGGGGGTTTCAATGCGATATTTTTGCCGGAAGGAAGCGTATGTGTCGAATTTTTACCCGAGCTTCCCGGGTGTGTCCGGGTACCGGACTGATCGTACCTGAACTCAGGAAAAATCTCCCCCTCCACTTGCAACTACGGGCCCGCTCGGATATTATGTGAAATTTGCTAATTGACAAATTTTTCGGTTCGTTTAGCAATCTGTAGAAGACTGCAGGGGTGGTCGAGTGGTTAATGGCACCGGGCTGTAAACCCGGCGGAGTAAAATCCTTCGTAGGTTCGAATCCTACCCCCTGCACCATTCTTGAAATTTCGTTTTTAAGTTCGCATTTTCTTAACCTCGCCGAGGCTCAGCGCAGCCGGTATTCGGGGTCAATGTGAGCGAGAGTAGCTCAGTTGGTAGAGCATCAGCCTTCCAAGCTGAGGGTCGCGAGTTCGAGCCTCGTCTCTCGCTCCATCTTTATTTTTGGGCGTCCGGCGGTCCGCCCGAGTAGCTCAGGGGTAGAGCGCTTCCTTGGTAAGGAAGAGGGCACGGGTTCAAATCCCGTCTCGGGCTCCATTTCGGTGGGGTCCGGAAGGCAATCATTTCGACCGATTTTTTGGAGAGACTTTCGAATAATGAGCAAAGAGAAGTTTGACAGGAGCAAGCCGCACGTAAACATCGGGACGATCGGGCACGTCGACCACGGGAAGACGACATTGACGGCGGCGATCACGACCGTACTGGCGAAGTCGAACCCGAGCATCAACGTTCGGGCG
>DATKCW010000024.1:0-125242 GCA_035513035.1 Aridibacter sp.
GTCTTCCTGAGTCTTGACGTCCTTCCCAAGCTCGAGCGCCAGCTCCTTGATCTTCTTATCGATCGAATTGTCCATTTGTTTCTCCTCAGCTTATTCAGCTTAGCTCAAATGGACATTTACACAGAATCTTTTACAGTCCCCCCGCCCCACTACTCAGTAATCCTCGATCACGTCCGCCCAGATCTCGTCGTCTTCAGAGCCTTCCGCTCCTGACGAGACTTTTTCCTTCTGTGCGATCTTGCTTTCCGCGATCTGCAGGCGTTTGCTGAGGCGAAGGCAGTGATGCTCAAGCTGTCGAATCCGCTTCTTGTATCCCTTTCCGGTCTGTTCCAGGTAGATCATATAGAAGAACTGGAGTCCCGCGATGCCTGCGAGGGAAAGACTTAAGCAGATCAGCACGTAGATCATAGAACCGCCTTCCTTGGAAGTGAGAGTCCCAAGTATAACCTTGACCCCACGCTTTTGAAAGGTAAGAATTGCCGAAGCCCCGCAGGTAAGGGGCCCGGCGGCAAATTGATGGAGAATGAGAACCTTAGACTCGTATACACCCTGCTTTGCGACGACGTGCGCCTTGAAATGGGCAACAAAGTGTCGCTGATGGGGGTTTTCCAGAACATAATGGTCGAGAAACTCCCCGTGTCGCTGATCAAGTTCGCGGTCGTGAACCACTGGCGCGGCGAGGGGAACCATTCAACCGAGGTCCGGATCCTTTCGCCGGACCGTTCGAACCTGGTCGTAACGTCCCAGCCGACCCGCCTAGAGCTCAATCCGGGCGGATTCACCGACAACGTAAGCTTCTTCGTTAACGTGGTATTTCCGACCGCCGGCACTTACTGGGTTCAGACGCTCGCCGGAGCCGAGGTCGTGGAAGAATTCCCCCTGATCGTTACCGACGTGGGCACCGTCGCCGGAGACAACACCACCGAAGAGATCTCCGACAGGATCAACTGAAAACGGCGCCGCTTCGGCGCCGTTCCTCATTCAGAGATCATTGCAGAAAGTCAGTTGTCTTTTTCTGAAATGTCGATCGTGATCGCCGTGCGGTAGATCGCGGGCGAGCCCACCGAAACTTCTTTGAAGGACGAGATGCCCCGCCAGGTGGCAGTCACGCGGTATTTCGTCTCCTTGTCCGGAAAACGGAAGATGACGTCGCCGTCGCGGCTCGAGTAGCCTTCGGCAACTTCCTTCAGGTTCCCGTCGGACGTTACTTCTTCCACTTTCACCTTCGCGCCCGGAAGAGAGAACCCGTTGTGCGTAAAGACGTTCGCCTCGAGGATCACAAGTGTGCCCTGGTCGACAGTAAGTACCAGGTTGTCGCCCAGGTTGTTGGTCTTCTTTCTGCGGACCTCTATGTCGTACAGCACGCCTCCCGCGTAACCTTCTTTTTCAAAAACGACGTTGTATATGCCGGGCTTGAGCCCGCTCAAGCGGAAGTCGCCGTCCTTGTCGGCGGTCACGGATTTGACGTTGTCGCCGTCCTTGCGGGCGGTGATCGTCGCGCCGGGAATGCCCTTGCCTTTCTGGGTCCGGACCTTGCCCTTGATGCTCCCTGTGTCCTGCGCCGCAACGGTTGTCGCGAACGCGAGCAAAAGAGCGGCAAGCGCCGGAATAATCAATGCGCGTTTCATAACAATCTAGCTTTGGCTAATCGAGGCGGCGGCGTTCGCCGAGAATTCGAGAGACACGTCATTGATGATGTCGTCGAGCGTGCGCGTTGGCTTGTAGCCGATCAGCCGCGCCGCCTTCTCGAGGCTCGGGACCCGCCTTTGCATATCCTCAAAACCTTCTCCGTACACTTCCTTGTAGGGAATGAACTTGATCTCGCTCGAGCTTCCGGTCATCTCGATCGCCTTCTCTGCGAGCGCCTTGATCGTGGTCTCTTCCGAATTTCCGATATTGATAACCTCGCCGAAGCAGTCGGGGTTCTCTAACGTCTTTACAAGCCCGTCGATAATGTCCGCGACGTGCCCGAAGCACCTCGACTGCGATCCGTCGCCGTGCACAGTGATCGGCTCGTTGTCCATAGCCGCCTTCACGAACCTCGGGACCACCATTCCGTACTGGCCCGTCTGGCGCGGCCCGACCGTGTTGAACAGCCTCACCACGGCGACCGGAAGCCTGGTCTCTTTCCAGTGCGCCAGCGCGAGGAACTCGTCAAGCGTCTTCGCGCAGGCATAAGCCCAGCGGTGCTTGTTTGTGGCCCCGGTCAGAAGATCGTCGTCCTCGTGGAACGGAACTGAGATGCCCTTGCCGTAAACCTCTGACGTGCTCGGGATAAGGACCCGCTTGCGGTACCGCGAGCAGAAATCGAGGACGACATCGGTTCCCTTGAAGATCGTTTCGATCGTCCGGACGGGCCTCTCCATTATCAGCTTCACACCGACCGCGCTTGCCATGTGGAAGACGCGGTCCGATTCGCGGATCAGCTCCTCCATAAGGCTCGTGTCGAGCACCGTATCGATGATAAGCCTGAAACGTTCGTGCCCCTCCAGATGCGCGACGTTCTGGTACCGTCCCGTCGAAAGATCGTCGATGACGGTTATGTGGTGGCCTTCTTCGATCAGGCGGTCGGCGAGATGGCTTCCTACGAATCCGGCTCCGCCGGTGATCAGTGTTTTCATTCTTGAACGACCTTGAATGGGATTTGCGATGCCGGCTCTTTCTTTGTCGAGCCGGTCCCTCTCCGCCATTTTCCTATGTTTGGAGCGTTTGGGCAAAATAGGCGACCGTTTTACCGAGTCCTTCTTGAAGTCCCATGGTCGGCGACCAGCCGAGAAGTTTCTTCGCGCGGGAAATGTCGGGCTTTCTCTGTTTCGGATCGTCCTTAGGGAGAGGCAGGTACTTGATCGTGATCTCCTTCCCTGCGGACTTCGCGACCAGTTCGGCGAGCTCGTTCATCGTGAACTCGCCCGGATTTCCTATGTTGACGGGCTCGTGTATGTTCTCCGCTTCGGTGTTCATAAGCCGGACAAGGCCCTCAACCAGGTCGTCGACGTAGCAGAACGAACGCGTCTGCTCGCCGTCGCCGTAAACCGTGAGCTCTTCTCCTCGCAGCGCCTGGACTATGAAGTTTGAGACGACGCGGCCGTCATTCTCAAGCATTCGAGGACCGTAAGTGTTGAAAATACGAACGATGCGGGTATCGACGCCGTTCTGGCGGTGATAATCCATAAACAGGGTCTCGGCGACGCGCTTGCCCTCGTCGTAACACGAACGGGGTCCTATGCAGTTGACGTTTCCGAAGTACTCTTCCGGCTGTGGATGGACCTTCGGATCGCCGTAGACCTCCGACGTCGACGCCTGTAGGATCCTTGCGCGCACCCTTTTCGCCATACCGAGCATGTTGATCGCGCCCATCACGCTGGTTTTGACCGTCTTGACCGGATTGTACTGGTAGTGGATCGGCGACGCGGGACAGGCGAGGTTGTAGATCTGGTCAACCTCCAGAAATATCGGCATCGTCACGTCGTGCCGGATAAGCTCGAAGCGATAATCGTCGAGCAGATGCGCGATGTTCACCTTTCTTCCCGTGAAATAGTTGTCGAGGCAGATCACCTCGTGCCCTTCGGCGAGCAGGCGCTCGCAAAGATGTGATCCGATGAATCCTGCTCCGCCGGTTACAAGTATTCTCATTGTGCCCTCGCTGCGGGGTTCAGTTCCTTTTCGAAGAGCGCGAGTATCCGCTCGTACTCGTCCTCCCAGCTCGTGGGCCGTTCGAACCCGTGGTTCTCCGCCGGGTACAGCATAAGGTCGAAGTGCTCGGTCTTGTCGAGCCTGATCAGCTGCTCGACGAGCTGTATCGAATCCTGCGCGTGAACGTTGCTGTCCACGAGCCCGTGAAGGATAAGCAGCTTTTTCCGAAGCTGGTCGGCGTAACTGATGGGCGATGAGCGCTTGTACGCCTCGGGATTCTTCTTCGGGTCTCCGAGCCTCTGCGACGTGTAGAATGGATTTGCCGCGTAGTAGTTCTTCCAATCCATCACCGGCCTGAGCGCTGCTGCGGCCGCGATCCTGTCGGGAGCGCGCATCACGAGCATCGCGGCCATGAACCCTCCGTAGCTTCCACCGTAAACGGCGATCCGGTTCACATCGACCGAATACTCGCGGACCATGTGGTCGATCGCGTCTATGTGATCGGTGTAGTCCTTACCTCCGAGGAAGTCGTAGACATCCGTCCGCCAGTCGCGGCCGTATCCCGCCGAGCCGCGGTAATCGATGTCGAGCACGACGTAGCCCTTACGCCTGAGCATCTCGTTGAACATGAACTCGCGGTAGTAATTGTTCCAGCCGTTGATCACGTTCTGAAGATATCCGGCGCCGTGGACGAAGATCGCCATCGGATATTTTCGAGACTTGCTGAAACCGTCAGGAAGGTAGATCTTTGCGGGGATCATCTTGCCGTCCGAAGCACGGATCTCAGTGAAAGAAGGGCTCTTCCACTTGTATAGCGTGAAATCGTCGGGAATGGTCGATGTCAGTTTCCGGACTTTGCTCGAGAGATCGGCAGAGAACATCTCGCCCGGCGTGACGACGTTCGACGCCTCGAACACCAACAGTCCGGATTCCATCTGCGGCGAGTTCTTCATCATCCCGTTTGCGGGACCGGCATCTATCTTCCTCTTGGCTCCGGAAACGGGATCGATCGTGTAGATCTCGCGCCATCTGGGGCTCTCTTCCGTTGACATAAAGGCGATCTGCTTTCCGTCAGCGGTCCATACCGCCCATTCGACCTGCCAGGCTCCTCGAGTAATCTGCGAAACACTTGCGTGCGCCATGCCTTCGGCGAACTTCGCCGGATCGATGGTGACGAGGTAGAGGTGATGCCATCCGTCCTTTTCCGAGCCGAAGAAGAAGCGGCCGGGATCGGCCGGATGAGCCTCGAGTATCCGCGAAGGCCCGCCGATCCATTTCTCGTCGGTTTCCTCGTGAACGAGGCTCGCGGCGGCTTCCTTGTCGCCGTAGGTGACGGCGTAGATCTGCCTTCGTTTGTGAGTCTTGTCCACACGATCGACGATCAGGACCTTGTTGTCCGAAGACCATTCGATCCCGTAAAAATAGCTCTCGCCTTCCGGCTTCGGGAGTGAAACTTTTATCGATTCGTCCAGGCTTCCGTCGGTTTTGGCGATGTAGAGTTCCTGAGTGGTCCATCCGCGGCGAACGGTCGGGGCCGCAGTGTAGTACGGAAGATAACTCGGAACGAAGAGCGCCCTCTGTTTCGAGCCGTCGGAAGTGACGTACGCGATCATCGATCCGTCCTCACTCGGATTTGCGCCGCCGACCGAGATCTGTTTCTGGCTGTTCGCTTCCTTCGAGAGCTGGATCAGCGCGACGTCTTTCGTATCGATGACGAAGATGTTGCCACCCTGCTGAAAGACTATGCGGTCAGGGTCGAGGAACCGGGCCGCGAACTCGCCCGATTCGGTCTTGGTTATCCGCTTCGGTTTTGTCTCGTTCAGCCCGATCACGTACAGGTCGCCGCCGATCGTGAACAGGGCCTTCGACGAATCGGGCGACCAGCGGAGGTTTCCGAACTGGCCGCGTCGGACCTTCTCGAATTCATCGTTGACCACGACGCCGTATTCGAGTTTGGCGTCCTCTTCCTTCTTCTCTTCCTCTTTCGGCTGATGGATGTCGCGCGGCGACAGCCATTTCTTCGGCTCGCCGCCGCCGGTCGGGACTATGTATAGATCGAGCGGCTGCTTGCCTTCCGCATTCCACAGGAAGATAACGTTGCTGCCGTCCGGCGAAAGCTGTTCGCTCTGAACACGCATTCCGGCGATCGAAGGCTCGGCCATTATGTCCCTGACCGAGAGGTCCTGGGCAAAGAGCGGTGCCGAAACAACGGCGACCAGCAGAAGAATGGCGTTGATCCTGAAGGTCTTGTTCACTTGCTTCATCATCTTTCGAAATCTGCGGTCAGGATCCATCCGCCGCGGAAACGGCCCGACACTCTTCGACCTTCGATCGCGGACCGGATCCCCGGTTGCGGGTCTCCCTGCCTGAAGCGAAGAGGGCAGAATTAGCTGGCTCACGGCGCGCAGGCCACCGATGTATCGATCCATAACTGTAAAGGCGAGAATTATTTGGAGTTAAGATTCGAAAGGATTATAAACAATTTATGCAGGATTTGCCCAAGAAAGGCGAAAAGAAAAACCCTTCGAATGCCGACGACGCGGATTCTCGTCCGGACTCGGAAACAGAGCGCACGGACGAAGACTGCGAGCCCGGCCGCAGTTACTATTACGACGACGCCTACGGATACGAAGACTACGATCCGACGGACGAGGATGAGCCTAAGGACGCGGAAGAAACCGGGGCCTTTTGACCCCGGCACCCGGGCGTGTGTATTTTACTGCCTGTTCAGGGAGTGGACACGCCGTCCAAACGATCTATGATCGTGTGTTCTCGTCGCGAACGCGTTCCCGGAGTAAATACGTTTATCAGGGGGGCAGACCGCGAATGGACGACTGCTGTGTTGATACGCTGAAGGAGATCCACGATGTGGCCGAATACGTGTGGCGGTTCCAGAGATTTGTTCCGGCAAGCCCGTTCGTGCTGATCATTCCGGAATTCGATCCGACCGCCGATGCCAAGGACCTGGTCTGGACCGGAACTCAGAAGGCTGGCGAGATGCTTGTCAGCAAGGCGTTGAACGTGATGATGGAGAACATGTCCCTGCCGGACCTTTTAGACACCGTAAAGAACCTCGGGAAGATCGCCGTCGGAAAGCAGATGCAACTGGCGAACTATCACGAACTCCGTCACGCAGGGAAGGATCCCGCCGAGGCGGCCTTTTGGCGGCAGATGGGACAGACTTACAAAGACGCATTCTATGGCTGATCGATCTTGGGCACGTTAAATTTGATTTCACAGGATCGGTCCACACTTGAAGTTTCACTTAAAAATTCAACAGGAGAGATCTGAGGAGAATATATGAAGAAATCTTTGACATTGGTATTGATGACCTTGCTGCTGGTGGTCCTCGGCTGCAACATGGACCGCCTGACCGGCGGAAGCAACGACGAGGTTCCGACGCCCGCGACAGAAAACGGTTCGGATTCCGGCGCTGAAACGACCTCGGCTTCGCCTGACGATTCCGGTGACACGTCCTCCACGTCGACGGAATCGGGTTCGGCGGACGTCTCGATGGAGAAGTTCAACAAGATCGAGCTTGGAATGTCCTACGACGAGGTCAAGGAGGTCATGGGCTCCGAAGGGAATCAGACAAGCATGACCAAATCGGGCAGTTACGAATCTTCATCCTACGAGTGGAAAGGGGAAAAATTCGCCCGCATCAGCGTGCGGTTCACGCGGAGCGAGCTTTCGTACAAGTCGCAGTCGGGCCTGACCCCTGCCAGCGGCGATGCCGCCATCACCCAGGCGAAGTTCAACAAGATCGAGACCGGAATGTCGTACGACGAGGTCAAGGAGATCATCGGTTCGGACGGCGAATTGACGAGCGAGTCGAAGATCGGGAACTACGAATCGGCGAGTTACCGCTGGAAAGGGCCGAACTACTCGAACATTTTCGTGAACTTCAGGGACGGTAAGCTGCAGAACAAAACTCAGAGCAATCTGAAGTAGCATTCCGGCCGTATTGTTCAGCGGGGAATCCGGACCGGCGCCAAGGTCGTGTCCGGGTTTCTCGTTCCGGACGTCAAGCCACCGTTTAGAGCAGCGCTATGCGCTGCCCTCGCCGTGCCTCGCGCGGCGATTTCGACATGCGCTCGCTACCGCTTGTGGTATGGCTCGGTCTTGGATCTTCGCCCTTTGTGTCGCCGTTTTCCGGCAAATAGAGGTTCTTCGCCCCGGTCGCGAGAGTTCCAATTCGCTTTTCGTACGGCTAAGTGCAAGCCACGCCTCCGGCGCCGGGCTCAACTCCTCGCGAAACCGGACAGACTCCACTGCGGCCGCCTAGGGTGATAGAATCTTTCCAGACGTTTTCCCCTCCCCCGTCGGAATCCACTTCGAAAGGAAAAGACCAATGTATAGAAGAACCATTTTATTCGGACTGATTCTCCTTTTGGCCGCTGCGGTCGTTCCGGCTCAGGACAAGCAAAGCAGCGAAATGCGGGCGGCTATCGCGCGAGTCGAAGGTGCCTCCGAGGTGTTCGACGAGGTAATGGACATCAAGGACAAGGCGATACCGGAGTCGATACTCGAGAAAGCGAATGCGATCGTCGTTTTTCCCGGCACCTTGAAAGGCGCCTTCATATTTGGCGGACAAGGAGGAAAGGGGGTCGCGGTCCGGAAGATCGGCCGCGAATGGAGCGCGCCCGCGTTCCTGAACATAGGAGGCGGGAGTTTCGGGCTTCAGATCGGCGGACAAAAGATCGATTACGTTCTCGTGATCATGAACGAGGAGGGCCTGAAAGGATTACTTGAGGACAAGTTCGAGATCGGAGCCGAGGCCAGCGTAGCGGCGGGCCCGGTCGGGCGTACGACCGCGGCTTCGACAAATCCGACGTTGGACGCGAGCATTCTCAGCTATTCGAGAACGCAGGGCGCTTTTGTCGGCGTCTCCCTGAAAGGAGCTGTTATCAAGCAGGACAAGAGCATTAACCGCGCGGTTTACGGAAAATCCGCGAAAGACCTTCTGATCCGCGACCAGGCGCTCTGGAACACGGCTCCTGAAGACCTTCAACTGTTCCCGAAGACCGTCCGGAAATACTTCAGGCGTTAGCCGCTTTCTTCGGACGCTTGTTCGCCTGAAGCACGCGTTTCCTGAGGCGAATCGCGTTCGGAGTCACCTCGATCAGCTCGTCGTCGGCGATGAACTCAAGCGCTTCTTCCAGCGTGAGTTCCTTCGCCGGCACGAGTCGCATCGCTTCCTCGGCGGTCGAGGACCTCATGTTCGTCAGCTTCCTTTCCTTGACCGCATTCACGTCCAGATCGACGTTCCGCGCGTTCTCGCCGATGACCATTCCCTCGTAAACCCGGGTCTGCGGCCGTATGAACAGGATCCCGCGTTCCTGCAAGTTGAAAAGCGCGTACGTCGTCGTGTCACCCTGCCGGTCGGCGACCAACGACCCGGTCGAACGCGAGCGGATCTCGCCCTTCCAGTTGTCGAAGCGCAGGAACATCGTGTTGAGAAGTCCCGTGCCTTTGGTCTCGGTCAGGAATTCGCCCCGGAAACCGATCAGGCCCCGCGAAGGGACCTCGTATTCCAGCCTGACCCTTCCGGTTCCGTTGTTGACCATCTTCGACATCTGGCCCTTTCGGCGGCCGAGCGCCTCCGTGACGACACCTATGAACTCTTCGGGCACATCGATGATGACCAGTTCGATCGGTTCGAGCGTTTCGCCTCCGACGCCCTGTTTTGTGATGACCTCGGGTTTTGAGACCTGTAGTTCGAAGCCCTCTCGCCGCATCATCTCGATCAGTATCGAGAGCTGCAGCTCGCCCCGGCCGGAAACCTTGAACTGGTCAGGCGACTCGGTATCGGCGACGCGGAGCGCGACGTTTCCGAGAACTTCTTTTTCAAGCCTTTCCTTGATCTGCCTCGAGGTAACGAACTTTCCGTCCTTTCCGGCGAAGGCCGATGTGTTTACGCCGAAGATCATAGAGATCGTCGGCTCGTCTACGGCGATGACGGGAAGCGGCCTGGGATCTTCGACGGAAGTGATCGTTTCGCCGATGTTGATGCCTTCGAACCCTGCGAGCGCCACGATCTCGCCCACGCCGGCCTTCTCGACGGGCTCGCGCTTGAGGCCTTCGAAGACATAGAGCTCCTTCACACGGGACTTCTGGATCGATCGGTCGCGTTTCGAGACCGCGACCTCCTGGTTCTTCGAGATCTCGCCCGAGAAGATCCTGCCGATCGCGAGCCTGCCTACATAATCGTTGTAATCGATGTTTGCGACCAGGAGCTGAAGCGAGTTATCGATCAGGGATTTCGGCGGCGGACAGGTCCTTACGATCTCCTCGAACAGAGGCTTCAGGTTCTGCGAATCGTCGTCGAGCGAATTCTTCGTGATCCCTTCACGGGATACCGCGTAGAGGATCGGGAAATCGATCTGAGCATCGTTGGCGCCGAGGTCGATGAACAGGTCGTAGATCTCATCGACAACCTCTTCGGGACGCGCGTCCTGCCGGTCGATCTTGTTCACGACGGCGATGGCGGGGAGCCTCTGCTCGAGCGCCTTTCGGAGCACGAACCGCGTCTGCGGAAGGCATCCCTCGGCGGCGTCGACAAGAAGCATCACGCCGTCGACCATCTTTAGTACGCGCTCGACCTCGCCGCCGAAGTCCGAGTGCCCGGGCGTATCGACGATGTTGATCTTGTAATCGCCGTACCGTACCGACGTTGTCTTTGCCATGATGGTGATCCCGCGTTCGCGCTCGAGGTCCATTGAATCCATCACGCGGTCCTGCACAGCCTCGTTATCCCGGAAAGTGCCTGACTGTCTGAGCATGGCGTCGACAAGCGTTGTCTTTCCGTGATCGACGTGCGCGATGATGGCTATGTTTCGGATCTTCTCAGCTTTATGCATTGATAGAAATTCCCGCCTGAATTTAAAAGGAAAATGATGGGGCAAACGGGCGCCAAAGGCAAACGGCCCGAGGCAAAAACAAAAGAAGCCGGGACTCGCCCGGCCTTTTTTGTTCTGATCTTTCGCTACCCTACGATACCTCTTCGCCTTCGCGCCTCTCGAGCCTGAGGTTGTTCGTGACGCCGAATACACCGAAAACCTCTGACGCGGCGGCGTAGGCCAGCGTTTTGTCACTCTCGTAGGTAACGATGCCTTCCAATATCACTCGGCCGCGATTGACCACGATCCTGATCGATGGGTTCGCCCCGAGCAGGTATCGGTACATATTGCCGTGATTGGCGATGTTGCGGTAGATCCTCACCCGTATCCTGTCATCGGAAGGCGACGGCGGAAGGACCTCGATGTTGTTGATCACGTTAGTCACGCCCGACACTTCCATCACTTCGTCGGTCGCGTTCTCCTTTGTGAACGGTCTGGTCACGTATCCGTTCAGCGTGACGGTCGTGCCGTTCAATTCGTATCCGATGGCGTCAAAAACCCCGTAGTAGGGAAGCGAAAGGATCTTGCTTCTTATTTTCCGCTCCATTCGCGAGCGTTCGCCCTTCTGTTCGTCGGTGACCGCTTGCGCACTTACCGAGCCGGCGGTGAGCGCGACGAGGGCCAGCATAACGACCGCCGCGGTTAACACTGTGCGTTTCATATATTCCTCCTCGAGGTTACTTAGAACCCCAAATTAATATATTAATCTCGTAATTATTAGCTTGGATAATATCATTACCCGTGCCGTTGCCTCCCGATCCGCCTGTAAGTCCCGCAAATACAACAAAAAGGCCGGCTCGAAAGCCGGCCTTCGGTTATTGGTTGAAATGCGCATTTAAGGCCTTTCGGTGGCGACCGTCAGATTGTTGGTCACCTTGAAGACTCCAGGCACTCCCTGCGCCACAATATTGGCAAAGTTCACGTCGCTTCGGCTGTTTACCACGCCTTCCAGCGTCATGCGACCGCCCTCGACGATTATCCTGACCGAGGGATTCGTGCCCTGAAGGTATCGGTAGATGCTTCCGCTGTTGACGAAGGCGCGGACCGTTCGCCTTCGGATCGAATCGTCGAAGTTCGAGGGCGGCAGAAGGTCTATTTTGTTCACGACCTCCGTCACTCCGTCGATGTCCTCGACATACGCCTCGGCAGCGTTTTTGTTAATTCCGTTGAGGACCTTTCCGTAAAGTGTCACCGTGCTGCCCTCTACTTCGAAGGCGATGTGGTCGAAAACCCCGTAATAGGGAAGCTTTCGAAGCTCCTTCGCCACCTTGTTCTCGAGCAGTACGCTCGAACCGGCGGTCTGGGCGCTGATGCTTGTAACGGAGATCCCCAGGATCACGATCGCGATTATCAAGTATGATCTTATGGATTTCATCTCTCTTCCTAACTCCTTTGAAATTAAAATGGCCCGTCCGGGCCGCATTTTCGAACACCCTTCAGATGTGATTTTGCGAAGGATTGTTGTAAACGCCGTCGGGAGCGGCGCTTTCGGGCGGTTTCAGGAGGAGCGGATCTGCCGTATCGCTTCGTAAAGAACGATGCCGACGGCCGTTGCAAGGTTCAGGCTCCGGACGTTCGGATTGCACATTGGGATCACAAGGGTGGAGTCGCGGTTCGCCCTGAGGAGATCTTCCGGAAGGCCTCGCGTTTCGGGACCGAATACAAGGCAGTCGACTTCCTTGAATCGCCATTCCGTATAGGCGATCCGGCCTTTTGTGGAGAAATACACGAAGCGTGAATCGGGAAGCCGGGTCTTTAGTTCTTCCAAGTCGATATGGAACTCGATCTCCACCTCGTCCCAATAGTCGAGTCCCGCGCGTTTCACCGCCCTGTCGTCCATGCGGAATCCAGGCTGGCCTACTATGTAGAGAGAAGTCCGGGTCGCGGCGCACAGACGGGCGATGTTGCCCGTGTTCGGCGGGATCTCGGGTTCGTATAGTGCGATGTGAAGCATAAACTCGTCTCCGCTCGGCGGGAGGGCGATCGGGCGGCGTACGCAACTCATTCTGCCCCATACACATCAACACGTACAATCACATTTTGATTGTGCTACAATCCGCACAAGTCATACTTCACAAGCTTCAGTTCAGGAGATTTAACCGGTTTTGTTTTTAAGAACTTTGATAGCTGCGTCCCTCGTCCTCGCGGCATTTGTCCCGGCGGCTTACGCCCAGGATGATGAGCCTAAGATCGAAGCGCAGAACGAACCTGAAATAAAGATCGACCTCACCAAGGAGCAGACGGACGGCATACAGGTCGCCGAGTCCTCGATAATCGTTTACAGCGGGCTTCGAGGTCGGCTCGGACTCAATCAGGTCCGAAAGACGACTGTGGAGGTCGGACGGACGACCTATACCGAATCCGACGGGTCGAATCGGAACGCGGAATATGTCCGGAGGATCATCCGGGGCGAGAGTTTTGAAGACGAAAAGGTCCGGCTTGACCAGAAGTTCCCGAACGCCGATTACGCTCTGATCTTCGACGGCGGAAAAGTCTTCGGCGTGATCTCCAACACCGTGTTCACGCCTCGCGATGATGCTGAGACGGAGTTTAGGAACCGGATCGTTCACGGAGTGGAAGCTCTTCTTAGGTACAAGGAGAACGGGTCGGATGTCGAGCTCAAAGAATCGAAGAAGATAATGGCCGTCGATTACTACGTGATTCTCCTGACAGACAAACAGGGAAGGGAGACGACCTTTTTCGTGAGCAAGAAGACCCTCCGCGTGATGATGCTCAGGTACGAGGAAGACGGCGTGAAGTTCGAGCGAAAATTCTACGATCACAACTATGCCCAAGGCACGCTGGTCCCTTACCGGACGGTGCTGAAAGCGGATGGCAGACAGGTCGAGGAATCCACGATCGCGACAGTCACCTTCGGCCAGACGGTTGAAGAGTCGCTCTTCAGTTTCGCGGCCGCATAGCAAAGGACAAATCTTCTTGAATTTGAACGGGCTTCGGCCCGTTTTTCGTTTTTATTGGAACTTTTGAACGGACGGACTGTGCAATACCCCGAAAACACGAAAGAAAAACGGAGGCAGTCCCGAACATGAGAATTTCGAAAGTCTTTCCGATCGTCCTAGCTCTTTTTATCTCCGTTCCGGGCGTCCTGAACGCGCAGTCCACCGAGGCCTTGAACGAAGGAAGATCATACAAACTGCTCTTGCAGGTCGTCGTTGGAAGCGCGGTATCGGAGACGGATAATGAGGTCTCGCCCGCAGTCCGGTCCGCGATTGTCGGATTAGGGCCGGAATTCGGATACGACCGCTACACAACCGCGGCGTCCCTCTACGGTCCGCTGGGTATAAACGGTCAGGCGCAGTGGAAGCTGGTCCCGAAGAAACTGGGGAGCTTCGGATCCGGGGCGATGCCGATCTTCGCCGAATGGAACATTGGGACTATAGAATCGGTTCCGGGCAATCCTTCGCTCGTCGAGATCCGTAGGTTCCTGTTCACGTTGAGGATCCCTGCGGCAATTAGGGAATCGGTGAATTACGAGAGCATAGGGCTCACGTTGAATCGCGTACGAGCCGAGGCTGGAAAGACGAGCGTGATCGGGAATCTGCCTGTTCCGGAAACGGGCGAGATGCTGTTCTTTGTCGTGAAGATCGACGAGATCAGGTGACGCCCGGTGTTGGCGGGGCGCGCCCTTTGATGTACAAGTGTATGCGTGTATGGCGTTGGACAGGTTCGAACTCGAACAGCGGGAGGTGCGAAAACCTGCCGTGTCTTATAGCGATCTTTCCGATCACGATCTTATCGACGCCACGCGGGACGGCGACGAGGCCGCTTTCGCGGAGATCGTCTCGCGCTACAAGGGCCAGCTCACCAACTATATCTACCGGATGCTCGGCGATTACGAGGAGTCGATCGACCTCGCGCAGGAATCGTTCGTCAGGGTCTATTTCGCGATCGACCGGTATCACAGCAAGTACGCGTTCTCGACCTACATTTACCGGATCGCGACGAACCTCGCGATCAGCGAGCTCAGGAAGCGGAAGCGCCGAAAGCTCTACTCGCTGACGGGCCTTTTCTCGTATGACGACGAGAGCGAAGAGCAGTATCAGCCGCCCGATGCCCGGCCGCACCCGGAGGAAGAAGTCGTCAGCCGCGAGATGCGCGAGACGATAGGGAAAGCGATCGTTTCGCTCCCGGACCGCTACAAGGCGCCGATAATACTCCGAGAGATCGAAGAGAAGTCATACGAGGAGATCGCCGAGATATTGGGGCTCGGGCTGGGCACGACGAAATCAAGGATAAGCAGGGGAAGAGGCATCCTTCGGCAGAGGCTCGAGAGATACCTCGAAAGCAGTACTGATGAATTGCATTGAAACAAGGGAGATTCTGAAGTCGGGCGAAAGGCCCTCCGAACGCATTCTCGAGCATCTTCGGGAATGCGGCGAATGCGCGCGAGTTGCGGATCGCGAGAAGGGCCTGTCAGAGCTGCTTAAGATGGCTCCGGCGGTGGAGCTTCCGTCGGATTTCGATCGTTCGCTGATGAACAAGATCGAGAACCGACGCCGCGGCGGCTCGTCCGTTTCGTTCTTAAGGCCCGGATTTCTCGTTCCGGTGTCCGCTGCAGCAGTGCTTTTGGCGGTCCTGGCGATTACCTTCGCTCTTTTCCAGGGACAGACTCCTCCCGAAACTGCCGATACCGCCGACGAAAGCATTCCGGTCAACTCCTCAGCTGATGATGGTGGGCCGTCCACTTCGGGATCCGAGACCTTTCCTTCAAGTGATGAACTTGCCGGCCCCGTCGTAAACGCGTCCCCGGAAAGAGCCGGGACACCTCGACCGAACGGCGAGTCTGCAGACCAACGTAAGGATGACGAAGAGAGATTCGAGGGCAGATCGCGCGATCTTGCGGCGGGAACACCGGAAAGCATCATTCCGCCCTTTTTTGACGGGACTCCGAAAGCGGTTCCTGATCCGGCTCCTGCCAGAAGGTTTTCACCCGGCGAACTGCTCGCCGAGATCGGAATCGAGGCAAGATTCGAACAAGGCGGATGGAAGGTCCTTTCGGTCAGGCAGGAAAGCATAGGCGCCCGTGCGGGGGTAAGGAACGGGGATCTCATTACGTCACTGGACGGCCGCGCGTTGACGGACGCTCCTATCGAAGGAGGAGGAAAGAATCTGCTCGTCGTGCGCGGAAGCAGGGAGTTGACCCTCACTATAACGCCGTGACCTAGCCTTCGCCGAGGATTCTGCTCCGTTTCGGCGGCTGTTTTTTCAGTCCGTACCGATTGATCGAATGCTCCGTAAGGTGCTTCGACGCCTCTTCGATCGAGTCGGTGAAGATCAGAAGGTCCATATCCTCGATGTCGATGCTCCTCGCTGCCGCCATCACCTCAAGGTGCTCCCGCATATTGATCCAGTAATCCCTACAGAAAACGATGACGGGAAAGTCCTTGATCTTTTTTGTCTGGATCAGCGTCAGGGCTTCGAACAGTTCATCCAGTGTCCCCAACCCGCCCGGAACGACCACGAAAGCGTAGGAATACTTGACTAGCGCGACCTTTCGGACGAAGAAGTAGTAGACCGTTACAACCTTGTCGAGATATGCGTTGTGGGACTGCTCGAACGGAAGATCTATGTTGCATCCGATCGAATGGCCTCCGGCCTCCTGTGCACCTCGGTTCGCAGCCTCCATCAGTCCCGGTCCGCCGCCGGTCATCACTGTAAAACCGAGTCGCGCCAGTTCTCCCCCGACCTTCCGGGTCAGCTCGTAGTACTCGTGTCCATCGGAAAAACGAGCAGAACCGAAAACCGTCACGCACGGACCCACGAAATGGAGCACGCGAAAAACGCGCACGAACTCCCACGCGATCTTGAAGATGCTAGTGAGCTCGCTAAGCCTCGACCGGGGGCCTTCGAGAAAGAAGCGCTCCTGGTCTTCGACCGGCGCGTTTGCGGGTTCTTCGGGTGTATCCGGCATTTAACGTTCGTTCAGGGGCGTTTGCCGTCAGGTATCTCGTCCACACGCGCGTCTTTGACCTCGGTGCGGAACTTCTCGAAATCGTAGGACCGTATGAGCTGGTTGACCTTTACACCACCGAACAATAGCACTCTGACCGAAAGATTGATGTCCGCAAACGTAGGCAGCCAGATCTCGTCGTTGATCCGCTCCTGCTCAAGTGTGAAAGAGGCGCCTTTCCGGAGTTTGGCGAGGATCCCTCCACCGACCTTGTAGCTGTCGAACAAGACAGCCTCGATGCGCGCGACCTGCCTGTCCTCTTCGTCGATCCAGATCACTCCGGCGGTCTTACCAAAAAACTTGAGGAAGCTCTTCGCGTTCTTGAAATCGAAATCCGGGTCCGGCTCAAAGTCGAACACAACGACCTGCCGGTCTTTCAGCCTTTCGCGCCTCGGATTCAGGAGCTTCGAAGCCCGAAGAACCTCCGCGATCGAGATCTGCCTTCCCTTGCGGGCCTGATTTCCGTCTGATGACTGCGCCACGCCGCGTTCCTCCTTCTTGGCGAGTTCCTTTTCGATCTCCTTCACGCGGTCCTGCGCATCCTCGTCGGCATCCTTCTGTTCTTCGGGGCTCAGAGGTCGCCCGTCCCTCGCGATCAGGCGCTGGATTCGGTAGCCCTTGTAAAAAGAAAGCTGGAAGGTCTCCGAGTCCTTGATCCGGAGCTCGCCTTCGTCGGTCAGCTCGCGCTTGACGATGTCCTGCTTGTAGGAATAGTCCTCGAGGATCCGTTCGATCTCTTCCTGGTTCGCCTGAAGCTCGGCAAGCAGCTTGGCGATGTCGGGAAGCGGCTGGTCGTCGTCGCGCGGGAAATCGAACTCGGATTCGGCGATCCTCCGGTTGTGGACGACCTGGTCGAACTTCATCACATATTGACGGCCGTCGAACAAAGCCGTGATCCGGAAAGCTTCCTTGATGCCGTTGACGGCTCTGTAGTCGGCGTAATCGAACGCGACAAAACCATCGCCTGTCCCGATCTCTTCCCTCAGAAGCGTACCCTTGAAGGCGTCGAAGTAGAGCTTGATCGGAACTCCCAGAGGGTTCGTCAGAGTGACGGCGACGGACGGCGTGCCGTCGAGCGTGATCGATTCGCTCCCTGTGATCTTCAGCTTGTGTTTTTTGTATTCGGTCCAGAGCCAGTTGCGGTAAAGCGCTTCCGCCTTCAGGTCGCGGCTGCGGTCACCCGTCAAGGTCCTCAGGCCTTCCCTCGAATCGCGCATCCAGGCGGACCGTCCGTTGAACCCGACCTCGGTTTCGAAACCTCGTATTTCAAAGAAAAAATTGAAGTTATCAGGTTTCGACGCCTGAATCAGCACTTCGCCCGTCGCTCCGTCGGAGACACGGGTGATCAGCCCGCGTTTTATCCGGCTGTCCACACGACGCACGTCGTCCTTCTCTCCGAGAGCTTTTTCGGCGCGGTCGAGAACGTCGTCAGGGTCGGGCTGGGCTGCTGCAGCGCCAGTGAACAGAAAGATGGCCGAAGCGAGAACAATAAACGATGCAAGTGTTCTTCCGCCTGATATTGCGTTCGCGGTGGACATAAATTGAATTGCAGGAAGGGCAGATCGAAACGGGCGGATCAGAGGATCTTCTTGACCGCCTTGTCGAATATCTCGAGCTTCTTCGCCGTGCGTTTCACTTCGGGATGGGTGTCTTCGTACTTGCGCTTCAGCACGTCCAGCTCGGTCGCGTATACCGCGCGCTGGACGAGCATCTTCCCGAGCGCGAGCGTCAGCTTCGATGACTGCTCCGGAGACACCTCGAGCAGTTTCCCGACCGCGAGCTCGAGCTCGGCGAGTTCGAACCTCATCTCGGCGACCTTCGGGAATTCGCTTGTGTACCGGACGAGAAGCTCCTCCAGCTCGGCCTCGAGCACGGCCTTTCGGAAGATCACCTCGGCAAAAGCAGATGAAGACCTGACATGCTCCGGATATTCTGGCACGTCCTTTATCGAGGCAGAGCCGTCTTGCGCATAGGCAGCCGAGAAGGCCGCGAGTAGCGTCGCGGCAGCGATCATCGCTCTGAAAGTAATTCGCATTTTGTTGATCTGACGGAAGTACTCAGTTCGCCGCGCTGTTCGCGGTCTCGCGCGAAAGGGCGCTCCCGCTCATTGCGTCGCACGAGCTGATCTCGAGATCGGAATCAGATTCCACCGCGCCGTCGCCGAACGTCTCTCCTCGCGTGAGTGTATCGAAGTAGATACCGATGTTCCCGAGTATCTCGTCGGCGCTCTGCGAATGATACAACGTCTGCCTGAACTTCGCGCCGCCCCGCAGGCCCTTCGTGAACTGGCCGGCGAGTTGTTTCATCTTGCCGAGCGCCGGCAGTTCGGGCATATCTTCCCGAAGCAGTTCGAAGAATTCCAGAAGGACGTCCTGTTTGTCCTCAAGCGTCGGTTCGTACGGCTCGCGCCCTTCCAAAGCGTCCTGTATCTGTCTGAAAAGCCAGGGGTTCTGCATCGCGCCCCGCCCGATCAGGATGCCGTCGCAATTCGTCTCTTCGAACCTTGCAAGCGCGTCTTCCACAGAAGTAACGTCGCCGTTCCCCGAGACGGGGATCGAGACCGCTTCCTTCATCTGCTTCACCAGGCCCCAGTCGGCAAGTCCCGTGTAGCGCTGCTCGCGCGTCCTTCCGTGGAGCGCGATGTGTTCCACTCCGCACTGCTCGGCGAGCTTCGCAACCTCGACGCAATTGATGTCGGCGTTTGAATAGCCTGCCCTTATCTTCAGCGTAAGCGGGATCGAGATCGCCCTCTTAATCTCTATAAGGACCTCCTCAAGGAGCGGAAGATTGCTGAGCAGGCCCGAACCGCCGCCTTTCTTGACGACCTTCGGGGCCGGGCATCCGCAGTTAACGTCCAGAATGTCTGCCCCGACCTCCTCGGCCATCTCGGCGGCCATCGCCATCCTTTTCAGATTCGCACCGAAGATCTGCACCGCGAACGGCCTTTCTTCCTCCAGAAAACGCATCATCCGCTTCGACTGCGGCGAGTTCCTTGTCATTCCTTCAACAGAAATGAACTCGGACACGGTCATCCCAATCCCGCCGCGCCTCTTCAAAAGGCGCCGGAAGGTAAAATCGGTCACCCCCGCCATCGGTGAAAGGACGAGCGGGGGATCGATCGGGATTTCGCGGATATTGAAAGGCTTCACTTCGAGTTCTTTCGGCGGTTGACTACTATCAGAATAATGCCGATCAAGGCGATAAAGAAAGAGAATACAAGGACAACGGCGCCGGGAATGATGCCGATCATCGCCTCTTCCCAGCTCGTCCTTCCTTCGTTGACGATCGGCAAAAGCGCCGATATCCCCGTGACGGCGATTCCCAGAAGAATTCCAAGGATCCCAAGCACCAGCGCTATCTTACCTGCTAAGCCCATTTCTCTCCTTCAGGCGGCTATTCCGCCTTTGTCAAAACGATTCCCGAAGCGAAAAACGAGATCTCGCTGACCGTACCGTCTTCGTTGCGGTTCTCGAACTTCGATCCGTCCTCGATCAGGTGATCCACCTCTTCCTTGCTGAGGACCTTGACGCTGAAAACGCCTTCGGCCTTTGCCTTGAAGCCATCCGAATTCAGAGGAATAAAGAACCCGTGGTCCTTGAACTTCACGCGAATCGTGGTCTTCGAGTCCATCGACGGAGCGAGTTCCGCCCAGCAGCCTTCCATCTTGCACGAACGGACCACGACGCCCTTTACCATCACCGACTTGCCGGCGTACTTGTCCGGGTCATTCATTACGTCCGCCAGCGAGACCATTTCCGAATCGCCGAGCGCCGCGCCGCGGGTTATTTTGCCTTCGGAATCAAACGCAGCGACCTTGTCGGCCTCGGTCGGCTTCTTCTTCTCCGCGCCTTCCTGAGCGAAGGCTCCAAACGATAGGACCATAACAAAAACAGATGCCAAAAAGAATTTCATCAAAAAGCTCTCCTCTAATAAGTTTTAGGCATTATAGCAAAGATGACACGCCGGGAACGAAGTGAGCGGTTCACCCGGGAATATGAGGTTTCAACCGCAGAGCACGCAGAGAGCGCAGAGATGGTTTGGGGTTGTGATCGATTTCGCGCTGTTCAACGCGAAGGCAGCAACGGACGCGAAGGCTGGAAATCAAAGTCCGCGAACGTCGAGGCTTCAGTCCGCGTAGCGGCGGCCGCCGAGTTTCGTGAGTTTGGCGAGTTGGCTGAGTTAACAGGTTTGGCAAACCGTTTAGAGCAGCGCTTTGCGCAGCCGTAGCCGTGCGAAGCACGGCTTAACGGCGCCGGATTTCAGATTCTAGATTTCAGATTTCGGATCTTGAATTTCAAAGGGAATCAATATCATCCCTACCGTCTCCTGATTCCTCACAGTCGACCGCGCTGACGCTTGGGCTTCGGACACGCCCCGCCACCTTCCTGGAACCTGGAATCTGAAACCTGGAACCGTTCGTCCGTCCCCTCGCTCACGCACGGGGTTCCGCCCCGATCTACACGAAAAAGAGGCCGCCTTCTAAGACGGCCTCCCAGGGTATTGCCGCTTGCGCGAACGTCAGTCGTTAAGCGCGACACCGCCGGTCTGCGTGATGTTAGTTCCGCCGTTGGTGGAGACTGTCATCACGCTGTAGTCCGAGGTAAGAAGGACTCCGTCGGTGAGCACGGCGAACACCCTGTTTCCCGTGCGTGCGATCCCGGTCGGGGTAACAGCCTCGGCGTAACCCGCGAACTGAGCGGGAAAACCGGCGTTCGCCGGAACGGCCGCGCCCGTAAATACATATCCGCTCTTTGTTCCGGTCGCGAGCACGTCATCGATGAGGTCCGCCGCGTTAAGGTCCACGAGCGACTGCGTCGTAAGGTTCGCACTGTCACCTGCGTAAACGCCGCTTCCGACGCTGGACTGGTAAGTCACCTGTGCGGTGTGGTAAAGCCTGAGCGTCTTGATCGCCGATCCTTCGTTCGCTGCCCTTCTGGAAGCCAGCAGGTTGGGAATTGCGATCGCCGCCACGATCCCGAGTATCACGACCACTATCAATAGTTCGATTAAAGAAAATCCCTGATGTTTTTTCATTGCTAATCCTTTAGTAAGAGTTCTTCAGTTCCCTTTACGAAAGTCGGATTAGCAGGAAGATTCCGAAAACTTCTTTATTTTGCTCGATTTGCGATGGATGGGGATCGGGGAGCTAAGGGAGATCGGTAGACGACTTTGCCGCCTACTATCGTTATCAGAACTCGCGCGTTGCGGATCTCCGCTGGCTCCAGCGTGAATATGTCGTCGGAAAGGATCACAAGGTCGGCGAGCTTGCCGACCGTGATCGACCCCTTCTCGTCCTCCTGGAGTTCGGCGAAGGCCGCCCCGAGCGTGTACAAACGGACCGCTTCCTCGACAGTAAGTTTCTCCGAATTCGGGCCTGGTTTGCGCTCTGTGGCGACGGAGATGCCCAGGAGCGGGTCGATGTTCGTGATCGAGGAATCGGAGCCGAACGCGATCCTCGCCCCGGTCTTCAGGAGCGAACGGTAGGGCCCGCTGCCGCGGAAAAGGTACGGCTGCATCGACGGTATCACTCCGAGCCGCGCGAATTTTGGGATCTCCGCGCTTGAAAGGCCTTGGGCGTGCTCGACGCGAAACCGGCGGTCGCGAAAGCCGTTCTCCCTGATCGCACGTTCGTAAAGTGAAAGGACGTAGGCGTTCGAACGCGATCCGATGGCGTGGATCGCCACCTGCAGGCCCGCCTTGTCAGCGCCCTTGATCCGCTCGTACAGATCGGGGATCGTGTCAGGATTGCCGTCGGTAAAGGTCTTCAGGCACCCGGTCCTTACCATAGGCGTGCCGGTCGCCGCCTTCAGCCCCTGCTCTGCGTACGTCGCCCAGTCCTTCAAGCCGCCGCATTCATAGATCCTCGCCTTCAGCTTCCCGTCCCGTTCAAGCGCGGTGATGACGTCCATATTGTCGTCGGCGGAAACGTCCTGCAGGCTTGTCACGCCGTGAGCCGCGGCATAGTTCGCCGCAGTCTCGATCTGGATCGACCTTTCCCGAAAGGAGGTGAGGCGCGTGAAACTTCTGACCAACTGGAGCGAGTTGCCTTTGAGGATGCCGGTCGGCTCGCCATTCTCGTCCTTTACGATCTCGCCGCCTGCCGGGCCTTTCGTGTCTTTCGTTATCAGCGCAAGCCTCAACGCTTCGGAATTGACAAGCGCGATCGAGGGATCGGAACTGTAAAGCAATGCGGGATGATCCGGCGAGACATCGTCGATCCATTCCTTCGAGGGTGCGGCGCCTTCCAGCAAGGAAGGATCCCAGCGGCCTCCCTGGATCCACGTGCCCCCGGGCAGGAACTCGGTGATCCTCGCGATCTCGCTGCGGAATTGCTCGGCGGAACGTGCTGCGCGCAGGTCCGCGGATCCGAAGAGGTTTCCGATCCCTTCGAGATGCGTGTGGCTGTCGTTGAACCCCGGCAGTAGGAGCCGGCCTCCGGCATCGATCAGGTGTGTCTTGCGGCTTGCGAGATTTCTGATCTTGCGGTTCGATCCGACGGCGATGAACCGTCCGTCGCGAATGGCGACGGCATCGGCCTCCTCGTTCTTCGGATCGACCGTGTGGACCTTTGCGTTGATGATGATCAGGTCCGGCGCCTTGTCGTCGTACGCCTGCTGAATCCGTTCCGATTTAGGAACGATCAATGCGGTGATCAATATAACTAGCAGGACCGTCAAGGATATCTGAGAATACTTCACAATTACTACAATTAGTGCCAACAGGTTGGCCCGCGTCGGTCGTGGTATCCGGAAAAAAAAGGGGGTATTCTTCAATACCTTATTGAGTATTGAAATGCTACTCGGACATCGAGGGTTTTCCCGTCCTTAACGGCCGGCACGAACGGGATATCTGACGCAGCCTCCTTGAAGGCGCGTTTGTATTCGCGACTCTCGTCGGTAAATACGATGATGTCTCCAACTTCGCCGGAGTCAAGCAGGTCGAGTTCAACAGTCCCATACTTCTCCCTTTGGGCCCGGGGATCGTTAAAGCTACGCCAAAATGTAGGCAACGGAAACGTTAGAAGCATGACCGGAGGGACGTCAACCTCTTCCAATAGCCCCAAGTCTGGAGCCTCCAAAAGATCCTTGTATTCCACCTCCCGTTTCTTTTTTCCTCCTCCTGAAGACGAGGTATCCTCGTCTTGCGGTTCTAAGCGGGACATATCGATCGTCTCTCGGACGTTCTTTGGTCTAAGATTGCCGTCAAATGCGCTGTTCTTTTCGATCACGATCGAATTGAAGAATGTCCTAACCAGGGGATCGTCTGGGTCGGAAGCGGATGCTGAGAATGTGTAGATGCGCGACCTTGTGAAGAGCACAACGATCCTCCAGTATTTATTGGCTCCTTGTACGGATACATATGTTCTGAGTTTTTTATCACTGACCAGCTTATCTGAGTTAATTTTCTCTTTTACCGGTATGTAGGGTATACGAACAAATGGTCTGCGGCTTGTCAGCTTTGCGATTCCGACACACAGCGTAGTCTTCTCATGTTTCGATATTATTGAGGCTGTTCTTGCCTTTCCGACCCTTTTCGGGGCATTCACGGAGAAGTTCTCGGGAATCGACACGAATATGCCGTCATCATCGGCATCGAGAGTTATCCAAACAAGGCTCGAAGCTGATTGCGCGGCTTCGCATACGACCGAGAACACAGAGGCCAATACCGCCAAACAGAATGCTGCTTTTAAAGTCATCGCCAGCTGCCCGATTCTTGGCACAAGACGTTTCGGTATTTTGGAATAGTTCAAGTTCTCAATACCCCGTCACAAGCAATCCTTCAGCAGCCCGCAAGCTGATCTTCTGATATCTGCTGTACGCTCTCGCTGCCCGCGAACGCACCATCTCGTCACTCTCGTCGGCGATCCAGCCCTCGAGCGCGTCGTGGAGAATGTAAGCCTCGGGAGCCATCAGGTTCGTCGTCCACAACAGAGGTTTGGCACCCGCCAGCCTGATCTTGCTGCGGAAATACTGCCGGCTGGCGCAGGCCAGTATCACGGCGTCCCTCTCGCGTTTGTCGGAAGCCGGGAAATCCAGTCCCAGATCGAAGTCCATAAGACCGTTGTGGCCGACGAAAGCTACAAGGTCGGCGCCGCCGTAGATCTGCAGCAGTTTGCCATCGACCTCGATGTTCTCCCGTAGCGAGCCGGCGAGGGCCGCGAGCGAATCCGCGATCGCGCCGCGGATCCTGTCTCCCCGGTACGCGTCGGCGACAAGAATGACATCCTCCGAGGCGTGGCGAAAGATCAAGCGCTCAAGCACTCCGTCCTTTACGGAGGTCCTTTTGTCTATCAATTCCCAGGAAGCGCTCTTGTCGAAGTAAGTTCTTACGCCGAACGCCGCTCCCCAGTAGAGGTTCCGGTCCGGATCGGAACCGTCACCCAAATGCGCGGGCACAGGCACGATGCCCTGGTTCTCATTGTCGCAAAGCGCGACGATCACATGGACCACGCGGCTCTTGTAGTCGATAGGCTCGACACCGGGAACCGAAGCCTCCCCGGGTTCAGCGACCTCGACTATAATCGGTTCCGGTCCCGCATCGCCCGTGAGGGCGCAGGCGGCAACCAGCACCGCGAGCAGGAGTGCCTGAAGCTTGAGAAATGTTGACAGTCGGACGTACATCCCGGAGACTCTAAGTGCGGGAATTATAACAGATGAAGCCGAAACAAATTCAGATCACGGGCCTTGTGCTGACTGCCGTCTACGGGCTGTTCGTGCTTTGGGTCTACTGGGCTGCGCCTAAAAGCGTCAGCGACGTTTCGGTCAAGGCGCGAGAGACGATCGAGCAGGCGGCTAACGAGGCCGCGGCGGCGACGGGCACATACGAGGTCGATCAGCAGAAATTCACGCAGGGGCTGAACGCATTTCGGGCGGACAGTTTCGTGCTCGCCCGCGAGATGTTCTCGCAGGCGGACCCGAAGGGGATCGATCCGAAGACGCAGTATTACATCGCGTACAGTTTCTATCGCCAGGGATGGGGGCGATTCTCGAGCGACGATGAGTTGTTCAAACAGGGCGTAGAGCAGGTGAACAAGGTGATGGTACTTGACCGCGAGTTCCGTTCGGACGATCCGAACCTGAAACTGAAGCATCCGGTCGAGCTCCGGGACGAGCTACAGGAGGGATTGCGGGTGACTGCGGACGATTTCAATCCGCTCAGGCTGACAAAGGAGAGGCAGTAAGCCATTTAGCCCCCGCATTTATGCGGGGGAAGGGAGCAGTAAGCCGTTTAGGCCCCGCATTTATGCGGGGGAAGGGAGCGGTAAGCCGTGTCAGTAGCCCGACCGTCAGGGAGGGCGTGAATCGGGTTGTCGGTAAAATCGATTAGCTTTTTTGATCTGCTGCTTCCTGCTCACCGCTTACGGCTAACGGCTCACATTCCGCGTTCGGAGCACACGCTTTAAGCTGCGTTGCGGCCGATCGGCGGAATTGCTGATTCGAAGCGGAAACTCCTTGGCGGTTCTTCGCGCCTTCGCGACTTTGCGTGAGTTCTTTCGCGTTGAAGGATCCGGGATATTTGTGAAGCTGCGATGTTTGGATCATCCCGCAAAGACGCTAAGACACGAAGGACCGCAAATCAGGGATCAGGTATCAAGGATCAGGGATCAACTATCAATGGAAAGAAAGCACGAGCCAGAAGGTGTCGAGCTGGCCGACGAAGAGCTGACGGTCGTCGAGGGCGAGCTCCTTTCGGACGATCTTACTGAAGAAGGGATCGAAGTTACGGGAAACGAAAGAGCGGCGAGACCCGCACTGCCCGGCGCCGGCTCAGATGAAGCGGCCGGCAACCAGCGGTTGTGGCTTCTGTACGTTCTTCTGCCCGCGATCTTCCTCACCGTCGCGCTTTTGGGCGGACTTAGGATCGCTTCGGTTACCGGAGAGTTCATATTCCACCGGCCGGCACTGATCAGCCTCGTTTTCGCGACGCTGATGCTGGTACTCTTCTTCCGGACGGGCCTGATCAGCCTCGGAGGATGGTTCAGCGAGAGGCTTTCTACGTTACAGAACGCGGCCAACGCGGCCGTGATGACCGCGCTCTTCGCCGCTTCCGTACAGATCTTCAACTCCCTTATTCCCGAGCAGGGCCTTCCTTTCTGGGTCGTTTCGTTCTGCTTCCTATGGACGCTCGGCGTAAGCTACTTCTCGGTCGCCGACGCTCCGAGGCTCGTCCGGAGCACGGTCGCGCTCTTTGTCGCCGCGTTCCTTGCCAAGTACTTTCTTCTCGCTAATATGACGTCTGAAGCGTCGGGCAACTGGCTCCAGAGGCTCTGGAGCGATCCCACGCGCGAGGCCGTCACTTACCTGCTCGATCTTCCGAGTTATTCCTCCGCCACAGGTTACATACAGTTTTTCGCTACGGCACTTTTCCTGCTCGGCCTGTTTCTTATCCCTTCCTCGACGGAAGGCGATCGACGTTGATCGGGATCGAAAGGAGTATGCATTCAGAAGTCCAAGTCAAGATCCTGCCGGGCTTCCGATATCACTTCGTACAGTTCCGTCGCTTCATTCTTTGAGATCTGTTTCTTGTCCGGGATCGCGTTGACGCGCACGATGGTCGTCCCGGAGTGCTTCCGGATCTCGATCTCATCGCCCTCGCCAACCTCGCGGCCGGCCTTGCCCTGCGTGCCGTTGACTATGACGCGGCCGGCCTTTATGAACTCCTGGGCGAGCGACCTCCGGGGAACGAGTCGGCTGAATTTAAGGAACAGATCTAGTCTCATCGGAAAATGAAAAGGGCGCCATCCCTGCCGGATGGCGCCCCGCGTCGTTTGGGCGAGTTACTTGCTCGCGGTCGTCTCTTCCGGGCCTTCGTCGTCGAGGAACGGCGACACGAGCGGCCTGTATCTTTCGGCCAGTTTGATGTAGGCATCGTCCTTCAGGAACTGCAGGTACTTCTTACGCGCGGGCGGGACCTGCTCTTCCATTATCGCCTGAAGGACCTTGTCCTTGTCAAAGTTCGATTCGGTGCCCTGCTCCGTCTTGGCGTCAACCCTCAGGATCTCGATGCCTTCTGTGATCTCGATCGGGTCCGTCACGCCTCCGACCGCGGTACTCGCGACCGGCGCCTTGAATACTTCTGCCAGGCGGTCCATTTCGAACAGGCCCACCGAGCCCTTGTTCTCGGCGACATTGACCCTGTCGGAGGTTTCGACGGCTACCTTGGTGAACTCTTCTCCGGCGCTAAGCCTTGCGACGATGTCCTTCGCCCTTTGGCGGACCTGTTCCACGTCCTTTCCGGCGAAGCTCAGGAAGATCTCGCTCAGCGTGACCGTCGCCGGCTCGGTGAACTTCTCCTTGTGTTTCTCGAAGTAAGCCTGGATGTCCTTTTCGGTGATGTTCCAGCGGACCTGCTCGTCGACTTGCGTTTGGAAGACCCACTGCCGGGTGATCTGGCTGCGCAGATTCACGCGGATATCATCCGGATCGATACCCTGGGCCCTCATCGCCGCGAACAGTTCATCGAGCGAGGCGAACTTCATCTCGTCCTTCTGCTGTACGAACTGCTGGTTGATCCTGGCCTCGACATCGCGTTCCATACCGAGCTCCTTGCCCTTCTGCATTATGAGCTCTTCCTCGATGATGCTGGCGATCAGCCGGCCCCTCTTGCTCTCGATCTCGGCCTTGGCATCTTCGCGGGACTTTCCCTCGCGCACCATGCTCTCGACGGCGTTGTCTAACTCGCGGTTGATGCGCGAGAGCGTGATGACCACGTCGTTGACCTGCGCGACGCTCTCATCGACGACGGTAAGCTCGGTTTCCTGACCGAAGGCGGGGACCAAAAGGAACAGAGTTATCGCGGCAGGCGCGATGAATAATTTGATAAACTTCACTGGATCACTCCCGATCAAATGTCTGGTTGGCGTAAGAACAATTGAAAATCTTAAACTTCGCGGGTTGAGAATTGCAAATGCCTGTGATGCGGCCTTGCGGCGAACGGGTTTCTTCCGGATCCGGAACTATTATGGAATGGGTGCGCTTTTGGGGATTTTTTAAAACAGGTGCCCGTTCGCGACAGGCGCCGTTCCTTTCCGCACAGAAAGCCAATTCAGATGAACAAGAAATGCCCGCGCTGCAGCCTGAAAAACCTGCCACGGTCGAGATCGTGTGTCAGATGTTTGCTCGAATTCGAGGAGGTAGCGTCTAGTGAGGAGCCTATGAGCAGTTCCCTGGGCCGGAAGATCCTGCGCAGAGCGGTCGCGTTTTTTGTGATCTGCATCGTCACGATCGCCGGATTCTACCTGTCCCTGCTTCTTTCTGCCCGGCCTCTGTCGGCCGAGGAAAGCGCGAAGGTCGAGACCGCGATCGACATCCTCGACCGGGCGGGATTCAAGACGGAGGTCCATTACCTTCGCAATTACACATTCTTCCGGGGAAACGACAACTGGCTAAACGCGATGGTGCCGAAGGAGAATGCCTACGCCGCGACGAACTATCCGTTCGAGATAATGACAGTCTATCCCGATTTCTTTGTTTACACGAAAGACGACGTCGAACGCGCGGCCATCCTTCTTCACGAGGCGAGGCACCTGCAGGGCCACGACGAGCCCGACGCGTACGAGTTCGTCTGGAAGAACAAGGCGAAGTTAGGATGGACCCGCGAGAACTACGGCGCCTCGGTCGTCTGGCGGAACGTGCGGAAGCAGACTATGGAGATCGCCCCCGGGATGTTCATCTGCGAGTTCAACGAGATGGGGGATTGTCATGAGTGAGTAATGTAGGGGCGGGGCTTGTCCCCGCCCGATGTCCGACGAGCTTCAGCTTGTCGGGAATCAACCGCGGAGCACGCAGAGAGCGCAGAGAAAATCTGGGATAGTGTCCGAAGCCCATCAAGCGTCAGCGCGGGCTACCGTCAGAAGTTCCAGGTTCCAAGTTCCAGGTTCAAAGTTCCAAGTCCCAAGTTCCAGGTTCCAAGTGGAGAAAGGGGCGGAACTCCAGGCGTAAGCGCGGGGGCTGTACACTCGAAACTTCTCCCTGACGGCCGGGCTGCCGACACTCAGTCCCCAGTCCTTTCCTCTCAGTCCTTCACAGATACCCCACACTGCGCCTTCGGCTTGTGTGGGGCTATTGATATGACGTCCGCTTCGCGGACTGAGAAGACTCAGAAAACTCTGCCAACTCTGAAGACTCTGCTAACTCAGAAAACTCTGCCAACTCAGAAAACTCAGCCAACTCACCAAACTCACCCAACTCGTTCCAACACTTCCCTCGCCCGGCCGATCGGGTCCGCGCCCGAATCGAGCGGAACGCGGAGGATGCCGTTCGGCGAAAACGCGGCGCCTTCCGTCGATTCGATCAACGCCATCAATCTTTCCGGGTCGACCTTCGACTTCTCGCCCAGCTTGACCGCGATCCCTTCCTTTGCCTTGTCGATCGAGATCACGTGCATACGCTCCGCCTTCCGCCTCAGTCGCGCGTATTCAAAGAGCGCGTCAACAGAAGGCCTGAGCCTCCCGTAGCGGTCCTGCATTTCAAGATAGATCCTGTGAAGTTCCTCTTCGTCCTCCGCCGACGAAATGCGCTTGTAGGTCCTGAGCCTCTGGCTTGTGTCGCTTATGTAATTGACCGGTATAGAAACATCCACGCCGAGGTTGATCGAAACGCTCACCTCGTCCTCGATCTCGTCGCCACGCAGTTCCTGGATCGTGCGGTTGAGCATCTTCGTGTATAGGTCAAACCCAAGCGCGTCGAGATGGCCCGACTGCTCGCCGCCGAGTATGTTTCCCGCTCCGCGCAATTCGAGGTCGAGCGCGGCGATCCGGAATCCCGCTCCCAGGTCCGAGAACTCTCGTATCGCGCTCAAACGCTGCCTCGCGATCGGCGTCAGCTCCAGTTCCGAAGGGATCAGGAGATACGCGTAAGCCCTGCGGTTCGAGCGTCCGACGCGCCCTCTAAGCTGGTAAAGCTGGGACAGGCCGTAGTTGTCGGCGCGGTTGATGATGATCGTGTTCGCCCTGGGAATGTCGATGCCGTTCTCGATGATCGTCGTCGCGACAAGCACGTCGTACTTATAGTCGATGAAATCGAGCATCACGTTCTCTAGATCTTTCTCGCCCATCTGGCCGTGCCCGATGACGACGCGGGCCTCCGGGACGATCTTCTGGATATGGGCGGCGATAGCCTCGATCGTCTCTACTCGGTTGTGTATGAAAAAGATCTGCCCGCTGCGCGAGAGCTCGAGCTCGATCGCCGACTTGATCACGCCTTCCGAGAACTGGAGCACCTGAGTGTTGATCGCGAGCCGGTCCCTGGGCGGGGTTTCGATGATCGAAAGGTCGCGCATTCCGGTCAGGGACATGTTCAGCGTACGAGGGATCGGCGTCGCGCTGAGCGTAAGGACATCTACGCGCTTTCGAAGATGCTTCAGCTTTTCCTTGTGGGCCACGCCGAATCTTTGTTCTTCGTCAACGACGACCAGCCCAAGGTTCGGGAACTTCACGTCGTTCGAAAGGATCCGGTGGGTCCCGATGAGGATGTCCACCTCGCCCTTCTCGTTCCGTTCGACGACGTCCTTCTGCTCCTTTCGGGTGCGGAACCTTGAAAGCAGTTCCACACGCACGGGAAACGCCGCGAACCTTTGCTTGAAGGTCTCGAAATGCTGGTACGAAAGGACCGTAGTGGGGGTCAGCACTGCTACCTGTTTGCCGTCCATCACCGCCTTGAACGCGGCGCGCATCGCGACCTCGGTCTTTCCGTAACCAACGTCTCCGACGATAAGGCGGTCCATCGGCGTCGCCGTCTCCATATCCTTCTTGACCTCGGCGATCGAAGTCTTCTGGTCGGGAGTCAGCTGATACGGGAAAGCGTCCTCCATCTCGGACTGCCAGGGTGCGTCTTTCGCAAAAGCGTATCCGCGCACTAGCTTTCTTTCGGCGTAAAGCCGAAGGAGCTCGTCCGCCATGTCGCGCATCGCACGCTTCGCGCGAGCCTTGGTCTTCTGCCATCCGAGCCCGCCAAGCCGGTCGAGCGAAGGATGAGCGGCCTCGCCGCTCGAATACCTTGAAACGAGGTCGAGCCTTTCCACCGGCACGAACAGCTTCGCGTCGTCGTCGTAGACCAGAAGCATGAACTCGCGCTCGACTCCCTGCGTTCCGATGGTCTCGAGCCCCTCGAAACGCCCGATCCCGTGATCGACGTGGACCACGTAATCGCCCTGTTTCAGGTCGCGGAAATCGGAGATGAAAGCAGATGTTCTGGGTCCCTTCCGTTCCGGGGCTCTCGAAACTGACGGCATCGCAGGAAGATCGGTATCGCCGAAGATCTCGCTTTCCGCGGTGAATCGCGCGCCTATCGAGGGGATCTCGAACCCGGATGACAACTTGCCGAGCCTTACGGCAGAGTGCGGGATGACGATGTCGTAATCCCGGAGCACGTCGGAGAATCTCTCCGCCATTCCGGCCGTTCGAAAGACGAACTCCGTGCGCGAGAGGTCGCCGCCGGTCTCCGAAACCAGCTTCTTGATGTCTCCGGAGTACCTGCGCGAAGAGCGCGACTGGATCTCGAACTCCTCCGCGTCTTCCGCGAGAGGGAAAAGAAAGAGCGGCCGGTTCGGTTTCGGATGCGGGAAAAGCGAGCCTTCGGGCTCGGCGCCCGAAAGCGCCATCGAGAACTCCTCGTCGGTCTTGGCGGCGGTCCTGCCGAGCGACCGAAGCTCGACCCGGTTCGATCCGTTCACCGTCTCCCGAAGCATTTCCGGCAAAAGGAAGAGTTCTTCGATTCCCAGGCCGATTTCGCCGTGGGCGAGCGCCTCGTCAAGGTGCGTTTCGAGTGTCTCGTAATACGAGGCGAGGGACCGTTCGATCTGAGCCGGTTCATCGGCTACGAGAACGAAGTCGTTCAAGTAGTCGAAGACGCTCGAGCTTCGGGGATCCACCAAGGGCACAAGGAACTCCCAGCCCGGAAAGGTCTCGCCCTCTTGAGCGAATTCCGTACGGTCTTTCAGGCCTCTCGCGAACTTCTCGTCCGGAAATCGCTCTCCCGCGGCCTCCGCCCATTCGCGAAGTTCCTCGGGGTCGAGCCCGAACTCGCGCATCGGAGGGATCGATGCCGCCTTCACCTGTTCGACCGAAAGCTGGGATTCGGAATCGAACGTCCGTATCGAATCGACGACGTCGCCGAAGAACTCTATCCGGAAAGGGAAGTCGGACCCTGGAGCCCAGACATCGACGATCCCGCCGCGCATAGAGAACTCGCCAATGTTCGCGATCGGGTCCTCCCTTCGATAACCGGCAGAGGCGAGGTTTTCGATCAGTTCGTCGGGGTCTATCTCCGAATCGCGTTTCAGCGAGGCTCCGAGGGCGAGTATCCGTTCCGGCGCGACCGTTTTGGTCATCGTCCCGCGGGCGGCGGCGACGATGATGTCCGCCTCTCCGTTCGCGAGTGACCAAAGGGCGAGTGCCCTTTTTTCAAGTGTTTCGGCGTGCGGCGAAACGCCCGAGTATATGTCCGCCTCGAAAGCGGGAAACGGGAACACCCGCAGCGAAGGGTCCCAGAACGAGATGTCGCTCTCCCAGGCCTCCAGCTCGATGTTCAGGTCCGTGACGACCATCATCGGAACGCCGGTCTCCGCGATCAGCCTTGCCAGAACGAACGATTTCGCCGCCGTAGACGAAAGTCCGCTGACGGAGATCACCTTCTCGCCGGCGGAAACCGCTTTCGAAAGTCTCTCGAACGCGTTTGAAATTGAGCCTGCTTTTTCCACGAACGCAAAAATGCCCGGTCCGGGTCGGTTCCGGACGGGTGTTTGATCCATTTAGAGCGCTTCTCAGTCGAGAAGCATTATCGCCGCTTCGCCCTCGACGACCACCGCGCCGTCCTGGTTGACGCAGACGGTGTCGATGGTGACGACCGGCTTGTCCTCGCGTATCTCGCGGACGGTCGCCTTCGCGGTAACCGTGTCGCCGATGAATACCGGAGCCCTGAACCTGAGCGTCTGCCCTAGATACACGATCTTCCGGACGTTCAGCTCGTAACCGAGAACCGCTGAAATGAAAGCGCCGGAAAGCATCCCGTGCGCGATCCGCTTTCCGAACCTGGTCGTCGATGCGAACTCGTCGTCGAGGTGGATCGGGTTGAAATCGCCGGATACCTCAGCGAACTTGCGGACAAGCTCGTCCGTGACCTCGCGGCTCGTCGTGAACGTGTCTCCCGGCTTCAGGTCCATCTATGCCATTCTGTATCAAACGGCATCGGGTTACAACCAGCATTCAAAGCTTTGAAGAGGCAGGTCTGGTCTGTTGCTCCAAGCGATTTACAGGCTTCCTTGACGGTCTTTCCCCTGTACGTTCAGGATGTCTGCTTCCCTTAGCTTGTGATTGATCGCTTCCGCGTTATATCTTTCTTCCGATCGTTCCAGCTCTACTTATTGTTTATTGGCTTTATAGCACTTTAGATCTGGACCCGAAAACCCGGTCCAAGTCACCAAACTGTCCAACGAATGGGGCCCACGTCTGATAGAGATAACAGCTCCTTGTTCGGGACACAGTAGGGGGCACCGAAATGTTCGTAGCATTTATACACCTCTTGCTCGCAGGCTTCTTGATCTATTTATCCAGATGGGTGGGGGAAAAGTCTGCCTCTTATGGCTACGTGCCACTGAGTATTTTTGACATTGAACTATACAATCCTGCATTCAATCTTTTCTTCAGGATTGCGACTCCCCTCGTTTTCGTCTTGTTAACTTCCTCCCTATTTTACGGGGTTGGACTTGATTGGCTAGTAAAAGACATTTACAACTTGGTCATTCTATATTTCGTTCTTAGAGTCATCCTGCTTTTTATCCTGGGAAAAGCATACTTGGTCAACTGGCTATTTGAAGTTCTTGTGGGTCTGACGTCTATCACAATTGCTTACGCTCTTTACTGGAAGGTAATAGTCACAAAGCAAAATCTAGTTCCGAACTACAGCGATCTGTCAAATGAACTATGGATAATCGTAATTGTCTTTGTTTATACCGCCCTGAACAAAATTGAGTTTTCCAACAAGGGGTCAGAAAGACGAAAACAAAGATATCTAGATCGTACCTATAATCGGCTAAGTGAAAGATTCTCCAAGATAGTTATTAGAGAAGTTCGGACCGTGGGAAGTCAATCTGAACTAGAACAGAAGAAACTGATCGCTACTATTTATTCGATAATGATATTCGAGTCGTTTAACCGTCCGGCTGCAGTCAGGTTCTTTGAGTACCTCCTAACTCCCTTCCGTAAAAAGAGCACGTTAGGGATTATGCAAATCGAAACGACTAAAATTATTGACGATGAGGAAAGCATTCTTCTAGCATCCCGGAGACTGTTGGAAGCCTATTCATCTGCCAAGCAAGAATTGGAGAGAGAAATTTCAATTAATCGGGATGCTCAAGAGATTCAAGACGAAGCGCTAGGTCACGCAATCTACGATTATAATCCTAGCTACGAATACCTATACCAGATTGAAGAAATCAAAGATGCTATACTTCCGAAAATAACAGAAGTACAAGCAAGAGAGTAATTCACTTGTAACTGTAAGCCCCAATAAAACAGTACCAGACATAATTACAGTTTTCGGTCACAATGGACAACGATTAAGGAGACCGAGAATGAGGAAGAGCAGATTCACCGAGAACCAGATCCTGAAAATCCTGAAAGGAGACCTGCCCTACATAACTGGTCCAGTTTGGAAGTTAGTTTACCCGGCTTTTTCGATGCCGGGTATTTCTTCTCTTGGCACTACGGCCTCCGGCGCCCGTCCGTTTAGTGGACCAGTATCCCGTCTTTCGAGATTCCAATATATCCATTCGCGTCCTTTGCGGACCTGGCGTTAATTACGCACGCTCGATCAGGCACCCATTAAGTCTCTGCGCTCTCTGCGTGCTCTGCGGTTCAATTGCGTTTCCCCTCCCCGTTTTAATACCTCAGTAGATTCCAGTTTTCAGGGGGGGCAGTTACAAATTGCCCATTCCCGGGCGCTAAACTATAATCTGCCCTCGAACAGATACGCTGCGGCTTCCGACCGGCCGCCGATCCGGTTTCAATATGAGCCGGACGCCGGCCGATTTGGTTTTACGGCGCCGGACGTTTTGTCACGGACAGAAAATGAGCATTCCCGAATTTACAGAGATAGTCCCATCGAACGACCAGACCGAGGCGCGGCTAAAGCACCTGGAAGAGATCCGCGACCTCGTCGGGAACGCGTATCCGAACGCCTTCCGGCGGTCGCAGATCACAGGCCGCGACGATTCGATCACGAGGATCGTTACCTTTGAGCCGATCGCGGCGCTCCTTCCCGAACTCGCCGAGGGCGAGCGGCCCGAGCAGGAGCTCAAGGACAGCATAAACGAAAAGCTCGCCGAGATCGGGACCGTCCGCGTCGCGGGGCGGCTCGCGACGCCTCCCAGGACTATGGGCAAGGCGGCATTCGTGCATCTTTCGGACGGCAAAAACCGCCTTCAGATCTATGTTCGGAGAGACGACGCGAAGGCGGTCTCGAACGACACCGGCGAGACGCTCGAGGAAGGCAACACGGGCTTCTCGCTATTCAAACTGCTGGATCACGGCGATTTTGTGGGTGTCGAGGGTTTCCTTTTCCTTACGAACACGGGCGAGCTCTCGGTGCACGTGCGGAAGCTACAGTTCCTCGCCAAGGCAATGCTCCCGATGCCCGACAAGATGCACGGCATCGAGGATCCCGAGATCAAACAGAGGCGCCGGTACGCGGACCTGATCGGATCGAGCCTGCAGGTCGATCACGAAGGGCTTACGACTCGGGAGGTTTTCGAGCGCCGGGCGAAGATCATCTCGTCGATGCGCCGGTACCTGGAGGATCACGGCTACATCGAGGTCGAAACCCCGATGTTGACACCGAAGGCGACCGGCGCCGCGGCCAAGCCTTTCGAGACGCATCACAACGCCCTCGACATCACGCTTTACGCCCGAATCGCTCCGGAACTCTACCTGAAGCGACTGACCGTCGGCGGATTCGAGAAGGTTTACGAACTGAACCGGAACTTCCGGAACGAGGGCATCTCGTACAAGCACAATCCCGAGTTCACTATGCTCGAGTTCTACTGCGCCTATATGGAAATGGGCGGGATGATGGACTTCTGCGAGCAGATGCTGAAGGAGAGCGTCGAGAACGCCGCCGGCGGTCTGAAAGTGAACTACGAGGGAAAGGAGATCGACTTCGGCAGGTTCGAGCGTCTCCCTATGGCGGAGGCGGTGAAGCGCGAATTGCCGGACGCGGAAGTGACCGAGGCGAACGTGCTGGAACTCTTCGAAGAGCACGTCGAGCACAAGCTGATACAGCCGACGTTCATCATCGACTTCCCGAAGGCGATCTCGCCCCTTTCGAAGGCTTCGCCCGAGAATCCGCTTCTCGCGGAACGTTTCGAACTTTTTGTAAACGGGATGGAGGTCGCCAATGGCTTCTCGGAGCTCAACGATCCTTCCGAGCAGTACGAAAGGTTTGTCCAGCAGATGAAGGAGCGCGAGCTCGGTGACGAAGAGGCGATGGTGCTGGACGAGGACTACATCGTCGCGCTCAGTTACGGAATGCCGCCGGCGGCGGGCATAGGCATCGGGATAGACCGCCTGGTGATGCTACTGACAGACAGGCACTCGATCCGCGATGTGATCCTTTTCCCACATATGCGTCCCGAGCGGAAAGCGGAAGAGGACGAAGAAGAATAGGAGTATCCGGGATGAAAGCTCATCTTGACCATATTCACGTTTACGTTTCGGACCAGTACGAGGCGGCCGAATGGTACGAGAAGGTTCTGGGACTGAAGATCCTACGGGACCTTGAAGGCTGGACGGCCGGCGGCGGACCTTTGACGATCTCCGGCGACGGAGGGAATTCGGGCGTCGCGCTTTTCGCTAGGGATCCGGAGAAATCCGACAACCAGAGCACCGTCGCGTTCGGCGTCAGCGGAGAGGACTTCGCGGAGTTCATAGGCCGTCTGCCGGAACTCCGGCTGGCGGCCCGCCGCGGCGGGACCGTCACGGCGGATGACATCTCCGATCACTCCAAATCCTGGTCGATCTACTTCAGCGATCCCTACGGCAATCCGATCGAGGTCACGACCGGCGATTACGAGTTTGTGAAAGACCGTTTGGGCCTTTCGTGAGGCGCTTCTGAGAACCTTCCTGCTGACCACGGCGGCACTTGGCTGCTTTGCCTTCAACTCCATACTTTGCCGGCTCGCGCTCGGCGCCGGGCAGATCGACGCGGCGGGTTTCACTTTGATCCGCATCGCCTCGGCGGCGGCGGTTCTTTCGGCGATCATTCTCCTGACCCGGAGCCGCGACCGAGGCGGACTCCGCGGCAGGTTCACGCGCGGAAACGTCCTCTCAGCATTCTTCCTTTTCGGTTACGCGATCTGCTTCTCTTTCGCCTATCTCGGCCTGACGACCGCGACCGGCGCGCTGATCCTGTTCGGCTGCGTTCAGGCGACGATGCTGATCTACGGGCTCGCGAAGGGAGAGAGGCCGGGCGCGCTTGAATGGATCGGGCTCGCGGTCGCGCTCGGAGGTCTTGTTTACCTTGTCTTCCCGGGTCTTGAATCGCCTTCGCTGATCAGCACGCTTCTGATGGCCGCGGCCGGGATCGCCTGGGGATTCTACACTTTGAGAGGAAAGGGAAGTTCGGACCCTGTGGCGCAGACGGCGGGGAACTTTATTCTCGCCGTGCCGTTCGTCCTTCTGGCATCGGTCCCGTTCGTCGGTGGGTTCTTCTTTACGTCGTACGGCGTCTTGTGGGCGGTGCTTTCGGGAGCGGTCGCGTCAGGGATCGGATATTCAGTCTGGTACGCTGCGCTTCGGGGCCACACTTCTTCAAGTGCGGCGGTGGTGCAGCTTTCGGTTCCGGTGATCGCGGCTGCCGGCGGGCTGGTGCTTCTGAACGAGTCTCTGTCGGTGAGGCTTGCCATCGCGAGCGTGCTGATCCTGGGGGGGATATGGCTTGCGGTAAAAGGTAAAAGTAAAAAGTAAAAAGGAGCAAGTAAAAAGTAAAAAAGCGTAGAGTGCGCAGGGCCTGTTTCTAAACGGAGACCAAATCCGCGATCACATTGCCAAACCGGTCCTGAGTCTCTCGCTTTTTTACTTTTTACTTTTTCCTTTTTACTTTCCCCTTCTCCTGTCAATAGAATAATCACTTCGCAGTATGCTCGAACTGATCCTCGCAAATCTCCGTGTACGTCCCTTCAGGACGCTCATCAGCGTCATCGGCGTGGCGCTCGGCGTCGTGCTCGTCCTGCTTTTTACCGGACTTGCCCGCGGTATGACCGACGACATGGCGAAACGCGCCGCGAACTGGAAGGCGGAGATCGTTTTTACGCGGCCCGGCTCGACCGGCATCACCAGCTCGAACGCGAACGTCAGCACGCGATACCAGGAAAGGCTTCTCGAGATCGAAGGCGTCCGGGCGACGGTGCCCGTGATCCGGTACATCTCGGCGAATTCAAACGCGCGGTGGGGGATCGAGCAGATCGACGGAGTTGAATGGGGACCATTCTCCGAAATGAACGGCATAGGGATCGTCGAAGGCCGCGCTCCGCAGGCCAACGACGAGGTCGTCGTCGACGAGCGCCATCTTCGCGCCAAAGGGCTGAAGCTTGGCGGCACGACAGAGATCTTCGGGAAAGACTACAAGATCGTAGGGGAATTCGCTCCGCCTTCGGGCTCGAGGATAAAGCTGACGCTTGAAGAAATGCAGGAGAATCTGCAGGCTCCCGAGATGTGCACATACATCCTTGTGAAGGTCGAGGACGGCGCCGACCCCGCGGTGGTCGCGGCGGGGATCAACGAGGCACTGCCCGGCAACAAGGTCAATCTGACGCGCGACCTGATCATCGACGCCCAGGACCGTGTGCCCGGGCTGAACACTTTTCTTCAGGTCCTTGTCGGGCTTGGGGCCTTCGTCAGCACGATCTTCGTACTGCTTTCGATGTACACGACGATCACCGAGCGCCGAAAGGAGATCGGGATCCTGAAATCTCTCGGGGCCTCCAAATCCCTTATCATCAGGGTGATAGAAGGCGAGGCGCTTATGATCGGGGTCTTCGGCGTGATCATAGGCTTTACGGTATCGATCCTTGCCTCGCTCGCCATCGAGGCGGCGTGGGAACTGCCGTTCACGTTCAGCGCCGAGTGGGTCGCGACCGCAATCACGATCGCAATCGCGGGAAGCCTCGTCGGCGCGCTGTATCCCGCCTGGCGTGCTTCGGACATCGATCCCGTCGAGGTGATGGTCAACGAATGACATCTATCGCCGATTTCCTGTTACAAGTCCATTACCGCGGTTCGCATTGACGGAGCGTGCCCCGCGCGTTTGGGATATAATCCTCGCCAATGACTTCCGCCCAAAGCAAAAGGCTTCTGCGCGACGCTGTGGCCAACGAGAACGGCCGAACCCGCGAGGGCCTTCTTCAGAGGCTCTTCTCCATCTGGTTCGACGCTTTCGTTTACAACCAGATCTGGGAAGACCCGAGGGTCGATCTGAAGGCTCTCGCGCTCGACGAAGATTCCCGCGTGCTCACTATCTCTTCCGGCGGATGCAACGCGATGAACTACCTTCTCGCGGGGCCGCGTTCGGTTACGGCGGTCGATCTGAACCGGCATCACATCGCGCTTCTGAAGCTCAAGATCACCGCGCTAAGGACGTTAAAGGATCACGAGTCTTACTTCGCGTTCTTCGGGAAGGGTTCGGGCGAGAAGAACGTAGAGAACTTTGAAAAGTACATCGCGCCGGCGCTGGACTCAGAGACCCGCGAATACTGGAAAGGGAAGTACAGGATCAGGCGCGGTCGACGGATCGATCTATTTACAGGCCGAGGGATCTACGACCATTCGCGAAACGGCTATTTTCTTCGCTTCTTCCACGGCCTTTCGAGAAAACTCGGCTGCGATCCCGAAGCAGTTTTGAGAGCGAACAGCGTCGAGGAACAGAAGGAGCTGTACGAGCAGCACATCGCGCCCTTCTTCGATTCGAAGCTGATCCGGGCGATCGGCAGAATGCCGGTCACTCTTTTCGGGCTAGGAATCCCGCCCCAGCAGTACGAAGAGCTGAAGAGAGACCTCGACGGCGAAGGGTCCGTGATCGACATATACCGTGAAAGAACCGAGCGGCTGGCGGCCGGTTTCCCGATCGAGGACAATTACTTCGCCTGGCAGGCGCTGGCGAGAAGGTACGATACGGAACACGGCACCGCTCTGCCCGAGTATCTTAAGAAAGAGAATTACAAAAGGCTTCGCTCGATGGCGGACCGGATCTCCGCAAAGGTCGGATCGGTCACCGACGAGATCCGCGATAACCCGGCCGGCTCGTTTAACAGATTTGTCTTCCTTGACGCCCAGGACTGGATGAAACCCGGAATGATCGCCGAGCTATGGGGCCTGATCGCCGAGAGATCGGAACCGGGCGCCCGTGTGATCTTCCGGACGGCGGGAAGGCTTTCGCCGATCGGGAACGCATTGCCTGAAGAACTTCTCGAGCGGTTCGAAGATCACGAAGAGCTCTCGCGGGAGCTTTTCAAGGAGGACCGCGCGTCGATCTACGGCGGCTTTCACCTTTACTCCCTACGGTAGAAATCTATGCCCTCCGACAGCGCGTACACCAAGATGGACAAGATGTACCGCTTCCAGCGGCACTTCTACGATGCGTCGCGGAAATATTACCTGCTTGGCCGCGACCGTCTGATCTCGGAGATGAGGATCTCTGAAGGAGACGACGTGCTGGAGGTGGGATGCGGGACGGGAAGGAATCTCGAGATCCTTGCGAGGAAATATCCCGACACAAGGTTCTACGGGCTGGACGCCTCGGGCGAAATGCTTCGGAACGCGGAGAAGAGGAAGGAATCGAAGTCCCTCCGCAACCTGCATCTCGCACGTGCGCTCGCCGACGATTTCTCGCATTCGGAGACCTTCCGGCTCGAGGACCCGTTCGACACGATCTTCTTTTCCTATTCGATCTCGATGATCCCCACCTGGGAGGACGCGCTGTCCAATTCGCTGGAGAACCTACGTGCCGGTCATTCGATGTACGTCGTGGATTTCTTTGACCAACGTTCGATGCCCGTCTGGTTCCGCAAGGCGCTGCAGGCGTGGCTGAAGAAGTTCCACGTACAGTACAAGCCCGACCTGATCCCGCATCTGAAGCACCTCGAGCGGACCGGGGCCGGATCGCTAAAGGTCACAAGCCTCTATAAGTCCTATTCCTTTATCGCCGAGTTCAGGAAGACTCCCTAGGGGTCCTCTTCGACCAACTTTGAATAATCGAACTTTTTCGAGGCTTCGTTATCTGTGAACAGCTCGTTCCGGCTTCTGAAATCTTCGAGCATCCGGTCATATGTGGCGATCAGGTTGTCGGTGGACCTCGCGCGCGTGTTCTCTTCGGCGGTTTTCAGCGCCGCCGCGACTTTCTTTCCGCGAAGCGCCGGTTCGGACATTATCTCTTCGACCGCCGACGCGAATTGCTCTGCCTCGGGCTCGCGCAGCCACGTGTTTTCGTCGGTCGCGTAAAAGAGCAGGCCTCCGGCGTTCGGAACGACGACCGGCACTCCGGACGCCATCGCTTCGAGCGGCGCTATTCCGAACGGCTCTTTCGGGTTCGGATGGACGAATACGTCGGCATTCGCATAGTAGCCGGCGAGCGTGTCCTTGTCGAGATGCCCAAGGAGCTTGATCTTACCGGGCATCTTCTTCTCTGCCTGTTTTCGAAGCCAACCTTCAAGCGGCCCGGCTCCCGCCACCAGCAGGCGGTAGTCGCGATCGCCCCGTTCCGTCAGAAGCTTCATCGTCTCGGCGAGAAGTGCGATGTTCTTCTCGGGCGAGATCCTGCCGGCGTACAGCAGCAGCACCGCGTCCTCCGGGACGCCGGCGCGTTCAGCCATCTCTTTTCTTCTCTCCGGAGACTTGTTCTCAGGAGAGAACCGGCCTTCTTCGACTCCGCGAGGGCAGATATGTATTCTCTCGCGCACGGGGACCATCGGCGATCTGAACAACCTCCAGCAGAAGTTGAGGAACCACCTCGGACGCTTCCGATTGAACCTCCGAAACACCGATCTCTCGAACTCTTCCGCCGTGTAGGGTGAATTCGCTATGTGAAAGTCGAAGGACGGGAAGTTGTAGCAGCCCATCACGAGCCTCGCGAACCACTCTCCGAGCCTTCCTCCGGCGATGAACGAACCGATGTTGTCGTCCATTCGCTCGCACGAAAAATGGACCAGCACAGGCCTTCCGAGCAACTTGAACCTATTTCGGCTGACCATCGGGCCGAAGATGCTGAGCGTGTACTTGTCCGTGATCTCCACGATGTCCGGTTTCTCCTTCAGAAGGATCTTACGGATGATCGAACCACGAAGCATGTACTGCCAGGGCATCATCACGCGGTAGCGCTTGTCGAACGCGACCGACCTGCGTGCCGGAACGTAGTAGATCCTCGCGTATTCGTTGACCTCTTCCACCTCTTCGGCCTCGCCTGGAACGATCAGCGTCACCGGTCGCTTGTGACGCGCCGCGGCGGCCAGCAATGCGTTGTAGGACGTGCTGATACCTCCCGAATCCTTGTGATAGTAGTTCGTGATGTGGACCGATTTTGGTGGATCTGACATTGGAAACCGGTTGGGGTCCGTTCAGGCGTTCTTGAAGTAACGGCGATATACGGTCTTGACGATGAAGACGAAGATCGTGAACACGAACAGGATCGCCCACGATCCGAGCCCCGTAGCGAACGCCCAAGAAAATTTTCCGCGGAAGATCCCCAGAAGGCCGCCGACGAGAAGCCCGAACGAAAGAAAGACGCCGGCGGCATGGATGATCTGACCGCGGTCGATGTACCGGAGTATCTGCGAAGGAAGGAACGATACGAACTGGATGACCAGCCAGGGGACGCTCCTTAGGTCGGTCCAGAGCGGCTTTGTGTCCGATCCGGCGCCGACAAGCAGGACGCCGTGCCTCATTATGTAAATGTTGAACATCGCCGAGATGACCGATACGAGTACGGATACGGCGAAGGCCCTCTCGCGGGCGTTGTTTATCGACGGCGCGAAAACACTGTCGAAGTACTTCTCCTGAGTCCAGTGAGTGAAGAACTCGACTGTGTGACTGAAAATCGGAAGTGAAACGGTAACGATCGCCGTCGCCAGCCAGGCGGGCTTTGCGCGCCTGAACGACTGGACAAGCGCTCCGGAAATGCCGGAAGTGAAGAAACGGAACAGCAGCTCGACCAGGACGGCCGTCATCGTCACCAGCCAGGATTCTCTGCTCGCCTTGTAAACCGTGAAATAGAAGGACGCCCTAAGAAGCGCGCCCATCATCGCGGATTTCCAGTTCCAGCGTGTCAGGATTTGGAGCGGGTGTTGGATCAGGCTGAGGACGACGTCGCCGACCGATATGTCCTCATCGTGCACCGATTCCAAATTCTCGGCGTCCGCGACGGAGCGGTGAATTTCGTGAATCGATGAGCTCATGCCTGCCTGACCGCTTCAGTATTTCCCTCGTTCCGTTTCAGAAAAATGCACCGGCGGTAGGTTTCGTAGACCTTGTCGAAGACGGAATCCCAACTCTTGCTTAACGCGAAGTTCCGCGAGAACTCTTTCATTCTCAACAATGTCTCGCGATCGTCCATCAGGTCCAGCGCGTGCTTCGCGAACTCGCCGACGTTACTGCAGACGAATCCGTTAAGCCCTTCCGAGATGATGAACTTCGGTCCTCCCTTGTCCGTGACGAGCGCCGGGACGGCTGACGCGTTCGCTTCCTGCACCACGTTTCCGAAAGCGTCCGTTTCGGACGGAAAGACGAACAGGTCCATGTTAGCGTAGGCCTCGGACAGCCGATCGCCGTCGAGGAAGCCCGTGAAAACGGCGTTGTTCATGTTCGCCTCGAGCCAAACGCGCTCGTTTCCCGCGCCGACGATCAGGAATTCGTACTTGTCTGCCGCGCCCGCCTTTATCAGCTCGTCTTCGAGGTCCTTCAAAAGGCGAACGTTCTTCTCCGCGCGGAGCCTGCCCACGAATCCGATCCTGAACTTGCCGTCGCTGACGGTGCGCTTCACGGGATCGAACTTCACTACATCGACCCCGCGCGCCATCAGGTCAGTCTCGCGTCCAGTGCCCTCTTCGAGGATCTCGACAAGTTCTCGGTTCGGGGCAAGCAGCACCTTCGGCATCTTGTAATACAGAATCGCGCCTTTGAGAATCTGGCGTTCGGCCAAGTCCGTGATCCATTGCGAGGCTCTTCCCGGAAGGAACCGGAACACGCTTGTAAGCCGCCGCGCGGCGAACTCGTGAAGGTTCGTGTGCCACGAGCCCAACAACGGAAGGTTGAGTTTCCACGCGAGGTAAGCGCCGATGATCGATACGTCGTTGAGACCGGTGATATGGATGACATCGGGTCGGAAATCCATAAGCGTTCTGAGGACGCGGTTATTGTGTCTCTGGAAAAGCGGATCGTATTTCAGTCCTTCGTCCATCGGGAAAGCCACAGGCGAGCGCTTGAGTGAGAAGTACTCGATGGTCCCTTTCTTCCGGCTCTCGGTCCTTTCTCCGGCATGAACGCACAGGAAAGGGTATCCTCGCTTTTCCACGTAGGCGATAAACTTCTTGCTTGTCATAGCGACGCCGTTGACTTCGTGGAACGAATCCGGGAAGTACGCGACACGGATATCTTTGCTCACTTCTGCGTTCTTCGAGCAAAGGCCCGGTGCCTTGATCTCGGTAAGCGTCCGGGCCTAAAAAAGATTTGGCGGTCAACGACCGCCCTCAAGTTTGCGAAATAACTTTTGTTCCCGGCCTAGCCGGGCGTCCCCGCTGAGGTCTGGGACTGCCTGAGGCCTGCCATCACCTCTTCCACATCCGGAATGACGAATCCGGCGTCCTCCAGTTTCTTAGGTACGCGGTCGGCGCGCTTTCTCGCGAGCCTGAACACCGGCCTCATCTTCTCGCCTCCGAGAAAGCCGAGTGTCCAGATCGCCCCTCGAAGCCACGCCGGGCCGCCCCTTTTCCAGCCGTGGGCCGAAAGAGGCACGAGTCCCTTCTCGTTTCCTATATCGAAGAAGAACCGGTCGAACCAGCGCCGCCGGTGCTCTTCGAACTCGGGGTAATGGCTGAGTATTTCGGAGAAGGACTGCAATTGCCGCGAATGCAGGGGCTCTTTGTACTCGGGAAGCAGGACTACCTCGCTCTTGCGCTCGATCCTGATCTCATCGACGAACTCCTCAAATGTCTGAGTGTCGGTCAGGTTGATCACGGTGTTCGGCTTGCATCCGTGACGGTCTCCGCCGGTCGCGATCGGAAAGCCGAGCGCGTCCGCCATTTCAAGCACCCGTTTGTTCTCCGACCAGGACCTGAAGCCGTTGATCTCGAAGGCGTGTATCCACCTGCCGAATTCCTTTATAAAGTTCTTTAGCAGGATCTCGTGGCGCTCCTGGCCAACGATCTTGATGTCCCAAAGCGGGTGGTTCAGGATAACGAGGACCTCGCGCATCTCGCTTAGCATGCCGAACAGCTCGTGCAGCCGTTTCTTGTCAGGTTCCTTGTCTCCGCTGAACGTGAATGCGAGGAGGTCTTCCGTGATCGCCTGTGCGCGGTCGGTCGGGAGATTGTGGACCCCTACGTGGAAGAACCCGTACTCGAACGGGACCGTCCATTCAAGCGAGATCGGCGCGTGCGTATCGCCCTCGCTTTCCTTGACCTCAAGGTTCGCCGCGATGCTGTCGTGGTCGGTAAGCGACACGAGCGGTGCGAGCCCCGCCTCCTCGATCTGCTTCTTCTCGATGCCGTAGACCATACCGGGCGGAAGCGGAGGCGACCAGTAAGCGGTCGAAAAATCGATCCCTTTGCCTTCCCGCTTCATGAAGTTCTTGCGCTCCCTGCGCCAAAAGAATTTTATGATCGGAAGCCGGTCGGCATAATGCGGGATGAAGTCCAGCATCTCCATGGATTGCTCTGTGTGGCAATGGAGCGAGACGCCGGTCGTTCGCTTTTTGCCAAGGTCCTCGGCGTCGTGCAGGATATGCAGTTTGGTAAATTTCAGCATTGGTCTTCTTCTCCGGAACTTGGCCGAACCGAATACAGTAAAATAACAAATAAGGTCCCCAAAGTAAATTCGGTCGGCCGGTCGGAAAAGGGCCGTTCGAAGCGTCAGGTTCGAGGCGCGGGAGGGTCCCGGATCCGGCTTCGTCGGAGTGGACCGGGCGGAAAAAATTTGTCAGATACCGCCGGGGAGCGGTGTTAACTACCCAGATAACCTATTTCCGCTCAATAACTCTCAGAAAAGCGATTTCAGGAGAAAGCAATTATGTCTTGGTTTGCAACGATGCTGCTGGCGGGCGCGGTGTTCTCATCCGGGAGCGGCCTGCACGTCTACGAACAGTTCAGCGAAACGAGGAGACCGACGGCGCCTATGCCCGTCGTCCTCGATGAAACCGAAAGATTCGAGCAAACGTATCCGTTCAGTTCCGACGGCACGATCGAGGTTTCGAACATCAACGGTTCGATCGTCGTGGAGGCCTGGGACTCGCCGCAGATCCAGCTCGTGGCCTTGAAAATAGCAGATACGAAGGAGCGCCTCAGCGACGTCGAGATCGAGATCGAGGCAACGCAGAACAAGTTCAGGGTGAGTACGCAGTACAAGCCGAACCGCGAAAGATACAAAGACGGCAAAGACGGCCGCAAGCACGCCAAACTTTCCGTCGATTTCAGATTGAAGGTCCCGAGGACCGCCCGGCTTAGCGACATCGAGACCATCAACGGTTCGGTGGATGTCTCGAATATGACGGCCTTTACGGACGTTTCCGCGGTAAATGGCGCGGTCAAGGGAATGAATCTGAGCGGCACCGCCCGTCTGTCGACGGTAAACGGGACGGTGCTCGCGGATTTTGAGAACCTGACGGGCGATTCGACGATCGCGCTGAGCACGGTCAACGGAACGGTAAAGCTCGACCTTCCCTCGAACACGAACGCCACGGTGAAAGCCGATTCGGTTAACGGTAACATCACGAACGAATTCGGGCTTCCGGTTCGGAAAGGAAAGTATGTCGGCCGTGATCTTTACGGCCGTATCGGCACCGGCGAGGTCAGGATCAAGCTGAACAGCGTGAACGGCGGAATCGTGATCGGGCGAAAGAACGACGGCGGAACGCCGAATCCCGCGGTCGACCTTCTTCCGCAGAAAACAGCTGACGACTTCGACGACACTTTCGAGTCGCGATTCGAGTTCGAATTGGAGCGGATCAACCGCGACTTCGAGCGCGCAATGAAAGAATCCGAGGCGCAGATAGAGTTCTCCGGCAAGGAGGTCGAGAAGGCGATGGAGGCTTTCGAATCGGCCATCGCGGTCTCGGTGCCGGAGGTCACGATCAGTACTGAGGCTATCCGGAAGGCAACGGAGGCGCTCGACAGGAAAAAGCTCGCTGTCGAACTCGAATCGGAGCGTAACAGGCTCGGGGCTGAACTGGCACGCGCGTCGGAGGCCCTTTACATGGGAAGGTCTCCGTTCATTGAAGAAAAGAGCGGTTCGTTCGAGGTGTCGGGCAAGCCGAAGGTGATCGTCGACGCGAAGAGCTGTGCGGTCACCATAAGAGGCTGGGACAAGCAGGAGGTCAAATACTCCGTCACACGCCTCAAGCGCAACCAGGACAACGGCGACGTCAAGGTCGATACTATCAAGGTCGGAGAGGAAGTGAAGCTTGTCGTAAAGAATTCCGTTTCCCCCGCGCGGACCGACAGCGAGTTTTTGAACAAGGTCCGCCTGGAGGTATTCGTCCCAAAAAAGTCGGATCTCCGCATCATCACGGACGGAGAGGTGCGGCTGGAAGGGACAACAGGTGATCTTGAGCTTCAGGGAAGCAACGGCGCGGTCAACGTCCGCGATTCAATGGGGACGCTGAGCATCTCCGACGCGACCGGCACGATCCGTGTGATCGGGTTCTCTGGTGTGCTGACCACGCGCGGTATCGAAGGCGATCTGCACCTTGAAGGCGACTTCAAGAAGATCAAGGCCGAGCAGGGCGAGGGAAATGTCTATCTGACGCTTCCCGACGACGCGGACGCGCTGATCAAGGCCTGCGAGGTCGATCTCAAGGACGCGGTGGCCGTCAACGAAACCACTTTCAGGCTGGGTCCGCTGAACGTTGTCAAGCAGGACGACCTTACCTGGAAGATCGGCAAGGGCTCGGCTCATTATAACTTCCAGGACCAGGAAGGGGCTCTTCAGGTAAGGCCGAAGAGCTCTATGTTCATCAACTAAATCGCCTTGGATCCCAGGAGTGCCGCGAACTTCTGAGGCATTCCGGGGAACCTTTGCAGATGCGATTCGTTAGTTTTGTGACCGGAAACCGCAGATTGAAGTTTCCTTTTGAAACCTAAGGCAAAAAGAAACCTCTGGTCCTGAAAAGGCGAAAGGGGCCGACGATCGGACAGGCTGAATAAACCGTACTCTTACATAAAACCATAACCCGCCTGTCCCCGATCATTCCCTAAGACCGTCTTTCGTCAAGAGGACGCCGAACGGACCTCCTTTCGGTCCAGGTTGAATTATGTGCAAGTTCCTTTCAATCGCCGCGATACTGATTCTCGCGGCCAGCGCTTTTGGCCAGACGGGAGGCGACGGCCAGACACAGACGGGTGCGGACAGCGAATCCGCAAAGGCCGCGGAACCTGCGGACGCTGCCAAGGCTGAAACCGTCCGGGTGGGAAAGGTCGACGTCCCGGCCGAGAAACTAAGGCCGGTTACGGTGCCGAAGATCCCCGCCGACAGCGGGATCACGATCGACGGCCGCATCGATGAAGAGCTTTGGCTGACCGCGGCGGTATTCAAGGATTTCTACCAGACCTTCCCCGGCGACAATATCGCCCCTACGAAGCCCACGGTCGTGCTGGTGATGTACGACGAGAAGCACCTCTATATAGCTTTCAAGTGCTGGGACGACCCGGACAAGATCCGTGCTACGGTCGCCAAACGCGACAACGTTTTCGGCGAGGACAACGTCCGCGTGTGGCTAGACACGTACGACGATCAGCGGCGCGCATACGTGCTCGGCTTCAACCCGCTCGGGATCCAGCAGGACGGCATCTTCACCGAAGGCCAGGGAGCTGATTTCTCGGTCGATATCGTGATGGAGTCGAAGGGCGTCATTCAGGATTGGGGCTGGTCGGTCGAGGTCAAGATACCGTTCAAGTCGCTTCGATACACGGCGGGCGAGGGCAAGTTCTGGGGCTTTAACGCCGCGAGGAACATCGACCGGATGAACGACGAGTTCGACTCGTGGATGCCGGATGACCGCAACGTCTCGGGTTTCCTGATCAAGCACGGAAGAATCACCGGGCTCAACGAGATCAAGGCCGAGAGGACGCTCGAGATCGTTCCCAGCGTCACCCTTGCGCAGACGGGTAGGCGCAAGCGGACGATTCCGATCTCGGCCGCTGCGGCGAATCCCTACCACCCGATCTTCAACCCAAACGGCACGATAGATCCGGGCAGGTTCGTTAACGATCCCGTCGAACACGACATAGGAGTCAACATCAAGTACACGATCTCCTCGAACATCACTCTGGACGCGGCGATCAATCCGGACTTCGCGGAGATCGAGGCAGATGCGCCGGTCGTGACCGCCAACCAAAGGTTCCCGATCTTCTTTGCCGAAAAGAGGCCGTTTTTCCTTGAAGCCGTCGAGATCTTCCAGTCGCCTCTTCAGCCGTTCTACTCGCGGACGATCGTCGATCCCGACGTGGCGGCGAAGCTGACCGGCAAGATAGGGAAGAACTCGTTCGGGTTCCTGCTAGCGTCGGACAACGCTCCGGGAAACTTTTCCGAGGATGAAAGGAACGACCCGGACCCGGACTTCAGGCCCAGCGACGAGTTCCTCGACAAGAATGCGTATTTCGGCATCCTTCGTTTGAAGCGTGACATAGGCAAGGAGCACAACGTGGGCTTCTTCAGCACCGCGAGGGTGTTCCCCAGGAACCGCAATTTCACAGGCGGATTTGACGGGACCTTCAAGCTGAATTCGAAGACCGTGACCAAGTTCCAGGTTCTCGGGACCCATACAAGGCGTAACTTCTACGATCCTCAAGCGAACAGGTCCGAATACAGGACCGGCAACGGACTCGGATACTACATCAGCATCGACTACACGACGGACCGGCACGGGTATTTTATAGAGGCGGTCGGCAGATCGAGCGATTACAGGGCGGACGCCGGATTCACGAGGCGCACGAACACGAACACGATCTTTGGCGCGAATAGGTTCAGCACTAAATCGAGGCCCGACGCCCCGATCATAAGGATCAACACCAACCAGTTCGCGAGGATGTCGTTCGACTGGAAAGGCCGCAGGCAGGGAGGCGTGGCAGGCGCTAACGTCAACATCTCGCTTCAGGGCAACACGTTCGTATACGCAGAAAGCGGGTATGGTTTCGAGAAGATCTACGAGGACGAGTTCGGTCCTGCTCGCATTCCAGGTGTCCGCAACGGCGCTTTCTTCAGCAAGCCGTTCAGATCCGCTCACCAGGCCTTCGCGAGGTTCAACATCAACAAAACCTTTAACAAGCAGTTCTCGGCTTACGGTTTCATCGGGACGACCTGGAACGCGCTTGACTTCGATTTCGGCGCGGGGCCGGTCTTCGACCGCGTGAGCCCTCCGTACCTCGAATTCCTCGCAAGGTTCTTGCACGACCCGGACACGGCGGGCGATTATCCCGCCATCGATCCCGGCAAGGGGAGGCAGTTAGATCTGGAAGCCGGGTTAAACTACAAACCCGTCGATCCGCTTCAGGTCTCTTTCAACTACCGGAAGAGCAGGCTGACAAGGAACGACACCGGGCGGGACGCGTACGACACGAACATCTTCTCGCTTCGTTCGACCTATCAGTTCACGAGGTTCATCTTTACGAGGATCCGATGGGACTACGACACGCTGAGACGGGGAGCGGCGGGGCAGATGCTGTTCGGTTGGAATCCGAACCCCGGGACCGCATTCTACGTGGGCTACAACGACTCGTTTAATTACAACGGCTTCAGCCCACTGACGGGCCAGTTCGAGCCTCGGTTCGAGCGGAACAGCCGCACTTTTTTCATAAGAGCTTCATACCTTTTCCGCAAGAGTTTCTAGTAAATAGCTCCTCCAAAGCATTTATAGTTGCTTGTAACTGCGGAAAGCAGGCGGCGGTCGCGACACCGCCGCCACCCTCTCCCCTTTACTCTCCCGGACAGAAAAGAACGTCTGGAGCGGCCGGATATCAAGACCGACACTCGACCGCGTGACGTTTTGACACACGCGTTCGATCAGCCGTCAGGCCGCCTTCGAATTACGCCGCCCTGTCGCCCTTGTGGGCGGCCGAACAACGGGAAATATGTTCTTGTAATTTCTCAGGTCATAGTGTATAACCCTCAGAGGACACTACATTTCTTTGCTATTTGATAAGGAGGACCAATGAAGCTAGCCAGAAGTTTTGTAGCTTTCGCCCTTTGCCTTTCCCTCGTTTCCATCTCTTCCTTTTCCCTGGCAGTCACCGAAGCTGCCGCCCAAGATTCAAAAATCGCTCTTCAGCGCGGATATCGAACAGGATATTCCGACGGATACATGTCCGGATACCGTGACGTGATAGAGAACGCTGCCAAGAGCTACATGCGCCATCCGGAGTACACGAGCGCCGACCGAGCCTATAACCAGGACTACGGCAGGCTCGAGGACTACCGCGACGGATACAAACAGGGTTTCGAGAAGGGCTACGAGGCCGGTTACGGCAAGCAGAAGTTCGAATCCTTGATACCGGATTCGCTTGCCTATCGCGGCGAGGTGAATGTCGAGCCGGTCGTCGACTCACCGCCTCTCCTTGACGTTCCGGTCCCGGACACGCCTGTTGACGACGTCGCGGAAGCCGTGCTCCCGGACGATGAGCCGATCGTTGGTGACGGACCGCTTACGGCCGCCGACCAATCTGCGATGGAACCGTACGACGATCCGGTTCCTCCGGTGAACGACGGGACTCCGATGATGACCAAGGCGTCGCTGCCGAACAAACCAGCGTACACGGGCGACGAGATCATCATCATCCCTGCCGAAACCGAACTGGTAGTCGAGCTTCTGGAAGAAATGGACACAGAGGTCCTCCGCGAGGGCGACGCGTTCAAGGTGCGGGTGGTTTCGCCTTCGGAGATCGGTGGAGCGATAATCGAAGGCCGCGTCGCGAAGAACCGCAAGCCGGGACGCCTGAAGAGACGCGCTGAACTCGTGCTTTCGTTCGACCGGATAGTCCTCTCGCAGAACCGCTGGGCCAACTTCAACGCGTTCATCATCGAGGTGGTACCGTTGAAGGGCGACAACGTCAAACGTGTAGATAACGAAGGCACCGTGGAGGGCCAGAGGCCTTACAAGGAAGATTCGATCAAGCTCGGCGCGGCGACCGGAAGCGGTATGATCATAGGCGCTATCGTCGGCGGGCCCGTCGGTGCAGCGGTCGGCGCCGGTTTGGGAGCGGCATTCGGCGTCGGAGCAGTGGTCGTAGAGCGTGGAGAGTACATAAGGCTCGCCGAACAGCAGCAGCTTAGGATCAAGACCGCGTACGAGACCCAGATCCGCTAGTTTCGAATAGGATCCGCCGTGTAGTGTTCTGTTTCCCTTGGTGCGGCCGCCCGGCCGAGCCGGCCGCACCGTTCATTACCGCGAATCCGGGCGTCGTTATTTTCTCCTTGTAACGCCGCGACCGGATTCGCGGTTTTTTCTTCCGGCAAGAAGCTTTGGAGATTCCGCCTATAGTGCTAATATTGCAACCAATTAAGTGGATCTGAACCAAGATCGGAACCCCGGATTTTCCGATCCCTTGACCCATTATTCTCTCCCGGAGCGAATGAAATGAAACAGTTGTTTGTCTCGGTCCTGTTCCTTTTCCTGTTCACATATGCCGCCGCGGCGCAGATACCGCAGCAGTTCATATGGAAGATCACTTTCGTTGCGGACAGTATCGGCAAGAGCCGCATCAGTGTGCAGAACAGATGCCGCGAATCGCACGAGTTCAGGATCACGGGCCGGAACGTAACCTTTCTCGATTTTGCCAGGGATTCTGTCACGGTCAGAGGGGGCGGCACGGAGAACGTTCCCGTTACCGTCGATACTAAGAACCTGACCAGGCGCAGTTATCAGGGCCAGGTGACGCTCTTCTGCGTGACCTGCAGGAATGAGTCGGGGTGCAGCCAGTCAAGGGACATACTTAACGTCACGCTAAATGTGGTGACCAAGGAGCAGCTCGCCAACTACCGGCCTTCGAAGGAGATCGGGATAGATTCGCCGATCGCGATAACCGCTTCGCAGTCCGACGCTTCTGCTCCTGATGTTTCAGAGGCCGAGGTCAAAAAGCTTCTCGAGGACCTGTCCGGCAATTCATCCGTCGAAGCACGCCCGGGGATCGCACCGGTCGCTGCGTGCGGCGTTCCGCAGGTCAGGATAGACAGCACGGCCGTTTCGAAGGACTGCAAAGGCGAGTGTGCCAAACGGCAGAAAGCGGTAAGGGACCTGGAAGAAAAGGTTCGAAAACAGACCTCGACGGCTGAAAGGTACTGCCTGGGGCTGATGCAGTTGGAAAATACGACCGCCTTTGTCGAGGCCCGCGCGCGGCGGACCGAAAGGCAGTTGGTGAGCGCGACGAACGCGGATTCTGATGACAGGGTGCTTGGATCGCTCCGTTCGGAGGCAGAGAACTCGCGGAAAGACGCGAAAGTGTTTCGGGACCGGGTAGACAAGGCCCGGCTGATCGTGGATCAGGCAAAGGAGGACGCGTTTACCGCGCAACAGGAGCTGGACGACGCGATCAGCGCCTTTGAGGATTGCGTTAGAAAGAATCCCTCCGACTGTAATTGATCCCATAGAGGACGGCAGACGGTCTTGATGGTTGAGGAAAGCCGCGGCGCGCCCTTGGTCGCGCTCCTTACAGATTTCGGTACCGGCGATCATTTTGTCGCGGCGGTGAAAGGCGCGATCCTCACGATCGAGCCGCGTGCCGCGATAGTCGACATCACTCACGAAATAAGCCCGCACGATATAAGGTCGGCGGGCTTTTCTCTTTGGGCGTGTTACAGGGACTTTCCGAATGGGACGGTTTTCGTGTGCGTCGTCGATCCGGGAGTCGGCTCGGACCGGAAGCGGATCGTCCATCGGGCCGGCGAGTACCTGTTCGTCGCTCCCGACAACGGACTCCTGTCGTTTATCTTTGACCAGGAGCAGGGCGATACATTCGAGATCGTTGAAGGAAGATACACTTCCGACCGGATCTCGGGCACATTCGACGGCCGCGACGTGTTCGGTCCCGTCGGGGCGCATCTCGCCGGCGGAATCGCGGCAGAATCGGTCGGAAGCCCGATGAACGGTCCCGTCAGACTCGCAACGGGATTGCGGAAACGCGGGTCCGGTAAAGCCGGATCGAGCCTTGTGATCCATATCGACAGGTTCGGAAATCTGATCACCAACCTTTGGCCGGAAGACCTCCGGGAGGGCGCTTCGGTCGAGATCGCCGGCACTGTGATAACCGAAAGAAGGAAGTATTTTGGCGAGGGGAGCGACGGAGGCATTTTCGTGATCGAGGGAAGCACGGGTCTTCTGGAGGTCGCTTCCAACCGGAACAGCGCCGCCGAAGCTCTCGGGGCAAGAATCGGCGACGTCGTCTCGCCGGTCACCGCCGACAGCCGTTTCGACCAATGATTTGGGACGTTTCGCTTGTTTCTTGAAAGTGGGGATGATATCTTCGGAGAAACAAAAATCTTCAAGTTTTCAAGGGTATAGACACAATGACGAATGAATCAACTGCCAAGAGTTCGGCCGCTGCCGGGGGTCTCAGGGGTGTGGTCGCGGCTCAGTCGTCGATGAGCAAGGTCAACGGCGAAGAGGGCATTCTTATTTACCAGGGCTTTGACATCCACGATCTTGCAGAGCATTCGACATTTGAAGAGACGATTTTTCTGCTTTGGAACGGGCGCCTTCCCAGGCAGGACGAACTCGACAGGCTGAAGACGGAACTCAGGGCGAACTACGAACTGCCCGCTGAGATCCTTGTCTTTATGAAGCACTTCCCGCACGAAGCCAAGCCTATGGACGTGCTTCGCACCTGCGTTTCGACGCTCGCTTTCTACGATCCTGAAGGAACGGGCAACACGCTCGAGGGCGCGAAGGAGGCCGCGATCAAACTCACGGCGCAGTTCCCGACGATCGTTGCCGCGTGGGAGAGGATCCGCAACGGAAAAGAACCGGTCCATCCGGACATGGACCTCGATATTGCCGAGAACTTCCTTTACATGATGCGCGGCGAGAAGCCCGATCCGAGCGAGGCGAGGATGCTCGACGTCTGCCTTATCCTTCACGCCGATCACGGGTTCAACGCTTCGACGTTTACTACGCGTGTCATCTCGGGCACGAAGGCCGATATGTACGGAGCCGTCACGGGCGGCATCGCGGCTCTGGCGGGTCCTTTACACGGCGGCGCGAACACAGAGGTGATGAAGGCTCTAGTCGAGATCGGAAGCGTGGACAATGTGGAGTCGTGGCTCGAGAACAAGCTCGCCAACAAGGAAAAGGTGATGGGAATGGGCCACGCGGTCTACAAGACTGAAGACCCCCGCGCGACGTGGCTTAGGCGTTTCTCCGAGCAGATGGGCGGGGTGACGGGCGAGACGAAATGGTTCGAGATCTCGCGGAAGCTCGAATACTTGATGAAGGAGAACAAGGGCCTGAACCCGAACGTGGACTTCTACTCGGCTTCGACCTACTACATGATGGGAATCCCTCTGGACCTTTACACGCCGATCTTCGCGATCAGCCGCATCTCCGGCTGGACGGGACACATCCTCGAACAGCTCGCGAACAACAAGCTGATCCGCCCGAGGGCCGAGTACATCGGCAACTGGGATATGAAGTACGTCCCGATCTCGGAACGGTAGTTCCAGGTTCCAGGTTCAAAGAGGCGTGACCGAATACGCGAGCAAGGGCGGGCACAGGTCCCGCCCCTACAAATCAACCAGCAAAGGCGGGGACAAGCCCCGCCCCTACGAGTGTCCCGAATTCTGGCCATCAAGCTCGATCCCGAAGATCTTCGGGTTGTCGATGAACTCTGCAAGCTTGTCCGGGTCGAATTTCGCCCGGACGACGACCGCCTCGTCGCGGTTTATCGAGACCAGGAGCACCTTCACGTTGTCCTTGTGCTCCCTCATATTCATATAGACCTGCTCGCCGTTCTTCGAGATCACGCGCAGGATGGGCGTCCAGTTTGTATCGAACGCCTCGCTCATCACCCAACGCATTTCCGCGTCGAGCGATTCGCGCGAAAACTTCAGATCTCTATAGATCGTCACCTTGAAGCTCTTCACCCCGGCGGGCTTGACGACACCGACCGCCGCCCTCGCAAGCCACTGGAAAGGGACCTTGACCTTCTTCGCCTCGTAGCGTTCCTCCAGGTGATCGCAGACCTTGTCGAACTCGTTGCCCTTCGCAACCGCCGATGCGGCCACAGACGATACGATCGCCGCCCCCAGGAGGAGAGCAAGTGCGAAGGTTTTTAATCCGCTTCTTTTCATCGCAGTTCCTCCTCTTGATTCAGTCGTTTCCGTCGTCTGACTTGTCGATGTCGAACTTGGGGATGTTCAGCTTGCCGCTCATCTCGACGAGCGTATCGATGTCGATCGGGCCGATCACATTCACAAGCGCGATCGCCCTGTCTTCGGAGAGGATGACCGCCACTCCGCTTATGTCCTGGCCGTCGAACATCGTGTAAACGTCGATCTTCTGGTTCTTCCGCTTGCTTCTTACGTTCGCGAGCTTCTCCCATCCGGGCGATTGCAGCTGGGCGCTGATCGTCTCGACGTCCGAAATGTTGTACTGATTGTCCTGCTCGAACCGGAAGACGCGGACGTAGATGCCCTCGAGGCCCTTGATCGCTTCGCCGACCTTCTGCGCGTCCTGGTCCTTAACCTTTACGAGTACGCGTTTCGCGAGCTCCAGCATCTTGCCCTCGACGTTCACCTCGATAACCTCCGTGGCCTTTTCGGTCAGGTAGTTCAGGTTGTCGAACTGAAGCCTCGCGCTCTGTGCGTGAGCCGCCGAAGCCGATGCAAGCGCGGCGAGTGCGACTGCGAAGGCGAATGTTAGTTTCCTGAATGATCTCATCTTTTAATTGCTCCTTTCGGGTATTTCTGCGTCCGCAGGCGCGTCATCGGCGAGATGGTTTCCGTCCGCCTTGTCCTGCACAAGTTTCAAACTTGAAGTGGTTACCGAAAGCGCGAGCAAAAGCTGGTCGTAGGCCTCGCGCTCCTCTTTGGTCAGCTTCGCCATCTGGTCTTCGGAAGGAGGTTCCGCCGATGGAAGAACCGGCTTTGAATCGATCTGCGGCGTGGCGCGCCGTTCGACCGGCTTGGTCCTCACAGCCGCTTCCCTGACTTCGGATGTCGAGGAAAACGAAGGCGCCTCGGGGATCTCGACCGGGACGATCTTTGACGGCCCGTTCTCGAGCGAAACAGATAGCGATGCGGGGTCGGTCAACACGTCTCCACCGATGAGGAGAGTGAAGGCCGCGACCAGCACGGAAGCAAAAGATAGCCCCGCAAACGCGAGCCGGAATCCGAACCGCCGGCGTGATGGCGCCTCCGAAGCTGGCATTATCCGCGGGGCTTCCTTCGCTTTCAGCCGGAACGGCGCGAGCTTGCGCTCGAGATCCTCGATCTCGGCGTCGGTCCCGGTCCGGTTCCACAGGTAATCTTGGTTCATCGTTCAGCTCCCTATGCCGAGCTTCTTTCGCAGCATCTTCATCCCCCGATGCAGGTTCACCCTCACGGAATCGTGCGTGAGCCCCGTCGCTTCGGCGATTTCCGGTCCGGTCATCCCTTCGACAAGCCTCATCACGAGCGTCTCGCTGTAGGCTTCCGGAAGGTCCTTGATCGCGGAAAGGACCTCGTATGCCTCGTTCACAGGCCTCGGTTCGGCTCCCGGTTCTTCGGAGATCTCTTCGGACGGCGCCGAATTGCGGTACGAATCAGCGATCGAGCGCCTCGCGATGCTCGCGATCCAGCCGCCGACAGCAAAAGGATCGTTAAGCGTATCGAGCTTCCTAAAAACGGCAAGAAATATCTCCTGAACGAGATCCTCAGCTTCGCCGCGCGGAGCGCGAGCCAGCACGATGCCGTGAACCATCGGGGAATATTTCCTGTAGAGTTCATCGAATGCTCCCTTTTCACCTTCGAGAACACGCCTCACCATCGACGCGCCGTCTGATTCGGCCTCATTCTCGGAGGCCTTGCGTCCGGTCCCGTCTTTGGGGAGGAAAAAAAGATGTCGTGCGATCCCGCTTTCGGACATTGTTGCTACGCGGACTCAGGCAGTCAGGGCCGGTTCGTGCCCGGTTCGGAAATGCCTCTTCCGCTGTCTGGTTACAAGGACGGAACTTTCGGCCGAAGTGTTAACCGCTCTTTTCAGATTTCCGTCTTGGGCATTGATGAACACCGGGATAACGAATCCCGGTCGACAAAAGTTTTCAAAGGAGGCGCGGGCGGCGGATTCCGGCTTGCGGGTCCGGAGCGCGGGAAATAGAATTGAACCTTCGCCAGCAAGAACAAGCGATCAGATCCTAAAAGGAGCAGGCATCATGAATACGATCTTACGTTCATTCGCCATCGCGCCGTTGGTCCTCACAGCCGCCGGCGCGGCCGCGTTTGCCCAAGACAATATGACACCACCCGTACCGAGAAAAGAGGCCAATGTAACCAACGTCCACGGCCGCACACTGACCGACAACTACCACTGGATGCGCGACCGCAACAAGGAGAAATCGCCCGAGGTCATCGCTTATCTCACGGCCGAGAACGAATACACCGACGCGGTGATGAAGCCGCATTCAAAATTTGTCGATTCGCTTTATGACGAGATGCTCGGCAGGATCAAGCAGACCGATCTCAGCGTGCCTTACAAGTACGGCGACTTCTGGTACTTCACGAAAACGATCGAGGGCAAGCAGTATCCGGTCTATCTTCGGAGCAGGACCCGCGACGGCAAGGATCCCGAAACACTCCTCGACCAGAACAAAATGGCGGAGGGGTACAAGTTCTTCTCGATCCGCAGCCTGAGGGTCAGCGACGACGCGAAAAAGCTCGCGTATCTGGCCGACACGACAGGCTATCGCCAGTATGTGCTTCAGATAAAGGACCTTGAAACGGGAAAGACCCTCCCGAACCGGATCGAGCGCGTGACCAGCGTCAACTGGGCCACTGACAACAACACGTTGTTAATTACGACTGAAGACGAGGTCTCGAAACGGTCGGACAAATTCTGGCGTCACGACGTGGCCGCGAACGAGACCGAGATGATCTTCGAAGAGAAGGACGTCCTGTTCAACATCTACGCGGGCCGTACTCGGGACGGCAAGTACATCTTCCTCGACTCGAACGCCAAGACGATGGACGAGTTCAGGTATGTCCCGGCCGACGATCCGAAGGCCGAACCGAAGCTTCTGATCCCCAGGGAAGAGGGTCACGAGTACAGCGTCGATCATTACGACGGCGAGTTCTACTTCACGACGAACAAGAAAGCCGAGAATTACCGTGTCGTACGCGCGCCGATCAAGGACCCTTCGGAGAAGAACTGGGAGGAGTTCATCGCGCACGACAGGGACGTGATGATCGAGGGCATAGACTTCTTCAAGGGTCACGCGGTCGTCTCCGAACTCGAGAACGGGCTCGAGTATCTTCGGGTCATCGATGTGGAGAAGGGAACTTCGAAACGTGTCGATACACCCGAGAGCGTCTACACGATGGGAATGGCCGGCGGTAATGCCGAGTTCGACACGCGGACGATAATGTTCAACTACGGTTCGATGATCACGCCCAACTCGACCTTCGAATACGACCTGAAGACCGGCGAGCGGACGCTTCTGAAACAGCAGGAGGTCCTGGGCGGCTACGACAAGACGAAGTACGAGACGGAACGCGTATGGGCGACGGCGCGCGACGGCGTCAAGGTACCGGTTTCGGTAGTGAAGAAGAAAGGCGTGAAGCTCGACGGCAAGGCGCCGATGCTGCTGTACGCCTACGGATCGTACGGCTACTCGATGACGCCGTACTTTTCGACATCCAGGCTGAGCCTTCTCGACCGCGGGGTGATCTACGGTATCGCCCACATACGCGGCGGCGGCGAACTCGGCGAGAAGTGGCGGCAGGACGGAAGGATGTTCAAGAAGCTGAACACCTTTTACGATTTCATTGACTGCTCAAAATGGCTGATAGAGAACAAGTACACGTCGGCCGACCGGCTCGTGATCCAGGGCGGAAGCGCCGGCGGGATGCTGATGGGAGGCGTTGTCAATATGTCTCCGGAGACGTACAAAGCGGCGATCGTGCAGGTTCCGTTTGTAGATGTCATAAACACGATGATGGACGATTCGCTGCCTCTGACGACCGAAGAATGGATCGAGTGGGGAAACCCGAACGAGAAGGAGGCCTTCGAGTACATGATCACGTACTCGCCGTACGACAACGTCAAAGCGCAGGACTATCCGAACCTGCTCGTGATGATCTCGATCCAGGACAGCCAGGTCCCGTACTGGGAGGGCGCAAAATTCGCCGCCAAGGTCCGCGAAATGCAGACCTCCGAAGCGCAGGTGCTTCTGAAGACGAACATGGGCGGCGGTCACGGAGGCGCGAGCGGCAGGTACGACCAGCTCAAGGAAACGGCGTTCGTGTACGCCTACGCGCTGAGCCAGGTCGCGATCGTAGACTAATCGTACTTCACCGTTCAGCTAAGAGAGTCGGTACGACTCGTACCGACTCTTTCTGTTTTATACGAATGAAGGGTAGGAAAGGGGCTCTCGAGAAGTCCACTCGCCCGAGCAAACCTCCTCAAACGTGAATTCCGGGATCTTCCCCGAGCGGGTATTGCTTCTCAAATGCGGATGCCACCTTCAGAAGGACGTCTTCCGACCAGTACGGGCCGAGAAGCTGAAGCCCGATCGGCAGTCCCGCGTCCGAAAGGCCGCAGGGGACGGAGACACCCGGGATACCCGCGAGATTGGCGGACGCCGTGTAGATGTCACTGAGGTACATCGCCAGAGGATCGTCCGATTTTTCGCCTATCTTGAAGGCCGTGCTGGGGCTTGTCGGCGTCGCGATGACGTCGCACTTCGCGAACGCTTCGGAGAACTCCTGCTTCAGCATCGTGCGGACCTTCTGCGCCTTTGCGTAGTAAGCGTCGTAATAGCCGCTTGAGAGCACGTACGTCCCAAGCATTATCCTGCGCTTCACCTCGGCTCCGAACCCCTCTTCGCGCGTACGGAAATACATTTCGCGGAGCTCGTGCGCGTTCTCGGCTCGGAATCCGTACCTCACTCCGTCGTATCGTGCGAGGTTCGAGCTCGCTTCCGCCGTCGCGATGATGTAATAAACCGCAATCGAGTACTTCTGTCTTGGAAGATCGATGTCCACAAGCTCGGCTCCGAGCGACTCAAGCCCCTCCAGCGATCTCTCGACCGCCGCGCGGACCTCCGCGTCAAGCCCTTCTCCAAGGAGCGCCCTCGGCACCCCGATGCGCTTTCCCCCGATCGGTTCCTTCAACGCAGTCCGGTAGTCCGGGACTTCGACGTCCGCCGCCGTCGCGTCGTTCTCGTCCCTCCCGGCGATGACCGACAGCACGTCCGCGACATCCCCCGTCGTCCTTCCAAAAATCCCGATCTGGTCAAGCGAAGATGCGAACGCGACGAGTCCGTAACGCGAGATCCTTCCGTACGTCGGTTTCAGTCCGACGATCCCGCAAAACGACGCAGGCTGGCGGACCGATCCGCCGGTCTCCGAGCCTAGCGCCGCCCTCACGATCCCCGACGCGACCGCCGCCGCGGAGCCGCCCGAACTGCCTCCCGGAACCCTTTCCGGGTCCCAGGGATTACGGACCGGGCCGAAAGCGGAATTCTCGTTCGACGACCCCATCGCGAACTCATCCATGTTCGTCTTGCCGATTATCACCGCACCGGCCGACTGGAGGCGCTCGACGGCCGTAGCGTCGTACTGCGGCTCGTAATTGCCGAGTATCCTGGAGCCGCAGGTCGTGCGCTTACCCTTCGTGCATATGTTGTCCTTTACGGCGATCGGCACGCCCGCGAGCCCGCCTTCGCCGGCCTCCTCGGCCCTCTCGAGCGACTCCTCGCGGTGGATGGACAGAAAGGCGTTCAGCTCAGGGTTGAGCAGTTCAGCGGCTTCCAGCGCGTCATTGACTTCGGACATTGCCATTTTTCAACTGTCCCGGTCCCTTTTTCTGCGGAACCAGGGCGAAGTGATGAAGAAAAGAAAGTAACCCGAGAAGATCGTCACCAGTCCGAGCACCGAGAATGCCCTCAGGACCCAGTTGTTGATATCGTCCCGGCCGTAAAGATCGAGCGTGTGGAAAAGCCAGAAGAGGTCGAAGACCCGCCACGAAGGTGTTCTGAGCGACTCGACCCGGCCCGTGTCTTTTGCTACGTAAACAACGAGCCCCGAAGGCTCCGAATACGTGACCGCCCACGCCGGAAGCGGCTTGCCGCGGTACTCGTGATGGCCGCCGACCTCTTTTTCGGTGATCAGCCGGACATCGACGACCTGAGAGGTTTTCGCAAGCGCCGCGTCAGAGATCGCGACGGCCTCTTGCTTTTCGATCGGGCCCCTTAATTCGCCAGTCCCGGCGTCGGCGAGGACCGTCTTCGAACCGTTCTCGGTTTCCAGCGCGATCTCGTAAACAGGCTTATCAAGCAAGAACGCGAGGCGTACATTGCTGATCCCTTTCGCTTGTCCCGATCTGACGAGATCCTCGGCCGCTTGACCGGGAGAGGCGAGGTCCTCCGCGGAAGCAAGCCGGTCCTTTTCCGCCAGAAGGTGTTCGCCGCGGATCTCCGTGATGTTCGTCCAGCTGAAATAGAAACCGCCCACAGTCCAAAGCAGGAACTGGATCCCTATAAACACCCCGAAGTAGCGGTGCAGTTTCTTTGTGTAGTAGCTGAATTTCGCACCCATAACTTCAGGTTCAGTGGTTCGGCAGCAGATAGAAGAGTACCGCCACGAAATGGCATACGCTGCCCGTAAGTACAAGTACGTGGAAGATGGCGTGGTTAAAGCGGATCCTTTTCAGGCCGTAGAACACTGCCCCGATCGTGTACGCGAACCCGCCCACGAAGACCCAAACGACGCCCGCCGGATCGAAAGTCCTTACGAACGGCTCAAGCGCGAACACCGCCAGCCATCCCATCAACACATATGCGACGGTCGATGCCTTGTTGAACCTGCCCGTGAAGAAAAGCTTGAACGTGATGCCCACCAGCGCGACGGTCCAGACCGTGCCGAGCAGGGCGAGCCCGAGGCTGCCTTCCAGAACGTGAAGCGTGAACGGCGTGTACGAGCCTGCGATCAAGACGTAGATCGCGGCGTGGTCGAAGACATTCAGTCTGTACCGAAGCGAAGGATCCTGGACGTAGTGGTAAAGAGTCGAGGCGGTGTAGAGTACGACCAGACTGACGCCGAAGACCGTGAAGCTGAAGATGTGCCACCCGGTTCCGCGGGTGGCGGCGAAATAGATCAGTGCGAACAACGCGGCGACGCTCAGGAGAAGGCCGAAGCCGTGCGAGGAAACGTTGAGCATTTCTTCGGTCGGATGGTAGAACGTCAAACGGTCTTTCATAACTCCCTTATTCTTGCGCCTTTTCGACCTTTTCGAGAGCCCAGCCGTCGGCAGTTCTTGCCATCGAGGCTTCGATCTCCCTCTGTTCATCGCGCTCGGCGTCCTTCCAGAACAAGAGCACGCCCAAGGATAACGTGTCCTTTCCCGTCTCGGTGCATTTGCCGATTCTGAACGCCTTCGGGAAATCGCCGGTCTGGGTCAGATAGTCAACCTCACCGCTGTCATCGATCCTCTGTGCAAGAACTTCCGTAAGGTACCGATTTCTTTCCTTTCGATACGAGTCGTCCGCCTCGCGGCCTCGGTCGAAATGAAGAGAATACAGCTTTTTCAGTTCCCCGCGAGCCTCGACGCACGAGTCGGACTCCAAGTTCGGCACGCTGCAGGCCGCGAAGAGCAGAACGATGAGAAGCGGTATTGCGAGACCCGATCGCATAAAGATCTGTTTATTCAAAGGACCTTCGGGACCCTGAAATGCCCTTCGATCGCGGAAGGGGCCTGATCGAGCGCCTCTTTCTGCGAAAGTGAAGTGCGCAGCGTGTCGTGGCGGTCGGCGTGGGTCGCTTCACCTTCGGGTGTGAGCCCTCCTATCGCGGGCTCGACGTCCGAAGTGTCCAGTTCGCCGAGTTGTTCCACGTAAGCCACGATCTCGTTCATCTGAGGCTCGTAAATCTCTGCTTCCTCGTCCGAAATATTGAGGTGGGCCAGTTTGGCTACTTTTTTTACGTCCATAACAGGATGTTCTCAACCGGCCTGCTTTCCGGAAGCACCGGAAAGGCGTCTCTTTCGCGCAAGGCAGTTGACGGCTGCATTAAGGAACAGGTCTCTGAGACCCGGATCGGAAATTTCCTCAGCGGCTTCCTTAAGATCGTCACCTTCTTCACGCGACGCGAGTGCCTCGAATTCTTTGTTCGACAGCGATTGCGAACCGCTTTGCCGTACCGCCTGTTTTACCGTGTCTTCATCGACGAAGAACTCCAGGTAGGTTACGGCCGGGGACCTGAGGATCGAATTGAGCCGAAAGATCATCTGTCCGGAGAGCGATTCGAGATGCCGCTTCCAGATCAGGTCGCGAACGGCGATCCGGAGCGTTTTCTCGTCCGTTCCGATCGCGACGGCGTGTACCGAGAGTGCGTCGCCGGCGGCCTTGCCCCACGCCGAGACGATGATTGCCTCGCGAACTTGTTCCGGCAGGTCCCGGTCTTCCAGAAATGCCGGAATTGTCCTGAAAACGCCTTCCATTTATTATTCAAATGCCCCAAGCGGGCCGTTTGCCGATCCTGAAATTCTAAAGTGTAAGAACTTATAATTCAATTATGGAACTTCCGAAGCTTATCCTCGCCTCCGGGAGCCCGAGGCGATCCGAGATACTCGGATCGGTCGGGTGGGAATTCGAAATGCACGTCGCGGACGTGGATGAGACGCCGGTTGAGGGCGAGGCTCCGGACGATTACGTCGAACGGCTCGCGCGCGAGAAGTCGTTGGCCGTGGCGAGACGTTTCCCGAATTCGCTTGTGCTGGGAGCGGACACTACGGTCGTCATCGACGAAAGGATCGTCGGCAAGCCGGAGGACGTCGAAGACGCGCGGCAGATGATCCGCGACCTGTCCGGTCGATGGCACGACGTCATCACCGGCGTCGCGGTCACGCGCGTTGACGATACAGGACCGGGAAGGGTCGTCTCGGGTATTCAGATGACGGGCGTGAAGTTCCGAGAGATGACGGACAAAGAGGTCGAATTCCTTGTGCGGTTCGGCGAGCCTATGGACAAGGCGGGCGCTTACGCTGTCCAGGCACAGGCGGCGCTTTTCATAGAGGAGATCCGTGGAGATTACTGGAACGTCGTCGGCCTGCCCGTAAGCCTCGTTTATGAGATAGTGAAGAGCTTCTAGGACGGAAAATGTAGGGGCAGGCTTGTACCTGCCCGTGAGCACAGCGAAAAACGATCCCGAACAAGAACGTCAACGGCAGAGCACGCGGAGTTTATTTGGGTCGCATTTTCTGACCTGACTATGGAAATACTGTAAGGTCCGTAGAGAAGGCACCGCGATCTTATCCAAGTTACTCGGGCTCGGGGTTTCGATTCGTGACGCCGCTACGCGGCTCCGGATGACGTTTGGGGGGGGGTTCGCTTGCTACAGACCTGCCGCGCCTACGGCGCTCTTCACTGATCAATGCTCATTGGCCAATGGACGATGTTATGCCCGTCGCTTGCGCTCCGGGTTCCGATTTTCGTTGAGTCGCAAAAGACAACGGCGCCCGGAAAGGCGCCGTTCGTGAATTCGAAGGCCAAACGATCTCTACAAAACGCTGTCGACCCGCTTTGAGACCAGCTGGGAAATGTCGGTCTTGCCGAACGGGTCGCTTCCGGTGATCGGGTCTCCCGAAGGACGTCCCTGTTTGTCGAGGACGATGAAGGCCGGGAGCTGGTCGATGTCATAGCGCTCGACCGTCCTCTGCCCGCCCGCGTCGCGGAGGATGCTGACCGCAAGCTTTGTGCGGGCCTTGAACTTTCTGAGGTCTTCATCCGAGGCAAAGCTCCTGTCCTTCGCTGAGGCCGAGTCCGTGGCGATGAAGTAGAAAACGACGTCGTCACGTCCCGAGTAATTCCTTGCGAGCTTGTTGATCGTCGTGGCCTGGTCCTCGGAGATGGGGAGCCAGCTTGCGCCGATCGCCATCACGACAACTTTTCCTTTATGTGCTTCGACATCTATCCGGTCGCCGTCGAGAGACGTGAAAACGATGTTCTGCGCCGACGCGGCCACGGCCGAAACAGCTAAAAAGGCGACAAAGAGTACGATTTCGCGGGGTTTTCGCATAATTTTCTCCTGTTTTCGGCCGCTAGGATGCAATCGACCACCGATCTACTGCTTTTCGTTCAGGATGACGTTGTCTATCAGCCTTATGTCGCCGATCCTCACCGCGACGGCGAGCAAGGCCGGTTCGTCGCCGACCTTCTCGACCGGATCGAGTGAATCCGGATCGACAAGCGCTATGTAGTCGGTTCTCGCTCTTGGTTCTGACTCGAGTACCTTGTTGACCTTGTCTGTGATGTTACCGGAGTTCCGCTCGCCGTTTTCGAAGGCTTCCGCAGCCGCCTGAAGGCTTTTGTGGATGACGGCGGCAGCCGCGCGGTCGCTCTCGGAAAGGAGTTCGTTGCGGGACGAAAGCGCGAGACCGGATCCCTCACGCACGATCGGCATGACGACGATCTCCGTGTCGAACATCAGGTCGCGGACAAGCCTGCGTATGACCGCCACCTGCTGCGCGTCTTTCTGTCCAAAAAACGCTAAATCCGGCCGGATCGTGTTCAGCAGGATGGTCACGATCGTCGCCACGCCCCGAAAATGCCCGGGTCTTGAGGAACCTTCCAGCTTGTCGGAAATATCGTCGACCGTGACGAAGGTCGTGAAATCGTCCCCGTAGATATCGGACGTCTCCGGTGCAAAGATGTAGTCCACATCGTACGGAGCGAGGTATTCCGCGTCAGCAGTAAGGTCACGCGGATACTTGTCGAAGTCGGCTTCCTCGTTGAACTGGGTCGGATTGACGAAGACCGAGACGATGACCTGGTCGCACATCTGCCTCGCCTTCTGGATCAGGCTCAGATGCCCCTCGTGAAGCGCGCCCATCGTCGCCACGAATCCCAGGACGAGATTGTCCCTCCTGAGCTTCTTTGCCACGGAAGCCATTCTCTGCTGCCTGGTTATGATCTCCATAGATGTGCCCCGAGGTCAGGGCCGGATCTTCAGTCCGGGATCTCTTCGAGCTTCACAGATGCGGGCAGGCCGTACGATTCTTCTTCGGCCGGATAGCGGCCTTCTTTCACGTCCTCCGTCCAGGCCGTTACGGCCTCAGTCATCACCTGCCGAAGGTCGGCATACTGCCTGACGAAACGCGGAAGCCTGCCGAAGGTGAGTCCGACGAGATCGTGGAGGACAAGGACCTGAATGTCGCACTCGGATCCGGCGCCTATCCCTACGGTTGGGATCGTCAGTTCGCTCGTGATGATCGCGGCGATTTCGCGCGGCACGAGCTCAAGGACGATCGCGAAAGCGCCCGCGTCCTCAAGCATCTTCGCGTCCTCGATCAGCCGCTGGGCGTCGTGAGGAGTCTTGCCCTGGACACTGTAGCCTCCGAGCTTGTGGACCGACTGCGGGGTGAGCCCTATGTGCGCCATCACGGGGATCTCTTCGTCGACGAGCCTGTTGACGAGCGCCACGCGGTTGCGGCCTCCCTCGAGCTTCACCGCCTCGGCGCCGCCGTCCTTCATCAGTCTCAGCGCGTTCCTGACGGTCTCGTCCGGGTTGATGTGGAAGCTCCCGTACGGCATGTCGGCGACGATCAGAGACCGGCTCGATCCGCGCTTTACCGCCTTTGTCGCGGAAAGGATCTCGTCGAGCGTTACAGGTATCGTGTTCCCGTAACCGTGGATCACGTTACCGATGCTGTCCCCGACAAGAATGATCTCGACGCCCGCCTCGTCGACTATTCGCGCGGTCGGATAGTCGTAAGCGGTAAGGCAGACGAGCTTTTCCCCTCGCTGCTTCGCCTTCTGGAGTGCCGGAACATAGACCTTCTCCGGCTGATCTGGTTTTAGATATGCCATCGGTGGAGTCCCGTGATTATATCCGTGATCGCCGTTTTAAGTCTAGGATTTAGACAATGTTAGCTTTTGGATGAAGAAGAGCTTTGAGTCAGAGCACGGTCGTCGGTCGAATGTATCGCTTCCGGAAGGCTGATTTCCTCGTTCGGATTCCAGCGCCGGACGCCCGAAAGGTCCTCGACTTCCTGCAAAAGCGTCTCGATGGACTTGTTCTCGACCGGATGTATTAAATGGGGCGCGAGCTCCGCCATTGGGACAAGCACGAATTTTCGCCTGTGGACGCTCTTGTGCGGAACCTTCAGGAAGTCCGTTTCGATCTGCACATCGCCGTAGAAAAGCAGGTCGAGATCGGCGGTCCTGGGCGCCTGAAGGAACTTGTGACGCCTTCCCAGGAGGTACTCGACTCGGATCATCCTCGCGAGCATCTGCGAGGGGGTGATGTTCCCGGTCTTTACTTCGGCGACCATGTTCAGGTAGTGTCCGTGGTCCGATACGCCTACGGGCTCGGTCTCGTAGATTGCAGAGAGCCTTGTTACCGTGAGACCCGATTCCATCAGTCCGCGCACGGCGAGCAGAAGATTCCCCGCGCGGTCGCCGAGATTCGATCCCAGCCCTATGTAAGCGATGGTGCTATCGTTTTCCACTATTCGTTCCTTTTGACTGTATAGATAGTACAAAAGACGGCCGGAATCCTGATACTTCAAGATGTCCGGCACCGGTTGGGCGGTGCTGAAGGCGGCAGGGGACCGCCTTCACGGACACGATACCGCAGAAATGCGGATAAAACCAAACGATTTCTGCCGATTCAGATGCGCGTATTGTCCTGACTTGTACCCTGAAACGCTCCTCCTGGTCCGCATCATTTACATTTCACCCACGGTCTGATTCAATGTAAGGAATCTTCATTCCAGAGGCCGCCTGACCGGCGGCCCGGGCGGCCGGGGCGCCGTCTTTAGAAAATTGCCTCGTTCGAAATGCCTCGTAAGAAATTTCGCAATAGCCAGCGCCACATCTCCACCGCAGACCGATCGTACCAGGAATATCTTCTCGATCAGTCGGCACCCCTTTCGAACAGGACCGAGCTCATCCGCCTCATCCGAGGCGGCGAGGATACTTTCCTAGAGCTGAAACTGAAGCTCTCGAACCCTGAGCGCATCGCGCAGGAGATCGTCGCGCTCGCGAACACCGGCGGCGGAACGATGGTTTTCGGGGTCACGGACCAGCTTCGGATCGAGGGCGTCCGGAACCCGGAATCGGTCCAGGAAGAGCTCGGCCGGCTCTGCAGGGAAGAGATATACCCGCCGATACTTCCTTTGATCGACATCGTCGCTTTCGACAACGGGCGAAGGATTGTCGCGCTCGAGATCAACGGCAAAGACAAGCCTTACAGGACACGCGAGGGCAAGTTCTACGTGAGGCTCGGCGCGGAAAAGCTCGAGGCCGACCGCGAGGTGCTCTCGAACCTTATTAAAGAGGCGAGGCCCTTGAGGTACGAGAACATACCGCTCCCTGAATTCACTGCGGAGGATTTCGACGACACTCTGCTTTGGAGCTTCGCAAGGGAGTTCGAAGAGAACGGTTCGAACGGCGACCAGTACAACACGGAGAGATTCCTTAAGAAGGACCTTCTGCTGGCGATCGGAAACGGGGAAGACTTCGTCCCGACCGTCGCCGGAGTGATGCTGTTCGGGAAAAATCCCTCGATCGAGACGAAGTTCGTTCCGGCATCGGTCACACTCAGGAGGTTTGCCGGATCGAAGACCGATTCGCCCGTCGTCGAAGAGAAGCTGGTTTCCGGCAATCTGATCTCGCTTCACGAGGCCTCGATGGCATTCATTTCGAAGTACTGCGACCTTGAGAAACACAGGTCCGCCCGTTCGTCCGAGCCCGATTCTCCGGTCGAGGCCCGTTCGCGCTATCACGTCTATTCCGTCTCGGAGGCCGTTTCGAACCTGCTTATACACAGGGACTTTGCGCTGATGGACCTTCCGACCGAGATCAATTTGTTCGACGATTCGATAGAGTTCGTGAATCCGAGAAGGACCGCGGGATTCGCGCCTCCGGCTTCGAAGGCGGTCAGGCTTGGGATAACGCAGAGGATTAATCCTCAGATCGCCTCAGTCTTTCTTAGGCGTGAATACGGAGTGAAACTGCCGCAGGGCGGCCTGCCGATGATCTTAAAACAGTCGAGGCTGTTCTCCGGGAAGAAGGTCGATCTGCAGACCTCGGGCGACCTCTTCAGGCTTAAGATCTACGGGACGAAATGATGAGTAGCCCCCGGTCTAGGTATTCAATGTCGGTTGTGCCCCTTATTTGCGTCGTCGAACCCTCCGCTGTGCGATTGCAGCTTCCGATTCAGAATCGATCTTCGCCGCCCAAGCGGATATCAATTGCCGCCGGCTTTAGCAGGGGGCAACGGATAAACACCTCAAAGACTAGCTATCTTTGTCGTCCTTGTCTTTTTTTTCGGTCACAAAGTACGGGCGGTGCTGAATGACAAATCCCTTCTCTTCGTACTTGCCGTCACCGTTCACATCCACCTTCACCTCAAGCTTGTACTTCTTGCCCGGAGGCCTGTCCTCGCCCAGGTCGTAGGCGATGCTGTACTGGTGACGCATCAGTGTATTGATATCGTCGAGGATCGTGGGCAGTTCGCCGGGGAACGTCATTTCGTAATGCCTTCCGCCCGATTCCTTTGCGAACGTATTCATCGCGTTCCGCGCCTGCAGGAACGTCAGCCTGCCGGGCATTCCCGTGATGCTGTCGGTCGCCGGAAGCCTGTGTTCGTACATCTTGTAGAAAAGATTTCCCGTGCTGATGATGTAGATAGGGATCCCGGACGCCTGGACCACTTTGCGCGCCTCGTCGTAATTTATCCGGCTGAAGGTGTCGATCCCGGAAGCGACCAGGATTATCGCCCTGCGAGGCGCCTTTACGTCGACCATCCCGCCGTATTCGATCTTTCGCTGTTCGGAGTTTTCAAGCACGACCGCATCCGCCTTTCCCCCTACAAGAGCGAACTTCATCGCGTCGAAAAGGTTGTTCTCGCGGAAAGCCGGCCGGTTTCTTAAGAGCAGGTTGACGGTCGCCTGTAGCCGGTTCGGGTCGTTGGTAAAGTCCGTGATAGGGGTCGGACGGATGTCGAATGCTATAACCGAGGCGTAGTCGTTCGGCGGCTTGATGAACCGTGAAACGAAAAAAGCAATCGGCCGTATGACCTCAAGATGTCCGTATTCCTGACCGCTGCTTCCGTAATAGCCAAACACCTCGCTCCATTTGCTGTATTCGACGACCAGAGAAACGGTGATCGGAGCCTCGGGTTCAGCGAAGTTCGTGATCTCCTGCTTTACGCCGTCTTCAAAGACCGCAAAGTTCTCCCGCTTTAGCCCCGTGATTATCTGGCCCGTCTTCTTGTTGTAAACGACTGCGTTCACGTTGACCAGGTCGGTCTTGATCTCGATGACATCGTCGTCCAGAGGAGCGTTGCGGGCCTCCTCTTCGAGCCTTCTCTCTTCCGCCTGCTTGCGGATCTCTTCTTCGGTCAGCCCGACCGGACGCTGGTTCTTCTTCTCGTTAGTGGTCTTCGGTCTTTGCGGTCGCGATTGTGTGAATGCCGGAGCGGCAATAAGAAGGAGAAGAAATACGGAGATCGCCGGTACAGCGAATCGGCGAAGCGTGCTTGATCGTTTCATAATGCGGATCTCGGTTGATTGATTAAGGTGCTTTGATACCGATTGTGTTCTTTCAGTTGGATTTTAGCAAGTAATTTAGGGCATTCGGCAGACAATAAAGCCCGGCACACTCTCGCGGCCGGGCCCATCTGTTTGGTTGAACCAACGATCAATTGCCGCCTGCTTCGATCTCGATGATCACGTCGAACGCTCCTGAATTGTCCTTGATGTTCCCCTCGTTGACACCCAGGAACAGAGCTCCGTCGCGCTCGGCGATGAGCTCACGGTTCTCGCCTATGAAGATAAAGTCGTTGTTGTCGTCGCCGATGACCGCGATCAAGGCTCCTGTCGGCCTGTCCTTGATCAGCTTGTTCGCGTCAGGGAGCGTGGCGATCCCGCGCGGACCCGATGTGCGGCCGTTGCCGAGCGAGATGCGTCCGTTGCTGATGATGCGGATCTTTTGACCCTTTTTCACGACCCAGCCCGCGTTGGTCCATCCGTTCGTTGTGTCGTCCGCAAGCACCGAAATTCTTATCTGGACAGGCTGGGGCCTGGTCGGGTCGACCGCAGGAGTTGTGTCGCTGCCGACCGGCTCTCCGTCGATCGGATCGTCGTCGAGGATCGGGTCATCGTCCATCACGATGGGCTCGTCGTCGTTCCACGGCTCGTCGTCGCTGTTCCCTGTCCTGGCGTCTCGAAGGACCGGCGGACCTCCGGTCGGCGTGTTAGGGTCGATCGCGACCGCGTTCGGATCTACCACCCCGTCCGTGTCGCCCAGCCGGTCATCGTCCGCTGCCGGCTGGTCCCTGCGCGCCGAGCCGACCGTGATTATCGTCTCATTACCGTCGGTCCTTTCCGTGTACGAGGGCGGCCTCGTCTCGGTATTCTGACCCGAAGTGAAATCCGGGACCGACACGCCTTCGTTGTCGAACTCGATCGATTCGATCTCGTCCGCGAAGAAGGTCATCTGGCGCTGGCGCTCGCCCTGGCCGATGAGAATGACGAATTTGCCGCCGCTGAAGCTTATTATCTTGCCTTTGATTATGCTTCCGTCCTTCAGCCGGACGGTGTCGCCGAACGCGAATACGGCGGCTGAAAGGATCAGCACGGCTGATGCTAATAATCTGAGTAAAAAGGTGGCTGACGACATACTTACCTCCGGTACTTCATGAATAGCGGGGAGTCGGGGAATTTCGGGACGCAATGTCCAGTTTCAAACGCGGGTTTCAAGCAATGCCCGAACGGCAGTTCGTTGATGCGGAGCGCCAAACGGGCAGTTGCCGCCGGCTGTGTCGGTAAAAACAAACGAATTATACACTAAAGCCTTTTTCTTGTTAACAAAGAGTATGTACTGAAGATCAAAGTGTGATTTCAATACAAAATGATACCGAAAGGTTAAGGTGTTTCTAACACAAAGTGATACCGACGCGATCGAACCGGAGGGAAGGGAGACGACCGCAGAGCACGCCGAGAGCGCGGAGATTGTCTGGGATTCTGATCGATGAGCCGCGCTTGTTCAACGCGACGGTCGCAACGGCCGCGAAGGAGAGAATCGCTGTCCGCGTAACGGCGGCACATATTGGAATCCGGAACTCATGCGGCGGCATATAATTGACCAATGGCCAATGAGCATTGACCAATGATAAGCGCCTACGGCGCTGGCCCGCGTAGTTCTTTACTCATCCCGCCTCGCAAACAGATCGCCAATCCAATTCGGCACATCCGGCTCCTTTTTCATCTCGAGCCCCTTCGCGAGCATCCAGCGATGGATCCAGGATAGGCCCGTTCTTGAAGTCACTTCCGGGAGTCTGTACACCTCGTCCTTGAGCGCCTCGTCGAGACTCACGTACTCGTAACCCCTCTTTTCCATCATCGACGCAAGTTTCCCGAAGTGGTCCGCGTTGATTCGGTTCACGTGCAGAAGCAGGACCTGGGCCGGCTCGCGGCCGAGAAATTCCCGGCTTAGCTTCTCGAAATGTCCGAAGACCGAATCCATATAATCGACGTAGGTTGCGGCGATCCGGTCCGCAAGTTCCTTGTCATTCTTCGCGAACGCCGATTCGTAAACGGTCGCGAAGATGTACTCGTTGTTGTCGATCGTGACGGGCGCGACCGAATATCCGCGCTCCTTCAGTAGATCGGAGAGCTGTTTCCGGTATTCATCGGTCGGTCCGGTCCTTAGTTGTGTGTGTCGGAAATACGTTAGCTTCTGCCCGCGTTTCTCGAGGAGCATCCGCGTCACCGTCTCGCCGCGGATGAGGTCCTCGCGGTAGGCCTCGAACGGATTCGAATTGATCGCGATGTGCGAGAAAGTGTGGTTCCCGAGGATATGGCCGGCGTCGATCCATTTCTCGAGGATCGCCGTCCGCTCGTCGATCTCGCCGGGGTAGAACAGCTTGCGTTCGTTGACGAAGACCGCAGTTGGGACCTTTCTCGCGGCTAGCTTCGAAAGCAGGAGGTCGTTCACCCGCGTTAATTCCTCCAGGTCAGCAATGTTGTGCGTCCCGGGAAGGTCGTCGAATGTGACCGAGACCTTTCGCGTCGTTTGAGCGTCGGTAGTCTGAACCAGGATTACCAGCAGGAGAAGGAAGGCCGGCACGGCGAAGATGCGTATGATTCGTTGATCCATAGATGAACGGCGGGATGCATTGAAAAGGAGAGGCTTTGCAAACCTTACGGAAAATACTATTAAATCACTGTGATGAGAGAAACGTCCACCGTAAGAACCGGCGAGGAGCTGGACGAGGTCCGTTTGGTGGAGTTCCTTCGCTCGGAGCTTAGGATCCCGGTCGATGAGCTGGTCATCCGGCAGTTCCCCGCAGGGAGCTCGAACCTCACATATTCGGTAACGGCAGACGGAAGGGAGTTCGTCCTTCGAAGACCGCCGTTCGGCAACATGGTAAAAACGGCTCACGATATGTCCAGGGAGTACGAAATTCTCTCGCGGCTCACCGACGCCTATCCACCGGCCCCGAAGCCGGTCGTCTATTGCGGCGACGAAAATGTGATGGGCGCGGAGTTCTACCTGATGGAGCGCAAGCGGGGACTGATCATCCGCGGCGAGGCTCCGGAGGCTATGAAGGAGTCCGCCGAACTCAGCAGGGAAGTCTGCCGGTCTTTCGTAGGGAATCTCGCCGATCTGCACCGCCTCGATTACGAGGCGATCGGGCTCGGCGATTTCGGAAGGCCCGAAGGTTACACGCGCCGCCAGGTCGTCGGATGGTCGCAAAGGTACTTCAATTCAAAGACGGACGAGTGGGACGAGCTCGAAGAAGCGATCTTCTGGATGAACAACAACGTGCCGGAAGACGCAGGCGCGGCCCTGGTCCACAACGACTACAAGTTCGACAACGTCATCTTTAACCCCGGAGACCTCACGAAGGTCGTCGGGGTGCTCGACTGGGAGATGGCGACCGTGGGTTCGCCTCTGATGGACCTTGGAACGACGCTGGGCTACTGGATGTCATCCGAGGAAGGCGAAGAGATGCTGTCGATGCCTTTCAACCCCAGGCTCCTGATGGAAACAGCCAGCCGCAAGGAGATCGGCGAGATGTACGCGGAGTTCTCGGGACGCGACGTCTCGAACGTCTGCTTTTACTATGTTTTCGGCACGATCAAGATCGCCGTCATCGCCCAGCAGATCTACTTCCGATACAAGAAAGGATTCACCACAGACAAAAGGTTCGAGCGATTCGACAGGCTTGTCAGGAAGCTCGGCATCATCGCTTCCGAAGCGATAAGGAAGGGCGAGATATGAGGGCCGGTTTCAAATTTCGTACGGCGTTTGTCGCTCTCGCCGCGCTCGTCTTCGTCTCCTGCGGTACCGGTCCGACGGGCCTCCGCTCGCTTGCTCCGGTCGATACGGCCGTTTATCTCGAAACTCCGGACCTAGGCGCGCTTCTCGGAAAGCTTGCCGGAAGCCCCGCGATCGGATCAGGCGAAAGGAAGTTCGACGCATCCAGACTGAACGGAATGGAGGTCGCAGTCGCGATGACCGGGTTTGAGGCCTCCGAAAGCGCGGTGACCGACAGCGAGGCGGTGCTCAATTTCCAGCCCCAGTTCACTCTGATCGCCGAAACGCACGCCTGGAGCTGGCAGATGGAATCGCTCGTGACCGGGATCCTCGGCGAGTTCGTCAATTCGAACTACGGAGCCGGCACCAAGTTCGAGAAAAGCGAGCGGGAAGGGCAGCAGTGGTACATATGGACCGCGGCGGACGGGAGAAAGGCTTTCGCGGCCGTTGCGGGCTCGCAGGTCTTCTTCGGAAACAACGAGGCGGGCGTAGAGTCGTGCCTCGCGGTCAAGGCAGGGAAACAGCAGAGCCTTTTGGACAACGACAGACTCTCGAGGCAGTACGAGGCCGCGGCGGGGAAGCTCGCGTTCGGCTACGTTTCGGAGGAAGGCGTGGGGAAGCTCTCCGAGTTCGCGGGCATTTCGATGGCGATCGAGCGCTCGGAAGAAGCCGGTGAGCGAAGCGTGATCTCTTCGGTGTTCCCTCAGCTGATCAGAAATTCGGTCAGGGAGATCGTATGGACCGCGCGTGCCGAAAGCGACGGCATCGAGGACGTGATCGACATACGGCTGGACGAGAACGTCGCAGAAGCGTTCGAGGCGTCGATGAGGCCGGCTCCGACCGCCGACGCGGAAATGCTGAAGTTCGTTTCTCCGGACGCGTTCTCGGTCACCCGTTACAACCTTCGAAATCCGCGTGTCGCATTCAGAAGCCTCCTTCTGGCGTCCGCGACGAAGGTCGATACTTCCGCAACACGGTTCGTACCGCTCCTCGGCGCCTCCCTTCTTCAGCCGTACGGGGTAGCAGATCCCGAGGCATTCCTTTCGTTCGTCGGATCGTACATCGTTACCGTCCAGTTCGACGAAGAGAATTCGCGGTCGGCCGCGATCGTCAGGACCGACGATTTCGAAGAGCTTCGAAAGCGCCTGCTCGAAGGGTTTACTCGGGTCGAAGGCGTAGACCTTGAGACTTACGCCGAACCAGAAAGCGGATTGAGGGCCGTACGAAGCGGAACATATGTGGTTATCGGCGACGAGGTGAGCGTCGCAAAATGTGTCCGCGCTGCGAACTCGCGGACAGACTTCGGAAAAGAGGCGGACATCACGAGATCGGACTACTTCGCGTTCGCGCTGAGGCCGGAGCATTCTGCGGTGACGGTCTCAAGGGACATTTCGAGCCCGTCAGAACTTGCCGAAGTGTTCATCACTGGAAGGACCGCCGTCAGGAAAGAGACGTACGAGCTGACATTCACGGATTTCGAGCGATTCGGGATCAGGAGGACCTACCGTTCGGCATTCGGATTTCCGGGTCTGATCGTCGGCCAGTTCGCCGATGCGCGGTGACGAGTATCTAGTCGAACAATCCCCAATAGCGCTTCTTCGAACCCACCGCCCCCGCTATCTCTTTCAATCTGTGAGAGTTGCGGTCGATCCAGGACTCCGCTTCGTCGTAATGGTCGTATTTCCTCTCGTCACGTTTGAAAGCCGCCGTGTGCGTGTAGCGGCGGCCGTTGCGGTGCACGGTCGGATGCTTCACGTGCAGCATCTCGTGATAGACGACATATTCGACGACGAAAGCCGGTATAGTCTTTGAATCCAGAGACTTGCTGATGATGATCGCGTGGTGCGCCTGGTCGTAATGGCCTAGCCTCCGGAAAGTCCGTTTCGCCGACCATCCAATCGAAGGCTTGTTCAGTTCTCTTCTGAAGTACTCGGCGTTCAGTCCGTCAAAGATCTGTTCAAGGTCGTATACGGTGCCTTTCGGGTCGCCTATCATCTTCCGCCCCTTCTTGCGCTTGTGCAGGAGCGCTCTTTTCCGGAATTCCGGGGAGCTTATGAACTGCTTGTAAGCCCGGTCGGCAGCGGCCGGCACCCGCTTCCGAAGCAGTTTGGACACGAGGATCAATGCCAGGGCGGTATGGACGCGTTCCGGCGCGTCCTCCAGGAGCGTGGAGATCTTCACAAGGATTCTGCCGTCGCGCACCCGTATCGTGTTGTTGACGCTTACGTACGGATAGAAGGTGAGCGAGATGGGAGGCGTCTCGCGGCCGGGGTCGATACGCGAGAACATTTCCCGGTAGATCCCGGCTACTTTTTCCACAGTTCTGGACATTTGGTGTTAATCACAGTTTAACAGATAGTTCTTGACAGGTCCGCCCCGTAAATGCTATTCAATTTAAGTGAAAAGCATATCTCAGAAGGGTATGCTTTGACACTCACCATCAGTGCATCATGTCTGCTCGTGGGATCAACTCCAATACAATAGAGGACTCTGATACTCCTGATTCTCGCGGGCAATTAGTACTTTCAGCGATCATCAGCGAACATTTCGAAAGCGGCCAGCCCGTAGGGTCCAGGGCCGTCGCCGAACGATTCGCGAACAAAGCGGGGCTCAGCTCGGCCACGATCAGGAATGTGATGGCCGAGCTCGAAAACTACGGATTGCTGGAACAGCCCCACACCTCAGCGGGAAGGGTGCCAACGGACAAGGGTTACAGGTTTTACGTTGACAATCTGCTCGGAATCCTCAGCCTTTCGGACGACGATCTCCGGATCATCAACCGCGAGCTAGGACTCGGCGAGTCCCTCGAGGATGAAACTCCGGACAGGCTTATGCAGCGTACCTCCCAGGCATTATCTGCTCTTTCAAATAACATCGGCATCGTGGTGTCGCCTTCGCTCGCGCAGGACCGACTACAGCACATCGAGTTCGTGAATCTTTCCGACAAGCGGGTTCTTGTGGTGCTGGTGTCCGCGCCGAGCATCGTCCACAACAAGGTCATCCGGCTGACGGAAGCCTTCACGCAGGACGAGCTCGACAAGACGGCCCGTTACCTCAACGCGGAATTCGGCGGCAAAAGCCTCCTGACGATCCGCTCGGAGATCCTCAGGCTTATGCACGAGGAAACGGCGCTGTTCGACAGTCTGCTCCAGACGGCGATGATCCTCTGTTCGCAGAGCATCGAGGGCGAGGACGAGACGCACGGCGAAGTTTATGTCGACGGGACGGCGAATCTGCTTTCGAGAGGTGATTTCGCTGACGTCGACAGGCTGCGCGGCCTGATCCGGACGCTCGAAGAGAAGTCCAGGCTGGTTCAGATCCTGAACGAATGCATTGCCAAGGACAAATCGGTCAGCGACCGGGTCCAGGTGGTCATAGGCCGCGAGAACACTGCCGATTCACTGCGTGACTGCGCGATCATCACCGCCCCTTACAGGGTCGGGAATGATTCGGCGATCGGAACACTGAGCGTGATCGGTCCCACGAGGATCGAGTACGCGAGGATGATCTCGGTCGTCAGCTACCTCGCCAGAATGCTCGAGAAGATGATGCTCAAAGACGCCTCGGACTCCTAACCGGGCAATCCTACAACAACCTACGGAAACCTTGAGATGAGCTCCGAAAAAACCGAAAAAGAAGAACTCGTCGACGCGATCGACGTTGAGGACATTTCGTCCGTCGATGACTTCATAAAAGAACTCGAGGCGAAAGAGAAGGACCTGCACATCTCTTCCGACCTCGTGATCGAGGTCGGCGATTCTTCGGTCGAGCACGATAACATACACGATTCGTTCATCTCGACCCTCGAGTTCGAGGCCCGCAAGTGCAAAAAGGCCGAAGAGAAGGGCGATGACGAATTGGATGAGGCGTTCATCGATTCGCTCGAAAAGCAAGGCGGCCTGGAGCACCAGCTCGAGGAGCTGATGAAGGAACGCGACGACCTGATGGACGCCCTTCGGCGCCAGAAGATCGATTTTGAGAATTACCGCAGCAGGACCGAGCGCGACCGATCGAATACGTTCAAGAGCATTCTGGGGGGGCTTGCGGTCCAGATCCTTCCCGTGATCGACAATCTGGAGCGTGCTCTCGACACGTTCGACGATTCTGACGATGTTTCTGAGACAGAAGTGAAGAAGTTCATCGAGGGTATCATTCTCGTCAGCCATCAGATGAACGAGGTGCTCGTCGAGATGGGGGTCGAGCCGATCCCTGCCGTCGGAAAGGACTTCGATCCAACCCTGCACGAAGCGGTCGATTGCGTTCCCACGAGCGAGGTCCCCCCGAAGACCGTCGTTGAAGAACTGATTCGCGGCTACAAGATCGGGGAGCGTGTGATCAGGCCTTCGATGGTCAAGGTCTCGGAAGCCACGTACGAAGATCCTCACGATGAAGATGACTCTCCTCCCGAGGCGTCGAAGGACGCCGAACAACCCGCCGAATGAACCTAACTTCCCGCCCACCCCGCGTATCCGAAAGGAACTGATATGAGCAAAGTCATTGGAATCGATCTTGGAACCACCAACTGCTGTGTGTCCGTCATGGAGGGCGGCGCGGTCCAGATCATCCCCAACAAGGAAGGCGGCCGCACCATGCCTTCGGTCGTAGGTTTCACCGAAAAGGGCGAGCGGCTTGTCGGCCAGATCGCGAAGCGCCAGGCCGTAACCAATTCGTCGAACACGCTTTACGCGGTCAAGAGGCTTATCGGAAGGAAATTCGACTCTCCCGAGGTTGAAAGGATGAGAGAGGTCGTGCCGTTCGAGATCGTCGAAGCCCCGAACGGCGACGCTCACATCCGCACGGTCAACGAGGTTCACAGCCCGCCCGAGATCTCGGCCATCGTTCTGCAAAGGTTGAAGCAGTCCGCGGAAGAGTTCCTCGGCGATGTCGTTTCGGAAGCGATCATCACCGTTCCCGCGTATTTCGACGATATGCAGAGACAGGCGACTAGGGACGCGGGCAAGATCGCCGGCCTGAAGGTCGAGAGGATCATCAACGAGCCTACTGCCGCCGCGCTCGCGTACGGGTTCGACAACAACAAGTCCGAGAAGATCGTCGTCTATGACCTCGGCGGCGGTACGTTCGACATCACGATCCTGGAGATCAACGACGGTGTGTTCGAGGTCCTTTCGACTTCCGGAAACACGTTCCTCGGCGGCGAGGACTTCGACCAGAGGATCATCGACTGGCTGGTCGTTGACTTCAAGCAGGAGAACGACATCGATCTTCGTCAGGACCGCCTGGCGCTTCAAAGGCTGAAGGAAGGCGCCGAGCGCGCGAAATGTGAGCTCTCTTCGGTCAGCGAAACGACCATAAATCTTCCGTTCGTCGCGGCCGACGCCTCCGGTCCGAAGCACGTCAACAAGGTCCTGACCCGCGAAAAGTTCGAAGAGCTCGTTTCGGACCTCGTCGAGTTGACGGTCGAGCCGTGCCAGAAGGCGCTCTGGGACGCGAAGCTTCAGCCCGAGGACATCGACAAGATCATCCTTGTCGGAGGCCAGACGCGTTCGCCGATCGTCACCAGGACGGTAGAAGAGGTATTCGGGAAGGCTCCTTCTTCCGAGATAAATCCGGATGAGGTCGTCGCGATGGGCGCCGCGATCCAGGGCGGTGTGCTCGCCGGAGACGTCAAGGACATCGTCCTTCTTGACGTTCTGCCGCTGAGCCTGGGACTAGAGACGCGCGGCGGACTGTTCGTGAAGCTCATCGAGCGGAACAGCACGATCCCCTTGCGAAACACGATGACCTTCACGACGGTCGTCGATAACCAGCAGACCGTTGAGATCCACATTCTGCAGGGCGAACGCGAGATCGCAAGCGGAAACCGCAGCCTCGGCAAGTTCGAGCTCGTCGGAATTCCTTCTGCGGACCGCGGGATCCCGCAAATCGACGTCACGTTCGAAGTGGACGCCAGCGGCATCGTGAGCGTGTCGGCTAAGGACAAGATGACCGGCCTAGAGCAGGCAATGCAGGTCACGCCTTCTTCCGGACTCGCTCCGGACGAAATAGAAACGCTGATACTTGAGGCGAAGAAGTCCGCTGAAGAAGACAGACGGACCCGCGACGATATTATGATGCGGAACACGGTTTCGACACTTATCGAGAACACCCGCAAGTCTCTGATCGAATTTGGAAAGGACATTCCGAAAGACGACCAGATCGAGATCAAGACCGTTCTTGCCGAGGCCGAGAAGGACCTTGCCGAAGGCGATCTGGAGAAGATGCGCGATGCCCAGACCAGGGTCGAAGAGGTCGCAGGAAGGCTTTCGGAGGCGCTGATGTCGCTCGCCTGAACCGGGCGACTTGAGAAAATCGCCGCATTGACGCAAAATTTAGAAACGTTGGTTTTTGAAAGGGAACCGACGTTTCTTTGTTTCCGACGCCTGAAAATCGAGCAGGCGCAACCAACCCGATGAGCAAGCGAGATTATTACGACATCCTGGGAGTAGACCGGGGAGCCAGCGAGTCCGACATCAAGCGAGCCTACAGGCGGCTCGCGGTCCAATATCACCCGGACAAGAATCCCGACGACCGGGAAGCGGAAGAGAAGTTCAAGGAAGCCGCCGAAGCCTATTCCGTGCTGTCCGACTCGCAGAAGCGGGCCCGCTACAACCGCTTCGGCCACGCCGGAATGGGCGGCGCCGCGGGCGGAGGGTTCGATCCCGGCTTTACGAACATCGAGGATATTTTCGATCTTTTCGGATTCGGCGATATGTTCGGCGGGGGCGGCCGTCGGACGACCGTCCAGAGGGGCTCGGACCTTCGGTACGACTACCAGATCACTCTCGAAGAGGCCGCTGAAGGGAAGGACGCGAAGATCGAGATCCCAAGGCTCGAAACGTGTGAGGAATGCTCCGGAAAAGGAACCGCCCACGGAACGGAACCCGAAACGTGCATTACCTGCGGCGGCAACGGACAAACCAGTTATCAGCAGGGTTTCTTCAGCGTGATGCGCACCTGTCCGAACTGCTCCGGCAAGGGCCAGATCATAAAAGACCCGTGCAGGGAGTGCCGCGGACAGGGCAGGGTCGAGAAGACGAAGACGCTTGAAGTGAAGATCCCGGCCGGCGTCGATTCCGGTTCGAGGCTTAGGGTCGGAGGCGAGGGCGAGTCGGGTGTGAACGGCGGCCCGAACGGCGACCTGTATGTGTTCATTAGCGTGAAGGAGCACGAGATCTTCGAACGCCAGGGTTCCAATCTTTATACGTCGGCGCCGCTCTCTTTCGCACAGGCCGCTCTCGGGGCAGAGATCGAGGTGAAGACGCTCGACGGCACCGAAACGCTGAAGATCCCCGCCGGGACGCAGACCGGAACCGTCTTCCGGATCAAGGGCGAGGGAATCCCCGCGCTCGGCGGAAGAGGCAAGGGCGACCTGTTCGTCGCGGTCACGCTCGTGACTCCGAATTCGCTCACGAAAGAACAGCGGAAACTTCTCGAGAAACTCGCCGAGGTTGAGGACACGGACTTCGAGGACGAGGGCTTCATGGACAAGGTCCGGAACATTTTTAGCTGATCTGGTAGTTCGCTGAGTTTGCTGAGTTGACTGAGTTTGCTGAGTTGACTGAGTTGGCTGAGAGTCGTGAGTCTTTTCAGTCCGCGAACCGGACGTCATATCAATAGCCCCACACAAGCCGAAGGCTCAGTCCGGGGTACAGATCGGAATAGATTCCTGAGCCGCATAGCGGCGGCACGGTCCCCGGCGGAAACGCGACCGTCAGGGAGCGTGCCTGCGATCATTGACCAAATACCATTGGCCATTGACCAATGAAGAGTCGCGTAGCGACGACCTGCATTTAGCCGTGGGTGAAGCGAAGCAGAACCCACGGGATACGTCGCATCGTCCGCGCATCGCGAAGCGATTGCGTGATCCGGACCGGCTCCGTCCGGGTCCTTCTTGAAACCTTTAACTTTGAACCTTGAACTAGCGACAGTAGCCCTCACTTGCGGTCGGGCTTCGGACACGCTCGTTGGACATTTCTGCGTTCAAAACTTCCTGACACATCTCGGCCGCGTCTGATATGTTTGGCGAAATTCCCCGGCGATATGAGGAGCCGGAATGGCAGGTGATCTTCCGGATCTTCCACTCGGACCGCGGCAGCCGGTATGCTTCCGGGGAGTTCAGAAAGAAGATGAAGTTCTACGGAATGATCCGGTCGATGTCCCGCGAAGGGGACTGCCGGGACAATGCGGCTGCCGAGCGCTTCTTCCGCTCGCACAAATACGAGCACATGAACGACCGGATCTACGAATCGAGGGAATCTCTGAGGCGAACTTCTTCGGCTATATCGAAATGTTCTATATTGGAAAGCGGCTTCATTCAACGCACGGCTGTATGTCATCCGAAGCGTTCGAAAGACAGGCGCTGTCGTAGTGAACAAGTGTCCGGATTTACTGATCCACTTACCTCGAAAAGAGGAAACGAGCTTTGATTGGAGACTTTAACTCAGTGTTTTGCGATTGAAATTGGAGGTTAAGGAATGCGAATACTTTTTCAACTCCCGGTTCTTGCGGCGGTCGTAGCCAGCTGCTTTGCTACTTGTATAGCTCAGACCACCACTAGCCGAAGTGCGTTGCTAAATAATGACACTGTGAAGTTCACGAGCTACGAGTTTACGAACTGTGAAGATGAGATCGCACTACTTGATAAATACTCATTGCTTCTTGCCGCCGAAGAATCGAAAGTAGGTTTCGTTATCATTTATGGCACCGAATCGCATTTCTCCGAGATAAAGGTCAGAGCTCAGGAGATCGTAAGATACCTGGTTAAGATAGGAAAATTAAGTCGCGATAGGTTGATTGTTTTTCACGGGGGGGAGCGTGAGAAGATTGCAATAGAATTGTGGGTATCCTCTTCAAGTCTCGAGATGCCGTTTGTAAGTGTCCCGAGATCGGTGGTTCATAGTTCCAAACTTGAACAACAAGATACTTATGCTAGTTGTGAAGAGCTGTTTTGATGGCATGCCGGAGTGTGTCAATAAAACCGGGACACTTTGGTCTTGGAAATTTGGGAGCATTTTCGCTCTCTTTTTCGTTTTTCGGCCGGTTGATGCCAACAGGAATGAAAATCTGACTCACTAGCGTGCAGATAAAATTGACCCACCCATTGAGGGGCATCGGGCGATCTTCAATGGTCATTGGCCAATGATCAATGATCTACCCGTCGCGTTCGCTCCGGGTTCCGATTTCTGTCTCCTGTCTTCTGTCTCCTGTCTTCTGACTTCTGACCTCTTGACCGTTCAAGCGGCACACCTCCGGCGTGCGTGTCGGCAGCCATCCCTTACCCGGGGCTGCGCCTGCGGCTTGCCCCGGGCTATAATCCGTCGCCCCTTTGGGGCGGGCGAGTCTCCTGTCTTCTGTTATCCACGTCGCTTGCGCTCCGGGTTCCGGTTGCCCTAGCTACCATACATCTGGCGTCCCGCGACAAGCTGAAGCTTATCGTACAACTCAATAGCGGATACGGGCCTAAGCGCGGCGCGTCTGATGGAAGAGATCCCGGGGGATGGGATACTCGGGGGATCGTTGACACGCTACGGCAGTATTTGTCGATAATGAAAGAAGCACTGAAGGGTTTTTCCAAGGCCCAGGATGCGTTAGAATCCGTTGAGCCCGCCCGCATCGGGGATCCTCTCGAATCCTATGCTGAAGAAACTCTCGGAAATCTCGTTTCTCCTGCTCGTGTTCTCGCTTCCGTTCGCCAATCTTCCAATTCCTTTCGATCCCGGATTCCCGTTCCAGATCACCGAACCAATCTTCCTCGCCGCATCGGCCCTTCTTGCTCTTTCGGTGCTCTCGGGCGGCCGCAATATTCGGGGAGGGAAGATCTATTTCTTTATCGCAGCCTATCTCGTCTTCATCGCGGTTTCCGTCTGTTTCAGCGAAGTTCAGAGAGTCAGCGCGGTCAAAGCGGCCGGGATCGCTTACCTCGGTGCACTTACGTTACTTTCGTTCAACTGCGTCGAAGGCAAGAGGATGATCCGCCAGAGCGTGCTCGCCTGGATCGCGGCCACCGTCGCGGTTTCGGCGTTCTCGGTGTTGGTCCTGATCCTCTTTTACGTGGACCGCGACCTTTCGATCGTGCGCTACGGGCTGTCGCATTACGGCACGTTCCCGCCGGGAAATTATCCCCGGATACAGTCTTTGTTCGCGAACCCGAACATGCTGGCGCACTACCTGGGGATCGGCTGGGTTCTTCTGCTCGTGGCGAAAAGGAAGGAATGGATCCCTCCCGCGCTGTTTGCGGTTTCTGCAGGAATTGTCGCAATCGCCGCGATCTTCACCCTTTCTCCGGGGCTTGGCGTATTTTTTCTGGGCACGGGTCTGTGGATGCTGCTTGTTGAAAAGGCCGGCGGGGTAAGGAAGGCCGCCGCGGCCGGTATGATCGCGATCGCCCTTTTGTTTGTCGTCGTGACGGCGGTCAGGTTCGACAAGAATTTTGCGCCCGTTGCCGAGCCGTCCGCCCGCGTTCTTACGTGGTCGTCAGCGGCTTCGAACTTCGTCGCGCATCCCCTGACCGGAAAAGGCGTCGGGACGTTCGCCGCCGACGCAGCATATGGAAGCCAGAGGCTGAGGGACGCGCACAACCTCTTTCTGAACGTGGCCGCAGAATCGGGGATCGGGGCGGTCGCGGCGATCACGGTGTTCGGGGTCTGGCTTACAGTCTCGGGTTTTCGCGGCCGAAGAAGGGGCGAACAAGGAGCCGTCGTCGGCAAAGGGCTGGCGATCGCTTTCGCGGGGGCCTTCTTTTATCAGGGACTCGCCGGGTCGTTCGAGGACGCGCGGCATCTTTGGGTACTCGCGGGGATGCTCGCCGCGGTTTCGGTTGAAAGTAAAGGGGAGGCCGCCGATGAATGACCGGTTCCGGCTCCTGACGATCATCATCCCGGTCTACAACGAGCACTCCACCGTCATCGAGGTGATCGAGACCGTGTCTGCGCTCGAACTGCCGATCGAGAAAGAGATCATCGTCGTCGACGACGGGTCGGACGACGGCACCGCGGAAAAACTGAAAGAACACGCCGGTCCGGTGCGGATATTCACGAACCCCTTTAACGAAGGCAAGGGCGCGGCGGTGCGGGTTGGTTTGGCCAATGCCTCGGGCGACATAATCCTTTTGCAGGATGCGGACCTGGAGACGGATCCGAACGAATACGAAAGTCTCATCAGGCCGATCCTCGAGGGCAAAACGTCCGTCGTTTACGGCTCGCGATTCCTGAACCTTCAGAACCGCGTCCCGCCAACGCGCCGCGTGGCGAACCGATTCCTGACCTCGGTTTCGAACCTCGTTCTGGGAACCCAGCTGACGGATATGGAGACCGCTTACAAGGTGTTCACATCGGAAGTGGCGATTGAGTTGGATCTGGAGTCGAACCGGTTCGAGATCGAACCGGAGCTGACCGCGAAGATAAGCCGTCTGGGATACGCGATCCGCGAAGTGCCTGTGACATACAGGCCAAGAACTAGATCCGAGGGAAAGAAGATAAGGTTCCGTGACGGGCTGAAGGCGATAGTGACGATCCTGCGACACGGCCTGGGCCGCAAAAAAACTTAAGAAAGCCTGGTCTTGACCGCCTCGCTCACGGCCTTGCCGTCCACGGTCTTTTCGGAAAGCGACGCAAGGGCGGCCTTCATCACCGCTCCCATGTCCCGCACAGAGGTCGCGCCGGTTTCCTCTATCGCTTTCGACACAGCTTCATCGACATCGCTTTGAGAAGCGGCGGCGGGAAGGTATTCCTCGATCACGGCGATCTCGGCATTCTCCTTCGCGGCGAGTTCGGTCCGGCCGGCCGCCTCGTACTGCCCGGCGGAATCGCGCCTCTGTTTCACGAGCGTATTGAGGACCTTGATCGTTTCTTCGTCAGGGAGTTCGCCGCCCGCCTCGATCTGTTTGTTCATAAGGGCGGCCTTGACCATCCTCAGAGCGGACAGCCTCGCGGCGTCTTTCTGTTTCATCGCCGACTTCATATCGTCGACGATCCTGGCTTGAAGGCTCATCTGTTTCCCCTTCGGCTGATTGAACATTTCGCGTCGATGCTCCAAAATCGAAGTTCGTGCGTGAAAGCGTCCGTATCAATTTTTGCTCGAACGAACACCAATCATAAATGCTGGCCGGTTTTTCTACAAAAGTCCCCAGGGGATTGATACTGGGAGTCGTCGCGGGTCTGTTTCTCGCTCTGTTTTCCGCATATCCGCAGATCAAGCTGATCTACAGCCTGGACGGCGAATGGAACGGGCATTACGCCTACAACGACATCGACGAGGTCGCCTACGCGGCGTACCTGAAAGCCCTGATCGACGGCCGCCCAAGGAAGAACGATCCGTACACGGGCCGCGACGACGCATCCCGATCGCCCCAGCCCGAATCGCTCTTTTCCATTCAGTTCGCCGCTCCGTACGCGGTGGCGATCCCTTCGAGGATCCTCGGCGTGTCGGCTCCGACGGCGATGACGCTTTCGGGAATGGCCGCGGCGTTCCTCTCGGCATTCATTCTCTTCCTTTTGATAAGCAGGCTCTCGGGAAGCCACTGGGCGGGACTGGCGGGGTCTTTGATCGCGTTGTGCGGAGGGGCGCTCGCGGCGGGCGAGGGGGCGATCGGAGAGATCCTTGGAACGGGCTTCGCATATCCGTATTTCCCTGCATTCAGAAGATATCTGCCCGCCGTTCCTTTCCCTGCATTTCTCGCGATGCTCCCTGTGATGTGGTACTGGCTTAAAGCTGAAGAAACGCGGGTGAGGGTCGGGCTGACCGTTACGGCTTCGGCGCTTTTCACATTCACGGTCTTTTCTTACTTCTACATATGGACCTCGGCGGCGGCCTGGCTGGCGTGTTTTGCGGTGCTGACCCTCGCGCTGAGAAAGGATGAATGCAAGCGGAACCTCTCTGGTTTCGCGACGCTTGCCGCAGCCTGCCTGACCCCGCTTGCGTTCTACGCGCTGATGCTCTCGCGGAGGGCGGACACGCTCGACCACGTTCAGCTTCTGGTCTACACTCGCGAGCCGGAGTTTTTCCGATTTCCCGTCTATGTGGGGGTCGCGGCGGTCGTTTTCCTTTTGGCCGGCGTCTGGCGGAAGACGGTCGATAAAAAGAGCGCTTCCTTCATTCTCACGCTGTCTCTCGCCATCACTCCTTTGCTTCTTTTTAACCAGCAGGTGATCACGGGCCGCTCGCTTCAGCCGATCCACTACCAGGTCTTCATAGGGAATTACATCGTTTCTACCTCGCTTGTCTTGAGTCTCGCTCTCTTGTTCAGAAAGGAACTGTTGGCCGGGACCTCATATGCCAAAGCCGCCTGCGCGAGCCTTGCGACCCTTGCCGTCGTATGGGGATTCGTCGAGTGCCATTACACCGTAAGGGTCCTTGACGAAGCCAACGTCCTGCGCGACGGACACTTGCCTGCGGCGGAATTACTGAAGCGCGAGGCTCGGACCACCGACGGTCCGTTCCGCGCGACGATCTTTTCGCTCTCGAACATACACGCCGACGATTCGCCCACGGTCTCTCCGCAGGCCGTGCTCTGGGCGAGGCATCAGCACGTGTTCGCGGGGCTCGGCTGGGAGGAGAGCAAAGAGAGGTATTACCGGCAGTTGTATTTCCAGTCGCTGGACGACGAATGGCTCGAACGGCGGCTGAAGAACGGCGATTTTGTGTCGATGATCGCTCTTTTCGGCTGGGGACGGCATTCGGACCGTCTGAGCTCGGAAGCGACGCCGTTGACCGTTGGCGAGCTCGAGGAGGAAGCGGGAAGATTCGGGGCATTCATCGACGGATTCGGTCCCGATCAGGCCTACGAGCCTCTTCTGACCCACGCCGTGATCCCTGACGGATGGAACGTGGATCTATCGAATCTGGACTTCTGGTATGAAATGGACGGCGGGACAAAGGCAGGGAATCAGGTAATCTATCGTTTGAAGCCCAGAAGGGAAGCAAAGTGAAAGGGCCGCCCCGAAGGACGGCCCGAAATTACTGCTAATATATCACTGCTCAAGCTGCAAGCAGATCATTCGACACTTCAGCGAACACCCTACGTCCGTTGAGCGCGTCGTCTATGATCTCCCTCACCGCGGAGGCGTCAGGATTAACATCCATTCTGGCACAAGCCTTCAGATGCCTGATTATGCCTTCCGAAGCGATCTCCAATGCCTCGCCGGCTAACTTTGAATAACGGCGAGCCTGAATGTGGTCAATCTGCAGGATCCTCTCCTGCAAGGTTATCGGTTTAGCTGCTGCTGCCACTTTTGTCATCTCCTTGCTTATTCTTACGATACTGCCCTTGTTTATGAAAATCACGGGACTTTGTGAAAATTCTCTCAAAGTTCCGCACTCCTAAAAAATAATTACCTTTATCAACTGTATTCCAATGGCTTTCTAGAGGTTAACGATGGAAAATCGAAATGAATTGAAGCTAGAAAGTAACGCACGGGTAACGCATTAGCTTTTAGAAAGGCAAATACTATCAAATGGAAACCGCTTTGTCACGATTTTTTTTTTCAAACCCGTCTCAGGTCCCGCTAGATGAAAAAACCGGCGGATCGCACGATCCGCCGGTCGTTCCTTTCGGCAAAACACGCCGAATGACTAAGCAACGGAATCCTTCATCGCCTTTCCGACGCGGAACTTCACCGTGGTTTTTGCGGGGATCCTGATCGGCTGGCCGGTGGCCGGATTGCGGCCTTCGCGGGCCTTGCGGTGGGCCTTCACGAGCTTGCCAAAGCCGGGGATCGTGAATTCGTCGTTGTTCCTGACTTCCTTCTTGGCAAGTTCGGCCATTTCATTGAAGAAGTCCTTCGCCTGCGCTTTCGTCATTCCGGTCTTGTCAGCCAGAGCGCCGATGATTTCAGTTTGGGTCATTCGAGCCATAGTTTTCTTCTAACCTCCAGTTTTGTTCAGTGAATATCAAATCGCTGTTTGTAACAGAACTTGTCCCGTAGTGGGACAGGAACTTGGGAAATTCGGAACTCAGTTGAGTAGCACGTTTTGGTCGGGGCGGCAAGATTCGAACTTGCGACCTCACGGTCCCAAACCGTGCGCACTGCCAGGCTGTGCTACGCCCCGGTTCGGATGGTGTTTCATATGAGAAACATCACTAAACATCGAATTTTACAGGCGAAAACGATATTGGTCAAGTATAGCGGCCCGTAAACTTCACAAAAAAGTCTGCAATTTTCGAGGCCGCTGCGGATCGGTGCGAAATTCCCGATTTCACATCGTCCGGAAGTTCACCGAACGTCTCGGAGAATCCATCGGGAATGAAAACGGGATCGTACCCGAAACCATTCTTGCCAAAGGGTTTATGGGAGATCGTTCCTTCACACCTTCCTTCCGAACGAAAGATCACGGCGCCTGAAGGGTCGGCGACGGCCATTTCACAGACGAAACAGGCGGATCGCTCTTCGCTGTCAAGATCGCGCATTTTTTCTAGCAGTTTCACCGTGTTTTCGGCGTCCGAAGCGCCTTTTCCGGCAAATCTTGCGGAAAATACCCCCGGTCGGCCGCCGAGCGCAGGGACGACGAGTCCGGAGTCGTCCGCGAGCGCCCAGTTTCCTGTCAGCCTCGCGTACGCTGACGCCTTCTGCGCCGCGTTCTCGCCGAAAGTGGATCCGTCTTCGGGCACATCGGGAAGGCCTTCGAACGCCGAGAGCCCCAGAAGTTCCACGCCGGTCCTTCCGAGAAGCTCTCTCAGTTCCGCGATCTTGCCTTCGTTTCTTGTTCCTATGACGACCTGATTCAGGGTTCCCATCGTTCTGTCTGTGCCGTGGCCGAAATGCGGGCCAAAATATTTGCCATATTCCTGCGTTTCAAGGTATAAAAGTAGTGGCATCCGCGCCGTTCATAGCCCGGCATTTCCCACGTCCCGGCCGATATCCCAGACACAGATCTATACTTGAAATTATGCCCACGCAAGGGTCTCCATCCGTTTTAACCGCACACACAGGAAAATCCCGAGTTACCTGGAGCGCCAAAGAGCGCATCCCGAAGCTCGAACGCGAGGTCCTCGAGCTCGGACACTGGCTTGCCGGACTTCGCAGTTTCGTCAGCGACGAAAGCGCGCTCTTTTCTTCCACCCGGGGATTGAACCGGCAACCCGTCAAAGAGTCCAGGCTTGTCCGGTCCGTGCTCTTGTCGTTATCGGCCCGTGTGCTGCGACTTGAAGCATTAAGCCGTGCCTCCGAGCAGAACGACGTACTCCGCGGGTCAAATGACGGACCGTCCGACGCTCGCACATTCCGAGAGCTTGCGGAGCTCCTGCGGGAACTCGTTTTCCTGAGCGGGCGGAAATCAAAAGGCGGTGGATCGGACACTGCGGCCTGGTCCGTGTTTCGCAGATTTATTCATAAGAGCCTCAAAAACTCAGCCGCGGTAAATTCGGTGGTCCGGGCTTCGGAAGCCGCCGCCGCCGGGTTCCTGCCCGAAACGATCGTCCGTCTGCGGAATTCAAAGGACCTTCCCGAGCGCTGGTCGCACGACCTGGGAGTAGTGCTCCCGAAGATCGGCACGATGATGAGCTATCTTCGCGTCGTGGCCTCGCTTTTGGAAAGGGACGAACCGTTGCGGCAGACGATCCTGCTGTTCTCGCGGGTCGACGACCTTATGCGCGAGCTGATGGGCTTTATCAACAATCGGCTTCGCCGCTTTCCGGACGACACCGACGCGCTGTTCGGCTCTCTCGACGGGGCCGCGTACACGGCCTCGATCGAGCTCAGAAAGGTTCACGCCAACGAGCTGAAGGGCCTTCTCGAGGTCCGCCCGACACCGCTATTGTTTGCACGGATCGAGACCGCCTATTCACTTTTAAACGACAGCCTGCAGATGACCCTCGTTAACTTCGCGCAGCTGCTCGACCGCAATATCGAGCCGACAGATGTCTTCCCGGACCTGCTGACGAAGGAACAGCAGTCGATCCAGCTTCGCGAAAATATGTGGGACCTTCTGCAGATCGTGCAGAAGACCGAACAGGACCCCGACAACTGTCTTCCGGAAAAGCTCAAGAAAGAGCTTGCCAGCTTCCGGGACAAGAACCTCTACTACTTGTTCTACAAGGATATGGAGTCGGTCGAGCGCTTCATCGAAGAGGTTGTCATCACGTCCGAGAACAAGGACCTTGTCCCGCTTCTCCACAGGTTCGGAGCCTACCTCGAAACGCTTCTCGGCCAGGTGAACATGAGGGTCGTGCTCGCAAACCATCCGTTCGAACCGCTTCAGCGCCAGCCCCACGATTTCACCGAATCAATGTGATCTGAGTGTTCCGAGCGGTTTTCTGAACAGCACGTCGAAACTTACCGCGGTGCCTACGGCCATCACGACCAGAGCTGTGGCGGCAATGCCTGTCACCATCAGGACCGGATCGAACTCCCATTCTATGTCGAACACATAGATCGACACGGCGAAAGAAAGCGCGGTTGCGAACCCCGCCCCGATCACACCTGCGACGAGGCCGAGCAGGCCGTACTCCGCCAGCAAGATCAGCGTAAGCGTTTTGCGTTTGGCCCCGAGCGTCTTCAGGATCGCGTTCTCGTATACCCTCTGAGACTTCGTCAGCGCGACAGAGCCGATCAGGATCAGTACCCCGCTGAGCATCACGAAGCTGCCGACGAAGGAGATCGCGAGGACAAAGTTGTTGACCAGGTCCCGGATCAGTTTCGCTATGTCCAGCACGTCGAAGATCTGCACGTTAGGGAACCGGTCGAGGACCGCGTTCTTGAGCCGTGCGCGGTCGCGTTCCGGCATCTTTTTCAGCATCGTCACGATGTAGGACTGCGGCGCGTTGTCCAGGGCTCCCGGCCTGAAAACGAACACGAATGCCGTCCTCGAATTGCTGAAATCGATCTTCCGAAGATTGGCGACCTCCGCCATGATCTTGCGCCCCGATATTTCGAAAGTGATATCATCGCCGACCCTTATGTCCAGCCGCCGCGCGAACGATTCGTTCACGGAGACCTGCGGCAGTTCAGGATCCTCTGCCGCCTCGTCCCACCATTCGCCGCTGACGATCGATTCGTTCTCGTCGAGCTCTCCGCGGTACGTGACGGCGAACTCGCGGCCGATCTGGCCCTGCCTCTGGCGAACCTCCCTGTCCTGAAAATCGAACGGCTCGCCGTTCAGAAGGACGATCCTCGCGCGCACCGTCGGTATTTTTTCCGGCTCTTCGCCCGTTCGCGACTTCAACAGATCCACGAAGCCTTCGATCTGGCTCTTCTGAATGTCGCCGAAGAAAATGCTGGGGAAGTTCTCGTTGTTCGAAAGATCGAAGACCCTCAAGAGGTTCGTCTGAAGCGACTGCACGCCGAGGATGACGAAGGCTCCCAGCCCGACCGCGAGCAATATCACGCGCGTCTGGTTCCCGGGCCTGTGGAGCGAGTTCACGGCCTGCCGCAGGAAAAAGGATCCGTAGCCGCCGAACTTCCGAAGCAGGAAAACAAGCAATGCTGAAGCGGCGAGAAGTACTGCGGAAGTGACGGCGAGTCCTCCCAGGAATATCGTGCCCACCCTGATCGAACCCGCCTGCCAAGCGGCGAGCGCCACCAGGCCCGAAAGTGAGAAGAACCCGATCAGCCATTTCGTCTTGTCGATCCTGCCCGTTTTTTCGCCGCTGTCGTCGTGAAGCAGAAGCCTCGGTTTGATCGTCCGAATGTGCAGGAGGGGCAGAGCCGAGAACAACATCGAGACCAAAACGCCGAGCGCGATCCCCTGCATCGCGGTCGGGATCGGCACGACATACGACATCGTCCTCGGGAGGCTTTCGGCGAACCTGAGCCCTATGAACCACACGGTGAACTGGGCCAGCACGACCCCGAACAGGCTTCCGATCAGGCCGAGCATAAGGATCTGCAGAAGATAGACCGATATCACTCGAGTTCCGGCGGCGCCAAGGCACTTCAGGACCGCGACCGACTTTCGTTTCTGGTTGATGAATGCCCTCGCGACATTCCATACGCCCACCCCGCCGAGCACCAGGATCAGAAGCCCCGTCAGAGACAAATAATCTTCCGTCCGTGCGAACTGCTCGCCGAGATCCTGCTGTGTTTCCTTGTAGTACTGAACGGTGAGGGTTGTGCCCTTGAGCGCCTCGCGCAGGTCGCTGACGAGCTGAGTGGGATTCGAGTCCGTCCGGAACAGGATCCTCTTCCGCACCCGGCCCGTATTCGAAGTGATCCCGGCCTTGTCGAAAGCGTCGTAAGCGACGAACACCCGCGAAGCGACCGAAAATCCGGATGCCCGACCGGGTTCCTCGGCGAAGGTCGCGCGGATCCGGAACTTCGCTTCTCCGACGAGGATCTCGTCCCCTAACCTCACTCCCAGATCGTCCAGCAGCTCGGGACTCACGACCGCGCCTTCGTTCTCGAGGAGCGTGTAAGAAAAGGCGCTTCCGTCGCTGAGCCGGAACTCCCCGACGAGCGGGAATGTGTCGTCGATCCCTTTCAGGCCTGCGAGCGCGATGGATTCCTTCGATCGGTCAGCGGGCCTCGCGGCGATGGCGAGCTCGATCGTTTCGCCGCGGCCGTCGACGATCCCCGCTCCTTCGACCACCGAATCGATCCTCGTAAGATCGTCGGGAGAGAAAGCGTTCGTGGAAGTGACGGTGAAATCCGCAGTCAGAAGCTCGCGGACGTCGCCTCCGACGGCGACGCTCAGGTTGCGCGTCAGACCGCGGAGGGCGACGACCGACCCGACCCCGATCGCGATGCACAGAAAAAAGAACAGAAGGCGCTTCCAGGAGGACCGTATTTCTCTGATGGTGAGATTGATGACGAACTTCATCGCGAGTCGCTCAGGCGAGGGATTCATCGGCCACGACGCGGCCGTCCTTCAAACGAATCCGCCTTTCCGCCTTCGCCGCGAGCGAAGCGTCGTGGGTGACGAGCAAGAGCGTGATGCTGTGCTCGCGGTGGAGATCGGTCATCAATTCGAAGATGTGTCCGCCGTTGCGCGAATCGAGATTGCCTGTGGGTTCGTCGGCGAGCAGGATCTTCGGTTCGTTCGCGAAGGCCCGGGCGATCGCGATCCTCTGCTGTTCGCCTCCCGAAAGTTCGGAGGGATAATGATGCCCCCGGTTCGTCAGTTCGACGTCCGCCAGGAGCTTTGCCGCGCGGTCTCTGGCGTCTTCTAACCCGAGGATCTCCATCGGGATCAGGACGTTCTCGAATGCGGTAAGGGAAGGGATCAGGTGGAACGACTGGAAGACGAAGCCGATCTTCCGACTACGTGTTTCGGCGAGGTCGTCCTCGCTCATCTCAGTGATCTCCTCGCCGTCGACTACGATGCATCCCGAGGTCGGGGCATCGAGCCCCGCGATCAGGCCGAGCAGAGTCGACTTGCCGCTTCCGGAGGCGCCGGTGACGGCGACGAACTGTCCGTCGGGAATTGTCACCGAGACGTCGTCGAGGATCCGCAGATCCTCCGAGCCCGAACGGACGACCTTTGAGACATTGGAGAGATCGATCATCGATGAATGTCGAGCCGGCAATGGGGGCCGGCGTTTTCACTTCGCCGCCCGAACGTTCTAGTATCTTAGCTTCAAGGGTCAATAATAACTTGCCCCAAATACACAAACAAGTTGGAGGGTCCTGCATCCAAGGCGCCGCATGACACGAAGAAAATACCTGTTGATGGCATTCGGAAGGATATCCTCGGCGTCGATCCTGGCGCTCTTGCTAGCAGTCGCATTGACAAACGCTTGCGGTACGTCGTCGGCGGAAGACAGCGCGGCTTCGGATCGCAGAGCGAGGCCTCCTGTGATCGCGGACAGCCGGCCGAAGATCGTAGCCTTCGGGGACAGCCTTACCGCAGGCTTCGGCCTTATCGAGCAGGAATCGTATCCGTATCTTCTGCAGAAGCGCCTCGAACGGGACGGATTCAACTACGAAGTGGTGAATGCGGGCGTTTCCGGCGACACGAGCCTCGGCGGCGTCGAGCGGATCGACTGGGTCCTGGAAGAGAAGAACGTCGAGATCCTGATCCTCGAGCTCGGCGCGAACGACCTGCTTCGCAACGTGCCGGTGGAAAGGATGAAGGAGAATCTCGACAGGATCATCCTCAAGGCCAAAGCGAAGGGCGTCGAGGTGCTTTTCTGCGGGATGCTCGCTCCGCCTTCAGTCGGCGAGGAATACCAGCGCGAATACTTAAACGCGTTCGCTGACCTCGCGACAAAGCACGGTGTGCGGTTCGTACCATTTCTGCTTGAGAACGTGGCACTGAACAAGGACCTGAACCAGGCGGACGGGATTCATCCGAACGCCAAAGGGACTGTGATAATGACCGACAATATCTACAATGAGCTCAGACCGATGCTCGAAAAAGACAAGTAACAAACGAGAACACGCGAACAAGGGGAAGCAAAATGGATATAGAGGGAAAGACGGCGCTCGTCGTAGGCGCCGGAAGGGGGATCGGCAGGCGCGTCGCCGAGCTGTTCTCCAATGCGGGATCAAATGTCGTCGTCAGCTTGAGGACCGAAACGGAACTGCTCGAGCTTGAATACAAACTCAATTCGAACGGCGGCCACGACGTCCTTGCGCTCGCAGCGGACGCCGCCCGGCCGGATGACACGCGGTTGCTGGTCGATCAGACTCTAGAGCGCTTCGGCTCGATCGAGTTTCTGGTGATCGCCGCAGGCAAAGGCATTCTCAAGCCTTTCGGAGATCTTACCCTGAAGGAATTTGAGATCTCGTTCCGTCAGAACACTGAGACAGCTTTCAACGTCCTTCACGCGGTGCTGCCGTCGATGAAAGAAAAAAAGTTCGGAAGGATCGTCGCGATCCCGGGCGTGCTCGGGAAGGCTTCGATGATGAGCGCGTCGGCGTACTGCGCCTCAAAGTACGCATTGACGGGGATGATCAAATGCCTCAAGGAAGAGTATAAGCGCGACGGGATCCGCTTCTCGCTGATGCATGTCGGAGGTGTCGACTCGACGTTCTGGGACGAGATATCGTTGAAGGTTGACCGCGGGAGAATGCTCTCGGTAGATGCCGCGGCAAAGGCCGTGTTCTTCGCAGCCACCCGGGAAGGGGAAGGCGTGATGTCGGAAGTCGTCCTGCTCCCGAATCCCATCAGATCGTCTGACCTCGCCGGAAGCCCCGGAACGAACGATAAAACCGGACACGAGCCAAATTCCCGTGTCCGGTTCAAGTTAAAGGATGCACCGTCCCTAGATAGCGGGGTCATCCGGCTTCGCCGGCCGGTTCTCTTCCGTAAATCTTATCGTGCTGAGGTTCGAGTCGAAATAGAAGTGCCTGTTGCCCGTGGCGCTGATTCCTTCCGACACCTGAGGGTCGGCGTTGATCGAATAGGATGCGGGCTGTGACTGCGTGCGTTCCTGGGTTTTCAGCGTAAAGATGTATCCGTTCACGACAGGCCTTTCGCCCTGGAACTTGTCGTCGAAGGCAAGGGTTTTGATCAACTCGTCGAAATTGGGAGCGAAGTTGCCCATGTGTTTCGAGGCGTACTGAACCTGAAGCAACCGTATCGAATCGAGCGCTTTGATCGCGGCGGCCTCGTTGCCGCTGCGGGTCATCGCCTGCCAGGCCGGAATTCCGACTCCTACGAGGATCGCTACAACCGCGATCACGATCATCAGTTCGATAAGGCTGAAACCCCGCCGGTTCCTATTGAATTTCCTGAGATGGTTCATAGTGCGTCAGCTTCCTCCGGACGTTGTGCACGCATCGGCCGTCCGTTGGTTCCAAAGATGCGAAATCAGAATTTTATAGTATCCGGCGCCCGGGACAAACCTCGGATGGACCCGTTCAGGGGTTCGGTTGCAATGCCGCGCAACAACCAAGCCCGGATTTCGTGTGTCAAAAGGCCGGACAACACTATCGAATTCTATACGTGGAATTACGGCCCGGACGGAAATTCGGATGCGGAAGCGGGCCGGAATCCTGTAGAATAAAAAGAAGTGCGCGTTCGCGTGCCTGAAATCCGATGAGAGACTGGATCGTAAAAGACAAAGAGGCGGCCGGTAAACCGGAAACGGTTGCCCGGGGCGTGGAGAAACTCGAACAGCTCCAAAGTTCGATCGGAACCGTGATCCGCGGGAAGGGCGAAACGGTCAAGCTCGCGCTCGTGGCTATCATCGGGAAAGGCCACCTTCTGATCGAGGACGTGCCTGGGATCGGGAAAACGACCCTGGCGAATGCTCTCGCGAGAAGCCTCGCGCTGTCATTTCAAAGAATCCAGTTCACCTCCGACCTTCTGCCTTCCGACGTCATAGGCGTTTCCGTTTTCAATCAGCAGACGGGCGATTTCGACTGGAAGCCGGGTCCGATCTTCGCGAACATCGTCCTCGCCGACGAGATCAACCGAGCGACGCCGAAGACTCAGTCTTCGCTTCTGGAGGCGATGGCCGAGGAGCAGGTCACGATCGAGGGCAATTCAAGGCGTCTGCCGATGCCTTTCATGGTCGTAGCGACTCAAAATCCGACCGAGCATCACGGAACCTATCCCCTGCCCGAATCCCAGCTCGACAGGTTCATGCTGAGGCTTCACATGGGATATCCGTCGAACGACGACGAAAGGGCGATCCTGAGGGACCGAGAGGCGCGCGACCCGATCGATTTTCTGGAGCCTGTGATGGACGAGGACGACATCCTAGAGCTTCAGGCTATGGCCAAGGCAGTGCGAGTCGATGAGTCGCTCGTTTTGTACCTTCTCTCGATCGTGGAACAGACCCGCAACACGCCCTCGGTCGAGCTTGGCGCGAGCCCCCGCGGAACGCTCTCGCTCTTCCAGTCCGCGCAGGCGCTTGCCTTGATCGAGGGACGCGACTACTGCATCGCGGACGACATCAAGCGCCTTGTGATACCGTGTTTTGCTCACAGGCTGATCGTCAGTTCCCAGTACACGAAGATCTCCAACCGTACCAACGAATCTGAACAGATCCTTAAGGAGATCCTTTCGAAAACGCCGGTTCCCGTCTAAAGGGCTTCTGGCGAATTCAGGATTCCGGTCACGATGCTCGAACGCCTCAGACTGATCCTTCAGCTCTTCAGCGTAAAGGACGTCAGGAACGGCGTCCTCGGGGCGTCGGTCGTGTTCGGCGGACTCGGGCTCGCATTTCTCACGCTTTACGCGCACCGCTCCGGCGACGTCCGCCTTGCGGGAATCGCCGCTACGGCGTCCCTCGTCTTCGTCCTCCTGATCATAATCTTCGTCATCCCGCCGCTCGCCCGAAGCGCGAGCGCCGAGGCTTCGCAGCTCAATCTTCCGTTCGAATTCACGACCGGCGGCGCGGTCTTCGTGGGGCTTCTGGTGATCGTCGCGTTCGCCGCGTGGAACACAGGCAACAACCTCCTGTTCCTCGTGCTCTCGTTCATCACGGGCGCGCTTATCACGGGGTTCATAGTAGGGAATTTCTGCCTTCGCAAACTGGACGTGAAAATGAGGTTCCCGGACACGATCTTCGCGGGCGATGAGACCCCGATCCTCGTCAGCCTTCACAATCGGAAGAGGCTGTTTCCCGCGTTCTCCGTCACCGCCGAGGTCCGCGGGAAGAACAGGACACGGTCGGCGTTCGCATCGGAGATCGAAAAACTTCTTCCGAAGAGGCTCGCGAAGAGGTTCACCGAGCCTCCGCTCGTGAAGTATACGCTCGACTACTTTGTCCATATTCCCCGCCGGGACTACATCGAGAACAAGGTCGATCACGTCTTTCCGAGGCGCGGGCGATTCCTGATCAAAGACTTCGAGCTTTCTACGAAATTCCCGTTTGCGTTCTTCCGGCATCGCCGAAGGCTCCCGGCCCAGAAGGCGGAGATCTACATATTTCCGAAGCTGGAGCCGCTCGAGCTCGAGATGATCGACATCCCGGTCGAGACGGGCAAGCTAGCCTCGAAAAAGAGGGGCGCCGGTCAGGACCTGCTCTCGCTCCGCGACTACAAGCCGCTGGACGATCTTCGCTATATCGACTGGAAGGCGACCGCCCGTTCAGGAGGCGTGATGGTCCGCGAGTTCGCCGCTGAGGACGAGAAGCGGGTCAGCGTGATCTTCGACACGAGGATGATCCGCTCGCACAGGGAGAAACAGAGAACCCTCCGAAAACGGATCGCGGACGAAAAGGACCAGGCGAAGTTCAGTGAATCGGAGAAACGGTTCGAGAACGCCGCGAGCAAGGCGGCGAGCCTTCTCACGCACTTCTCGGAGGACCAGTCGGAGATCCGGCTCGTCGTCGACGGCCGGAAACGCGAATTCGGGGTTGGCAAGCAAACCCTGCACAATTTCATGCGCGAGCTTTCGACCATCGATCCTTCGTATGTCGAGAGCTTTGACGGGCCCGTTCTCGATGAACGTTTCGCCGAGGTCTTCAACGACGAAAGGAACAGCCACATCTTCTTTATCACCGCATTGCCTCCGTCAGACATCCCGCCGGAGATCTTTAACCGCTCGGTCGTCGTACAGTACTGAGTCTGATAGGAGACTACCGGCCCGCCCGGGCGCGGTTTCCAATACACGCTGTCATAAAGCGCGCCGTTGCGGTGTTTTAGTGTTGAAAGCCATTTTGCAGATGCTAAGATGAGCGAAGGCGTGAAAACTCTAGTGGACGTGATGTCCGAACAATCGGCTGCCGAGACAGAGAAGATCGTTTTTGATGAGGCTTTTACGCTTCACAACCGGACTGTCTTCCGGGCGGCGTGCGCGATAGTCCGGGACGCGGGCCTCGCCGAGGACATCACTCAGGAAGTCTTCATCCGTCTCTACAAGAACCTCGAAAGCATCACCAGCGAGGAAATGCTCAAGCCCTGGCTGGTCAGGGTGGCGATAAACCTCTCGAAGAACACGATCCGCGGAAACACGAGGGCGAACACTCGAGAGGAGAACTACGTCAAAGAGCATTCCGAAACAGAGGAAATGACGGCAGAGATCGAGCTCGAGCGGCAAGAGACCGTGGGCGAGGTCAACACGGCGCTCAAAAAGGTGAAGGAACCTTTGAGGAGCTGCCTCATACTGAAACATCAGGGAATGTCGTACAGGGAGATCGCCGAAAGCCTTTCACTGACCGAAACGAGCATCGGCACTTACATAGCACGTGGAAAGAAGGAATTTATACGGTATTACGGTAAGATCGGAGGTGACGCATGAGGGATAACTGCTTTGATTTAGGAACGATCCAGGCTTTTACCGACGGCGAGCTCAGCTCCGTTCGTTCACAGCGGATTCTGAAGCACATCGCGGTCTGCAAAGCATGCGCCGCCCTGCTTGGCGAGTGTGAGGATGAATCGTCATTCGCGTATTCGGTCCTCGACGAAGAACTGAACGTGCTGGTCCCGACCGAAAGGCTCCGGGCAAAGGTCTTCGCGTCGATCGACGAATTTGAAAGCCGCCAGCGGCTCGGATGGCTTAATCAGATCGGAGCGTTCTTCAGCTTCAACAGCTCCGGATTCGCCGTGGCCGCGAGCGTCTTGATCGTAGTCGGCGTCATCGCGCTGGGAGTGAACTTCTTTGGCCCCGCGCCCGATGCGAGTTCGGTTGTCGTGGTCGATAGCGACTCGCCGGAAAGGCGGATCGTTTCTCCGGCCGTGATAGAAACGGGCTCGGATCGAACTGAACTGCCCCCGGTCGAGACGGAACTCGCAGGAGCGGAAGAAATTGAGGAACCGGGACATCCCGCGCCGTACAGGGCTGTCGAAACCGTATACAGGGAACCGGTCGGACGACGACCGGACAGTGCCAATTCCGTCGATCCGGTGCCGGCATATGAAACCAGCATCGTCAGCGAAGACAGCTTTCTGCAGACGATCGCGACTCTCGACAGGACGGTCAGGAACAACAGGGAAATGCTCAGGCCTTCGGAGAGGATCGCTTTCGAAAGGGACCTGGCGGTCGTTAACGACGCAATTGTTAAAATGAAGGACGAGGTGCGCCGCAACCCCGACAACCAGGCGGCGAGGGAAGTCCTGAAGGCCTCGTACCAGAACAAGGTAGATCTACTTAATTCGGTCGCCGAAAAGACCGAACTGATGGCGAGCCTGCAGTAGGCTCGCAGAACGATCCTCAGAACGATGATCCGCACACTTCACAGACTTTTGCCGCTACTCCTCACGGCGGCATTTATTTTGACCGCAGGCGCGGGAGGCGTTGGCGTGTACGCGCAGTCCAACGCCTCCGAAGCCCCGAAAGAGAAGTCCGGATCGAAGCCCAAGATCCTCCCGAAGCCGCCTTTACCGCCCAAGCCCCCGAAAGCCCCGAAAACGAAGTCCGCTGTGGTGGCATCGAGCGGATCGGATGAAGTGCTACCTCCCGAAAAAGCGATCGTCGTCCGACCGGACGTCTATGTCAGTCTTTGCGTGCGCCGAGGCGCGGTGAGGGTCAACGGCTGGAACCGGAAAGAGGTAAGGATCTTTCACAGGGGCGGCAAAGAACTTGGTTTGAAGGTACTTGAACGTGACGGCGAAAAGGTGCCGACCTGGGTCGAGGTGCTCGGATACGAGCCTGAGAAAGCGACCTCGGGATCTGACAAGTGCCTTACCGGAGAAATGATCGAGCTCGACGTGCCGAACGGCGCTTCTGTGACGATCAAGGGCCTGTCGAGTGAGACATCGGTCGAGGGCATAAAGAGCGCCGCGGTCGAGATCGTGGGCGGGGACATCTATCTAAACGACATCGCAAGCCGGATCGAGGCGAGAACCCAGCAGGGCGGCGTTACGGTCAACAACTCGAAAGGCAAGATGGCCGTCGCGACGACGACCGGGAACATCGTCGCCTACAATACCGAGGCGGTCGATGCGGGCGATTATTTCAAAGCGAAGACAAGAAGCGGCTCGGTGACGCTCCAGTCGATCGGCCAGAAGGACATTGTGGCTTCCACAATCACCGGATCGATCAACTACCTGGGAGAGATCAAGAATTACGGCAAGTACGAGTTCTCGACGACGAACGGGATCCTGAACATCGTACTTCCGGAATCCGCCTGTTTCTGGATAAATGCGGCGTACGGCGGGCGCTTTATTTCGGATTTCAAAGTCACCGTGATCACAGAGGACGAGACCGAATCCGCAATGTATTTAAAGGGAAGGGTCTGTTCCGGAGAGGCCAATCTCTCGCTCAGATCCTACAGCGGCACCATCCACCTCCGTAAGCGAGAGGCAACGGCCGGGGATCCCAGGATCGTGATAGTTCCCTGACATTTTCGTGAACTGACATTTTTAGGAAACGGACCCTCCGCGGTCCGTTTTCTCGTTGGCCGCCGATTTCTAAGGAAACCGGACGATCGTTCGGCAATTCGTATCCTGAACCTGAACTCGTCCGCCTCCGTAGTTACTTGCACAGGTCGCCCCTTGCAGATAGAGTTTTCAACTGAATCTATGGCGTCGCAAGCACTCGTCGGCCAGGTCCTGGACGGGAAGTACAGCATCGAGAAACCGCTCGGAAAGGGCGGAATGGGAACCGTCTATCTTGCCACTCACATCGGCACCGGCAGACCCGTGGCCGTCAAGGTCATCGCTCCCGATTTTATGGAGCGCGCCGAGTTTGTCGAACGCTTCCGCAGGGAGGCACAGGCGGCAGGCCGCCTACGTCATCCGAACGTCGTCGATGTTACCGACTTCGGCTTCTCGGCAACGAAAGAGGGCCCCGAGGTCGCGTATCTTGTGATGGAATATCTCGACGGCTGCACGCTCGGCGAGATCCTCGACGAAGAGAAACAGCTTCCCGTGGCGTGGGCCATCGACATTATCGAGCAGGTGTGCTCGGCCGTCGAAGAGGCGCACCGACAGGGGATAATCCACCGCGACCTCAAGCCCGACAACATATGGCTCGAGCCGAACCAGCGCGGCGGATACACGGTCAAGGTGCTCGATTTCGGTATCGCGAAGCTCGAAGAGACCCGGCTTGCGAATGCGACGACGGCCCCGTACCGCGAACACAGTGGAAGAGGCGAAACCCGGATCGAAGCGCCCGGCGAAACGCTCGCCGAGAACGACTCGGCAACGGCCGTCGACGAGGGCTCGGGTACTCTGGTCTCGGAGAACGAAACGCTGGCACTTGGCAACGGGAATTCCGATCCGGGGCTTGAATCTGAATCGGCCGGAAAATCGGACGTAAACCTCGAAAGCGGGACCGCGATAATGGAGCACTCCGGCGTCCCGTCTGACCCTTCGATCAACGACCGAGGGACCGTGATCGAAGGCGGAAGCCCCTCGACCAACCGTTCGGACGAAATGACGCCGTCGACGGCGGCTCTCACCAGGATGGGAGCGGTGCTTGGAACTCCTCTCTATATGTCTCCCGAGCAGTGCCGCGGAGAGAAACTCTCACCGAGTTCCGATATCTACTCCCTGGCCGTGATCGTTTACCAGATGCTTTCGAGCAGACTTCCCTTCGAAGGCAATTACGTCGAGGTGATGGAGAGCCAAAGGCACGGCGAGCCGCCGCCCCTCGTTGCGAAAAAGGTCAATAGAAAGTTGCGCGAGACAGTGATGCACGCTCTCGCAAAGGACCCGGGGGACAGACCGCAAAGCGCCGAGGTGTTCGCAAACAATCTGCGAGCGAATTCCGAGGGCCTGGGAAAGCTGTTCACTCGCGCTCTCTCGATATTCGGGGAAAGGCTGCAGAAGATCATGCTCCTGACCGTTATCACGTTCAGCATCCCGATCGTGCTCAATTTCCTGCGTGTAATCATCAATATTGGCCTCGCGACGGAATACCTGGAATCGACCGGTTTGCTGGTGTTCGTCAGCGGATCACTGAGCCTGGTGATATTCTTTCTCCAGATCATCGCGGTGGCATTGCTCATAGGCATGCTGACCTGGCTGGTGGGCCAGATACTCGCGTATCCCCTGCGGCCGCTGAGCCTCAGGGCCGCTTTCAAAGAAGCGCGCGTGCACCTCAAATCCCTCGCCGGCACGGTGATACTTAGTTCACTGCTTGCCGCGGTCGGATACGTCTTTCTCATCATCCCAGGCATACTGATCGCGGCCAGGTACATGCTCATCGCGCCCTCAATAATGATGGAGGGCGTTCGCGGCCGGGCGGCGTTCCGGAGATCTGTCGAACTTTACAAACGGGCGCGCTGGACGGTTATCGCGACGGCCTCGATCATTTTCCTTATCAGCGCGATCTTGCCGATCTTCCTGGGGCTCTCGATCGGTTCGATAGTCGGAAATATCGACAAGTCGATGCAGATCGCGAAGATGAGGGAAGAAGGAGTGACCCCGGCCGCCGAACTGAAAAAACAGCAAGTGGATGAAACGGTGAATCCCGAGGACGATTCCGATCTGAATATCAGGTGGGGTTCCAGAGGGTTTTCGGTCGGTGAGACTAGCGACGACAAGAATGATGCAGGGATTCGGATCCAAAGTTCGATCATCGAGGCGACTTTCGAACTTATCTGGACGCCGATTCATCTCGTGATCATCGCCTTTTCTTCGATGGTCTCGGCCCTCATCTATTTCAAGACGCGCCAGGCGGGCGGCGAGTCGATGCAGGATCTGCTTGGAAAACTGAACAGCGCGAACAGCCCGCAAAGCAAATGGCAGGAGAGAGTGAACCGACGGCTGATCCAATCCGGCCGGATCAGCAGCGGATCGGGCACTTCCTGAGTATTCCCAAGATGTCCCCACTCAAAACCGCAAGTATTTCGGTCTTCGTTACACTCTTTCTGAGCCTGGCGGCCGGCTCTTTCGCCCAGCAGTTCGATCAGACGTACCCGGTCTCTGCCGCGGAGGTGATCTCTGTCGTCAACGAGTTCGGGAAGATCAGCGTGACTGCGCTGCCCGAGGGTTCGGATGCCGCCACGCTACGGGCCGTCTCGTCAAAGTCGTTCTCACGAGGTGATGTCGTCGCCGGATCCCGCAAAGGAAGAGTCTCGATCGAAGTGAAGCCGTTGTTTTTGCAGGCCAGGATCGACCTTGAGCTCACCGTCCCGGCGAGGTCGTCTGTGAAGCTCAAGAGCCGGGAGGGCGAGATCCGCTTTTCCGGCGATTTCAGGGAAATTTCGGCTCAGACGTCGTCGGGCACCGTTATCGCGGATCTTCCGATCGAAAACCTGCGCTATAAATTCATATGGACCGCCGCCCGGCCCAGGTACATAAGCGATCCGGACATCGCCGAGCCCGTAGAGAGGAACGCGGGAAAGACCGTGATCGAGGGCGAGCTGAAGAACGATCCGGCGGCTGAACTTACCGTTGTCGAGGTCCGGACCTCGAGGGGAATACTTCTGCTGAACGTCGATCCGGATCAGGTCCCTACGTCGCTTTCGGAAAGGCCTTTGACAGAGGCCGCGAAAGCGATGGTCCGCAGCGGAGACATTTTCCTTTCGGAGGCGATCAGAAGGGCTAGCCCGAAGTACTTCGGCGAGTACGCCGCGACTCTTCCTCCAAGGCGGACGGGTCCCGAGCTCGTCAACGCGCCGGAACGGAGGCCGGCACCGGGAGGAGAAATACGGTCGGTCAACGTGCAGGTCACGGACGCGAATAACCGCGCGATCGGCGGACTCGGTGCTGACGCATTCACCGTGACCGAAAGCGGCGTCGAGCGCGATATCGTTTCCGTCGAGACGTCATCCGCGCCGTTCAATCTGATCCTTCTGCTCGATGTTTCCGGCAGCATTCAGAATTACGTCGATTTCATAAGAAAGGCGGCGAGGAACTTCGTCGAGACGGTCGACGAACGCGACAAAGTCGCGATAATAACCTTCAGGGGCGATATCGAGGTGCTCTCCGGATTTTCGACGGACACGCGGAAACTGTCCGAGAGCCTTGACAGCTTCGATTCAGGCGGGCCTACGGCGTACTACGACGCCATTGGATATGTTCTCGCCGACACGCTGGAGCCGCTGAAGGGCGAACGTTGCGCGATCGTGGCGCTGACCGACGGCGATGACAACCGTTCGTTCCTTTCGTTCAACGCGCTGATCGGCTCCCTGCAGGAAAGCGGGGCGCTCGTTTATCCTCTCTACGTACCCGCGGGAGTGGTCGCGCGAGGCGCGTCGTCAGGCGATTTGGCGGGCGTCGCCGATCCATTGAGGGACAAGCTTCTCTCGTTCACGCTTTCGGAGAAAGCACAGGACGAAGGCGAGGCTCTCGCGAGGATCTCGGGCGGCGTATATTATCCGATCGCGCGAATGAGCGAGCTTCAGAGAGCCTACGACGACATCGTGAGCCAGCTTCGTACCGCCTATACCATTCAATACCGTGCGGGCTCGCGTGCCGGAGACGGATCTCCTCCGAGGGTTCGGGTGAAGGTCAACCGCGAAGGCGCTTTCGTCCGATACGCTTCGACCGACGGCACCGGCGGAAGATGATGCAGGACCTCAGATCATTGTTTGAAGAACAGGAGAAGGGACCGGTTACGGTCTCGGAGCTGAACTCTGACATTCGCATGGCGCTCGAGACGAACTTCTCAAGCGTCTGGGTCGAAGGCGAGATCACGAACTTCCATTCCGCCGCGTCCGGGCACTGGTACTTCTCGCTCACCGACGGGAACTCTCTGATCAAGGCCGCCTGCTTCCGCGGACAGAACTTCCGTATAAAGTTCAAGCCGGAGAACGGCCACGCGGTCCGCGTGCGTGGAAAGATCTCGGTCTACCCCCCGCGGGGCGAGTACCAGATAATCGTCGAGTCGCTCGAGCCCGTCGGCGAAGGAGCGCTCGCCGTGGCGTTCGAGCAGGTCAAGGCGAAGCTCCAGGCCGAAGGCCTTTTCGACGAAGCGTTGAAGCGTCCGCTTCCCGCGTTCCCGAGACGAATTGGCGTCGTCACGTCGCCTACCGGGGCAGCGGTCCACGACATTCTTACCGTCCTTCATCGCCGTGCCCGTTCTGTGAGCGTCGTCGTGGTTCCTACTCTCGTTCAGGGCGATCCCGCCGCGGGGCAGATCGCGGCCGCGATCGAATTCGCGAACGAATACAGCGCTTCGGCCCCCGAAAACGAGAAGATCGACGTGCTGATCGTGGGTCGCGGAGGCGGTTCCGCTGAGGACCTCTGGGCATTCAACGAGGAAAAGGTCGCACGCGCGATCCGCGCTTCTCAGATCCCCGTCATATCGGCTGTCGGTCACGAGGTGGATTTCTCGATCTCGGACCTTGTAGCCGACCTGCGCGCAGCGACGCCTTCGGCGGCGGCGGAGATCGTCGCGGAAAGCGAGGAGGTCGTGATCAAGCGCATAGTTTCGGCCCGTGATTCGATCGCCAGAACGCTGGACTACAGGCTGATCCACCTTCGTCACAGGCTTAACGAGGCGCAACGCTCAGAGGTCTTCTACCGGATCCCGCAGAGGGTCCGGGACATACGCTCGGAGATACGTGATCATCTGCGGGAGGCGCTAGTCATTCTTCGGCGGCGCCTGGAAACGGGTTCGAGATCGGCCCGCGACCTGTCGCACAGGCTCTCACCCGCGCGGCTTGCCGCCCACGTCGAGAAGCGAAGGAACAGGCTGGATTCCGCCGCACAGAAGAATCTTGTGTCGATAAGAAAAAGGCTCGCGAAGGCGGGGGAAAGCCTGAAGGTCCGGGCGGCGTCTTTGGACGCGCTGTCGCCGCTTTCCGTCCTGACCCGCGGCTTTTCGCTTACAAGGGACGCGGGAGGACGGATAATCCGTGAAGCGGGCGCGATTGCGAAAGGCGACAGGTTGAACGTGAAGCTGCACCGCGGAAGTTTTGACGCGGACGTGGTAAGCATCGACGAGGAAGGCTGAGAATGACCGGAAATCCGGAGTCAAGATTTGAAGTTGTGATCGAAGACGAGAGGGAACCTCCGGTGCTTTCGGCGGCGGCCGATGCCGAGAGGCGCGCCGCGAAGCGCGCGGGCGCCCTTAAGGCTCTTGCGATCATCGCGGTCCTTCTGTTCATTGCGGCGGTGATCACGGCGCTGGCGGGCTTTTTCTACTGGAGAAGCCTTGTCGATTCTCCGCAGTACGCGCTGGCACATTTGGTAGAAGCGGCGCACGAGGGCGACGAAAAGAAGATCGGCGAGCTGGTCGATGTCGATTCGGTCGTCGAGAACTTCGTCCCGCAAGTCACTGAGAAAGCGGTCGAACTTTACGGACGAGGGCTTCCGCCCGAGATCATAAAGAAGGCCGAGATGGTCGCCGCGCCGATACTGCCGGTCGTCAAGGCGAGGGCGAGATCCGAACTGCCTGGGCTTCTGCGCGAAAGGACGGCGGCACTGAAGAGCGTGCCGTTCTGGGGCCTGGCCATCGGCGCGGACCGTTACCTTGAGATCGAGATCGACGGCGGCACAGCCGTGATCCGCGGCCAAAGCGAAGATCGCCCGCTTGAGCTCACGATGAGACGGTCGGAGACCGGCTGGCGGGTTGTAGCCGTCAGAGACGAGGAACTGGCAAAGAACATCGCCGGAAAGATCGGACAGGAGCTGATCTTCCTTGCAAAGGAGGCCGGCGAGGGCAAAATAGAGGACGTTGGAAGGCGGCTGGGGATTGACGGGATAGGTGACCTTTTAAAACAGGCGGAGGAGATTTTCAAATAAGTTATGAGTAAGAACGGATCGTTCGAAGAGTCGCTTGAGGCGCTGGAAGAGATCGTGACAAAGCTGGAGGAAGGGGATCTTCCGCTTGAAAGGAGCCTCGAGCTGTTTGAAGAAGGAGTCAAACTGTCGCGCCGATGCCAGGAGAAACTCGCCGCCGCAGAAAGGCGGATAGAAATGCTCGTCAAGGACTCGGAAGGTAATCCCGCGCTCGAGGCTTTTGAAGAGGAGGATGTCGAGGAAACCGGCTGAGAGAACGGAACCCGGAGCGTTAGTGAAGGGCGCTTCAGGACTGAGAAGAAAGGACTGAGGACTGAGATTCGGTTCCTGACGGAGCCGGCACCGTGGGCGCCAAATGTTAATAGCGTATTGGGTTCTTTAGCCTCACCCGGCTCCGTTATGAGCTAGATGTCTTTAGCACAGGATCCCCAGAAGATTCCGGCTCCGTCAGGAGCCCAACCAGCCCGTTGAGATTCGGCTCCTGGCGGAGCCGGGGCCGCCAGATTCATCTCGGAATCACCTGAGCTGCATAGCAGCGTCCCCGTCTGCGATCCCGCCTATCGGCGGGCGACAAGCTCAAAAACTCGGTGATGCCTTTGTGACTTATCTCAGCACTCATCTCTCAGTACTCATCACTTAAATGAGAAGGCCGGGCCGCTTTCGCGAACCCGGTCTCTCGATTGCCTGGAGGGGCAATGGCCGAATCATTTCTATCTGGCCTTCTTTCCTTTGACGCTCACCTTGGCAAGCTTCTCGTAGCCTTTCTTGCGGACCGCCTTTTCGGACTTCGATTCACTGATCTCCGCCGAGACCGCGGGCGAATTCACTTCCCTCAGGAAATACCTTTCGCCGTACCTGTAGAACTTAAGCTGGCTTTGGCTGAAAGAGTTGAGGCGGTCGCCTGACCTGCCCGCAAGTATGAACGCGGCGTCGCTCGATTCGAGGCTTTCGATCAAGACCGTGTTCTGATTCTCACGGCTGACCCGGTACGTTCCTTTTTCAAATTTGTCGTTTCCGATCTGGAAGTCAAAGGGGACCTCGAAAGTGATGCTGTCCGAAGAAACAGCGGAGCCGCCGCTGACGATCACTGCCGACACCGTGAGTATGATCGCAAGTGTGATGACCTTGTATGAGTGCTTTAGCATTTACGTATTTCTCCTTTATGAAAATTGTCCGGGGGGGCTGAAAACCTCAGCGGCCCCCGGACGTATCACCTGCATAGGAATGAACATTTGAACAACTGTTCGGTTCACTGAATGGCAATGGACGTGCCATTATCGGGAGCCCTCACGTTTGACACACTAAGCGCATTCATTACAATAAGTTACAAAAATCGCCCCGCCGCTTACCCAAATTCCTTTGGCGATGCGGGGCCCTTTGTCCTATCTTGTAGGTTAGCCCGACTAACCTAAAAGATAGCCGCATGGTATGGAAGCAGTGGACGGAACAACGAAAGCACGGATACGGATCACATTCTCGGATGGAAAGGAGAAGCGCATCGATCTGAAGGAAACACGGACGCTGGTAGGCCGCGGCGACGATAATGACGTACGCCTGAGGCATCCCTCGATCTCCAGGACACACTTCGCGATCACCTTTTCCGACGGAAGGTACATAATCGACGACCTGGGCAGTCTCAACGGGACGATGGTTGGCGACAAGCCCGCCGAGAATTACGAGCTGAGAGACGGCGACAAGATAACTGCGGGCGATTTCGTGATGATCTTCGAACGCCCGGAAGAAAGGGAGCTCAGGTTCTGCGATGTTGAGATCGACAACGACACCGCGGTCGAGCTTCCGGATGAGTTCGTCTCATTGGAACTGGACAATGTCGTGGCGGGCATCGCGCGCGACCTGAACGCGATCCTCAAGGTCACGGCAAAGATCAACGCGATCCACGACGTCGAAGAGCTTCAGAAAGAGCTGCTGAGCGAAATCCTCGAGGTCGTCCCGGCAAGCTCGGGAGCGATCATACTCGTGGATGACGAAATGGGACTCGCCGAGGTGGTCGGCCTCAACAAAAGCGGTTCCGGCGAGCACGTCCACGTCAGCCGGACGATCATCAGCCGCGTTATCGGCGAGAAGACGGTCGTTCTCGCCAACGACATCGTGAACGACAGCCGCGAAATGACGCCCGAGAGCGTCGCCGTGGCGGGCGTTTCATCGCTGCTTTGCGTGCCGATGTATCTGTACGACAAGGTTCACGGCGTGATCTACCTGTCGACCTCGGCGGAAGATGAGAGCTTCGACGAGAGCCATCTTAGGTTTATGACGGCCATCGCCTCGATCGCTTCGATCGCGATCGGGAACGCCAGATATTTCTCGACGCTTCAGATCGAGAACGCGAAGCTGAAGACCGCGAACTCGCTGGAGAAGAAGATGATCGGCGAGAGCAAGGCAATGAAGCGGGTTTACGGCTTCATCGCGAAAGCGGCTCCAAGCGACGCGACGATCCTGATCGAAGGAGAAAGCGGCACGGGCAAGGAACTGGCAGCAAAGGCGATCGTGGTCAACAGCCGCCGCAAGGACAGACCGTTCGTCATCATCAACTGCGCAACACTGACCGAAAACCTTCTCGAATCCGAGCTCTTCGGCCACGAAAAGGGCGCTTTCACAGGCGCGGTGACCCGGAAGAAAGGCAAGATCGAGATCGCAGACGGCGGAACGCTGTTCCTGGACGAGATAGGCGAATTGCCAGTCGCGCTTCAGGCCAAACTGCTTCGCGTTCTTCAGGAGCGCGAGCTGGAAAGGGTCGGCGGCGTCGAGAAGATCGGCGTCGACGTGCGGGTGATCGCCGCGACGAACCGTGATCTGGAAGAAGAAGTGAAGAACGGCGGATTTCGTCAGGACCTGTTCTATCGCCTCAACGTAATGAAGTTCCGTATGCCCGCCCTCCGGGAACGCAGGAGCGACGTGATGCCTCTGGCGGAGGCTTTCCTGCGCGATTACGCAGTGAGGAACGGTAGGGCTTTGCGGGGTTTCTCCGAGAGCGCCCGCGAGCGACTTTTGGCTTACGAGTATCCCGGAAACGTCCGCGAGCTCGAGAACGCGGTCGAGCGGGCCGTGATCCTGAGTTCCGGCGAATGGGTCGTGGCGGAAGACTTTCCGGAGGAATTCGCGTTGGATGTTCCCGCATCGGGAGCCGGGTCGGGCGATCTGGTCCCTCTGCAGGAAGGCGTGAAGATCAAAAAGAAACAGATGATCATCGAGGCGTTCCGCAAGGCGGACCGGAGCTACGTCGAAACGGCGAAGATACTCGACGTCCATCCGAACTACCTTCATAGGCTGATCAAGACGCTCGGAATAAAGGAAGATCTGGAGAAAATGTAGACCTTTCGATCACAGAGGACAGAAAGAGCGCCTTGATCCGGGGTCCCGAAGAGCCGTCGGATCAGGCGCTCTTCCCATTGAGAGACGAAAGCTGGAGGCTAAATCACATCGCGGATCGATACCGGAGGTCCCGAGGCCCTGGTACCGGGCGCACCGCTTGCCGGGAATTCCCAGAGCTCGCCTTCCCATCTTCCAAAGTCGTAGTTGTTCGGGTTGTACCATTGGATCCAGTCGGACGCGTAAACGGTCGTGTTCGCGTGGATCGCAAGCGCTCCCATCAGATACTTGCCGTCGGCCGTAGTGCCTTCATTCCCGGCTTCCGTATTGGACGCGGCACACGAATCGACGACGATGTTGTCCGTCTTGTCCTTGATCGCGTCCCACATGTTCACGTTATTGTGAAGCACGTCTTCCTGGCCGAGCTGAGGCCCCATTCCGCCCGCATCCATCGACATTCGCGCGTTGTTGTTGTTGCCCGCGTATCCGTGGCAGAGGATGTAAATGGTGTGCAGCTTCCCGCCGTTTATGGCGATCGACGTGTCTACTCTATTGAAAGGGTTCCGCAAGGGTACGGTGGCGTTAAGGTTGTGAGTGATGGTAAGGGCTGTGCGGAAGGGAAGGTTTCCGCTAAGTCTTTGATGGCGAAAAATAAGGTATTCGAATGTTTGTCCTCCTTTGAAGAAGTTATCCAGTATGAAGCCGCAGGTCGGCGTATCGGTTCTGCTTGTGAATTTACCTGGGTCAAAACGGAACGGGTACGGGTCCCGCCGGCGCATTTTGCGTACGGTCCCCGTCCCCGGGTTTTTTTGAAGTCCTTTACTGGCCCGAACTCTTAGTCTCTGGCCATGAAGATCCGGAGTATGTACCAGAACAGTAGAGCCACGCTTGCGAACAGCCCTAGCGCAGCCGCGACGTGCTGGTCGGTGCGGTAATGATGCAGGATATTCGAGGTTTCATAGAGGATCGCGCCTCCGGCGAAGGCCACCATCGCGAAGGCGAAGATGCTCCCGAGCCCGAATCCGAAAAGTATCCCCGACACGATAAATCCGAGCGCGACAAATCCGCCGATCGCGAGTATCGGACCGAGGAACGAGAAATCCTTCTGCGTAAGGAAGACGACTGCCGACAGTCCCGCGAAGAGCCCGCCGGTGACGATCCCGGCCTGAAGGATCATGCTCATTCCGTCGGACTGGATCGCCGCCAGATAGATCAGCGGAAGGAAGATGACCGATTCGGCGAGCGTGAACAGCAGAAGCCCCATGTACTGCATGTACTTCGAGGTCGTCGAACGGGCCCACGACTGCGCAAGCCACGAAACTCCCATAAAGACCGCAAGTACGATCAGCCAGGAATAGGGCCCGCTGAGCATCGTCGATGCGATCCAGACGCCTCGTCCCGATCCGATCAAATACGAAACGATCATCCCGAACAGGAGCACCGCTCCGGCGAGGTGTATGTAGGTCTTGCGGATAAAAACGGCGCGCTCTTCAGGAAGCGCTTCCGCCGCCGAAAGTCCGCGCACCTGATTCATAAAGGCTGATTCGTTCATTTTTTCTATAGCACTCCTGCAACACTTCCGCCCGGGAATTCCGAACGTTTGGATTCAAGCTGTGTTAATTACTCCGAATTATATCAAACGGATGCTCTGTCCGGTAAACCAATTTGGATCCGGATCACTTATACAACAAGACCCCGCCAAAGCGAGGCCTTGCTAAGAGTCTCGGTGTTTCACCCTATTCGCCTTTTGCCTGGGCCTGTGCAAACACCTCTTCCTGTTCGTCCGGCCTGGGTGTCGCGAGCCCGAGCTCCGGAGATCTCCAGAGGTTCGAAAGGAGCAGTTCCCTGATAAAGGTCATCTCCTTCGGCAGCCTGTCGTAGAGCTTAAAGAAGAGCTCGTCGTGCATCGCGATCTCCTTGATCCACAGGTCGCGGTCGAGCGACATAACTTTTTCGAAGTCCTCGCGGGTGAAATCCTCCAAGCCCCTCCAGTCAAGATCCTCGTATCGCGGCATCCACCCGAGCGGGGTCTCAAAGCCCTTCGACTTTCCGCGGGCCCGCTCCACGATCCACTTAAGGACCCTCATATTCTCGCCGAATCCCGGCCAGAGGAACTTTCCGTCCTCGCCCTTGCGGAACCAGTTGACCGAGAAGATCCTGGGCGGCTCCGGGATCTTGCGGCCGAAATCGAGCCAGTGCCCGAAGTAATCGCCCATGTGATATCCGGCAAACGGAAGCATTGCGAAAGGATCGCGGCGGACCTCCCCGATGTTCCCGAAGGCGGCGGCGGTCATTTCCGATCCCATCGTCGCCGCCATGTATACGCCGAACGCCCAGTTGAACGACTGCTGGATCAGCGGAACGACGGTGTTCCTGCGGCCTCCGAAGACGAATGCCGATACCGGCACGCCCTTCGGATTGTCGAAGTTCTCATCGACGACCGGGCACTGCGTGATCGGAGCCGTGAAGCGCGCGTTAGGATGCGCGGCGGGCGTTTCGCTCGCGGGCGTCCAATCGTTGCCGTGCCAGTCGATGGCGTGATCGGGCGCGGGGCCCATTCCTTCCCACCATACGTCGCCTTCGTCGGTAAGCGCGACGTTCGTGAAGATGGCATTGCCCTTGATCGAATCCATCGCGTTCGGATTCGTCTCGTAATTCGTTCCCGGCGCAACGCCGAAGAAACCGGCCTCTGGATTAATCGCGAGAAGCCTTCCTTTCTCGTCCGGCTTTATCCAGGCGATGTCGTCTCCGACGGTCGTGACCTCCCAGCCCTCTTCCAGGAAAGGCTTCGGCGGGATGAGCATCGCGAAGTTCGTCTTTCCGCAGGCCGAGGGGAATGCGGCGCAGACATAATCCTTGCGGCCGTCGGGCGACTTTACACCGACGATCAGCATGTGCTCGGCGAGCCAGCCCTCGTCGCGGCCGACGGTCGAAGCGATCCTCAGAGCGAGGCATTTCTTGCCGAGAAGCGCGTTTCCGCCGTAACCCGAGCCATAGCTCCAGATCAGCCTTTCTTCAGGGAAGTGGACGATGTACTTGTCCTTTGGATCGGGACTGCACGGCCACGTAAAGTCTTCCTGACCCGGCGCAAGGGGCATCCCGACAGAATGCAGGCAGTGGACGAAATCGCCGTCGCCCATCGCCTCGAGCGCCTGGGTTCCCATCCGGGTCATAATCCGCATGTTGACTGCGACGTAAGGGGAGTCAGAAAGCTGGACGCCGAACATCGAGATCGGCGATCCGATCGGGCCCATGCAGAACGGGATGACGTACAACGTGCGGCCCTTCATCGAACCGTCGAATTTCGGCGTCAATGTCGTCTTCATCTCTCTTGGCGCCATCCAGTTGTTCGTCGGGCCGGCGTCTGCCTTTGCGAGCGAGCATATGTAGGTCCTGTCCTCGACCCTGGCCACATCGGACGGGTGCGATCGGGCGAGGAACGAGTTCGGGCGCTTCTCCGGATTGAGGCGGACAAAGGTGCCGGCCTCAACCATTTCCTCGCAAAGACTGTCGTATTCTTCCTGCGAGCCGTCGCACCAGTACACGTTGTCCGGCTTGCAGAGCTCCACCATCTCGGTCACCCAGCGGATCAGTTCCTTGTTGGTGACGTTAGACGGAACATTGGTGTCGGTCATAAGATTGCTCCAAAACTTGTGTCTTAAAGAACTATTAGCGAACCCCCGCGGCGCCGTTTACAGGCTCTTGAGGAGGTTCGCCAATGCTGAAATTTAGCACCATCTTAACATAATAAGACCAAATGCAAAGGTTCTCCGAAAGGGCGCCGGAGTTCGGCGAATTTGCTGAGTTGATCGAGTCTATCGAGTCTTTCGAGTCGGTCGGGTCAATCGGGTCTGTCGGGTCTATCGAGTCTTTCGAGTCCGTCGCGTCAGTCGAGTCTGTCGAGTCTATCGGGTCTGTCGGGTCTATCAAGACGAGACGCGGGTTTCTCGACAATAGCCCGCTGCTTCAGCGGCGGGATCAAGCGAAGCGGACGCCGGATGCGCATCCACGTGTCCCGAATTCCCGTTGTTCGCTTCGCTTCTCACGGGCAGGGACAAGCCCTGCCCCTAAAACTATTCCTTCGTTCTCAGTCCTGCCAGCCTCCTTCTCCTTCTCTGCATTAAGAAAGTGTGCAGAAGCACGCCCGAGAGTATGATCGCGCCGCCGAGGACGGCCCAGGAACTCGGGCGTTCGGACAGGAACAGAAGCACCCAGACCGGATTGAGCAAAGGCTCTATGAACCCGATGATGCTCGCGTCGAGCGACCTCACGCCTCTCGCCAGTCCGTTCGTGAAAAGGATGTATGCGACGCCTATCTGGAACACGCCTAGGTACGCAACCGCGGCGAAGTCGATGCCCGAGATCTCAGGTGGATAGAGGATCAGCAGAGGAAGCATCGCGATCGCTATGATCACGTTGCCGTAGAAGACCGAAAGCGCGGGGTTCCGCTCCAGCGACCGCGGATGCCGAAGGGTGACGAAATAGAGCCCGAAACAGACACCGGACACAAGGCCCGCGATGTTCCCGCTGAACGGGTCCGGGGCCAGCTCGTTCGCCGCGCCCGGCTCGAGGAAGAAGAGGCTCATTCCGCCGAGGCAAAGGACGACCGTGATCAGGTCCTTCGGCCGGAAACGCTCCTTCAATATGAAAGGCGCCGCGATCAGGATGTATACCGGAGCGGTGTACTGCAGAAATATCGCGTTCGCCGCCGTCGTGGTCTTGTTCGCATAGACGAAACTGCTGAGCGTCGCGGCATAAAGAAGGGAAGGAATGATCGTGAACCAGCTAATCCTGAGACCCTTTCGAAATGTAAAGAGCGCGACTGTTACCGCGGCGAAAAGCGCGCGGCCGAAATTAACCGATACAGCGTCGAGCGAAGTGAACTTGATGAACAGTCCGCCCGTGCTCCAAAGGAGCACCGCCAGGACGACAAGCCAAACCGGGGGAAGTGAACCACCGGGAGCATTTTCATTACCGTTCATTTCCTTACCCGCGTGCGGAAAATAAGGCTGTCCAAAAAGGCCGACGCTGCAAGATATATTCGCGCCGAAAGCCCTTGCAGCGCGAAGCGCTGCTCTAAACTGTTGAGATTATTTCGTTTAGAGCAGCGCTTCGCGCTGCAGCTGATCTTGTTTGCCGAGAAGGTCAAAGAAAATGAGTGCAGGACCGTCAGTTCTCCAACACTTTCGAGATCGTCTCCCTGAGCTTCGCGGCCGAAGAGGTCGCCGGCTCCAGCTCGACCTTCTCGACGTTCCCGTAAACTTTCTTCCCGAAGACGCCGTTCCAGGGAGGGATGACGATTGAGACCGATCCTTCCGCCGCCGCCTGACACGCGAGCCTGATAATAGGCCGCTTCTCGTCCTTTTGCCCGTAGCCGAAGACCTTCATCTGCCTTTTCTCGAGAGGCTCCACATCCGTAAGGTTCTGCTCGCCGCCGAGAACCCCAACCCAGCATGTACCGCACGCCGCCGACCGGCATTCGACGGGGATCACGCCCTCGATACACCTTTCGTCGCTTTCCAGCCAATTCCTCGACTGGTCGCGCGCCGCAGCCGATGCGATCTCCTCGTCGCATATGATCTCGAATTTCGCGCGCTTGTCGTGCTCGTCCCAGATCACACGGAAGTCCTTGTCGATCGTCTTCAGGAACCCCAGCAGACCCCGGTTCGGCTCGCTCGTCCTCGCCTCGACGATCTTGTCCGGGCTCTGCCTCAAGAGTCCTGAAGGCTTGTACCCCTCACCCGAGGCCGCCGAGAACTTCTCGGCGCCCGCCTGTCGAAAGGTCATAAGCCCGACTGCGGAAATGCCGAGGGTCAAATCCCTTTCTGCGCCGGTCTCAACCGAGACCAGGTCCGCCACCTCGCCGATCTCCGACTCGATCTCGACGGCGCCGGCGGCGAAGTCTTTGTTCCTTTTAAGGACGGCCTTTTTGACCGCAGGCCAGAAGCGCGAACCGTACAAAAACCTGTGCGAGGTGTCGATCTGCTCCGCAAGGTCCCAATCGCCCTGCATCGCAAGACTCAGAAGAGTTTCTTCGCGGTCGTCCGCAGAAAGAACGTATTCGCGCAGTGCGAGTGGGAAGAACCGGAACCAGATGCGCACAGCGTTCCGGTCGACTTCGTGGATCTTGTTCAGCAGTGTTCCTACGCCGGCGATCCATTCGTCTTCACCTAACTTTGCCAGCGAAATCTCATAATTCGTATGTGAATCTTCAGCCATATCTTTGCTATCCGTACTTTGAATAAAATTTGGTCAAAATAAACGTTAGATTTAATCAGAAAACTCCAGGGCGTACAACCGAGAGGGGAAGGAAGTGGGCAGCGACTTATGAGAACTGGAGAGGTGGGGACATGTTCCGGTCGCAAGCGGATGTAAGCCTGCAATCCGGGTCGTGGCGAAGGTTCGCGCAATGGTCACGGCGCCGATGCCGAATGAGACTTGGCCAACGCTTTGCGAAGATTCTCTCGAAACACGGCCGGCTGGTCGATCCAAATGTTGTGGCCGGCCTTTTCGATCACTCGTATGTCCACATTAGGCAGCTCGGGCGAGACCTGGCGCCAGAGGCTGTTCCCGAAGTCCAGCTGTTCGTGATCGCCGTTGATGACCGTGATCGGAAACGGATGCACTCGCAGCCCCGGAACGAAGTCATAATTCTGCTCGACTGTCTTGAATGCGGCGTTTCCCGCGGCCTCGTTGAAGAATGGTTTGACTGCTTTCATATGGCGCCAACGGTCAACGTAATAGATATTGGCCGCGGCATTGCTGATCTTGTCCAGATGGGCCTTTTGTTTGGGGGAAAGGGTCGGCCAAGTCTTTGCCATCGCCTCGGATTCTTCCTTGGTCCTTTCCGAAGGAGGCTTTTCCGCTCCTTTCATTCCCAGCTCGCCGAAAGCTTCCGAGACCGCCTCGCGCTTCATGAAGTCCGCAAAAGCCTTGTACGAAGCGTCCCGCAGCCGGCTTTCCTCTCTTTTGAGCTTCGTTCCTCCCCTTGGATAAAGCGAACCGACGAGCACCATCTTGCCCACGTTCCTCGGATGTTTTTGAAGGTAAAGCATCGCGAGACGCGTGCCGTTCGAGTGCCCGAGCAGATTCAGTTTCTCGATACCGAGCGCCTTTCGTAGCGTTTCAATATCTTCAATGTGCTTGTCGATCGTAATGTCTTCCTGCTTGGCCGGCGAAAGCAGCGATCCCCTCTGGTCATAGAAGACGAAATGGAATTCCGATTCAAGCCCGTCCACTGCGTTGAGCAGATAGCTGTGTTCGGCGCCGAAACCTCCGTGAAGCGCTACGAATGTCTCGCCCTTGCCGATCTCGCGGACGTAGATCCTGGCGGCGCCGTCTTCGGACTGAAAATACCAGTCATCTATTTCGCGAGGGGCGTGTTGGCCGGAAGCTAAGGCAGAGAGCACGAGCAGTGAGCATACTAGAGTACCGGCGTTCATTCGAATTCGCATGATCTGAAGACTCCTTTGGCGGCTCTTTTTTTCGTGAATGGAGATTTGGGCGTTCGTTACTAACCCACCGCCGAAGCCGGAATCATGTCGCCTCGTTGCGGGAATGAACGTCGAATTGGAGTGCCTTCCCGGGCCTGATTTCGCGCTTGACAAAGATTTTGCCAATACCTATAGTCTGAAGTTTCGGACTTTTCGTCTGATCCCCTCTTCCGGGAGGGATTGAAAACGCAGGCCGTTTGGCGATATCGGCAAACGGAGCGACAGTTATTGTGGCGTAAAGCCGCGCGTCTGATCCGATAAGGATAAGCGACGCGCGGGGCGAGAGAAAACCTACGAAAAAAGAAGGTGCCTCTTCGCTTGACGCGGGAGGGACCTCAAATCCTGAAACGAAAAGGTCACGCCACAGCAAAGTTGAGAAGAAGGAAGATATCTTTTCCTGCGTAAAGAGTTCCTGATTATAACTTAACCGTCGAAAACCAGTACGTTGTGTAGCCGCTTGTGCTAACTGCCGGATGTGATCCGGTAAGAGGCAGGCTACGGGACGCTTTTCGCTTTTTCACGCCGAGATCCAACCGCCGGAACGTGCCGGCGGACAGCCGCAGAAGGCGGCCGAAACGAGCAGAACTATGCCGACTATCAACCAGCTTGTCCGAAAGGGCAGGAAGAAGATGAAGGACAAGACGGCGAGCCCCGCCCTTCAGGGCAGCCCGCAGAAGAGGGGGGTTTGCACGCGCGTCTATACACAGACGCCGAAGAAGCCGAACTCCGCCCTCAGAAAGGTGGCGCGCGTGCGACTGACGAACGGTATCGAGGTCACGACCTACATCCCGGGCATCGGCCACAACCTGCAGGAGCACTCGATCGTGCTGATCCGCGGCGGCCGCGTCAAGGACCTTCCGGGCGTGCGTTACCACGTCATCAGGGGAACTCTCGACGCGTCCGGCGTCGAGGGCAGGAACCAGAGGCGCTCGAAGTACGGCGCGAAGCGTCCGAAGGGGGCGAAGTAATCCTTCGGTCCTCATTTTGTTGAGGCTTTAAAACATATGCCAAGAAGAAGAGTCGCAGAAAAAAGGGAGATCCTTCCCGATCCGATCTACAACAGCGTGGTCGTGTCGAAGTTCATAAACGGGATCATGAAGACCGGGAAGAAGTCGGTTGCCGAACAGATCTTTTACGGGGCGATGGAAGAGATCGCCGAGAAGACCGGGGAAGAGCCTCTGAAGGTCTTCCAGGCGGCGCTCGACAACGTGGCTCCCGGGGTCGAGGTCAAGTCCCGAAGGATCGGAGGCGCCACATACCAGGTGCCGATCGAAGTTACCAAGGACCGGCGCAACACGCTGGCGATCCGCTGGGTCATCAGCCACGCGAGGGCTCGCAGCGAAAGGACTATGAAGGAAAGGCTGGTTGGCGAGATCGTCGACGCGAGCCAGAACCGAGGAGGTTCCGTGAGGAACCGCGAGAACATTCACCGGATGGCTGAGGCCAACAAGGCGTTCGCGCACTACAGATTCTAAATTCCGGACGGCGGGCCGTAGGTCCGGATCCGGGCGGATCCGGATGCGTTAACGGCGCGCACTAGATAGATGTCAAAGATTACGCTGGACAAATTCAGGAACATCGGGATCATGGCCCACATCGACGCGGGCAAGACCACGACGACCGAGCGCATCCTTTTTTACACGGGTGTTTCGCACAAGATCGGCGAGGTCCACGAAGGCAGTGCGACGATGGACTGGATGGAGCAGGAACAGGAACGCGGCATCACGATCACGTCCGCCGCGACGACCTGCTTCTGGCGCCGCAACGATGTCGAGCACCGTATCAACATCATCGATACGCCGGGGCACGTCGACTTCACGATGGAGGTCGAACGCAGCCTCCGCGTCCTTGACGGCGCCGTCGCCGTATTCGACGGTGTGGCAGGCGTCGAGCCGCAATCCGAGACGGTCTGGCGCCAGGCCGACAAGTACAGAGTTCCCAGGATCTGCTTTATCAACAAGCTCGACCGCGCCGGCGCTTCGTTCGAGCGCTCGTTCAAGTCGATCGAGGAAAGGCTCGGAGCCAACGCCGTGGCGCTTCAGATCCCGATCGGAATGGAGGACCACTTCAAGGGCGTCGTCGATCTGATCACGATGAGATCCCTCGTCTGGAAAGACGAGACCAAGGGCGCTGAATATGTGGTCGCCGACATCCCGGCGGAGCTTCAGGCAGATGCCGAAGCCGCTCGCGAGAAGATGATCGAGGCCGCGGCAACCGTCGATGACGAGCTTATGGTGAAGTACCTCGAGGGCGAGGAGATCTCTGAGACAGAGATACGCACGGCCCTTCGACAGGCCACGCTTCTTCTCAAGTGCGTCCCCGTCGTGATGGGAACGGCGTTTAAGAACAAGGGCGTCCAGACGCTTCTCGACGCGGTAGTCGATTTCCTCCCGAGCCCGCTCGAGGTCAAGGCGATCGAAGGCGTCAACCCCGACACCGAAGAGACCGAAAAGCGCGAAGCGGATTCTTCGGCTCCCTTCTCCGGCCTCGTTTTCAAACTGATGGTCGACAAGCATCTCGGCCAGCTCGCCTTTGTCAGGATATACAGCGGAACGCTCAAGGCCGGCTCGTACGTCTTGAACACAGCCAAGAAAAATACGAAAGAGCGCGTGGGACGCATTATGCGGATGCACGCGAACAAGCGCGAGGACATTGAGTCCGCCTCGGCGGGCGAGATCGTTGCGATCGGCGGAATGAAGAACGTCACCACCGGTGACACGATCTGCTCCGAGGACCATCCGATCATCCTCGAGTCGATCGATTTTCCGGATCCGGTCGTGCAGGTCGCGGTCGAACCGAAGACCCGCGCCGACCAGGACAAGATGTCGGTCGCCCTCAACCGCCTCGCTCAGGAGGACCCGAGCTTCCAGGTCTCGACCGATCACGAAACGGGCCAGACGATCATCGCCGGAATGGGTGAGCTTCACCTGGAGATCCTCGTCGACCGAATGAAGCGCGAGTTCGGCGTCGAAGCGGGAGTCGGCAAGCCGCAGGTCGCGTACCGCGAGACGATCACGATACCGGCCGAAGGCAAGGAGATCTTCAAGAAGCAATCGGGCGGCCGCGGGCAGTTCGCGCACGTCGAGCTTTCGATCGAGCCTGCGCCGGGCGAGGACTTCGTTTTCGAGGACAAGATCAGCGGCGGCGCGATCCCCAGGCAGTTCATCAAGCCGGTCGAATCAGGCATCAGGGACGCGCTGCAGCGCGGATTTCTCGCCGGATACGAACTTGTCGATATCAAGGCTACGCTTAATTTCGGTTCGTTCCACGAGGTCGACTCGGACGAGCGCTCGTTCCAGATCGCGGGAAGCATCGCTTTCCAGGACGCAGTCAAGAAGGCCAAGCCGGTGCTTCTCGAGCCCGTTATGAAGGTCGAGGTCGTGACCCCCGAGGAATATATGGGAGCGGTCAACGGCGACCTCAACCGGAGACGCGGCCAGATCGAGAAAATGGAACCGAGGCCGGGCAACGTCCAGGTGATCACCGCCTATGTTCCGCTTTCGGAAATGTTCGGCTACACGACCGACTTGAGGTCGGCGACCCAGGGCCGTGCGACGTCCACGATGCACTTCGAGCGCTATGACAAGGCTCCGAACAACGTTGCGGAAGAGATCATCGCGAAGGTGCAGGGAGCAAGCATTTAACAGCAACATTTGTGACTTTTTCAGAGGAGACTGAACACACACTATGAGCAAAGAGAAGTTTGACAGGAGCAAGCCGCACGTAAACATCGGGACGATCGGGCACGTCGACCACGGGAAGACGACATTGACGGCGGCGATCACGACCGTACTGGCGAAGTCGAACCCGAGCATCAACGTTCGGGCG
>DATKCW010000025.1:0-17843 GCA_035513035.1 Aridibacter sp.
ACGACTTAAGTCGAAAGGCAAGCCTTACAAGGTGGCTATGGTCGCCGTCATGAGAAAACTACTATGTGTCTGCAACGCCCTGGTCAAGAACAAAACAAACTGGGATCCTTGCTTGACCTAATACACAGTTGCTTCGGGGCACTTGGAACCGCTAACGATCCGGAATTCAATTCGACCGATTCGGTTAGCTCACCAATCCCGGACGACGCGCCAAACTCGCCATCCTCGCCCAACTCACCAAACACCGAAAACTCGGCCAACTCAGCCAACTCACCAAACTCTTCCCGTTTGCCCGCGAAACCCAATCCGTTTATCATCACCTTTCCAATTAACCGTAACGATTAGCAAACAAGGAAGATTATCTATTTATGTCGAACAGACCAATCACCGTGGCCCACGGTGACGGCATCGGGCCGGAGATCATGGGCGCAACGCTCCGAATCCTCGAGGCCGCCGGGGCCAGGCTCGATATCGAGACGATCGAGATCGGAGAGAAGGTATATCTCGCCGGAAATGCCGCCGGCATCGCGCCGGAGAGTTGGGAATCGCTCCGCCGCACGAAGGTCTTTCTGAAAGCTCCGATCACCACGCCGCAGGGCGGAGGATACAAGTCATTGAATGTTGCGGTCCGCAAAACGCTCGGCCTTTACGCCAACGTCCGTCCGTGCGTCTCGTACCATCCGTTCGTGGAGACCAAGCACCCTGTGATGGACGTGGTGATCGTCCGCGAGAACGAAGAGGACCTTTACGCAGGCATCGAATACCGGCAGACGCAGCAGGTCGAGGAATGCCTGAAGCTGATCTCAAGTCCCGGTTCCGAGAAGATCATCCGCTACGCTTTCGAATATGCCCGCAGGTTCGGCCGCAAGAAGGTCACCGCCTTCATGAAGGACAACATAATGAAGCAGACCGACGGCCTGTTTCACAGGCTGTTCGACGAGATCGCACTAGAGTATCCCGGCATTGAGGCCGATCACTGGATCGTCGACATCGGTTCCGCGAAGCTCGCCGACACGCCCGAGAACTTCGACGTCATCGTTATGCCGAATTTGTACGGCGACATCCTCTCCGATGTCGCGGCGCAGATCGCGGGATCGGTCGGGCTCGCCGGATCTTCGAACATAGGCGAAAGCGTCGCGATGTTCGAGGCGATCCACGGATCGGCCCCCAGGCGCGCGGGGCAGAACCTCGCGAATCCGTCCGGACTGTTCCTCGGCTCCATACTGATGTTGGTCCACATAGGGCAGACCGACGTCGCGGAGCTGGCTCAAAACGCGTGGCTGAAGACCATCGAGGACGGTATCCACACCTACGACATGTACAAGGAAGGGATCTCCACGGAGAAGGTCGGAACAAAGGAATTCGCCGATGCCGTGGTCGAGAGGATCGGCCAGAAGCCCGAAACGCTTAAGGTGGTCAGTTACGAAAAAATTGACGATTCGGCTGAAGCCGATGCCCCGAAACCCTACTCGGTCAGGCCTCACGAGCAGAAGGACCTGGTCGGCGTCGATGTCTTTCTAGACTGGTGGAAAGGCGAGTTCTACGGCGTGGCGAACGAGTTGGGCGGACTGGTCGAGAAGTTGAACGGCGACGGGCTGAAACTGCAGTCGATTGCCAACCGCGGTGTAAAGGTCTATCCCGAAGGAATGCCGGATACGTTCACGGTCGATCACTGGCGCTGCCGGTTCATTTCCGACGACGGCGAGGGCACCGCGATCGACCGGTCGTCGATCATCTCCCTGCTTCAACGTTTCGACAATGCCGGTCTCGACGCGATCAAGACGGAGAATCTTTACAGCTTCGACGGGGAAAGGGGATATTCCGTCTAGGAGACCGGAGACCGGAGACCGGAGACCGGAGACGGGAGTCGGGAGACCGGAGACCGGAGACGGGATACCAGAGACCGAACTTGCCGGCTTTTCCGATTTCGGAAATGGTAGATTGCTTAGATCGCTGTCATACGCCCGGTCTCCCGTCTCCATTCCAACAATGAAGCACCAGAAGGCCTACAAACGCGTCCGCAAACTCATCGACGAGCGAGAGCTTGACGACGAGAATCTCGATGCGGCGAACGGCGAGCTCCTCGACCTGCTCGACGAAGATCCGGAATGCGCCTGGGCGTACGGACTGCTTTCCGAAATTTACTACTGGACCGGCGAATACGCCGATGCGGACGAGAAACTCTTCTACTTCAACGAAGGCGTCGAGTACGGCGAGAAGGGTGTCGAGCTCGATGAGGAATGCGTCGAGGCGAATTTCTGGCTGGCAGCGAACTGGGGCTCATACGGTCAGGAAAAAGGGATAATGAAGAGCCTCTCGCTCGTGAACCTGATAAAGGCTGCGGTCGAGAGAGTGATCGAACAGGACGAGTCGTATTTCTATGGCGGCCCGTACCGGATCCTTGGCAGGCTCTATCACAAGGCCCCCGGCTTCCCGATTTCGATCGGCGACAACCGGAAAGCTGAAGAAAATCTGATGAAGGCGGTTGAACTCGGTCCGAAGTTCTTTCTCAACCACCTTTTCCTTGCAGAGCTGTACATCTCGATGCTTGAAAAGGAGAAGGCTCGCAAACAGCTCGAATGGATAATCGAGATTCCACCGAACAAGAACCACGAGCGCGAGGACGAGGGGTACAAGGAGCGGGCGGAGAAATTGTTGGAGTCACTTTAGAGGTTGGGAATTGATAATTGAAAATGGACAGTTCGCAATGGGATCGTGTCTAGACGTTGGACTTCCGGATTTCCTCTTTTCCACGATCGGACAGGTTTAACGAGTCGCGCATCGCACAGCGATTGCGTGGCTCACAACGAAACTTTCATCACGTTCGGATCGCGGAGTCGCGCAGCGACGGCCTGCCTTTAGCCGTGGGTGAAGCGAAGCGGAACCCACGGATCGCGACGCAGCGAAACGTAGAGTCGCAGAGCGACGGCCTGCCTTTAGCCGTGGGTGAAGCGAAGCGGAACCCACGGTTGTAGTCGGAGAACATTCGCGCATCGCGCAGCGATTGCGTGAACCCGAAGATTGACTCACGTGATAACCTAAAACAAATCTCACAAAAGGAGGCCACCTCACCATGGCTAACACCTATTCCTCTCTTTTTTATCACCTCGTTTTCAGCACAAAAGAAAGGCGAAGATTTCTCAAACCGAATGTCGAGAGTCGGATCTGGGACTTTATCGGGGGGATCGCGCGTCACAACGGACTCACACCGATAAGGGTCGGAGGTATTGAGGACCATATCCACGCATTGCTACTTGCGCCGCCTAAGTACTCGGTCAGCCAGATCGCGAAGTTCATCAAAGCTGATTCCTCTCGCTGGATCAAAAGTGAACTTGGATACGATCTGTTCTCCTGGCAGGACGGGTACGCCGCTTTCTCCGTAAGCAAAAGGACGGTTCCGAAGGTCAGGCAATACATTGAGGAACAACGAATACATCACGGCCGGATGTCGTTTGAGAACGAATATCGACAAATGCTGAATCTGCACGAGATCGACATCGGTAACGAGGAATATCTATTCGGTTGATTTTCACGCAATCGCTTCGCGATGCGCGTCTTGCTGCGTCGCGTTCCGTGGGCCGCGGCCTTCGGCCTTACCCACGGCTAAGCAAGTCGTCGCTTCGCGATAGATCTCGGTCCGTCGCAGCGCGGCTCCGGGTCACGCAATCGCTTCGCGATGCGCGTCTTGCTGCGTCGCGTTCCGTGGGCCGCGGCCTTCGGCCTTACCCACGGCTAAAGGCAAGTCGTCGCCGCGCGACTCCGCGAATCTCTTGCGATGACTACCGTGGGTAGCGGCCTCCAGCCTTACCCACGGCTAAAGGCAGGTCGTCGCTGCGCGACTCCGGGTCACGCAATCGCTTTGCGATGTGCGAATCGCTTGCGATGACAACTTTTTCGAGCAGATGAACCGGGTCCCGTTTCCCGTGCTCGGCGCGCTTCCGATCGTCAACATGGTCTTCTCCTGCGAAATGACCGGCGCGCAGATAAAAGTAGTAATGGAGCGGGGTTTCTCGCTCGAGAGAGGTATGATCCAGGTATCCGGCCTGAAAGCGGTGTACGATATGTCGAAACCGGTCGGGAAACGGAAGACGTACAAGATCGCGACGAACAGCTTCGTTGCCCAGGGCGGCGATCTTTACCAAACGATCCTGGACACGAAGCAGGAATAGGAAGGGCCTCAGCTTTCCGACATCGCGATGGATTACCTGAATGATAAAGGGACCGTCGGCTTCCCGAAACCGGGCCGCCTGATCCCTTTGGAGGATTAACCACAGATGAATGGAATAAACAGGATGTGAGAATTCAGCGGTTTGCACGAGATCCGAATTTCCCGATAATCAATTAGCGATCTAACTAATTTCCTCCATCTGTGGCTAAACTAGAAATGGAAGAACCAATCGTAGGCATAATCATGGGCAGCAAGTCCGACTGGGACACGATGAAGAACGCTGCCGACATCCTCAAAGACTTCGGCGTGGAGCACGAGTGCAAGGTCGTTTCCGCGCACCGCACGCCGGACCTTCTTTTCGAGTACGCCAAATCGGCCGAAGACCGCGGGATCGAGGTGATCATCGCAGGAGCCGGCGGGGCCGCGCATCTTCCCGGAATGACGGCCTCGCAGACGGTGATTCCCGTGCTCGGCGTGCCGGTCAAGAGCCGCGCATTGTCAGGGATCGATTCTCTGCTTTCCATCGCCCAGATGCCGGCAGGGATCCCTGTAGGCACGCTTGCGATCGGCGACGCCGGTGCGAAGAACGCCGCTCTGCTCGCAATTTCGATCCTCGCCAATTCCCGCCCCGAGCTCCGCGACCGGCTCAAGAAATTCCGCGAGGTTCAGACGACGTCGGTTCTCGATGCCGAATTGGAAGGTTAACCCCGAAGATGATTGCCCATCTCCGTCAGGAGCCGGGTGTCTGTCGCAAGTAATCGAACTGTGCTCTTTAACTAACCCCGGCAAGAGAAGGTCTTAAAGGTTCCTGGTCCTTGATACCCGTCCCCTGATCCCCCCTCTGTGTACGTCGGTGAAAACCTCTGTGTCCTTAGTGGTTAAAAAAATCTGTTCGACAACCGAGTCCTTTAGAAAGAATTAAACCGCAGAGGACACAAAGGTGTTCGCGAAGGACACAAAGCAGAGATCAACGATCAGGTATCAAGTATCCCAACGCTCGCAATGCAATGGATACCTCTGCGCCTCCGTTTCTCCGCGGTAAAATTCATTTTCGGTATCCGGGGCCCGGCCGACGGGCTTTTCATTGATCAATGCGCATTGGCCATTGTCCCTTGAAGGTAATCTCTGAGCACTCCTCTGTGTACCTCTGTGAAAACCTCCGTGTCCATTGTGGTTAGTTCCGGTTATCAACCTAGTTCGTTAGAAGGAATTTACCGCAGAGGACACAAAGGCATTCGCAAAGGACACAGAGGGGATTCGGAATTTCTGCGGCGGTCAATAGGTACCCGGAGCGCAAGCGACGGGCTCTTCATTGATCAATGCGCATTGGCCATTGTCCATTGAAAGTGATCTCTGAGCACTCCTCTGTGTACCTCTGTGAAAACCTCCGTGTCCATTGTGGTGAAAATCTGTTTGACTACTGCGTTCCCTGGAAAGAATTAACCGCAGAGGACATACAAGGGCGGGGACGAGCCCCGCCCCTACAAACGGGGTAGTTACATACAAAGGGCAGGCACAAGTCCTGCCCCTACTTCCCTCGGTACGCCACTTTCCCGCCGACTATCGTGTAAAGCACCTCGGTCGACGGTATCTCGTCCTCGGGTACCGTCAGGATATCCTTCGAAAGGACCACTATGTCGCCCAGCTTGCCCACCTCGAGCGAGCCCTTTATCTTTTCTTCGAATCCGGACTTCGCCACGTTGATCGTGTAAGACCGGAGCGCCTCCAGACGGCTCATACGCTGGTCGGGATAGAAGACCGATCCGTCATTCAGTTTCCGCGAAACCGTCGCGTAGTACGAGGCGATTGGCGAGACATCCTCCACCGGAGCATCCGTGCCGTTAGTCACAAGCGCGCCTGACTTCATAAGCTTCTGCCAAACATACGCGCCTTCCTCGCTTCGCTTGTCGCCGAGCCGGTCCGGGACCCAGGGCGCATCCGAAGTGCAGTGGACTCCCTGCATAGAGGCGATCACGCCGAGCTCTCCGAACCGAGGGATGTCGGCGGGATTCAGGTGCTGGGCGTGCTCCACCCTCCACCGCAGGTCGTTCTTGTCCCCGTTCCCCTTGAACGCCTCTTCAAAGATGTCGAGAACTTCGCGGTTCGCGCGGTCGCCGATCGCGTGGATGCAGAGCTGATAGCCGTTCGCCATCGCGAGCTCGGCCGTCTTCTTCGCCGATTCGATCGGGATCAGGTTCAGGCCTGAAAGGTTGGGAGCGTCCGAATAAGGCTCGAGCAGCCACGCGCCGCGCGAACCCAAAGCGCCGTCGATCGAAAGCTTGATCGCGCGGACGGTAAGGTGATCGCCGCCGTATCCGACCGTCTTGTACGAGGCCAGGTTCTTCTCCAGGTCCTCGTTCGAGGCGCGTATCATCACCCACAATCGGACCGGAAGCTTGCCTTCGTCGGCCAGCTTTTTGAAAAGGTCGACCGTTTTGAATGAAGAACCCGCGTCGTGGAAGGTCGTAACGCCCTTGCTGAGGACTTCCTGCGACGCAAGTTCGGCCTTCTTCAGCTCCTGTTCCATCCGGGCTTCTTCGGTCGGGGGCCCTGTGTTCATCCTCGAGACAAGGCCCTGCGCGGTTTCACGCAAGAACCCGGTCGGTTTCCCGCTCGCGTCGCGGAGTATCTCGCCTCCGGGAGGATCTTTGGTCGTTGAATCGATCTTCGCGAGCTCCATCGCTTTCGCGTTGACGAAGGAGCCGTGGCCGCTGGCGTGGGTCAGTACGACAGGATTGTCGGGCGAGACCTCGCTCAGCTTGTTGTGGACCGGAAGGCCTTCGACGTTCGGTTCGGGCTTTTTGTCCCACTTGTCCTGGTGCCAGCCGCGGCCCGTTATCCATTCGCCGGGCTCCGCCTTTTTCGCGGCTTCGGCGACCATCGCGACGATCTCGTCGAAGTTCTTGGGCGTCGTCAGATCCAGGATCATCTTCGAATTGCCGATCCCCATGAAATGCCCGTGGCCCTCGTTGAACCCTGGGATGGCGAGTCGGCCTTCGAGGTCGATGACCTCGGTTTCGGACCCTGTGAGCTTTCTGATCTCTTCGTCGGTGCCGAGCGCAACGATCTTGCCGCCTTTGACGGCGATCGCCTGCACTTCCGTGTCCATGTCGTCGACGGTGACGATCTTTCCGTTGACAAGGACCAGATCAGCGGCGTCCGCCGGATCGGCAGTTCTGGAAGCACCGGCATCGCATCCGGCGGCGATGAAGAGAGAAGAGATTACGAGCGCGAGAGTGATTGCGGCAAAACGATTCATTAAAGGCTCCTGAAGAAAGAGTGATTGGGTCTGTGAAGAATAAGCTCTACCGCGTGGGATTTTCAAGGCGGGCCGGTTCCGGGGTCAATGGTCAATGCGCATTTGATCAATGATAAGCCCGCCGAATCCGGATTCCCTTTGAGTCCTTCGCGCTCTGTGCGGTTAGTTCCTTCCAGCGAACTGAGTTGTCGAAGTGGGTATTTTCACCGCGAAGGACACAAAGGTCCTCGCACGGGGACGCAAAAGCGGGGTCAGAGATCCATTTCATTGGTCAATGTGCATTGAGCAATGATCAGCTCGCAGGCCTGTCGCCGCTAAAGCGGCTGAGGAATGTAGGGCCGCCCTTTCCTGGGGTTTCGCTTCGCTCCACCCCAGGCTACCATCCGACGTCCCTTCGGGACATAAGGCTGACTCCCGTCTCCCGCGAGGGCGGGCACAGGTCCCGCCCCTACTTTTGATCCTGTCTCCTGAGCTATAATCCCATTCTCCCTCAAAAATACTTATGGACGAGATACGCCTTGGCCTGCGAGAGAACTGGAGGCAGTTCGCCCTGCTTGTCGTCATCAACGGCTTCGTCGGCGGAATGGTCGGGCTGGAGCGCTCGATCCTGCCGCAGATGGCGGAAACCGATTTCGGGGTGGCCTCCCGGACCGCGATCCTCTCGTTCATTACTGCTTTCGGCCTTACAAAGGCCATCACGAACTATTTCACGGGCAAACTCGCAGAGAGGGTCGGAACGAAGAACCTTCTGCTGATCGGCTGGGCGATGGCGATCCCGGTTCCTTTGATCATTATTGTCGCCGAGAGCTGGACCGCCGTAATCTTTGCAAATCTCCTGCTTGGAATCAGCCAGGGCCTGACCTGGACCAGCACGATAATGATGAAGATCGATCTGGTCGGCGAACGGAATCGCGGACTGGCGATGGGCCTGAACGAGTTCGCCGGATATGTTGCTGTCGGCGCCGTCGCGCTTGTGACCGGATATCTCGCGGCCATTTACGGAAACCGGCCCGTGCCGTTCTATCTTGGCGTCGGCCTGGCAGCGGCCGGATTTATATTGACGCTCTTGTGGGTGAAGGACACGCGCCGGCACGTACGAAAGGAGGAGGAGACTTCAAGGCAAGAGCGGTCCGAAAACATATTCCGCGCCACGACGTGGAAAGACAGGACTCTCGGCTCGGTTACACAGGCGGGCCTTGTCAACAACCTGAACGACGGGATGATGTGGGGAATGATCCCGATCCTCCTTCTTCAACTTGAATTCTCGAGCAGCGAAACGGGCCTTGTCGCCGGCGTTTACCCCCTGATCTGGGGCGTCGGCCAGCTTTTCACGGGAAAGCTGGCGGACCACGCGCCCAGAAAATGGATGCTCGTCGGAGGAATGCTGCTTCAGGGCGCGGCAATCGTACTGCTCGCGGCGTCGGACGGACTGGCGGAGTTTGTGGTTCTTGCGGTGTTTTTGGGTCTTGGGACGGCGCTCGTGTATCCGACGTTCCTTGCTGTCATCGCCGACTCGACGCATCCTTCGCAAAGATCCGAGAGCCTCGGCACTTTCCGCCTGTGGCGCGACCTCGGCTATCCGGTCGGAGCAGTGCTGTCAGGGGTGACCGCCGACCTCCTGGGAATACTCTGGTCGATCGTCCTGGTCGGGTGCCTGACGGTATTCTCGGCGTTGGTGATCCTGGTTCGAATGCCCGGAAGCGGAGAGCGGTAGGGCGGTCTTTGCGGTTAAAATCCTTTTGGCGAACTCAGTTGTCGATCAGATAATTTTAACCACAGAGAACACGGAGGTTTTCACAGAGGGACACGGAGGGGGATAAGGGATCGATTCAATGGACAATGGAATGGCCAATGCGCATTGAGCAATGATCTGCCAGTCACTCGCGCTCCGAGTTCCGATTCTGCCCGTCGCTCGCGCTCCGGGTTCCGATCTTGCCCGCCGCGGAGATTCCGGATCCCCTTTGTGTCCTTCGCGGTTTAATTCCCCTGTGCGAACTCAGATGCCCAACGGTTGTCTTACCGCAAAGGTCGCGGAGGTTCTCGCAAAGGGACGCAAAGGAGGGGGATCTAGTATCAGGGAACAGGGATCAGGTATCGTGTTCGGTTTCAGAGTCCCTAATTTCCTCTGCGTTGCGACCGTCGGGATACTTGATACCTGATCCTTGATACTTGCTTTGTGTCCTTCCCGAACTCCTTCGCGTGCTTAGCGGTTAAATTCCTTTTAGCGAATTCAGTTGCCGAACGGGTTATTTACCGCTAAGGTCGCAAGGGTCTTCGCAAAGGGACGCGAAGGCGGGATCAAAGATCATTTCATTGGACAATGGCCAATGTGCGATGGTCGATGATTCGGATCCCCTCAGTGTCCTTCGCGAGCTCCTTTGTGTCCTTTGCGGTTAAAATCCTTTAGCGAATTCAGTTGTCGAACGGTTTTTTTACCGCTAAGGTCGCGAAGGTCTTCGCAAAGGGACGCGAAGGCGGGATCAGGGATCGTTTCATTGGACAATGGCCAATGCGCATTGATAAATGATCGGTCTGCAGGTTCGTACCGGCAAACGAGGAGCGAATATGATGAGATCTCAATTGATCTGTATGATGATGCTGGTGCTCGCGGCATTCTCTGCCGCTTCGGCACAACAAAAGAAGATGAAAATATACATTTCCGCAGATATGGAAGGCGTGGTCGGTGCCGTTTCGGCGGACCAGCTGGGACCCGGGGGATTCGAGTACCAGAAGTTCCGGGAGTTTATGACCGCGGAAGTGAACGCCGCGATCGAGGCCGCGATCGCAGCGGGCGCGACGGAGATCGTCGTGAGCGATTCGCACGGCAACGCGCAGAACCTTCTGATAGACAGGCTGCCGGACAACATCCTTCTAGTCCGAGGGTTTCCGCGGCCGCTGATGATGATGGAGGGCATCGACGAGACCTTCGACGGCGTGATCTTCCTCGGCTATCACTCCAGCACGACCAATCCCCAAGGCGTGCGGGCTCACACGATGTCGAGCGCGAGGCTTGCCGACATCCGGCTGAACGACATTTCGATGACTGAGGGCGGATTCAACGCGGCGATCGCGGGGCATTTCGGCGTACCGGTGATAATGGTCTCGGGCGACGACGCGGCGGTGGAAGAAGTAAGGGCGCTTCTGGGCGATGTGGAAGGAGCGGTCGTCAAATGGAACTACGGATTTCACTCGGCGAAGACGATGATGCCCGAAGCGGCGTATTCGCTGATCCGCGAAAAGGTCAAAAAAGCGATCGGCCGTATCGGCGAGTTCAAGCCCTACAAGGTCCCGGCGCCGGTCCGGCTCGACGTCCGCTTCAAGAGCTACCGGCCGTCGGAACTTCTCAGTTATCTATCGATCGTCGAACGCACCGACGCGCACAGCATAAGGTTCACGGGCAAGGATATGATCGAGACCTCGAAGTTCCTCGGGTTCATTTTGACATACGAGCCGGGCCTGGAACCCTGATTCCCCTGACGGGCCAGGCACTTCTTCCTTCAAAAAATAAGGGCGGCCGAAAAGGCCGCCCCGATTATCGCGATTGACAAGACAACAAAAACCGTCAGGGATTGGCCACCAGGTCAATACCCGTAACGTTGTCATTTATGTCTATTACAAAATCGTTGAACGAATAGTTCTTCGCCTTGGCGCCGATCGTATAACCGGTCCCGGGAGTGACGCCCGTGATGGTGTAGTAGCCCAGATTATTCGTAATTGCAACGTAAAGATCGTCTTTCGTACTCATCAAGATCACATAGGCGAATTTGATCGGGCGTCCGCCGGACGTCGTCACTCGGCCCGCAACCGAATGGGATACCGTCGCCGGCCCGCTCGGCGCGAGCACCTGAACGATGATCGGCTCACCGGTCTTGAAGAACCCGATAGTGGCGTCCTTAAGCTCGGGAGGGCTTGTGGAATTGACCCGGAAATTGTACATCGTGCCCCATCGGATCGCGTTCGCGTTCTGATTCTGGGCGAATGTCTCCGAGTTCCATTTCATCTCGGAAGCGGTCTGCGTTTCGGTCCAGGGAGCGCTGCTGAATCCGGCGCTGCCCACAGTCCCGTCGTTGCTCCAGCCGGGATGCTGCGGAGGAGCGTGGAACCCTACGTTGTTGATCGATACGCCGTCTGCCAAAGGGACGCTGAACGACTGGATCGCGCGGTCCAGGTTCTGGTTATACACGGCGTACTCGTAGTGCCATACGCCCGGCGAGGGATTCGTGACCTTGTACGCCACCATTCCGATGCCGTCGTTGCCCGGATCCGGTTCTATCCGGACCACGGTCGCACCCGGCCACGCTTCTATTGCGGCTTTCTCACGTACGGTCGATCCGACAGCGCTGAAACTGAAGGGGCTTCCCGTTCCCGTCACCGAATATTGGCGGTACGACACGTTGTTGTTCATATTGCATTCGCCGGGGTTCGCCTGGCACCAGGTGTACTCGTGGGGCGTTACATACTGGCCTTCAGCGTAATAGGTCGCGCCCGGATTCTGCGAGGTGCTGAGGTCGCTGATCTCGGTCAAAATACGGTGCGAAGGCCCGAGGTGGGTATGTCCCGAATGATTGTTCGGCGGGGTCGCAGAATCTCCGCGCGGATAATCGCCGCTGAACGGGTTTATCCAGGCGCGCGATCCAAGGTTGGGGCCTGAGTTCAGGCTTGCCGAATAAGGATCGGAACATCCCGAACCGAGCCTGCTGCCTCCTACCCCGTTACATCCCAATCCGCATATGTTCTGGGTCAGCGCAGTGAAGGCGTGCTTCACGCTCGACTGGCCGATCTGCTCGAAGCGCTCGTCGTTGTCTGGCCCGCCGCTCATCCGGTACAGGTTCTGCGGGATCACCGGATGGTCGTTGTCCGGAAGCGCGAACCAGTTGAGGTCCTCTTCCCCGTAGTTGCACGAGGTCGTGCCCAGGGCGAGGCCTACCTGTGATCCGCTGCTCGATCCGAACTGCGCCAGGCCGAAGACGTCGCCGACCACAACGTCGGGCCCGGGAGTTGTACCTGCCTCCGGATCTTTCAGCGCGGGAAGAACGTTGGTAATGATCTGGCCGTCAACAAGTTCCGAGACCTCTATCTGCCGCATCTTCGCGGTGAGCGAGAACTCGCCTACGACCGAGCCCGCTTCACCCTTCCGGCCCAGATCGGCGGCGAAGCGGTCGGATATGAGCATCCTGCCGCCGTCGATGGTAAGCAGACGCGATCCGTGATCGTACTTGACCTGATGGCCTTCGACGTTGAAGAACGGATACCAGGTCCTGCGGTCTCGGACGACGAACTCGTAAGCCGCTCCGGGAGCGCTCCGCTCGATCATCAGGTGTTCGTATCCCGCACCCAGCTTGCCGGGAAGCTCGGCAGTTCCCCGTGGGGTGATCGGAAGCTCGCCGGGAACGGGGCCGCGAAGCTCGTTCTCAAAAACGACGATCGTAAAGAGCGCGTTCTTTTCGGCGTCGAAGCGCAGTTGGCTCATTTCAACGGCTCCGGAACTTTTACGGGTGCCGTTCAGGCGGCCCAGGTCCAGATTCATCGATACGGTTCCGCTTGAAACGATCAGCCGTTCGAGCGTGCCGGACTCAGCCTTTTGAGCGTTAACCGAAGGGTCGGCGATGAAACCGAACAGGCCTGCGAATGGCAGAAATATAGAGAGAGTTACAGCAGTAATTGTCTTAAACATAATCTGAGTGTTCGCCGCCCGGGCGTAAAGTTTTGAAGTCCCTGATTTGTAACGGATTACGGAGGGGCTCCATTTTTGTACACTACTTTAGGGCATTTAATCAAGGAAGAGATAGAATTGTAGCTTCGGTTTGATTGCTGGAGATCTCTGTAGGGGCAGGGCTTGTCCCTGTCCGATGCGCTGCACGGCGCATTGTTCTCCGCGCTTGATTCTGTTGAAACCATCGCTCTCGGAGAGCACGGACAAAAAAGGAACACGGATTACACGGATTGACCCCGTTCAGAACAGATCCGGAAGATAACTCCGACGCCTGACGAGAGAGTTATCTCGAACCATCTGTGTTCATCCGTGTCCCGCTCTCTTGTTTCTCCGTGGTTAGTTCTTCCCGAGTGACGACGCACTCTATGGCGAAAGACTGCACACCCAAAGAAACCAGGAAAGGCAGATCCATCGAGCTGCCCGTCCTGAACGGCGAGATCCGGAAATCCCGGACCGGCCGCTGGCGGGCGGCTGCGCTGATCACGCTCAATCTGCTGATGATCGCCCACATCATCCAGTGGCAGGTAATGGGCGAGACGGTTTCGCCGATCGAGCCTTCCGAGGCGATGTTCACGATCCAGAGCGGCGCGGTCAACGCGGGCTTTATCTTCTTCGCGCTCGCGATCCTCGCCACGCTCATCTTCGGGCGGTTCGTATGCGGCTGGGGCTGTCACATAGTCGCGCTCCAGGACCTGTGCGGGTGGATGTTGAAGAAGATAGGGCTGAAGCCGAGGCCGTTCCGGTCCAGGCTCCTTGTGTTCGTGCCTCTGATCGTCGCGCTCTATATGTTCGTCTGGCCGACGGTTTACAGATGGCTCATCAAACCCGCGAACGAGCCTCTGATCCCGGGCTTCAGCAACCACCTGATCACGACCGATTTCTGGGCGACGTTCCCTCCAATCGCGGTCGCCATCCCTTTCCTCTTTATATGCGGGTTCCTCACGGTCTATTTTCTGGGCCAGAAGGGATTCTGCACGTACGGCTGCCCGTACGGGGGATTCTTCGGGGTTGCCGACAAGGTCGCGCCCGGGCGGATACGCGTGACCGACGCCTGCAACCAGTGCGGCCACTGCACGGCGACCTGCACGTCGAACGTGCTCATCCACAAGGAAGTAAAGGAGTACGGGATGGTGGTCGATCCGGGCTGTATGAAGTGCATGGACTGCGTCAGCGTGTGCCCGAATGACGCTCTGTATTACGGGTTCGGGAAGCCGGCGGTGTCCGTTGAAAGCTCCGTGCCGAGGAACTTCTCGCTCACCTGGCCCGAGGAGATCGCGGCGGCGGTCGTGTTTTTCGCCGGATTTATGGCGGTGTGGGACGTTTACCAGCTGGTGCCTATGCTTATGGCTCTGGGCATCGCCACCGTGACGACGTTTCTTGCGATGAGATCCTGGAAGCTGCTTCGCACCAAGGCCCTTACATTTTACAAGTTCGATCTGAAGAGCGCCGGAAAGGTACGCACGGCCGGTGTTGCGTTCCTGGGCTTCGCGGCCTTGTGGATCGGGCTTAGCGCGCACAGCGGCTGGGTCAGGTATCACGAATCTGCGGGAACGCGCGCCTACGAGAGCATACACCTTCCGGACGAGCTCGCGCTGGCGCAGTCGGACCCCCGCAGATGGCTTGCTCCCAGCGATCTGCAGAGTATCGAGGGAGGAAAGGACCATCTGCAGAGGGCTCGCTCCCTTGGCCTTTTCGTGAACAGCACGGCATTGCCGAAGCTCGCCTGGATGGAGTTCCTCTCGGGGGACGCGGACCGTTCGGCGGAGCTTCTTTCGGAGGCCGCCGCGCAGCAGGAAGGCGATCCGCGCGCGCTCAGCTTCTATTACAGGGGCGCGATCCTGAACCGCTCGGGCAGTTTCGAAGAAGCGCTGGCGAGCCTGGACCGGGCTCTCGAGGAGCGCCCGGACCTGATCCTTGCGCGTGTGGAAAAAGGCGAATCGCTGTGGCAGATGGGAAGAAAGGAAAAAGCGGTTTCCGAATGGAAGGAGTCGGTACGCATCAACGGTAAACTCGCGCTGGCGAATCTTTTCCTGGCCGGCGCCGCCGAAGCGGAGGGCGACACGGACTCCGCGATCGAATACGAGCGGCAGGCGGCGGCTTTCATTCCAAGGAACGCTCACTTCCACTGGATGCTGGGACAGCGGCTGAAAAACGTCGGAATGGATTCCCTGGCGGACAAGCACTTCGAGATCGCGGGGAACCTGAACCCGGCGTTCCGCGGACAGTAAGTAGGGGCGGGACCTGTGCCCGCCCTCTTTGGACCGCGGGGCCCATGGACCGCGGGCGACCCGCCCGCACTAAAAGAAAGGACACAGATCAACACAGATTTTCTCTTACTGATCCCGACGATCATCCGAGTCATCTTCCTTCATCGGTGTCTTTGTCTTCGGAACGAAATAGTCGCGCAGCGACGACCTGCCTTTAGCCGTGGGTGGAGCGGAGCGGAACCCACGGGCCGAGTTGGAGGATCATCGAGAGTCGCGTAGCGACGGCACGAATCAGTACCGGGAGCGGTAGCGACGGGCAATCAGTACCCGGAGCGGTAGCGACGGGCACAGGTTCCGCCCCTACGATCGCTCCTGTCTCCTGTCTCCTGACTTCTTCCAAAAGGACAAGGAGCCTCTTTACCAACTCTTGCCTTTCCTCTTCAGGCCAAGTACGGAATTCAACGTTCACCCCTGAAGCGCGTCCGGGAAAGGCACCAACTTTTTCGGCATCATTTCGTTTATCTGCTTGCAGAGCAATATGTGATACATCTCGCCCAAGGGGCCTCGGCCGTTCACGGTTTCGGCGAATGCTGCATCGCGGATCCCGAGCATCCACGCGATCTCGCCCGTCTGACGCTTCCTCAATGTAGCAGTGACCCACGAAACGACCGAGCCTGAATTACGAAGATTGGTAAACGCGGCGGCGCCGTTCGGATCGTCGCAGATTGATAGCGCTTTGCGAAAGTTGATCCTGTCAAGACTAAGGGAGTGATTGCCCCGGATACGTTTGAAGGGCTGTGCGTCGAGGCGTTCGGTCTCACTAAAAGTAACTATCGGCATATGAAAGATCTTGTTTCCTGCGTGTACTTCAAGGTCGGCTTTGTATGTGGCGCGGACCCATAACCAGGCGCGTGTCATTTGCGCGGTGTTGGCTTCATCCGCATCCTCGAGCCAATCCCAGATCAGTCCTTCAAGCATTTCCTACCTCCTTCGATCGTTACGCCTCATCCCGGGGCGCTTCAAGCACCTGAATCGTTCCGGCGGCGCTTAACGCTCCCGTGCACCGCTCGGTACGCACGTTTCAGAGAAATTTCCAACGTTACGAACGTGACCCAACCTGCAAATCTGTTCCGTTGAGAATGTGAGTATACCCGGCTTTTTGGAAACCGGGTATCCCTTTTTTTGGCAACTGTTTGTATTAAGTGGGAGGGCGGTATCTCGGAGGAGACCCCGATTCCCTTTGGGATGAACTTGCATCATTCGGTTTGTCGCGCTGGACCGCGGACGCAATCGGAAGTACAGAGACGAAAGGACAGAGGACTGAGTGGGGTTCTAGGTTCCTGGTTCCATGAACAGCGAACAGCCCGGACCGCTCCGACTGGATCGGAGGCAGCCTTGCCTGCATATCCTTGTAGGGGCGGGACCTGTGCCCGCCCCTTGCATGATGTACGGGCGGCGCTTGTCCCCACCCTTTTTGGACCGCGGGCGACCCGACCGCATCTTCGGAACGCACGCGTCCCGCGTGCAGCGCGCCGTCAGGCGCGAATCAGTGCCCGGAGCGGTAGCGACGGGCACAAGAAGCGAACCGCAAAGAGCCTCTCCCGCTAGGGCGGGCACAGGTCCCGCCCCTACGATCGCTCCCGTCTCTGGTCTCCCGTCTCCTTTCAACTCGCCGCCATCTGCGGTAAATTCTCTCCCATGAAAACGACACTCTTCATAATTCTTATCGCTTCTTCTCTTTTTTTCTCCGCCTGCCCGGCCGAACCGGCCGAGCCTCCGCCCGCCGCCGAGCAGAAACCGCTCGTAGTCTTTTTGGTACGCCACGCTGAGAAGACCGACGACGGAAAGGATCCCGAACTGTCCGAAGAAGGAAAGAAACGCACCGAGGAGCTCGCCGAGGCTCTGCAGAGCGCGGACATCGAGTACGTCCATTCGACCGATTTCATACGGACGCGTGAAACCGCGGCGCCCATCGCGAAAGAAGCGGGAAGCGAGGTCGAGATCTACGACCCGGAAGACCTGGCCGGATTCGCGAAGAAGCTGAAGGAAACGGGCGGCCGCCATCTTGTGGTCGGACACAGCAACACGACCCCCGATCTGGCGAAACTCCTCGGCGGCGATCCCGGAACGGCGATCGACGAGAAAGGCGAATACGACCGGCTCTACGTCGTGACTATCGGAAAAGACGGAACGGTAAACAGCGCGCTGATCCGATTCGGAGAGGCTTTCAAGAAGAGCCTGGAAAGCGAGAAAGAGAAGGAAGCCGCCGGTTCGAAGATGTTCTGACCGGTTGATGGGCGAAGCTTACGAAACCCGTCGTGAGTGCGGCAATCAGTACCCGGAGCGGCAGCGACGGGCAATATCAGTACCCGGAGTGGTAGCGACGGGCAAAACTCAGTACCCGGAGCGGTAGCGACGGGCGGATCATTGACCAACGGCCAATGAGAATTGACCAATGAAGAGTCGCGCAGCGACGACCTGCCTTTAGCCGTGGGT
>DATKCW010000026.1:0-72158 GCA_035513035.1 Aridibacter sp.
CCCTTCCCCGGGAGACTACGACGGCGACGGACTGACCGACCCGGCTGTCTGGAGGCCATCTGACAGGACCTGGTACATCTTCGGGACGACGAACGGGTTTGAGGCGGTGCAGTTCGGGTCTCCGGGCGATGTCCCGCTCCCGAGTTCCGTCAGTGTTCAATGATCGAAAGGAGTACTGAGAGATGAGAGATGAGTACTGAGATAAGAGCATGCGACATGCCTCAGTACTCATCTCTCGGTACTCATCTATCGGTACTCATCTCTCTCTTATCATCCTGTCCATCCTGTTTTTTTTTCTGATATCCCTGTCGCTACCGCTCCGGGTACTGATTGTTCCTGTTCCTTGCGCTTCGCGTACTGAAATTATGCAGTTTTCAGCCGTTTCGTCGTATACTACCCACAAATTCACGTGAAATGCCCGGGAGGCAGGCACTTCAAAGGCCTGCCCTCCGGTTCCAGTTATGCATCTCCCAACAGATCCGATGAACGAAGTAATTGACGGACGGACACGATTTGCGTCAGCGCGCAGAGCCGCGGTCGCAGCACTATTCACTACCCTTTCGACGGCCGCACTTATCCTGCTTGCAGGACCCGAGGTCTTCGGACAGAAGTTCTCCGATAATGCAATTAACGTCAACGTTTTCAACGGCAGCGGCGTTGGGGACATTCCCGATGCGCTCGAGGGCTGCGGGAATCCGGCGCCGACATCGCGTGACGTAACGTTCCAGGTCAGCGGCGTGCTCGGCGCGATCACATCTGTCGAGCTTCAGGCGACGATCCTTCATCCCTGGGTCGGAGACCTTACTGCCACGTTGATCGCACCGGACGGAACCGGGCTAGTCTTGTTCGGGAACACGGGCGCGATCGCCGAGAATCTGTGCGGCGACGGTTCTAACCTGATCGGGGCTTACACATTCCGCGATTCCGCGACCGGCACCAACTGGTGGACCGCAGCGGCGGAGAACGTAAACGACATACCTGTCGGAGCGTACAGGACGACCGTTCCCGGGCCCTTGGCCTCGATCAACGACGCGCCGGTCACGGAAATGAACACGACCTTTCAAGCGGCCGGAAATCCGAACGGAACGTGGATCCTTCGGCTCAATGACGCAAATTTCGAAGATGTCGGACAGATCGACGCCGCTAAGCTTACTATCAACTCTTTCACGGATCCGGGTGCGGCCTATCTGGACTTTGACGGAGACGGCCGAACGGACGTCTCGGTCTTCAGGCCTTCGCCAGAGCCTCCGGGAAGCGCGTCGCAATGGTGGCTGCTAAAGAGCGCCGACACTTCTACCCGCGGCCTTAACTTCGGATTTTCGACGGACACTCCTGTCCCGGCTGATTTCACGGGCGACGGCAAGACGGACATTGCATTCTTCAGACCTTCGACTGGCGAGTGGTTCGTACTCCGAAGCGAGGACGATTCTTTCTTCGCATTTCCGTTCGGGGCAAACGGAGACATCCCTGCGCCGGGCGATTTCGACGGCGACGGGATAGATGACCCGGCGGTATTCCGCCCCTCGATCGCGACCTGGTTCATATACAGGTCCTCCGACGGTGTGGTTAGCGCGGTCGCATTCGGCATTGCGGAAGACCTTCCGACGATCGCGGACTTCGACGGCGACGATGTCGATGACATCGCGGTCTTCAGACCTTCTGTCCAGCAGTGGTGGCAGCTTAGGTCGACCGACGGCCCGATCGGATATTCGTTCGGTTCGCCGGAGGACAAGGTTACGGTCGGGGACTACACGGGAGACGGTAAGGCTGACCTTGCATTCTTCCGTCCTTCGATCTCGACCTGGTACGTCGTGAGGAGCGAGGATTCTTCGTATTTCGCGTTCCCCTGGGGCGCGACGGGAGATCTTCCGGCTCCGGGAGACTTTGACGGCGACGGCATTACGGATCCGGCTGTTTACAGGCCTTCGGACAGAACCTGGTACATTCTCGGATCGACCAGCGGTTTCGAGGCGGTCCAGTTCGGCGTGGCCGGAGACAGGCCTTTACCGAGCCTGAAGGTAGTTCCTTAGATTGACTGGAAACTTGACGACCGCCCGCGAGTAATCGTGGGCGGTTTCTCTTTGGCTACAGCATCAATCCTCGCGGAACAAGATCCCGGAAAGCGACCGCCATTCTTCTATCGAGAGCGCCTCGGCGCGGGTTCCCGGATCGATCGCTGCGTTGCGAATGACCGCTTCCGACCCTCCGAGCCTTTCGATCTGCCTGCCGAGATCGCCGCGCGCCGCATCTAGGTTGTTCTTCAACGTCTTTCTCTTTTGCCCGAAAGCTGCGCTCGCAAGTTCTTCGAACTGGCGGTCCGTTCCGGGACCGCTTTCATCCTTTTTGGTCACAAACCTGACGACAGCGCTTTCAACCTTCGGGACCGGTCTGAAAGCGCCGGCCGGAACGTCAAACAGTATTTCCGCAGTAAATCCCCTCTCGATCAGGACCGTAAGGAAACCTCTCGAGCTGTCGCCGGGCGCTGCCGTGATCCTTTCCGCGACCTCCTTCTGAAGCATGACGACGAGTCCCGAGAATAGCTCTCGATGCTCGAAGAGCCTTCGAAGAATTGGAGTGGAAATGTAATAAGGAAGATTCGCCGCAACTTTCGCGGGCGGCCCAGGGACGAAGTCCCGCAGATCGAACTCCAGAAAATCACCGATAACGAGCCGGAATCGCGGTTCGTCTCCGAATTCCCTTTCAAGATGTGCCGCCAAATCCGTGTCTATCTCGACCGCGGTCACCCGGGCTCCCGTTTCAAGGACCCGTCCGGTCAGGGCTCCGCGTCCTGGCCCGATCTCGATCACGTCATCGCTTTCAGTAAGCGCCAGCGCAGAAACGATCTTAGATACGTAGCCCGCATCGATGAGAAAGTTCTGCCCTAGCGACCTTTTAGCATAAGGCCTGCGGGAAGGGGTTCTTTTGTCCTTGGAATTTCCCATTTTAGGGGAAAGGGGAGGTCAGCGGGCGGGATATCCCGTGACCATAATGTCAATGCCGACCTGTTCGATTGTGACGTCACTCAGCCTGAGGACATCGACCAGCCGTTCAACCCCGGTGCCTCCGACCGCGGTCGGCGCGGATGTGCCTCCGATCACGACGGGCGCGATAAAGAAGGTGAACTTATCGATGAGGCCCGAATCGACGAACGAACCGGCAACCGAAGGTCCGCCTTCGACGAGGACGCTCGTAATCTTCCGTTTGTAAAGTTCACCGAGAACGGACAGGGGATCCCGCGGTCCGCCTTCGACGACGGCCACCTCCGCGCCGGCAGACCTGAAAGTATCGGCCTTTAGCGGATCGGGTTCTTTTGAAATGAAAAGTGTCGGATATTCGCCGGCGGTCTTTACGAGCACCGAATCGGGCGAGGTCCTGAGCGTCGAATCAAGCACGGTCCTGAGGAGGACGCGGTCTCTCGGCCCGCCGGTCCTGTCGGTCAGCGAAGGATCGTCAGCCGCGACGGTTTGCGCCCCGACCATGATAGCGTCGTACTCGTATCTCAGACGCTGTCCTTCGGTCCGTGCTTCGATCGAAGTTATCCACTTCGAATCGCCCGTGAACGCCGCGGTTTTGCCGTCCAAAGACATTGCGGACTTGAGGTGCACAAAAGGACGCTTTTTCCTGTGCCAGCAAATGAATTTTTCGTTCTGCTTTTCGGCCGCTTTGCACAGTATTCCGGTCACGACCTCGATACCCGCGTTCCTCAGCTCTTCGAATCCTTTTCCGGAAACAAGCGGGTTCGGGTCCTCGATCGGGCTCACGACCCTTCGGATCCCCGCGTTGATCAGAGCTTCCGTGCAGGGCGGTGTCCTGCCGTGATGCGCGTGAGGTTCGAGTGAGATGTATGCCGTGCCTCCACGGGCCTTCTCGCCGGCCTGTATCAGCGCGGCAATCTCCGCGTGGGTCACCTCGCTGAAGATGTACGAGCCCTCGCCGACTATCTCGCCCTCGGTGGAGACGATGACGCACCCGACAAGCGGGCTCGGAGACACCCGGCCGATGCCTTCCGCGGCGAGCTCCAGTGCTCGGCTCGTAAGTGCTTCGTCAGTCATTCCCGATACTTTTACTGTCGATTCCTGCACGTTCAGTTCTCAGGCGAAAAGCCCGTTCACATAATGCTCCGGATCAAAGACCATCAGATCGTCCGCCTTTTCACCTATGCCTACGTAGCGGATCGGAAGATCGAGCTCCTTCGAGATGGCTACCGCGATCCCGCCCTTTGCGGTGCCGTCCAGCTTGGTCAGCACGATGCCTGTCACGTCGGCGACCTTCATAAACTGCCGGGCCTGCTCGAGGCCGTTCTGGCCGGTGACGGCGTCGATCACCAGCAAGGTCTCGTGCGGAGCATCTTCAACCTCCCTTGACGCAACCCGTTTCATCTTCTCGAGCTCGGCCATAAGGTTCGCCTTGTTGTGAAGCCTCCCGGCGGTATCGACGATCAGTACGTCCGCGTCGCGGGCCTTCGCCGATTTCAATGCGTCGAACAGCACCGCCGCGGGATCGGTTCCCTGCTTCTGTTGGATGATCGGCACTCCGGCCCTCTGCGACCAGATCTCGAGTTGCTCCGACGCTGCAGCGCGAAACGTATCCGCGGCGCAGATCAAGACCTCGTTCTGCTCCTGCTTGATCCTCTGGGCGAGCTTGCCGATCGTCGTAGTCTTCCCTACGCCGTTGACGCCGACGACCATAAGCACATAAGGCTTCACCGACCGCGGAACCTCCGTCTCGGAACCGACGCCCTTCTTGCCTGCCGACCTGAGGATGTCCAGCAATTCGTTCTTTATCGCCGACTTTAGCGCCTCGAGGTCCCTGATCTCGTCGCGCGAGACGCCCTTTCTGACCGTGTCGATGATCTGAAACGTCGTCGATACGCCCAGGTCTGTGGAGATGAGCATTTCCTCGAGCTCTTCGAGGAACCCTTCATCGATCTTTCGCCGGCTCTCGAAAACATCGTCGAGCCGCGAGTTGATAGACTCCCGCGTCTTCGAGATCGCGTTGTTGAAACGGACGCCGAACTCACGCTCGACTCGCTTCTCTTCTTCTTTGAGCTCCTCGATCGATTTGTCCAGACCGAGGACCGAGGACGAGAACTTGTCCTCTTTGCTCTTTCTTCGCCAGAATGCCATAAAACCCAAAGCCGGAGGACGAGGCCCTCCGGGCAATTACCCTTAAATCGTAAACTGTAGATTATAGACAGGCGGGATAGCATGGACAAACGCGCGGGTCGATGATCATCTGCACCAGTACCCGGAGCCGTTGCGACGGGGGGAAGAATTTTCAACCGCAGAGCGCGCAGAGATCGCAGAGTGTTTTTGGGGCAGCTGAATCTATAAGACCAAATTTAACGCCACGGACACTAGGAATCCCGCGCGGTCGGGGAGGTGTGCAATGTAATCGCGGATTCCCGGTTCCCTTGGGAGCCAAATGTCTGTAGCACTCAGGAGACAGGAGACGGGAGACGGGAGACCGGAGTCTGGAATAGTCGCACAAGGACGACCTGCCTTTAGCCGTGGGTGGAGCGGAGCGGAACCCACGGAACAGGTCGGACGGTTTTTATGAGTCGCACAGCGACGACCTGCCTTTAGCCGTGGGTGGAGCGAAGCGGAACCCACGGAACAGGTCGGACGGTTTTTATGAGTCGCGCAGCGACGGCCTGCCTTTAGCCGTGGGTGGAGCGAAGCGGAACCCACGGACGAGTGTCCCTCGTGATTACGAGCCGCTTTAGCGGCGACACGATTCCGGTCGGTCATTGGCGGAAACGCGACAGTCAGGGAGCGTGCCGGTTATCGGGAGAAATGCCCCCGCTACGCGGTTCACGAAACGCCGACCCCCGTCCCAATTCCGTATTCATCCCCTTGATCTGTGGCTAAAGAATCTGTTTCGCCCGTCGCTTGCGCTCCGGGTTCAGATTGTGTCGCCGCTACGCGGCTCACTAAACGCCGACCCCCGTCCCAATTCCATGTTCATCCCCTTGATCTGTGGCTAAAGAATCTGTTTTGCCCGTCGCTTGCGCTCCGGGTTCCGATTGTGCCGCCGCTACACGGCTCCGGGAGCGATCTACAGACCTGCCGTTCCTACGGAACTATCTTCAGAAATTTTAGACGTGCTGCGTTTCGCGCGACAGTCGCATAGTGACGGGCATTTCATTGGCCAATGATCATTGACCAATGCGCCGATCCGTCAGCGGCCGAATTCGCATTGTCGATCTGCGTCCACTAGCGGGGCCACTGCCCGTCCGGGATGCCCCTCGTTGCTTGCTAGATTTCAATTCTCTTTGGGGATTTTCAACGCCAGGGACGCAAGGGCCGCAAAGCAGGGGGCACATTCAATCCCCATTTCTTTGCGACCCATGCGCCCCTGTTTTTTTATCGTCTTGGCGGAGTGTAGAGAAAAACTTCACGACCCCCTGTACAACGCCAGCTTTTCCGAGTTCTTGTAAAGCGCGTATCCAAGCACTACCGCGAAAACGACGGAGAAGTAGAACGTCGCAAACCCTCCGAAGAACTTAGCCGGAATGTTTCCGAACGCCGGAAGATCAAACGGCATAAAGACGAGGCCGAGCACGGCTCCGACTATCCCTGACGCGACCGAAATGAGGAAGACCATCACGAGGATCTTCACGTAATCGAGCCCCAGGTGGCGGATCGTGTCCAGGCCGACCAGGGGATTGAGCGTCGCGGTGAACGATCTTGTGTATCCGGCCACGGCGCAGGCGGCGGGAAAATAGAACAGTCCCCAAAGGAGTGCAAGCCCCGCGAGCAGTATGAACACTCCCGCGACCTGTATGAACTGCCAGACCATCGCCTGAAGTTGCGCCTCTTGTTGCTCAGGGCTCGGCCCGACAACGGATTCGAGCTGCTGGCCGCGGTAGTTCTCGGCCATCTCGCTGAGCCTCATAAACTCGGCCTCTTCTTCGAGGCTTGCCCGCTGAGTATCGGTCAGCCCGTCTTCGCCGACCTCAACCCCGAGCATCTCGTTCTGCTCGCGCGCCTTTTCGATTATCACTTTCAGGTGAGCGGGAGTCTGCCCTTCGTCCTCGGCGAGCATTTCCATCGCCGGATCACCTGTCGGCGCCATCACGCCCGCGAGCGATGACCAGGCGTACCAGACCATACCGACAACCAGCAGGATGAGAAGGCCAAACGAGGAAATATAGACGGCGATGCTCAGGAAGAACGGGTGCACCACGTCATCCCACAGCGAGAAATCGTCGAATCCCGGCATAAAATCCTTGCCGATGATGCCCTGCGAGAAGTTTTCGACGGTATTCGCGAGAACGCCGAAAGTGAGGGCGTTGGCCATCATGAAGCAGATAAGCGCCGCTGCGACAAGGAAGATACTGCCGATCGAACCTGCTCCCTGCCCTATAGTCAGGATCGCAATGAGAAACCCGCCGATCAGGAGGCTGAACTTGTATTTGAAAGGATATGCGATCGCGCTTCCGAAATCGTCAAATCCGAACCCCGCCTCGATGTCGGCACGGAATTTCCGCTGGGATTCCTCCGCGGCCGCGGCTTCTTTGGCGTCCTTGCACATAGCTCCGCAGTAAGGACACAGCCTGACGGTGGTCCCGAATCCTTCCGGACATTCGGAACAGAACGGATGATGGCAGGCGGAACAGACATACCGCGTCGGGACTTCAGGGTGAAGACTACAGAATTCCTGGTTCGGAACCGCTGCGGCTACCGCCGGCGGTGTCGGTGAGGTGTCTGCCAACAGTGCGGGCTTGGCCGCTTCCGGGTTTTGCCAGCTCCCTTGTACATCTGCAGTTCGCGCTTCTGGGGCCGAGACCGGTTCGTCGGGAGCCGGTTCTTCCGCGACCGTCGTCGTGACCGTTACGCCCGGGATCTCGCGGCCCTCCGCTTTTGCGTTGAAGAAAGGGACAAGCGCGGGAACCTTGCCGGCCTCCAGCCAGCGAAGTTCGCCTTTTCGGACCTTGTCCGTTTCAAGGAGTGCGTTATCGGCTATCCAGGTCGGCAGTTCGCCGAAAGTCGTATCGTAGACCTGTCCGTTGACGGCGACCTGCCAGACCTCTTCCGGATTCCTCATCGGAACTATTCACCTACCAATCTATATATTATTTGGACTAAAAGCCCGCGAGTGGACCTGCGGACCGGAACCGGGCGGATCAGGCGACCCGCCTTGAAACTTCTTCGTCGTCGGGCACGCGCTGCCTCGAAAAGTCTTTCAGCTTTACCCGTCCGACACCGACCTGACCGTCGGCACACGCCTGCCGAAGAGCCGATACGACACTCGCGTCGTACCGAGTCCCTACGTATGTCTCGATAAGTTCGAGCGCCTGGTCGAGCTCCATTCCCTTCGAGTACGGCCTGTCGATGGTCATCGCGTCGAAAGTATCGGCGACAGAGACGATCTTCGCCTGCAGAGGGATCTGCTCGTCCTTCAGGCCCTGCGGGTAGCCCTGTCCGTTGACCATCTCGTGATGCATATACATTCCCGGCAAAAAGTCCTTCATCGCCGGTATGTTCTTCATTATCTTGTAACCCTCCTGCGGATGGGTCTTCATTATCTCGTATTCTTCATCCGTGAGCGCGGCGGGCTTCTTAAGGATCGCGTCGTCGATCCCTATTTTTCCAACGTCGTGAAGCAATGCGCTGATGCGGAGCGTCTCAAGTTCTTCTTCACCCATCCCGAGCCTCTGCCCTATCGCGACGGACACTCTCGAAACGCGCTCGGAATGACCGCGTGTGTAACGGTCCTTTCCGTCGATCGCGGCGGCGAGGGCCTTGACCGTGCCCACGAACAGCTCGCGGTTCTCTTTCGCGGCCTTGGCAAGCTTTGCGATGTACTCTTCGAGCTCGTCGCTCATCGTGTTGAACGCGGCTCCGAGCGTGCCGATCTCGGTGATGCTCTTCGTCTCGATGCGTGTCGAGAGGTCTCCGGAAGCGATCTTCTGCGCTACGCTTACGAGATTGAGAATGGGCAGCGACAGTTGGCGGGCCGAGAAGAGTCCGAGGAAAAGCGCGAGAAGCGCGAACGCGACGCTTATAAGCCAGGTCTGGCGCCGCATTTCTCCGACAGCTGCCAGCGCCTTGCTCTCTTCCTGCATGACCATCACTCCGAACTTGAGCTGATCGACGAGGTTCGCAGTGGAATACGCCCCGATCATCTCGTACTCGACGCCGTCGTGCAGCAGCGAGAACGGAAGAAGCGCGGACTGGATCTGGTCTTTGGTCTCGGACCATTCGCCCACGATTCGTATGTCGGAGAGCTGCTTGCGGCTCGAAAGCACGGAGGAGTTCGGATGATAGATCGGCTTGCCCGATTCATCTACCACGAAAATTATTGGAAGGCCCGCTTCCCACAACTCGGCCTCACTCACGGGCCTCTCGGATGCAATGGCGGAGATGCTGTTGAGGGAAACGACCGCGACTACCGCGGCGGACAAATTGCCGGTCTGGAAAACGGGGACCGCGATTGTGAATATGACCTCGCCGGTGCGGGGTATCATCTGCGGCTGACCGATCGATATCGGAGAATCGGAGATCTCACCTAGCACGCTTTCGGAAAGCTGTTCGATCTCTTCCCTCTTTATCACTTCAGCGCGGAACGCGGAAAGCGAATCGCCGGCCAGAGGCTTGATCAGAAGAGCGAGAAGCTGCGGGCGCTCCTCAAGCGTTGAGCTGAGCTCGTTATGGGTCGCGACCGAGGACAGAAGGGTCTCATCATCGGCGATCTCGAGCGCCCTCGCGAAGCTCCGGACCAGCTCGACGTAGCTCTGTCCGAAAAGTTCGATCTGGCGCGCCTTGTCCTGCACAAGCTGCGTTTGGTAACGGCCTTCCGCCGAGCGCAGCTCTCTCGCGCTTTGTTCCGAGAGAAACCAGCCCGTAATAAGCAGCGGCGCCACGCCGACGAACACCAACGTCAGCGTAACGATATACTTCAGGCTTATGAATCTTTTTCTGGAGGCCATTGGGGAAATAGCGGACGGGGTAGGGAGGATCCGCTATTCCCAATGATAGGACAACCGCCGTACGACGGTCAACATGTTTGAACGCATTTAAACTGCGGTGGACACACTTGCAGCGGCCTGTTTCCGCTTCACGATCACGAGCGTGATATCGTCGTTCGCGGGAGCCGTTCCGGTGAATGCCGACAGGGCGGACTCGATCTTGTCCCGCAAACCTGACGCAGAGCTTCCGATGTGGCTCTTGACAACTGAAGTCAGCCTCTCGATGCCGAACTCCTCGCCGGCCGTGTTCTCGGCTTCCGATACGCCGTCGGAAAATACGATCACGGCTTCGCCTTCCTTGAGCGTTATCTTTCCCAGCTCGAACTCTGCCCCGGGCATGATCCCGAGCGGAAAGCCGCCTGAGTCGAGTTCTTCGACCGTGCCGTCAGCACGTCCGACAAGCGGCGGATTGTGTCCGGCGTTTATATACCCCAGTTCGCCGGTCTCCGGATCAAGCTCGCCGACAAAGAAAGTGATGAATCTGTTCGTTGGCGTATTTTGTGCGAGATACTCGTTAACGGCGGTGACCATTTCCGGGAGTTCCCTTCTTGCCATCGTCTGCCCGTGGATGGCGGCGTGGAGCGAAGACATAAGTAGCGCGGCGGCCGTTCCTTTCCCCGAAACATCTCCCAGCGCGATCAGCATTTTTCCGTTGTGCCGCGGTATGAAGTCGTAGTAGTCTCCTCCTATCTCATAGCAGGCAAAGGAGATACCTTGAAGTTCGTAGTCATCGAGCTGAGGCGGCGCTGATGGCTGAAAGCGCTGTTGTATTTCGGTTGCAAGTTCGAGCTCGCGCTCCATCCGCTCCCGCTCGAACCGCTCTTCCGCGAGTTTGGCGTTTTCGACGCGGATAGAGGCGACCGAGGCCAGGGTCGTAAGGATGTTCAGGTGCTCCTCGGTGAAGGTGTTCTCGTAGGTCGGCGAGTCGGCGTAGATGATCCCGAACACCTCGGTCTCGCTGACGCTCAGAGGCACCGCGAGCACCGAACGGACCCCAAGGAGCGCCATCGTCTGGCTCGCGAACTTCGGGTCGTGCTGTGCGTCGGAGGTCAGAACGGATTTGCCGTTCACCATCACCTCCTCCATTACCGTCCGGCTGATGCGCACTTCTTTGAGCTGGTCCTCTTTTCCGCGCTGGCGGGCAACCGCGATCTTCATCCCGTCGCCTTCGGCGTTCTCCTCGTCACTGAGCATTATGACGCAGCGATCTGCCGGAACCGCCTCGAACACGAGCGTCGCGACTTGGTCGAGAGTCTCGTCGAGACCCGTCGACGAGAGCAGGGCCACGCCGACCTTGCTTATGAGGCCCAGCAGGTCGGTCCGTGAAGAGAACTGCGATTCGAGTATCTCCGCGGTCGGGTTCTTCTTTCGTGAGAACGAGATCGTCATCGACGGGTCCAGCGACTGAGTGCTGTCCGCGATCAGGGTCGCGTTCTTGCTCTCTTCGACCGCCTCGTCCTCGAAAACCAGCGTCGTTTCCCCGATCTGGATCTCGCCGCCCGAGACGACCGGGATAGGGTTCGAGATCATCGATCCGTTGAACCTTGTACCGTTGGCCGAACCCAGGTCCTGGAGCCAATAGCCCTCGCCTTCCTTACGCAGTTCGGCGTGCAGCCTGGACGCGAAGGCGTCGGGTATACAGATGTCGGATCGCGCAGACCTCCCGATCGTGGTCCTGAGCCTGGTGATCGGCTGGGTCTCTGTCGTCTGGTCGGCGTTCTTAATGCGTAAAACCGGCATATTCGGGAATGGAGCCGTTAGGCTGCCTCTTTGCGAAAGATAAGTTTATAACACAGGTCGCACGGTGCACGTACCGGCGAGGCGTTCATTCGTTCTCCGATTTGGGCTTTCTCACGAATCGCCGTTCCGAAACCATCTTCCTGCCGTAAACAACGACCGTTCCGCTTACGTAATCGTGGAGCGCGCGGCCTCCCGGGCTCAGTGCGGACCATATGAAACCGAGGCCGAGGGTCAGCAAGGTCAGAGGATATCCCACCGCGTGCCTTAGAAGGACCGCTTTCATCCCGGCCGCGGTCCCGTTCTTTGAGGTGACCTTCAGTCCGGTCAGCATTTTCCCGAGGCTCTGCCCAGTGACCGCCGGAAGTATAAGGAAGTTCGCTAAGGCGATCACGATAGTCACGAACCAGCCCGAATTGCTGAGCGAGCTGTTCAAGAGCTTCGATCCGTCGTAACCGAGCGCCCGCGCCAGCAGAAGCGTCACCACCGGCACGATGATCAGCACGATGTAATCGATGAACAGTGCGCCGCACCTCAGAAGGAACGGCGCCTTTAGTTCGTCCGGATCGAAACCGACGACAACCTTCGTAGTCCGGATCTTGTTCCGCGGGCGCGGTCTCTTCTTGCGTGGATCCATAGATTATCCGGAATTTCGCGGACGGGATACAGCCGGCATCTTCGCGCCTTCAGGCGGAGATCACGAAGTGGAGCATCGTGTCGCCGAGCTTTATGCGGTCGCCGTGGGTAAGTTCCTGTGCCTGGTGCGGCGCCAATCGGACCGTCTCGTTCGAGGCCGGGATAAGCAGGGTCCCGTTCGAGGATCCCAGGTCCTCAAGCATGTATTTTTTGCCGTCCCGCCAGATCCTCGCGTGCTTGCGTGAAATTTTCGTCTGCGGGTCGAACTTTGAGAGATCGACTTCTGGAAAGATGTTCGACATCGGATCACGCCGTCCGACAAGGTTTTCATCCTTCGCGAGATCGAACGATGGATAGTCCAGCTGGCTCGTACCTTCGATAAAGAGCTTCGCCGTAAGCTCGACCGGAACGTAGCCGGCGGAGTGGACCCCGGGCTGGGCGAGAGGCTGTTTAGCTCCGCAGAAGGCGCAGAATAGGTCGGTAGCCACGATCTTCTGCCCGCAGAAGCCGCAGAATACGCTTTGATCAGAAAATCCGACCGATTTCGGCGATTCAGTTTTTCCGTAAGTGACGTTGCCGGCGTTCAGATTCGAAAGCTGGTCGGTCAGCGCCGCTCTCATCTCCGCCGCGCTCGAGAACCGTTTTTCCGAATTGTACTCGACCGCACGCATCAGGATCGACTCCATCTGGTCCGAAAGCCTGGGATTGATCTGCCGCGGTCTCGGATTCTTCTCGAAATCGAAGATCAGAAGCGGGTTGTTCTGCGGATCGGCGCCCGTCACGAGGTGAAAGACCGTCGAACCGAGGCTGTAGATATCGGAACTGGGAACGACATTGCCACTAAAAAGCTCAGGCGGCGCGTAGCCCATCGTGCCGACCGCCGTCACGCCCTTCTCTTCCTTGTTTATCCACCGCGCTATGCCGAAATCGATCAGCATCACCTTACCCGAATTGCCGTCAAGCATCACGTTCGCCGGTTTCAGATCACGGTAAACGATCGGCGGCTGTCGATTGTGGAGGTAATCCAGCACGTCGGCTATCTGGATGGCCCACTCGACCACTTCCGGTTCCTCGAGCTTCCCTTCCGGCGCTGCCCGGAGCCTCGCCGCAAGATCTCCTCCGGAAATGTATTTCATCACGAGGTAGAAGCGGTGCGCGTCCTCGTCGAAGAAATAGTCGTAGATCGTGGGGATCGAAGGGTGCTCGAGAGACGTCAGAAGCATCGACTCGCGCTTGAAATCCTGAACAGCTTTTTCCTGCTGATCCTCCTCGATGTAGGATTGGACCATTTCCTTTACGGCCCTCAGCACGCCGCCGAGATTCTTGTCGCTCGCGAGATACACGGCACCCATTCCGCCGCCGCCAATCTTCCTGACGATCTCGTAGCGGCTGTTCAGCACGGTGCCTTCCGAAAGCGGCTTGAGCTTCGGGGCCTTGCTCCCGTCTGTGTCGCCACCCCCTATATTCGGGGTTGTGCCGGGTCCATCTTCGCCTTCATCGGCCGGAGCCGAGGCCTCCGCAGCAGCTTCGACTTCGAGTTTCGGTTCGGGCTGTTCCGATTCCGGCTCGCGCTCGGGGCTCGCCGCCTTCACGGCCCGCCCCTGTTTTTCAGGCTGGCTTTCGCCGCCGATCTCGACATCATCGGAAGTGGGCGATTCGAGGTTCGAAGCGGCGCGCTTCGCCGCCGAGACCTCCTTCGTCGGGAACGGCATCGCGATCAAAGTGGCATCTTCGCGAAAGTCGTGATCCTCCTCCGCCTTGTCTTCAATCTCAGCCGGCTCGTCCGGTTCTTCGGCCTTTGCCGCGACCGGTTCTTCCGGCGGAGCGGCATCGAAGGCTTCTTTCGCCGCCTCGGTCTCTGCCGCTTCGGGTTCCGGCTCCGCGGCCGGTTCTTCCTGCACGGGCGCTGACGCCTCCGGCGAGGCCTCAAGGACTTCGTCCGCCGGCTTTTCCAAAATTGCCGGCGCTTCTTCCTCCGCTCCGCCCGGCTCCGAAGGAAGCGGTGTCTGAATCACTTCATCAGCAGGCCTGACCTCCGTCGAAGGTGAATCGGGGGTTTCAAAGGGTGCTGCGGATTCGACCGGAAATTCGTCCCCTGTCTCGCCGACCGCGGGCGGCTCCGGTTCCGAGCCGAGGATCTCCGGCGCCGGGGGATCGGGGATCGAAGGCTTGACCGGTTCTGCCGGTTTTTCCTCGGGCTCGGCCGCGACCGGACCTTCGGCCGGAACGTCCTCAAACGATGTCGAAGTCTCCGCAGCTTCGTCGGCCTCGGACGGTTCGACAGGCTGCTCCTCGTCGTCATCGCCTCGAAGCGCGCTTATGTCAACAAACTCGTCTTCCGGCACCGCTTCGGCTAGCGGTTGCGGAGGCTCTTCGACTGGCTCGGATGTCGCGGGAGGTTCGGACGGTTCTTCCGCTTTCGGAGCGGATGATTCCGCGGACGCCTCAGTCTCGGGCCGCGGCTCCTCCGGCTCTTCTTCTTCGACGTTCTCGAGTACAGGACTGCGAAGGGCTATCCCGCAAACCGGGCAATATTCCTCTGCTTCGCTGATCTCAGAACCGCATTCGTGACAAAAGGACATGGTAGTAGGGTACGGACTGTCTTGCGGACACGCGAAACCGCGGCCGCCCTGCCGTGTTAAGTATCCAAATCTTAAATAACTTGCGGGCGCCTAATCAAGGACGACAAGCCTCAGAAACGTCTTGCCGACGATGACTTCGTCACCGTCCTGCAACTTTTGCGGATTTCCGGGTATGAGCCGCCTGCCGCGGTTGACGAACGTGCCGTTCGTGGATCCGAGGTCCTCGATCATATAACTGCCGTTCGTGAAGAGTATCCTCGCGTGCCTCCGCGAAACCTTCGCCTCCGGATCGTGCGCGTCGAGGTCGACATCCGGGAACACTCCGTTGTCCGCGTCCCATCGCCCGATGTTCGACTCTCCGGCGGTCAACGGGAATTCCGTCCCAATGGCGTGACCCCTCTCGATCACAAGTTTGGCGTGGGCCTGTTTATGAACCGCGGGCGGCTCGCCGTCAGCCGGCGCGTCAGGTTCCGATGCGGGTCTCTTGCTTACGCTTGTCTCTTCCTCGATAAGAGGTAACCCGATCGAGGTCACGCTCGCCGATTGAAACAACGGAATGTCCGCGTCAGCGTCTTCCGGCTCGGACCCGGTCCCGTTGACTATCTCGGCACCCTCCGGCGCCATGTACTTTTGCAGCGAATCCCCGCATTCATCACAGTATTGCGAGTTGTCGATATTCTGGGATCCGCAGGCCTGACAAACGATCATTTTCATTAATCACCAGGGAAAACTGCGTAGGATCTATGAATTGCACGGGTATTCTATCCTTTAACTCACTGTTCGTAAATCCCCGACCTGTTTCGCGGCCTCTTATATCAGCCCGCAAAGTGTGGGAATGATAAAATTCATATAAAATGTTCATCAATCGCGCTCCAGGCTTTTCTTGAAACCAACGCTTAGGTCGGCTCGTACCACCGTGGTGAAGCTTCAAACGGACCTGCCCCGGACCCGAACCGGGCATTTCCACGCAATAATAACGATCAGAGGAAAATAGCAAATGGCACTTAGCCGTAAAGGAAAGATCTTCATTGGCATCGGTCTGCTGGCCGTGCTCAGCCTTGTCATCGTGGTTGGCATCTTCGCCTCACGTTCGGACGCCCCGGAGGTGACCGCTGTTTCGGCTGAGAAACGCGCCGAGCTTCGTTCTACCGTCACCGCCCCGGGCGAGATCCGGCCGATCCAGTTCATCAACCTCACAAGCGAGGTCCAGGGCAGAATCGAAGAGATCTACGTGAAAGAGGGGGATGTCGTAGAGAAGGGCCAGGAGCTGGTCAGGCTCGATCCTAACCAGCTCCAGTCGGGTACCGACGCCCAGCTCGCCGCGTTCAATGCCGCGAGGGACGATGTCCAGAGCAGCAGGACGCAGGTCATGGCCGCCCAAAACCAGCTTTCGCAAGCCCAGCAGGGCCTTAACGCCGCGCAGGCCGCTGTCAACACTGCGCTCGAATCAGTAAACCAGGCGAAGCAGGGATACGCGACAGCACAGATCGAACTAAGGGCCGCCGAACGCGAGTTGAAGAGGATCGAAGAGCTTCTAGAGGCCGGAGCCGAAAGCCGCCAGATCTACGATCAGGCCAAGGACCGGGTCGAAACCGCGCGCGCCAATCTGGCATCCCGTCGGATCGCCGTGACCGAGGCCGAAGCGCGGGTTAAAGAAGCACGAGCCCGCGCGGACCAGCAGGCGGTTTCGGTCAAGGACGCCCGACGTGCGGTCGGGACGGCGAACATCTCCGTAAGCGCAAGCGAGTCGAGGGCGAACCAGCAGGCGGCGGTGCTTCGCGGCCAGCGTAATCTAAGGGACAAGACCCTTCAGGTGGCGCCGATCAGCGGAGTTATCGCCGACATTCCTTCGAAGGTCGGAACGTTCGCGACGGCCAACCTGTCGTCCACTCCGCTTCTGACGATCGCCGACATGTCGACCATAAACGTCGAGGTGAAGGTCGACGAAACCGAGATCGACAAGGTCTCGGTCGGGCAGCCCGCGATCGTCAGAGTCGACGCTTTCGGCGATCAAGAGATAGAGGGCGAGGTCACGCAGAAGACACCCCTCGCGGTCGGCAAGTCGCAGACGACCGGGGGTCTTTCCCAGAACATAAACGTTCAGGAAGCCAAGGAATTCAGGGTCGTGATCGAGCTGCGCGATGTGCGCGACGAGATCAGGAACGGGCTCCGTCCCGGAATGAGCGCAACGGCCGAGATCACGACCGATGTCAAGAAGGACGTGGTCGCGGTTCCGATCCAGTCCGTCATCGAGAAGAAGAAGGACGAGGCAGCCGGACAGTCTGCCGAAGGCGAACAGACGCCTGAAGACCGGCAGCCGAAGAAGGAAGAGGTAGAAACGGTCAAGGGCGTGTTCGTTATCGAGAGCGGCAAGGTCAAGTTCATCGAGGTCACTACCGGGATCACCGGCGAGTCGGACATCGAGGTAACCAGCGGTCTTGAGGAAGGCCAGGAAGTCATCACCGGACCGAGTCGGATCCTCAACACCTTAAAGGAAGGCGATGTCGTCAAGAAGCAGGAAAGGCAGGAAGGCCAGGCAAACGGGTCTTCCTGATGACCGGTGAATTCAGGGCCCGCGGCCGGGGAACGGCCTGACCGCGGGCTTTTTCTGTTCCGGACCAATTCGGCAAGCTTATACAGATGGAAAATATCTATACGAACGGAAACGGCCTTTCACACCCTTACAACTCGCTCATCAAGATGCGCGGGATCTGGAAAACGTACCAGATGGGCAACGAACAGCTTCACGCGCTTCGCGAAGTATCTTTTGACGTAAGGCGCGGCGAGTATCTCGCGATCATCGGCCCGTCCGGTTCCGGCAAGTCAACGTTGATGAACCTGATCGGGTGCCTGGACACTCCGACGAAAGGCGAGTACTGGATCAACGGCGAGCAGGTCGCAAAAATGACCGACGACGAGCTCGCGCGGATCAGGAACAAGGAGATCGGTTTCGTTTTCCAGACGTTCAACCTTCTCGCAAGGGCGACGGCACTTCACAATGTCGAGTTACCTCTGATCTACGCCGGCATCGGGTCGTCTGAAAGGCACGAAAAAGCGGTCGAAGCGCTGAGGTCAGTAGAGCTTGCGGACCGGATCACGCACAGGCCGAACGAGCTTTCGGGCGGACAGAGGCAGAGGGTCGCGATCGCCAGGGCGCTCGTGAACCACCCTTCGATCCTGCTCGCCGACGAGCCTACGGGTGCGCTCGACACGCACACCAGCGCGGAGATCATGAACCTTTTCGAGAAGCTTCACGAAGAAGGCAACACGATAATCGTCGTGACGCACGAGACCGACGTTGCTGCGCGTGCTCACAGGGTGATCACTATCCGCGACGGCGAGATCGAAAAAGACGAAAAGATCAGGTAGAAGCGTGAAGACTCTGATATACGACGCCGGGATTCCGAGAAGGGTACCGGCGTCATCCATTTTTGGACACGCGAACCCTTCGAGGGATAACAATCGTTAAGTGCATACCGTAGAATGATATAAGAAATGCCCACGGCCCCCTCATTTTCGATCGTCTACGAGTCTTTCCGGCTTGCCGTCGGGAGCCTCCGGGCGAACAAGCTCCGGACGATGCTCACTCTTCTCGGCATCATTGTCGGGGTGACGGCGGTGATCGCCGTCGTGACGATCATCAACGGCCTCGATTCGACCGTGGCCGATGCTTTTTCTGCGCAGGGCTCCACGGCGTTCAGCGTTTCGAAACGCCCTCTCGTCATCACCTCACGCGAGGACTTCATCAAGTTCAACAAGCGAAAGGATGTGACGGATCAGGATTCCGAGGCGATCGAGCGGCTTTGCGACACGTGCTGGCGGGTGGGGACCTCGATCAACGGGGCGGGCCTGGTCAAATTCGGCGAGAAACGCTCGGAGAATGTTTCGGTCAGGGGCCTGTCGCTCGAGATGTTCGAAATCGAGAATGTCTCGCTTCAGGCCGGCAGGCTCTGGACCGAGCAGGAAGGAAGGTCCGGACGCGCCGTCTGCGTCGTGGGAACCGATATCGTCGAGAATCTTTTCGAAGGCCGGTCACCGTTGAATGTCGTCGGCGAGGAGATAAGGGTCGATGGAGTTCCCTTCACGATAACGGCCGTCGCCGAACCGTTCGGTAAGGTCCTGGGTTTCTCGAGAGATAATTTCGTTTACGTGCCTTTCGAGTCGGGCCAGAGGATGTTCGGAGCGAGGGACTCGATCGTCGTGCACGTCCAGGTTCGAGACTCGAGACTGTTCGAGACCGCGAAGGACGAGGTCCGGTCGATAATGCGGATCCGCAGGAAAAAAGCATTCTCCGACACTGACGACGGATTCTCGATCGATTCCCAGGACGCGTTCATAGGAATTTATCAAAACGCCACTTCGGGGATCTATTTCGCGACGATCGGCGTCGCGGTCATCTCCCTCATTGTCGGCGGGATCGTCGTGATGAACATCATGCTCGTTTCCGTTACCGAGAGAACTAAAGAAATAGGGCTTCGGAAAGCGGTCGGCGCGAGGCGCTCCGACATCCTGCTCCAGTTCATGATCGAATCCGTCACAGTGACGATGGTCGGAGGGGCGATCGGTGTCTTAACGGGATATGGGCTCGCGTACCTGCTTTCAGTCGTCCTCGACTTCCCGCTTTTGATCAGTGCCTCCTCGGCGCTGCTGGGGGTCACGGTCTCATTCGTAGTAGGGATGATCAGCGGTTCTTACCCGGCGTGGAGTGCGTCGAGGCTCAGCCCGATCGACGCGATGAGGAATGAGTGATGACGTTCGACGACCTAAAAGAATCGGCCGTGATGGCGTTGTCGACGCTCAGAGCCAACAAGCTCCGTTCGTCACTGACGATCCTCGGTGTCTCGGTCGGCGTCCTGACCGTGCTTTCGATGGTCTCGATCATTCAGGGCCTGAACAAGACCTTTGCCGAGCAGATCGAGTCCCTGGGATCGAACACGATCTTCATCAACAAGTTCAGTCCGAGCTTCTCGCCTCAGAAGACGCAGGAGGAACTTCAGAGAAAAGAACTCACGGTCGCGGACGCCGAAGCGATCAGCGCCGAATCCCGGTCGATCGCGTCGGTCTCGCCGTTCTTTCGAAAGCTCTCCGAAACGGTCCGGCTGAAGGACAGGCAGACCGAGACCCCAATCATCTTCGGAGTCACTCCCGAATATAACTACACGTTGTCTCAGTATGTCGCCGAGGGTCGGTTCATCACCGAATTCGATCTGTCCGAGCGGAGGAACGTGGCGGTGATCGGCCGCGATGTCGTCAAGGCGCTGTTCCCCGAGTACGCCGATCCGATCGGCGAAGAGCTGAAGATCGGCGGGAACGTCTTCCGGGTGATAGGCGTGATGGAAGACCAGGGCACGTTCTTCGGACAATCGCGCGATAACTCGGTCTTCGTTCCCCTGACGACGTTCGAGAAGTACTATCCGGAGATCGTCTTTCCCGAGATCATCTTCGTCATCATCGTCAGGCCGGAAAGCCGTGCCGAAGTGCAGAACGCGATGTCCGAGATCAGGGACACCCTGCGAAGGCGCCGGCAGGTTCCACTGGGGTCGCCCGACAACTTCGGCATTTCGTCCCAGGACGCTTTGCTCGACATCTACAACCAGCTGACGAACGCGACGTACCTGGTGCTGACGGCGATCTCCGCGGTCGCGCTCATGATCGGCGGGATCGGAGTGATGAACATTATGCTCGTGTCGGTTACCGAACGGACGAAGGAGATAGGGATCCGCAAAGCGGTGGGCGCCACCCGGCTCAGCATTTTGAGTCAGTTCCTGATAGAGGCCGTCGTCCTTACGGCCATCGGAGGCGTCATAGGCCTCGTACTCGGAGAGATCATCAGCCTCCTGATCAATAGTTATTCCCCCCTGCCTGCGTACATACCCCTTTGGGCGATCTTCCTGGGCCTCTTCGTGAGCGCGGCCGTGGGGATCGTGTTCGGGCTGTATCCGGCGTGGAAGGCGTCGGCGCTCGATCCGATCGAGGCCCTGCGTTTCGAATAGGTATCGGATGTAAAGAATTGTAAATCGGCGGAACCGGACCGGATCCGTTTGATATAATCTGCCTTTCGTTTGACCAATGAATTTCACCGAGACCCTAAAACTAGCCCTTTCGGCGATCTGGTCGCATAAGCTGCGCTCGTTCCTGACGCTTCTAGGAATGATCATCGCCGTCGCCGCCTTCATGCTCGTCGTGTCCTTCCTTCTCGGCTTCATCGGATATGTGGACGAAAAGATCGCCGGTGTGGGCTCGAACGCCTTCACCATCCAGCGGTTCGGTTTTGACGATTTCAAGGACACCGACACGCTCGCCGCGGCCCAGAGGCGGAACAAGGACCTCACTTTCGAAGAGCTTGAGTTCATTCGTGAGAAGGCGGACCTGATTTCGCTTATCGGAGCCAAGGCGCGGCGGGAACGCGTAGAGGTCAAGCGCGGAACCAAGAAGCTCGAGGATATCGAGATATCCGGGTTCGAAACGGTGATCGAGCAGATCGACAAACTGGACATAGAGGAAGGCCGATTCTTCTCGGAGGTCGAAAACAGCAATTCCCGCCGCGTCGCCTACATCGGCAAGGACATTGCCAAGGAATTGTTCCCGAGGACCACGCCGATCGGAGGCGAAATCTATCTTCGCGGAATTCCCTACAGGGTCATCGGTGTTCAGGTCCCGAAAGGAACTGTCTTCGGCCGGCCGCAGGACAATTTCGTGGTCATTCCGTTGAGGACGTTCGAGACGCAGTTCGGCGCGTTGACTGGCCGCCGGGGACTGTATTTTCAGGCTCTCGCCGTTTCGGATGACAAATTCGACGACGCGGTGGAACAAGCAAGGACGCTTCTAAGGATCAAGCGCAAGATCCCTTTCGGCGAGAAGGACAACTTCGGGATTCTGACGCCCGACGCAATTTCAAGCCTGAGGGACAGTATATTCGGGCCGATATTTGTCGCATTTCTCATCGTTCCGGCAATCGCGATGATAGTCGGCGCGATCGTGATCATGAACATCATGCTGGTGGCCGTGACCGAGCGCACGAAAGAGATCGGGATACGAAAGGCGCTCGGCGCGAAACAGTCGGACATCCTCAAACAGTTCGTTTACGAGTCCGCCACTCTTTCCGCCATCGGAGGCCTGATCGGCCTCGGAATCGCTCAGCTTCTGGGCGTTTTCGTGACGATGTACGTGATTCCTACACGGATCCCCTGGTGGGCGGCGGTCCTGGCGATCGGCGTTTCCGCGGCCGTGGGCATTCTCGCCGGACTTTATCCGGCCTGGAAAGCGGCCAGGCTGGATCCGATCGAAGCGCTGAGGATGGAATAGGAGGCAAACGTGAAAAAGTTCGTCGGAACAGCATTTTACGAAAACGTGAAGATGGCCTTCGAAACGCTGCTAAGCCACAAGCTCCGCTCTTCGCTCACAGTCGTGGGGGTCGTGATCGGCGTCGTCGTCGTAATGCTTATGTCGTCGGTGATCAGCGGCATCAACGTCGGCGTGCAGAAAGAGATCGAATCCTTCGGCACCAACTCCATCTTTCTCTACAAGTACGAGATCGGGATCCAGTTCGGAAGACGCAGCCGCGAAGAGCGGATGCGGCCGCCGCTCACCGTCGACGACGCAGAAGCGATCAAGGAACTTCCCGCGATCGAGACCGCAGTACCGTTTCTGGACGTCTCAAGCAATAGATGGGGCGAGAAGATCCTTATCACCGGCAAGAACGGGAAGACCTCCTCTTCGATCAACATGCAGGGGACGACCCCTGACCTCGAGAAGGCCAATACCGAGATCCTTGTGAAAGGGCGTTGGTTCACGCAGTCCGAAAGCGACACAAAGCGTGACGTCGCTCTGATCGGTGACACGGTCGCGAACGATTACTTCGCCAACCAGAACCCGCTCGGCGAGAAACTCGAGATAGGCGGCCGCGAGTTCACGATCATCGGCGTTCTTCAGAAGCGCGAGCAATTCTTTGGCGGCGGCGGCGGAGATAACGACCAGAGCAACATTATTTATATGCCGCTTGGCTCGGGTATGCGGATCAAGCCGAATTCGGAGGACCTCTTTATACTTGCGATCGCAAGGGCAGGCAAGCTGGAGGAAGGCAAGGATCAGGTACAGGACCTCTTGCGAGTGCGCAGGCAGGTTCCCTACGGCGAGCCGAACAACTTCTCGATGGCCACGGCCGCGAGCATCATCGAGCAGTTCCAGGCGATCACGCAGGGCGTTTTCATCGTGATGTTCGTCATCTCCTGCGTCGGCCTTATGATCGGCGGCATCGGCGTGATGAACATCATGCTTGTGTCGGTTACCGAAAGAACCCGTGAGATAGGAATCCGCAAATCGATCGGTGCCAGGAAATCCGACATCCTTCTTCAATTTCTTACTGAAGCGGCAACGCTGACCGGATTCGGAGGAGTGATGGGATTGCTCATCGGGTGGTTCCTGACCTTCCTGATCGCGATCTTCTTCCCGTCCTACGTGCCCTGGTGGGCGCCGCCGCTCGGATTTTTCGCAAGCGTTTCGATCGGGGTCGTGTTCGGGCTCTGGCCGGCGTGGAAAGCGGCGAGGCTCGATCCGATCGAGGCGCTGAGATACGAGTAGATCGCTTTGATGGGATTCGGGTGCCGGATCTGACAAAACCGGCGCCCGTTCGTTCATTCGGAATCTGTAATCGCCCTTTTCAGATAGCCGTCCCTTGGAAGAATGCGACAATGACCCTGAACGTAAGCCATATCAGCGTGAGAAGGAGTACTACGGTCCAGGCCGAACCGGAGGATATCCGTCCGACCTTCTTTAGTCCTATCGCCGCGAGGATGAGGCCCCAGATAAGGAACACGTCGAATGCAGATAATATCGTGGTCAGCACTGGCGACGTGTCACTGCCGAGGAAAAGATTCGGATTTGCATCGACAACGCCTCGTTGAGCACCGATGAAGGCGATCTCTTCAGCCGGTTTGAAATAAAGCACGATGAGGTTTCCGATGTATCTGAGCCCAAAGTACGGGAGCGAGGAATACGTGAATACCGAAACACCGTGCCAGAACCTTGCCTCGCTTCCGAATGCCTTCATCCCCAGCCAGTAGAATAGCCCCCCAAGGAGCAGAACGATAAACACTAGCAGGGGACTAGCATAGGTGGTAATCCTTTGCATGAAGATCTGGAGATTGAGTGCGTCTTCCTGCTCACTTGCAGACAGGCTCTGGAACTGACCGCTCTGGCTCACCAGGCTTTGTAATTCCCTCCTTATCTGCTCGTCTCCCACCTTCTGACTTAAAGCGATCATGTAACTTGTTGACAGAATGGCGATTATCACGAACGCGATGATGAACCGCGGCTTTTTGCGAAGGTCCTCAAACGTCCGGCCCGGCTCGATGAAAACATTGCCCAGGGTCGCAATCTCCGACATTTCAGGCTCTTCCTTCTGATCGGCCTGGATCTCCTCAGGGATCGGCGGTGCCTCCCATTCCTGGTCGTTGGGCTCGACGTTGTCATTGTTCTGTTCGCTCATAGCTTTTCCTCAGGCATCGGCACATACCGCCCTAATTGATTTATTTGATTGGATCGGTACTGCTCTTACGGGCATTCAAATTCTTTGGTTTCAAAAGGCTAACCGTAAGGCTTCCCCTCGTCATATCCGTCCGAGAAGATACACGCCGAGTATCTTCCGGGACCGACCTCGCGCAGTTCGGGTTCTACCTCGGCGCATTCCGGCCTGGCTTCAGGGCACCTTGTCCTGAATCTGCAGCCCGAAGGCGGATTGATGGGCGTGGGAACATCGCCGGAAAGCACGATCCGTTCACGCCTGACCTTCGGGTCCGGAATAGGGATCGCGGATAGCAATGCTTTCGTGTAAGGGTGCCGGGGATCGGCGTACAGCTCGGACGATTCGGCCACTTCGACGATCTTTCCGAGATACATCACGGCGACACGCACCGATATGTGCTCGACGACGGCGAGGCCGTGCGAGATGAAAAGATACGCGAGCCCGAGGTCGTTCTGGAGGTCCTGCATCAGGTTGACGACCTGCGCCTGGACCGACACGTCGAGCGCCGAAACCGGTTCGTCCGCGATGATCAGCTTCGGGTTCAGAGCGAGGGCCCTTGCGATACCGATCCTCTGCCTCTGTCCCCCGGAGAACTCGTGAGGGTACCGGGACATGTAACGCGGATCGAGCCCGACCTTTTCCAGCAGCTCTGCGGTCTTTTCTTTTTGTTCCTGTTTCGAACCGATCTTGTGAATCTTCAGAGGCTCCGAAACGATCCTGAAAATGCTCAGGCGCGGATTCAAGGACGAATAGGGATCCTGGAAGATGATCTGCATCTCGCGCCTTAGCCTCTGAAGGCTCCGACCGCCAAGCCCAGTGATCTCGGAACCTTCGAACTCGATCGAACCGGAGGTGGGTTCAATAAGCCGCAGGAGGCACTTCCCTACCGTCGATTTCCCGCAGCCCGACTCGCCTACCAGCCCGAGAGTCTCGCCCGGAAAAATATCGAAGGACACGTCGTCGACCGCCTGCACGACATCGTCGCTGTTCTCTACGGGAAAGTGCTTTACAAGGTCCCGGACCCTGACCAGAGGTTGTTCTAACGAGTTGTCCATTCGGATATCTCACTGCTTCAGATCCTCTTTGAGGATCGCCCAGCGTTCGTGATCGCGCCAGTCTCCGGCGATCCAGAGGTACCGCCTCGAATACCCTTCCCGCGTAAAACCGCAGGTCTCGACAAGACGCCTCGAGGCGACGTTTCGGGGCTGGATGTTCGCCTCCAGACGGTGAAGCCCGAATTCGCCGAAAGCGAACCCGACAACCGCCTTCATCGCCTCCGCCATAAGGCTCCGGCCCGTGAACCCCTCGAACAGGTAGTAGCCGAGATACGCATTAAGGAATGCCCCGCGGGATATCTGGCTGAGGTTGATCGTCCCCGCGATCCTGTCCGACGCGTTCTCGACGATCAGAAAACAGGCGTTCGAAGGGATCTCGTTCCTGCGCACGTAAATCTCGAACGCCTCGCGTGTGTCCGGCGGGTGCACGAGGTCGTCGTGCAGAACGCGGCTCGCTTTCGCGGCTTCGATGAACTTCGGGGCATCGGAAGAGCGCGGTGGACGGAGCGTGACAAGACCCCGGCGCAAGGTCGGAAGCTTATTCGGATTCGAACTCATCGTAAAGCACGCACCTCACCTTCCGTCCGTCTGAGACCTTGTAGAGAGGTATCTCTCCGCGCTCGCACCGGGGCTCTTTCAGGGGGCACCGAGGCGCGAAATGACAGCCAGGCGGCAGCTCGGTCGGACTCGGAACAACTCCTTCTATCGTCGAAAGACGCCTCGACTTTTCTTCCCTGGTCTCGTTCAGCCTGGGAACGCTCCTCAGGAGTCCGCGAGTGTACGGATGTTTCGGATCTTCGAAGATCTCGGAGACGGGCGATTCCTCGACTATCCGCCCGGTGTACATCACGCAGACTCGGCCGACCGTCTCGGCAACCACGCCGAGGTCGTGCGTGATGAGCAGGACCGCGAGCTCCCTCGAATCGCGAAGCCCGTTCAGCAGTTCCAGTATCTGTGCCTGGATCGTAACGTCGAGCGCCGTAGTCGGCTCATCGGCGATCAGAAGGTCCGGATCGCAGGCCAGCGCCATAGCGATCATCACCCTCTGCCGCATCCCGCCTGACAGCTGGTGCGGATAGTCCTTTATCCGGCGCTCGGGGGAAGGTATCGCTACCTCCCGCATCGATTCGATTGCCGCCTGTTCCGCCTCTTTCTTGCCGAGTTTGCGGTGCAGGCGAAGCGCCTCCGAGATCTGCTCGCCTACCGTAAAGACCGGGTTTAGCGAGGTCATAGGGTCCTGGAAGATCATCGCGATGTCGTTGCCCCGGACCTTGCGCATCCGCTCAGTCGACGCTTCCGTGAGCTCTTCCCCTTTGAACTCGACCTTGCCCCCGACGATCTTTCCGGGCGGCGATATTAGCCGCATTATCGACAGCGCCGTGATCGATTTGCCGCATCCCGACTCGCCCACAAGCCCGACCATTTCCCCGCGGTCGACGTGAAAGCTCACGTCGTCGACAGCCTTAACCAGTCCCGCCCTTGTTTCAAAATAGGTTTTCAAACCGCGCACTGAGAGCAGATGAGACATTATGCAGTTGTCGGGCGGAACGGCGAACTGATCGCGCGAAACCCCGTAAAATGTTGATTATTCTGAATCTTTAGGAAGCCGGGCGTGCAACCGACGGTATCGCTTTTTGCTCAAAGCAATGTTATCATTTTTCGGCAGATTTGCATTTTCGGCAACAAAACTTTGAGGAGATCTTTTGTAGTGATAAGAAAATCTGTTCTTTGCGCCGTCATTTTAACCCTTCTCTCTGTCCCGACAATTATACAAGCCCAGTCAGATCCGGTCTCCAAGACCGACGCGAAAAGTTCGGCCGGTCCGGTTCCGGGAAGCTCCGGAAAAGTGGTCAGGATGGAAACCCTCGAGCGCGATGTTGCCGAGGCACTTACCGTCATTCAGGATCATCACGTCGCCGGAGACGACCTCAATTACAACTCCCTCTTCAAATCTGCGATCTATTCGATGCTCCACACCCTGGACCCGCATTCGAACTATTTTGACGCGAAAGAGTACCAGGATTTCCGTACAAGCCAGCGGTCGCAGTACTTCGGCATAGGGGCGACGATCGGCGACCTTTCCGACAAGGACGGAAGAGTGATCGCGACCTACATCAAGGCGACGTTCGACAACGCGCCCGCGCATCGAGCGGGCCTTCGGTACGGCGACAAGATAGTCGAGGTAAACGGCAAGTCGATGCTCGAAAAGCCATATTTCGAGGTCCGGGATTTCCTGCGCGGCCCAAGAGGCACGCTTGCGAAGATAGTCGTCGAACGATACGGGACAAAGGAGCTGGAGACGGTCGAGATAATTCGCGATGCCGTGTCGACTCCGTCTATCTCCGAGGCCTATATGCTGAAGCCGGGGACCGGTTACATCGCGATGACGGGCGGATTCAACCGAACGACCTTCTCGGAGTTCATCGACGCGATGCGCGACCTGAGGGGCAAGGGGATGCAGAATCTGGTGCTCGACCTGAGGAACAACGGCGGCGGGCTTGTCCGCGAAGCCTTTATGGTCGCCAACACTTTCCTTCAGCAGGGCCAGACGATCTTCGTCCAGAAGGGACGAATCCAGGGATTCTCGCAGACCTACAGCGCTGAAAACGGATCTCCCGACAAGACGCCATTGGTCATACTTGTCAACCGCAACACGGCGTCGGCTTCGGAGATCCTTGCCGGAGCACTCCAGGACCACGACCGAGCGTTGATCGTCGGCGAAAACACGTTCGGCAAAGGTCTTGTCCAGAATCCTTTCAACCTTGAGTACGGCTCGATGCTCCTTCTGACGATCGCAAAATACGAAACGCCTTCGGGCCGGCAGATACAGAGGGATTACTCGGACGGAAGCCTCTATAACTATGAAACGAACTGGGGTTCGCTGGACGACCAAGACAAGCCGCAGACGCCCAAGGGAGACGCGAAGAAGACCGACTCCGGCAGAACGGTGTACAGCGGCGGAGGTATCGCTCCCGACTTTGCGGTTGAAACACCAACGATCCCTTCGACCCGCGCCCGCTTCCAGAGGACGCTTATGAACCCGATCTTCGCGTTCGTCCTCGATGTCAGCTTCGGTAAGCGGAACGGATTCGATTCGCATCTCGTCGACCGTCCTATCAAGTTCGACCACGACATTTCATCGGCCGACTTCCCGATCTCGGAGGGAATGTACTCCGCATTCAGAAAGTTTGCGGTTGAAAAGTACAGGTTCACGCAGAAGCAGATCGACAATGAGAGGGAGTTCATCGAGAGGATGCTGCGGACGGAATTCGTCACATCGGCATTCGGAGCGCAGACCTCATTCCAGGTCTTTAATGAGTACGATCCTCAGCTTGCAAAAGCGGTGGAACTGCTTCCGAAGGCTGAACAGCTTGCGATGGAAGGCGCCAAAGCCTACGCGGAGAGCCGTGATGAGCGGGAAAGGCGCTAGAGTGCGAAGATCCGAACTTACAAATGACAGAGGCTGCCAGAAGAGGCAGCCTCTTTTTGTTTAGCTTGCGAGCCAGGACACAAGATAGTAGATGCCGACGATCGCGCCGACCAAAACGAGCAATGCGAGGGCGGCGATAACGCCCACGACGATCTTGAACTTCCTGTATCTGTTCTCGTCCTTCGGGTTCAGCGATCCCTGCGGAAAATATGGGGGCGGTCTGTCCATAGCTCTACCTCGTGCGGCCATCGAAATTCAGAGTATAAGTCCGGCGTTGAACGGTGTCACCTCGGCAGAGGCGATTCCAGGTTCGAAAGCCCGTATGCCAGGACAGCCATCAGCGAAGCGTTCTCCCTTAGCCAGACCGGGTTGACCTTGTCGAGCGTGTCGGCGGCCGTGTGGTGATAGTTGAAATAAGTCCGTCCGCCGTACCAGGGCCCGAACGAAGGGACTCCTTTCGCGGTCAATGTGCTTATGTCCGAACTTGCATTCGCTCGGACATCTATCAGCGACGCGCCCTGTTTCGAGAGCACCTTAGACAACGGAGCGAGGTACGGCAGGGCCTCCCGCTTACCTGCGAAAATGAAACCGACGGGATGCGAGGCGCCCAGGTCGCTTTCGATCGCCGCGAAGTGGTTCGGTATGTCCGCCTTTTCCGCGTAGGTGTTCGCTCCGACGAATCCGTTCTCCTCGTTCATAAAAGCCACGACCCTGATCGTCCGCTTGTTGTCGAGTCCCAGCTTCTTTATCAGATACGGCACCTGCATCGCCATCGCGACGCCGACCGCGTCATCCAGCGCCCCTGTGCCGAGGTCCCAGGAGTCAAGATGCCCGGACACAACGATCACTTCGTCAGGCTTTTCGCTTCCCTTCAGGTCCGCGATCACGTTGTGGCTCACCGCGTCGGGAAAGGTCTTCGGCGTCAGGAGCATCCGCATCGTGACCGGGCCTTTCGAAGCCAGGTACGCGATCAGTTCCGCATCCTCAAAAGGCACGGCCGCCGCGGGGATCTTTGCCGCACCGTCCTCATATCTCATTCCGCCGGTGTGAGCGAGCCGGTTCTGCGAACCGCCGGCGGATCGCACCAGAACGGCAACCGCGCCGAGTTTGGCCGCCGCTGAAGCGCCTCCTCCTCTGTAGGGGGTGATCTGACCGTACGCGTCTCCGCCAAGCCCTGCCTCGGCGAGCCTCTGGTCGAACTTCACGTTGAAGAGCACGATCTTGCCGGCGACCTTTTCCCTTCCAAGCCTTTCAAGTTCTTCGAAGCTTCCGACCACGACGACATCGGCGGTGATGCCCGAATCACCCGTAGAAACGGACCCCCCGAGCGCCGCGAGGACGATCCTGTGCGAAGAATCTTCGGCCATTCCTTCAAACCGGACCAGCTCGGCCTCCTCCTCGCCGCGTACCCAATGCGGCACCTTCAGTTCCTGTAGCGTTACCTCGAGACCCAGCTTCCTCATCTCGTCCGCGACGTACTCGACAGCGCGGGCCGCCTGAGGCGAGCCGGAAAGCCTCGGGCCTATGTTGTTCGTCAAGTAAGCCGTGCGTTCGTACACCCAGTTCTCTTCGAGCGCCGTATCCCGAAGCCGCTCGAGCTCGCTGACCGTTTTCTGCGAATATAAGGTTCCGTTCTGAGGAAATGCAGAGTTGCTGAATAACAACGCGACTGCGGCAAGGACGATGATGGTTCTCTTCATTTGAATTGTTATCGCTCCCGGTTTCGAATGACAACATCATATCGCACGGTCCAACTCACGCGAAACGAGTTCGAAGCTAACAGCTGCCGCTCGATTTTCAGGCCTTCTGGTGCGATAATTCTTATTCCGGTTTAGCACTGTATCCAGTTATGAAAAAGACGATCCTTCTAATTTTCATCCTTGCCCTGATCGTTCCTGCTTCGATTCAGAACGATCGCAAGTCCTTCAACAGAGAGCGGACGTACGACGTTCTGCACTATGTGATCAGGCTCGATTTTGACCGCAAGGCGAAGTCGGTCAAAGGCGACTCGACGATCGAGCTTACCCCGCTCGAAAAGCCTCTCAGCCAGGTGGTGCTCGACGCGAAAGACCTGAAGTACGAGTTCGTTGGGATGGAAGGCTCCTCCGAGCCCCTGCAGTACACGGTCAACGGAAAGAACCTGACGATCAAACTTCCGAGAGCTTTCGAGCCCGGCGAAAAGATCGCGTTCAGGATCCGCTATACGGCCAAACCGAAAAAAGGGATCTATTTCCGGGACGCGCTCGTCGAGAAAGGAAAGGTCGTCAGGGGGGCGCAGGTCTGGACTCAGGGAGAATCGGAAGAGACCCACCACTGGCTGCCTTCATTCGATTTTCCCGACGACAAGGCGACGACCGAGCAGATGCTGGCCGTCGAGAACGGCGAGACTGCGATCGGAAACGGCGAATTTCTCGGCAAGAAGGACCTTGAGGACGGCAGGGCGGTTTACCACTACCGTATGGACGTTCCGCACTCGCTCTACCTGACCTCGTTCGTGATCGGAACGTATGTGAAGGTCTCGGACAAGTACAAGGACATACCTCTAGGGTATTACGTTTATCCCGGCCAGGAATCTATAGTCCCGCTCGCCTACGGCAAGACGAAGGACATGTTCCGCGTGTTCGAGGAACTCACAGGCCTCGATTATCCGTTCAATAAGTACGATCAGACGATGGTGGCGAAATTTCCCTGGGGCGGAATGGAGAACATCACCGCTACGACGATGGCCGACACTGAGATAATGTTGGCGAGGGTCAAGTTCGGGCAGGGACTCGTCGAAGACCTCGTCGCGCACGAGCTGGCACATTCCTGGTTCGGCAATCTGGTCACGTGCCGGAACTGGGCCGAACTTTGGCTGAACGAGGGTTTTGCAACCTTTATGGAAGGCGTTTTCCGCGAGAAGGCTTACGGCCGTGAGATCTACGACCTGAAGATCGCATCGGATGCTGAAGAATACCTGGCATACGCCTCCGCCCCGGGCACAAAGGAGCACCCGCTTTTCAACACTAGCGCTGACGCTTCAGACGACAACTCTATGTTCACGACCGTTACTTATCAGAAGGGGGGCTCAGTGATCCACATGCTTCGCGAGGAGATCGGCGAAGAGGCATTCTGGAAAGGGGTCCATCTGTACCTGACCCGGAACAGGCTGAAGAATGTCGAGACGCCCGACCTGATCGCCGCGATGGAAGAGGCGTCAGAGCGCGACCTCAGATGGTTCTTCGAACAGTGGGTTTACAAGAAGGGCTTTCCGAAACTTCGCGTTACGAGCTCTTACGACAGGGCGGCAGGAAAGCTGAAGGTTTCAATGGCTCAAACCCAAAAGATCTCCGAAGGCATCCCGGTCTCGTTCCGGCTGCCTGTGGCCCTTAGGTTCATCACGGCGTCCGGGCCGGTCGATAGGGAGATCGTCATCGAGAAGCGTTCACAGGAGTTTGAATTTGACTTCTCTTCCAGGCCGTCCGACATAATCGTCGATCCCCGCAACAGTATTCCGGTCAAGACCGTGGATGTCGTTAAGGAGTCCTGATTTTCAGGCAGTGCGGACAAAAAAATTCCGAAACACTCGCGATGTTTCGGAATTTTTTCCTTTGAGAAGACTGGATCGACTGTCTTGCGTTGAAAAACAGGCACTAAAGAGTTGAAAATGGTGCTTTTAGGGCAAATCTTTTCGTGTCTTCTTCGCCACGCCTGCGAGGTTAGCTGTCGGGCTAGGAATGAAGAAGTTTCCCCGCTCCACTGAGGAGCCTCGCCCCTATTCCGGGAACTGATCCCGGAACCTTGGTTCCCCCGCGGCTCCGACGGAAACCGTACCGAGCCTTAGGCGCTTAAATTTTCAACATTAGAAATATACACGCCGGAGGCTGATCTGGCAAATGCCGCCGGATTTTTTGTCAGTTTGGCGGAAACAGTTGATAAAGCAATAGATAGACGATCACGCCGGTAACCGAGACATAGAGCCATATCGGAAACACGATCCTTGCGAGCTTCCTGTGTATCTCAAATCTCCCTTTCAATGCTCTCCAGAACGTGACAAGCACAAAAGGAGTGATAACAGCCGCCAACGCCGTGTGCGTTATTAGGATAAAAAAGTACAGCCAGCGGACCGGCCCTTCAGCGGTGAACTTCACCGAATCGAGCCCGATCACGACCTTGCTCGTCACGTAGCTCGTCAGGAACACGGCCGACACCGCCAGAGCGGTCGTCATCGCGAACCGATGCCTGTCTCTTTGTCCTGTCTTTATGAAATAGAAGCCCGCGATGAGGAATACGCCGCTCAATCCATTGAGGAAGGCGTTCAGGTGAGGAAAGAACCACCAGTCGTCCATAGAATCACTTCCAGAAACCAAGCAGAAACAGAAGCACCAGCCAAAGTCCGTCCATCGTGTGCCAGTACCATCCGATCGCTGCCGCTTCGACCTTGTTCTTCTTTCGCTGGTCGAAAGAAAGCGCCTCGTGGTTCCAGGTCCTCAGCACGATGTATCCTAGAGCAACTATCCCTCCGATCACGTGCACGGCGTGGACGGCGGTCAGCACGTAAAAGAATCCCGCGTAAGGATTGCCGCGCATATACAGGCCGCGGTCGACGAGCGCCATCCAGGCGAGGATCTGCGATGAAATGAAAGCGGCCCCGAGCACCGTCGTCAGAAGGAACGATCTCCTCGCGCCGGCGCCGTCGTCGTTCAGGACCGCCTGTTTTCCGAAATGATACGTGACGCTGCTGAGCAGGATGATCGCCGTGCTCACCCATACCTGTACGGGAAGGTCGAACGGGCGCCACTCCAGTGCGGCATTCGTGGCGACGACGACATAGGCGCCGATAAGCCCCGCAAACGTCATCAGCACGACTATCAGAAGGAACCACGTCAGGATCGTGGACTTTTCGCTGTTCTTTTCCTCCGGCATCGCTTCCCTGTCTCCGGGTACCGGCCGCCGGCTTCCGTCATCTCCACCGGAACCGTCGTCGCCGCCTCCGCCGCCGTTTTTCGGTCCGCTTCCGCCGGTTCGAGGCGACGAGCGGCGGCTCCGCCGTTTCTTTTCTTCTTCCGAGAGAAGTTCAGTTTCTGCAGTGCCGATTTCCATACTTACCTGTGATTGAAGACCATCAGCGCGAAAACAAGCGGAAGATAGAGCACAGAGGCGAGCAGAAGTCGCCTGGCGCTCTTTACGCTGCGGTCGCGCGCCATCCTGAGGCTCACGAAAAGGAACCAGATCCCGAGCAGGCTTGCCCCCGCGAGAAAGATCCAGCCGGATGTACCGACGAAGAAAGGCCCTATGCTTACCGGCAGCATAAGCAGCGTAAATATCACGATCTGCTGGACCGTCACCCTTCCGGCCTTTTCAACGACGGGAAGCATCTTGATCCCCGCCTTCGCGTATTGGTCGCGGTAGATCCACGCGATAGCGAGAAAATGCGGGAACTGCCACAAATACAGAAACACGAACAGTATCCACGCGCCGAGCGTAATCTCGTTCGCCGCCGCAGTCCAGCCCAACAAAGGCGGCATCGCGCCGGGGATCGCCCCTATCGCCGTGGAAACGGTCGTCCGCGTCTTGAGCGGCGTGTACAGGAAGACATAACCGACTATCACCGCGAGTCCGAGAAACGCGGTGAGCGAATTGACAGCGAAATACAGGTAAACTTCAGCGCCTATGCAGAGCAATGCGCCGAACACGAGCGCCTCGACGGCGCTGACCTTTCCCGTCGGGAGCGGCCTTAGCGCGGTCCTCTCCATCAGAGCATCGATCGTCCGCTCCAGGTACTGGTTCAGCGTGGCGACGCCAAACGCGAGCAGCGTGATCGCCGTCATCGAGTTTACGAACAAGACGGCATCGAAGCTCCCTTTCGTGCCCAGATAGAACCCGGAAGCCGAGGTCAGCACGAGCATAAAGGCGATCCGGGGCTTCGTAAGTTCCACGAATGCCCCGATCCGGCCCCCAATCCCGGTCGTATCCGGCTTTAAGATCTCGGCGGTCACAGTGTCCATTTCAGGTAATCCGGCAATCTGCGGTAATGCATAAGAATAACTTCTGCAGGGTCTAACTCCAAGCCGTTCCCGGTCCAATAAAACTTCAATAATTGAACAGCTTTTCTAATTTCAAGCGGGATGACAAATTAAGGGCACTGCGATAATATTTCTCCAAACCACCACCCGGTCTTTCTTGATTAAATGTCATCCGTTGAAGAATCAGTTAAGCCCCGCGAGGGAGGCAGATCGCCCCTGACCCTGGTCTGGAACGCGTTCTCGGCGACCGTCGAGTTCCTGAGCTCGGTCAAGTTCGGCGTGGTCCTGCTATGCATCCTCGTCATTCTCTCGATGCTGGGGATGATCATCATCCAGCAGAACGTGCAGGGCTTCGACGCATACTACGCATCGCTGACACCTGCCGAGAGGACTGTATTCGGCACTCTCGGGTTCTTCGACATCTATTACAGCCGGTACTTCAACCTTATCCTCCTGATCCTTTCGCTAAACATCATCCTCGCCTCGATCGACCGGATCGGCGGGGCGTGGAGCCATATCTCGAGCCCGAAGCTTTTCGGCACGCCCGGGTTTTACAAGCGCCAAAGAGAATCGGCGGAATTCGCACTTGTAGGGAGTTCGAAGGACGAGGTCGCGGGCAGGATCGCGGAAGCGTTCCGCGAGCAGGGTTTCAAGCCGAAGATCACGAAGACGGCGGACCTGGACGAACCTTCGCGCGTCCGAATGGGCATCTCCGAGGACAACGCCCAGGACGGCCCGGTATATCTTTTCGGCGAGCGCGGGAAGTGGAACCGTATGGGCGCATACATCGTCCACGTATCGCTGCTTACGCTCTTCCTCGGGCATTTCGTTGCCTTCCAGACCGGGTTCGACGCCGATGTGAATATGATTCCCGGCGAGTCGACGACCGAGATTCAGCTGATCGACATAAACCTCGACAAGCACGAAAGGTACGCCGTCGCGCTGCCGTTCAAGATCACGTGCCTGGACATCGAGCAGAAGCTGATCGATCCGAACGGATCGATCGAGGTCTTCAACACGCTCGACTGGCGGACGAGGATCCAGATCGAGGATCCGCAATACGGGACGACCGTTGCGGATGTGAGCCTCAACAATCCCTTCTCGTACAGGGGTTACAGGTTCTTCCAGGCTCAGACGATCCCGGTCGGGAACGCCCGGACGATGAAGCTTCAGCTTACGCCTCAGGACGGCGGCGAGCCTTTTGCGATCGACCTTATGAGGACCGGCGAAACAAAGCTTCCGGACGGGACGGTCGTGGCGTACGAGGCGTTCATGCCCGATTTCACTTTTAATCAGAGGGGAGAGCCCGACACGAGATCGGCGGATTACAACAATCCCGTCGCGGTACTTCAGGTCACGACACCCGGCGGACAGTCTGAGAGGGTCTTTGCGTTCGCCTCGAACGTGTCTGACGACATTCCCGTGGGCGCTCCGAAACTCGGCTACAAATGGAGGCTTTCGGAGTTCGAGAAATCTCCTCTGGCGCACGTGCTCTCGATCAAGTACGACCCGTTCAACGGAGCATTTATCGCCTGGTATTTCGGCGGATTCGGGCTCATGGGCGCGCTGGTCTTCGTATTCTTCATCTCGCACCGAAGGGTGTGGGCGATGGTCGGAGACCAAGGGCCCGTCGGCGAGTATGACGTCGTCATCGCGGGCGACACAAACCGCAACCATTTGACCTTTGAGGACAAGTTCAAGAAGATCCTGATGCGGCTGAAAGGTGAGGCTGCCGAACAGGACAAAGAAATTTAAAGCGCGTGCGAAGCACCGCGTGGAGTTTTGGGAGAAACGGTATGTCACAAGCACTTTCGGCCGACGATCTGACCGGCGCCGATATCAAGTCGCCTTTTATGCAGTACCTTCCGGCGATGCTCTCCATCGCGGCGTCGTTCGGGGTCCTCTTCTGGAGGCTCCAGACGACGAACTTCCCCTCCGACGAGGCGCTGATGATGTGCGCCCTTGCCGCTTATTTGTTCGCGGCGCTTGTCCAGCTGATGAACCTATACGCGCCCTCGGGAATGGCGGAAAGGCTCAGCCTCTGGACGGCGACGATCGGCGTTTTCTTTAACCTGTCGTCGTGGCTTGTCCGTTGGGTCGCGGCGTACGAGCGGGAGATCGGGATGCTCCGCGACGCGGGAAACCCCGAGACGCCGTGGATGTTCCGTTACATCCCGTTCGCCAATCTCTACGATCTGAGCCTGGCGTTCGCGTTCGGGGCGGGGATCACGACGTTGGTCTTTCTGACCAGAAAAAACTTCGCGGTTCTCGCTGCTTTCACTCTTCCTTTGGCGGCGCTGATTCTTACGCTCGCGCGTTTCATAGGCTCGGAATTTATCGACCTTCCGCCGGTGCTCGATTCTTACTGGCGGCCGATCCACGTCGGCGTGGCCTCGATCAGTTACGGGATCACGCTGGTCTGCTTTGCCGTCGCGGTGATCTACCTGCTCAAGGACAAGGTCAAGCCCGAATCGATGGCGATCTGGGCGAGCGTTTTCTCGTTCTCTGTGATCGCGACGATCAGCAAGTTCTCGATCCTGACCGAGTTCGTCTACCGCGCTGGTATTTTCATTCCCGGCCAGACGCCTGCCGACAAGGCTTTCTTCACTCCGTTCAGGCTAGAGATCCCCTACGTCGGACCGATACTCGCGATCTCCGCGCTACTTCTGCTCGGCGCGATAGCCGCCTTCCTCGCGTACGTTTACAGGGAGAATCTGCAGGCCCGCAAGATCGGACACGGTCTGCTCGCGGCTGCGTTTATATTCCAGCTCGTCGCGATAGGTTTCTGGGTCAACGGTGTCGGGGCGATCAAGGACGTCTATCCGAGGCTCCAGACTCAGATCCAGCAGAACCCCGGACAGGTGGCCGCGGCAGGCAAGGAACTCGTGTCGAAGCAGAACCTTTCGGCGCAGGAATTCGCCGCGATCACGCCCGCGCAGTTCGAACAGGCTGGACAGAACTTTCTTCAGCAGACCGGAAGCTCTATGTTCCTCTCGCTGAAGACAAACCCGGTCGAGTTCTCGGGGCTTATAACGGGTATCGCCGGACTGTTCTTCGTGATGCTGTTCAGCTTCCGTACGGAGACGCTCCGGAAGCGCCTGCCCTCGCTGGAAGCGCTCGACAGCCTTATGTACAAGACGGCGAGCCTTGCGTTCGCGGGCCTAGCTATGCTCTTGATCACGGGTGCGATCTGGGCGAACGAGTCGTGGGGAAGGCCCTGGGGCTTTGACTCGAAAGAGACGGGAGCTCTGGTAGCGTGGCTGACCTACGCGGCGTTCCTGCACACCAGGATCTCCAGGGGATGGAGGGGCAGAAGCTCGGCGTACTTCGCGATCATAGGCTTCCTGCTGGTGATCTTCACATACCTGGGCGTGAGCTACCTTCTTCCGGGACTGCATAGTTACGCCTGATCCCGGAAAACGGAACGCCCGCGTCCCAAGGTAGTGAGCGAAGCGAAGATCGGCCGGGGGAGAATCCTCCTTCGGCCGATTTTCTTTCATCGAGTCGGAATTCGTGGAGCCAGCTACTTGGGATCTGAACCCAAAGCGCGAGCGACGGGCAAAACATTGACCATTGGCCAATGAGCATTGACGAATGATCTGTCGTCGCTGCGCGACTTTTCCGGTCTCCCGTCTCCTACAGACATTTGGCTCCTAGCGGTGCCTCAGGTTTAGTACGTAACCGAATGCTATGAACATTTCGCGCCGGCGGAGCGGAGATTCGGGGTCCTGTTCAGTGCTAAAGCCGCAGATTTTCCAGATGCTGTATGCGCCTATCAATCCCGCCGGGCAGAGTCAGCTATGAGATTTGTCGCCGAATTCAGCTATCTTTCAGGTTTCTTGGCTGATTCCGACTTGAAATAGTCGATGATAAAGCGGACCGGATCTTTCTCCTCTTCGTCGATGCGCACATCGGGCTCTACGCCGGTTGCATTAACGCCGCCGGCCGGAAGCCGCTTCGACGCAGCAAACATCGGGTATCCAAGATAGATCCCAAGATGCGGGCAGCTCGCGAGCGAGACTCCCGAAGTCGAGCGGTAATCGATCACGCCCGCAGTGTTTTCGCCAAAGAGGGTCACCTTCTTGCTCTTCATAAGGCGAATGATGAATGCCTCACCGGCGCTGACAATGGAATCGTCGATCAAAACCGCCACGTTGCGCGGTTTCGCCATCCCCATTACATCCGGAACGTCCGGCGGGACTGCAGCATCCTTTGGTGGGTCATTGAACGGAACGAGTTCTCCGGGATGTTCCTCCAACCGTTTGATAAGGTCCTTGGGCAGCCATCCCTGGCTTTCAACACCTTTGAAATACCTGATGTTGCGCGGCGAGGACAATACCACCTCCTCGTCGTTCACCCAGTACTTCGGGGAGTTTACCGAGGACGTCTCGATGTAGGGCATCAGAACGTTCGTGATCCACGAACTGCCTCCCTCATTGCCCCTCAGATCGATTATCAGCGTGTCGGAGTTCGCGAACGCTTCCTGGTTCGTATCGACGAACTCGTTCAAGTCTGAGGCGTATTCCGGAACATGCGAGGGGATCGAGATCAGGATCGTTGAATCGTCAACGATCCTGATAGTCGGCCTTCGCGGGTCGTTCGGATCTATGAAATTGAAAAGGTTCTTTCTTGCCGGGTATTCCTTACCCCAACTGAAGGGTGGAATATGCAGGATGAGTCCCCTGCGGATGGCGGCCCCGCCCTGCTGTCCCCACTTATAGGCACCGGGGTAGAGCGGGAAATGGTTCCCGTCAAAATAGACTACATCGTACGAGCCGTCGGACAGCTTCCTGAACTCAGCCTTGACGTGACCGGCATCCCAGTTCGCATTTTCTCCGGACAGCGGAACCGCAACGAAGTCGCGTTCCTTAGAGCCTTCATCCTCGAAAATGGCGAATCGGCTCCCATCCTTCACGAACCATATGCCCTCGATCGGATCAAGTTTCCGGGCTTGCTTGTCAAAATAACTGCGGAGTTCTGCCTCGGATCTCTTGATCACTTCAGCCTTTAACTTGAGTACATTCTTTTCATTCTCTGTCAGGTCCGGGCTTTGACCTATGTACAGGTGTCCGTCCTTGTAGTAGTTCAGGAATTGCTTCAGCAACTTCACGCAATCTTGAACCGGGGTCTTTTCGGCGAGCAATCGTAGCCTGCTCAAATTCTCACTGTACTCTTTGTCGCGTTTTCCCTTTATCTCGATATGATAGGCAGAATGATTCTCCCTGATCTTGGCATCAAGTTCGTTCAAAAGGTCCGCGCATCCGCATCCGGCGTTCAGGACTCCGGCGGTCTGCGGTAAGGCAAGGTTGACAGTGAGAATGACAAGAAAGAAAAGAGGGACTGGATTTGCCTTGCGCATACGCGTAACTCGCTCATCTGGTGTATCCGTCGCTACCGCTCCGGGTACTGATTCGCTGATCGATGATCGCTGTTCATTGTTCGATCGTCATCTTCAGCACCGACAGGATCGGGATCTCGCGGGTCAGGCCGTCTGTCGTCACGATCGTCAGCATTCCGTTCACGACATTCACGCTCACGACCTCCGTCATTCGCCGCTCGATCCTTGTGCCGTCCTTTAATTCCACTTTCAAGAACACGCGGGCGAGAGGATCGGCCTCGTCGGCGGCAGGGTCTTTCTTTTCTGCCGCCGCATCTGCGTCATCCGCGGCAGTTTCTTCTTCATCGTCTGCGGGCACGCGTTCGACTGTCACTACAGCCGACACTTCTTCGTCTTCCCTGTCGCCCGTCAGATCGACGGTCACCTCGCGCGGTTTGTCTTCGATCTCCGCTAGTGGATCGGTGACGATCACCCTCGGATTCTCAAGCTTCTCGCTCGGCGGAGCGTCAGCCTCGACCGCCTGTACAACCCTCTTCTCCGGCTCGGCCGGAGGATCGACCGGCGGAGGAGTATCGTCGACTGCTTCCGCGTCAGCTAGTTCTGCGTCGGCTATCTCTTCCGCGGCAACGACCTCTTCTGCGTCGGCGATAATTTCCGCCGGTTCCTCAGGAACGTCCGGTTCGGCGGCGGGAACTTCCTCCTTTTTCTCTTCCGGGATGATGGCCCCCGTCGGACTGACCTTCACTCCGCCCGACGGTTCTCCGAGAATGTCCGGAAACTCGTTCGTATTCTCGGCTTCCGCGCCCGTGATAGGAGCGAAGCTTCCCGCGAACTTTACCTGGTACGTGGCAGGATCGTCGTTCGGCGTGCGTCCCTGGATCCTGAGGATCAGCCTCTCCGGCTGCCTCTGATAGACGACGCGGCCTGTTTCCCTTTCCGGGTTGTCGGCGTATATGGTGATCTTCGTACGCGGGTTCAGGCCCTGGGCGGTGTAAATGTCGATCTCGCCCTTGAAATTCGTCGTGAGGATGTTGATGAAGACGTCGCCCCGGTTCCCGTTGAAGATGAAATAGTAGGTCGTAAGCCTCGGGTCGCCTATAGCCCGAGCCTGGATCGTCCCGCTCACCTCGTTACCCACGACCGGTGTGGGAAAGTTCGGATCGTTCGACTGTGCGCGGGTCGCGTTCGCAGACCCGAGCACGAACAGGACTCCCGCCAGAGCCGCAAGTACGGACCATTTATACAACGACGATCTGTTACTTTTGTCCATATCAGCGGCCTTCCTCAGCAGATCTCTTTCCGAAGGTGTATCAGCCTGGATGTCACCTCGTATCCGAGGCTTTGGTGCGCCGCGAGACCCTGCTCGTTCCCCAACTCGGTGTCCGAGGCCATCTCTTCACATCTGCTCGCCTTCGCCCACTCCTCGGCAGCTCTGACGAGCGCCGAGCCTGCGCCCGTTCTCCTGTGTTCCGGAAGCACGTACCAGCCCTCGATGTAACCCACGTGGTCCGTCCGGCAATCCTCGACGAACGGCCTTATGCTGGCTTCAAGGAATCCGACGATCTCGCGTTCGTCGAGCTCGGCAACAAGAACAAGCTGCGTCTCTTGTTGCCCGAAGATCTCGCGCATCTCCTCGATATGCTCGCTTTCGGTAAGTTCGTCCCAGAGGCGCCGGCGTAAGTTCAGCCATTGCCCAGAGTCTCTTTCCGCGAGTCTTCTGATCTCAAACGACACATTTTGCATTCGCGGATGATTCTATCAATTGTACCGGCCGGTCAACAATGAAATTGAAAAAGGCCGCCCTTTAAGACGGCCTTCCGGAAATGGTCGATAGAAGAACAGACTAACCGGCGGCAGCCGCCGACTTTCCGTTCAGTATCTCGATCGCCTTTTCAAGCTGTATGTCCTTGTCGGGTTTCAACGTCTTCGAAGGCAGTTCTTCGACCGGCTCTTGGACCGGAGGAGTTGTAGGATCGCCTTCTTCTTCCTGGCTTTCGACAAGCTCCTCAACCTCAACCGGCTCAGGTGTTTCGGGACGTTTCACTTCGACGCTCGGCTTGACCCCGGCATTCGCACGGTTCGCCGCAAGGAAGGGATTGCCCGAAGGCGAAGCCCATTTCGCGGTCGTCAGAAGGAAGCCGTCTCCGCCTTTCAGAGTGAACAGCGCCTGTTCGACTCCGGCACCGAAGCTCTTCTCGCCGACGACCTCGCCCCTCTTCAAATCGAGGAACGCCGCGGCGACAACTTCCGCCGCGCCCGCGGTCCCGAGATCGATAAGCACAGCGGCCTTTCCGTCATAGATATGTTTCGAAGGATCGGCGGCGTATGTCTTCTGGACCTTGTTCTCGCGCCCTATCACTTTCGCGAGATCGCCCTGCTTGATGAACAGGTTGGCGACCGAGACCGCCTCGCCGATATCGCCTCCGCCGACGTTGCGAAGATCGAGCAGGATCTTCTTCACGTTCTTCGATTTCAGACTCGCGACTGCCTTCTCGACCGAGGCACCCTTGCCCTTGTCGAGGCTGTAGACCTTTACGATCCCGACCCCGTCACGCATCTGTGTCGTAGCGTCGGGAGCCTTGTAGGGCGCACGCGCGACCTCGATTGTCTGCGGCCGTGCGCCGGAGCGAAGTACCCGAAACTTTACCTTCGTCCCGGGATTGCCGAGCACGAGGTGGACCGCGTCGTACAAGGAGATATCGCGCGTCGCCTTCGTGTCGATGTACTCGATAACGTCTCCGGACATCAGTCCCGCCTTGTCCGCCGGCGAATCCTTGATCACTGAAACCACATAAAGGTAGGCGGAAACCTGCGAGAACTCGGCACCTATGCCCGCCCTCCCGGCGTCCTTTCCGGCTTTGAAGTCGCTGACCTGCTCGGCCGTCAGATACGACGTGTACGGGTCGAGCCCGTCCGCGAGTCCGCGGAGCGCGCCGTTCCGGACCTTTTCAAGGTCCGGCTCGTCGACGTAATCGTTCTGGATGTGCTGGAGTACGCTCTCAAAGATCCTGATCTGCGCGCCGGGATCGTTGATCGGCTGCTGGGCGCTTATGTCGCCGTACCAGCCCATAAGCACGCCTGCGAAGGCGTAGAACGCAACAGCTGCGGAGATGACTGCAAGGATGAATTTACCGCGGTAGGTCATAATTTCAATGGTCAGTGCTCATCGATCAATGGTCAATGGTCAATGAGATGGTCTTAGGCGAATTTCGAATTTCAAATCTCAGAAGTCCTCTCTTCTGTCTTCTGACTTCTGTCTTCGGTGTCCCGTCTCCCGTCTCCCGTCTCCCGTCCCCGGTCTTCTTGTCCGCCGCAAGCCGATGGACCATAATTGCCCGTCAATTATCCATTATCGGCTATACACGTGCAAGACAATAAAAGTCGCAATTCCGGGGAACTTACAGATATCGCGGGCGCTCCCCGCGAAGGGAGGCTCCTGTGTCTCGATCCGGGGACGAAAAAGATCGGTGTCGCCGTGAGCGACGAGACCCAGCTTGCCGTCCGTCCGGTCGAGCTTGTAATGCGAACTTCCTGGAAGAACCTCGTGGAAAAGATCTCTGAGCTTGTCGCGCGCTACGATGCGGCCGCTCTCGTCGTTGGTTTGCCGGTAGGGTTCGAGGGAGGCGAGACGGAAATGTCTGAGGAAGCGAGGGATATGGCGCGCAAGTTGGCGCTTTCGCTCCCGATCCCCGTCTATCTTCACGACGAAAGGCTTTCCACCTACACCGCCCGGGGGCACCTCTGGAAACTCGGGGAGGACGGAGAGGAACTTCGAGAACGGCTCGACGCGGAGGCCGCCGCGGTCATCCTCTCCGATTTCATAGAGACGAGGGATATGCTCGTCAAACGGTCCGGCTAGTTCGCAGGGACCATCTTCAGAGAAGTCTCCGCCGCCTTCGTCACCGCTTCCACCGAGAAAGGAAAGACCTCGGGCTTGCCCGTCCGCCAGGATTCGAACTGGTCTGTCCAGTTTGGCGATCCTGGCACGCCTGACTGACCGAGGGGGATCACGAACCGCGTCTCGTCCCAGGAACCGGGCTTCGAAATGTGCCTCATCGAAACTCCTGAACCGACGTTCGGCGTCTGACCGCTTCCGTCGACGTTCGTGTACCTGACCTGGAACCTGCCGCCGATCAGAGGCGCCGCCGACAGCGGATGATTGAAGTTCGCAGCGTTCACCTCTCCCCAAGGCATTACAACGCCGTTGCCGCGCTTTGAGGAGTCGCATTCCCTGATCAGATCGTCGTAATTCGTGACCCCTTCGGGAAGCCACTTCGGGTCGTTCGTTTTCAGGGCGTACGGAAGAACACGTTCCCTGACGTACCCGAGGAACATACCTTCGTTCGCTTTGGAGATCCTGTCCGCGACGCAATTGCGGAGAGAGTTCGCGGCGTTGGCGGCCTTTGAATCGGCGGTCATACGCCCGTCCCAGCCTTTTAGCAGGTCAGAGGTCTCTTTCGAAGCCGCGTTCCGCTTTACGACCTCCCTCGCGAATTCGGAGACCGGAATGTTGAACACATCGAGCTGAATATCGCTCACGTCGTTCATAGTGATCTTCGTATTGCCGCTGATCAGGTCATATATTCTGCGCGCCCGCCAGGGCGGCGCGAACTGCCTTGTAATCTGCTGGTATTTGTAATCTGTTCCGACGATCCTTTGGTTTGCAGTCACTATGAATCCGCTGGGCGGGTTATAGAGATTGGGAAGCTCCTCGAACGGGATGTAGCCGGTCCAGTCGCCGTCGGATGATTTGCCCTCGTACGGCAGAGATCCGTCGCCCTTTCTTCGGATGGGCACTTTTCCTGCGGTGTGCCAGCCTATGTTCCCTTCTACATCGGCATAGACGAAGTTCTGCATAGGGCCGCCGTAGTCCGAAAGAGCTTTCTTGAATCCCTCCCATCCCTTTGCTCGGTTGAGCAAGAAAAAGGTCTCGAACTCCTGATTTTTTTCGGAGCGTGCGGTCCATCGGAGCGAGTACTTGCGGCCGCCAAGTTCGCCTATCACGGGGCCGTTGCGGGTCTCGACGACCTCGTATTCGACCGAATCGGTGTCCGGGCCCTGCCCCTTGCGGACCTTGATCGTTTCCTTGCGCACCTCCGGCTTCTTCCAGCCGTTTGGCGTCAGGTACTCGCCCTTGTCGTTGAACTCCTCGAGATAGACGTCCTGGACGTCCGGGCCGACGTTCGTCGCGCCCCACGCTAAGTATTCGTTATGGCCGAGAACGATGCCGGGAACGCCCGGGAACGTCACGCCGGAAACCCTTACTCCGGGCGCCGAAAGATGCGTAAGGTACCATATGCCGGGCGCGGCGGGCTGTATGTGCGGATCGTTCGCGAGGATCGCTTTTCCGTCGAGCGTTCTCTTGCCCGAGATAACCCAGTTGTTGCTCGCCGCGAGATCCTCCGCGAAAAGCCCGACCATCTCGAGCGACCGCTTGCGAACTGCGGCATCCGCCGAGGCGATCGCTTCCAGCGCGTCCAGATCCTCCACCGAAATCTGCGCTGCAGTCTTACTCTTTCCTCTTTCCTTTTTACTTTTTCCTTGACCGGCTCCTCCTGCACTTTTTACTTTTGCCTTTTGACTTTTTACTTCACTCGCGTCCCCGTTCTTCCCGAACAGAACCACATCCCTCGGGTCGGTGACGTCAAGGAGTTCCGAGCGCTTGTCTTCAGGCAGAGCTTCGGCACGAATTCTCGCGATATCCATAGTCCAGGTGGATGAAAGCGCTTCGGCGAGCACCTTGCCGATGATCATCGTGTCGGAGGGCTTCCAGGGATCGGGCTCGTACTGCAGGATCTGAAATTCCGTCGGAAGCGACTTCTTGTCGAGCGAATCGATGTAAGCGTTGACTCCCGCGGCGTAGCTCTCCAGAGCTTTTCGCATATCCGGTCCCACGCTCCGTAGGCTCAAATCGGCAACCGGGTAGAAACCGTAGCGCCGCCAGCGCTTGTCCTGTTCAAGGACGTCGCTTCCAAAAAGTTCCGCGAGATTCCCGCTGGCGAGCCTCCGAAGCAGGTCCATCTGCCAGAGCCGGTCACGCGCCGTCTCGTACCCCTGCGCGAAGTAAAGGTCGGCATCGTTCTTCGCCTCGATGTAAGGGATCGAGCGCGAGTCCCTTCGGACGATGACCTCGTCCGCGAGGCCCTTCACGGCAAGCCCGGGCCCCGCATCAGTCTCCTGCTGAGCGAGACACGCGGACGCGCCGATGACAATAAGCGAAAGCGAAACAACGAACCGTGCGAGCCTATTCATAACTTTCAATTCCCAATTCTCAATCTTTAATCTTATCTATTCCAACGATACCAACCGTATTTCCGACATCTCTTCCATAGCGTACCGGAGGCCTTCCCTGCCGAATCCCGAATCCTTCACTCCGCCGTACGGCATGTTGTCCACACGGAATGTCGGGACGTCGTTGACGATAACGCCACCGTACTCCAGATTCCGCGCGGCGTACATCGCCCTGCCGAGTTCTTTCGTGAACACGCCCGCCTGAAGGCCGTATTTGCTGCGGTTCGCGCGGTCGACCGCCTCTTCGAAATCTTCGTACCGCTCGATGACTGCGATAGGGGCGAATGCCTCTTCCTTTACCACGCGCATCTCCGAATGCGCGTTCGTGAGCACGGTCGCGTCAACCATCGCGCCATCGCGCGAGTTCCCGCACAAAAGTTCCGCTCCCGAACCGACCGCCTCTTCGACCCATTCGACCGAGCGCTTCGCCGCCGCCTCGTCTATCATCACCGAAAGTTGCGTGGAATCCTCGAGCGGATCGCCTTTCTTCAGGCCCTTCGCGCGTTCGACGAACGCATCCGTAAATTCGTCGGCGATGCGCTTGTTGAGGAGGACCCTCTGGACCGAGATGCAGACCTGTCCCGAGAACGCGAACGCTCCGACGGTTATCTTCTTCACGGCGTCCTCTATCGACGCCGTATCATCGACTATCACGGGCGCGTTCCCGCCGAGTTCGAGGGCGACAGCCTTCTTGCCCGCCTTCGCTTTCAGGTCCCATCCGACCTTGTCGCTGCCCGTGAACGAGATCATCTTTATCCGGTCGTCGGAGTAAACAAGGTCCATATGCTTCACGTCCATCGGGACGATCTGAAGCGCTTCTTTCGGAAGTCCGGATCCGAGAAAGACCTCGCCCAGAAGAAGCGAGGTAAGCGGCGTCCTGGGGCTCGGCTTGATGATTATCGAATTGCCCGAGGCGACAGCGGGAGCGACCTTGTGGGCGACCAGGTTCAGAGGAAAGTTGAACGGTGTGATGCCGTAGATGACTCCGCGTGGAACCCGGAACGAGAACCCCGTCTTCCCTTTTCCGTTCGGCTGCGTGTCGAGCGGGACCATATCACCCGCAAACCTTTCGGCCTCGGAAGCGGCCCAGGCGAACGTCGCGACCGCCCTCTGGACCTCGCCTCGGGCGTAGATCAGAGGCTTCGCCGATTCGAGCGCGATGACGCGCGTGAACTCGTCCGCGCGTTCCGATATCGCATCGGAGATCTTCCGTAGGCCGGATGCGATCCGGAACCTCGGAAGCTCGCGCATCTTCCTCGCTGCGGCTTCGGCTGCCGCTACTGCGTCAGCGAATTCACCTTCGCCGGCGGAAGCCGCCTCTGCGAGCAATTCGCCGCTGAACGGAGAGCGGACCTCGAACGACTCTTCGCCATTCCGCCATTCGCCGTTGATGAGCATCTGGCCGGGTTTTCGTTCGGAAGCCATCGTGTCTGTGTAAAGGGTCTTCGTTGCAAGCGGATCAGCTTATACGTTAAACTCTCGGAAGTTTTCCATCAACCGTTCGGGAGTAACACTATGCACCTTTTGAAGATATCTCTGTGCTTTGTCGCCGCATTTCTTTTCATCGCTTCTTGTGGCGGAGGCAGCGAGAACGCCGCCGTTAACAACACTTCGACGGAATCCACGCCGGCTCCGACGGCGGAAGCTCCGAAAACGCCCGACGAACTCGCGCTCGGCAGGAGCAAGTATCAGGAATACTGCGTGAAATGCCACAAGGAAGTGGGCACGGGCGGCGAGGTCGTAATCGAAGGCAAAACTCTGAACCCGGAGGACCTGACTTCCGAGAAGATGAAGGGCGAGCCCGACGAAGAGTACATCGAGTACATGGTCAAGGGGATCCCGGACGAGGGAATGCCCTCGTTCCGCGACGAGCTCTCGGACGAAGAGATGAAGGCGGTGGTGAGATACATCCGCGAAGAACTCCAGAAATGAGTTCCAGATTCCAGGTTTCAAGGATCATGTATCAGGTATCAGATTCAAGGAGACGCGCTCCCTGTGATACATGATCCCTGATACATGATCCTTGATCCCTGATACATGATCTTTGATACTTGAAAATTGATCCGCACCCTTAGCTCAGTTGAATAGAGCGTCTGACTTCGGATCAGAAGGTCGCAGGTTTGAGTCCTGCAGGGTGTACCAACAATATCAACAAGTTACGGGCGTCCCAAGTGGCGCCCGTTGTAGTTCCCACTCAGGTTCCCACTCGGCAATGTTCTTTATGGGCAATTTCGTGCTTTTCTGAGAGTTGAATTATTTTTCAGTTTTTCAAATCCGGTACGTTGTGGGTTACAGTAGCAGCCATTCGTTCGGCTTTTTTAGTTTCAATTTGTGTCAACTTCTCAAATCCTAATGAATAAGGAAGCGCTTGCCATATGAACACAACGATAAATTGTCCGAATTGTCTCACGGCAAACTTTTCAGCGAATAAGGCATGTAAGCAATGCGGGGCCTCGATCAATCGCCCTTCAACGGACGGCGATCACTTGGAAAGCTCCCCGCCGACGCAGTATGTTTACGTGCAGTCTCCGGCCAGGCGGGACCGATCTATCATGGAATTTACGGCTGCGGATTGGTTGAGGATTGTCGTAAGGGGCTTTGCAGCCCTCTTTTTTGGTTTCGCTGTCATTTCCCTTTCAGGATCGATAGCTGTTGCCGAAAGTTCCCCACAACAAGCAGCGGCGGCGGCTATGAATCTTGGCTACGTCGTGATCGTGTATTGCGGAGCACGGGCATTAACGGAGATATTGAAGATCGGTAAATAGTCCGCCATATTCCCTGTAAGTCTCGATCCCTCGACGAAAACGATGCCTCTAGTTCCAAAGAGTGAAAAGACATGACCGATCTGAAAAGGCACGCTAGCGAGATCTCCAAACGCCTCAAAAAGCTATATCCGGAGCCCGTCGTAGAACTTGATTACACGACGCCGATTGAATTGATCATCGCATCGCAAACTCGTGACCTCGGTAATATTCCGTGATCGGTATGCGATCGGGTAAACTTCTTTAATCGCGGCGATCTTTATGACTCTATATCCGGTGCGACCTTCTCGATCCTGGTCAAGCGGAACTTGTCAAAATAGAACAATCCGACGCATTCAGGTTTACGGCCCGGCCTTTGGCTTATAAGGCATCACGATCACCACACCCTCAGTCACCATTCCATCTGTTCTCCGACCACAGACCTCGTGAAACTCGTTGATGCACATACCGACCCGGCGGTTCGCCGGCCGCAAGGCCGGCACGTTCGCCGGCTCTTTTTTTGGTCGTGCTGTACAGCACGACCTCTCAAGCTGAGGCCGTTGCTAAGCCCCTGCAAATATGTTACGATCCGCGGCTAAGTACGGAAACTAGAAAGGATGGTGGATGCCGAGAATGGAAATTATTCGCTCTAAGAATTTAGTTTTTCATATTCGCGACGGAAGAGTTAATACCGAAGCCGTAGTTGCGTCTCACGGAGGTTACACCCCTAGAAGACTGCTAGTTTTTTCGGGAAGTGGAAAAGTCACGATTCCGGCGAACCTAGACGTAAGATTTTATACTTACCACGATCTTACCTGTATCGGCGTAAGGGCGGCGTGGGGCATTGATACCGCGAACGGTATTGCACATCTGCTTTATGACTCTCCTACGAACAGAATTGTCACGAACTATAGCTTGAGCCATCACGAACAAACCGTGACTTATCCAAAGGAGAATCAGGCGCGAGATGCGATTCTGGTTGAGGAAGGGGCAAAGGCGCACCTTAGTGATGTGTTGGATGTGATTGCAGAAAACAATCTCCCTTACACGATACTGCACAACTTTCACTGCAGAGTTAACAAGACTACATTCAGCTTTTAGAGCTGTCATATTCCCCGAAGTGGGAGCGGCCCAACAAATTTGACGCTCCCCCTTTCTGCTCAAGATACTTCCAGTTCGAAGGGCATTAAGTTGATATTTGTGGGCGATGCGGAAACAAAGCTCTATTACCCACTTCACTGTAGAGAGCCTGCACAGATACCCCGAAAGAATCAGGTTCCTTTTTTGAATGACGAGCGCCCAGAAGCGAAAGGTTATACTCTCGCCAAGGTTTGTACTTCTTTTGATCCAGCGCCCCGTGTTTCCTTATCAGCAAGGCCGGATTCCGCCCGAACAGAACAATCTTCCGATTCGGACCTGATAATAGCCCTTAGTTCAACTTCTGTCGCCTTGCGTCCCGATGCTTCGATGCCGAAAACCCTCTTAGACCTCGAAACCCAATGCACACGCTATTGGCGTATGAGTTTGATTATGATTGGGAAGCTCTCGATCGGAGACTTCGAACGAGACTTCACAAAGCCGTACCGGGGCCAAAGTGTTTTCGTACTTCGGGACGGCGGAACGGCTATCTACCTTTTCATTCATAAAGGATTTGCTTCAGATACTCTCCGAGAGTATCTTTCCGGCCCGAATGCTGATAGGCAAACGGGAGCACTTGTCCGCATGCGGATCATGGGTGGGTGCGATAGGACTCCCTACGGAGAATTATACGATTACCAAATTTTTGAACGGAAGGGTAACTGATAAAACTTAGTCAGGGGACGCGCCGATCAGTGAAGCACCTCCGGCCATTCCGCCGCGTTATTGATCGAGTTTAGAAGTTCGGTGGACTGTTGGAGTTTCTCGATCGCCTCAAGCCGGGCCTTTTGCTGCATGTCCCTAACCTCTTGAAGCCGCTTTTGCGCTTCCGGCAGGAAATGCCGCGTTAATCCGTCGAGAAGTTCCTTCTCGGATCGCCTGATCGTGTAGTCGATCTGAAAAGCGGTTTGCTCCATCTTCTCAGCCTTGAACTCCAAGGCTTCACCTTCCGCACCGAGCACCATCGCCCGAATGAATATCAAAGCCGCCTCTGCCTATTTTTATCCTCTGGCGGACAAACTCGTCCTTGAGCAGATAGTACAGTTTCCGTGTTCCTATTCTCGGCATCTTCATCCGTATCTCTTGTGCCAGCGGCTTTATCCGTGACAACTCTTCTTCGCGGGCTTTGGCTCTTCGCCGGGCCTGATACAGTGATTGCCTACTGATCCCAAACAATCGGCACAGGCGCGACAGACTCACCTGTTTCTCTTGTCTGATACTCCAGATTGTTTGGGTGAGAACTTTTTTCGGATCGACGTGCCGTAACGCTGGTCTGAGATATCAATCATCCTGTTCAATATCTCATTCTTCAGCCGTTCGTCCTCCAGCTCCTTTTCCAGTCTCTTGATCTTCTGAGCCGGCGTCTCTTCTTTTTTCAATAGCGCCATGGGTTGATGTCCGGGGATCTTCCAATCCAAGGTACCATGCTTTCTAAGCCACTTTAAGACCATACTATGCCCTTGAATCCCGTAAGCCTTTTGCGCCTGCTTCGATGTCATTTCACCCTTTTCCACCTGCGAAACCACCGCCAGCTTAAAGGCCATGGTGTAGTCACGTTGCGTCCGTTTCGTCCTCTTCTTTCCTTCGTTCTTCATAAATAGGTCTCCAATGTGTCAACCTATTTCAGGACGGGACACCAGACAAAGAAGGGGCGGCTGATTCGGCCGTCCCTTTACCGTTCACATAATCCCCGCCTGTCATTCGAATTCCGGAGTATCTTGACAAGCCTGTGATCGCCCTATACGCTTGGGGCGATTCTCCCAAAGCACCTGCAAGCGGGCGGTTCACAAGGGTAGTTTTCAAGGCGTTTTTCGAGGCAGTGGAGAGCTGACCTGAAAAACAGGAGGTGAAGACTATGAAGGCCCGACTTTCTGAGGATTCGATTCTCTCCCGTTTCGTAATCCCAATCCTTTCAGCATTCTCTCTTCTCTTTGTGCTTTCGCCGACGTTGTTGTCTCAGGAGATGGTGCAGGAAGGCGGCTGCTACAATAGTCGGGGCCAAGAAGTCCCTTGCCCCCGTACTTCTAGCCCCCCTCGCTCCAATGCCCAAACTCCTCGAAGGTCGGTCCCGCGAACTGCAAATTCCTTGCCGTGGTGGAAACAGGATCGGTCTGTTGGCTTTCGCGGGGACGGATTGGGATGGGTCCAGGTGGTGTCGAAATCGGATCCGTGGGTCAAATGGTATTCCCGAGGCAAACTCGTCAGTAAGAAGAATCCCCTGCTGCTTGTAGATCGAATAGTCACCGGACGACATCCGTTGACCCTGGCACTGTCAGGCGGCCACAATCTCACGATCGGACCGAACACTAATGTGAAGTTGGATCAGGTTTTGTTGACGGGTCCGAGCCCTTTGCATAAGGTTTTTTTATCCCCGGAATCTGGTTGGGTAAGATTTTGGAATGCGGTAGTAGGATCGCGTCGGGGACGATTTACGGTGACAACTCCCAGGGCCGTGTCATATATAAGGGGAACAGATTTCACGATCGGGGTGAATTCGAACGGTGATGATTTCGTAAGGTTAGCTGACGGCGCGATCGATCTGGTCAGGCTTTCAGATCTGCAGGTCTTGCCTATAAGCCGTGGCCAAACCGTCACTTTTCCCGGACCTCGGAACGCAACAATGACCGGACTTGCGGCCTCGATGTCTCGGCTGTACCCTAGCAGCCGGTTTCCTTCTACAGCCAGATTCTCGAAAGCCTCGACCAGGCGTGTGTATGTAAATGTTCGGTTGAAGAATGGACTCTTCCAGGAGAGGAATCAGACTTTCGTTCTTAACTGCGCAATACATCACCGTGGTGGCCTTTTCTACAATGGGACACTTGAAAGAAGGTTGGAGTGGTCAATCGATCAGACGGTTTGGAGCCTTCCGATCGTGCGACGCGACGGCGGCCAATTCTCCAGCGGCGAATACAAAATTAGCTGCGGATTGAACGGACAGAAACGGTACGGAGCAAGTTTTTTCGTTAGCAAATGACCAATTAGCTGTCAAAAGAAGAGGTGTATGATAGTCAGTTTGCGATTCTGTGTCTCACGCATCTGCACGAATTGACCATTTCCGTTTTTCTTCTGAGATTGCAAGCGTTTTTTGCTCGTTTAGTGCCTTTAACACGCTGCCGCTACGCATTTCGTTGTAAGAGTCTGTAACATTAAATTTCATCGGTCAGGCCTCAAGGATCGATGAGCAAGCGGAATGCGATCAAGACGCTTCTCCGTTTATCACACGTCGACCAGTCCAGTGTTGGGCGGGTCGCTTTTTTGTCTGCAGCCACTGGCGGGATGCGAACTAATGCGAGATGTCGTGTCCGTTCCGACCATTGAACCACCTTGTAGTCCCCGGCTGAACCACCTTTTGATCGCCGTTTGGACGGCTCACTGAACAGCCTTTCCCTCCCGTATCGTCCCGTTTCCTCCGCTCTTCAGCCGATCACCCTTAATTTAGAACTCCGGGGACTCTTTCGTCAGGCGAAGGTGTTTTCGGAGCCGATTCCGGAACATCGAAATATTCCCGCGCGAACGGATTGAACCTTTTTGAAACCACCACAGATACAAAATCTTGACTATCGGCACGGTTCAGATATTATCGCCCCGTAATCAATTGCTCCCTTCTAACAGGATTCCGGAGATCCGCGCAGGAAAATCCGGAGAAGAATGTCCGGCAGCGCTCTTCGCAGGAAATACTTGCGGGGTTCGTTTGTCCGGACCAGGTACCCGATAGTTCCCGGAGAAGAGATATGAGATCAAATGGAAAGCAAGAGACGAGACCGGGCTTTCAGGCAAGCCCGCAGATTCGCAGGAACCTAGCGCGCGAGTTCTCGCTGGAACGTCCCGAAAGGATCCGGACGCTGCGATCGTGCCGGCCGATACCCGCGCCTGGACTTCTCCTCCTGTTGTTTTTCACTTTCGCCATTCTTGCCGTGCCGGCCTTCCCTCAACAGGACACGAACCTGGCCGATCCTCAATACGGGGGAACGGTCGTCAGTTACCCGGCCCCCGAACAGGTCGGCACGACCGGAACACTGATCCAGCCCGGCGGCGCCGGAAGAGCCGCCTGGACAAGCGCCGGGGGAAGCCCGCCCCTGGATTTCGTTTTCTCTTTCAAGGGTATCTGCTCGGCTTCGGTCAGAAGCATCGTGATGCAGCGGGCCCGGAACACGCCTCAGGCCGGCGCCCAATCACAGGTCAAGGATTTCAAGATCGAGGTCTCGGACACAAGCCCCGTCAAAGGCTACAGGACCGTAGGGCAATTTACGCTGGGAACATCTCCCGGACCGCAGACATTCAATTTGGCATCGCCAGCGACCGCGCGTTTCCTGAAGATCAGGGTGCTTTCCAACTACGGCGGGAATTCCACCGCACTGGGAAGCGGGATAAGGATCATTGGAAATCTGCTCGAAAGTGCCGGCCGGGATTGCGGGGAAAGCGACGAGGAAACGCTCCAGACGACAAAGGTCAGCAGTACGAGCGAAATGAAGCCCGTGGACCGTATGGAACAGGAAGACAATGACAGCCCGTCGTCCGCCAACCCCATACGCACGGGAGAGAGCATAGGCGGACGTATCGAGCGGTCGGGCGAAGCTGACTACTTCAGCCTTCGTTTGAGGCCCGAAGAGCGCGGGATCATCAATCTGACGCTCGAATCCAGGCCGTTCCTTCGCACCGACATGGAGCTGCTCGACAAGAACGGGAACGTTCTGAACAGGATAGGCAGCGGGAACGTCCTGGGTCTTGAAAAATCCTATTCCCTCAATCTCACCGACGAACAGTATTACTTCAAGCTCTTCCAGCCCGGGATGTCGATCGTCCTTTTGGTAGATAACAGCGGAAGCATGCAGGGCCGGGAGAATGACCTTAGGCGCGCCGTCGAACAGTTCGTTTCCGAGCGGAACGAGCAGGACCGCGTGGCGATCTTGAACTTCGCCGGAGGACAGGAACAGCAGATGGCGAGTCAGGCAAACCAGATGCTCTCAAGGCTCCCCAAGGCGATCGCCGACAAGCTGAAACAGCAGATTCAGCAGATGCAGCCGCAAGACTTGTGCGCCAAAGAAGACTTCTGCGAGCCCCTCGGAGGCGGCGTCGGCCAGCTGACGGACTTCACGAGCGACCAGGCGGTCCTTCGCGCGGCGGCCGCTCAGACAGGCCGCGCGCTCGGAGGCACTCCGCTCAACCTCGGGATGCTCAAGGCCTTCGAGAAACTCGAGAAGGAGACGGGCAACAAGGCGATCCTTCTGTTTTCCGATGGAGCGGACACGACTTCCCCGAAAGAGTACTCGGAGGTCTGGAAGAAACTTGCAGAAGAACTAGGAATACGCATTTACACGGTCGGACTCGGCCAGAACCTCCTTCAGCCCCAGCCCATTGGCATAACGGGTCGAAATCTTTTGAGGCACTGGTCTTTGGCGACGAGCGGCCGGTCGTTCTTCACGACGGAGCCTGCGCAGCTGACGGACTTTTACGCGCAGATCTCACAAGAGATCAGCGAAGTCACAAGGTACAGGCTCGAGATAGGCACGGCCACAGGAAAAGGCAATCTCGATCTTATCGCGCAGGGCGAACGCCTTCCCGCCGAGGTAACCTCGCGCCGCGTCGAGCTGGTTTTCGACGCTTCGGGAAGCATGCACGCGAAGGTCGGAGAAAAGACCAGGATCGAGATCGCGAAAGAGGTGGTCCGGGACCTGATCGGGAAACTTCCCGAGGACACCGAGGTAGGCCTCCGGGTTTTCGGGCACCGAAGGAAGGGCGACTGCAGCGACATCGAGATGGTCTCGCCGTTTGCGAGGCTGAACAGACAGAAGCTTATCTCGCAGGTCGAAGGGATCGAAGCAATAGGCATCACGCCATTAGCGGCTTCCCTGCGCCTGGTAGCGCAGGACATGGCCGGCTTCTCCGGCGACACGACGCTTATCGTTTTGACCGACGGCAATGAGCAGTGCCGCGGAAATCCTGTGGCCGAGGTCCGAAACCTTCAGCGCCGGGGCGTCGACGTAAATCTGCACGTGATCGGATTCGCGGTTGACGATCCTTCGGTGGCTCAGCTAAAGGAGATCGCGGAGGCCGGCGGCGGACAGTTCCACGAAGCGGCCGACGCGGATGAACTTGTAACGGCGTTGAGGACCTCTCTGGGGGCCCGGTTCGAAGTAAGGGACGCGACCGGCAACGTCGTCGCCAGGGGCGTCACAGGCGCGACGAACCTCCAGTTGACGGAGGGATACTACCGGGTGGTGATCATGGCCGATCCGGAGATAGTGGTCAACGACGTGTACATCAAGACGGGACAAACAACGACGGTTATCGTGACCAAGGAAGGAAGCGAGATCAACACGGAAGTGAGGGCGCCGGGACAGACGACAAGGGGAAACTGAGTTTTTCGGGTCGCAATTAGTCTTACTTAAGACACTTCGGAAACGGTGAAGAGAATGCAAAACCTTCTCCATGAAGACCCCTAAAAAATCGTGCCAAAGATACGAGACAATGGAAAGCACACTAATAGGCGAAATTCATTTCCCCTTTCTACACGTGAGCATTTCTCAATGAAGTCTCGATCAGCGCGTCAAGTAAGACCGACCCGTATACCAGGCCAAGAACATACAGGTTTTAAATGGTCATCAGCCGAAAAGCGAACCTTCGAAACCCTTAATGCAGTTCCTGCGCAATTTCGCCATTTGGAGGACAAGTATTTTGAACAGTAATCGGTTTTCCTTAGCCGCGATATTCCTGTTCGTCGGACTTTTTCTGATGCCTGGTTTCGCACGTGTCCCGCATGAGACGGACGGTTCCGTGATCAGCGTGTCGGGGGAGTGCAGCGTCCGGATCCTGGGAAAACTGGATGGGAGTCAGGTACCTGAGACATATAAGTCCAGTTTGATTGACGCTGGCCCCAACCAAAAAGATCTCGTCAGGATAGTTCTCAAAGCACTTCCCCCTTTCGTGTGCAAGTCTGTTAACAAGATCGCCTTTTATGACAAGAAACACGTGGATCCAAAGACGAAAAGCGAGACGAATGCCCCGGCGTGGGTAAGTGACAAATACCCTGATCTTATCAACGTCGTCGCTTACTCATCGAATGATCGGAGGGATACGTCGTACCTTTTCTTCGCTTCGGAAAGGACCCTGAGCGGTAGTAGGTGGTTAGAAGTCCAGGAAGTTCTCGAGAAAGACAATCCTGAAATGGGAGAAAGAGAGCGAAGGAAATTGGCGATTGAGAGTGTCCTTAAGAGTTGGCCAAAGATTGCGCGAAGGATTATTCACGAGGCATATCATTGCGCGAGCTACCTGATCGACAAGGTTCAACCACGCATTTCAAGAGGTGCTCAGATCGAATCCTGGGATTTAGGTGCGCTTGATCATGCCAAAAGGATGAGTGAAAAAGTGAAACCGACGTTGGGTATTGAAGGCGAATTCGAAAGTATGAACGGCAGATTCGCTCAAGCGGACTGGAGTGCGAAATATAACATCGGGGTTGAGGATTCGGCCATCGGCGGGAGTATTGCACGAGGCTTCATATCGCATTACGGCCAAAAGGATGCTTTCGAAGATGTTGCTGAACTTGGATCTTGGGTTACTTTCATTGCCTACGAGAATGAAGTGACCTTGGACCAGATGAACAACCTGGCTTTTACGGAACAGGAGTTGGCTTATTACCCCAATCTAACAGTGAAATTTGACTACACTACCGCTTGTGGTGAGTCATTGCAGAGCTACAGAGGGGGTGGAATCTCTCCGCAAATCGGGGCTCTTTACGTGAAACTTCTCTTCCTTTTGGATCTTGAGTTCATTACACAGAACGATTTGGATAAGTGTCTGGGAAACGGGGAGATCAGTCTCCGACGCAGCGGTTCGGGAGAAGGATTCCAACTGTTTGTTGGTGATCCGCCAGCATTCGAGAAGAATTTTGATCAAAACCTCACATTTTCGAGACTGACTCACAGGATTGATTTATCCGCAAGAGGCGCAACAACGACGTGGGATGGAGACGAGGTTTCCGGTACCTATCGCCTCCATATCGAGATTCCGGAAGACCGCTTCCCAAGAGGAATGTACGTCATCGAGAGTTGCGCTCCGGGTCCTTTTAGTCGCGCCTCATTTTTTGTGTCGCTCCCTGATGACCCTGATTACATGTGCACTCGATTAGGCCTCGTGCTGATAACACGTGCAAACAGTGAACGTATCGAAGGTGCAATCTCTGTCCAGTCAGTCTTAACCAATTGGGCGGCAGTCATTACGCCAGTGCCATCCGTGCTGTCTTTGCTGAACCTGGCAATACCCAAGAATACAAGTGAATCCACAGTCTTCACTTTTGTATTCAAGCAAAATTGACCATCATTCGGGAGGCTTCGAATCCGACTTGCCATCGAATCGGAGATGTCCCAAGTTGATTTTCCTGATTGCCAGAAAACCAGGCTTGTTAGGGACGTACTTTACGAGGGAAATTATTCTATCGTCTCGGAAACGTTTCCGCTCGGACGTCTACACTCACTCAAGTGACTTTTCAGTTGATTGGGGAGTGAGGTGACTAACCACGGGGCCTTCGTGCTTGCTTCGACCTCTCGTTAGGTGTATCACCCGAAAAGCTTGTCTTTCGGGAACCCTCTTGAATATGATTCGCCGTGAGGTCTAAGCCTCGATCCAATCTTTTTTCGGAGGGACGATGAAACACCTTTCATTATTTGCATTCATTCTCGCGTTCCCTTTCTTTCTGGCCCACAGCGCACACGCCCAGGCGAGGCTCACCCTCGATCCGGGTGTCGAGCCTCACAAGGGCATCGACGAGATCTATAAAAAATTCAGCAAGGCGTACGACGATCTGGACCCGGCCGGCGTGGCGGATCTTTACACGGAATCCGCCGCGTATCTTTCTCCCGGGACAGTAATCACGATCGGCCGGGAGACGATCCTGAGCAATTTCACGCGCACTTTCGATTCGGTAAGGAGCAGGAAGCTGAAGTGGAAGATCAACTTCCGGATCGTCCAGCGCGAGGCCGGCGAGAACCTGGGCTATGACATCGGGATTTACTCTCTGACCGCGACCCAGGAAGACGGCGCCTCCCGGACCGACAGGGGGAAGTTCGTCGTCGTTACGAAAAAAGGAAAGGACGGCGTATGGCGGTTCCAAGTGGACGGGTATAGTGATATGCCTAAGAGTGAGCAGTGAGCCGTGAGCGGTGAGCAGAGGTCGATGACATTTCATCTCTTATCCCTGTTCCCTGGTCCCGGGTCCCAGATCGCTGAGGACGAGGGAACCAATCTGCCGGTAGTGCATGTCGGGGACAGGGCGGCCGGGACTTGGAACGTAAAGCTGTTCTATGTGCCATAGGCAGTAAAAAATAACGGATCCTGCGTCCGGTGACTCCTTGCGCTACATACACAACATTGACCCGATAATCGTCTCCGTCGGAGGCATCCACCTCTGGTGGTACGGCCTCAGTTTTACGCTCGGGTTCCTTAGCCTCCACTTTTTTCTCAGGCGGAACCGCGACCGCCTCGCGCTGACGCTTGATTCGGTTTACACGCTCACGCTTTTCATCGCCGCAGGCATTCTCATAGGCGGGCGCGCGCTCGTCGTCGTCAACAACGAATGGGATTTCTACCGAGAGCATATGTGGCTGGTCCCCGCGATCTGGATCGGCGGGTTCGCCTCCCACGGCCTCATTGTCGGCGGCGCGGCCGGCGTCGGCCTTTTCCGCCTGGTCTATAAAAAGCCATTCCGTCCGATCTTCGACGTCCTGGCGATCGCCGCGTGCCTGATATTGGGCTGGGGCAGGATAGGGAACTTTATCGACGGACAGATCTACGGAAGTCTGACCGACTTCCCTCTCGCGGTTAGATTTCCCGAGGCCGAGGGATTCCGTCATCCGGTGGTGCTTTACGACGGTCTGAAGAATTTTCTGCTTGCGCCGGTGTTGTTGTTGATACGAAACCGAGGCGTTCCGGACGGACGAATTGCGGCGCTTTTCGTCGTGCTGTACTCTGGACTGCGAATTCCGATCGACACGCTCCGTGATTATCCGATCTCGATGTGGGGTCTGCCTACCGGCCAGACCTTGAATTTCCTGATGCTCGGGGCGGGCATAGTTCTTCTTTTGGTCAACATTCGGCGCAGGCGCGATAGAATGCCGGAAATGGAAGCGGTTCCCGAAACTGGCCCTCCTTCGGCCTGGAAAAAGATCGCCTTCGGGGCGCTTCTCTTGATACCCTTGGTAATACCGAGCGACGCGACAAGAGACATACCGCACCGGTACGGCACCCGGCATCTTGGTCTGGTGCATTCGTGGATGTATCCTGCCATTGCGGACAGGGTCAATCAGTGAGCATCGGCTTCACATCTATTCCCTGATACTTGGTCCCTGACACCTGAAAACTGATGAGCAACGATTCCCCATATCATTCGCTGACCAGCTTTGGCGGGCACACAAAGCGGATCGCGATCATTGCGGCCGTCGTACTCGCCTTGATCGCTCTGATCTACTACTTAAGCCTTCCCGGGCACGGAGATCCGACCGGAATTCCGCCCGACCTTGGGATCGCCGTTCGTGACCATTTCAGGGATAATGAAAACCGCGGTGTTCTGCAGATGCGCGGATTCAGGTGCTACCGATTCAACGACGGCGGAAAAATTATCGAAGCGCCTTACAGCACGGTCCGGGTCGTGCTCGAAAATCGCCCGGCGAGGCAGGAAGAGGACGAGCGCACGAACCAATGGACGGTGCTGGCGACATACAAGGGGGACCGGCAGTGGGATCTCACGGCGATCCAAAGGCCGGCGGATTCGGGAGATGGCGATCCGTGCAGTAAATAGGAAATTTAAAGCGGTCTGAATAAAGCCGATTTAAAGCAGGTGCGTAGTTGTTGCCGGCCTTAAGCAAGTCTTCGCGGCTTCCGAGCCAACCAAGGGGATCAGTACCCGGAAAGGTAGCGGCGGGTAAAAATAATGAGCCGCGCTTGGCGCGGCCCGGGCAGCGCGGAGCGCTGCTCTAAACGGTTACGATTTGAGGTATGGTCTCGCGGGGGCTGAGCCCCCGCGAAAAAATGTTTTGGCCGACAGCCGGAAAGGCAAGCCTTTCCGCACAGCCCGGCGGCGAAGCCGCAAGCAAAATGGGTCAGAAAGACTCGCCGAACTCATCAAACTCAGTTAACTCCGCTAACTCAGCCAACTCAGTCAACTCGTTCAACTCGCTTAATCGGCTCCCGCCGTTTCTCAGCACTTGAAGGTTCTTCGCGAGGCCGGTGTGCTGAAGGTCCGCAAGCAGGCGCAGCAGCGCTTCTACCGTATCGACGACAAAGGGATAGAAGAGGTCGGCGGCTGGCTTTCCGAGGTGCGCGAAAAATGGAACGCTCGGCTCGACGCGATGGAGAAACACGTAAAAGAAATGGACAAAAAGGAGAAGAACTGATGAAAGAAATTGAGATCAACCCCGAACTCGACCTCGTACTGGAAAGGGTCATTAACGTTCCCCGCGAGCTTGTTTGGAAAGCCTGGACCGACGCCGAACAGCTAAAGCAGTGGTTTGTCCCGAAACCCTGGTCGGTCGCCGATTGCCGGATCGACGTTCGCCCCGGAGGCGAGTTCTACACCGTGATGCGTTCTCCCGAGGGCGAGGAGTTCCCAAGCGCCGGATGCTACCTCGAGGTCGTGGCGAATGAACGCCTTGTCTTCACCTCCGCCCTGCTCCCCGGTTTCCGGCCGGCCGCCAAGGTCTCTAACGCACACGAACTTCCCTTTACCGCATTCATACTCCTTGAATCCGAAGACAACGGCACAAGGTACAGGGCGATCGCGATCCACGGCGATCCGGAAAGCAAGAAAACGCACGAGGACATGGGCTTCGAGGCCGGCTGGGGAGCCGCGCTGGATCAGATGGTCGAGATGATCACCAGCGCTCGGTGAGCGGTGAGCTGTGAGCGGTGAGCCGTGTCCGAAGCCCGACCGTCAGGGAGGGCTACTGTGAGGAGTTAGGTCGGGGTCCGGTGCCGGGCCGTGAAGAATCGGTACTGGCATTTTGCGCGAACTTCTGAAACGGGGCCTTTCCCAGCCCCAAAGGCACGAGGTTTCCGCGGCTTACCGCACACAGAAGCGGCGGAGCTCCTGACTTGCAACTGATCGCGGAGCGCTGTTCCAAACGGGCGTGTGGGGCGCCTTTGACCTGGGAGGACAAGCCCCGCGCGTACAGGAGATAATCGACCGTTTGTCTCATTTCTATTTCCTGTGGTGTATCGTTATCAAGAACCGCGTTTCTAAAAACCAACTCTACAACCAACGATCACTCAGGAGACCACAGGAATGATCAGGCACATAATGCCGGCCGCGATAGCGCTGGCCGCCCTAGTCTTTTCCCCGCAGGCCCTATCCGCCCAGACCTCCAAAGCCGAACAGATCGACGAACTTGTCCGGCGGTTCGCCGACGAAGGCTATTTCGCCGGCACCGTCATCGCTTCCGAAAACGGCAAGGTTTTCTACGAGCTAGCGTTTGGCCTCGCCAACGCCGATTTTAAGATCCCGAACAAGCCGGACACGCGGATCGGGATCGCCTCGATCACAAAGCCGATGACTCAGGTCATCCTCTCCCGGCTGATCGACGAGAAGAAGGTCGCCTTGACCGACAAATTATCGAAATTCATCCCGGACTTCCCTCGCGGAGACGAGATCACGGTCGAGATGCTCTACAGACACCGGGCGGGAATTCCGCACCGCGTGATGCCGCCCGAGATGGAGGTCGTCCCGCACACCTCCGAGCAGATGATCGAGAAGATCAAGCAGGCGAAGCTCGATTTCGAGCCGGGAACGCAGAGGGGATACAGCTCCGGAGGATACACGGTCCTTGCGCGTGTGCTCGAGATCGCGTCCGGAAAGACGTACGGCGAAACGCTCGATCAGTATGTGTTCAAACCCGCAGGGATGACGGATTCTTTGGATTTTCGGGGCGAGCAGATCATGGAGCGCCGTGCGCAAGACTACCTTCTGTCATCGGACGGAATGATCAACGCGGCACTGAAGGACTACTCCTTTTTGATCGGCGCCGGTTCGGTCTTCAGCACCGCGCGGGACACGTATCGTTTCGCCGAAGCCGTCGTGGACGGGAAATACGGTGAGATGGTCCTCGCGGATTACGCTGCCGACGGAGTCTTCGACGCCAGCGGCAGAACGAACGGCCACCGCGCCTATCTGGAGCTCGCGAAGAACAAGGAGTACGGATTTGTCGTGCTCTCGAACTTATCGTCCGGCGCATTCGACATAATCACGCAAGGAATGCGCGAGATCCTCAAGGGCGAGGAGCTTTCTGTCAAGGAATTCAGGGTCCCCAAGATCATTCCGAATCCGAACAAGGACCTCCCGGACTTTGCCGGCAGGTACGCGCGTGACGACGGCGGCGCCTTCAACATAGTCCTGCGCGACGGCTACCTGTACTCGGCAAACATACAGCTTCTTCCGACCAAGCCCGACTGCTTTTTCGAATATTCGTTCTTCGCGGAGGTCTGTTTCGGCAGGAACGACGCCGGAAAGGTGAATACGATCGTCTGGAAGGGATTCGGCTTCGAGCTGAAAGGCACTAAGCAATGAGATGAACAGGGATAAAGGGGATGAAGGAGATCGGGAGTTCGGAATTGTTGGTTGAGAACTGAAAATGAAGAATTCGCGGCCTGATCAGACGGGTTATAGATTCGAAGCTTACGGCACGCTCAACCCTCAACCTGTTTTTTTTAGCGATTGCGATTGAGAATTTCGAGGCCTGATCACGCGGGTTGTAGCTTCGAAGCATAAGGCACATCAACCCTCGACCTATCAGGCGGGTTGTAGCTTCGAAACTTAAGGCACGCTCAACGCTCAACCCTCAACCTGTTTTTGCTGAGATCCGGACGATTCAATTCCAAAAACTAACTCTCAATTATCAACCTTCAATTCCCAATCCAATCCTGTCTTTCCCTCCCCTTCATCCCTGTTCTTAAACTAGTCGCAGCAGTTTTCCCCTCTTAATCCCTTGATCCCCTCCCAGACGATCAAAGGCACCATCGCCAGGGCCGCGGCGGGATCCGCCCACCACCATCCGAATACTGCGTTCAATAGCAGCCCTCCGAGCAGGATCGCAGAAAGATATGCGCAAATGTCGGTCTGACGGGAATCGGCGTGAAGCGCCCCGCTGTTCAGCCTGGACGCGACCTTCCGTTTCTCCCTCGCAAGGATCGGCATAACGATCAGCGACAGCGCCGCGATCGCGATACCTATATAACTGCCCGAAGGAGGTTCCTGAACGTAGATCGTCCGAAGCGCTTCGAACGAAACGTACGCGGCAAGGATAAGGAAACTTGCGCCGACAAGCCGCAGGGCGAACTCATCCCTGTGCTCGCCTGAAGACAGCCGCCAAAGAAGGATCGCTCCCGAGAGGCTTTCTACTACGGAATCGAATCCAAACCCGATCAGCGCGATACTTCCCGCAAGGACGCCGGCTCCGATCGCCGCTATCGCCTCGATCGAATTCCATCCGATGGTCAGGTATTCTAGAAGACGTGCTCTTCGGACGTCGCCCGCGTCCTCTCTCAGGTCGCTTGAAGTTGTGCCGCAAACCGAATCACCCATACCGCCCTTCCGCGTCGTTGGACTATAGACGATATATGCATTTCGACTGCAGACCAATTCCGCACTGGCAGAAAAAATGCTGTATGGGCTCGCGATTACATACTTGTCGTTTTCGGGGCCCCTGGAGTTACGGCTTATCGATCATCAACCTGAAACCTGTCGAGGCCTGGACGTCGCTGTCGTCCTACGGCGTCGCGGTCCCCTGCGTACCGTAAGTGATCTTTGTAAAATTCAGGCCTATCGACTCGATCTTCTCTGTCGGTCCGCTTCCGCCTAAAAGCCGGTAGCTCACAATCATCGTGTTCTCCAGCTCGAAAACCAGGTACGGCGCCGCATCCCCTTTTACAAACGCGATCGTGACATTCTGGGAATCGCCGTTAGTGTATTTTCGAGCAAGGTGGGGAGTAGTCTGGTCCTGGCCTTTTGTGATCACTATCTCTAAATGCTCGGGCCTCATTGTGCTTCCACTACCACCGAGGGAACCAAGTTGGCAATTCTCGAGCTCGATCCAGCCGGAGAATTTCCCCTTGCCTGTTCCGTGTATACCCGGATACTTCATATAGATCGGCATTCGTTGCTTCTCCCGCGAATTCAAGATCTGAACCAACGAATTATAAGCGTAGGCTGAGGTAGAGGTAAAGGAAACACGTTTTTTCGTGACGGAAGAAGAGAGGTTTGGTCGGGCTTGTGGATAAGGAATTTCGGAACGAAGCGACTCGCCGAACTCGGTCTGTCGCCCCTCCGGGGCTCGGGATCGTTATTTCCCTTTTCCGTGGGCTGCGCGCTAACGCGCTTGCCCACGGCTAAAAGCAGGCCGCCGCTACGCGGCTCACATCAGCCAACTCGCCGAACCCGATAGACCCGACAGACCCGACAGACTCAACAGACTCGCCAATCTCAGTCAACTCTCTTCCTCTTCCCTTAGCCTTTCCAGCACGCTGAAATCCTCCAGCGTCGTTACGTCGCCCGTCACTTCCCCGCTCGACGCGAGCTCGCGCAAAAGCCTGCGCATTATCTTACCGCTCCTGGTTTTGGGAAGCGCGTCGGTGAAACGTATGTCGTCCGGTTTTGCGAGAGATCCGATCTCGTTTGCGACGTGCGCGCGGAGTACTTCTTTCAGTTCATTGCTCCCGCTTTCCATCCCCTCGAGCGAAACGAATGCTGCGATCGCCTGCCCCTTGATTTCGTCGGGCCGCCCCACGACCGCTGCCTCTGCAACAAGAGGATGCGACACCAGCGCCGATTCGATCTCGGCCGTCCCGAGCCTGTGACCCGAAACGTTTATCACGTCATCGACGCGGCCCATTATCCAGTAGTAACGTCGGCTGTCGCGCCTCGCCCCGTCGCCTGCGAAATAGACGTTCGGTATCTGCGACCAGTACTCCTCTTTGAACCGCACGTCGTCGCCCCAGATCGTCCTGAGCATCGACGGCCAGGGATGCTTGATAACGAGATACCCTCCTTCGTCCTTCTCCGCCGATTCACCGTCGCGGTTTTGTATGTCCACGATGATCCCTGGAAACGGCCGCGTGGCGGTTCCGGGCACGGTGGGGATCGCGCCCGGGAGCGGCGTGATCATTATCGAGCCGGTCTCGGTCTGCCACCACGTGTCCACGATGGGACAGCGGTCGCCGCCTATGTGCTTGCGGTACCACATCCAAGCCTCTGGATTGATCGGCTCGCCGACGGTCCCGAGCACGCGAAGGCTTGAAAGATCGTGCCTCTCCGGATACTCGTCCCCCCACTTCATAAACGCCCGGATCGCGGTCGGGGCGGTGTAGAGGATGTTTACCTTGTGACGCTCGACGATGTCCCAGAAACGGTCGAAGTCCGGATAGTTCGGAGCCCCCTCGTACATCATCACCGTAGCTCCGTTCGCAAGCGGCCCGTAGACGATGTACGAATGGCCGGTCACCCAGCCGACGTCGGCCGTGCACCAGTAAATGTCCTCGTCTCTCAGGTCGAAGACCCACTTGGTCGTGATGTAAGTCCCTGCGAGATAGCCCCCGGTAGTATGCAGGATCCCCTTCGGCTTGCCCGTCGTTCCGGAGGTGTAAAGGATGAACAGAGGGTGCTCCGAATCGAGCGCCTCCGCGGGGCATTCGTCGTCCTCGGCGTCGGCGAGATCGTGCCACCAGTGATCCCGTCCTTCCTTCATAGGCACGCCGTGCCCGATCCTCTCCAGCACTATCACGTTCTCGACCGAAGGGCATTTCTCCGCCGCCTTGTCCACGGTCTCTTTCAGGTTAAGGATGTTGCCGCGACGGTACCCGCCGTCGGCGGTGATGATCATTTTGCACTCGCAATCGTTCACGCGGTCGCTGATCGCCTCTGCCGAGAACCCCCCGAAGATGACGGTGTGGGTGGCGCCGATCCTTGCGCAGGCAAGCATCGCCATCGCGGTCTCAGGGACCATCGGCATATAGATCGCCACCCGGTCGCCTTTCTCAATCCCCAGCCGCTTCATCGCGTTTGCGATCCGGCAGACCTCCTGGTGAAGCTGTTGGTAAGTGATCGTTCGGACCTCATCCTCGGGCTCGCCCTCCCAGATGATTGCCGCCTTGTTGCGCCGCCAGGTCTCAAGATGCCGGTCGAGGCAGTTCACCGACGCGTTTATCAGTCCGCCTACGAACCACTTCGCGTGGGGCTCGTTCCATTCGAGCCCCGTGTGCCAGCGTTTTTCCCAGTGCAGATTTTCGGCGACCATTTCCCAGAATGACACCGGGTCCTTCACCGAGCTCTCGTAGATATCTGTGTATTCGGCAAAGCTCTTGATCGCGGCGTTTTTTGAGAAATCCTCGGGCGGATCGAAGATCCTGTCCTCGTGATAAAGAGACTCGATCTCGGTGATATGCGAATGATCTGGCATAAGAATCAGGCTCTCCGGAGAAGGTTTTGGGAGATTATAGACGAGGACGTTCATTGTGCGTAAATCGTGAATCGTGAATTGTGAATGGAGAGTTGATCGTCGAGGGGGGGGGAGAGATATCGCCCGGATGCTAACCCGATGGCCAGGTTAGTCGAGTATATAAGCGAAAGTGTGCTCGCATTATCCTGGCGAGCCCCGGTAGTCGAACGTCCGTTCAAACCGCATTCGGCAAGCCCTCTTCGCGATAATTGGCCCTTGGCTTTCAATCATCAACCCCAGACCTTCAACTTTCAATCATCAACTCTCCATTCACAATTCACGATCCACGATTTACGACCGCGGCCCGGGCGTTTAGTATTGGCTTATGCCAACCACTGAGACCGCCGAGTTCTATTTCATCGCCGGCGCCTTCGTGTTGATCCTGATCGTCTGCGCGGTGGCGGCCTACGTCTTCTTTCGCCAACTCAAGCGCGAGAAATCAAATACTCCCGCGGATGAGCCTCGGAACAAAGACCGGGACAACGCAAGCGGGGAGGAAGAATAGTATGCCGCATCCTTCGATACTGGATTCCGGATCAGCCGCTCTGGTCGTAGTCGATCACCAGGAGGCCTTCCGCGGGATCATAGCCGATTTCGAAGGCGTTACCGCCTCGATCGTCCGTGCCGTCAAAGGCTTCGGGATTTTCGGCCTGCCCGTAATCGTGACCGAGCAGTATCCTAAGGGCCTCGGGCGGACGGTCTGGGAGATCCTCAATTCCCTGCCCGATGATGGGAGGATCGTCGAAAAAACCGCTTTTAGTTCCTGCGGCGCTGCGGGCTTCGAGAATAGCCTGCGGGAAAAGAACATACGTCAGGTCGTCCTGTGCGGAATCGAAGCACACATCTGCGTGAACCAGACCGCGCACGACCTGCTCGACAACGGATTTCAGGTCCACGTTCTCACGGACGCGGTCGGCTCGAGGTTTCCTGTCAACAAAGAAGCGGGACTAAAGAAGATGTTCGCTTCGGGCGCGGTCCCTTCATCGGTGGAAATGGCCCTGTTCGAGCTGATGCGGGACTCGAAACACGGGAAGTTCAAAGAGATCCAGGCGATAGTAAAGTGAAGAATTACAGGGATTAAGGAGATGGGTTGAGAATTGAAAATTGAGAATTGCAGATTGATAGTTGGGAATTAAAAACTGAAAATCAGTGATTGCCGGTGCGATTTTTGTCTATGTCATCTGCAATACCGGATGATCAACGTAAGCGTCGGGATCGATCAGCGTATGACGACGGCGGATCAATTCCAAAGTAACCGGGATCGGTCGCCGGTGTTGAAATTCAGGTGCACTTGCAACGTGGCAACTATTAATTTTTAACTTTCAATTCTCAATTTTCAATTCCCAATTCTCAACTATCAGTTCTCAACCAAGAAAACTCAACCCATCTCCTTCATCCCTGTCCCAACTCCCTGTTCATTGGTCAATGGTCATTGGCCATTGATAGTTGTAAACTGTGCCTTCGCAACATGGAATTCCTCAACGACCTCAACGATCGCCAGCTAGAAGCCGTAAAACACACCGAAGGCCCCCTTCTCGTACTCGCAGGAGCGGGTTCCGGCAAGACGCGTGTGATCACCGTCCGGATCGCGTATCTCATCGCCAAAGAGATCGCACACCCGCACGAGATCCTTGCCGTCACCTTCACGAACAAGGCTGCGGGCGAGATGCGCGAGCGCGTCACTCGGATACTCAAAGGGCGCAAGCTGATCTCTGCTCCCCTTATTTCCACTTTCCACAGCCTGTGCGTACGGATCCTCCGACGCGACATCGAAGCGCTCGAAGAAGGCTACACCCGCTCGTTCACGATCTACGACACGGACGATTCGATGAAGGTCATAAAGGCCTGCATAAAGGACCTGGGCCTCGATCCCAAACAGCTCGCACCGCGCCAGGTGTTGTCCGCGATCAGCGCTTCCAAGAACCGCGGCGAGGATCACAAAATGTTCGCGTCGCGTGCCGACGGTTACAACGAAAAACGCGCATCGATCGCACGCATCTTCCGGATGTATGAAGAGAGGCTCACGCGGGCGAACGCGCTCGACTTCGACGACCTCTTGATCAAGACGGTCAGGCTGCTCAGAAAGGTCAGGGAGGTCCGCGACAAGTACAACGAACGGTACCGCTACATACTTGTCGACGAGTATCAGGACACGAATCCGCTCCAGTTCGCGCTCGTCAAATACCTGACCGAAAAACAGCAGAACATATGCGTCGTGGGCGACGACGCGCAGAGCATCTACGGGTTTCGCATGGCGGACATCCGGAACATTCTCGACTTCGAACAGCATTTCCCAAAAGCGAAGACCGTCCTTCTCGAGCAGAACTACCGCTCGACGCAGACGATCCTGGACGTCGCCGACGCGGTGATCAAGAACAACCTCGGTCGAAAGGAGAAGAAGCTCTGGACCGATAACAAGGGCGGCGAAAGGGTCTTCTATTACCAGGCGTTCGACGGGGATTCTGAAGCGAGGTTCGTCGCCGAGAAGATCTACGACCAAAGACGTATGAACCCGCGCGACAAGGTCGCCGTCCTCTACAGGACCAACGCCCAGTCGCGAGTCTTTGAGGAAGCATTGAGGAAGATGCGGATCGATTACAACATCGTCGGCGGCTTCTCCTTTTACGAGCGCGCCGAGGTCAAGGACATCATCGCCTATCTGAAACTCGCACTCAACACGGACGACGATGTCGGGCTTGCAAGGGTCATCAACACTCCGCCGCGAGGGCTCGGAAAGACATCGCTCGACGAACTCGCACGCATCACGGGCAAAAGAGGTACGTCCACCTGGGAGACGATCATCGAGATCACCGACGACAAATACGAGGGCAAGATCGGCCTTACGCCGAGGGCGCTGAATTCGTTGAAAGGATTCCGGGAGATCATCGAAACGCTCCGCGAGAAAGTAGTCCGGTACGAGGACTCCGACCGGCCGGTCTCGAACGTCGTCGCGGCCGCGATAGAAAATACGGGATACGCCGACAGCCTCCGAAAGGAGAATTCGGACGAGGCGGAAAACCGCCTGCAAAACCTCGAAGAACTCGTCAACGCCGCCGTCGATTATGATCCGCAGGACGAGAGCGGGCTTCGTGATTTCATCGATCACGCGGCGCTTACATCAGACACGGACAAGTTCGACCGAAGCGCGGACGTGACGCTGATGACGGTCCACGCCGCGAAGGGACTTGAGTTCTCAACCGTTTTCATAGTAGGGCTCGAGGACGGGATATTCCCGCACGCGAGAAGCATCAACGACGCTCAGGAGCTCGAAGAAGAACGCAGGCTCGCCTACGTAGCGATCACGCGCGCCGAAAAGACTTTATTCGTCACGCATTCCACGCGCAGAAGGGTTTACGGCGAGGAGATGGCCGCCGAGCCTTCGCAGTTCCTGAACGAGATGCCTCTGGAGATGGTCGAGGACCTTACGCGAGGCAATTCGTGGCTTTCATTTGCAAGGAGCGACGCGGTCAAGGAGAAGGTTTACGCCGCTAAGGCGCCCCGCGGCGAAACCGAGAAACCAAAGGCAAGATCGACCTATTCGGGAAGGACGTACGACAGCAAGGAAGCCGTCGACGAGTTCTTCAGCAAAAGAGGCTCCGGAGGCGGGCAGGCGTCTGAAGAAAAGAAAGAACCGACCGGGATCGAGAAACTGAAGAAATTCGCCGCAAAGGACCGCAAGCCGGCTCCCGAGCCTCCGAAGGGCAAGTTCCTTCCGGGAGTTCACGTAAAGCATTCGAAATACGGCAAGGGACTGGTTCTCCGCCGCGAAGGCTCCGGCAACAATGTGAAGCTGACGGTGAGTTTCCCCGGTTACGGACAGAAGAAACTGATGGAGAAATTCGCGAAGCTGGATCCGGCGTGAGTGAGTTGACTGAGTTTGGCGAGATGGCTGAGTTTGGTGAGTCTGTCGAGTCTGGCGAGTCTATTGAGATTGTCTTGCGGCTCTGCCGCCGGGCTGTGCGAAAAGGCTTGCCTTTCCGGGAGCCAGCAAAGTGAACTCTCGCGGGGGCTACGCCCCCGCGTCGTCCTGCCTCAAATCGCGACCCGTTTAGAGCAGCGCTCTGCGCTGCGTTGATCGGGCGAAGCCCGATCGAAGAGACTGTTCAATATTCTGTGTCAACGCCCCTTTTTCCATCTTCACAATTTGATCGCTTCGTCGAGCCTGCCTTCGAAGAAGATTGCGAGCTGAGAGATCGTCTGATTCCAGTGCAGGACCGACCTGTTCCACTTCTTCTC
>DATKCW010000027.1:0-86959 GCA_035513035.1 Aridibacter sp.
CCCTTCCCCGGGAGACTACGACGGCGACGGACTGACCGACCCGGCTGTCTGGAGGCCATCTGACAGGACCTGGTACATCTTCGGGACGACGAACGGGTTTGAGGCGGTGCAGTTCGGGTCTCCGGGCGATGTCCCGCTCCCAAGCACCACGAGCGTCAACTGAAGAAGAAGAAGAAACAGGATTAACAGGATGTAAAGGATTGCTGCTGCATATTGTCGACGTTGTCAGGTACTCCTCAACGTCGTCAATCAGAAGAAGCCATCCTAAGTATCCTGTCCATCCTGTTTCTTTCCTCTCTTGAAATCGATCCACGATTCCTGATCCCCGATTTGGGGCCTTCCCTATCTCCGACCTTTCCTTCCCGGGACCTCCAAAGGATGTATAATCCGTTCCGATTCGTCGGGAGACAAACGATATGACAAAAGAACTTCAGAAAGCAGAAAGGTTATTCAAGGTCTCGTTATCGTTGTGGGCGCTAACGGTAACAGTAGTGCTGGCGGGAGCGTGGAGCGGGCAAACGAAAAGTGCGAGTTTCGAGCAGGTTAAGGCGAGGAGTCTCGTGATAGTCGATGAGAACGGCACGGAACGCATCATCATTGGAAGCCCGGTTCCGGATCCGATCGTGGAAGGCAAGAGGATTGAGAGGGCCCAGCCGTCGACGGGAATCGTCTTTAATAACGCTATGGGCAATGAGGTTAGCGGCTGGGGAGTATTCCCAGACGGGAACCAGAATTTGTGCATGGACTTTCCCGACGGAAAGGGTGAATCGCTTTGTTTGCTTCAAGCGGGCGACCGGGGAGGGTTTGTGGTCAAGGCCCGCAACGGGTCGATCGTAGCGATGCTCGGCAAGATCGGCTACGAGGAGGACGGTCCAAAACTGTTCCTTTCAGACCTTCAGGGCAGGACGAGAATAAAACTGCACGCTGACGGGCCGGCTTCCACACCGAAACTGGAATTGATTGGTGAAGACGGAAATCCGTTTTTTGCTGTTTCCGAGCCGCGGAATTTGACGGACAAGTAGTCAGAGCGGCGTAAACCGCTCGCGTACGATCTCCAGGCCGCGGGAGATTCAAGGAACTCCGGGTGGGTTCGCACGTGACAGGTGAGCAGGAGGTAACACACGAATGAAGAATTTGATCGCGGCGGTATTCTCGGTCGCCGCTTTGGGTTCAGCTGTTTTCGGATCGGACGAGGTCGAAGTCTCGCTTGTTAAGGGCACCGAAGGTGAAGCCGCGACCAAGGTCCAGCTCGAGCGTTTGATCGATCAGTACGACCTTTCGAAATGGACCTTCACCAGAAAGGTCCGGATCGAAGAGGGAGTGATCCCGCACAGTCATCCCGTACTCACACTCAGCACGCGACATCTGAAGGACGACGACCTGCTTCTTGCGACCTACATCCACGAACAGATCCACTGGTTCGTGATCGAAGACCAGGCGCGTTTGGCCGCAGCGCTTTCGGATGTAAAAGAGATGTTCCCCGAAGTCCCTGCCGGCGGGCCCGAAGGCGCCCGCGACGAGCGATCCACGTATCTTCACATTCCGGTCGTTTATCTGGAATACCGCGCCGCGCGGGAACTGCTCGGCGAGCTTCGCGCGATGCACGTGATGAACTTCTGGAAGACGGACCATTACCGATGGATCTACAGAACCGTTCACGCGCGCGCGGCGGAAATAGGCCGGATAATGTTCAAACACGACCTTGTCCCGGGGATCAAACGCCCACCGGAAACCGCCTCGGTAAAGGGATACATTGACGTAGGAGACACGCGGCTCTTTTATGAGAAGATCGGCAGCGGGCCGGAGACGGTCATCGTCCCGTTCCACTTCTTCATGTTCGAGAATTTCAAAAAGCTCGCGAACGGCCGGACGATGATCTTCTACGACGCCAGGAACCGCGGCCGCTCCGACCGCGTCGGGGACGAATCGAAGATCACGATCCAGGAAGACGTCGAAGACATAGACAAGATCCGCAAGCATTTCAAACTCAACAAGATAACGCTGATCGGCGAGTCATACGTCGGCCTGCTCGTCGTGATGTACGCGATGAAGTACCCGCAGAATGTCGAGCACCTTGTCCAGATCGGCGCGGTCCCTTTCAAATTCGACACGGAATATCCGCCGGAGCTTATGGCGAATGACGACAAGCCCGTGCCCGACCCTGAGCTCCAGAAGCGTGTCGATGAACTCCGGGCGCAAGGAATGGACAAGTCCGATCCGAAACAGTTCTGCGAAGAAGACTGGAAGGTATCCCAACAGGTGATGGCGGGCGATCCCTCAAACGGCTACAAGATCAAGAGTCCCTGCGAGATGGAGAATGAGTGGCCCGTCAACCTGGGCAGGCACTTCGACGCCCATTTCACATCGGTTCAAAAGCTCGATATCTCGCCGGAAATGGTGAAGAAGGTAGAGGTGCCGGTCCTGACCATCCACGGGACAAAGGACCGGAACGTTCCGTACGGCGCCGGAAAGGAATGGTCGGAAACGCTTCCGAACTCAACGCTTGTGACGGTGAAAGGCGCAGCCCACTTCCCCTGGGTGGACGATGAGGACGCGGTCCTGGGAGCTATCGAGGCATTTCTGGGGAAAGAGTAGGTTCAAAAGTTCAAGGTTCCAGGCTCCAGGTTCCAGGTTCAAGGTCTCAAGTTCGAGGATCGATGTTCAAATCCGGGACACGATCTCAAGAAGTGATTTTCAGATTGCCGATGTCGTAGGTGAAGCGGTTTCGATCATTGTTCGTGATCGGATCACGTCCTAACGCCCTAGATCTGGGAACGCAAACGTAAAACCTTGAACTTGGAACACGGGACCTGGAACCTGTAACTTTGAACCTTTAACGATGACCGCATCTAGTCAGTAGCGGCCATCTTGCCAATCCTGTTTTTATTTCTTGCAAAAGGGCTACTCAAACAAAAGGGCGGGCACAGGTCCCGCCCCTACAATTTCATTCCTTAGCTTTCTTGATCTCCTCGATCAGCACCGGGACCGCTTCGAACAGGTCGCCCACGATCCCGTAATCGGCGATGTCGAAGATCGGAGCCTCGGAGTCCTTGTTTATCGCGACGATCGCTCCCGAATTCTTCATTCCCACGATGTGTTGGATCGCGCCTGAGATCCCGAGCGCGAAATAGACCTTCGGAGCGACCGTCTGGCCGGAAGAGCCTATCTGGCGGTCGATCGGAAGCCAGTCCGCATCGCATATCGGCCTCGAAGCGGCGATGTCAGCGCCGAGCACTTCCGCGAGCTCTTCCGCAAGCTTGATGTTCTCTTCCGACTTTATCCCGCGTCCGACGGCGACGATAATCTCCGACTTCGTAAGATCGACGGATGCCTTCGCCTCCTGGAAAGGATCTTCCGGCCTCATCCTGATCGCGCCCACCTCGACCTCTGCCCACACGACCGTGGCAGAACCCCTTGCGGCGTCGTCCCCTCGAAACGCTCCGGATTGGAACGTGACGAAATACGGACCTTCACCGCCGACAGTCAAATCCGCGTCGAGTTTGCCCAGGAATATCCTTCGGGTGAAAACTAGCTGTCCGCCTTCGTTCCGGTACCGTATGCAATCACCGATCATCTCTTGCCCAAAACGGGTCGCGACCTTCGGGCAGAAGTCGCGGACCTGGTATGTGTGGGCCATCACGACCCATTTCGCTTCGTTCGCCCTGATGACGTGCTCAAATGCGTCCGCATAGCCGTCAGGCGTGTAGGTCGAAAGCTGCTCGTCCTTGGCGACTATCACCTTCGCTATGTCGTAGCCGGCTATCACTTCAGCGAGCGCGCAATCTTTGTCGCAAGGGATCACCGCGGCGACCTCGAGACCGAGGTCCTTACCGATGGACTGCGCCGCGGCTATCGCCTCGAGCGAAGTCTTGTTGAGCACGCAGTCTCTGTGTTCGATAAATACTAAGATCATGGTCTAGCGAATCGTGAATGGTAAATCGTGAAGAGTGTCAGTAGCCCAAGCGTCAGCGCGGGCGTAAACTCAAGTGTCAGAGATCAAGGATCAGGCGTCGGTAGGTCGGCCCCTGTGAAGTTCCAAGTTACACGTTCCAGGTCCCAAGAATCGGTCAAATCGAAATCGAGCGCGAAAGTAAGATAGGCGATGATTAACGGCTTGGAACTTTGAACCTGAAACCTGGAACTCTGAACCTGGAACTTCAGATCACCCGCACCTCGTTCTTCAGCTTCTCCGCAAGCTCGACCGCGCCCGCCTTCGCGTCGCCGTTCCCGAGCATTTGGGTCTGCTTCGTTTTCAAAGGCAGGTACACCTTCTTGATCTTCTGGCCGGCGGCGAATTCTTCGATCTCAGGTTTCACTTCCCGTATCTCCTTCTTTTTCGCCGCCATAATTCCCTTCAGCGAGGCGTAACGGATCTGCGAAATGCCTGACTGTATAGTCAGAAGAGCCGGCAGGTCGTACTCGAACCACTGGTACCAGCCATTTTCCAGTTCGCGCTTAACGCGCAGGTTCTCGTTCACGATTTCGCGGTCGATCTCGATCACGATCGTCGCGTGCGGGATTCCTAGCATTTCCGCCAAAACCACGCCCGTCTGGCCGTAACTGGCGTCGTCCGACTGAAGGCCGGCGAAGATGAGGTCGGCGTCCTCGTCCCTCACCGCCGCCGCGATAGCCGAAGCGATCTGGAACGGCGAAAGCTCGCTGTCATTCTCCGCAACAATGTGGATCGCGCGGTCGGCGCCGCGTGCAAGCGCGTCTTTGATGACCGTTTTCGCCGACGATTTCCCGAGCGTGCAGACGACGACCTCGCCGTCACCCAGCGCCTCCCTCATACGGAGCGCTTCCTCGAGCGCATATCCGTCGGATTCGTTGGTCTGCATCGAGACGCCGGATTCGTCGATCCACGTCTCGTCGCCGTTTATTCGCAGAACGGCGTCTTTATTTGGTACCTGCTTCATCAACACGATGATCTTCATAGTTGCCTGAACCTTGTTTCGAATGAATGGCTATTCATTCATTATACTTTCCCGCACACGCTTCGCAATCAGCGAAGGCGGCAATTGCCGCCCTATTCCCCGAACCGCTTGAAAATCAGGCACGCGTTCGTGCCGCCGAAGCCGAAACTGTTGGACAGCACGTGATCGACCGCGGCCTTGCGGGCCTCGTTAGGAACGTAGTCGAGATCACAATCCGGATCGGGATTCTCCAGGTTGATCGTCGGCGGAAGCATGTTCTTCTCGATAACCTTCACGCTGAAGACCGCCTCGATCCCGCCCGCCGCCCCGAGCGCGTGACCGGTCATCGACTTGGTCGAACTTACCGCCAGCTTGTAGGCGTGGTCGCCGAAGGCGTTCTTGATCGCGAGCGTTTCAAACTTGTCGTTGTAAGGCGTCGAGGTCCCGTGGGCGTTGATATAGCCGATCTGCTCCGGGGAAACGCCGGCGTCGTTTATCGCCTTTTTCATCACGCGGATGGCGCCCGAACCGGTCTCGTCCGGCATCGTCACGTGGAAAGCGTCGCTCGTCATACCGTAGCCGACGATCTCGGCGTAGATCTTCGCGCCTCGGGCCTTTGCGTGCTCGAGTTCCTCGAGTATGAGGATCCCGGCTCCCTCTCCGATCACGAATCCGTCGCGCTCGGCGTCAAACGGCCTCGAAGCCTTCTTCGGTTCGTCGTTCCGCGTTGAAAGCGCCCGCATCGATGCGAATCCCGCAACCGACATCGGAGTAATCGCGGATTCGGCGCCGCCGCAGATCATCGCGTCGGCGTCTCCACGCTCGATTATCCGGTAACTGTCTCCGATCGCGTGCGCGCCCGCCGAACAGGCCGTCGCAGTCGCGGAATTCGGTCCTTTCGCACCGTGCCGGATCGACACGTTGCCGGCGGCCAGATTGACGATCGCCGAAACGATAAAGAACGGCGACACGCGGCCCGGACCGGATTTCAGGAGTTTCTCGTGCTCTCTTTCGATCGCCCAGAAGTCGCCGATGCCGGAACTGATATAAGTTCCGACCATCTCCGCGTTTGAGTCGTCGATGACCAGCCCGCTGTCCCTGATCGCCTCGTCCGATGCCGCGATGGCGAAATGCGTGAACGCACCCATCCGCCTGGCTTCCTTTTTCTCAAGGAAATCCTCGGCGTCAAAGCCCTTTACCTCGCACGCGAACCGCACGGGAAAATCTGCGGCGTCGAACTTCTTTATGTAATCGGCGCCGTTGTCGGCCCTCATAAGCGCGTCCCACGTGGAAGGAACGTCGTTTCCGCAGGGAGTGACCAATCCGAGTCCGGTTACTACTACTCGACGTCTCATAATGAAATCACCTCAGGAAAACCGTCCGAACAAACGCAAAAATTCGTGCCTTAAATCCCGGATCGGCGGCGAAGGTCCGCCGGCCAACGTAAAACGGCACGAATTCCCTTTTTAGTCTTCCTGGTTCTGCTCGACGTACGCGTATGCGTCCCGCACCGACTGGATCTTCTCAGCGTCCTCATCGGGGATCTCGATGTCGAATTCCTCCTCGAACCTCATAACGAGCTCGACAAGGTCTAGCGAATCGGCGCCAAGGTCCTCGATAAACCGCGCATTCTCGGTAACCTCGGCGTCATCCACACCCAATTCATCAACGATGATCTGTTTGATCTTATCCTGGATTTCTGACATATCTTCTCCTGGTTTCCTTACAAAGTCTTAAGAGTATTAACCAAACTATCTGAATCTTCAACGTTCAAACACGCTACTTCACGGTCTGTCTGCCTGACCAGACTTGAAAGCACTTTCCCCGCTCCGGCCTCAACGAACGTATCGACCCCGAGCCCGATAAGTTTCTCGACCGACTGAAGCCACCGCACAGGCGAGGACACCTGACGGGTAAGCGCCTCGGCAACCCTCTCGCCTGACGAGTTCAATTCGGCGGATACATTCTCGATGATCGGAAACGCCGGATCGGCGAATGCCAGCGAGTTCAGGTCTTCCGCGAGGCGCTCTTGGGCCGGCATCATCAGCGAGCAATGGAAAGGCGCTGAAACATTCAAACGTATCGCCCGCTTCGCTCCTTTTTCCTTTAATACCTCGCAGGCGCGGTCGACCGCGTCCGAATCCCCCGCGATCACCACTTGCTTCGGCGAGTTGATATTTGCAGGCGAGCATACCTGGCCCTGCGCGGCCTCTTCGCAGGCCGCTTCGACTTTCTCGAGTCCGAGCCCTATAATTGCCGCCATCGCGCCCACTCCGACCGGAACGGCCTCCTGCATATAGGTCCCGCGCTTTCTCACGGTCCTTACCGCGTCCGAGAGCGGGATCGACCCCGCGGCGACCAGTGCCGAATACTCTCCGAGGCTGTGTCCAGCTACGAAATCCGGATCGGGATATCCGGCTTCCTTCATCGCTCTGAAAGCGGCGACCGAAGTGGTCAATATCGCGGGCTGCGTGTTCGCGGTCAGTGCGAGCTGTTCTGCCGTGCCCCCGAAGCACATCTCCGAAACGCTGAATCCCAGCGCCTCGTCAGCCTCATCGAAGGCGGCACGCGCGCCGGGCGACGAATCTGCCAGATCCTTGCCCATTCCGACCGCCTGTGACCCCTGTCCCGGGAAAATATATGCCGTCTTGCCCATAGGTCAGCGTGTCAAACAGCTAGAACCTGATCACCGTCGCTCCCCAGGTTATTCCCCCGCCGAATGCCGTGAGCAGCACGACGTCGCCTTCCTTGACCCTGCCGGACTGCATCACCTCGTCAAGCGCGATGGGGATCGAAGCCGACGAAGTGTTGCCCATCCGGTCGATGTTCGAATAGACCTTTTCAGGATCGACGCCGAGCTTCTTGGCCACCGCATCCGTGATCCTCTGGTTCGCCTGATGCGGGATGACGAGATCGACGTCCTCGACCGTTAGACCCGCGCGGTCGAGCATCTCCTTAGAAATGCCGGACATGTTGCGCACGGCGACCTTGAAGATCTCGTTGCCGCGCATCTTGAAGTAGTGTTCCTTGCTGTCGATCGTCTCGTGGGTGGTACCGAGCTTTGTTCCGCCGCCTCTCGCGTATAGCCGCTCTTCGTAGTTGCCGTCGGATAGGATCTTCGTGGCGAGAATACCCTTCCCGTCCTCGACAGGGCCGAGCACGGCCGCCCCGGCACCGTCGCCGAAGATCACGCACGTCGTGCGGTCGGTGTAATCGACGTATTTCGTAAGGACCTCAGCGCCGATCACGAGCCCGAAGCGGATCTGGCCCGTGCGGATCATCGACTCGACCATCGTGATGCCGTAGATAAATCCGGAACAGGCGGCGAACACGTCCATACCGGCGGCGTTGACGCATCCGAGGTCCCTCTGGATAAGGCAGCCCGTCGAAGGCAGTATCTGGTCGGGCGTCGTCGTCGCGCAGACGATTATTTCGATGTCTTCGGGTTTCAGCCCAGCGCGCTCGATGGCCTGCCGGCCCGCGCGCACGGCAAACTGCGACGTGTACTCGTCAGGCGCGGCCTTGCGGCGCTCCCTTATGCCCGTACGGGTCGTGATCCACTCGTCCGAGGTCTCGACCATCTGCTCGAGATCGGCGTTCGTGAGCACGCCCTTCGGATAATCACAGCCCGTGCTAAGAATTCCCGCGTTCATAGAATGAAGTGCCGAAGTCAGGCTTCTTCTTCAACGTCAAGTATCTTGCGTCCCTTGTACATTCCCGTCTTCGGGTCGATCCTGTGCGGCTGCTTGGGTTCGCCCGAGTCCTTGTCAAGGTAGAACTGCGGCATCTTGAGCGCGTCGTGCGCCCGGCGCTTACGCGTCCGGGACTTCGAATGTTTTCTCTTCGGATTAGGCATAATTACTCCGTTAAATACGGTTAGGGCGCCTTAGCCCGGCACTGCCGGGAATCGGCGTCCCTGTCCTGTATCGCTATTTTAAATTCTTCAGAGCCGCCCATCTCGGGTCGGTCTCTTCCTGCTCGCAATCGCAGCTTACCTTGTTCAGATTTCCGCCGCAGACCTCGCAGAGCCCCTTGCAGTCTTCCTTGCACAAGGGACGCGCCGGAAGGTTGAGAAGGATCTGTTCGCGGATGACGTCCCTGAGATCGATCTCGTCGTCTTCTGCAAAGGAAAGCTCCAAGTCCTGAAGATCCAGTTCCACCTCGATCTCTTCCGTTAGCTGACTTGAGGACGCAAAGGCGGTCTTGAACCCGAATTCCTGAACGGAAGGTATCCTCTCCAGGCATCGGCTGCAGTCTATTTCCAAGGGTGCTCTGATCTCCGCCTCGATGACCGTATAGTGGTCTTCGCTTGAGACCGTCCCCTTGGCCGAGACCTCGTCGCTGACCCGCGCGAGATCGGACTCTAGGTCGATATCCGAAGGCTTGATGTCCACGTCGAACCCGGTCTTCGAGCCGTCGGACCTGTTTAGATCGATCTTCATAATGCTGAACCGGTTAAGCAGTTTCAAACAGCGGTTGAGCAAAAGGTTTAATTATAGCCTGTGGTAAAGGGCTGTCAAACGGGGAAGGAGACCGAAAACCGGGATCGGAACCCGGGGCGCAAGCGACGGGCATAATCGGTACCCGGAGCGCAAGTGACGGGCATAAGAGAAAGACAAGAGGCAGAAACAGGATGAGCAGGATAATGCTACCCAAAGACTAACGCGGCGAAATACCTCGCAGCGTCAAAACGTCCAAGCAGCCATCCTGCTCATCCTGTCCATCCTGTTTCTTTTCCTGTCAAAAAGGGCGGGCACAGGTCCCACCCCTACATTCCGCCTCCCACCGCTTCGTCGACCGACGCGAACCCGCGGGCCTTAAGGATCTCAGCCAGACCCCGATTGACCGCCCGCGCGAATCCGGGCCCTCGATAGACGAATCCCGTATATGCCTGGACAAGGCACGCTCCCGCGGCGATCTTCTCGAACGCGTCCCCGGCGGAAAAGATCCCGCCAGCGCCTATGACCGGCATTCTGCCGCCCGAGATACTCCGGATCGTCTCGATAATCTCGGTCGAAAGCCTTGCGACGGGACTCCCGCTCAGGCCGCCGGCGCCGATCCTCTCGATCTCTTCCGTCGATGTCTCAAGCCCTTCCCTCCCGGTCGTCGTATTCGTTGCGATCAGACCCGCGATGCCGTTGCGTTCCGCGGCTTCCACAATAGAACGGATCTGCCCATCGTCTAGGTCGGGCGCGATCTTGAGTAGGATCGGCCGTTTGGTCTCGGTGCTCTCGTTGCACGCGGCGAGCGCGGACAGAAGTTCGTCGAGTGCAGAGCCCTCCTGAAGCTCCCTTAGCCCGGGCGTGTTCGGCGAAGAAATGTTGACCGTGATGTAGTCGGCAACCGGATGGACGATACGGAATGTCGCGAGATAGTTCTCTACCGCATCGCGATTCTCCACGTCCTTGTTCCGGCCGATGTTGACGCCCACGACGCAATCCCTATCGGTCCTCGACAGCCGCTCGGCGACCGCCTCGGCGCCCTCGTTGTTGAACCCGAGCCGGTTGATCAGCGCCCGGTCCTTCGGGAGCCGGAAGAGCCTCGGTTTCGGATTTCCCTCCTGCGGACGAAGCGTAACCGTTCCGACCTCGACGAAGCCGAAGCCGAGCGCCGAAAGCTCACGGACCATCTTTCCGTTCTTGTCGAATCCCGCCGCGACCCCCAGGGGATTGGGAAACGTCAGTCCGAAACGCTCGAGAGGTCCGGGAGCCCCCTCGCCGCATCGTCTCGCGACTGCTGATCGGACCGGACCGAAAGCGAGTCCGGCGCGCAGGAAACTCGCTCCGATCTCGTGGGCCCTTTCGGGCGGAAGACGAAAAAGCAGGGGTTTCAGAAGTGATTCGTAGAGAGACATTTCGAACGCTTCGGGCCCTCAAATCTTAGCCTGTCGGGACACCGATGTCATTCGGCAGAGCCCGCTTGTGCGAATCGTCGCTTGTTTGCTAGGATTTGCCACAATGGTCGATGAGTTAAAGCTGGTCGAGAAGGCCACGATTATGAACAGCGCCCGCATTTCAAGGGCGCTCTCCCGGCTTGCTTCCGAGATCGTCGAGGAGAATCACGGAGCGCAGGACCTTTATCTCGTCGGCATAAGGCGCCGGGGCGTCCCTCTCGCGAAAACTCTCGTCGACACGATCGAGGAGATGGAACGTTCGAGGCCCGACTTCGGCATAATCGACATCACGCTGTACCGCGACGACCTGTCCACCGTAGGAGCCAATCCCGTCGTCAACCGCACCGAGCTCGAAATCGACATCGACAACAAGACGATCATCCTCGTCGATGACGTGCTTTACACTGGCCGTACGATCCGCGCGGCGCTGGACCAGCTTATGGATTTCGGCCGGCCGAAGCGCGTGCAGCTCGTCGTCCTCATCGACCGGGGCCGCGAGCACCGCGAGTTGCCTATCCACGCCGACTTCGTGGGACGCGTCGTCCCGACGAAGAAAAGTGAGATCATCAAGGTGATGCTGGAGGAATTCGACGGCGTCGAGGGCGTCGGCATTTACACTCTTCCGGAAGAGTGAGCGATTGAGCAAGGCCGTCGCCTTGCTTTTTTTGTATCGGGAAACGCGACAACGAATGGAAAAACCCTTTCACAGACGCGACCTTTTGGGGATCAAGGACCTGTCCGCCGAAGAGGTGCTCGGGATCCTCGACACGGCGGAGAGCTTCCGGGAGATCTCTTCGCGCGAGATCAAGAAGGTGCCGGCGCTTCGCGGCAAGACGGTTATCAACCTGTTCTTCGAGGCTTCGACCAGGACCCGGACGTCTTTCGAGCTCGCCGCCAAGAGACTCTCCGCCGATTCCGTGAACATAAGCGTTACAACATCCAGTGTCGCCAAAGGCGAAACGCTGATCGACACCGCGCTGACCCTCGACGCGATGCAGCCGGACTGCATCGTCGTGCGGCATTCAAGCGCGGGCGTCCCGCACCAACTGGCGAGGATCAGCAAGGCGGCGATCGTCAACGCGGGCGATGGTACGAACGAGCATCCCACGCAGGCGCTTCTCGACGCGATGACGATCCGCGAGCACAAACAGAGGTTCGAGGGTCTCAAGGTCGCGATCCTCGGCGACATCCTTCATTCCAGGGTCGCCCGCTCGAACATTCATCTTTTGACCAAGCTCGGTGCAACGGTCCGCGTCGCGGGCCCCAGGACGCTTGTCCCTTTAGAATTCGAATCGCTTGTGGAAGAAGGGCTTACGGTTGCGGAAAGCGTCGAGGAGGCGATCGAAGGGACCGACGTCGTTATGATCCTTCGGATCCAGAAAGAGAGGCAGGATTCAGCATTCTTCCCGACCCTGAGCGAATACGCTGTACATTACGGTTTGACCTCGGAGCGGCTCGCGTTGGCGAAGGACGACGCGATCGTGCTTCACCCTGGACCTATGAACCGAGGGATCGAGATCGCGTCGGAGGTCGCGGACAGCGCGCGTTCGCAGATCCTTGATCAGGTCAAGCACGGCGTCACCGTCCGAATGGCGGTGCTTTACCTAGCGACCGGAGGGCGGCCGTCCCGCGAAGATAGCTAGACTAGCTCCGATACTCTCACTTTTTTCTTTATCAATGAAACTTCTTATCAAGAACGGCCACCTGATCGATCCGGCCGCTAACGAGAACACGGGAATGAACCTGCTGATCGAGGACGGCAGGGTGGCGGCGTGGCTGAGTCAGTCCGAACCCGATCCGGAAGATGTCGAGGTTTACGACGCACGAGGGAATCTCGTCGCGCCGGGCTTTATAGATCTTCACGTCCATTTGCGGGAACCGGGACAGGAACACAAGGAAACGATCGCGACGGGATGCGCGGCGGCGGTCGCTGGCGGCTGGACCAGCATCTGTCCGATGCCGAACACGAAGCCGATCAACGACAACGCCGCGATCACGAGATATATGATCGAGCAGGCGGAGCACGCCGGATTCGCAAACGTCTTCCCGATCGGCGCGATAACGAAATCCTCGGACGGTGTCGAGCTTGCGGAGATGGCGGAGATGAAATCGGCGGGAGCCGTGGCCGTCTCGGACGACGGCCGACCGGTGCCGACCGCGGGAATGATGCGCCGCGCGATGCAGTACGCCCGTGACCATTCGCTTCCGGTCATCGACCATTGCGAGGACAAGTCGCTGTCTTCGGGCGGCGTGATGCACGAAGGCAAGGTCTCGCTGCTGCTAGGGCTCAAAGGAATGCCGGCGCTGGCGGAAGAGATCGATGCCGTCCGCGACATCCTTCTTGCGCGGGAGACCGGTGCCCACATCCACATCGCGCACGTTTCAACCAGGGGTGCCGTCGACGCTGTCCGCCGGGCGAAGGCCGAAGGCGTTCACGTGACCTGCGAGGTCACTCCGCACCATTTCACGCTGACCGACAGGGCGGTCGAAGGCTACGATACGAACACGAAAATGGCGCCCCCGTTGAGGAGCGAGGAACACCTCGAGGCGATCATCGAGGGCATCCGTGACGGCACGATCGACGCTATAGCTACCGACCACGCGCCGCATCACGCCGACGAGAAGGCGCTGGAGTTCGACCGCGCGCCGTTCGGGATCATCGGCCTCGAGACGGCGGTCGGGCTTGCTTTCAATGAACTCGTTCACAAAGGCGTGATCGGGCTGGAAGATCTGGTGAAGCTCTGCTCCGCGAGTCCGGCGAGGATCTTCGGTCTTGAAGGCCGCGGTACGCTCGCTCCGGGTGCTCACGCCGACATGACGGTGATCGACCCGGACCTGGAATGGAAATACGACGTCTGGGCGACGAAGTCGAAGTCCAGGAACACGCCGTATTCCGGCTGGACGTTCAGGGGGTCGGCGGTCGCGACCTTCGTCGGAGGCCGGCTCGTGTACGAGCGTTCCGTGGAATGAACTCGCCGGAATCGTTTTCCGGTGATAGACTGTCGCGCGTTGGCAGCGAAAGAGAATGCATAAACAGAGTGAGTAAAAGCGAGGAACTGATGAACATCACTTCGAAAGTGGTTTCAATGGTTTTTGTATTTCTGCTGACCGCCATTCCGGCGCTCGGGCAGGATGTTGCGGGGACTTATGTGGGATTCAAAGGCGGGGTGAGCATTCCGCAATTGAGCGGCGGCGAGGACAATGAGCTGAGCCGCGATTACAGATCGAGGGTCGCACCGAACTTCGGCGTCTTCTTCGATCTGGGGATCACCGACCGGTTCTCGGTCCAGCCCGAAGTGAACTTCGCGGGACAGGGAGGAAAACGCGAGGGTATCCAGCCCGTCACCCAAGACCTTCCCGGCCTGCCTACCCTTCCGCCGGGTAACTTCTATTACGCCGATTTCGATAACACCGCGGAACTGAATTACCTTGAGATCCCGGTCCTGGCAAAGTACCGGTTCCGAGACCGCGATAAGCCCCGATTCTACGTGAACGGCGGCGTGTTTTACGGCAGGCTTCTTTCCGCCAAGCAAAAGACAGAGGGTTCCAGCACCCTGTACCTGGATCCTGACGGAACGATTCCGGTGCTCCTTCCTCCGAACGGCGATCCGCTTCCACCGCTTCCTTTCGACGCCACGACCGATGTCGCGGACGATCTGAACAAGAACAATTTCGGATTCACAGGCGGCGGAGGTGTGGAGATGCCTTTCGGAAGAAACTACCTTCTTTTCGACGCGAGAGTCTCGAGGGGAGTTCTCGACCTGCAGAAAGACCCTGCGAACGGCAACAGCAAGACCGGCAACGTGATCATCGCGATCGGCTGGGCGTTCGGCGTCAAATAAAAGCAAAAACGGCGGCAGAAGCCGCGGAACGAATCAGACGGAACGATGGAATTTCTTTTCGACCCCCAGATCTGGATCGCATTCGTAACGCTTGCCGTTCTCGAGCTGGTGCTCGGGATCGACAACATCATTTTCATTTCGATCCTCTCGGACAAGCTCCCTGAGGAATCCAGGCCAAGGGCGAGGTTCATAGGGCTAAGTCTCGCGCTTGTTATGCGAGTCTTGCTCCTGTTCTCCCTGACCTGGGTGATGGGACTGACCGCACCTCTGTTCGAGGTGTTCAGCTGGCCTGTGTCGGGACGCGACATTATCCTGATCGGAGGCGGGCTGTTCCTCATTGCCAAAAGCACACACGAGATCCACGGCGCGCTCGAGGGCAAGGAAGGGCACACCGCGAAAACGGTCTATCCCTCGTTCGCGAGCGTGATCATTCAGATCACCTTGCTGGATATGGTCTTCTCTCTAGACTCGGTGATAACCGCAATCGGGATGGTGGACAATATCTGGGTAATGATCGCTGCTGTCGTTGTGTCCATCGTGGCGATGATGCTCTTCGCGAACCCTATATCCAATTTTGTCGGAAGACATCCGACGATCAAGATGCTGGCGCTCGCATTCCTGCTTCTGATCGGGTTCACTCTGGTGACCGAAGGCCTGCACCAGCATATTCCGAAGGGCTACATCTACTTTGCTATGGCGTTCTCGGTGTTCGTGGAGTTCCTCAACATGAAGATCCGCGGACGCGGCAAGCCCGTCGAGCTGCACGACGCTACACACGAAAAGCACTTGATCGAACAGGAAGGAACATAAGAATGAGACCGATCGCAGCCGCAATCTTGATCGCAATTTCGTCGTTAGCGGCGCTCGCGCAGGCAGATATCAAGAAAGTCGATTTCAGGAACTTCACCTACGAGGTCGAGTTCTGCCGGACCGAGATCAGCGACAAGATCACCGTTTCGAACGGCGAGTTCTTTGAGGAAAAGGAGGTCGACGGCTACATCAGCCGGCGTTTCTTCAGCGTGTCGGGCTTCACATACGGTGATCTCGACGGCGACGGCAATGACGAAGCCGTAGTGATCTCGGTCTGCAACACCGGCGGCACGGGCAATTTTACCGAGGCCTATGTTTTCAAGGTGTCCGGTGGCGAGGCTAAGCGCGTCGTTACGCTCGAGGGCGGCGACCGTGCTTACGGCGGGCTCCGGGAGATCCGGATCGAGGATGGAAAGATGATCGTCGATGCGAGCGATCCGGGCCAATTCGGTGGGGCGTGCTGTCCAGAGGGCGTCGTCACCCGAACGTACCGTTTGAAAAGGAACACGCTGGAGGAGACCGGAAAGCCCGAACGAAAAGAGCTCTTCCCCGCTTCGCGCGTAGAATTTGAAAAGGACGATTACTCCGCGACACTCGATGTCGATCTCGCTTCTGATCCCGGTATCAGGCGATTCGTTATCGGCGCTTCGAAGGGTCAGACGCTGACCGTGACGGCGGACTCCGAGAACGTTCGCTTCAGGATGATAAAAGGCGAGGCCGAGATCGAAAAAGAGAGCAAGACCCTTATAGCGGAACTTCTGGAAGACGGCGACTACGTCTTCGAGGTCCGGAACTTCGGTGAAGGAGACCTCTCGACGAAGATGACCGTAACGATAAGGTGACCCTATGAAACCACTTCTCGCGATCCTTGCAGCGATATCACTTTCCTTCTTGATCGGATGTCAGGGAACCGCCTCGAACGATGCGTCAGCTGCTTCCACCACAGGCGCGGACGCTCCCGAAGGCGCGTTGTCCGGTGACCCCTCGGCGACCGGGGGTGACGGATCGAACACTTCGAGTCCGACGCCTTCGGGACCGAAGATCGATTCCGTGTACTCGGACCTCGATCCGGAAAAGTGCGAGACCATCGAGTCGGAGATGGAGGGCTATTACTCGAAACAGAAGTGCCCGGGCGCGTTCGGATACCATCTGGAAGTGATCGAAAGCGACATACGCCAGACGGTGAACGTCGTCGAAACCTCGGGCAAAAGTCACGAACTTGACCTCGGCGGCATTGTCTCCCGGGCCTTCTCTTACGTCGGCAATAAGGCGGAATGGAGATTCCGGGAAACCGACGGGAATCGGCAGCCTTTCGCGCTGATCATCCGCTTTAACGCCAGCGTGGATCCGAATTCGAACAAGGAAGCGTCATACCTGACGGTCTCGAAGATCACGAAGGACAGGATCTGCGTCACGGACGTAGTTAAGCCGATCCCGAACGCGAATGTCGAGGCGAGAAAGCTTGCGGAAAAGGCGGCTGAAAAGCCGTGTCTGGAGAGCAAGTAAGCGACGACGTTCTTTTTTATGAGACGACGTCAGGTTTGATCTGGCGGCTCTGCCTATTTGAGGCCCGCCATCAATTGCCCCCGGCTTTAGCCGGGGATCACGGATCCTCGATAGTTTCCTGGCCGGCTTTAGCCGGCGTGATCGATTGGGGGCTTAAGCCCCCGTGGATCCTCACTCCATCCATCGGGAAAGGCAAGCCTTTACGCACACACCGGCGGCGGAGCCGCAGGCGACAGAATCTTCCCAAAAAGGAGCTCCGAATGAAACTCTTGTCTCTCGTCTTTCTCGCCATCCTCATTACCGCCTGCGGAGGCGGATCGGCACAGCCGGCGAATGCATCCGCCGAGCCTTCGGCGCCTTCGGCGACGGAGATCGTCGATCTTTCCTATCCGTTTGACGAGAATACTGTTTACTGGGTAACGGCCGAGACCTTCAAGCACGATAAGGTCTTCGAGGGCCGGAACCCCAATGGCTTCTTCTACTCGGCATACAACTACTCGGGAGCCGAGCACGGCGGCACGCACATCGACTCGCCGATCCACTTCGCCGAAGGAAAGCTGACGGTCGATGATATCCCGCTCGAAAAGCTTATCGGGGATGGGTTCAAGGTCGATGTTTCAGCGAAGACGGTGAACGACCGGGACTATCTGGTCAGGGTCGCGGACCTGGAGGAATGGGAGAAACGGAACGGAAGAATCCCGGATGGCGCGATCCTATTGCTTCAGACCGGCTTCGGGAAGTTCTACCCCGACAAGGAAAAGTACCTGGGCACCGCGGAGCGCGGCGATGCGGCCGTCGCAAAGCTGAGTTTTCCGGGGCTTGACCCGGCCGCAACGAAATGGCTTGTGGAGAACAGGACAATCAACGCGATCGGGATCGACACGGCGAGCATCGACCGCGGCAAATCGGAGCTTTTCGAAAGCCACGTCGCGCTAATGACAAACGACATTCCCGCGTTCGAGAACGTCGCGAACCTGGACAAGCTTCCGGAAAAGGGTTTCCGGATCATCGCTCTGCCGATGAAGATCAAGGGCGGGAGCGGTGCGCCTTTGAGAATAATCGCGGAGGTTCCGAAGAAGTAGTGAGAGGGGTCTCAGCCGAGAAGATCGGAATCGTCGAGAAAATCGGGACGGCTTTCGATCACAAGCCTCCGGGAACCGTTCGGGTGCCAGAATTCGGTCCTCGAAGCGTGCAGGCACATACGGCGAAACTCGCTTCCGCCGTACATCTCGTCGCCGACGATCGGTTGGCCGATCGAGGCCAGGTGGATCCTTAGCTGGTTCGTGCGTCCCGTTACCGCCTCGAGCTTCAGAAGCGATGCTTTTTCACACCTTTTCAGCACCTCGAACCGCGTCACGGACGGTTTCCCGTCCTCCCGGACCTCCCACTTCTTTAACTCGGCATTCCTTCCGACAGGGAGATCGATCTCGCCTTCGTCTTCGAAGACGAGACCGTCAACCGCAGCGATGTACTCCTTCCTGAAATGCCCCCGTTTGAAGTGCGAGCAGAGAATGCGTGAAGATCTTTGGTCCTTCGCCGCGATGAGCACGCCGGATGTTTCGCGGTCGAGCCTGTGGATCAGGTGCGGGCGTACGAACTCAGAGCCTTCGGCGCTTTCCCGGTTCAGGTGGAAGGTCATCGCATTCAATATCGTCCCGTTCCTTTCGTAGTTCGTCGGGTGAACGAGTAACGCGGCCGGCTTGTTTACAACAAGAAGTTCAGCATCTTCATACAAAACGTCAAGCGGCATTTCTTCGGCAGCCATCCCGGCCTCCCTCGATTCGTCGATCTCGATCTCGACGAAATCACCCGTCTTCACGATCTCTCCTGCGTTCGCTTCGAAGCCGTTCACCTCGCATCCCCCCTCTTTCACGACGCCGCGCAGATAGGCCTTGCTTAGCGAGCGGAAGCGGTCGAACAGAAGCTCGTCGAGCCGCCGCCTGTGGAACCGCGATTCGACCTGGAACTGGTGTCTTGCCATTTGAAGCTAAAGGTTTATCATTTAAGCGACCGCTACCAAAATGGAGAACATCGAGCCCCTCATAAGAGACCTGCCGGACCCCTCCGGCACCGAAAGGTTCTTTGCCGAGTTCTCGCAAAAACACCCATCCGAAGCCAGGAGGGTTGCAAACGACAAAAGCCTTCTGTCGGACCTTCTGAGTGTTGCGTCTTACAGCCCCCTTCTTGCCGCGACGATCCTTCAGAATCCGGAGTATGTCAGGTGGCTGGGCCGCGAGAGGCTCGACCGGAAAGTGAGGGAGAAAGAGGAGCTTCTCGAATCTCTGGCCCGGTTTGCGCTGACCCACACCCAGATAGCGCCCGCCGTGATGCTCTCCCGCTTCCGTTGGCGCGAGCTGATCCGGATCTTCCTGAAAGACATTCGCGGCCTGGGTACGATCGCCGAGCTGACCGAAGAGATCTCGAACCTCGCCGACGCGATCCTCGAATACGCTCTGCAGGTATCGAGACAGGATCTCGACAACCGCTTCGGGATGCCTCTCGAGATCGACGAGCACGGAAAATCGGCGCGCGCCGGATTCTGCGTGATCGCGCTCGGAAAGCTCGGATCAAAGGAACTCAATTACTCTTCGGACATCGATCTGCTGTTCCTTTATTCGACCGACGGAACGACCTTCGGACAGGGTTCGAAGGGAAAGGTCTCCAACAAGCAGTACTTCGTAAAACTGGCAGAATTCGTTTCGAAGCTCGTGAGCGATCCCACGGGTGAAGGCGGTGCGTACCGTGTGGACCACAGGCTTCGGCCGCATGGACGCGTCGGAGCCCTCGCGGTCTCGCTTGAAGAGGCAAAGTCTTATTACCGCGATTCGGCCCAGTTGTGGGAAAAGCAGGTCCTGATCAGAAGCCGGAACGCGGCGGGCGACGGATCTCTTTTCCAGGAATTTTACAGGTCTGTAGAACCGTACGTCTTCTCGCCGGATGAGACGGTCGAGAACGCTTTGGGCAACGTCCTTCGCTCAAAGCAGAAGATCGACCTTGAAAAGATACGCCGTTCCGGATTCGACGTGAAACTGGGCGTTGGCGGCATCCGCGAGATCGAGTTCATCGCGCAGGCGCTTCAGCTTGCGTTCGGCGCCGAGGACAAGTGGCTTCGGGCGCCTCATACTTTGATAAGCCTCTCGAGGCTCGCCGACCGCGGCCTGATCAGCGAGAAAGAGTTCACGCGGCTTCACCGTGCGTATGTGTTTCTGAGAAAGGCCGAACACAGGCTTCAGATGGAGCATGGCCTGCAGACACATCTTGTTCCGGATGACGAATCGCGGAGAGAGCTTCTCGCTACCAGAATGGGATTGTCCGGTTCCCCGGAATTCATCGCGGAGTTGAGGCAACACACGTCGAACGTAAGCACGATCTTCACGCGGTTCTTCGATCACACAGAGTACGCCGGGATAGGCGATCGCAAGAAGCGAATGTCCGGCAGACAGCCCAAAGCGGCTGCGCGGTCCGAATTCTCTCTTGAATCGGAAAGCCTCGAAGGACTCCCGCCGGAAAAAATAGAAGTCCTCCAACGGCTCGACCTCTATGCCCGGCCTTTCGCGCCACTTCTGAGGTCGGGAGCTGTGCGTGTTGAAGAGCTTGCTACCTGCAGCCAGCAAGTCACCGATGCCAAACCGCACGAAAGAATGGCGGCGGCGGTGAGTGACGCAGCCGGAGATTATGCCGCGAAGCTGGCGGCCCTTAGGAGAGAGTGGTCAAGGCAGATGCTCGGGATAGTTGTCGCTGACGTTTGCGGCACGATCGGTCTCGACGAGGCGAAATCGATGCAGACAGAGCTCGCGGAAGCCTCGTTAAAGGCTGCGGAGTCTGTTGCCTCTCGACGGCTTCACGAGCTGTTCAGCGACGCCTGTTCAGAGCCGCGCTGGAACATCATCGGACTCGGAAAACTCGGCGGCGGCGGAATGGACTACCATTCCGACCTGGATCTTCTGATTGTCTATGACGATTCCGCCGCTTCGCCCGCCGAAGGCAAAACACACGGTGAGTTCTATTCAAAGGCCGTCGAGATCTTCGTGACCGCTCTTTCGAGCCTGACAAGACAAGGCTCGCTCTACAAGGTCGATCTCCGCCTAAGGCCCGACGGAAACAGCGGCGCCACATCGATCGGCGTTTCTGCCCTGTACGATTATTTCCGTCAACGTTCGGTCGTCTGGGAGTGGCTCGCGTACGTAAAGGCGCGAACGGTCCTGGGGTCGAATGGTCTTGACGGACGGGTCGAGCGTGAACTCCGCCGGATAATTCACGAAAGGGCCGCTGAAATGGCGGAAGACGAACTCCGGACCGAGTCCTGGCGGATCAGACATCGCCTCGAGACCGAGAAATCGGGCGGCACGCGCGGAAGGTCCATAGACCTCAAATACGGCGAAGGCGGGCTGCAGGACGTTTACTTCGCGATCCGCTACCTGCAGCTCGCGACCGGGCTCGCGGATGACGAGGGGAACCGCTCGACGCGCCGTACTCTGGAAAGGCTTCTCGATACCGGTTCGCTTCCGAGACCGGGATTTTCGGCTTTGTCCGAAGGATACAGGTTTCTGAGCGAGCTGGATCACAACATAAGGCTGACCGTCGGCCGCTCGACCCTGGTTCCGCTCGGGAATGTCCCTGTGCTCGAACTGATAGCCAACCGAATGGGACTCGGGTCTCACGGCAGACTTCTAGAGGAACTCGCCTCGCACAGGCTCGCGGTCAGGGAAACTTTCGAGATAGTACTGAAGCCTCGCTGAGTATTATGTCTCAGACCTTGCTTTCGGGCGCACGCGCAGGATAGAGGCATCTTGCGCAGAACACGAGGCCGGCTTCACCGGAAAGCGTTCGAATCAGTTCGATCCGCTCCGCCACAAGAAGCTGGTCTTCCGACAGGTCCTCACGCAGCAGGAACCTTATCCCTCCGCAGTTCGCACAGGTCAGCGATACGCTGATCCCAGTTTGATTTTGTTTTTCGTCCATCTGGTAATAGAATTTCAGTTTATTCAGCGCGGCCGCAAAGTGCGGTCTGAAGCCGGGCGCCGGCAACCTCTGCCGACCACCCGGACAACCGCAGGTCCCGATCTCTTTTCTGAACGCTTACTTATGTTCAAAGTCCGAGCTGACTTCAGCGAAACTTTCGAGATAAACGCGGGTTTCGACCGTGTGCGCGATTTCTTCGCGGACATCACCAACTTTATCGAGTATATGCCAAGCATCGAGTCTATTCACACGGACTCGAAGGGCGTGACGTACTGGAAGATACGGGCGGACATACCTTTTGTGGGCTCGTTCGTCGAGCGCTTCCCCGTCCGCGAGACGGAAAACAGCGACGAGCGCGTCGAATGGGCGCCGGTCGAGATCGAGCGGTACAACCTTCTCAGATACGCGGCCGATTTCCTGCCCAAGTCGGGCCGATCGACCCTGGTTCAATTCTCCCAGAACATCGAGCTCAGAAGGGAGTCGGCGTCCGACCTTCACGTGCTCGCGGGCCTAGTGGGCGAGAAACTGATCGGGACCGAGATGACCCGCCGGGTCGCCCATATGTTAAACTCGTTCATAGAAAACGCGCGACAGAGGCTGGAAAGCTGAGTCTCATCCTCTGATCCTCCCAACCACATGGTATCCGGCTCTCTGCACGGATATAGCGCAATCCCCTTTCGATATCGTGTGTTGATCCGGCACATACGTCCCCTTGACCCTGCTTCCAGAGCGGCGGCACGGATATTGCGCTTTCCGATCCCCGTAGAGACCTGATTCTTCAAAACGGAGAAAAGTTATGAACCGCTTCACACGGATCGTTTGTTTCATTCTGTTGATCTCGGCGCTGATGCTCCTCGCTTTGGGCGAGCAGACAAAGTCACAGTTCCCTGGCTTCGGTAATTCATCGAAGGCGGCTGCGGAGAGGATCTCCGGGGACCGTTTCACCGTTTCCTCAAGGACCGACAAGGGCGCCACGGTTTACTCCACCCGAGGGCTGCCGAAGGAAATGCTAAGAGCGATCGACCGGGGCCTGACGAACCTGTTTGCTATCGCTAAGAACCGAAACAACAGGTTTACAAGATCGCTTCGCCACAGGGACTACTCCATCTTCGTGGGGAACGCGGACAGGACGAAGGACTCGAAGGGCAAGTACTCGCCCGACATAGCGGTGGCCGCGGCCCAATACGCAGGGACCAAGTACGACAAAGGCGGATACATATACGCCGCCGGTATGGTGATCTCGCCGTCGGGAAGGTCCTTCCTGATCGCCGAACATACGAGCAACTTCGACCGCGTCGAGCGGGTGGTCAGGTACGAAGGAGAACACATCGTGCTTTATCACAACGACCGAGCCAGGTTCCGGAACACTATGGACCACAGCCGGGGAGGCGGGCATCCGATCCTGAAGTAGCCGATACCGAAACCATCGAATGAACCGGCCGTCCTTTTGAAGGGCGGCCTTTTTGTTTTCGTGAACCCGCTCATCTGCGATCGTCGCCCGCAGGAGCGCGCTTTCGATTTTCACCTGTAAGAAGTTAGACTCAGCAAACAGATCAGGTTCGCGGCCGGATTGTTCCGCGGCTTTGGGGGTTTTTCAATGAACATAATGAACGGAAGAGTGGCGATCGTGACCGGAAGCACCGCCGGGATCGGATATGCTATCGCCGAACAGCTTGCGCGAGCGGGAGCGAGCGTGGTCGTCAACGGCAGGACCGCGGAAACGCTGAAGGAAGCCGAGAGCGGGATCGAAATGCTCGGCGGCAAGGTCCTCGGGATCCAGGCCGACGCCTCGAGCGAGTCGGACATCATAACCATCGTTCACGAAACCGTCAGCTATTTCGGCCACATCGATATTCTCGTTAACAACGCCGCGACAGTCGGTGTGGGTTATTCGGTGGACAATATGCCGAACGAGGTGTGGACGGACGTGCTCGATTCCAATCTGACGTCGGTCTTCCTTTGCTGCAAGCACGCGATCCCGAAGATCAAGGAGTCGGAATTCGGAAGGATTATCAACATCGGCGGGCTCTCGGGCAAGAACCCTCTGCCGTTCGCCGCCGCCGACGCGGTCTCAAAGGCCGGCATCCTCGCGCTTACAAGGGTCCTCGCCGCGGAACTCGGCTACTACAACGTGACCGTGAACACGGTGATCCCCGGATTCCAACCTGATACCGAGACCGGCAAGAAATTCAACGAAGGGCTCGCCGAAGCATTCAACATCACTCCCCAGGAATCGATCGACGCGACCCGCTCGCGCACGCTCCTGAAGAGGTTCGAGACGCTCGACGAGATCGCGAAGACGGTGTTGTTCCTGAGTTCCGACGCCGGAGCGGCGATCACCGGCCAGGACCTGAACGTGAATTGCGGCCTGGCGACCCACTGAAAAAAAGGGCCGGACTTCCACGTAGTCCGGCCCGCCCGGATCGGAGAAACCGCTATTTACGGGAAAATCCCAAGTTCCTGGTAGCAGAGCGCGACCTTGTCGATCGCGTTGACGAACGCAGCCGTCCTCAGGTTCTCGACCTTCGGATTGCTCTGAAGGACCTCGCGCGTATGCTGATACGAGCTGATCATCGTCTCCTCGAGTCCCGAATAGACAAGATCCGCCTCGTCGGCGCCTCTCGCGACGGAGGCCTTTTCTTCCTTAGACAGCGTACGTCCCGTTTCCCGCTCGACGATCGAGAGTATCCTGTCATAAGCGCCCTGTTCGAACCGTTTGCCCATTCGGCCGAACCTTACGTGCGAAAGATTTTTCAGCCACTCAAAATATGAGACGGTCACACCGCCGGCGTTTAGATAGACGTCGGGAATGATCATCACGCCTTTCTCTTCCAGGATCTGTTCCGCATCGGCGGTGACCGGACCGTTCGCGGCCTCGCCGATGATCTTGGCCCTGATTCTCGGTGCGTTCTCTTTCGTGATCTGGTTCTCGAGCGCTGCCGGGATAAGAATGTCGCATTCGAGCTCAAGCGCGTCCTCCCTCTTCGCGAGAGCGGTAGAACCGTCGAAACCTATGATCGATCCGGTCTCTTTCCTGAAGGCCATCAGCGCTTCAAGGTCGATCCCGTCCTGCTTGTGTATTCCGCCTTCGTATTCCGCGACGCCTATGAGTTTCGCTCCGTGTTCAGTACAGAATTTAGCGGCGTAGTAGCCCACGTTTCCGAGCCCCTGGATCACGAGCGTTTTGCCATCTAGTCCCGGTTCGAGACCCAGCTTCTTCATATCCTTTTCGATCAAGCAGGCCTCGCGGAGACCGTAGAACGTGCCGAGCCCGGTCGCCTCGGTCCTTCCTCGGATTCCGCCCTGGGCGATCGACTTGCCGGTAACGCATCCCAGGGCATCGATCTGCTCGCCGTGAAACGCGAGATACGTGTCGGCTATCCAGGCCATTTCCCGGGGTCCTGTGCCGTAATCGGGCGCGGGAACATCGACCGCGGGACCGATGAAATTCTTACGGATCAGCTCGGTAGTGTAGCGGCGCGTGATCCGCTCGAGCTCTTCAACCGTAAAGTCGCGTGGGCTGATCTGGATCGCACCTTTCGCACCCCCGAACGGCACGTCGACGATCGCGCACTTGTAGGTCATAAGCGTCGCGAGCGCGATCACTTCCGCTTCGCTCGCGTGCATCGAGTAACGGATACCGCCTTTGACCGGCAGCTTGTGATGGCTGTGTTCTGCGCGCCAGCCGTTGATCACTCGGTAGCTGTCGCCCTTGCGGATCGGGAACTGAAAGGAGTAAACGCTGTTGCAGATCTTGATCTGCTTCAGCAGTCCCTCGGGATGCGAGGTCGCAGCCGCTGCTTTGTCAAAGTAACGGTCGACGCTCGCCAGAAAATCTCGTCCTTCTTGTTCTGCACTCATAGGCGTATTCCTTGAATCGTTGTTAAATTAAGATCGATCTCAGTGGATCATATAAAAAATCTGTTTCCGCCGCATTTGGGCGGCTTCCTCATCTTCTTAGAAAGATCTGGAAAGCGTCTGAAAGGTCTTCGCCCTCGACGGTCCCCGTCGCAAGCCTCTCCTCGGATACCTTAAACTCTTCGATCAGAATTCGTTTTACCGCTTCCACTTTCTCATCGGTAAGCTCTTCGTTCGAATCCACCGCGCGTATCATAACCCGAAGCCTCAAGGCCGGATGTGACTGAAGGGACGCTGCTGCGCTGCGCAGAAGGTCCTGGGACTCCTGCTCGAGCTCGGCGCTGTTCCTTCGGAACGCGATCTCCTCGACCTCTGACGAGATCCGGTTGAACGAGAGGCTCAGGTTCGGGATCGAGAGCCGCCTGCGCATCTCGGACAACAAGAGCGCCTTTCCGTCGCTTTCGATATCGCGCGGGCTCAGATAACTTATCTGCAAATTAGTTACGCTGTCGGGCCGCAGGTTGATGCTGTAATCGATGATCTGTGCCGGCTGCGGGAGCTCCAGCTGTTCGATCGCGGTTCCGACCTCCTGCAGGAACACGTTCTGCGTTTGAAGAACGGTAAGCGGTGTCGGCGCAGTCTCGATCACGGGCGAGAATTGTTCCCTAGAAGAGGTCGGGATCTCCACAAGCTGCAGGCTCAAAGAACTCGGATCGCGGCCAAGAGCCTCGGCCACTCTCCGCACGTACTCTGTTCGTTCTTCTTGCGTGTATCCGATATTGTCGAAAATACGCAAGAAGATACGGGCTTTTTCGCCTTCGAACTCGATCCGGAGTTCGTCCAGATAGCTCCGGACGTTGCCTTCGGAATCAACGGCATAGGTCTCTGTCCAGATCTCGCGCGCCTCTCTCGCGATCTTGTTCTGCGCTTGCTTCGTCGCTATCTGGTCGCGAAGATTGGCATACGAACGGCTGAGAGGGATCGAGATCAGAAGCAGCGGAAGGAGTACCATCAACAGACGCAGCGAAAAGCTTCTGATCTCCCTTGCTTTCTCGAACGAGGGAAAGTTCGAGAAGAGTTTCCTCCAGAACAAATTCTCACGATCCGTGCTTTTCCAGAGATCGACCTTTTCCCTGACCTTCGCCGTATCGATCCTCAGTGCCACGAAGACGACCATCGCCGTGAAGGTGATCGCGACGAGGTTCGTCAGGAACAGCAGCGCTCCACCGCCCGCGATCGGGAGTCCCTTGTCGGGATCGAAGCTTATCGCCACGCCGACGCCGAATCCGATGACGCACAGCGGAGGCATCAATGCGACCGCGATTGCCACACCCGGGATCGAGGTAACAACGCCGCGCACCTGACGGCAAGTCGCTACGGATCCGATCGCGCCGGAAAACAGTGCGATCACCAGGTCCAGGAGATTCGGCGCAGTCCTCGCCTCGATCTCCGGCGTTATGTCTTTGAAAGGAAGAAACGCGACAAGAACCACTGCAAAAAGGATTGCGGCCAGGGTGCTGAGTATCAGATTGGTTGAGGAGCGGATGGCAAGTATCAGATCACCCGAAGCAAGCGAAAGTCCCGAAGAAAGTATCGGACCCATCTGAGGTGAAATGAGCATGGCCCCGATGATCACGGCGGAACTGTTCTGGATGAGCCCAAGGGTCGCTATCCCTGACGAGAAAACTATCTGAAGCCAGTAGACCACGTCCCTCAGCCCGGCGGACTTCGAAAGCTCGACATACAACTCGACCTTTCTGTCGGTGCTTACGTCGAGCGCCGCCGCAAACCGGTCGCGGAACCGCCTCCAAAAACGCGCGATCTTGATCAGAAACCTGAAGCGCTGTAGGTTTTCCTGTTCCATACAAAACGGCAACCGCCTGAGGCCCTATATATTTACTCAATAAGCCTGATGATGGTCAAATTAACAAGACAGAATCACCTCGCGACTGTCCGGGTTTCGCCGAGCTGATGCCGGTATTTCGCAGCTGTCTGCACCTCCCGCACGCCGCCCTCTTATTTCTACGCTCGAAAGTTCGCTCGGAACAAACGAAAACTCTCCGGGTCGTTAGGCAATGCGGCGCAAACCGCGTCCTCTCGACCCTATCGTCACGGCACCGAGTATTTATGGAGGAACATATGTTCGAAAAACTAGTTGAATCGACCGGCCGGCCGGCCAGCGCCCGTGCTCGCCGCACACTTCTTGCCGCAAGTTCATTCCTCGTCGCTTCCCTCGTTGCCTTCGCCGTTGTTTTCAGCCTTTACAACCACACACTTGCGATGGGCGTGGAGCCGGGAGACATCGCAAAGCTCCTTTCCCCGGTTACTACGGAAACAGAGCCGGAACGTCAGACCCCGGCCGACCGGCCGGATGAATCCGAAGCGACAATTTCTGAAAAGAAACCCATCCGGACAGATCACGTGCAAAGAATTGAAGAGATTCCGGTCAGCGCTCCCAAGACGATCTCGAGCAAACCGTCGGACGTGCTTCCCAGACCGATCGGAAATTACGAGATCGGCGACAGGAACTGGGATCCCTCTAATGGAATAGCCAGAAGAGGCAGCAACGTCGAAAAGGGCGGTTTTGACGCGCCTACAGCTGACAAATCCGAAGATTCGGATAGATCCGAACCAAAGCCTGATCGCGAGACTGTTCCCGAGCCGCCCAAGATCAAGCGCGCACCGGAGCACATAGGTGTGGTTAACAGCAGGGCGATCTACCTCGACAAGCCTGAATATCCGGTGATCGCAAGGCAGAAGGGAATCAAGGGTACCGTGAAGGTCCAGGTTCTGATCGATACCGAAGGAAGGGTCGTTTTTGCTTCAGTGATCGACGGCCCCGGGATCTTTCGAAGCGTTTCTTTGAACGCCTCGAAAGCGTCGCGATTCTCCCCTACTTTCGTAAATACAACCCCTGTGAGTGTGAGAGGGATCATCATCTACAATTTCAAGTAGCGAGGCCCCCAAAATTAAAAGAAAAAAAAGGCGGATCCACGATCGTGGAACCGCCTTTTCTTTCTACCTCGTTCGCCCGTCTAATCTTCCTTTGCTGCGAACATCATGTATGCAAACTCACCGGGAGGCTTCTTGGGTTTGTCCTTCTTGTCCTCTTTCGGCCTGTCGTTCTTGGGCCTAACCGGGATCGTAGGACGATTCTTATCCTTCGGCGGAGGTTTCTTCTGCTTATCGTCATCGCTCTGACCCATCGCTGTTATCGACAGGATGATCGAGAACGCCGTTGTCATCAGAGCCTTAAAAAGTGCCTTCTTCATCGTTATAAGTACCGTTTGTGCTGATTTCGCCCTTTCTTTCGTCGGGGCAACTTGCTGAGACAGTTCCAAAAGAACGCAATATCGATGCCATTGGGCCTAACCCGACAGCCATCCCCTGCTTCGGGCCGTTCTATCTCCGAACGGTGACGATATACGGGCCGCTCATACTATATCGTGATGACACGCCACCCAAGTATATCTTCAACGGAGGCTTCATTTCCAAATCAAAGCGCAAGACCTTTGCATTGCCGACAAGGTTTAGCGTCGGCGATTCAAACGGATATACTGAATCCGCCGATAGCGAGGGCCGCTCCGGGAGAATGGCGAAACAGATCGGACACCACCCCGAAAGTATGAATAACAGGCTACTTCAGATCGCATCCGCCGCAGCGTTCGCCGGCGTGCTGGTTTTCAACTATCTCGCCGCAGCTGGAATCCTTAACGACACCGACACGGGCGCCGTTTCCGACCGCTATCTGAGCCAGATCACGCCCGCCGGATACGCTTTCTCGATCTGGAGTCTTATCTACCTTGGTCTTCTGCTTTTTGTGATCTACCAAGCTCTGCCTTCGAATCGCCACAAAGAGATCTTCAAGCGAATCCGCCTTCCTTTCATCGTAAATTGCGCCGCCAACTGCGCGTGGCTTACCGCGTGGCACTACGACCTGATGGCGCTCAGCGTCGCACTGATGCTTGCCATTCTGGTCACGCTGGCGGTAATTAGCATTATTGCTAAAGGGTGCACGACAACTTCCGATATCCTGCTGATACGGGCGCCTTTTAACCTGTACTTCGGCTGGATCACCGTAGCGACGATCGCCAACATCACGATCCTTCTTGTCTCCCTCGGTGTCGAGTCGCGGACCGCGTTCGGGTCCTACGCTGGAGCCGCGCTCATCCTGGTCGCTTCCGCGATCGGGATCTTCGTCAGGTTCCGCCTCAACGCATTCTCATACGCTATGGCGATCGCCTGGGGAATCACCGCGATCGCGGTCAAACAGAGCGGCAATACCCCAGTCGTGGTGGCCGCGGCGGTAGGGGTCGTAGTGCTGCTGTTCGCCGCCCTTTGGGGCATCGTAAAGGACAAGTGAATGGCGCGCGGGCTTTTCTGTATTAGCGTTAGTGATCTGAGCGCTTCGAACTTTCTGCGCAAGGCCGCGGAAGCCTGCGCGAAAGCGTCTGCCGTAGAATTGAGATTCGACGGCCTCGAGCCGTCCGAACTTTCCAAAGCAGTCGAAGGGCTCGCGGATCTGCGTAGCAATTACGATGGAATTCTGATCGGAACGCTCAGAAGCTCCGGGGACGGCCAGGGAGGCTTCCGCAAGGTCAGCTCGTATGAGATCGAAGCGTTCTGGTCGGATCCAAGGCTGAAGGCTTCCATCGACCGGGTGGATGCCGGACCCGACGAGCTCCCCGATCCCCCGCCCGAGTACAAGCAGATAATCCGTTCGTTCCATTCTTTCGAAGGAGTTCCGGAAGAAGTCGAACTCGCGACGATCCGAACAAAACTTCTGAGTGCCGGTTCGGACCCTTCGCGAAATATCGCCAAGATAGCGTGCACGCCTTCCGACATCGCGGAATCACTCCCTGTATGGAGGATGCTTGAAGGTTCGGGCGACACGATCCCGATCGCGATGGGAGAATTCGGGATCTGGACCCGTGTACTCGGTCCTGCCTTTGGATCCGCCATAGGCTATTCATCGCCCGCAGAAGGTCCCGAATCGGCGCCCGGCCAGGTCCCTTCTGACGATCTGACAAAGGTTTACAGGGCAGATTCCATCACCGAAGCGACCGGGATCTACGGCATAGCCGGACTTCCCGTTTCTCATTCGCTCTCGCCGTTCATTCACAACGCCGCGTTCCAGGAGGTTTCGATCGACTCGGTCTACCTGCCTCTTGCGGTTCGTGACGTCAGCGAGTTCTACCGGACCATGGTTTCTTCAGACACCCGGTCGATCGAATGGAATTTAAGGGGATTCAGCGTCACGCATCCGCACAAGACCGAGATCGCGCGTCTCGTCGACCGCCTCGAAGCAGACGCACAAGCAATCGGCGCCGTAAACACCGTGAAGATCGAAAATGGCTCGACCGTCGGTTCGAACACCGACGCCGAAGGCTTTTTGGCCGCTCTCAGATCGAAGATCGGCGATCCGGAAGGCGCTTCAGTCGGGATCATAGGATCCGGCGGCGCGGCGAGAGCCGCGATTTTCGCTCTTTCGAAGGCGCGTGCGCGGACCGTGGTCTTCTCGCGGGATACTGCGAAAGCGACGCCCGCTTTGCAGCGATTCGGTGCCGCCGTCAGGCTTCTCGATCGTGAACCGGCTTCGTTCAAGGGCCTTGACGTGTTAGTTAACGCGAGTCCGGTCGGCTCTTCCGGCGAACTCGCAGATATTTCCCCGGTGCCCGTAGAATCACTGAAGAACCTTCAACTCGCCTTCGACATAGTCTATAATCCAATACGTACCCGCTTTCTGCGGGACGCTGAAGAGGCCGGCATTCCCACCATCGGAGGCCTCGAAATGCTTATCGAACAGGCGGCTCTCCAATTCCGCATCTGGACTGGCCGGGAAGCACCAAAGAACGTAATGCGAAAAGCCGCCGAATCCCGGATCCGGTCCCTCTGACCCGGCCGTTTTCCTATTTTTCTGATAATGAAAGTACAAGCCCTGAACTGCCCGAACTGCGGCGCGTCCGTCGTCGACAATGCAGTCCGATGCGGCCACTGCAGGAGCCGACTGAAGACGATGTCGTGCGCCAATTGCTTCGAGACGATCTTCGAAGGCTCGAACTACTGTCCCCTGTGTGGGAGCCACGCCGTCCCAACCTCAAGCGTGTCTGACAAGCCTGCCGGGGACTGCCCCAAGTGCGGCTCAAAGCTGACGCTGATAGAGATCGACAGCGTGCAGATCCACGAATGCGAGCGATGCGCGGGCGTCTGGTGCGACATCGACACGTTCGAATCGATCTGTTCAGAGAAGGAAGGCCAGGCTGCGGTCGTCAAACGGCTCGGAGACATTGCCGGCTCGGAGCATCCATCCGAGATCCGCTACGTTCCCTGCCCCGCCTGCGGAGTCCTGATGAACCGCAGCAATTTCGCACGCATTTCAGGCATCGTGATCGATTCCTGCAAACCACACGGCATCTGGTTCGACGCTCAGGAACTTCCGAACATCGTGCGCTTCATTCAGAAAGGCGGCCTCGACCTCGCTAGAGAAAAGGAAAAGCTTCAGATCTCCGAAGAGCGGACCCGTCTGAAACAGGAACAGTTCAAGGCCTCGATCGACAGGCTCAGGTCTCCCGCCACCGCAGAATACAAGGGCTCCGGGTCGATAACTGTGATCCGCGAGTTCATAGAGTTCCTTCTGGATTGACAAAAGCCGGAAGCGCAGGCCGCCGCGCGTGTGGTAATCTGAGCTTCCGAATGAACCCAGACCGATACAGCCGCCAGATCCTCTTCGAAGGCATCGGACGAGAAGGCCAGGAAGCGCTCGGACGTGCCCGAGTGTTGATAATGGGTTGCGGCGCGCTCGGAGCTTCACACGCGGAAATGCTCTCACGCGCCGGAACAGGGCATCTCAAGATCGTAGACCGCGATTTTGTCGAGTATTCCAATCTTCAAAGACAGACTTTGTTCACCGAAGCCGACGCCGAAGCAAGGCTGCCGAAAGCTGTAGCCGCAAAGAACCGGCTCGCGGAGGTAAATTCAGGGATCGAGGTCGAAGCGATCGTCGCCGACGTCAATTTTTCCAACGCTGAAGAGCTGATCTCGGACGTCGATCTGGTCATCGACGGATCCGATAACTTCCAGGTCAGGTACTTGATCAACGACGCCTGCGTCAAGCTCGGCAAGAATTGGATCTACGGTGCGGCGGTGTCTTCGTACGGAACGACGATGACGATCCGGCCGGGCGAGACGCCCTGCCTTCGGTGCATATTCGGCGAGATGCCTCCGGCAGGTTCCGCTCCGACATGCGATACGGCGGGCGTCATCCAGCCGATCATCGCGAGCGTTTCATCGGTGCAGGTCACGGAGGCTATCAAGATCCTGACCGGGCAAACCGATTCGCTTCACGGATCGCTTCATCAGATCGACATATGGCGCGGCGACTGGCGCAAGATCAAGATGAAGGCGCCGGACCCCGATTGCGTCTGCTGCGGGAAACGCGAATTCGAATTCCTCTCTGAAGAGAATCAGGAGAGCCTGACCGCGCTCTGCGGAAGGAACGCCGTGCAGATAATGCCCGCAATAGGAACGCGGATCGACCTGGAGAAGCTGGAGGAATCGCTTGCCAAAAGCCTCGAAACCGAACGGAACGAATACCTTTTGCGCTTTTCGCTGGACGGCCGCACCGTAACGCTCTTCCGAGACGCGCGGGCGATAATCCAGGGCACGGACGACATCTCCGAGGCTCGGGCGATTTATGCACGATACGTTGGCACCTGACTGCCGTTATGAGAATCCAGATCTATTCCATCATTCTATCGCTCGTTTTTTCCGTTCCGATGCTGGCACAATCGGTGGAGGATCCAAAGCCGGGTTTTGACTATATCTATGTGAAAGACAACGTGCATTCAATCACAAATGCGGCGAGATTGGAGATCGAGGTCGATCCTTCCTTCGAGTTTCTGGGTGAGCTTCATCACCAGCCGACTTACAATGAGAAGAAGTTTAATGTTTCTCTGGCGGTTTTCAGGCGGGGAAGCAGCCTATTGCTTATCCACGCTGAGAAATACTCAGATGGGTCCGGCGGCCTCGACTACAGCGATTTGAAGCCGTCACTACTCGACGGTATCCCATTCACAACCCGCACTGAATGTGCGGCACCGGAAGACGAGGCGGAGATTGAAAAGAATCCCGAGATCTTTTTCATTCGCTCGAATGGTTTTGACTTGAAGTTGCCATTTGTCATCGAGCAACACTTCTACACCTCCCAAGACGGAACATCCGAAGTTGTAATTAGTTACGGCCGGCAACTTGAATCTTGCGACAACGAGAATCTGCCGAAGCTACTGGACCAGATTGACAAGCACGTAAGGGTCGAAAAGGCCCCGCCCGACCTGTTGGACGGGAGGATCGTCTTCAATAGGATTTGGATTCCCATCGAAGCATCATGTCCTTTGCAGATATCGACTTCCGGTATCGAGCTTGATCGAGGTTGCAGTTTCAAGGTTACTGAACCGGGCTCTGAATTCCGGATCAGTCTCGTTAATGAGAACGCAGGCCGCCTTGAATTTGATGTTCAATCAACGGTCAGCACTATTCAGCGCTTTGTCATATCAGCACCTTCGAGGGCGGTTAGATGGAAGATACTGACGGACCTGTTCACGGCTGATAGGGTCAAAGATCACTATGACACTTGTATTGCTAATGAAGGGAAAACGACTCCGTATGAACTACTGGAAAGTATGGGATTCCCGTCCAGTATCTCTCGTAGCGGGAATCGAATGACATATACGTACGGACCTGAACGCGGCAGCACATGTAATTACGACGAGGCTTACATTGAAATAGAAAACGGTATTGTTCAAAAGGTATCAGGTATCATTTAGAAGCGAATCGTACCGAGGAAGAGGACCAGATCTACCCTACGCTCCTGTGAGGGTGAGAGCACGGTTCGTCAAGTCGTGAAGTAGCGACGTTTCAGACGGAGATACCGACAAAATGGAATGTGCGAAGGGAATCCAGCGGCAAGCCTCCCGCGTGCGAGAGATCGAAATTCCCTTCCCTGGGGCTGCGCCTTAGGGCGGCAACCGCACATTGGATTCCTTGGACCGCGGGCGGCCTGCCCGCACAAATGTCGACGCTAAAGCAATTCAGGATGTTTTCCGCGCTTCTCGATCTTCGAAAGCAGGTGTCGTCGCTACGCGACTCCGAATGATCATTCGATCTATTCCGTGGGTGGCGCCCTTCGGGCTTACCCACGGCTAAACGCAGGTCGTCGCTACGCGACTCCGGACCCGAAATCCGATAGACTCAACAGACCCGATAGACTGATTAGACTAAACGACCCATGCCCGAGCCGCCGCTGACGCGGCTGTGGTCAATTGCGGCGACTTGATCCGTGGGTTCCGATTCGCTCCTCCCACGGCTGAACACAGGTCGTCGCTACGCGACTCCGGATGATCGTTCGACCTGCACCGTGGGTGGCGCCCTTCGGGCTTACCCACGGCTAAACGCAGATCGTCGCTACGCGACTCGGGACCCGAATCCCTACAGACCCGACAGACTCAACAGACCCGACAGACTCAACAGACTCAACAGACCCGACAGACTCAACAGACCCGACAGACCCGACAGACTCAACAGACCCGACAGACTCAACAGACTCAACAGACCCGATAGACTCAACAGACCCGATAGACTCAACAGACCCGATAGACTCAACAGACCCGATAGACTCAACAGACCCGATAGACTCAACAGACTTTCGCTGCTTGTGAAACCATTCACAGATGGGTTCGTTGTATATTACGGAAGGAGGACACCTATGAAAAAGGAAGGGACGAACAACCCGAGGGTCGTGATCATCGGCGGAGGTTTCGGCGGACTTGAGGCCGCAAAAGCGCTCAAGAACAAGCCTGTCGACATCACGCTCGTCGACAAGAAGAATCACCACACATTCCAGCCGCTTCTCTATCAGGTGGCCACAGCCGTGCTTTCTCCCGGCCAGATCGCTTCGCCTATCCGTAGGATCCTTCGGCACGCTTCGAACGTCGAGGTCCTGCTCGGAGAAGTCGTGGGATTCGATCTGGAAGGCGGGAGCGTACTGCTGAAAAACGACGCCCTCAAGTTCGACTACCTTATCGTCGCCGCCGGAGCCAGGCACGCCTATTTCGGGCACGACGAGTGGGAGGACGACGCGCCCGGCCTCAAGACCATAGAGGACGCGCTCGAGATCCGCCGCAGGGTCCTGCTCGCGTTCGAACTGGCGGAGCGCGATGCGATCCAGAAAGGCGATCACGAATCGCTGAACTTCGTCGTCATCGGCGGGGGCGCGACCGGAGTCGAGCTCGCGGGAGCGATAGCCGGCATCGCGAGACAGGCTCTCGCCAAGGACTTCAAGGCGATCGACACCAGATCGGCAAAGGTGATGCTTCTCGAAGGAGAGGACCGCATCCTGAACAGCTACTCCGAAATACTCTCGGAGCGTGCCAGGAAGGATCTCGAGGAGCTTGGCGTCGATGTCCGCCTAAACAGTTTCGTGACCGACATACGCCCGGGAGAGGTCAAGGTCGGCGACGAATGGATCGATTCCAGCGTCGTTGTTTGGGCGACCGGGGTCGCGGCTTCCCCGCTCGGGAAAATGCTCGGCGCTGAAACCGACCGCGCGGGCCGTGTACTCGTTGAAGCCGACCTTTCGGTGAAAGGCCTCCCGAACGTCTTTGTGATCGGGGATATGGCAAGGGTCGAGAACGAGGACGGTTCGCTCGTCCCGGGAGTCGCTCCCGCAGCTATGCAGATGGCGTGGTCCGCCGCGAAGAACATCCTGGGCGACATCAAGGGCGAGCCGAGATCTCCTTTCAGATACAAGGACAAGGGCTCGATGGCGACCATCGGGCGCAACAGGGCGATCGTCGAGGTCGGAAGATTAAAACTGAGCGGATTTTTGGCGTGGATGGCGTGGCTCGTACTTCATATTATAATGCTGATCGGATTCAGGAACCGCATCTTCGTGCTCTCTGAATGGATCTGGGCCTACTTCACCCGTGAGCGGACCGCGCGGCTGATCACGGGCGACGCGGACGACCTAAAGGACGCGATCCGGTTCATCACCGCAAGGCCAGAGAATATTCCCCGGGAGAAGGCAGGCAAGTCGAACGCGGCCTAGATCCTGCGAGATCCGTAAGAACGCGGCATCGCTCTAACCTAGAGCTTTGCCGCTTTTTCGTGTATTTTCAAAAGGTTCCGAATTAAGCATTTACCGCTCGCTTGTTATTCTACAAATGAAGAAATTCTGCCTCTTTGTCGCCGCGCTTTCTCTCTTCGTCAATTCAGCCTCCGCATCCGAGCCTTCGATCTGGACGACCAACTCGAAAGAAGACGTCCTGAAGGGCGAGGCCTACAACGTTTCGATCTCGAACGACGGAACGATCCGGCGTTCCCCTGGTTTCGAGGAGATCGCCGATACCGCCCAGCCGTACATATGGTCCACCGCTGTGGACCGCTCGGGAAATATCTATCTGGGCACCGGTTCGGACGGGAAGGTGTTCCGCGTTTCCCAGAGCGGATCTTCGACTCAGATCGCCGACTTCGACGAACTTAATGTTTCGGCGATCGCGATCGGACGTGACGGGGCGGTTTACGCCGGGACATCTCCTGACGGAAAGGTGTACAGGATCCCCGCGAGCGGCGCACCGACGGTCTATTTCGAGCCCGGAGAAAAGTACATATGGTCGCTCACAGTCGCGTCGGACGGCGCTTTGATCGTAGGGACCGGCGAGAACGGCAGGATCTACCGCGTGACCTCGTCCGGCGCCGAAGCCCAGGAGGTGCTGATGTTCGATTCCAGCGAAACGCACATCATCTCTCTAGCCTCTGACGCGAACGGGAACGTCTTTGCGGGCACCGACCCCGGAGGGTTAGTTCTGCGGTTCGGTTCGGATCGGAAAGCGTTCGCGCTGCTCGATTCGCCCTTGAGGGAGGTCCACGAGCTGGCCCTCGGTATCGACGGATCGCTCTACGCGCTCGCGCTCGGAGAATCGGTTTCAACCTCCGACGGCAAGCCCGATCAGGACAAGCCGGAGGCGAAAAGCGTGACCGCCGCAAAGCCGAAGAACGCACCGCCTACTCCTCCGATTCCTCAAAAGAGCAAGTACGATCTGACCGGCGCGAAGTCCGCTGTTTACAGGCTCTTGCCGTCGGGACAGGCGGACATCATATGGCGCTCGGACTCCGTCAGCGCGTTTGCGCTGTACGCTCACCAAACGGGCAGCGGCGTGATGGTCGGCACATCCGACAAAGGAAGGATCTACAGTATCCGTAATGAAGGCACCGAATCCCTAGCGCTTCAGACCGGCGAAGGCCAGGTCTCGGCGATAAACGTATTCGGCGACAGGCTCTTCGCGTCGACGAGCAGCCAAGGCAAGCTTTACAGGATCGGCGGCGAAACGAACACGGAATCGAGATATGAGTCGCCCGTGCTGAACGCTTCCGGCAGCGCGTCGTGGGGCAGGATATGGTGGCGCGGCACCGGCGGAGTGCGGATCCAGACCAGAAGCGGCAATACGGAATCCCCCGACGAGACCTGGAGCGAATGGAGCGCGCCGTACGGGAACGCGGCCGGCGAGTCCGTGTCGAGTCCTACGGCGGCGTACCTGCAATGGCGCGCCGTTTTCCCGAATGGAGAAGGAGATCCGAGCCTTTCGGAAGTTCACGTATCCTATTTGCCTGCGAACATCGGCCCGGAGATCCTTTCGATCGAGATTCTTCCTGCGAACGTGGGACTCGCACCGAATCCCACGGTCCCAATAGACCCTAACATAGAGACTTCCGGGATGGACCCTGCCGATTTCGGGATCGTAGTTCCCCCGCAGGCGCCCCGGAAGCTATACCAGCGCGGAGCGCGGTCCCTTACGTGGAGCGCCGAGGACCGGAACGGCGACGACCTTGTTTATTCCGTTTACTTCAAGGAGGTCCGCGATGCAGAGTACAAACTGCTCGAGCAAAACCTTACGGAGAATTTCTATACTGTCGACGGGCTTGCATTCGCTGACGGCCGGTATGTTTTTCGAGTCGTCGCCAGCGATCTGCCTTCGAATCCTTCAGCGCGGGCATTGACAGGTGAGATCACGAGCCAGCCGTTCGACATCGACAACACCCCGCCCACGGTGTCGGTGTCGGGGACTCCGAACGTCAACGGGAACGCCGTCACGGTCCGTTTCTCTGCCACCGAGACTTCAAGCTACATCGCACGCGCCGAATTCAGCGTCAACGGCGGCCCCTGGAAAGCGGTCTATGCCGACGACGGGATCCCGGACAGCCGTTCGGAGACGTTCACGGTCCAGACGGATATCGCGGGAAGCGGAGAGTTCGCGATCGCCTTGAGGGTGTTCGACGCGGTCGGCAATTCCGGCGCGGCGCGTGCGCTTGTGCGTAAATAGACCGCTCAACTTCGTATGTCGATAAACGGCGAAAGCGTTGTTGTCATCACCGGTGCGGCGTCCGGGATAGGGAGGGCACTGGCGTTCCGCTTCGCAAACGAGGGTGTGCGCGGGATCGCGGTCGCGGACGTTAACCTTCCGGGCCTTGAAGAAACCCTCGGATCGCTGGAAGCACTCGGCGCGGACTGCCTGGCGGTCGAAACCGACGTATCGGAGCTGAGGTCCGTCGAATCCCTGGCGGCAGCTGTCGTCGGCCGATTCGGCACGGCAACCCACATCATCAACAACGCGGGAGTGGCGATGGTCGGAAGGACCTCCGAAGTCTCGTTCGAGGATATGGAATGGTTGTTCGGGATCAATTTCTGGGGCACGGTTTACGGCACCAAGGTCTTCCTGCCGATCCTTCAGGAACAGGGTCACGGGCACATCGTCAACATTTCAAGCGTGTTCGGGCTGATGGCACCGCCGGGACAGGCGACCTATTGCGCAAGCAAGTTCGCGGTCCGCGGCTTCACCGAAAGCCTCAGGCACGAACTTGAAGGGACCGACATCCACGTTTCCTGCGTCCACCCTGGCGGCATCAGGACAGACATCGTCCGCAAAGCCCGTCAGGGAGCGAACGCTCCCGACGAAGACAAAAGGATCGCGCCCGTGATCTTCGACAAGGTCGCGCGAACGTCTCCGGAAGCAGCCGCGGAAGTGATAGTCAACGGGATCAAGGCGAAGGACCCAAGGATCCTCATTGGAAACGACGCACTGAAGATCAGCGCGATCCAGCGCCTATTCCCGACGCGATACTTCAAGATCTTGGATCGGATCTCGGGAGGAATGCTTTCGAAGTTCCGTTAATCACTGGCGCACCCACTCTGAAACGCCTCCAGATCCGTCCCATTTCAGCCCATTGACCTTCCCGTCCTCGCTGCGTTCGAAGCTTATCTCGGCATAGCTCCAGAAACTGTAGAACCTGTCCTTCCCCAAAGGCAGAAGCTTGTATGCGCCCGCATATAATTCTCCGTTCTGCACGAGGATCTCGAAACCGCTGTTTCCGAGCTTGTAGTTCCCGACGTAATCGGAAAGCTCGTTCTTCACTTTCAAATCGACCACGGGACGCGGGACCGGTGCCGCTTCGACCTTCTTTCCTGTGATCAGGTCCGGCAGGGCGCGCAGGATCACGTCATTTGCGCCCGAACCCAGATTCGCCACAAGCGCGTACGCAACCCCCGAATTCGTATCTATCCGCACGTTCGCCCTCCAGCCGTTGGTGCTGCCGTTGCCGGCAAACACTCCGTTTCGCACGAAATTCGCTGATACGAGCTCGCCGAACTTTCCGTCCGTCATTGTCTTTCCGAACGAATAGACATCGCGCGCCGTCCCGAAGACCGAACCCGCGCCGGCGAGGAAGCTGTAATCCTTGAGCGGCGTCGTGGTCCAGTGGGCGCCTTCAAGAAAATAATCCTCCGCACGCCGCTCGATGACCTCGCCGCTGCGGAAGTCTACCGAATCCTTAAGACCTGCAGGGCCAAACACGTGCTCTTCCAGAAGTTCCGAATAACTCTTGCCGAGCGCGACCTCGAGTACCCTTGCGAGCACCGCGTATCCGGTCGAGCTGTATAGATTGCCCGTGCCCGGATCGAACTCGAGCTTTGCCTTCTTCGCTTTTTCCACCATTTTCGACGGCGAAGAAGGTTCCGCCTCCTCCAAGGGCGAGGTAACCCTGTGCGGAATCCCCGACGTATGGCGCGAGAGCATCTCGATCGTTATCTCGTCGCCCCTGGGGAAATCGGGAACATACTTGGAAAGCTTGTCCTCCAAACGGACCTTGCCGGCCTCAATGGCCCGGACCAGGACCACTACCGTCATCGGCTTCGTGATCGACGCGATGAGGAATCGGGTGGAAGGCGTGTTCGGCACATCGTGTTCGGCGCTAGCGTTCCCGAAAGCCCTCTCGAAGAGAACTTTGCCGTCTTTCGCGGCTACCACCACTCCGGAGAAATGACCCGCCTTTGCGTAGGGCGAGATGAACTCATCGATCGCCTTCCCTGCATCAGCCTGGGCGGCGGCGAGAACCGCTAAGGTGTTCAGAAAGACGAGACTGCCGAGGAATCGTAAGAATGATCGCATAGACCTGTCCTCCTTCCGGCCCCGGAAAAGGGACCGCCAACTGAAAAGCCGCCTCGGGATGAAGCGGCACGTAATAGTTCGATATTAACAAGCTCTTGATTCGGAATCAGGCGCAAACGGTTGCAGAGGGCGGATCAGTCTCTTCGCTCCAGCTCCGGAAGCGTCATCGTTTCGCCCTCGCTGTCCATTTTCAGATGTTTCGTCGTGCCTTCAACTACGCTCGGAGGCAAAAGGTCGCCCGTCTCGTAGTTTCCGGATCGGCCGGGTGAGACGAAATCGGTCTTCGCATCGCCAAGCGCTTTTCTGGCCGGTTCGGACCCGACGATGCCTTTGCGGGCCGCGCCTCCCGCTGAAAGTCTCCTCTCAAGCCGTCGTGACTTTGCGATATTCCCGACCCCGCCGGCGAGCATTCCGAAGCCGGGGAAGAGCATCGCCCACCACCAGGTTTGGCCTCCCGCAACATTCGTGAAGAAAAGTACCGCGGAGATTATCAGGAATCCGACTCCAAAGATCGAGCTTCGCACGCCGGCCGCGAACAGGTCGTCAGGATCGCGCGAATTCTCGGTCGCGCACGATCCGGACCACGAACCGGACGACGAATCATTAACACCCATACCGAAATTGTCGCCGTATCCGGCACCCATCAGGTCATGGCCAGTATGGGTCTCGTTACCGAGGGCTCTGGAGACTCCCGAAAGATCGGTTCCGCACTTCCTGCAGAATTTCCCTTCTTCCGGATTCTCGGTTCCGCACTTTGGACAAAACATCTATTGAACCTCTCCCGCTGTCTGATCGGCCGCGCTCCTCTGCCGCATTGCCTCGAAAAGCAGTACTCCCGCCGCGACCGAAACGTTCAGGGAGTCTATTTTTCCATACAAGGGGATTTTTACCAAAACATCGCACTTTTCTCGGGTAAGCTTGTGAATGCCCGAGCCCTCGCTGCCGAGCACGATCGCCCACTTCCCTGTCCAGTCGTGCTTCGAGTAATCTTCCGAGGCCCCGCCGGCGGTTCCCGCGATCCAGAATCCCGCTTCCTTCAGATCGTCGATCAGTCTGTTTACGTTCGTTACCCTTGCGACGTTCACAAGCTCGACCGCGCCCGCCGAGGCTTTCGCGACCGTTCCCGTCAGTCCCGCCGCGCGGCGTTCGGGCACGAAGACGGCGGCGACGCCCGCGCATTCGGCGGATCGTATGATCGCTCCAAGGTTATGCGGGTCCTCTATCCCGTCTAGAACGAGGCACAGCGATTCGGACTTCTCCGAAAGATATTTGATAAGTTCGTCCGCATCCGCGTATCCCGCGGATGCAGCGTACGCCAAAACTCCCTGGTGATTCGCGTCGCGGCCGACGACGCGCTCGATCACATTTCGAGGTACGGGCCGGCACGGCACGCCGAACTCGCGCGCAAGCGTCTTTATCTCACGAACCCTCTGGTGCGGCTTGCCCTCGGCGATTAGCACTTTTTCGATCTTCCTGGAGCCGGAGCGAAGCGCCTCTAGAACCGGCATCACTCCGAACAGCGCGTCCGAGTGCGATTCGCCGCTTTTTCTGTTGTCTTTCGCCATAGCGGGCTTATCGCTCGCGCAAAACGTTCATCATCCGCGAGAACCTCGCGAACTGCTCTTCGTTGTCGATGACCGCGACCTTCTTTTTCGCGTAGCCCCGGAAACTTTTCCGCTCCACGCCTTCGGAAGAGGTCGATTCGGTCTGCGGCCAGACGATCCCGAGCGCGCGCCTGAGGCTACGGTAGGAACCGCAATAAGCCGCGTCCGGAAAACGGTCCCGAAGTTCTTCAAGGACCAGCCGGATGTTCTCCGAGGCCGTGAACGCCTTTCGGTCCGCGAGACAAGAGAAATCAAATCCTTCCTGCCGTATTCGGAAACCCCCGGCGTCGAAGGCGCCGTAGATATCTATCACGGTCTCGTCAGCCCCCGTCTCGGCGGAATCAATAAGCTTCTCACTCCCGCGCGATCTCTTTTCGGTCGATTCGAGCCGCTTGCGGATGACAAAACCTTCGACGATCATCACAGGCTCGAATGCCGGATCGTCCGGCTGCGGATCGTTGAACTTCACCGGCCTGATCGCTCCGTCTAAAAACTCTAGTCCTCGAAGCCGCCTCGGGGGGTTCCGCGGATCCAGCGTTTCATCCGCCACCGCGACTGCCTCGATCCCGAGCGCGGCGAGCCTTTTGACAACGATGTCGGCCTCTTCGCTTGAGGAGGTCCTGGCGACCGGTACGGGCGATGCGGCTTTGAACAAGCCCTCGGCATCTTCAGGTTCCAGGCGAAGCAGGTCAGCGGCTTCCGCCGTCGAACCGGCTCCGGCCGACGTAACGACCAAATTCCATCCGGGTTCCCAAACCTCTATCTTCCTTAGGACAGGGCGAGCGGCCATCTCTTGTTCCTCGGTCAGTTCGAGGACGGCGCCGCAGTAGAGGCAGTTTAGTCTGTCGGGAGGCGTCCTCCGTCCGCACTTCGGACAGTTTTCCATCTCGCCGGGCGGCATATGTGTTCGGTCTTGATCGGGATCGTTCATCTTCTTCGGCTCACTGCCTTCCCCTCACCGGAAACCGTTCAAACCGCGGGCGAGCAAATAATTAGCTTGACCTCAAAGGTAACAAGAAGGCACACTTAAGGACGCAAGGAGCCGACTGATACTTGACACTTTCAAATTGACAGAACTATTTTGCAATCGATCGTAAAGTTGTTTTTCGCCCTCAGGGCAAGAATTATTAAAGACCAGTTAGCAAACTCGTATCACCTTCTGTCAGCAGTCAAACTCGGTCCGGCTTTAATTCAGGTTTATTAAAGCAAGGAATCTTTGAAATGCAGTTTGACTCGAATACCAGTTCCACCTGGCAGTTTGGGTACAGAGGCAGAGTAGCCGTTTTCATCGACGGAAACAACCTGTTCCACGCCGCCCGATTTCATAACCTCGACATTGATTATAACAAGCTTCTGAGGGTCCTTCTCGGTGACGGGCGCTTGTTAAGAGCTTTCTTCTATACGGGTGTTGATGCCGGCGCCGAGCGCCAGCAGGGATTCCTCCTGTGGATGCGCCGGAACGGATTCCGCGTCGTGCAGAAGGAACTGAAGACTTTCTTCGACGGCACGCGGAAGGCGAATCTCGACGTCGAGATCGCGGTCGATATGCTCAGCCTTGCGGGCAGTTACGACACGGCGGTGCTCGTATCGGGCGACGAGGATTTTGTGTATGCGGTCAACGCCGTCGCCTACAAGGGCTGCCGAGTAGAGGTCGCCGGCTTCCGCTCGAACACGGCTCCGCATCTGATCGACGTCGCCGATTTTTTCATCGACCTGGGCGAGATCGCCGACATGGTCGGCAAGGACGCCTCGCAGGATCAGGATAACGAAATGCCCGCATTCGTGCAGCCGGACGACGGCCGCGAAGAGCAGGAGTCCCGATCCAGGCGCGGGATCCACAAGACCGATCCCGGCAGCGGGGGAAGAGATGATCGGGACATCCACAAGACCTCGAATGGCGGTTTGCACCGGCACGAAAAGAAAACGGAGAACGCCGAAGAACGTTCGGATATGGTCAGGGTGACCGACGACCGTTGAAGGGTGTCAAAATGAAACAGGGGCCGGCGTTGATTTCGCCGGCCCTTTTTTCGTTTACGAATTCCAATTCGCGGACTCGAAGCGGGAACCCGGCCGGGCGCCATTTCCAATCACATTTAATCTGTTTCCGGACATCAGTTTAGTGTTGACGGCTTAAAGTAGGTTCTGATAGTATTCCCTCAGTCTTTGTCATATCAGCGGATCTCACAGTCCGCAAGCAGATCATTAGCACAATCCTACGCCGGCCCGATGTACAGGGTAAGGCGTTTCACCCGGAAAGGCATGCCGTTGTTTCGACGAGCATCCGAAAGCCTCTACTTCGCCGCAGAACGCGGTCCGGCCCCCGCTTCTTAGGTCTTCATATACCGATCAACGAAAGAGGAAATTCGTTAATGCAGAAAGCCAACCACTTCAAGCTGAAGCCCGCCGCCAAACCCCTTAGCCCAAAGCCCGAGAGGAAGTCGACGGCGACGGAACAGATCGGATCAAAAATGACCAGCCCGACCCTTGTCGAGTTCAGGAACCAGAACGCGCAGCTGCCGGAATGGAGGCTGCAGCTTCAGAACGCTGTCCAGCAGCGAATGAAGAATTCAGGGAACACGGAAGGATCGTCGCCGTCGCCCGCCGGTGCAGATAATTCCGCGGCGACCTCCGAGGCGGCTCCGGCCAAAGCGGAAACTGATAACCGGTACCTGAGCAACGCCCTGAAACGGATCGAAAGCTCTAGGAGCCGATACCTTGTAACGGAAACTCCGAGGGCTCCCGGGAAGACCGCAGTAGCACCGAAGAAGGACTTCCCTTTCACGATCGCGGCCCGGACGGACGATCTTCCAGTCAGGCCAAAGGAAACGGAACCCGCGGCGAAGAGAGCTGAGACCCCGAAACCAAAGCTCGTAAAGAAAAAGAAGTCGCTTCCCATCAAGGACCTGTACGACACAAGCGAGCTGGACCCGGACTTTCCTCCGGCAAGACTTTCATCAAGTTTCACCTCTGCGCCCGCCGTCGCGAAGAAAGATCCTGAACCGGAGAAGCCTTCGCTCGAGACCAAGGCCGAAGCGCCAAAGGCGAAACCCGCAGAACCTTCCGCTCCGGCGCCTGCCGTGAAGGTACCCGAGACGCGGCCGGAGGCCAAGGCCGACAATGTCGAGGAAAAGGTTGAAAAAGCGGTCCCCAAAGACGAGTCGATAGAAGAGTACGACGATTACGCGTCGCTCAGCGTACGGTTCAATGCCGGCATGTTCGACTTCCTGATAGGATCTTTCCTTAGCTTCGTGCTCCTGCTTCCGTTCGTGATCGCAGGGGGCAACTGGTTCACAATGACCGGACTAGCCTCGTTCGCCGCGACCTGCGCCATCGTTATGTTCGTCTATCTGACCGCCAGCGTGGGCTTCGCCGGTAAGTCTTTCGGAATGCATATCTTCTCGCTGGAGATGATCGACATAGGCGGAGAAAACTACCCGAGCTTCCACCAGTCGGCGGTCAGCGCCGCGGTATATCTGGTTTCAGTCGCCTGTCTCGGGGTCGGATTCGCGACCGCTCTGTTCGACCGCGACCGGCGCGCCGCGCACGACCTTCTGTCCGGTACTCTCGTCGTCCGGGAACTCTGATCCCTCTTCCTTTATAATGGTCTGTCCGTGATGCCGGTCGCGCGTCGATCGGCATTTTTTTTCTATGAATGAGCAGACCCTTCGAGAGTTAGTCGATGAGATCGCGCCCCGCGTGACCGGACAGAAGTTTGGCCGCGTCATCACGCTTGGGAGTGCGAGATTCGCCATCGATCTGCGTCTCGGAAGCGAGTACCTGTTCGTAAGCGCCGAGCCTCAGTCCCCGAGGCTCTATCTGATCGAACGGAAGCTAAAGGAGCTTGAGAAGGCCTCGAAAAAGGACGGTTCATTCGCGGCGATCCTCCGAAAACACCTCGTGAACGCGACGATCGAATCGCTGGAAAAGGATGAGAATGACCGGATCATTTCGATGCGCCTCGCCGCGTTCTCCGAGCTTGAAGGCGAGACGGGCTACCGCTTCGTGATGCAGTTGACCGGAAGGTCGTCCAATCTATTTCTTCTCGATAGTGAAGACAGGATCGTCGAGGCGATGAAACGCGGGAAAGGTCCGGAACCGGGTGAGATCTACGAGCCGCCCGAGGCGCCGCCGGGAAGAATTTCCGACGGCGACGTGTTCGACGCTTCGGGATTCGATTCCCTCTCCGAAGCGCTGGACACACATTACCGAAAGACAGAAGAGGAACAAAGGCTGCTCTCAGCATTCCGATCCTCCGAGTCTCGCCTGAAGAAGGACCTGAAGAAGCAGGAGAGGCTCCGGAAGGCGCTCGAGGACGATCTCGAGAACCACGGAGACGAGGAGCAATGGAAGCGGCTCGGCGACATATTACTCGCCAACGTCGCGAACGCAAGTAGGTCCGGCGAAGGCTTTGAGGTGACGGATTATTTCGACGAGGAAACGCCTCTGGTGACGATCCCGGCCGATCCAAGGCACTCAGTCTCTGAAGCCGCTGAAGAGTATTTCAAGAAGTACGCTAAGGCCCGGAACGCGAAAACGGCGATTGCTGAGCGGCTGGAGAAGGTTTCGAAAGAGACCTTGAGGATCGAAAGCGAGCTAGGGGATCTAATGGACGCTTTCGAGTCGGGCGATAGAGAGGCGGTTTTCGAACTGGAGGAATCCGCTCCGGCTCCCGTGGCGGCGAAGAAGGCCGGGAAGGTCCTCCGCGACGATCCGCCGGGAACCCGCAAGTTCAAATCAAGGGACGGATTCGATATCCTCGTTGGCAAGAAATCGAAGGACAACGACCACCTTACCTTCAGGATCGCGAACTCGCTCGACACGTGGCTCCACGCCGCGGACTATCCCGGATCGCACGTAGTGATAAGGAACCCGGGCAGGAAGGAGATCCCGGTCTCGACGCTCGTCGACGCGGCGAAACTTGCCGCGTTCTACAGCAAAGCTCGCGGCGAATCGAAGGCGGCGGTCAGGTACACTCTTCGGAAATTCGTACACAAACCAAAAGGAGCGAGACCCGGTCTGGTGAGCCTTGCCGATTTCAAGACGATAATGGTGGAACCGGGAATTCCGGGAGATGAGGGCTGAATCGGTTCACTGGCCGCAATTTGCGGCTCCACCGCCCGGTTTAGAGCAGCGCTTCGCGCCGCAGAAGGAGGGTGATGCCCGACTCGACGCGCGGACAAAATAGGGCCACAATTTCAAATCACTCCCCTGCGACCACTTTCTCCACAGTTTCCTTCATCTGCGCGATAGTCTCCTCGCCGCCGCCGAAGAAAACGCCCGTCAGCTCGCCGTTACGGTTGATCAGAAAACTCTGCGGAATCCCGTTCCGCTCGGTGATATTGAAGAACTCCGTAACAAGATCTTCGTCCGCCCAGCCGAGCTTGTAATTGATGCCCATTTTCTCCGCGAATGGCTTGATCATCGCCAGCGGCTCCGGATCGACGTCCAGCCCGAGTACCTCGAAGCCCTGCGGGCCGTATTTCTCCTGAAGCTTGACGAGCTCCGGCATCTCGTTACGGCACGGGCCGCACCAGGTCGCCCAAAGGTTGATCAGCACCACCTTGCCCTGCTGGTCCGCGAGCCTGTAGGTCGTGCCGTCGGTCAGTTCGACGCTCGCGTTCCGGATCGCTTCCGGAGCCAGCGGATATTCCGAGACTCGGTCGCGCGAAGCGGAGTTCTGTCCGCAGGCGGAAAAAGGCCAGGTGGCCAGGACGATCAGTGCGATAAGCAAAATGTGTTTTGATCTCATTATCTATAATTCCTTCAGACCGGGTCCTGAAGTCTCAATATTATCAGTGTCCAGAGAAATAGCAGAGTGAACATGAACAGGAGCACTGCCTGGTTCAATACGGGATGCATCCACGGATGCAGGAACGTGATGTAGTTGCTGAGGTCCTCCGGGACCTTTGTCGGGCCGCCGACCGCCGGCCGGTCGGGAAGGCCGTCGTACCTTACCTGTTCCCCGTTCGCCGCACGCCTTTCCGCGTCCCTGAGCTTGTCCTCCAGTTCCTTCTCGTACTCCCTTATATTTCGCTTCGCGTCGTCGACCAGTTCATCGTTCTGCTGCTCGACGTGGTCGTAAAGACCGCGCCCTTTAGTCGGGCCATTCGTCAGCGCTCCTTCCGGCTCGAGCGTGTCGAGCGAAGAGAACCGCTTCATCGTATCGAACGACCACGCCGCCGGCATCGCGAGTCCCACGACCCTGTTAATACCCTGAGGCACGCCGATTAATCCTGAGAACACGATCTGCGGGATCAGGATAAGGGGAACGAGGCTGGTCGCCATCTCCGATGTCCTCACTATCGTGGAGACGAACAGTCCGATGGCGATGCCGACGCCGGCGGTCAGGAACATCGTGAAGAGCTGGGGAAGCCCAAGGAACATACCCGGCATAGGCATCAGGCCGGTCAGGTTCGCGAGCTCGAGCGGAATGAACAAAAGCAAGCACTGGATCGCCACGATGATGCCGAGAATGAACATTTTCGACGCCACGTACGGCAGGACCCCGAGGTTCACCATGCGCTCGCGCTGGTAGATCTTCCTCTCGCGGACTATCTCGCGCGCGGCGACGGAGGTCCCGAACCAGATCGCGCACAGCGACAGCGCGAAGTATACGAAGTCTCTGGGCTGGTTCTCGCCCATCACGATGAAGACCAGGAAAGCGATGACCGGCGCCTGCAAAGCAAGGATCGCGAGCGTGAACTTGTCCTTGAACAGCACGTTAGCGTACCGGGCGGAGAGCGTGAAGAACTGGCGGATCGCGCCGAAGATCCCCAGTCTCCGGGATTTCTTCGCCGACGACGAATCTTCCTTCTCGATCTCCTCGAGGGGCTTCTGTACGTTGTCGCGGAATTGAGGCGTCTCGCGGAACTTTCGTTTCCAACCGTCGGCGACCTCCTCTAGAGCGGCGGTCCTTTGAGTTTCGCCCGTCTCGGCGATCCGCGCCGCGGCTGGCTCCTCGAGCTTGTCGTAGAGCTGTTTGAAGTTCGAGACGCCGAGATATATAAGCGCGTCCTTCGGCTTCCCGTAGAACACGAGCTTTCCGCGCATCAGCACTACGATCTTGTCGAACAGCTTCACGTTCTCCATCGCGTGGGTCGTCAGCACGATGGTCCTTCCGGATTCGGCGATCTGGCGGAAGAGCCTCATCACCTTCTCTTCGGTCGCCGGATCGAGCCCGGAAGTGGGCTCGTCGAGGAAGATCACGGAAGGCTTTGTGATCAGCTCCACCGCTATCGAGACGCGTTTTCTCTGCCCGCCGGAAAGGCTTCTCACCGCGACGTCGCGCCTTTCGCTCAGGCCGGTGACGTCGAGGACCTCGTCGATGATCTGGTTGATCTCGGAGCGTGAGACGTCCCTTGAGAGCCGCAGCTTGGCGATGTACCAGAGAGTATTGTAAACGCTCAGTTCCTGATGGATGATGTCGTCCTGCGGGACCGAGCCGATCGACTGCTTCAGCGAATCAATGTAGCGGTAAAGATCAAGATTGTTGATCAGCACGCGGCCTTCGGTCGCAGGCCGCGTCCCGTTCAGCGCGTTGATCAGAGTGGTCTTGCCGCATCCCGAAGGCCCGAGTACGCCAATGAACTCGTTGGCGCCTATCGAAAGTGAGACGTCGTCAAGCAGGCGGATCTTCCCTTTTCCCGCCTTGTTCCTTACGTCCTTGGAAATCCCGACCGAATCTATCCGGGTCTTCGAACGCGTATCGAAAACAACGACATTGCCGGCATCGTCCACTCGGATCACAAACGCGCCGATCTGGACCGAGTCGTCCGGCAGGAGCAAATGGCGTGTGACGCGGCTGCCGTTGACGTAAACGCCGTTCGTGGAGTTCAGGTCCTCGATCACCACGTCGTCGCCGGACTTCTTCAGCCTTGCGTGCCGGTTCGATATCTGCAGCCCGTCGAGCGTGATCTCGTTCGCCTCGTTCCTGCCGATTGTCAGTTCCTTTCGTCCGTCGAAGGAGATCTGCATCAGGAGCTGCGCTTCGCCGGACGCTCCCGCGGCGGGCTTCGCGATGTCCCCCATCCTGAAGACCATCGTCCCTGCCTCGACCGATTCGGCGGGAAGTCGCGCGCCGGGAATCGAACCTTTGGGAGCGGCCGGGACACCGGCATCCTCAGACGAGAACTTCAGGATCGGGCCTCCGTGCCCAAGCTGAATCGTGTCGCCATCGGCGAGAGGAGTCGGCGTCGAGATCCGGTGGCCGTTGACGAGGGTCCCGTTAAAGCTTTTGTTGTCGGCGATCATAAATCCGACGTCCTGCGGGGTTATGTTCGCGTGTCGCCTGGAGACCATAACGGCCGAGGCCTCGATCACGACGTCGCAGTTCGGGTCGCGGCCGAGCCAGGTCTCTCCCGAGCCGACCTTGAACTTCGGGCCTCCGGGTTGATCTTCGAAAGTGAGATCGGCGGACGCCTGTTTCGAATTGGGGGGCGCGGCCGGCTGCGGAACCTGCTCCTCACTGACCGGTTCCGGCGCCGAAGGCGGTGCCGGCTGTCTGACCTGGCGTTCCGCGGGACGCGGCGGTGCCGAAGGGGCGGAGACTGGAGTCTGCTGTCTGTCGGGAGCCGGGGCGCTTTCGCCCGCTTCGGCCTCCATCCAGATCACGTGGGCTTTCGGGCCGTCGGGACCGAGCTGGATTGTATTGCCGACGGCAAGTTCCCTCGGATTGGAAAGTTTCTGACCGGAAACAAAGGTGCCGAAACTGGAGCCGAGGTCTCGGACGATCCATTTGCCCTTGTGGACACGGACCTCCGCGTGCGCCCTGGAAACCATCTTGAAGTCGCGGTTTTCGACCGCCACCTCGCATTGCGAAGAATCGCGGCCGAACCGTATCACCGGCTTCTCAAAGGTCATCTCTTCGGCGGGCCGGTCTTTTGCCTTTTCTACGACGAAAACGATCTTCATCCTGAGCGGGGCGAGTTCCGGAGGTCCGCCGGATGCGGTCATCGGGTTCCCGGAAACGATTATTTTACCTTTACCTGCCGCGACCGAAAACCCGCCGCGGCGCGGTCTGTCGCTTGAAACAACAAAAGCCTGACATCGCTGCCAGACTCCGTTCGAGTTTGCGTTGCGGAATAGGCCGGACGGATCACTTCACGAGCCGGAAACCGAGGCTCTTGTCCTTAAACTCAGGGGGAACCAGCGCCCTGAAGGTCGAAGTGATCGCATTCTCACCCGTGAAACTGTCGAAGAATCCGCCGCCCCTGAGGACGATGACCTTTTCCTCGATCGCGATCTCGCTTCCCGGATACGCGGCTCCGAGACTTGAGGTCAGTTCCCAGACGTTACCGATCAGGTCCTCTACCCCCCACTTGTTGGCGCCGCCCTCCATCGACCCGACGGGCTTCAGATCTGCAAGCTGGCCGATGACAGCCACGTTCTCATTGTGCTGATCTCCCCACGGATAAAGATTTCCGTCAGCACCGTTTCTCGCCGCGTACTCCCACTCGGCCTCGGTCGGAAGCCGATACGTGACGCCGTCCCTCTCCGAGCGCCATTTTGCGAATGCCCTCGCATCCTCAAGCGTGACTAGATTGACGGGATGCTTTTCTTTTCCCGGAAGCGGGCGGCCGTTCACGAAATGCTCCGGCACCTTGTAGCCCTTTTCCACCACGAACTGAAAATACTCTGCATTGGTCACCTCGTTACGGTCCATTTCGAAGGACTCGACGGTGACCTTGTGCTCGGGCCGCTCACGCGGCTGTCCGTCGTTCCGGCCCATCGTGAACTCGCCGCCGGGAATCGCGACCATGTCGGGCTCGAACGCAGTGGAATCTCCGGGAGAAGTCGATTCAGCCGTAGCTTCGGCCGTCGGGGATGGAGAAGTATCGGTCCCGGAGTTCACCGCGGAACGATCGAATACGCCGGAGAGGTACAATCCGACCGCCGTCGCACCTACCAAAAACAGAACCGCCGCGAGAGCACCGCCGCCGATAAGGATCGGCTTGAGCCCTGACGAAGCCGGCGTCGAAATTATCGTCTGACCGGTCGAAACGCCCTGCTGATCGCCGGTGTCGACCTGTTGAAACACCGTCGCCTGCGGAACACGTTCCGGCACCTCGGTCCCGTGCGATTCGCCTTCGGTGACTGTATCCTGGCCGAAGATGACCGTCTTGTCGCCCGGCTGAGATATGGCGGGCGTGCCCGCACCTTCCTTGTCGAGCCTGGCCACGACCTCGACGGGCTTGCCGTCGCAGAAAACGTCGGACTCCCAATCCTTGAACCCTTCGTGGCTGACCTTGATGTGATGATTGCCGGACTGGATCCCCTCCAGAAGAAGCCATCCGTCCTGATGGCTCACGCCGGCCTCTTCCTTGTTCAAGTAGACCTTTGATTTCGGCGGGTTCGTCAGGACGCGCAAAGGCGCCACCGGAAGCGCGTGCCCGGTCTGGTGCCCGACCGAAGTAACGCCCGGAGAGGAGATGCCAAGCGCCGAAGCCAGCTCGTCGATCAGTTCATCGACGGTCGCCGTTCGCTTGCTACGGTCCTTTTCAAGCGTGTGAAACACCGCCTTCTCGACATCCGGCGGGATCTGGATGCCTCTTTCGGAGAAAAGTGGAGGAGTGTCTGTCAGGTGCTTTTTCATGATCGCCGGGATCGACGAGCCCTTGAAAGGCACGTCGCCGGCAATCATCTGGTAAAGCATTACTCCGATCGAATAAATATCGGATCGCGCGTCGAGTTCGTCGTCGGACCATTGCTCAGGCGCCATGTAATACGGCGAGCCCATAAGTCCGGTGGTCTGAGCCTGGATGAAAGACCCGAGAAGCTCTCCCGATTTGATCTTGGCAAGACCGAAGTCCAGGATCTTCACAGCTTCCGAAGGCTTGTCCTTGCCCTTCAGGAGCATTATGTTCAGGGGCTTGAGGTCCCTGTGAACGATCCCCTGACTGTGCGCCGTGCCGATGCCGCCGCAGATCGCGGTAACGAGCTCAAATGCCCGCTCGGGCGCCAGCCTTTCTTCGCGTGCTAGAAGATCGTGCAGAGATTCGCCTTCCACGAATTCCATCACTAGGAACGGCATCGTGCCTTGGGCGACTCCGTAGTCGGTCACCTGCACAACGTTCTGGTGCCTGATCGCCGCCGCGGCGAGTGCTTCCTGACGGAAACGCTTTACGAGTTCCGGGTCGTTGCCGACGAGATCGGGAAGGATGACCTTGATAGCGTGGAGTGTCTTCAGGTATGCGTGACGCGCCTTGTAGACGACTCCCATTCCTCCCTGGCCGATCCGGCTTTCGAGGTGATACTTGCCCTCAAGCACGGGTTCCCCGCTGATCGTATGCATCGTCGGCATCCCGTCGGTGGGACAGGCTTCGACGTCATCCGCATAGCAGGTCTTACAGTGTTGACACTCTCTCATCGTTATTCAACGCTGATTTCGGAGGTTCGGATAGGAATGTGGCTCTGATTAAATGCCGAGCGCGGCGGTTGCAATCCAAGGTTCTCCGCAATTCTAAATGGTTTGGGCGAGGTTATCAAGGCTTAAAGGTTAGCACGGAAAAGGTTTTCGGACTCGGGCCTGCCGCCCGAAACGGTGCTGTTCCTCGCCCGGAAACCCCTTTGCGGCACTCACTTACGGAGCTTCATTTGACAACGACATTCACGAGCCGGCCGGGTACCACGATCATTTTGACTATCTGCTTTCCCTCCGTGTGCTCCTTTACCTTCTCATCCGCCAGCGCCGCTGCCTCCAGAGTCTCGTTCGAAGCATCCGGCGCCGCATAGACACGGGACCTGAGTTTACCGTTGACCTGGACCGCGATCTCGATCTCGTCCTTCGCCGCTACGGATTCTTCCGCCTCAGGGATCCGCGCCCCGGATGCAAGGATCCCGCCGGTGGAACCTGTGACCGCTTCCCAAAGCTCCTCGCAGTAGTGAGGCGCATACGGCGTCAGCATAATGATCAGCGATTCCAGCGCCTCACGGACCGCGTATCTCTCTACAACCGTTGCACTTTCAGGCTCGAACGGCGCGTCGCCCAGAGCGTTCGAAAGTTCCATCAAAGCCGCCACAGGCGTGTTGAACTGCCGGCTTTCAAAATTCTCCCGGATCCTAAGGATCGTCTGGTGGGTCTTCCTTCGAAGGTCCGAGGCCGCCTTCGACATCTCTTCGGGGGTTCCCGATGAGACGTCGATGCCCGAGACCGTCTCGCGCCACTTAAGCACGAACCTCCATACGCGCTGAAGAAAGCGCACGGCGCCCTCGATCCCGGATTCCTGCCAGACCAGCTCGTTCTCCGCGGGCGCCGCAAAGAGGACGAACAGCCGTACTGCGTCAGCGCCGTAGATCGAGATCATGTCGTCGGGATCCACGCCGTTGTGCTTGGACTTGCTCATCTTCTCGACCGCCACCTTCACAGGCGAGCCGTCGGACTTGAGCACCGCTTCGGTGATCCTGCCTTGGCCGTCCCTTTTGAACTCAACCTCATCCTCGAAAAAGTAGGTCCCTTTCTTCTTGCTGTAGAACGATTCGCCTACGACCATTCCCTGCGTCAAAAGACTCTTGGCTGGCTCGTCGAACGAGACCAGTCCAAGATCGCGCATCGCCTTCGTCCAGAACCTCGTGTAAAGCAGGTGCATCACGGCGTGGTCGATGCCGCCTATGTAAAGGTCCACGGGCAGCCAGTACGCCGCGATCGCAGGATCGAACGGCATCTCGTCGTTCCGCGGATCGCAGTACCGGAAGTAGTACCAGGTCGAATCGACGAACGTGTCCATCGTGTCGGTCTCCCGTCGCGCATCGCCGCCGCAATTCGGGCATTCGACATTTACGAACTCCTCGACCTTGGCGAGCGGCGACTCGCCGATGCCCGTGAACGGCGCCGATTCCGGAAGCTCGACGGGCAGATCCTTGTAAGGCACCGGCACGGTGCCGCAGTCTCCGCAATGTACGATCGGGATAGGCGCCCCCCAGAACCTTTGGCGCGAAATGCCCCAATCGCGCAGGCGGTATGTCACCGCCTTTTCGCCGAAGCCTTTCTCTTCCGCAAAGGATGTCATCTCGCTTATCGCTTCGGCGCTCGGCTTCCCGGACCACTCGCCGGAGTTCACAAGCCTTCCTTTTTCTGTAAACGCGTTTCCATCTTCTTGTCGGACATCGGAACCGTCCGCGGGCTCGATCACCGATACGACCGGCAGCCCGAACTTCGTCGCAAACTCGTGATCGCGCTCGTCGTGGCCCGGCACGCTCATCACCGCGCCCGTCCCGTAGGACATCATCACGTAGTTGCCGACCCAGACGGGCAATTCCTCGCCGCTGAACGGGTTCAAGGCGTGCAGTCCTGTGTCGATGCCGTCCTTCTCGATCTCCACTTCGTAATCCTTTGGGTTCGCGTGCTCGGCCTCGATCTGATCGATCTTCGTTTTCACGTCCTCTGAGAAGAAACCGGTATTCGTCTCGATCAAGGGATGTCCTGACGCAACGACGATCGCGTTCACGCCGTAGATCGTGTCGATTCGGGTCGTGAAGACCCTCACGGAATCGATCCCTCCCGGGCTGTCCTTGATCGCGAAATCGATCATCGCGCCCTCGCTCTTTCCGATCCAGTTCCTCTGCATCGTCAGGACCTTTTCTGGCCAGCCGTCCTCGATCTCGTCCATCCCGGCGAGCAGTTCGTCCGCATAGGCCGTGATCTTCAGGAACCATTGCGGCCTTGACTGCTTTTCTACCTGCGTCCCGCAACGCCAGCAAATGCCGCCCGAAGCCTGCTCGTTGGACAGAGTCGTTTCGCACTTCGGGCACCAGTTAACCTCGGACTCCTTTAGGTAGGCGAGGCCCATCTCGAGCATCTTCAGGAAGAACCACTGGTCAAATTTGTAATAATCGGGCCTGTGGGCGGCGATCTCGCGCGACCAGTCATAGCCGATCCCGAGCGTCTTCAGCTGGGCCTTCATTTGCGAGATGTTGTCCTCGGTCCATTCCCTGGGGTTCACGCCCTGCTTGATCGCAGCCTGCTCAGCCGGCTGTCCGAACGAATCCCAGCCGATCGGATGGAGAACGTTGAAGCCGTTCAGGCGCATATACCACGCCACCGCGTCTCCGATCGAGTAGTTCCGCACGTGGCCCATATGAAGTCTGCCGGAAGGGTACGGAAGCATCTCGAGGCAGTAATACTTTTCGAGTTCGTTGTCGGGCCGCGCTTCGAAAGTCCTGTTCCCCGCCCAGCGCTCCTGCCACTTTTTCTCTACCTTTTTTGGAAAGTATTTCTGGTCCATTTCAATCCTCGCTCCGCGATGCCGCCTGCCACGGTCCTCCTTCGAACAGCCCTGCCCGGAACGGACCCGGGATGGTGTCCCGCCCGGCCCCTTCCCGGGATCCGGACAAGTTCTGTTTTTTGAGTGATTTGATGAGCTAAGCCACGCCGTTGAGAAGTGCAGTTCAACGAGTGGCTATTTAAGGAGGAGTTTGTTCGGGAAAAACCACATACGCGGATTCTAAGTGCCTGAAATGCTTTTGTCTAGCCTGTCCCGTGGCGGATCAAAGTGTTTACGGGGACTTTACACGTATGATAGTCTACAAACTGCTCTCGAGACCGACACAGGAGACATTACTTATTAGAATCCTGAACACTGACAAGTACCCGATGCCGGCGGCCGGGACATAAGCCCAAATGTCCACTTTGGCCGTCTTCGGAACGCGAGGTGAGAAAGATGGCCAAGGACAAAAAACAGTTGCGCCCCGACGACTTCTTCAAAGGCATTCCCGACCAGGGCGTTGATTCTTACTCACCTGCCTCCTCCCGAAAACGCGATCACGACCCGCTTTCCGACGAACTGATAAACTTTCTTTCCGCCGCCCGTGAGAACAGGCGGGCAAGGCAGGTATTCGAGTGGGAAACTGCCCGAAGGAACAGCGTCGTCGAGTCGGTCTGATGGATTTCGGCAACGTTAGAAAGTCATTTCGCAGCGCCGGCATCGCGGCCGCGCTGTTTTTCTTTGCTTTCTCGGCCTTCGGTCAGGTACCCGGGGAGATCGACTCGCTCGCATCGGCCGTTCGCAACGGCACAGTCGAGGAAAAACGCGACGCCTTGTACAGGCTTCGAGTGATCGGTACGGCTGAGGCCTCCCGCGCGGTAATCCCCGCGCTTTCCGATCCCGAACCGATCGTGCGCGCCACCGGCGCCGGATCGCTCGCCGCTCTTCCATCTTCGGAAGCCGCTGCGGCTCTGATCCCGCTTCTGAACGACAAGAAGGATTTTGTAAGAAAGGAAGCCGTTATCGCGCTGGGGAGGACCGGGGATCCTTCGGCTGAGACTTCGCTTCTGCGCGCGCTTGAAAAGGACAACGAAGAGGCGATCCGCGCAGCGGCTTCCGAAGCGCTTGGAGCAGTAGGAAGCGCAGTGTCCTTACCTGCGCTGACCAAGGTCCTGGCTCAGAAGCCAAAGGACAAGACGCAAGCCCTGAGGCGATCCGCAGCGCGCACGGCGGGACTGATCGCTGGGCGGACCCGGAACACGGAAATTCCGAAAACGACTCCCGAAAGCTTCCTGCCCTCCAGGTTCAAACGAACTCTCGGACCGCGGGACGACCTGACAAAAGTATTGCCGGAGTTCGCTTCGATATCGTTCGTGCTCCGGCAAGTACTTGCAAGTGAGCGCGGCCGACCGGACACGAAACGCGAAGCCGTATTCGCACTCGGCGAGATCGGGGACAGGAGCGCCGAAGCCCTCCTGACGGGTTGTGCCGTGGATCCCGACCCGTATCTGGCTGAAGCCTGCAACGAAGCCTTGGCGAAGATCCGTTAACTGCCTGTCCGGAAGAATCATATTTGCCTTTTCCCTTCCATCTGATTTAATTGACCAAATGCAGCCAGTGACATCAATCGACCCTAGTGTAGAGGACATCGCCGCGAAGTATTTCGAGACTCGGCGCTATACGGAAGAGCTGTGCGAGCCTCTCGAGCCCGAAGATTACGTACCGCAGCCGATAGTCGATGTGAGCCCGGCGCGCTGGAACATCGCGCATACGACCTGGTTCTTCGAGCAGATGATCCTGAAGGAGCGTCTCGAGAATTACGAGGAGTTCCATCCGCAGTACCACTTTCTTTTCAACAGTTACTACAACACGCTCGGCGACCGCACGCCGCGGCACAAGCGGGGAGACCTCTCCAGGCCGACCGTCAAAGAGATCGTCGAATATCGCGCTCACGTCGACGGCGCGATGGGCCACCTGTTTGACGAAGGCATCTCGGACGAAGTTCGCGAATTGGTCGTGTTGGGGATCAATCACGAGCAGCAGCATCAGGAGCTGTTTCTTACGGACCTCAAGTACACGTTCTCGCTGAACCCGCTCTATCCCGTTTACCGCGACGATTTCGCACTAGTGGAAAGGCGTCCGGAACACACCGGGAAATTCACGGAAATAGAAGGCGGACTTTACGCAATTGGCTTCGACGGATCGGGCTTCTTCTTCGACAACGAGCTCGCCCGGCACAAGGTGCACCTGGAGGACTTCGAGATCTCGAAGGACCTGGTCACTCACGGCGAGTTTCTCGAGTTCATCGAGGACGGAGGCTACGAAGAGTTCTCGCTATGGCATTCGGAAGGCTGGGACTGGGTCCTTGAGAACGATGTCGACTCGCCGCTTTACTGGAAGAAGGTCGACGGAATGTGGCACCAGTACACCCTCGGAGGGCTTCGCGATGTAAGAAAGGAAGACCCTGTATGCCACATATCGTTTTACGAGGCCTCGGCCTATGCCGCCTGGAAAGGGATGAGGCTTCCGACGGAGTTCGAATGGGAGGCGGCGAGCTCGGAGTTCGAATGGGGTCTCCGCTGGGAATGGACGAATTCCGCGTATCTTCCCTACCCCGGATTCCGAATAGCCCCGGGAGCCGTCGGTGAATACAACGGAAAGTTCATGGTCAACCAGATGGTGCTCCGCGGAGCGTCTGTCGCGACGCCGTTGGGCCACAGCCGCCCGACATACCGCAATTTCTTTCATCCGCATCTCCGCTGGCAGTTCACCGGAATCCGCCTGGCACGTTGACGCGAAAGACTTACCGGACGGATCAGAATGAAGAACTCTACCAGGACCGGCCAAAGCGCGTTCGCGGAAGATGTGGACAAAGGCCTTTCGGCCGACCCAAAGTACCTTTCATCGAAATATTTCTACGATGACGAGGGCTCGCGCCTGTTCCGGGAGATAATGAAGCTCCCGGAATACTACCTTACCCGTTCGGAGATGGAGATCTTCACGGATCAGGGCGGCGCGATCTATGAAGCGTTTGGTCCAAACAGCGACGCGTTCGACCTGATAGAGCTCGGTGCTGGTGACGGAACGAAGACGGCCGTCCTGGTAAAGCACTTGCTCGAAGAAGGCGCCGATTTCCGGTTCGTCCCGATCGACATTTCGTCGGAGGCCACCGATGCGCTGACCCGCGCGTTCCGCGAGCGATTCCCTTCGCTCGAGATCGTGCCGGAGATAGGCGATTACTTCGCGCGCCTCGAAACTTTCCGCCAAACGTCGGACAGGCGGAAGATCGTACTCTTCCTTGGTTCGAACGTAGGGAACTTCAGCCGCGAACGGGCAGTGGAGTTCTTCAGAAACCTGCGCGAGGTCGTGAACAAAGGCGACCGGGTCCTTATCGGGTTCGATCTCCACAAGAATCCGCGCACGATCCTGAACGCCTACGACGATTCGCTCGGCGTCACCCCGAAGTTCAATCTTAACCTCCTGAAGCGCATCAACCGCGAGCTGGGCGGCAATTTCGATCCCGAAAAATTCGTGCATTACGCCGGCTATCACCCGCTCGAGCGGGCCGCGAGGTCTTTTTTGATCAGCGAAGAAGAACAGACGGTTCGCATCGAGGCGCTTGGGAAGGAATACCGTTTCAGGCAGTGGGAGCCGATCTTTATGGAGATCTCCCAGAAATACGACCTTCCGATGATAGAGGACCTCGCCGCGGAGAGCGGATTCGAGGTCGTGAGAAATTTCTTCGACGAGAACCGCTTCTACACGGATTCGATGTGGAAGCCTGTGTCCTGAGACGAATCCGGTTCATCATTCCAAATATGGATTTGCGGATCCTTAGGTACGAATCGCTCCCTTCGACAAACACCGAGGCGCTTTCGCAGGCAAGAAAAGGAGCGCCGGAAGGCCTCTGCGTGGTCGCCGATGAGCAGACCGAAGGCCGCGGCCGCCACGGCCGAAAGTGGGTGTCAACCGAGGGCGCCGGGCTCTATTTCAGCGCGGTCCTGCTGCCGAAACTCGAACCGAAAGACCTGCCGTTGCTGACGCTCGCCTCGGCAGTCGCCGTAAACGACGTGCTCAAAGAGCTTTACGAGATCGCATGCGACATCAAGTGGCCGAACGATCTTTTGGTTGACGGTAGAAAGATCGCCGGGATCCTCGCCGAAACGACCGAGACCGCTGTCGGCACGGCGGTGGTGATCGGAATCGGGATCAATCTGCGATCTTCGCATTTACCGTCCGATCTGGCTTCCGTTTCGACGTCCGTCGAGTCCGAGACAGGCTCTCCCGGAGACCGCGAAGAACTTCTCGACGCGCTTGTAAAGCACCTGTTTTTTCAATGTGAAAGGACCCAAACCGCTACAGGTCGCCGATCGGTCCTGAGCGATTGGGCGGCGCGCTCGTCGTACCATCGCGGAAAAAGGGTCAAGGTCGAAGCTGCCGGCAGACGGATCGAAGGCGTTACGGAGGGGACCGACGAACACGGTGCGCTAATTGTCCGAACGGAAGGCGGCAAGGAGATCGTCCGGGCCGGCGATGTGTTGGCGCTCCGGTAGGGAGCTTATGCAAATCGCCCGGCATATGCGAGAATACAGGTTCAGGGATCCCAATGGAGATCGATCGATATGAACTCAGAATTTGACGATTTTGAACAGTTTTACGACGAGATCGAAGACGACTTAGAGGAATTCGATTCGGAATTCGAGGACCTTGAGGCCGACTTGGAGGCGGAATTCCCGCTCGTCCGGGCCGTGGACCTTACCGAAGTCAAGGTGAGGACCGCGGTGCTGAAAAAGAACGAGATGATCGCCCTTCTGTGCCTGAAGACCGCGGACCAGGGCGGCGCGATCTGCCGTGTTGACCCAAGAGAATCCGCGCCCTCGGTGCAGATCTACGACGACCCTGACAAGGCCGAGGAATGGTTCTCGAAGAGTCTCAACACTAGCCTCAAGAACGGCTGGAACGTCGTGTACGACGGGCTTCCGCTCAATGGCTGATCTGACCGCCGAACCCGTAACCTGAAAAGTGGCAATCAAATGTCACTTTTTTGATTTTTGAGCGATGCTCCTCGCGATCGACATCGGCAACTCTTCCGCAAAGGTCGGCTTTTTCGAGGCCGGCTCTCTTTCGGTTTCCTTCAGGATCCCTCCGGAGCAGCCTTTCTCTGCCGCCGTAGTCTTTGAGGCGATCTCCCGCGACCCGGACCGAAAACCCGCACACGCGGTCATCTCGACCGTCGTTCCCGATTCCCTTCCGGCTTTCGAGACCGCGGCAAGGCGTATCACGGGAACCGATCCCCTGGTCGCAGACCACTCGATGTATTTCGGATTTGAGATCGATTACAGGCCCGTCGAGGACTGCGGACTCGACCGGCTGCTGGCCGCTTCCGCTGCCGTGGAGCGCGTGGGTTATCCCTGCATAGTGTGTGATCTCGGCACCGCGGCGACGATCGATCTGGTCGACAAGGACCGTGTCTATCGCGGAGGCACGATCGCTCCGGGAATGCGGGTTCTTTTCCGATCCCTTCACGGCAACACGGCGCGGCTCCCCCTTCTCGATACCGAGGCCGCCGAGAACGTCGTCGGGAACTCGACGAGGGCGGCCATCACTTCCGGCGTTTATTTCGGATTTGCGGGGCTCGTCGATGGGATCATCGAACGGATGATGAACGAAGCAGGGAGTGAGGTCCCGGTGATCGCGACCGGCGGCGACTCCGGCCTCGTGTCGGCGGTTTCGAAATACGCTACCGAAACAGCGCCTGATCTGGTCCTGGAAGGCCTTGCCTTGCTGCACGCCAGAAACCGACGTCGGAGCTGACCTCTCTCAATCCTCGGCAGAACCGGCAAAACGTCCCCATAGCGCGTACCCAAAGTAGATCGCCGCTCCGGCGACAACCGCGATTCCGACCTGCACAAAATCGAAGACCTTCACGAAATAGAACAATCCGAGAATCAAAACGATCGAGATCAAAGCGATCGCAGTTCCTCCGGGAATTTCGAACCCTTTCGAATCCGTCAGGTGCTCTCGTCTGCGAAACACCGGTAAAGCCGCGAACGTGAGAGTGTATACCAGAAGCCTGGTTACGGTGCTTATCGTCAGTGCCGAGACGAACGTACTGAAAATAGACAGGATAAAGATCAATGAAGAAGTCGAGATAAGGGAAACGTACGGCGTCCTCCAGCGCTCGTGGGTGGCAGAGATGAAGTACGGAATGTCCTTCTGCTCGCTGATAGCGAATAACAGACGACTGGCGGAGAGGATGCCGACGTTCAGGTTTCCGAGGATCGAGACGATGGCGCCGATCACGATCAGACCGGCTCCCCAAGTGCCTAGGAACATCTGAGCGGAGTCCGCGAGCGGGCGCTTCGAGCCCGCCAGCTCCGGAAGCGTGCCGACCGCGACGACCTGGATAAGTATGTAAAGTGCGACGATCATCCCGATCGCTGTGAGAAGGCCGAAAGGCGCGTTTCGCTCCGGGTCCTTCAATTCGCCGGCCGGGATCACAGCGGACTCGAATCCAACAAAAGCGTAGATCAGCACAAGCATCGCGTTAGCGAACACGGAAAGCTCCGGTGCGTCGCCGAGCGAGAAGTTGACCGGCTCAATGAAGAAAAGGCCCGCGAAAACGAAGAGGAGCAGAGGACTGAGCTTACCGACCGTCAGCACGTTTGTGGCGAGGACCGTCTGTTTGACCCCGATCAGGTTCACCCACGTCAGCGAGAGAACGACGAGCGCGATGATCGCGATGCGGGCGGGGCCTTCCGAAAGCGGCTCGTAGAAGAACCCAGAATACGAGACTAAAAGGTTGCAGTTCGCCGCAAACGCCGTGAGTCTGGTTATCCAGAAGAGCCAGCCGGTCTCAAATCCCACGAACGACCCGAATGCCCTGCGCGCATACAGGTAGCTCCCCCCCGTGGTCCTGAAACGGCTGCTGACCTCCGCAAAGCAAAGCGTGAAGAGCGCGATCAGAAGCGAGCACACAAGGAAGGCGAAGATGCTGTAACTGCCTATGAGCCTGGCCACTTCCGAGGGGAGACCGAAGATCCCTGCGCCAACGACCGTGTTGATCGTTATCGCGATGAGGTCCCAGCGGCCAATCCCGCGGACGAGTTTTTCTTCGCGCATAGTGTTGAATTTGTGGGGCTTTCTGCGAAAACGCTTTTCGTTTATACTCTTTTACCAACCCTCGGTAAAGATTCGCGATTTGGACTTCAAATGAAACGACCACTTTCGAACCTGAAAGCCGCGCTTTTTGTGTGCCTTCTTGCGGGTTCGTCGTACGCCCAGAACGGTTTGAATGCGGGGCCGAAGGCCTCTGAAAGGCTTTTGAAGATCGTAAACACGGCCGTGACGGAAACGATTTCGGAGTTTCGTTCGAAGGGCTTGACCGAAAAGGACATCGCCGTTACGGTGATCGACCTGAGCGATGCGTCTAAGCCCGTTTCGGCAGGCTTTCGGGGCAGTGTCCCGATCTATCCAGCGAGCGTCGTCAAGATGTTCTACATGGCCGCTCTCCACCGATGGGAGGCGGACGGGCGAGTGAAGATCGAGGGCGAGGTCGAACGGGGCCTGCGGGATATGATCACCGTCTCGTCGAACGACGCGACCGGTTACATCCTCGACGTGCTCACGGGAACATCGAGCGGCGCCGAGCTTCCGGAGAATGAGTTCGCCGAATGGGCATTCAAGCGCAATGCTGTAAATCGCTACTTCTCGTCGCTCGGGTACCGTGACATCAACGTTAATCAGAAGACATTCTGCGAGGACGCGTACGGTATCGAACAGCAGTTCCGGAATTATCGAGGAGAAAATCGCAACGCGCTGACGACCGACGCCGCGGCTCGGTTGATGTTTGAGATCGCCTCGGGCCAAGCGGTTTCCGCCGCACGCAGCCAAGAGATGATGAAGCTGATGGTCCGCGACTGGAAGCAGCGCGTGAACGGTCCTGCCGACCGTGAGTTCATCTCGCACGCGCTTTCGCCCGGAATGAAGCTCTGGTCAAAGGAAGGCTGGACTTCGAAGACGCGGCACGACGCGGCTTATATAGAAACGCCCGACGGCAGAAAGGCGGTGATCGTCATTTTCTCGGAGAACTTCGCAAGCGAGATCGGGATTATCCCGGGGATCGCGAAGCGCGTCCTCGACGGCATTGCGGCGGCAAAGTGACGTCGCGACAGAAGTTGGAGAAGCTAACTCACGAACAAAGGAATAAAGAAATGATCAGAAAAGCATTTTCGTCGATCCTGCTGGCACTGTTGATCGTCCCCGCGCTTTACGCGCAGGGGTACAAGAAGCCTTCGAAAGAGATACTCGACATCCTGAACGCGCCCGTAACGCCGATACCTTCGATCAGTCCGTCGAAGGACAAGATCGCCCTCCTCGAGCCGCTTCGGTATCCGCCGATTGCAGATCTCGCGGATCCTATGCTTCGGCTTGCGGGACTCAGGATCAATCCGATCACGAACTCGAACCACCGCCAGTTCTATTTCACAGGGCTTGTGTTCAAGGACATAAACAGCGGCAAGGAGACCAGGGTAGCTCTGCCTGCCGGGGCGAAGATCATAAATCCAAGGTGGACGGCGGACGGAAGATACATCGCCGCCGGAAACATTACCCCGCAGGGAGTCGAACTCTGGATAATCGACACCGCGACGGCGAAGGCGACGAAGATCAAGGAAATATTCGTCAACACGACCATCGGCGATTACCGGTGGATGCCGGACCAGCGGTCGCTAATGGTCAACCTCGTACCCAAGGGCCGCGGGGACGCTCCGAAGGCGCCGGTCGTCCCGACCGAACCGAACATACAGGTGGCATCAGGCAGCAAGGCCGCGATCCGCACTTTTCAGGACCTCCTGGGATCGCCTACCGACGAGAAGCATTTCGATTACTACACGACCTCTCAGCTGGCGATAGCCGGCATCGACGGCAAGATCACGAGGATAGGTAAACCCGCGATCTTCTCGGAGAACGACGTCTCGCCGGATGGGAAATACATCCTTACCGAGCGCGTCGTTCGACCCTACTCGTATCTCTTTCCATACTCTTACTTCCCGAAAGAAGTCGAGGTCTGGGACCGTTCGGGAAAGATGGTTTACAAGGTCGCAAGCACGCCGCTGCTCGACAACCTGCCCGTGGGAGGCGTAAGCACAAATCCGCGAAGCTATAACTGGATACCCACCGAACCCGCCACGCTTATGTGGGTGGAGGCTCTCGACGGCGGCGACCCCCGGAACAAGGTCACACCGCGCGATAAGGTGATAACGATCGCAGCTCCGTTCAGCGGCGGCCCATCCGAACTGCTGAAGGTCGAGCAGAGGTATTCCGGAAGCACTTTCGGCGAGGTCCGTGGGATGATGTGGTTCTATGACTACGACCGCGACCGCCAGCACAGGCGGATCTATATGGTCGATTACAGGAACCCCGGCGATCCGAAGCTGATCTCGGACCTTAACATACGCGACCGATACAACGATATAGGCTCGCCCGTGACAAAGGACCTGCCTAATGGCCGGAGCGTCGTTTTGATGAAGGACGGCAACGTCTTCCTCAGTGGCCGCGGCTCGACCCCGCAGGGCGACCGCCCGTTCCTGAACAAGATGGAGCTCGAGGGGCTTACGAAGACGGAGATCTTCCGCTCGGAACAGGATGAGTACGAAACGTTTGTCGATTTCTCCGACGACGAGGCTTTGAGCTTCTTTACGCGGAGAGAAACGGAGACGGAGCCGCCGAACCTGATCTTCAACTTCCGGTGTCCCGAAGGCGAAACCTGCATCGCTCTGGATTCAAAGCAGATAACGGATTTCAAAGACCCGACGCCTCAGCTGCGAGGGATCAAGAAACAGCTTGTGAAGTACAAGCGGCCTGACGGAGTGGACCTCTCGTTCACACTTTACCTTCCGCCGGATTACAAGGCAGGGACGAAGCTTCCGACGATTGTCTGGGCGTATCCGCTTGAATACACGGACGCGGCAACGGCCGGCCAGGTGACGGGATCGACGAACCGTTTCACCTCGATAGGAGGATATTCGCACCTGTTCTTCGTGCTTAAGGGCTACGCCGTTCTCGACGACGCGACGATGCCGATCGTAGGCGATCCTCTGACGGTCAACGACACGTTCATCGAACAGCTCGTGGCTTCGGCGAAGGCGGCGATCGACAAGGGCAGCGAGATGGGCGTGGTCGATCCGAACCGTGTAGGCGTCGGTGGCCACAGCTACGGGGCGTTCATGACGGCGCATCTGCTCGCGCAGTCGGACCTGTTCAATGCCGGCATCGCGCGAAGCGGCGCTTACAACCGCACTCTGACGCCGTTCGGATTCCAGTCGGAGAGGCGCTCCTTCTGGGAGGCTCCGGAGGTTTACTTCAAGCTCTCGCCTTTCATGGCGGCGAACAAGATCAACGAGCCGATCCTTATGATCCACGGAGAGGCGGACAACAACTCGGGTACATTCCCTATGCAGTCCGAAAGGATGTTCGCCGCGATCCAGGGCAACGGCGGAACGGCGAGGCTGGTGATGCTTCCGCTCGAGTCGCACGGGTACGCGGCCCGCGAATCCATCGAGCACACCCTCTGGGAGATGTTCAACTGGATGGACAAGTACGTGAAGGAAGCGGAACAGCCGGTCGCTTCGAAGTAGTTCCAGGTTCGACATTTGTAGGGGCAGGACCTGTGCCTGCCCCCTTTTCAGTGCCACGTTCCACGTTCCAGGTTCCAAGCAAGAACCTGGCGGAAACGCGACCGTCAGGGAGCGTGTCCACATCAAGTTCGAGATTCCAAGTTCCAGGTTCCAAGCATGAACCGGGCAGAAACGCGACCGTCAGGGCGGTGCCTGTTACCGATCGGACGTGCCGACTAACGCCCTCCCTGACGGTCGGGCTACGGACACTCAGTCCTCAGTCCTTTGCTCTCAGTCCTCCGCGATAGCCCGCGCTGACGCTTGTGCTTCGGACACACGACCGGTCTCCTGTCTCCTGTCTCCGTACTTCTGACAGTAGCCCGCGCTGACGATTGCGCTTCGGACACTCCCGGTCTCCCGCCTCCCGTCTCCGGTCTCCGGCCTCCGGCCTCCCGTCTCCAGTCTCCGCGGTCCATTTCCTCTCGTCCGTGTCCGGGTGCTAAACTGAAGCGGAAATTCCACCTTTACCCCCCGCCAAACAACTATGAGAACACTTTTTCTGTATTTGTCTCTTTTTCTCGTATTTACTGTCGCTTCTTTTCCTCAGACAATGCCCGCGGGAGCCGATCCGGATGTCTGGAACCGGGCTTTGAAACTGCACAAGAGCGCGATGATAGTCGACGGACACAACGACATCACGACGCCTATGTACGACGAGGGATTCGACCTCGCGTCGAACTCGCTCGGCAGGTTCCATATCGAGGGCATCCCGTTCCACACGGACTTCCAGAGGCTCAAGGCGGGAAACATCACAGGCGTCTTCTTCTCGATCTACGTAGCGGCGGATTACGCAAGAACAGGCGGGTCGATGGCGCGGGCGATGAACCTGATCGACACAGTCTATCGCGAGGCGGAGAAGTATCCCGACAAGATGATGATGGCCGTTTCGACCGCCGACATCAGGAAGGCCAAAAAAGAAGGAAAGGTCGCGGCCCTGATGGGGATCGAGGGCGGCCACGCGATCGAGGATTCGCTTTTCGCGCTCCGCAACTTCTACCGGCTCGGCATCAGGTACATTACGCTGACCCACAACAATACCAACAACTGGGCCGACGCCTGCTGCGACCGCAACCCCGACGGCAGCCCGAAGAAGCCTCACGGCGGGCTGAGCGATTTCGGCAAGGAAGTGATCCGCGAGATGAACCGGCTCGGGATGCTCGTCGATCTGTCGCACGTCTCGGATGAAACGATGCGCGACGTCTTCGAGGTCTCGACCGCGCCCGTGATCTACTCGCATTCTTCGGCGCGCAAATTCTCGGACCATCCCAGGAACGTCCCCGATGACATTCTGAAGGCGCTTGCGAAAAACGGCGGCGTGATAATGATCAACTTCTACCCTGGCTTCCTCGACCAGAGAAACCTGGACGAGGACGCCGCCAGGGCGCAGAAGCGAGAGAAGGAGATAGCCGCTATCAATGCGCGATACGCCGACGAACCCGGCCGGTGCAACGAAGAAACGCGGAAGCTTTTTGCCGCCAACCCAATCTACTTTCCGCCATACAAGAGGATCGTGGACCACATCGACCACGTTCGCGACGTAGCGGGGATCGATGTCGTCGGTATCGGTTCGGACTACGACGGCGTTCCCTGGCTGCCTGAAGGTATGAGCGGCGCCGAAGATCACGTGCTCGTGACGTACGAGATGCTGAGGCGCGGGTATTCCGAGGAAGATGTACTGAAAGTCCTTGGCGGCAACTTTATGCGGGCGTTCGAGAAGACCGAAAAGGTCGCGAAGATCGGCTCCCGGAAGGTGAGCGGGGAGGGCAGCCAGAGGAAGCTGAAGAACTAAGCGGCTGCGGACTGACCGTGTTTCGGAATTCTTGTCGAAGGGTTGCGGATGGAGTATATTGCTCGAACAAATCTTCCACACAACTCACACAAGGAGCGAAGTAAATGACAGAAAATCAGACCAAAGAGGTCTTCAAACTCCTCACCCGCTGTGTTAGCGGCATTCAAAGGCTCGAATCCGACGTAGACGTTATCAAGCAGGATGTCTCGGAACTTAAGGCTGGACAGTCGAAGCTCGATCAAGGATTTGGCCGTCTCGAGGATAGGCAATCGAATCTTGAGGAGAGGCAGGACACGCTTGAAGAAGGACAGCAGAGCATCGTGTCGGAGCTGAGGGTCAACAATCGGATACTTTCGGAAGTCGTTAACGAGCAGGCGAGGCTCGGCGCCAGAGTCACCATCCTCGAAGAAAGGACCGGCTAGGGTCGGACGGGGAGTCAGGTCCTCTTTTCGTTGATAAAAAAAAGATGACGGATAGAACAAACAGGAGAGAGTTCTTAGGCACCGCGGCCGTCGCGGGTGCCGGTCTGGCAATGAGTGCAAAAGTGAAGGGTCGCGGCCTGGCCGAAGCCGCCTTCGATATCGAAGAGGCCTCGGTCGCCGATCTCCGGGATGCGATGGCTTCGGGGAAGGCAACGGCGAGAGCGATAACTCAGGCGTATCTGAAACGGATCGCCGATGTCGACAAGAAGATCAACTCGATTATCGAGTTAAATCCGGACGCACTCGGTATCGCAGACGAACTCGACAGGGAAAGAAAGGCGGGACGTGTCCGAGAGCCTCTGCACGGCATTCCGGTTGTTATCAAGGACAACATCGACACGGCCGACAAGATGAAGACGACCGCGGGAAGCCTCGCGCTGGTCGATTCGCCGTCGCCCGTCGAGGATTCAGCGGTCGCCCGCCAGCTGCGTGCGGCCGGGGCAGTCATCCTCGGCAAGACGAACCTCAGCGAATGGGCGAACTTTCGTTCGAACAATTCTTCGAGCGGATGGTCCGGACGGGGCGGCCAGACGCGGAACCCTTACATACTCGACCGGAACCCCTGCGGATCGTCGTCGGGATCCGCGGCGGCAGTAGCGGCGAGTCTCGCGACCGTCGGGATCGGGACTGAAACGGACGGATCCGTCATTTGTCCCTCATCCATCTGCGGGATCGTGGGGGTAAAGCCCACGGTCGGGCTCGTCTCGCGAAGCGGCATCATCCCGATCGCCCATACACAGGACACGGCCGGGCCTATGACGCGCACGGTCGAGGACGCCGCGATCCTTCTTTCTGCTTTGACTTCGACAGATGATAAGGATTCCGCGACATCGGTGCCGGGCAGAAGAACCGAAAGCGATTACACCAAGTTCCTCGACAAAGGAGGCCTGAAGGGCGCGAGGATAGGGATCGCGCGCGATTACTGGGAACGGAACGAGCGTGTGGACGGAGTTCTGAACGAGGCACTGGAAGCCCTAAAAGCGGGCGGCGCGGAGCTGTTCGACGTGAAGTTCGAGACGTTCCGGCAGTTCGGAGACGCTGAGTACCAAGTCCTGCTTTACGAGTTCAAGGCCGATCTGAACAAGTATCTTGCTAACCGCGGATCGAAGTACAAAACACTTGCCGACCTGATCAAGTTCAACGAGGACAACAAGGAAAAAGAGATGCGGTACTTCGGCCAGGACATCTTCATAGAAGCCGAGAAGAAAGGCCATCTCACTTCCGACGAATACGTCCAGGCGCTGAAGAAATGCCGTATGATGTCGCGCGAGAAGGGCCTTGACGCTGCACTCGACGGCCAGAAACTGGACGCGATCGTGGGGCCTTCGAACGCTCCGACCTGGATGGTCGATCTGGTCAACGGCGACTGCGGAAGCGGTTACATCGGCAGTTCTCAATTCCCCGCCGTGTCGGGCTACCCGAACATCACGGTCCCGTTCGGGTTTATCAAGGAACTCCCGATCGGCGTTTCGTTCATGGGCGGGGCCTGGCAGGAGCCGAAGTTGTTCCGGATCGCGTACGCGTTCGAGCAGCTGACCAAAGGGAGACGGAAGCCGAAATACCTGGCGACTTATTCGTGAATCGGATTGATAATTGATTATTGAAGATGGGTAAGGACTTTGCGGCACATCGATAGATCTCAGCACGCGGACGACTGCCCAATTATCAATCCTCCATTTTCAATTCTCCTTTCCCTAGTCACGATTCACGACTCCCGTTTAGAGCAGCGCTTCGCGCTGCCTGAGCGGGTCGAAGGCCCGCTGAAGCCGTTTGAAACTCAGATTCTCCCCCCATTAGGAAGTCCGTCTTCTCCCCAAACCCAGATTCCCTCAACTCGAAGCTCGCAGGATCCTTCATCCGCAATAAAAGGAGGTTCGGCTATGTGATGCAAAACGTCGTAGTTGATCTCCTCCTTGTTCGCTCCAAAGTTGAGCATGAATTCCCCTGTTCGGACAATGCCTCGTATGCCACCGGAAAATGCGAGAACGTTGCGATCATTGAATTCCTCGATCGTGATCCACTCATCGGTTGCATTCGTAACATGAAACTCCATCAGAGCGTCGTTCAGGCGACGAGACTCGATTAAGAACTCCTCCGAGTTCTTAGGGTTCCAAACAAACTCAACGAGCGCATCCTTGAGATTCCACGTCTGCGGCAGATCCACTCTTAGTTCCCTGAGCGTTCCCTTTTCCTTTTCAGAGATGATCGAATAACTCGAAAACTGGTCGCTGAATACGCATCCGATCATCCACTGACCAAGCCAAAACGATGAAATATGAGAGACGTCCAGTACGACATTGTCGATCAGCCCAAAGCTGGTATATCGCTGGCGGATACTGCCTGCGATCTCCGGACAGTGTACGGTCTGGGGAAATGCCTGATATCGGTCTTTCGTGAAATGCACGACCTTCCCTGATCGTTCAATGTTCTCAAAATCAGGGAAGGGCACAACCTCAGAGATATGTGGCGCTTCGCTCATTGAGCTCTAAAAAGAATGTGGGCGAAGGTTTTAGCCGGGTTTCACCCGGCCTGGGCAGGGCAAAGCGCTGCTCAAAACGGTGCGTTGAACAGCTCGACTCATTGATCGTATGACACTCAGTCCTCAGTCCTTTCGTCTCAGTATTCACGGTAGCCCGCGCTGACGCTTGGGCTTCAGACACTCAGTCCTCAGTCCTTTCCTCTCAGTACTTCAGCGCCCAAACACCCCTCCCCCCAGGAAATCCTTCCGTAGATACTTGATCGTGTCGTTCAAAGTCTCCTGGTGATCGCGGGGCGAGAATCGGAGTTCTTCCGAAGCCTTGTCCGAATCGAAATACCAGAACAGTTCGGCCTGTTCGACCTCCTTCGCCTCGATCGGCGATGCCTTCCTGCGGTTGCGGAAAAAGGAATCGACGAAGTTTGCCGCCGGGATCGAGATCGACTTCGGAACCCGCAGCATAGGCGCGCTGACCCCCGAAAGCCTCTCGAGCCGACCGAAGAACTCCTCAAAGGTCATATTCTCAGCCCCCAGAAGGTACTTCTCCTGATGCTTTCCTTTATCGAGCGCGGCAATGAACGCATCCGCCGTGTCGCGGACATCGACAAAGTTCAGTCCTCCGGAAGGCGTGAACGGGATCTTGCGGGCGAGGAAATCGAGCACGGGCTTTGTCGAGCTCAGCCTCTCGTCGCCGGGTCCGAGCAGAAGCGAGGGATTCAGGATCACGAGCTTCTGGCCCTTCCTGCTGAAATTCTCGAGCGCGGTCTTTTCCTGGTAGAACTTCGACGAGTAATAGGCGAAGCGGGAGATAAGATCGAGCGGGGGCGGGAACGTTTCGTCGAGCACCTCGTCCCTTTCGGAGATCGCGATCGTGCCGCTGGAAGAAGCGAGGACCATCGTCTTGACCTTCGCCTTTGCCGCGGCCTCGCACAGGATCCGGGTCCCCTGGACGTGGACCCGGTTCATAGCGGCGGCGTCCTCGTTGTTTCGCGATACTTTACCCGCGAGATGAACGATCGCGGAAACGTCCTTCACCGCATCGGCGACGTCTTCCGGGTTTGTGACCGAGCCGACCGCGGGCTCGACACCCTCATCGGTCATCCACCCGGGAACGGACGAGGCCATCACACGGAGGTCCTTCTCCCCCGCGTCAAGGAAGCGACGGACGATGTGGGTCCCGAGGAACCCCGTCCCTCCTGTTACCAGGATCTTCTTTTTCGTCTTCGCCGGCATAAAGGAAAATAACCGCAGAGCACGCAGAGAGCGCAGAGATTTTTATAGATCGTTGGCTATCCGCTTTATTCCGTCTTTAAGGACCTTCTCACCAAAGTTCAGCAAAAGCCCGAGTTTCAATCCGCTGAGTTTCAGATAGGTGAGAATCTGCGCCTCGTATAAAGGCAGCATTTTCTCAACCGATTTCAGTTCGACAATTACTTGTTCTTCCACAAGCAGGTCGAGGCGATAGCCTACGTCGATCTTTACCCCGGAGTACTCGACAGGCATCTGCACCTGCCTTTGCGCCTTGAGTCCTTCCTTGTGCAACTCAAAGAGCAGACACGCCTCGTAAGCACTTTCAAGCAAACCTGTGCCGAGTTCTTTGTGAACCCTGATCGCACATTCAATTATCTTTCCACTGATGTCGTTGATCTCCATTGCAAAAACCTCCATTCAGGACCTTTTTGCGATGCTCACCATCAACGCATTACTATTCCAACGCTCACTCCCACTCGGCAACTTCGGTTACTCGCAGATTCCAAAAGTATCTCTGCGCTCTCTGCGTTCTCTGCGGTTAATTATCTTCCCTCCATGTTGGTCGAATCGGGTGCGCTTCTGTGTTGAAAACCACCTTTTCGAAGTCGAGCGTTTCTTCCGGGGCGAACAAGAGAAAGAAGTACTTGAAAGTCTCTGCCAGGACAAAGCTCTGCATCGTGTCCGACTTCTCTTTCGTGATCACGTTCTTCAGCGACGCGTATCCCGCCTCGGTCCGGCAGTGCTTGCGGAAGTCCTCGAAGATCTTCTTCCCCATCTTCAGATACCGGGGGTCCTTCGTGTAGCGGTATAAATAATAGGCCGATTCGACGATCTCCGGTCGAAGCGGATATCCCGGATGCTTCACCTCGTCCGCGACGTAATCGTAGACCTCCGGCTCGATCCCGTGCTTGTTCCACATAAGGAACGAGGAAACCTGAAGCCGCTTCGCCCTCTTGAGATCTCCGGAGAGTGCGAGCACTGCCGGAAAGAAGGCATCGAGCGCGCCAAAGGTCGTCGCAGTCCGTTTGCCGGTCTCCATGTCGGCGTGGCCGTACCAGAGCCCGGTCTTTGTCTCGTCGGCCAGGTACTTGTTGACCGCGGGAATGCTCTTGTCCCACATAGCCTTGCATTCCCTGTCGCCGAAGAGCTTCCAGCACTTCAGAAGATATTCGTAGTACGAATCGATCTCGGCGCTTACGTGGCTGTCCTTGTTCGTCCATTCGCCGGTCTCGACGTTGATCCGCGTCCCTATCAGCCCGATCTTCGAGCGGCGGTCGAAAACGGCTTTCAATGCACGTTTCGCCTTCTCAAAGTAAACGGGTTTATCCGTAATCTTGCTCAGCGTGCCGAACTCTATGATCAGCGTGCCGGCCTCGGCGGGATTCGTCTCCTCGCCGCGGACCGCGCCGGTCTTGAGGTTGATGTAGCGGTATGGAATGCCCGTCTTCGACTCAAACGCGGGAAGCAGACGGTTCCCCAGGTCTACGGCCAGATCGAGCAGGCGCTTGTCGCCGGTCATCTGGTAGCCGGAAAGAAGGCCGCCGAGCAGGCGGATCGTGATCTCGAACTTCTGTACCGAAATGTCCTTGTCGAACGAGAGGTTCTTGGCAATATAATCTGCAGTCTCCTTAGCCTCTTCGTCGAGGCCCATCAGGACAAGCGTGTCGAGCGTGTCGATGGGCGTCATCAGAAGCGGCTCGGAGTACCAGTTGTGATACGTCTTGCTGAGCGGCTTCAGGTCGTCGTTACCCCAAGCGTATTTCTTGTAGCCGTTCCAGGCGTGGAGGAACTCGCGGCGGACCTCGGCGGCGAGCATCTCGTTTTTGATCTCGAGTTTGCTGGCAGTTTCGATCGATCCGGTGCATTCCGAGATAGGCACAAGCTCGATCTTCAAAAAATCCTTGGTTCTTCGTGATCGAGTCACCCGGACAGAAGCGTACGAATGGCTAAACGCGTGAGGAAAATTGGACCTTAAAAGGTAGTTTCCCGGTTTGACATCCTCAATTGCGAACCATCCTGATCCATCAGCGTTCACCTTTCTAAGGATTTCCTCACCCGAATCGGTTTTCCGGTAAAGCTCAACCACGGCTGAAGGAATCGGGGTGTCGTATTCGTCAGTGACGGCACCGCGGATCTCACTTACTTTGACCTCCGAAGCGATTGGAATACAGGCGACCGCGGTTGTGTAACTGGCTAACAGGAGAAAGCAAACGAGAGCGAAGTTTATCGCGGAAGTCGAACGCTTCAACGAAGAGTTTACCGCAAAGGTTTTCGCAAAGGACGCGAAGGCGTTCTTCCGATTCGTGGAGCCGCCGACCCTTTTCATCTTGTCCATCTTGATTCGATCTTCTAACTCCTATCGAGGAGATTTACCACAGAGTCCACAGAGGTTTGCACAGAGGGCACAAAGAAAATTCAGAAGTCGCAAGTCAGGTGTCATGAGTCATGAATCATGAGTCAGAAAAGAAGTCCATATCTTGTCCATCCTGTCCATCCTGTTTCTTTTCCTTCCCGAATACCCTACTCGTCGATCACCGGCTCTTTCTTCCGCGGCTTCCTCTTCTCCGCGCGCCAGCGTTTCCGGATCTCCTTCACGTCAAATTCCCTTCTCGCGCCGTCGCGTAGGTTCTCGACCTCGTGCTGGACACGGGCCGCGATCAGGCGGTACGCCTCGCTTCGAGGCACGCCTTCGGTCATCTCGGCAAGCTCCTCATGGCTAAGCAAACGGCCGATCTTCGCTCCGACCTTCGAGCCGATGCTCGTTCGCTTCGGGACGGCAGAGCCCTTTGGGAACGCCTCGAACGTGCCGGAAAGATAGATCGGAAGGATCCCGATCTTATCGTTGAGCGCGAGGTATCCGATCACCGGTTTGAACTCCGCGATCTCGCCCGTAAGGCTTCGCGTGCCCTCAGGGAAGATCAGCGCGTTGTAGCCTTCCTTCAGGATCTGCGTCACGTGCCTCAAAGACTGCCGGAGACTCCCCGACCGCTCGATCGGCACAAGCGTGGTGAAGTTGTTCATATACGCACGCTTGTACTTTGTGTCAAACCAGTAATCGGCGGCCGCGACCGCAACCGTCTGGTCCGCGACGTCGTCGCCAAGCGCGTATTTCACAAGGCCCATGTCGAGGTGCGAGGCGTGGTTCGACGAAACTATGAAATTCGTGTGCGGGGGAATGTTCGAGCGGCCCTCGACAGTGGTCTCCAGAAGAGTGTCGTAAACCTGTCTCTGCGCGAAGGTGACGATCCGGTTCCCCACGAACTTCACGATCTCCGGAATATGTATGTCCTCTTCGTCCTTCGTGTCGTCGACCTTCGGCTCGTCAGCGATGCGCTTCGATTTATCGACCCTCTGGACAGCCGCAAGAAGCTCGCGCACGTCCTGAACCTCGTCGAGTTCGTCCGGACTCAGCACCCGTCCGCCGCCGTCCTCGACCGCCGCCTGAAGCTCGACGAACATAAGCGAGTCGAACCCCAGGTCCGAAAGCCTCGAATCGATCCCCACATCCGAAAGCGGATTATTGGAAACGCTGGCGACTATCTTTCGAAGCCAAAGAAGGTTGCTGTCTTCCTTGGAATCGGCCTCGATCTTCGTCTTCTTTTTAGCGCGGCCCTCCAGGACCTCGAGCATCTCCACCACTTCCCTTCTCTTCACCTTGCGGGTCGCCGTCCTCGGCAGTTCGAACGGCGTAAGCCTCAGCACCTTTACGCGCTTGAAGAATGGAAGCGACGCCGACACCTCTCGGAAATGCTCTTCGACCTTCTTGTTCGTCGCCGCGCGGGTCAGCGCGATGTCATACTCGTAATCGGGAACCACGAGCGCCGCGACCTTCTCGCCTCCGTCCTCGTCAGGAAGGCCTACGACCGACAACTCCTTTATATACTTCGATTTGGAGTAAAGGTCCTCGATCTCGTCCGGGTAGATGTTCTTCCCGTTGCTGTCGATGATGACCTCTTTCGAGCGGCCTACGATGTACAGATTCCCGTCATCGTCGAGCTTGCCCAGATCGCCGGTCCGGAGCCATCGGTCGTCGAGCGCCTCTTCCGTTGCCGCCTCGTCGTTGTAATAGCCGGCCATTATGTTCTGGCCGCGTGCGAGGATCTCGCCGACGCCCCGCGAATCAGGGTTCTCGATCTTTATCTCGACTCCCGGAAGCGGCTTGCCGACGCTGCCGCGCAGGAGCTCGTTCTGCGGCCTTGCGACGGTGAGAACGGGCGACGATTCCGTAAGGCCGTAGCCTTCGAGGATCGTGAAGCCGAGTCCGTGGAGGTCCTTCTGCACCTTTTCGCTGAGCGCCGAGCCGCCGGAGACCAAGTAGCGCATCCTGCCGCCCATTCCCTCGTGGATCGGCAAAAAGACGATCGGGCCGAGGTTGAACGGTGTGTTGTCGCGGATCCAGGCGTTGAAGTCGATGATGTTGTCAGCGATGTCCGCGAACCAGTCGCCGCGTTCCCGGAACCGGGTCTTGATCCTCCGGTGGAGCATCTCCCAGAGCGCCGGCACGCCGATCATACCGGTCACGTGGCCGGTCTCGATAGCGCGCGTCAGTTCGTCGCTGGTCAGATCGTCCAGATAGCGGATCTGCGTTCCGTTCGAAAACGGCGTCAGGAAGCCCGCGGAGAACTCGAACGTGTGGTGGAGCGGCAGAACCGAAAGCACGCCGTCCTCGACGCTCATCTCAAGCACCGAAGAGAGCATCGACACCATGCTCGTGAAGTTCTTATGCGTCAGCATCACCGCCTTCGGCTTGCCGGTCGTGCCGGAAGTGAAGATCAGGGACGCGGTCGAGGTTGCGATGGTCTTGTCGGGCAGAAGCGCCAGGCGCTTCGCTTCCTCGGTCTCCGAAGGCATCTCGAAGACCTCTTCGAAATCGTAAACCGCGACATCGAGTTTGGCCTCCTTCAGCTTTGCCGCGAGGTCCGGGTGCTGATCCGCAAGGCGCGGACTGATAAGTATCGCCGAGACCTCGCCCGCCTCGGTAAAGGCCATAAGTTCCTTGACCGAGCTCGCCGGATCAACAGGCACCGCCGTCGCGCCGGCCTTGAGGATGCCGAAATAAGCCATTCCCCATTCGGGCATATTGTGCGAAAAGAGGATCACGCGGTCGCCGTGCTCGATTCCTTTGTGCACGAGGAACCCGCCGACACGCAAAGCGAGTTCGCGGACGTCGCCGAACGTGTACTGCTCCATCTTCCCGTGACGCTCGATCTTCATCGACACGCGCGTCGGGAACCGCTTCGTCGCCGTGTCGAACATATCCATCAGATCGCGGTAAGTGTACGACCGGCGCTCCTGCGCCTTCAGGTCCGCTTCGAGCTGAGGAAGGACCCATTTCTTCAGGCCCGGGAAATGGACGTTGAGCCAGTAGTCGTACCAGTCGATGCGTTCCGGGTACCAGGGCAAGAGGTCGCGCTCGCCCTTTTTCACCTTCCCGAGCATCGCCCGGAGGTTGTCGGCGCGGTAAATGTACTCGTTGTCGACCATGAACGGCTTGAACATCTCGAACGCGTCCACCGTCTCCTGGGTCGTGCGCTCGAACTCGTCGACGGATTTCTTTATGTCCGAAACTATGTTCCCGATGCGGCCTCCGCCCCAGCGGGGAGTCGCCTTGTCGAGCAGGCTGTTGGCGCCTTTGGCAAGCTTGTTCAGCATCGGCGCCGAGGTCCTCTCGTACGCCTTCTGCGTCGCGGGAGACGCCTCGATCATCGAGCCGACCCGGTTGACCAGCTTGTTGCCCGTCTCCCGCTCCTTGAACTGCGTGCGCTTGTAAAGTCCTACGAGGCCGACGATCCGCTTCATGTCGTTTGGGTTTGAATCGCCCGAGCACGCCTGGAAGACAAGCGGCGGCTCGTCGCTTACAAGTGCTTCCATCGCCGCTCCGAGCATCGCCCCGGCGGCCATATCGACCGGGATGATGTCGAGGACGAGTTTCTCATTGACCGGGATAACGGGCTGGCCTCGAAGCGCGATCAGGATCAGAGGCGCGGTGGTCGTGAAGCCCTCGTTCCAGCCGGGGAAAGGATACTTGAGGGAAGACTCGACGATCGAAGGCCGAACGAGGACCTTAACGATGTCGTCCTGCTGTGCGACGATCTGCTCGGCCAGCGATTTCGAGTAGGTGTAGATGTTCGTCCAGCCCCAGTAAGCGGCTCGGTCCTCTCCCAGCTCGGTCGTGCGCTCCCGGATCCACATCTTCCGCTCGCGGAAGATCGCCGAACTGACGGACTTTTCATCGTCCGGATCGCGGCCTTCCTCGATCAGCCGCTCGCGGGCAAGCTCGCGAAATTTCGCGACGTTGACGGCGTCGTCTGCCTCCTGCCTCGCCTGTTCGGAAAGGCGCGCGCAGTCGGCGATCTCCTGGTTGACGTCGAATGTAGTGCCGACAAGCTCGTTTTTGCGAGGGAAGTAACCGACGACGTCCTCGTTCTCCCAGATCGAGCCGCTGCGTTTTCCGGCGACAAAACAGGTCGAAACGTGTACAAGGGCCGGGCGTTTCATCATCCGCGCAAGTTCGAGGACATTGTTCGTGCCGACCACGTTGGTGCGGAGCGCGGTCTCGAGAGGAGGATTGAAGGTGACGTTCCCCGCCGAGTTGATGATCACGTCGCAGTCGGCCATCACCTCGCGCGCCTGTTCTTCGGTCATTCCCAGGAACTCGTTTCCGACATCGCCGTTAACCGGCACTACCTTCTCGTTGATGAAATCCTCGAACTTGTCTCCGTGCTGTTCGCGCAGCGGATCGAACGTCGGCGAGGTCACGACGCTGTTCCAGAACCGGTTCAGAGACTCGAAATCGTCGCGCGCGCGGACGGTGACATAGACCTTCCCTATGTCGGGAAAATTATTGAGGAGCATCGAGAGCGTGACCTTGCCGACAAAGCCGGTCCCGCCGATGAAGAAGATCTTCTTCCCCTTGAATACCTCTGTTGGAGAAAGCTTCATTCTGAGTAGTGATTCGTGAATCGAAAATAGTGAATTGACTGCACTAAATGTTGAATTGACAACTATTTATTGCACTATTGCAGGCTTAACTATTTTCTCTCATAATTTAAATCCATTATTGCTGCCCCGCCCTTTGTTTAAGGCGCCGGTTTGGAACCTCATAAGGTCTGACCCTTTGGCATCTCTGTAAGAGACAGTCTCAATTAGTCAGCGTTCTTCCAAGCCAAATTCATGAAGCCGAATGTCCGGGTTGTAAAGACTCCAGGATACGACCGTCTTCTCATTGCAGAAAAATCCTTCAAACTTCTCTACCAGCAATAACTTCTCTATGTTCTCCCGAGAAGAACAAATAAAGGAAAAATGAAAATCCCAATGCGTGGTCACAAGAAACGTACCGTCAGGACTTTCAAAATTGGCATGCCCCGGATACGGATAGTCACCCAAAAGGTCAGCGACGGTTTCCAGGTTTCGTTCCCTTCGAAACTCGTCGTTCACCCACAGTTTGTCGAAACCCAGTTTTTGAAGAGCCATGAACACACGATTTTGAAGAAGTTCCGGCAATTCACCCTCATTTGGGCGAACTACACCCTTTTCGTTCTCAAATCTCTCAATTCTTCTTGCAAGAACTTGATTCCCGACCTCCTCCCTTAAGCCAGATATCAGAGTTCGCAAGCCGATGTCGATTTCCTGTATGTTGCGGAAATCGGAGTTCTCTATTACCCACTTCCACTCAACGGCCTCGCAGTTCTCTAGTATCTCTAACTTCCTCGGGTATCCGCTCGGATTGAACCGATCTATATCAATTGATATTGGCCTGATGAACGGATGCAGGAAGACATAGACCGACTCAAACCGATTTTCATAAAACTTGAGAATGTCCTCCTCAGGGTATGTAGCCCGTAATATCTCGGTAGACTTAGAATTTGGTGCAAACCAATTGGATATGCGATCTAATATCGTTCCCATCCCAAGTCCTAATCAGTCACCTCCGCCAGACCTATCACCGGCTGGTGGAGCATCGTGATCTCCGCGCTTCTTCCCATATAACTTCTCGCCATCGCGATCGCTTCCGTCAGATTGTCCGCGCGCTCCCAGCCGAGTATGTCAGGCACGTGGGCGTTCTCGGCGCCCGCCGCGATCACCTTGCCGACGTGCTGTCGCCCGTTCTCGCCCCAGTACCACATAAAGAAGGGATGCGCGCCGTGGTAAGCGTTTCCCCGGCGGTACATTTCGATATAAGCCGGGTTCTCCGCAAACTCGCGCTCGTATTTCTCGCGGAGGTAGAATGAGTCGCGAGATTCGGGCAGAAGGCGGTGGAAGAACTCTATGTAGCTCGGGTGGAAATCGTGATCGAACTCGTCAAAGCACGGATGCGTGACGATCATCACGCCGTTCTTCTTTATAAGCGGTTTGCCCTTGTACATGTTGAAGTGATAGCCGAGCGCCATCACCTGGACCAGGAGCGGGTTCAGGGCCGAGTACACGTTGTACGGCGAAATGTCCGGAATGCCCGTGATCATTATGTCGCACTGGCCCTTCACGGGGATCACGTACTGCTGGTAGTTCTTCTCGAGTATCTTCTCGTGGACCTTCTCCGTTTCGCCCGCGAAGCAGGCGATCATCTCGTACTGCGCAGGGATCTCGTGGAGCAGCTTGCGCCTCGCCTTCCTCGGAAGCTTCGAGAAAGTGCGCTTCAACGCCTCCCACTTCATACGGTCGCCGAAGCTGAACTCGTCCTCGTTCTTTGTGAGAATGTCGTATCCTTCGCCGAACATACGGTTGTTGAGCGCCGTCTCGATATGGAACACGTTCAGGTGCTCATCGACCAGCTTTCCGAGCCTTAGGACCTTGTGGTTGAGTTCGGAATCGGGCGGGTACATGTACGAGTCCGACTCGATGATCGTCTGCGGTTCGTGATGCGCTCGAAGCGATTCGTAATCGCAAAGCCCGACCGCGACGGATTTGTGCCCGCCGTCCATAGGGACGAGATTGATGTTGAGATATATGAGGAGATCGCTTTCCGCGCATCGGCGGTTTATGCGGAGCGGCTCGCCGTGTCGAGTCTCTCCGAGCGTTACAAGCCCCAGATCGTCTTCCGCGTCGTGGTTGTAATAGCGGTCGGGATAGAAGGCGTTGTGGATCTTCGATCCGACCATACGCTTCATCTCCCACTCAGTCATCTTCCTGTGGAGCGAATTCGCGATTATCAGGTGAATGTCGTCCACGCCGTTCGCGTAGCAAAGGTCGAGCACGACCTCCAGCATCGACTGGCGCAGGTCGGGTGTCGCCATCGGAGGAAGCGGCAATGAAATGTCGTCCATTGCGATGGTGACCTTTAATCCGGGCTCGAGCTGGGCGTACAGAGGCTTCGCGTCGATCGGGTTGTTGACCGCGTATCGGATCGCGGCTCCGCGGTTAGGGAGACCCATGATTGGCGGGTTCGGATAAATGACGCGTGTTCCGATCGGCAGGTCTTCAAGGATGAAGTCCTCGCCTTTCGGCATTATCCTGGGCGCCGAATCACGATCGATGTAAACGATCGACTCGTGGGTTTTTCTGCGTAGTTGCAATGCCATTATTCAGTGAGCAGTGAGCGGTAAGCGGTAAGCGGTGAGCAGGTCGTTGGACCCTCTCTTTTACCCCTCCACTCATCACTCATTACTCATCACTTTATTTTCGCTTCGCTCACTGCCCGCGGGACGCGGGCGTTCCGTCCTCATCACTCTTCACGCATTACTCATCACTCACCTCAGGTCCAGTATCGCCCAGTCGTGCTGGAGCGCCGTCTGCTTCAGGCGGAAGTCCGGGTTGACGGCGACCGGATGGCCGACGATCGAGAGCATCGCAAGGTCCGATATCGAGTCCGAATACGCGTAGGACTTGCTGAGGTTGATGTTCTCACGCTCGGCGTATTCCCGTATCCACTTGGCCTTCGTCGCCGACGCCATCACCGGAGGAAGAAGCCTTCCGGTGGCGTATCCGTTCACGAACTCCAGCCGGTTCGCGACGTAGACCTCGATCCCCAGGTACTCACAAAGCGGTTTCACTGAAAAATCGAGCGCTCCCGTGACCACGACCTGTATGTGCCCGAGTTTCTTTGATTTAGCGATAAGGTCCGCCGTGCCGTCGAAGATCGCGGGCTTCAGGACCTCTTCGAAGAGCTCCTCCGAAAAATATCGAAGGCGGTCAAGAGACTCGCCTTTGTAACTCTGGAAAAAGTACTCGTTGAAGACGTTTCGGCTGTACAGGTCAGTCAGCCCGAACATCGGCAGTTTTGCCACGGTCCCTACGCTTTTCCTGATCGTGGTCAGCAGTCCCTGCTGTCTCCGCGCGTAGAAACCAAGCGTATGGACAAGATTCGTACTTACGAGCGTGCCTTCGAGGTCATAAAAGGATGCCGCTTGTGATTTAGAAGCCATTATGACTAAAATTACGGGATTCTTCCGACGCCGGCTAAAGTACAAAAATATACCAAATTACGGTACCGTTTGGTAACCGAGGCTGCCCGGAACCCGGCGTTTAACCTACAAATTACCAAACTGTTACACTCAAAGCTGAATTATGAAGTTCAAGTCGGCATTAGTGCTCCTAACCCTTTTGATCTCTTTATATACCGCTTGTGGTATGTCCCCGGAAGCGGACGGCCAAGGGAATCCGGACCGAAATGTCACGCCTCCCCGGGAAGCACTCGCGGAGGCAGCCAGACAATGGGCCGGAAGGAAGGACCCGGACCGTGTCAGAAAGGCTCTTGAGATCCTTCAGGGGGCGCGCAACCCGGACAACAGGAACTTCGAGGTCGAAGCTGCTTTTGCCAAGTACAGCTGGTTCCTCGGAAGCCGCAAACAGCTTTCTTATGATCAGGCGGAGAAGGTTCTGAAGGACGGGTTGGAAGCCTCGCGGATCGCGCGGCGTCTGAAGCCCGAAGAGCCCGATGGTCATTTCTGGGAAGCCGCAATCATCGGCGAGCAGGCGGAGAGGGCACCTGTGACGGTAGGCATCGTCTCGATAGACAAGATCCGCTCCGGGATGCAGAAAGTGCTCGAGATCGAACCCGGTTTCGAAGCCGGCAGCGCCTATATGGGACTCGGACGGCTTGAACTGAACACCAGAGGGCTTGCGGGCGGAAGCGCCGGCCGGGCGCTTGAGTATCTTGAGAAGGGCTTCGAAAACCACAAGGACAACGCCTATATGTACCTCTATCTGGCCGAAGCGTACTTTGCGACCGACCAGTACGAGAAGGCGAAGGAGATCGTTGCAAAGCTTCGGGAGCTTGAACCCGATCCCGATTACGTGCCGGAATACGAGGAAGCACTGGAAGGTGCCGAATCGCTCTTAAAACAGAAGACTTCCTGACCTGACCGGGCGGCCATAGCCTATGAAACGAGCCATCTTCCCTGGGTCCTTTGATCCGCTTACGAAAGGCCATCTGGACATCATCGAGCGGAGCGTCGACCTGTTCGACGAGATGATCGTCGCGGTGCTCGACAATCCGGAGAAAGATCCTATGTTCACTCCGGAAGAACGCTGCCGGATGATCGCCGAGGTCCTGGTCGATATGGACACGGGAGATTGTACGATGACGGTCGAGAGTTTCTCGGGCCTTTTGGTCGATTACGCCAAAAAGCGCAAAGCGACCGCGATTGTACGAGGAATCCGCGCGGTTTCGGATTACGATTACGAGGTCCGGATGGCATTGATGAACAAGCGGCTCGAACCGGAGATCGAGACGGTCTTTCTGATGGCCGCCGAGGAATACTCCTACGTGAGTTCGCGGCTTCTCAAGCAGGTTTTCACGCTGGGTGGACGCGTCGACGGGCTTGTTCCGGAACTTGTCGAGGCGAAGATGCGCGAGAAATGGGCAGAGACGAAAGGGGCGTAGTATCGAGACGATGAACGATCGAAGCGCAGCTCAGAAGGGCATCGCATTCTCGAAGAACATCCTGAAAATGAAGGGTTCTTCCACGTTGAAGGCTGCCCAGATGGCGACCCGCCTGCGCGAGGAAGGCCGCGAAGTGATCGACTTGACGGTCGGCGAGCCCGATTTCGACACGCCGCAGTTCATAAAAGACTTCGCACTCGAAGGACTCGACAAGGGCATCACGAAATATACTCCCACGGCGGGCCTGAGGATCTTCCGCGAATCGATAATCGAGTATTACTCCGAGGTCTTCGGCGCCGATCTTTCGCCTGGAGAAATCGCCGCCTCGTGCGGCGGCAAGCAGGCCTTGTTCAATGCGGTCAACACGCTTGTCGACGAGGGCGAGGAGGTCCTTATCCCGAAACCGTACTGGGTCACATTCCCGGAGATCGTGAATTTCGTCGGTGCGGAGAACGTGTTCATCGACACGGAAGAGACCGATTTCATGCTGACCGCCGACCAGGTTGGCAACGCGATCACGCCGAGAACCAAGCTCCTGATCATCAACTCGCCGAACAATCCGACCGGCCGCGTAGTGCCGCCGGCCGAGATGCGGAAGATCATCGAGACCTGTGCCGAACGGGACGTTTACGTCCTAACGGACGAGTGCTATCTGCTTTTCGTCTATCCGCCCGGCGAGGTCTTCACGTCCGCCTCGCTTCCCGACGAATTAAGGAAGTACGTCTGCGTGGCGGGGTCTTTCTCGAAGACATTCGCGATGACCGGCTGGAGGATCGGCTACACGATCGCCGGTGAGGAATGGACCCGGCAAATCCTGAAGCTCCAAAGCCACTCGGCGTCGCATCCGACCTCGTTCGTCCAGTACGCCTGCGCGAGGGCTCTGCAGTATCCCGGGAAAATGAGCGAGGCGGTCGGCTCGATGCTTGAGGAGTACAAGCGAAGAAGAGACTACCTGATACCCGAGCTTCAGAAGATCGGGGGATTCAGGACCGCGATGCCGGAGGGGGCGTTCTACGCGTTCGTAGATGTCCGCGACCTTTTGGGACAGAAGTACCGCACGTCGGCGGACTTCGTCGATGCGCTTTTGAATTCGGAATACGTCGCAACGACAGACGGAGAGGGCTTCGGTGCCGACGGTTACATACGGATCTCGTACGCGACCTCGATGGAGAACCTGGAACGGGCGGTGGAGAAGATAGCTCGATTCATCGATCAATAGCCAGTGGACATAGACCAATGAAGAAGTGTCCGAAGCCCGTCTCTAAAGACGGTTTCGTTGTCAAGGCACAATTCAGCCGTTCCGCCAATATCTGCGGTCTCGCGGTAGATTTTGTTGTTTGACAAGCTGTCTCGTTCATTTGAGTAAGTTCCTTGTTTTGGTCTG
>DATKCW010000028.1:0-247680 GCA_035513035.1 Aridibacter sp.
CCCCGTCCTTCCCCAATATATCCTTGCCGGACTTGACCTCTTCCAGCATCTCGTCAAAATCGAACTTGTCTGTCATTTCAATTCTCCTTGGTTCATTAAACTACAACCTTGAGAATTGACACAGAATTCTGAACGCTACCCGATCGAAAAGTAAGGGCCGCTGCCCCCCGGTAAGCCGGAGGCTTACCGCACAGCCCGGCGGCAGAGCAGCAAGAACGCCTTACCCTAAACAGACCCGATAGACTCGACTGACCCGATTGACTCGACAGACCCGACAGACTCGACAGACCCGACAAACCCGACAGACTCGACAGACTCGACAGACTCGACAGACTCGATTGACCAGGCAGACCGAACCCCCTCCCAATACAACCGATCCCGAAGCTCGCCGCATCTCCCTCTGCCGTAAGCAGTTACAATGACATCCCGGCATTTTCAGCAATCCCGATAAAGGAAGAGACAAGATGAGAAATATTCTACTGCTTACGATCCTGCTCGCTTTCCAGACCGTCGCGTTCGCGCAGTCGGCCAAGGTACAGACGCTCCCCATTAAGCGGGTTATCCTTTACTCCAACGGCGTCGCGCACGTAGAAAGGCGCGGCGTGATCACCGGCAACACCGAGATAGAGCTTTCCTTCAAGCAGTCGCAGGTCGACGATGTCCTGAAGTCGATGATAGTGATCGACCTGGGCGAAGGACGGATCGGCGCGGTCTCGTACAATTCGTCCGCGCCCCCCTCGGCACGCATGGCCGAGATTCCCTTTTCCGTCGAAGCACGGACCGAAAACGGCGACGAAGAAGGCGGGATCGCTGGCGTGCTCGCCCAGCTTCAGGGCGCGAAAGTTGCAGTCGCTGCTGCACGCGGCCCGGTCACGGGTTCCGTGCTGACCGTCACTCCGCGCGAGATGAAGAGCGAGAAAGGTTCGTACGTCACGCATTTCGTCGTCATTGCGTCGGATTCCGGCGAGATCACAAGCCTCGATCTTGACGAGGTCCGCAGTATCAAGCTCCTCGACAAGGAAACCCAGAGTGACGTCAGCGAGTTCGCCGGAGCGAGCGCTCTCTCCAGAAGGCGTGACGCTAAGACGATCACCGTTACCAGCGAAGGCGCGGGCAGCCGCGAGCTGATGATCAGCTACACGATCGCCGCCCCGATTTGGAAAACGACCTATCGTGTCGTGATGGACGAGGAGGGCAAGCCTTTCTTCCAGGGCTGGGCTATCGTGGACAATGTCAGCGATGAAGACTGGGACGAGGTGAAACTCTCGCTTGTTTCGGGCTCGCCCGTTTCCTTCATTCAGACACTTCAAAAGCCTCTTTTCCGGTACAGACCGGTGATACCCATTCCCGACGATCTTGAGCTTGAACCGCAGATACACGATCCGGAATTCGGCGTCGGATCGGGCGACGGGTCGGGATCCGGCCGCGGCGCCGGGAGTGGAAGCGCAGTTTCGGGCGGCCGAAGTACGACCAGCGAGATCACCGTCGATGGCGCGGCCTCAAACTATATAACGACATTGCCGAGCACTCCTTTGAACAGAGCGCTTCTGAACTTGTCGGCAGGCGTGGAAACCGCGGCCAAGGGCAACGAACTGGGCGACCTTTTCGAATACGAGGTCGAAAGGCCTGTCACCGTAAAGAGAAACCGTTCGGCGCTGATCCCCATCGTCCAGACCAAGATGGACGGCGAGCGGATCTCCGTGTACAACGAGGCGGCCAGGCGAGACCGGCCGATGAACGGGCTTCTGCTTTCCAACACGACTCCTCTGACCTTTGAAGGGGGGAGCATCACCGTCATCGACCGGGACGCCTATGCGGGTGAAGCGCTGATGGAAAGACTGAAGTCCAAAGAGCGGCGGCTTGTTTCGTATGCCCTGGATCTGGGGACATCCGTCTCGCTCGATCACAAAGAGGACCGTGAGCCCGCAAAGCTTCTGAAGGCGGTTGACGGCGTTTTCCAGGTCCACTATTTCAGGACCGACGTAAAGATCTACAAGTTCGCGAATGCGACGGACCGGAAAAAGGTGATCTGGGTGGAACATCCCATACGAAAGGGCTGGGCTCTTTCCGAGCGTACCGTCAAGCCCGACATAGTGACGGAACGGTATTATCGATTCCGTCTGGAACTCGAGCCGTTCGGTTCGGATTCGCTCGAAGTGGGTGAATCTCAGGGTCTTATGGACATCTACCGGCTGGATACCTTCTCAAAGGACCAGCTGGAACTCTTCGTACAAAGGCGATATATCGACGACGCCACGAGAGCAAAGCTGGAAAAACTGATCGAGCTTCGTTCAAGGCTCGCGCAGATCGAATCGCTGTTAGAGGCGCTTGAAAGTGAAAGGAACGAGATTGCGGAAGACCAGAAACGGTTCCGCGAGAACATCGAGGCGCTCTCGAAGACCCCGGAAGCGAAAGCGCTCATCGTACGCTACATCCAGAAGGCCGGCAATCAGGAAACCAGGATCGAAGAACTCGCGGCTCAAAAGAAAACCCTGGAAGCCGAGAGCACCAATCTGGAAGATCAGATCCGTAGAGAGATCCGTGATTTCAAGTTCGAGCAGACGAACTGAGTCTGTCGGTTCTGTCGGTTCTGTCGGGTCTGTCGGGTCTGTCGGGTCTGTCTTGCGGCTCTGCCGCAGGGCTGTGCGGAAAGGCTTGCCTTTCCGGTTGTCGGCCAAAGGAACTTTCGCGGGGGCTGAGCCCCCGCGTCGCCCTGACTCAAATTGCGACCCGTTTAGAGCAGCGCTCTGCGCTGCGTTGATCGGGCGAAGCCCGATCAGATACTGGGGCCGCTGCCTTTCGATAAGCCGAAGGCTTACCGCACACACGGGCGGCGGAGCCGCAAGAACACCTGATCCCAGACGTGCTCGGTCGGCTCGGTGGGCAGGCACAGGTCCTGCCCCTACTAATCGACTAACTCAGCCAACTCCCCTGTTGAACTTTGTTTATCTTTCCGCTAAATTATTGAAAGGCCTCGGCATCTGCCGACTGTCTTTGTCTTCCCAACCATTTCTTTGCCATAGATGAAGGAGATGAACACCGATGAAATAAGGGCGAGGTCTCATTGCTCTCCTTTGAATAGTCTTTGATTCGTCCCGCTTTGAAACGATCCACCCTTTAAGATCCGTGTCCATCCCCTCCATCTGTGGCTAACTCTTCACTGTTCATCCCCTTTATCAGTGGCTAAACAACCTCCGCTTTCCACCCTAATGCCTTCTAAAAAATTCATCTTCTCGGTCCTGACATACATCGCGAACTGCCTTCTGGCGGTGGTGCTTCTGTTCGAGTCGCTTCTCGTGACCTCTCTGCCTCTTGCCCCTCACCAGGAATCGAAGGTCGATTCCGCGATCGACGTACTAAGAAAACAAGGATTCTCTCGCGAGGCATTCGTTCTGGAGAACGTGGCGATTTTCCGAAGTTCGGACAACTGGCTGAATTCCCTCGTGGAAAAAGAGAACGCCTTCGCATCGGCCAATCTTCCGTTCGCGATCCTAACGATCTATCCGGACTTCTACACAAAGACCAAAGACGACACCGAACGGTCGATGATCCTGCTCCACGAGGCTCGCCATATTCTTGCCGACAACGAGAACCAGGCTTACGGCTTTGTCTGGCGCAACCGGGCGCGGCTCGGCTGGACACAGATGAGCCACGGCACTTCCGAGACCTACACGACGGTCGAGCTCCAGACCCGCGAGCACGTCCCGGAGATCTTCAACTGCCCGGACAGGCTCTGGAGCGACTGCACGGAACTCCCGATCGGAAAGGATTGAACCGCAGAGTGCGCAGAGAACTCAGAGGCAAAAGAAAGCCAGCCGCTGATGAACGCGTATCAAGCAGATTTCACTGATAAGCCAGGCATCAGAGTGTACTTCTCAAATCCGTGTCCATCCATATAGATCCGTGTTAATCCGCGTCCAATTCTTCCTCTGCGGTCTCCGCGTTCTCTGCGGTTAATTTTTCTTGGGAAACCTGAGAGATTCTCTCACTTCACCTGAGACAAACTCTCAGACTTTACTTTAAGTTAACACGTATCCTAATCGAGAAGTCACTTTAGCTAATCACGGTAACTTATTGATTCTACTTTCTCTTCACAGCTCACCGCTCACTGCTCACTGCTCACTGGTACGCTTCTTGTACTACCTGAAGCCCGTTCACTCAGAAAAGCAGAAATTGTCCGGCTCCGTAGGCGTGCGGTATACGGCCGCGGTTTGGCGGGCGGGACACCAAATTCAAGGAAATTGGAGAAGGAAAATATGAAGAATCAAAAAGGTTTCTCGCTCGTCGAGCTTCTTGTCGTCGTGATCATCATCGCCATCATCGCGGCCATCGCTATCCCCAGCCTGCTCGCATCGAGGCGTGCCGCTAATGAAGCAAGCGCCATCTCGTCGCTGAGGACTGTCCACAGTGCGAACGTCACTTACTTCGGCACTACGGGACTGAATACAAACTATGGGGATCTCGCAGCGCTTCTCGGTGATGGACTGATAGATAGTCAGCTCGGTGGTGGGGCGAAGAGTGGATACACTTTCGCTGCAAATACTGGCGCAAGTATCTATTGTGCCTCTGGTGTTGCCACCACCCAGGGCACGACCGGCGTTCGGTCATTCGCAGTGGATGAAACCGGAGTGGTCGTTTTTTATGCGGACGGTAGTGCAGCTTGCGCAGCCGGCGTTAAGGGTGCAGCTGGAACACCGATTCAATAGCTGGAGTACATTAGCTTGTATAGCGACGCCGCCCTCCGGGGCGGCTTTTTCTTTTTCAGGCCCCCTGTTCATCGGCCTTTTCGGAGCCGAGCGAGTGCTTCCCGATCAAGTGCCTCAAGGAATGCACAGGGATCCGAAGCCATTCCGCCGCCTTCGTCTGATTTCCGCCGTTCCTTTGCAACGCTTCCTCGATAACACATCTCTCGAACTCTTTCATATACGTTTGAAAGTCTATTCCTTCGTCAGGCAAAGCGGGAACGGAACCCGTTTTTCCGCTAACTGCCAGGGCCACGTCTTCCGGTCCGACCGAAGATCCGTCCGAAGCAAGCGCGACCGCCCTTTCGACACAATGCTCGAGCTCGCGTACGTTTCCCTTCCATTCCCTGGACGACATCGACTGCAGAGCCCCTTCCGAAAAGGAAACTTCCTTCCCCGATCTCTCGCAGAGCGCCTTTCTGAAGTGTTCGACCAAAAGGGGAATGTCTCCCGCGCGCTCCCTCAAAGGCGGGACATCGATCGGTATGACCGAAAGCCTGTAGAACAGGTCCTCGCGAAAGTCGCCTTTCGACACTAATTCCGAAAGATCGCGGTTCGTGGCGGCGATGAACCGTAGGTCGATCTCCGTCTCCGTCTGTTTTCCCACGGGACGGATCGTACGCTCCTGAAGGACCCTAAGGACCTTTACCTGCATCGACGGAGTCATATCGCCTATCTCGTCCAAAAAGATCGTGCCTCCCGCCGCGGCCTCGAACAGCCCGATCCTGGAAGCGGCCGCGCCCGTGAACGACCCCTTTTCAAAACCGAATAGTTCCGCGTCGATCAGCGTTTCAGCCACCCCGCCGCAGTTGACCGGAACGAAAGGCTTCCCCGCGCGGTTCGAAAGCTCGTGGACCGCGCGGGCTACCATCTCTTTTCCCGTGCCGGTCTCGCCTGTGATCAGCACGGTCGAATCCTCCGCGGCGACGGAGCGTATCATCGTGAATAGGTTCTCCATCACTTCTGAACTTCCCACGATGTTCTCGAGACTGCCCTTTTGTGACTGCGAGCGCCGTAAAGCCTTGTTCTCCTTCAGGATCTCCTGGCGTTCGACGGTGCGTTCAATTATCCGCTTCAGCTCGTCGTTCTTGAAAGGCTTTTGTATGAAGTCGTCCGCTCCCAAAAGAAAGGCGTTCCGCGCGGTGTCGATCGTCCCGAAGGCGGTCATAAGGACGATGCCTATTTCCGGACGGATCTTCCTGGCGCGCTTGAGCAGCTCGATGCCGTCCATGTCCGGCATACGCACGTCGGAAACGATGACGTCGGCCGGGTCCGCTTCCACCAACGCAAGCGCATCCGCGCCCCCGGACGCCGTCCTGACCGAATGGCCTTCTTCTTCAAAGACCACCTTCAGTACGTCACGGTAGCTTACCTCGTCATCGACTATGAGCAATTTCGCCATAAATCAATTGGAACAGGGATCAAGGAGATGGGAAACTGAAAGTTGAAAATTGGTAATTGAAAATTGGTAATTGAGAGTTGGTAATTGAAAGTTGGTAATTGAAAGTTGGTAATTGAAAATTGGTAATTGAGAGTTGGGTAAGAGTCCTGTGTACGTTGGCTTCAGTATCTTCAAGTCTCAACTGTCATCGAATTGCCATCAACCTCAATACTGTCATCGATTAGCCATCAACCCTCAATACTGTCATCGAATAGCCATCAACCTCAATACTGTCATCGATTAGCCGTCAACCTCATTACTGTCATCGATTAGCCATCAACCCTCAATTTTCAATCACAAACTCTCAAGCTTCAAATATCAATTCTCCACCATCAACCCACGATCTCTCATCTTTCAATTCTCCACAATCAACCCACAATCTCTCATCCTTCAATTGTCAATTCTCCATTGAACTCATTATCACCTTTATCCCCTTCATCCCTGTTAATCTACCTCATAAAGTCACAATCGCCGCAGTTTCCTACTGCGGGAGCTCGATGATAACCCGTGTTCCCTCGCCCGGCCGGCTGAACACGTCGATCCTTCCGCCGTGGTCGAGCACGATCTTGTGGACGATCGGAAGGCCGAGCCCGGCCCCTTTCGTCTGCTCGGAAAACGGCTCGAAAAGATGCTCCAGCCGGTCGCTGTCCATTCCGATGCCCTCATCCTCGATCATCACGCGGACGTGAACTCCCTTCAGTTCCTCCACGGTTATCAGTATCTTCCCTCCGTCAGGCATCGCCTCGAGCGAGTTGCGCAGGAGATTCCAGAATACCTGCTTGAGCCTCTCGGGATCCGCCAGAACACGCACAGCTTCGTCCGGCTTCGCGAACTCGACGGAGTGCCCCGGCCCTAGTTCCGGACCGAGCTCCAGAAGCGTGATCGTGTCCTCGATCGGCCGCCGCAGGTCCAGGTATTCAAGCTCGGCCTCGCCCGGGCGCGCATATGAAAGAAAGTCTCCGATGATCTTGTTCAAACGTTCCGACTCCCGCAGCACGACTTCCAGAACCTCTTCTTCCCTCGAAGCGGGTTCGACCTTGTCCTTCAGGTACTGAAGGGCCGACCCAACCGACCCGAGCGGGTTACGTATCTCGTGGGCGAGTCCCGCCGCCATTCTCCCCAACGCGGCAAGCCTGTCGGAACGACGAAGCGATTCTTCCATCACCCTCATCCGCGTGATGTCCTGGAAAGAAAGTATCATCCCGTAGGTCTCGCCCTGCCGGCTCTTTAGAGGGACCGGGGCGCAGATGACCGCTGTCCTCGAGCCGTTCGCGGAAGTTCCGTTGCGGCGTATCCCCGCCTCGAAATGTTCCACCGTGAAGCCCTGCTCCTTCGCCGGTTCGAGGCACAAGCGGACAGGAGCTCGAATCTCCTCTCCGAAAAGGTCAAAGACGCTTTTACCTACGATCTCGCCTGCGGAGACACCGGCGATCTCTTCCGCGGCGCGGTTGAACCCGAAGATACGGCCCTCGAGGTCCGTCGTTATGAGGCCGCTGTCCACCGATTCCAGGATTCTCTCGTGAAGAAGATTCAGGTCCTCGAAGCTCGTGGTCGTACGTTCCAGTTCCTCCCGCATCTTCCTTCGCTCAGAGAGTCTTGCGGCCAGAAGGCCCACGACCAGAAGTGCGACATCGTTGAATGCGATGATCTGGACCATCCTCGACGGCGGTTCAGACCCCGAGAAGGAATAATCGACGTTCTGTGAAATTATTGATGAGAGGATCGTGTAGCACACAACGGAGAATCCCGCGATGAACAGGGTCGTATTCTTTCCAAGCAGAGAACCGCAGACGCCTATAAGAAGTATGTAGAGCGGAAAGTATGGCGACGTCGCGTCTCCGGTTTCCCAAAGCAGCCAGGTGACAAGGAACACATCCAGGACCATCTGTACAAGGACCTGCAATCTGAGATTGCCGGCGAACTCCAGCAACAGGTAAAAGAGGAGCGAAAGCGCCAGAGCGGTCACGGCGAACGCCGCCAGTCCGGATGTGATCACCCTCTCCGTATGGCCGGAGCCTTCCTGCCCCGACCCGATCCAGACCGCCGTGGCATAGGTGAGCACCACCACGACGAGCGCACGCACGGCGATGACCGCCCGTACCTGTCTGGGGTCGATTGAAAGTCCGTAGGTTTGTCCGTCGTTGTTCATCGATCACGTGGGCCGCGGGCACCTCGCCCGCATTTGTGTCGCCGCTAACGCGGCTCTTGGACCGCGGGCACCTTGCCCGCATTTGTGTCGCAGCTGACGCGGCTAGAGAACTTTTTGTCGCCTTGACCGTGGGCTGCGCCTTCGGCTTGCCCACGGCTAAACTCACCTGTCCGCTACGCGGACGAAAGAGACTCCCGACTCGACAGACTCGAAAGACTCTGTCTTCTGTGTCGCCGCTGCGCGGCTCTTGGACCGCGGGCACCTTGCCCGGATTTGTGTCGTCGCTAACGCGGCTTTGGACGGAGGGAGACTCTCCCTAACGTGGGTTCCGCTTCGCTCCACCCAAGCCTAAAAGCAGGTCGCCGCTGCGCGGCTTTCGGATCTCCCGTCTCCTGTTATGCCCGTCGCTCGCGCTCCGGGTTCCAATTCCCGTCTCCTGTCTCCTGTCTCCGCTCACTTAAAGTATTGCTTTATCTTTTCAGAATCAAGAAAAAATCTGTTCGCAACCTTAAAGTACTTTCACAACAGGTTACAACAAAGACAAATGACGCTCTCAAAAAAACCTTGACATTCTACTTTAAAAGATGCAAGGTATGCCCCATCTAACGAAAACAGATTCACGGATTTACGCATTACATCTTAGAAATCAGCTAAGGTTGCGGTCCAATCTTCCGGAGGGTTAGCTCCCGCCCCACAGGGATGCGGAACGATTGTTCTCCGAAGCTGAATCTGGTCGAATTCACAGAGAGGTATCACAGTGAATGAACCAGCGAAAGCTAAAGTAACGCTTGAAGAGTTGCTTGACAAGACGATCCGGCTCGGAGCCTCGGACTTACACCTTCGTGCGGGAAGTACTCCCCAGATCCGCATTCACGGAGTGATGCAGCCTTTGGCCGGGTACGACACCCTTACAGAACAGGCTTCGAAGGATCTGGCATTCTCGATACTCCTGGACTCCCAGAAGAAACTGCTCGAGGATAACCTGCAAGTCGACCTATCTCACGCTCTCGGCGACAAATCCCGCTTCAGGGTAAACATCTTCAATCAAAAGCAGACGATCGGTGCAGTCTTCCGTGTGATCCCGTACGAGATCTGGTCATTCGAGAAACTCGGCCTGCCGGACGTCGTCGTCGACCTGTGCAAGAAGCCCAGGGGACTGGTCCTTGTGACCGGACCGACCGGCTCCGGCAAATCCACGACGCTCGCCGCGATGATCGACAAGATCAACCGCGAGCGGCACGAGCACATACTCACGATCGAGGATCCGATCGAGTTCCTTCACACGCACAAGGGATGCGTGGTCAGCCAGAGGGAGCTCGGGGCAGACACCTATTCGTTCGCTGACGCACTCCGTTCAGGACTCCGCCAGGACCCGGATGTCGTCCTCGTCGGCGAGATGCGCGACTACGAAACGATCGAACTCGCGCTCCGGGTAGCAGAGACCGGCCACCTGACGTTCGCCACGCTTCACACGAACACTGCGCCTTCGACGATCAACAGGATAATAGACGTCTTCCCTTCCAGCCAGCAGCCGCAGATTAGGTCTCAGCTGTCTATGGTCCTCGAAGGGATAATGTGCCAGGCGCTTATGCCGAACGCCGCCGGGAACGGGCGCGTGATGGCGATGGAGATCCTGATTCCGAACGGCGCGGTTCGGAATCTGATACGCGAAGACAAGATCCACCAGATCTACTCGATGATGCAGACCGGCGCCGGAAGATACGGTATGCAGACGCTCAATCAGTCGCTGGCAGAACTCTACAAGAAACGACAGATCACCTTCGAGATGGCACTCTCGCGTTCGAACAACATTGAGGAGCTTAAGGAACTGACCGGGCACGCAAAATCTTCGGGCAGCCGCGGCGTCATTCCGGGATCGTCGGTGAGAGCGGGAGACACCGGAAGGCTTGGAGGGACCGGGCGGCTCAGCGAGACCGGCAGGCTGCGTCCTCGTGACGAGAGCGGATCGTGAACAAATGCTTCGAGGTATTTGAGCTATGAACAACGTAAATCCGGATCAGGTGATGAGAGGCGAGTCCTATGAGACGGCTCTGTCCGCCGACCAGCTGGCGATCGTCTGGACAGGGAACGAAGCGGTGCTGGTTGGTTCTCCGGCCCGCTCCGGCGATTCCTACAAGATCGATCTGGTGCGGCTTCCCGCGGACTTCCGGCTGATGTCCACGATCAAGGAACGCCGCGAAAAGCTCGGAGGCCTGCCTCCGCTTGGCGAGGACACAATATTCCTGACCTCCGTCCCGGAGTTCTCAGAGCGCACGCGGGTCCTGGCTCTTTCCGAGGACGTTCTCGCGCTTCCGGAAGAAGACTTGTTCGAATGGCTGCTCGATGCCGAGCGCGAGATGTTCCGGGGCACCGACCAGCACCCTGTGTTCGAGACGCCGCTGACCGATACTGCGTGCTCGGTATTGAGACTTCCGAACGGCAAGGTCGCAATGACCGAAGTGCCCCGCCAGCACGTCAACGCGGCGACGGGACGCATCATCCAGACCGCCGGTCAGGATTTCAAGAATTTCAGCGGGATCGTCGTCGAAACGCCTCTGCGCAGCGTTGTGAGGTACTACCTCGCCGGTGTGCCGCAAGGGGCCAGCGCGGCGGCAAGAAAAGACAGCACTGAAGCGACCGCTTTTCTCGTGATTGGCGACGGTGGTTTCAGCTACGGTCTTTGGGGGCCGAATGCGGGACTTTTCAGCGAATACGGGTTCCTGGCGCCGATCGACACTTCCGGAGCGGAGGAAAAGGGCGATGAGAAGGCTGAAACCCAGCTGGAAGCATATATAAGGAATGCCTTCGACCAGCTCTATCTCCAGCTCACCAAAGAGAAGCTGACCCAGATCGGTTTGGAGAGTTTCTCAAGAGTACTCTGGAGCTGTACGCCCGAGCTGACGTCTGTCGTGACCCCGGTCGCCGCAGAATATGAGCAAAAGGCAGGCATCAGGTTCACAAAGCTTGAGGCGTCCACCGAGGACGCGATCGCCGGCGGGCTGCTTCTCGGTTCGTTCGGTTTCGGGAACTCGGCGGCGAGAGGCGCCGCAGTGCTGCCGCAGGTTAATCTCGCGAATGACCTCCTTGTCCAGTACGACGAGGAGCAGGCCGAACGGCAGAGAATCGAAGCGGCGATACAAAAACGGCGCAGGGCAAGTGCCGCGTTTGCGATGCTGATCGGCCCGGTCATCGTGCTTGCGTTCGTGCTTGCGATGGTCGCAAATCTGGTCCGCGAGAACGTTGTCCTCGCGGTCCGGGACACATTTGCCGAACAGAAGACCGTCGAGCTCAGGCCCGCTCTCGAACGGAGAAGATCCTACGAAACCAATCTTGCCTGGTACCAGGGATTCGTGGAACAGATCAGCGCGCTCAGAAAGCAGCAGCCGGTCGGGATCAGCCTTCAATACGACCTCGACGCACGGTATCCGTTCGACCTCGACCCGACCTTTTATATCTCCGAACTTAAGCTGGACCAGAGCGGAGAAGTGGAGATCAAAGGCCTCGCCCGGAATAAGGACGCGGTCACTTCGTTCCTCAGGTCGCTTGAGTTCGCGGGCGGTCCTACGAGCGGTTCGAAACTGTTCGGGAACCTGACCTACGAGGTCCAGGAGGGTGTCGCGCAGACGATCGACGCGAGAAGCGCCCAGGCCACTTTGCCTTCGATCGAGGGCTCGGCGCTTTCCGGTACCGCGCTCGCGCCAGGCGTGATCGGGTGGAGTATCAAGGGAAGATACGTGCCGATGGTCGAGTTCGCGCCGAAGGAAGAGGCCAAGCCCGGAAGGCCGGGCGCCCCGCCCCGTCCGCCGGCTCAGGCAAGCCCGCCGGCGCCGGCCGCCCCATAGCGAAACGGTTTTGGAAGGCAGAGTTTGAGAGTTTTTTCGGGAGTTCGATATGAGCAGAAGTTCAAACCCATTCGTCAGGCTTTACGACGACCTTGTCGGCTGGTCCATCAGCCGCGGGCCGGTGTTCACATTTATCCTGACGTGTGCCCTCGCGGGCGCGTTCGGCTACGTCTTTTATTATTACGTCCTTACCGGCTGGTACGAATCGACCGATCAATACCGGCGGGCAGTGCTCGCAAAAGAGATCGAGAACGAGAGGACCGAGGCGATGCTGGCGAACGAGCCGGAGTTCAAAGCGAAGTTCAAGAAGGTCGTCGAGCTTTTTCAGGACGCGAAGCCGCTGCTTCCCGAAGATGAGGAGGTCTCGGAAGTTCTCGGACAGGTGGAAACCGCGGCTAACCGAAACGGCGTCACCCTGACCGGGCTCGTAGCCGTTCAGGAAGCGGTTAAGTCGCCCAATGCCGAGAAACTCTACGAACGGGAGATCCCCGCGCTCGTTACGGGGCCGTACCCGCAAGTCGTCAGGTTCTTCACCGATATCTCCAGAATGCCCAGGATCCTGCTCGTACGCGATTACTCGATCGTCTCGCTGGACAATTCGGTATCGGCAGGTTTCACGCTGATCGCGTACAACGCTCCGCCGCCCGCCGAAATGCCCGCGATCCCCGAAGATATAAGTTTCAAGGTCGATCCGGAGGTCAAAAGCGATGGCAAATGAACTTGTTGCAACGGAAAGCAGCGGCTCCGGACCCGGCGCGGCGGTAAAGCTTGCCGGCATCTTCCTGATCGCTTTTCTGCTTGTCTTCGTGTTTGGATGGGTGTGGGACTTCGCCAGTGAGCAGTTTCAGCGCCAACAGATCGAAGCGGCTCCCTCGACAAGCCGAACGGTTCTTGTCATCGACCCGAACATCGAAATGGACCTGGCAAGAGTGTTGTCGTACGAAGATTCCACCGAATCGAACGTTGACCTGAAGGACCCGTTTGCCGACAGGAGCAATCTTGGCAATTCCGCTTCAAACAGGTACTCGGCACTTCCCAGGAGAGACCAGCTCGATCCCGCTTCCGGCTCGCGGACGGCAGGACCGGGAAGCGGACCGGCTTCGCCCGGCGGTTCCGCAGGTTCTTCCGCGGGATCTTCCGGCGGGTCTAAAGCCGAAGAGATCAAGATCGATGTCGCTAAGGAGACGATGGAAGCGGTCCGCAGGCGGGAGTCCAGGATCCGCGCCGGGATCGATCCGGGGCCGGAATCCGTGATCTTCTTCATCGACGATCTTCTGCCGGTAGGTATGGTGAGCGGCGGGAGCAAGGCTCCCGAGGTCCTTATGTATTCAATGACGATGAAAAGGACCTACAGTTTTCCCGCCGGTGCCGTCTTCCGTGACGGCTGGCTTGCAACCTGGAGAAGCGACGGAGTCGCATTCGGCGACGCAACGCGCGACGGGGCGATATTCCTCAAGCCCTGGACTTCCGCGCTTGACGGGAAGGACGACGCCAAGCAGGTGGTGATCGACGGTGCTTCGGACAGAGGAACTACGGAATAGATTTCTTGCATTCGGATCGAACCGCGTGCGGTTGCCGACAAAGAAGGAGTTGTTATGAAAAGGTTGCTGGTAATCATCTTCGTGCTGTTTTTGACGGTCAGCCTTGTGGCCCAGAGCATTGTCCCGGTGTCTTCAGTCGATGACCCGACAAAAACCGACGTCAAAAACCTTCGTTCGTCGTTGATCGAATCGATCGCACGCGAGCTTCGCTTCCGGCACCCATCAGACGCGGACTCGCTGGTCCCGGAGAAGGTCTTCGATTCGGTCGGCATTGCCGATATTCTGGTCGATGCCTCGAAGAAGAACCCCGCCCTCCTGCAGGAGCCGAACTTCTGCGACGAAGGCTACACAGGCCAACCGATAGACTTCGTGCAGACCGCGGAGCTCACGCTCAACGACCTTCTGTTCCAGATACACAACCGGTTTGGCATCAACTTCGTTGCCGGACCGGCGGTCGTCAACCAGCCGATAAATGTGAAGATCGACAATGTTCCCTGGACGACCGTTCTTCGGTCCCAGCTTTTCATTCTCGGAATAAGGTCGACTTGCATCGGGGACGGATCGACGATCCAGCTTGTAAAGAACGAGCAGCTCCCGAGGCTGCAGGACACGGCGGAAGTGAAGACCAGCTTCGTCAAGCTGAACTTCCTTCAGCCCGCGACGACCGGCAATGTTGACATAGCCGGAAGATCCAACAACCGGGGCACGAGCCAGAGCAACCAGTGTCAGGGAATCGGAGGCGGCGGAGGCGGCCAGTTCGGCGGCGGCGGCGGTCAGTTCGGGGGAGGAGGAAACCAGGCCTGCGGCATCTTTGAACGCCTGATAATCGAGATCGAGAAGATACTCGGCCTTCGCCCGACGAACATCAGCTCTGTCGGCGGCGGCGGCGGGCAGACCGGTCAGCAGCAGCAGACCGAGGCGATAAGGACGGACCGGTACGTCACGCAGGTGCCGGGAAGGAATATTCTCGCGATCCGTGCTACGGACGAGGAAATGGATCTGATCGACGAGATCATAACGCGCGCCGACCGTGCTCCGTTCCAGATCGTCGTCAGAGGGCTTGTTTACACGGCGAACGAGAACAAACTGAAAGATATAGGGGTGCAGACCGAGATCTTTACGGATCCTGACAAGCGCGCGAGCGGCGGCATCTTCGGTGTGCCGGTTTCGGGACTGGGGACCCTCTTCGATTTCTCCACTATGATAGGCACGACCAATTTCAACGTCCAGGCCTCCGCCCTCGCGCAGAACGGCGTGATATCGATCAAGTCCAGACCCTTCGCCGCCGTGCTCGACGGCGAAACGGTCGATCTCGATGTCGGCCGCCAGATACCCGTGCTTATCCAGGCGCAGAACACGATCGGCGGCGTTCCCGGAACGCTCGAGATCCTCGAGGCCGGCAATATCCTGTCGCTGACTCCCCAGGTCCTTGACGACGAAAACGGTGAGCCCAAGGCCGTGAGCCTTACGCTCCAGCTTGAGTCGAACGACGTCGATCTGTCGGTCGTGAGCCAGGGAGTTCCCTCGGTCAATCGCCGTTCGATCCAGACGAAACTCCTTCTAAATGAGGAGCTGACCATCATTCTCGGAGGATTCACGGTGGACACGATCAGCCGGGACGTTTCGAAGACGCCGGGGCTCGGGGACATACCGTTGATCGGACTGCTCTTCAAGCGGAGGATCAATCGCAAAGAGCTGAACAGGCTCTATTTCGCGATCTCCGTTCAGGTCGTAAAGTACGGCGAGATCATTCCTCCGGCGTCCATACCCGGAGCCGACACCGTCATTCCCGGTCCTACCAAGCAAGTGCTGAAGACGGCCGGAGAGGACAAGCTCTCCACGGAGATCGACAGTCAGGTCAACAAGAGTGGTACTATCAGAAAGAACGACGACAACGACAACCGTTGAAGTATCTCGCGGGGACCGGCATTCGCCGGTTTTCCCGCCGGGATTATTCGCATTTTGAATTATGGCCTTCGACGACATAGAAGAAATAGACAAAAGCGAGGCAGAGGGTATGGGCGTCTGGAGATACAGCAGCGAAGATGCTGGCAGGGACGCCGCGGAACGCGATGCCGCACCGGATTCCGTCGAGGAACCGCCGGAAGAAATAAGCCTCGAGAAACGGTACAGCATCAAGCAGTTGCGGCAGTTCTCGCAGTTTCTTAACAAAGATTCTTCAAGCCGTTACAGGGCGATAATCCTGAACGCCTGGGTGTCAGGTTCTGAACCGCACCGTTACGAGGTCGGCCTGGTCGATACGACCAACGGCGATGACCGAAACGGGGTCATTCGCAGGCTCGGCGTCAGTCCTTTTCACGTCAACTTCATCAGCCTCGACGAGGTATTCTTCCAATACGCTTATTCGCAGATCTACGACGCCAAGACCCAGTCGAAGATCCTGGAGCTCCAAAAGAAGAAACAGGCGCAGCGGACCAAGAACTGGGGCGAGGGCAGGTCTCAACTGAATTACGAGGAAACGCTCGCAATGCAGGCGGCGGCTGATGCGGATTTTCTGGAGCACGCCGAGGAGTGGCTGGACCTAACCGACGAAGCCGAATACCAGAAGAACATCGGACGCAATGAAGCCGAACTCACGACCCAGGAGTTTATCCGGCTGATCCTGATGGAATTTCTGCGCTCGGGCGCGAGTGATATGCATATCGAGGCGGGCCAGCCTACAGGCAGGATCCGCTTCCGGTACGACAGCGAGATGTTCACGCGCTGGGACAGCATTCCTTACGTAAAGATCAAACAGCTTTCGATGGGTTTGGCGGAAACGTCCGGAAAAGACGCGACCCGGATGAAGTTCAAGGATATCGACTCGACGATCAAGGTCCGCGCACTGAGGGAGGAGGGTGAGCAGGCGGACGTCGAGCTGAGGTTCGTTTCCCAGCCGACGCTTTACGCGCCTTCGATCGTGCTCAGATCGCAGCTGAAACCGATCCGGGATATACGGGAGGTCGGCTTCCTCGACCAACAGATCCGCGACCTTCGAGCCGCTTATTCGCAGAGACGCGGAATGCTAATCCTCACCGGCGCCACCGGTTCGGGAAAGACGAACACGCTTGAGGCTATCTACGCCGCGCTTGAGGAGCCCGATTCCAAAAAGATCATCGAGATCGGCGAGCCGATCGAGATCCGTTCGCCGCGCCGGACGCAGATGAGCCTGCGTCCTAATACTCCTTTCACGTGGTGGGACGCATTTTACTCGTGCCTGAGGGCGGACCCGGACATCATCGGTATCGGAGAGCTTCGATCCGGCGAGCATATGTCCGTCGCGATCAACGCCGCGCTGACCGGCCATCTGGTGCTTTCAACGTTCCACGCGGCGAGCGTCGAAGACACGCTCTCAAGGCTTTTCCAGATCGGTCTGCCAAGGGAGAACATCTCGGCGGGTCTGAACATGATCCTTGCGCAGACGCTCGTGAAGAAGCTGTGCGACAACTGCCGTGTGGTGGACGATTCCGCGTCCGAGCGTTACGGCCTCGAGGTCTACACGGCGTCCGGCTGTCCGCAATGTTTCAGCAAGGGCACGCGCGGCAGAACGGCGATGGGCGAGATCCTCTATTGCAACGACGACGTAAAAGGCTGGATACAGACTCGCGATCTGAGCGCCAGGGATGTCGTCAAACTTGCGATCAAGGAAGGTTACCTGATCCCTATGCGTGTTGTTGCAAAAGAAAAGGTGAAGGCAGGGATCACTTCGGAACAGGAAGTGACCGCCTCGCTCGGACTTGTAGAAAGCAAAATGAACGCATCCGCTCAGGACTTCGGTGAGCTGACATCCCATAACGACACGGACATTGAAGAAGTAATGCGGGAGGCCGAACTCCTAAGGGCGGCGGAAGAGCGGCACAAAAAGGTGACCGAAGAAGGGGCAGAGTTTTGATCTCCGGATAGTCGGAAGGGCTGAATATGAGAGAAGAAAGCAATCTTGGAACGGCAGCCGCGGCACGCACGACCGGTGGGGCCACCGCGGCAGGCGCCGGTTCCGGCAGTACGATGTCCGCTGCTCAAAGGCGATATGCAGTTGTCTCTGATATGACGACCTCGGAGAACGGCTTTAATTTTTCAGGAATCGATTCACTTGGCGAGACAGTTAAGGGATTTGTCCAGACGATGGACCCGCTGATGGCGACGAAGGAACTCGAACGCGCCGGCATCAAGATCGACTGGATCAAGGAGAATCGCCAGGGACGCCAGATAAACCGCCGCCCTACAAGCGTGGAGCTTGCAACGCTCGCCGAACAGTTCGGCGATCTGATGGAGATCGGTGAGAGCCCGACCCAGGTCTGCCGCCTGCTGGCGGAGCACCAGAACAACAAGATGATGGAGGATGCATTGAACAATGCAGGCGAGCTCGTCATCAACGGCTGGACTCTTTCCGAGGCCTTTGCGGCACAAAAGGACAAGAACGAAAAGCCGATCTTCCCGGAGACGTTCATCTGCGCGATGAGGATCGGTGAGGAAGTCGGAACCGCAACCGATGCTGAAAGCGGCGATACGAGAAGCGCCTTCCTGCTCACACTGCATCGTTTTGCCCAGGCCGAGAAGAAGGCGGACTCGATCAGATCGCAGATCCGATGGGCACTTATGTACCCGGTTGCCGTCCTCGGCTTCTGTGTGGTCGCGGTGGCAATCGTGCTCTACTTCGTGATGCCGAGAATGGTCGAGCTGTACACGACCTTGCTGCAGGGTGACAACGCGCAACTGCCGTTTGTTACACAGATCATGATCGGTGCGTCGAACTTCGCCACCAGTTGGTGGGGTATTGCTCTTGCCATTTTTCTTGTATTTGGAGTGCTGTGGGGTATAAGATGGGCCCGAACCCCGGAAGGAAGTGGAAAACTTAAGGTAATGTCGTTGAGGATGCCCCTGTTCGGGTCTTTTTTCAGGCAATACTATTCAGCGCAGGTGCTCAGGACGCTTGCGATGCTTTCATCAGGAATCCCTTCTATGACGGAGCGGTTCCAGGTGGCGGCTGAAACGACGACAAATCCTGAGTACAGGCAGATGCTCAATCACGTCAAACATCGTTTTATGACGGAGTCGACGGATCTGCACAAGCTGTTCATTCCTTACATCTTTTTGATGGGAAAGGAGTTTTCCGGCGTGCTTATGACGTTCGAGCGCACCGCGGATATGCAGAGCACCTTCCATAATTACGCGGAAGTGGTGGAATCGCGTGCGGAGAGGGAGCTCGAACGAGTGCTTTTCTGGCTTCAGAACTTCTCGATCGTCCCGGTGGGGATCTTCGTGGGGTTTATTATTGTCGCGATATACAGCCCGATGTTCGAGCTGGGATCGAGGTTGGGGCAGTAGAAGCGAATTTCTACGGAGCCGGCCGGGATCAAAGGGTCGCAGGCATTATGAGCGACGATATACGCAATATCAAACGAGCAGGTCAGGCAGGCTTTTCGCTGCCTGAGCTGCTTATGGTCACGATCGTGATAGCGGTCGTGTCTGCCCTTGCGATCTACCAGTTCACTGCCCCCAAAGTACAGTTTTCCCGCCAGAATGTATCCAGAGAGCTAAAGGTCGCCCTGGAACGGGCCAGATTCGATTCCGTCAAGAGAAGGGCGGACGACGCAAACTCGTACGCACGGGTTGTTATCACGTCGACTTCTTACACGCTCGGGACGGACCGCGATCTTGACGGCGATGTCGACTCCAATGACGACGTGGTCAAATCATTTTCCGGTACCGGGATAACGATCACGGGAGCCGGGCTTACATTCCCTGTGACAGTGGTTTATGACAAGAGGGGTGAGGTGCTGGCCACCGATGCGGGCGGCAATCCCGTAAATCCTGTTTTCAGGATCTGCAACGGCGACTGCTCGACGCCTACTAATGGAAATTCTGATCTTCTTGTCGTGACCCCCACAGGTACGGTCAACCTGCTTGGCGGCGCTTCAAGCGAATCGGTCTTTTCGCCGCCGCCGGTTACGGTAGTGAGCGGCAGTACCGATGTTAATCCTCTTACAACAGTTCCCGGTTCGTGAGATATGAGAGGTCCTGCTGAAGTTTTGACAGTAGAGCGACGCGCCTCGGAGCGCGAAAGCGGCTTCACGCTTGTCGAGGTGGTCGTCGCTTCGGTGATCCTCTCGATCGTCGTAGTCGGGACTTTCGCCGTCTATACACACGCGGTCAAGGTAAACAGGGGCAACAACCTGCGGGCGCAGGCGCTGACCGTTTTGCAGGCGGAAGTTGAGTACTACAGGGGTTTGAGGTTCGTACCCGTCGGGTCCTCAACGGAATTGAACGCGGGGAGTTATCCTGCGGTCAGAAAGCGGCAAAGCGCCGACGGCAGGCAGTTCGTGATCAATGTTCAGATCGTGAATGTCCCTGCCGGCACGAGCGACGACGACTGCAAATTCAAGGAGATCACCGTAGAGGCGGTTCCCGAGATCGCGGAAACGGGTTGGCTTGCCAACCTGGGCACTTCCTTGACGGTTCAGAGAGTCAGAGCAAACTAGAGGTTAAATGGCGCAGACCAGATCAAATTCTGAGCGAGTTGGCGAAGGCGGATATTCCCTTCCGGAACTGATCACCGCCGTCACGATCAGCCTGATCATCCTTGCGGCGGTCGTAGCGGCGTTCTCGGGCGCGCTTCGGACCCGCGAGCGGCAGAGTTCCAGAACGGACGCGATAACCTCGACGCAGGCGGCGATCAACATCGTCTCGCGTGAGGTCTCGAACTCCGGCTACGGTCTCACGACCAACGGGATCGTGCTCGCCGACTCGAACGACAAGCAGATTCATTTCAGATCTAATCTGGACAACACGGACACAACTACATCGGACGCCGGAGAGGACATAACGATCTTTTATGACGCGAATTCGCAGTCGGTCCTGAGGTATGACGCCAACACCGGTGTCACTTCCGGAGTTATCAACCGCGTCAGCGACGTTGACTTCCTGTATTACAGCAATTCATTTTCAGGCGAGACAGGACCTTTCACGGTCCCTTCCGCAGAGACTACTCGGGTTAACATACGGCTTAAGGTGCTTTTGCCGAATGTTCAGTCCCAGCCTGCCAGTCAAGAGACCGTCTTCGTGACAGATGTAACGCTGAGGAACGCGCCGTATATGCGTTCCCAGTACTAGGCTTAAGGAGAAATTAAAATGATCAAAAGGTCGAACAATCGAACAGGCAATGCAGATTCCGGCGCCGCTCTTGTAACCGTGATCTTCCTGACCTTCATACTCCTGATCGCCTGCGTTGCGATGCTGTCCGCCGTCGGGGCGGGCACGGCCAATTCTGCGGACGTTCTTGCGGAATCGAAAGCCTATTACGCGGCGGAAAGCGGTCTACAGTCGACCATAAATGTGCTGAGGAACCACGGAGGGACAGGACTCGATTACAAGACCGCCGTCGCTGACTGCCAGGTGGTTGACGATTCGACTTACTGCTTAGGCACCTATTTGACCTATTGTTCAACGGGGGATTGCACCACGCCGCGCGTTGTTTTCGCGAACGGGGCCGCGGCGTACGATCCGAAGGCCCATCCGGCATACAGCATCGATCTCTCTGATCCGGACAATACGGCGGCATCGCTGACCTACAACACCGTCGGAGGATTCTTCCCCCGCACCGGCGTTGAAGTGTCGGCGGATTTCAGAACGGTATATATTCCAGATTCTGAAGCCGCAACGAGGACCGAACTCAGGATAACGAATCCGGGAAGTACGGTCGTGACGTTCCCCGCCGAATTCAATTCGCCGTTGTCCACTTTTTCCGTTACGAATATCAACGGAGGCGTCCCGGTCCCTGAACTGGAATTCAGGATTGACTTTTATCTGACCGCCCCAAGGACAGGAGTCCGATCGATCCGCGGCCGTGTTCCTGCAGTGACGTCAGCGGGAGGCACGGTACAGGCGACATTTATCTCGCAGTTTTACGATCTGTTCGGCAGCACGATCGAGCTTTGCAACGGAACTTCTGACGACCCGCCGGGCCCGGCAAACGAGGGTGTCTGCTCTTATACCGCTCTCTCGATGACCTCGGCTTCTCCTACTGACACCTTATATGCGGACATCACTCCGCTTGAACCGTACCGCTTGAAGGTCCTGGCCACCGGATTCGGGCCCAACGGTGCCAGGAAGAGGCTTGAAGGGATCGTCCAGAAGGACTTTTTCAACGGTATGGCTTCCGGCGCTGCAACCACGATGATCGGACCCAGTCCGAACTTCTTGTTCGAGCCCGGTAGTTCGGCGGTAGTAAATTATTCAGGCTGCGACCTCTCCGGCGAATACTGCGTTCCTGCCTTCGGCGTTACGGATCCTGCGAATCTCGAAGCCATTGAAGATTCAATGGACACGATGAACGGGACGATCGATCCTCCGCCGGCGCTTCTCGGTGACGAGGTCCCGGAGTGGCAATCTTCGCCGGCGGCGTTGGACGAGCTAGTCGACCAACTCAGGATCGCTGCCCAGAATTCAGGCAGGTACTTCCTGAACTCTGACGGCCCCGATAATCCGATCACCGTCTCTCCACCACCCGGATCGCTGGATTCGGGACAGGGCATCACTTTTTGCGAGGGAAGCTGCAAGATCGGTGAGGACGGCGGGGGGATACTTGTCGTAACCGGCCGTCTGACGAACGTCGGCGGATGGGATTTCAAGGGCCTGATAATCGTAACGGGCGAGGACGGATGGCTTCGCCAAGGCGGCGGAGGCGGCCAGATCATAGGAAATGTCGTGATCGCTCCGTATAACCTGAGGGATTATGTCCCGGAGAATCTTTCGTCGACGTTTCTGTCGCCAAGATATGAGATTTCCGGCGGCGGCGCGTCGGATATCATTTACAGCGATGTCAGCGCGACGTTCGACGGAAACTCGTCGGTCAGTAACATAATGCTGGGGGTTTCGGAGAAGTAGCGCTGAGGGAACCGAAAGGTGAATGGGCCGGCACGGAAACGTGTCGGCTTTTTTATTTGAATTATCAGTATCGCCACGAAACAGAAATTGGAACAGGGATGAAGGAGGAGAAATGGATGGGAAATTGAAAGTTGATAATTGGTAATTGAAAGTTGGTAATTGAGATTTGGTAATTGAAAGTTGGTAATTGAATGTTGGTAATTGAAAGTTGGTAATTGAATGTTGGCAATTGAGATTTGGTAATTGGTAATTGATATGTGTGTAGCAGCCCTGCGTCTGTGGGTTTCAATATCTTCAATTCTCAACTGTCATCGATCAGTCATCAACCTTCAATTTTCAATCACAAACTCTCAACCTTCAAATTTCAATTCTCCATTATCAACTCTTTATCGCCTTCACCCCTAGATCCGTTTGTTTCTTGACGGGCACAGCGATGGAGCCGCACTTCGCACGACTGGAGCGGCGCGAAGCGCTGCTCTAAACGGGAATGCTCCGCCACGGATCGAGTCGGGCTTCGCCCTCCTTTTGCAGCGCGAAGCGTTGCTCTAAACGTGGAGCTTCGATACGGGCACGCTCCCTGACGGTCGCGTTTCTGCCCGGTATGCCCCGCTCCCTCACCCTCGACGTTCCGCCCCGTTTCCCGGAACCTGGAACCGCGATCCCTGATCCTCGATCCCATATACCTGAGAGAATCGCCTTGAACACACTCCTGTGGCACAATACGCGGTATGAAGATAGTCTTCAGAGCCTTTTTTCGAGAGCTATACGCGAAATCGATCGAGGAGGACATCTTCAGCAGCGCGGCGCAGGTCGCTTTCTACTTCTCTTTTGCAATCTTCCCTCTTTTGTTGTTCCTTGTCACGCTGCTCGGCATTGTGCTCGGCTCGGCGAACGACTTCAGGTCCGACCTTTACTATTACCTCGCGTCGATCATGCCTGTCTCCGCCTTCGAGCTTGTCCGTAGGACGATCGAGGAGATCACCAAAAACAGTTCCGGCGGAAAGCTTACGATAAGCCTTCTTGTCGCGCTCTGGTTCGCCTCGGCGGGCATCGACAGCCTGCGCACGGCGCTGAACGGCGTTTACGGTTACAAAGAGGAACGGTCGTGGTTCCTTACGAAGGCGATCTCGGTCACGTTCACATTCATTCTCACTATTCTCATAACCATCGCTCTTGGCGGTGTGTTCTACGGCTGGCAGGGGATCTCGCATCTATTTAGTCTGGTCGGCGTCGAGGTCAGTTCGCCTTATATTCTCGTAGTTTTGCAGTGGCTTGTTACATTTCTGCTGCTTCTGGTCGTGTTCGAGATCCTTTACAACGTGCTTCCTAGCCGAAGGCCGTTCAGGTGGCGCTGGATCACTCCCGGGGCGTTCGTAGGGATAATCCTCTGGCTTCTGCTTTCGAACGGCCTCAGGTTTTATCTCTATTATTGGAACACTTACGACCGCTTCTACGGCTCACTCGGGGCCGTTATCATACTTATGCTTTGGCTCTATCTCACCTCGCTCGTTATATTGATCGGAGGGGCGATCAATTCGATCATCGACAGCATTAAGGACGGGTCGAAAGCTTCTGCCGAAGCGCCTGCTTCCGGTTAGTGAACTATGAGTACAATGCTTCGCGAGATCCGGCAGCAGCCGGAGATGATCGAGAGGACCATTCGAGGCGAGTCGGCGAAACTGAATAAGCTCGGCTCGTTCCTTCGGGACCGCGATGTTGACCTGATCGTGCTAGCTGCCCGCGGGAGTTCCGACAATGCCGCGATCTTCGGCAGGTATCTGCTTGAGATCGTCTGCGGGATCCCCGTATCCCTCTGTGCCCCTTCGGTTTACACGCTTTACAAGGCGAAGCTCGATCTAAAGCGTGCGCTCGTCGTCGGCATTTCGCAGTCCGGAGAAGGCACCGACGTGAACACGGTGCTCGAACGGGCGAGAAACTTCGGCGCCTTCACGCTCGGGATAACGAACTCATCCGGATCGCCGATAACCGAGGTGTGCGACGAGACGCTTCTGATCCACGCCGGAAAGGAGCGCTCAGTCGCCGCAACGAAGACTTACACCGGCCAGCTTCTGCATTTCTATCTGCTTGCCAACGCGCTTTCGCCGAATCCACGTATCGGGCTCGAAAAGCTGCCCGAATACGCCTCGATCGCTCTCGGGTCCGAGTCCGCCGTAAAGGAGATGGCGGAGCGGTACGCCTTTATGGATCATTGCGTGGTCGTCGGAAGGGGTTTCAATTACGGCAACTCGTTCGAACTCGCGCTCAAACTAATGGAGACCTGCTACGTTGTCGCCGAGAGATTTTCCACGGCGGATTTCCGGCACGGCCCCCTCGCTGTCGTCGAGCGGCGATTCCCCGTCATCCTCTTCAGCGCCAAAGGCGCGACGGGGAAGACCGATCTGGAAATGCTGGGCCGTCTGAAGGATCTGAACGCAGACAGCCTTTCGATCACGAACGACCGGTCGATCGCCCGCGCAAGTTCCAGGAGCGTCGTACTTGATTCAGGGATCGAAGAGTTGCTTACGCCAATCCCGTTGATCATTCCCGGTCAACTGTTTGCCGCGTATCTTTCAAAGGCTAAGGGACTGGACCCGGATGCTCCGCGTTCCCTTTCCAAGATCACGCGTACGATTTAGCCCCCAAATCCTTGTAAAAATGTACGAATTCGAATAGTCTGAAAAGTTGTTCGGCGGCAATCGCCGCCTGCATTTCCATAGAACAGCACAGTCACCATATGAAGATCCGACGTACCGCCTTGGCCATCACGGCAGCCGCTGCCGTGCTCTTCCTGTCTATTTTCGCCGCCGGCGACAGGGCTCCGGTCGAGGCCGGAAAGAATGACGCATTTGTCACGATCGACGCTTCGGAGCTCCGCGAGATCTCCAGCGCGGAAGGACTCGGTACGCTGTCCAGCCGTCTGGAGGTTCTGAGGGAAGTCAACGGGATCGCCGTCGTGCGGATCCGGGAGACGGACGTCGATGCACTTTCCGGCGCGATGCACAAGCATCACCACAAGTGCGCGGGCTTCATATGGCATCCGACCGAGCAGGACGCGCTGCAATCGGCTGTAACGGCCGACCCTCTCGGATCGCCTTCAAGGCTTGTCGATTACACGATCGACAACCAGGCGAATGTCGCGCCTTTGCTTCCTTTGGTGCAGGAGCTTCCCGTCAGGCAGATGATCCTCGACCTTTCGTCATACGACACGCGCCGCCACAACTCCGAGTCGGGCCTGATGTCAGCGAACTACATCAATTTCAAGTGGTCGACGATGACCGCCGGCCGAGACGACATATCCGTCTCTTTGTACAACCACACAAGCACAATCACACCTCAACCTTCGGTTATCCTTACCGTAGAAGGGACCGAGTCGCCCGACGAGTTCGTCATTCTCGGCGGACATCAGGATTCCATCAACCGCAACGGTTCGGAACTTCCGGCTCCCGGAGCGGACGACAACGCATCGGGTATCGCCAGCTTGACTGAAGCGATAAGGATCATCGTCGAGAGCGGATTCAGACCCAAAAAGACGGTCCAGTTCATGGCCTATGCTGCCGAAGAGGTCGGACTCAGAGGTTCGAGGGATATAGCTCAAGGTTATCTCGATAACAACACAAATGTAGTCGGTGTGCTTCAGTTCGATATGACGAACTACACGACTGACCCGAATACTCCGTTCGTTTTTATTACCGACTTTACGAATGCGTCTCAGAACCAGTTTCTAAAGGACTTGGTCGATGCCTACCTTCCTGATCACAGCTATTTGGACGATACCTGCAATTATGCTTGTTCGGACCATGCATCGTGGCACGAGAAGGGTTTTCCGGCCTCCTTTCCCCACGAGGGAATAATTACTCCCGATCCCGATATTCCAGGACAGACAAGAACAAACAATACTCAGATACACACGATCAACGACACGATCGAACTAAGCGGGAACAATGCCCACATCTCCGTACAGTATTCCAAGCTTGCGCTCGCGTATATCGGTGAACTCGCGAAAGGCTCGGCCGAAAGTGCACCATCCGGCAAGGCCGTTTTCGACTTTGACGGCGACTCGAAGACCGACGTTTCGGTCTTCCGGGCGAACGGCGCAGGGATCGCCGGACCCGAAGGAAGCGGTGCGCAGTGGTGGATAATGAGATCGAGCGACCAGGGCACGCGCGGCCTCGCTTTTGGAAACGCCGATGACATCCCAGTCGCGGCCGATTTCACGGGAGACGGCAAGGCGGATGCGGCGTTCTTCAGACCTTCGACCGGCGAATGGTACGTGCTTCGAAGCGAGGACGACTCGTTCTTCGCATTCCAGTTCGGCTCGACGGGCGACGTGCCCGCTCCGGGCGATTTTGACGGCGATGGAAAGGCGGATCCCGCCGTGTTCCGGCCTTCGTCAGCGACGTGGTTCATCCTTCGGTCTTCCGACTTTGGCCTGACGGTCGTCCCGTTCGGGATATCGGAAGACAAACCGACCGTCGCGGATTTTGACGGGGACGGAATGGACGACGTAGCGGTCTACAGGCCTTCGGTAAGCCAGTTCTGGCAGCTTCGTTCGACGGACGGCGCGATCGGGTATCAGTTCGGAGCGGCCGGCGACAGGACCGCGGTCGGCGACTGGACGGGCGACGGCAAAGCGGATGTGGCGTTCTTCAGGCCTTCAAGCTCGGAATGGTACGTGATCAGGAGCGAGGATTCGTCTTTCTATGCTTTCCCCTGGGGCGCATCGGGAGACATCCCCTCCCCGGGCGATTATGACGGTGACGGAATGACCGATCCTGCGGTCTGGCGTCCTTCGGACGGGACCTGGTACATCTTCGGCTCGACTTCGGGATTCTCGGCGGTGCTCTTCGGCGCCGACGGTGACCTGCCGCTCCCGTCAAGCCTCAGCGTAGAGTAAAAACAGGGATGAAGGGGATGAGGGGGATGGAAAAAACAGGTTGCACAGGATATTCAGGATAGCTTGTTCGTAGTCCTGATGTTGCTGGTTTGCTATCAGCGCTCGCGCTCCTAAGCCCTTATCATTGCTATTCTGTACATCCTCTACTTTCTATCTTGATCCGAAGAAACAGCTTGAACAATATTTAAGAATTCCCCTGTTTGAGTTCAACGTAGAAGAGTAAAGCTCAACGTCCGCACTCTAATTCAGTGATCCTGTCTATCCTGTTTTTTTCCCGCTTTTCCTACTGTGAGGATGCGTTCAGAAGCGCTTCCCGCATTGCCCCCGCCGTCTTCCAGCGGTCTTCCACTTGTTTCGCCATTGCACGCTCGATCACCTGCGCGATCGCCGAAGGGACCTCAGGTGCGCGACGTGAGATCGGGATGAGTGGTTTTTCGAATATCGCCTTCACGGTTTCCGAGATCCCCGCTTTCGGCTGGATATCGAGCGCGTGCGCGCCGGTCAGCAGAGAGTACGCCGTCATTCCGGTAGCGTAGATGTCGGACGGCGGACGAACTTCCTTGAAATCCCTTACCTGTTCTGGCGGCATATATGCGATAGTACCCGCCACGTCGCCGACCATCGTCACGCCGCTCATCCCGCTCTGTTTATAGCTCTTGGCAAGGCCGAAGTCGGTCAGCTTGGCGAGGTAACTAGGGTAATCGCCCGAAACAAGTATGTTCTGCTCTTTGATGTCGCGGTGGACGAATCCCTGGTTGTGAGCGAAATCGAGAGCGTCGAGAGTCTGCGTGACGATCTGCACCACCTCTTGATGAGGCAAACGGCCGCCCCGGTCCTTTGCCAGCTTCGCCGCATCCCGTCCGTTGATGAATTCCGTTATAAGGTAAACGATGCCGTTGTGCGTCCCGTGCTCGATGTACCCGACGACGTTCGGGTGCTGAAGGCTTGAGGCGACCTCGATCTCGCGCGAGAACCTTTTGAGGGACTGCTCGCTGACCGCCACTTCCGGCAAAAGTGTCTTGATCGCCACGACGCGGCCGTCAGAGACCGAACGAGCGAGCATCACGCTTCCCATCCCGCCCTGGCCCAGCACGCGGATCATCTGGTAGTTCGGTATAGGCTGGGGGTTCTTCCGGAGCTTATCGCGGCATTCCTCGCAAAGAAAGGAAAGCTTCGAATCCGGCCTCGAAGCCGAAGCTTCCGCCAGGAGGCCGCAATTGAGGCACTCGACCGTGATGATCGAGGGGAGCGTGGAGGTCATCGCCTCCTGCTCGTACTGCTCGGAAGCAGGCGCCTCGGCGCTGACCTCGACCTCGAGGATCGTTTCGCCTCCCTGGATCTGGTCGCCCGACTTCAGGTGGACGGCGTCGATCCTCTGGCCGTTCACGTAAGTTCCGTTGGTGGATCCCAGATCGCGAATGAAGATCTGAGGCGGTGCGATCTCGAGAAGACAGTGATGGCGCGAGAAGAAACGGTCCTCCGGCAGGCAGAAGTGGGCTGCGTCACTTCGTCCGATCAGAAACGTTTCGTGCTCGCTGAACGAGAATACGCGTCCCTTGTGTGGTCCCGCGATGACGCGGAGGGTGACATTCATCCGTACCTTTTGTAAAATCTACCCGCCGAGAAGAAAACCGCCTATGAACAACAGTATCGTGAGAACGAAGCTGATCCCGCCCAGTACAATTCCGATCACCGCCATCGAGCCTCCACCGTATCGGTACGGCTCCGAATTCGATCTCGAGTATCCGATATAGCCTGTGATAACCGCCGCCGCACCAAGGGGAATTCCGAGGTAACAGCACATAAGGACCCATGCACTGATGCCCAGGATCAGCGAAATGGTGGGAAGAGAGTTGTCGGTCCCCATCGAAGCCCTTGCCATCGGGCCACCGGGAGGCTGATACATCTGCTGCGGCTGCTGATATCCGTAGATCTGCTGGTTCTGTCCCGCCTGCTGAGTGTCGATGTCCGGCCAGTTCTCGGCGGTCTTGCGCGGAGAATCCATATACAGCGTGGGCGGAGCGTCAGATGTCTCGTACTCGACGAGCAATTCGCCGTCGTTAAGGCAGAAATTCAGATCCCTGTCTTCGTATCGCTGATTGCAGCGCGGGCAATGTTTCATCTGTAGTTGCGGCTCGCTATCGCTTCAGTTCGAGATCGGAGAAGGCGATCGGCACGTCGTCGCTGGTGTATATTCCTGCGACGCCGCCCTCGAAGTCGGAGTAGTCCGTTACCGTGCGAATGAACTCGCCGTTTATGTAAAAGCTCATCTTGTCGCCTTCGCAACGGATCTCGAGATGGTTCTCCTTCGTACCCTTCTTGATCTTGCCGGACGATTTCCACGCCACGATATTCGACTCCTGCTGGTTTACGTGCTCGGCAATGCGGTAGGTTCCATCATCCGCCTTGATCAGAAATGCATAGTCGCGCTTGAGGACTTGAGCGGGATCGCTGTGGACCACTATACCGTAACCGTAATTCGTCGAGCGCCCGGAAGGATTCCTGACCTTCACGGAGACGGTGCTGTCGGCAGTCTTGAACTCTCCCCCGGTCGAGATCACGTAGTAGTAGCCTTTCTTCGTATTTATCAGCAATTCGCCGCCTTTGAATTCTGCCTCAAGACCGTCGAACTTGCTCAGAGATGCGGGCCAGGTTGACATGCTCTCGCGATTGACCACTTTACGGTCGGCCGCCTTGTCGGGAGGCGATTCGGAGGTCAACGACTCCTCCATCGACGGCGGCTGGTCCTCGTCGTCGTCAAGCGAGCCGATCACGACGAGGCCGACGAAGCCGCCGCCGCAGAGCACGATAACGCCGAAAAGTGCTACGAGGGCCCAGATCCAGGCCCGTGATTTCTTCGGCTGCATCGTGTATTGCGAACCATACGCTTGCTGAACCTGAGGAGCCGTGACGGGCGCCGGCGGCTGTACGGACGTTGGTGCCACGCCGGGCATCATCACCGTCGGGGGCGGCTCCGAGGCGGCTCCCTGTTCATAACGGTTCAGCACAGAGCCGTCCTCGAGACAGAAGTTCAGGGTCTCGTCGTCATAGGTTTTCCCGCATTTTGGACAGATCTTCATATCGGGACAAATTTAAAAGGGTCTATGCAGAAGCGTCCCTGCGGACGTAGGTGAACCGGAGCGGGACGGACCCCGCGTCTTTGGCACCTAGATTCTAGTTGAAATGACTTGGGAATCAAAACAGCGCGGCGCCCGGCTTATCCGAGCGAAGTGCCGCATCTGCCGCAGAATTTAACGTTTGGAGGGAATCTCGAACCGCACCGTCCGCAGGCGTTCTGAACCGACTGAGGAGAAGTTTGACCGGCTACGTGTCCAGGCACGGAAACACGCGCTTCCGAAAAACTGAATCCGCACCGCCCGCAAAACTTGGCGTGCGCGGGGAGGGGCGATCCGCATCTGGGACACGCGGAACTCGAGTCTCCGGGACTCACAAGTTCGAATTCCCTGTTCCCGCAGCGCCCGCAGAACTGCACGCCCTGGGCAAACCTCGAACCGCATTTGAGGCACGCTACGATCCCGGGCATCAACGATCCCGCGGCGCCGCTGCTGCTGGAGCCCTGCGAAAGCGAAGGGCGGCTGGAGGAAGCGCCTCGCTCGGGCCTAAGCTCGGCCTGTATGACCTGCTCCTCGCCTTCCTCTCGGATCTCGATCACACGCTCGTCATCGCGAAGCCCTTGTCTTGACACACGCAGGATATGCTGGCCGGCGGGAACCGTCGAGAGTATCAGCCGGCCGGAGCTTCCTATGCTTCCTTTCCGTTCGTCATCGACATAGACCTCGGCTCCGACCGGAGCGAGTATCGTTAGCCTGAATGTGCTCGACCTGTCTTGACCGCCGACCGACTCGACCGCCGATTCGAGCGCTTCTATCCACTCTTCGATCGAGGCTGGCCTGTTTTCGGGGTCTTTCGCGAGCGCGCTCATAATGGCCGCTTCGACCTCGGTCGGAAGGTCGGACCTCAGCTCCGACAGAGGCGGAGGCTCGTGAATGACCTTCTGCATCACCAGCTCCATCATGTCGCCGATGAATGGCGTACGGCCGCCGAGCATCAGGTAGGCGATGGTCCCCAGAGCATAGACGTCCGTCCTCGCGTCGACGCCGAGTTCCGGCTGCATCTGCTCGGGAGACATGAACTCGGGCGTTCCGATTATCCCCCTTGACGCAGGAGCGTTCCTTGCGCTTATGTCCGTCGCGGTCTGGCTGACGATCTTCGCGAGACCGAAATCGCCGACCTTGACGAATCCGTCCTTGTTTCGGCCGCTGCTCATTATGAAAATGTTTGCGGGCTTGAGGTCCCTGTGCAGGATACCCCTCTCGTGCGCGGCGCCCACACCGTCGGCGATCTGGCGAAGGATGCGGACCGCCCGTTTTATCGAAAGCGTTCCCTCGCGGCGCAGAAGGCGGTGCAGCGTCTCTCCCTCGACGTATTCCATCACGAGAAAAAAGACGCCGTCCTCCGTTTCCCCGAAGTCGGTCACGTCGACGACGTTCGGGTGCCGGACGGACGCGGCGGACATCGCTTCTCGCTCGAATCTCGCGATCGCCTCACCTTCCTGGAGGTCTTCGCTGCTGAGTATGTCCTGCCGGACAGTCTTGACCGCGACCTCGCGGGTTCCGAGATTCTTGTCGCGCGCGAGATAGACCTGTCCCATCGCGCCTTTGCCGATGCGCCGGGTCAAGTGATATCGCCCTGAGAGGAGTTGAGTCCCCGGAAGACTGAGCCGGATCTTTGACTGGTCCTCGGGACAGACTTCCGAGTCATCCTCGAAGCAGAGGCCGCATTTTACGCATTCTTTCATTCGGGAACGGCGGCGCGCATCCGGCGCCGGACGCTAAGAGTTTAACATTTTTGAGCGTGGTGAAAAGGGCCGGAGCGAGGGGCCGGGGTATTTGGACAATCGATTCGGCGGTTGGTATAATTCGCTGTGTTTGAAACGTTTGTGGGTCGTTAGCTCAGTTGGTAGAGCAGCGGACTCTTAATCCGCGGGTCGCAGGTTCGATCCCTGCACGGCCTACCATTTTCAATCCTCCAGCCTGTTCTTGTAAAACAACCTTCCCTCTTCGATTCGCTTTATTGATCCCTAACGGCGATGTTCGCCCTGCGGATGGTCTTTCGTAAGGGTAATTTCTTCCCGTATAATATAGAGACGCAAAAAAGCCGATGCCAGACAAAAAGAAGATCGTTGAACATTACGACGCGCAATATTCAGGTTTCGCCACGGAGCTTTATTCCGCCATAAGGCAAGAGGTTTTCGGGATCGACTACGGGCAGAACGGCTGGCAAACGGTTGACGAACAGGACAGGATCCTCGATTGGCTGAAACTTGACGGCTCATGCCGTTTGCTGGATGTCGCGTGCGGCTCCGGCGGTCCTGCGATGCGGATCGCGGAGAGTACCCTGTGTGCGGTGACGGGAATCGACATCAATGAGAAGGCGATCCGAGAGGCAGTTTCGGCCTCTGCAAGGAAAAGCCTTGACGACAGGGCCAAGTTCAGACTCGTCGACGGATCCACGAAGCTGCCCTTCGAAGATTCGACCTTCGACGCTCTGACCTGCATCGACGCGGTCAATCATCTTCCCGATCGAAGCGCCGCGTTCTCAGAATGGCACCGCGTCCTGGGTCCGGGCGGAAGGCTCGCCGTCACCGACCCGATCGTCATCACCGGCCCTGTAACGGACGAGGAAATGCGTATCCGAAGTTCGATCGGATTCTTCATTTTTGTCCCTCCCAATGAAGACGAGAGACTCCTTGTCGAAGCGGGGTTCAGGATCGAGTCTGTCGACGATGTTACCGGGAACATGGCCAGTATCGCCGACAAATGGAAGAAGGCCAGAGCCGGCCGCGAAAGGCAGTTGCGCGAGATCGAGGGAAACGAGACGTTCGACGGTCAGCAGACGTTTTTCGAAATGGCAGCAAGGCTCGCTGCAGAACGCCGTCTGTCGCGTCTTCTGATACTCGCCGAGAGACCCTGAAGCCCCGACTCTCCGGCTAATACCCATCAAGCATCGACACACGCTCCCTGCACCGGCAATGCAATCTCTAACAGCATAAAATCGGCCGTATTCGTCCGTCGTGCGTCTAATTCCCGTAGTCGCTGTCCGTGTCCGGCCGCGGCCTGATTTGTAGTATCCTCAGACAAGTCAAGGCTTGTTTATGGTAAATGATCTAACGGATGAACAGCTTGTCAGGCTGGCGGTGGATCGGGACCCGGACGCGTTCGGCGAGATCGTAATCCGTTGGGAACGCAAGATCTACGCTCTTTGTTATGGAATAATGAAGCGCGAGGACGAGGCGAAGGACGCCGTGCAGGACACATTCATCGCGGCGTACAGGAATCTCGGGCGGTTCCGGGGCGAAGCGAAGGTTTCGTCCTGGCTTCACAGGATCGCCGTAAATCAGTGCCTTACGCGAAAGCGGAAGGAGAAGACCAGGTCCGAGGACTTCGTCGACGACAGCGATCCCGAAGCACTTCACGTCTTTCTCGCGCCGCTGGACGATTCTCCTTCGAGGCTTTCCGAGAAAGCGGAAAGGCTTGAAGCTGTGCGGACCGCGGTGAACTCGCTTCCACCGGAATTGAAGGAAGTGGTGCTTCTGAAGGAATTCCGCGAGATGACCTTTCAGGAGATATCTGACGAGATAAACATGCCTTTGAGCACGGTCAAGAGCAGGATGTACACGGCGCTGAAACAGCTGAGAATGAAGCTCGAGAACACTCCGGTCGAGGTGGCCTGAGGAAATGGTGAACGAAATGTTTGATTCAGGAAGAGGCCCGAACGGGTGCGGCACCGGCGAAAGCCTGGTCGGTTATATCTATGGTGAGATGGACGAGGCTTCGAAGGCCGAATTCGAGGATCATCTTTCGGCCTGTGATTCTTGCGCGGAAGAGCTCGCCTCGTTCTCCGTCCTTAGAATCTCGGTCGGAGAATTGAAGTCGTCTGAGCTTGCGTTTGAACTGCCGTCCGCTGTCGAAGAGCCGGGTACTGCGGGATTGCTCGCGCGATTTACCGGGGCGCTGTCGGCCTCATTCGGGCTGAAGGCGCTTGCCGGGGCTTCCGTTGGCGTGATCATCCTGCTCCTGGGCGTGATCGCGTTCAACATTTTGAGCACAGGAGATCTTAACGATCAGATCGCGAACGTTTCACCGGTTGAGGAAAACGCGGCGGAAAATCCGGCAGTGCCGCTTTCAGAACCAGGAATCGGCGAGATCGCCGAATCAGGATCGGCTGAGGCGGAGCCTGTTAAGGAGACAGTACCGCTGCGTGCGTCGGACGAACCGGAAATCAGCCGGCCGCAGAACTCTCTCGTAAAGAAGCGTTCGCCTCAAAGGAGCGTTTCGGTTCCGCCGAGCCAGCTTGCGGAGAACAACGATGTCCCGAGGCTTTCCGAAGCCGCGGATGAGGAATTCGAAGACGATTCGCTTCGCCTGACCGATCTCTTTAGCGAGATCGGCGAAGACTGAGAGCGGACCGGAGAAAAACAATGACCAGGAACATTTTGACTGCGGTTCTTTTCGTCCTTGTCGCCGGAAGCGCGATTGCCTTTGGCCAGGACGACCCGCCGGGAAACGACTTCGTGGCGAACGGGACGGACCGTCTCGATCGCGCGGACATACTTCGGCGCGAGCTGCTGCTCTCCCCGGAGCAGATGCGAAAAATACGCGTTCTCAATGCCGAGATGCGGCCCCGCATGCGTGACGCCCAACAGGCACTTCGTGCGGCGCGAAGGGACCTCGACGAGGCGATCTACGCCGACGAACTCATCGAAGAGGAACTGAGGCAAAAGGTCCGCACCCTGAACGAAGCCCAGGCCGAAGTGAACAGGCTTCGGGCTTTCTCGGAGGTTGCGGTAAGGAAGATACTCTCGCCTGAACAGCTTGTGAGGTTCAGGCAGCTTCGCCAGAGATTCGCGCGACAGGCCGAGCGCGGTGTCCGACGGACAGACAGGCCTGGAGGAATGAGGCAGATGCGCAAGGATCGGCAGTCCGACCCGCCAAAGAAGCCGAAACTTCCTTAATCCCAATCGAATAAGACATTTAAGCGATCAGGCCGGTCCGACCCCAGGACCGGCTTTTTGTTGTTGTTTTCGGGCTCACGTTGTATCTTATTGGGAGCCATTTTAAGTCAGCGCCGCCGCGAAGCCGGATCCGATCCCGGAAACGGCCGCACGGCCGCCTCGTACCGAGGAATCCCGAAAGCCCGTAAATGAACCCTTTCAAGAAATTCCTTTTCGAGCTGCAGGAGACTGCGTTCCTCGTCTACTACGCGTTCATACGGCTGTTCCGGCGGCCGGTATACTTGGCCGAATGGGTCCGGCAAATGGATAACATAGGGGTCGGTTCCCTTCCTATAATCCTCTTGACGGGATTCTTCACCGGAGGCGTGCTCACGCTGCAAAGCTACGACACGCTTGCGTATTACGGCGGCCAGAGCGAAACCGGCCGCCTTGTAGCGTATTCATTGATCCGGGAGCTTGGTCCGGTACTTTCAGCGTTGATGGTCGCGGGCAGGATCGGATCCTCGATTTCTGCAGAGCTGGGTTCGATGGTCGTGTCCCAGCAGATCGACGCGATGCGGGCGCTCGGTACGGATCCGTACCGAAAGCTCGTCGCGCCGAGGATCATAGCGTTGATCCTTATGCTTCCCCTTCTGACCGTAGGAGCGGACCTGTTCGGGATCATCGGCGGCGGGATCGTCGCGAAAAGCCTGTTCGGATTGGATTACAATGTCTTTCTGACTTCGGTCCGGAACGGTATCGCGACCGAAGACATCATCGGCGGCGTTATCAAGCCGCTTTTCTTCGGACTGATCATCGGAAGCATCGCCTGCCGAAAGGGCCTGAGCACAAAGGGCGGAACAGTAGGCGTCGGAAGATCGGTCACCAGCGCGGTCGTACTCGCTTCGATAGTGGTGATCATCGCCGATTTCTTTCTTTCAAGGGCTCTTCAGCACGTGCTGGAATAGTATCGAACCCGAATGCTGTCATTTCTCAAAAAAAAGAAGACTGAGGATGCCACTCACGGGAATCTGCAGCCCGTTACGAAGGACATCGAAGACGCCTTTTTCCAGCCGACGCGTGCCTTGCCGGCGATCGAGTTCCGGAATGTCCACCTCGCGTTCGACGACACAGTCGTCCTTGACGGCATCAGCTTCAAGGTCCGCAAAGGCGAGACAAAGATCATACTAGGTAGAAGCGGTAGCGGAAAATCGACGCTGATCCGCCTCGTCCTGGGTCTTCTGAAACCTGACCAGGGCGAGATCCTTCTTGAAGGCGAGGACATCACGTACCTGACCGAGGCCCAGATGATGCACGTCCGTGCCAAGATCGGTATGGTCTTCCAGGAAGGAGCGCTGTTCGATTCCCTGTCGGTCTATGACAACGTGGGGTACCGCCTGCACGAGCGGAAAGTCGATGAAGAACTTGTAGATGAACAGGTCAAGCGGATGCTCGAGTTTGTCGATCTCGAAGACGTGATGCAAAAGATGCCCTCCGAGCTTTCCGGCGGTATGCGCCGCCGGGTCGGCATCGCCCGCGCGCTTGTTGGGAACCCCAGGATCGTCCTGTTCGATGAGCCGACCGCCGGTCTCGATCCGCCGACGGCGCGCACGATCTGCGAGCTCGCGATCAAGCTCCGGGACATCCAGGACGTATCTTCGATCTTCGTAACACACGAAATGAAGAACCTGGAGTACCTTTCGTCCGAATACGCCGTAGTGGGCGACGACGGCAAGGTCTATTTCGAGGAAGAAGGCGAACGCCTTTGCATAATCAACACAGAGATCATCATGCTCCACGAGGGCAAGATAATCTTCAGCGGAAAAGAGGAACAGCTGAGGGCCTCGAGGGACAGGTACATACAGCGGTTTCTAAACGGGAAATGAGAAGAAGCGGCCAAGGGCCGTGTGATCTGAAGCCATGCCAAAATCAAACAAGAATCTTTCGTTCGCACAGCTCCGCGTAGGAGTGTTCGTGCTCGCCGCGCTGGCTATCCTGGGGTTCCTTATATTGAACGCCACCGGAGAGTTCAATCCGTTCGAAGAAAAGCTGACCCTGAAGGCGCGATTCGTCAATGCCGACGGTCTTAGGGAGGGTGCGGAGGTTCAGCTCGCGGGAGTCAACATCGGAAAGGTCACCGAAGTTCGCTTTCTTGCTCCGGACAGTCCTGAAGAATCAAATATCGAGGCGGTGATGAGCGTTGATGCGGTGATCGACGCCGAGCCTACCAACGAAAGGATCCGGACCAACTCGACCGCCCAGCTTGTCGCGACCAGTGTCCTGGGCAACGACAAGATGATCAATATCACGCCGGGAACGACGGAAGGCGCGCCGGTTAATGAGTTGCATGTGCTGGATTCGAGCGCCGCGATATCCATCAACCAGCTGACGCAAACCGGTAACGACCTGCTTCAGCAGATCAACAAGCTGGCCATTCCGACCAACGAGATACTTAACAAGGCGAACCAGGGCGAGGGCACGCTTGGGAATCTGATCAATGATGAGGCGCTCTACAGGAACCTCTCGGAATCGATCGAGGAAACTAAGCTTCTGATCGACCGGATTCGGTCCGGTCAGGGCACTGCGGGCAAATTCGTGAACGATCCCGAACTATACAACAACCTCAACAAGTCGGTGGCGAACCTTGAGGCGATCGCGGCCGATCTTCGCGAGGGAAAGGGTACGGCCGGCAAGTTCCTTACGGACGATGCAATCTATGAAGACTCAAAACAGATGATCGGCGAGCTCCGGACCGTCCTTAAGGATGTCGGCCCGTCCTTAAAGCGCCTGGACCAGATCTCGGCCGACCTGGGATCGATCACGAAGGACCTTAACGAAGGAAGGGGCACGGCAGGCAAGTTCCTGAAAGATGAGCAGTTGTACGCGGACGCAAGGCAGGCGATAACCAGTCTGAACTCAATGACTTCCAAGCTGGACAACGTACTCGGCGACGCACAGGGCGGTAAAGGCACGTTCGGCAAGCTGCTGACCGACGAGACGCTCTACAACAACCTCAACCAGACTATGTCGAACGTGAACCAACTATCGAGCGAGAGCACGAAACTGCTGTACGACTTCCGGCAGAATCCAAAGAAGTTCCTGACGATCAACTTCAAGCTTTTCTGAAGTCTTGTAGGGGCGGGACCTGTGCCCGCCCGTCGCACTTCCGTTGATTACGAACCGCCGTTTAGAGCAGCGCTTCGCGCTGCCCAAGCCGTGTACCGCACGGCTCATATCTATAAAAACAAGGACAAAGGAGTTGAAGGGGATATTGGTTCCGAATTAATTGGTCAATGTGAATTTGATCCTTGATCGATGATCCGTCGCCGCTACGCGGCTCGGGTACGGGAAACGTGCTGACCCGTGGGTTCCGCTTCGCTCCACCCACGGCTAAACGCAGGTCGCCCCTACGGGGCTTTACCCCTCCTGATACCTATCTCTTGCCTCCTGTCTTCTGACCTCTGACTTCTCCCTCCCCCTCAGATCAACTCCTCGTAACCGCCGAGATCTTTCGCGACGATGTCCCCCTCCAGCTCATCAAGCAGCACGACCATCCTCTCCTCGAATTCGCCGACGGACGGGATCGCTTCAGCGCCGACCGCCTGCGGAACTCCCGCTCGCGCGTAAATGGAAGGCTCGAATTCTCCTTCGAACTTGTAACTAAACACGAGGGGGAGCACGCGGCAGTCTCCCGCCAGTTCGACCAGCTTCGCGATACCCGGATAGATACAAAGCGGTCTGCTGGCGGCGGGGACGATCTCACCCTGCGGAAACAGCCAGAGAGACCGGGCCGGCTCTTCCTTGAGCAGTCCCGCTCCGTATTCGAGCGAGCGGTAGGCTGAACGAGGGTCCTCACGGACGACCGAGAACGCCCCTAGCTTTCTGAACAGAAAGAACCGCCGCAGATGCCGCTCTTCCATCATCACGAACGCGTCCAGGCCCGCGGCCCTCGAGATCTGGAAAGCGGCAAGCCCGTCCCACCAGCTTGTGTGGTTGGCGTAGATTATGAGAGGAAACTCCGGCGGCCGGGGATCGGCGAGGTGTTCGAGGCCCCGAAAGCGAAAGGAGTGGAAGCGGCGCCTCAGGAGATTTGTGTTATAGACCGCGAACAGGCTCTCGAACCATTTACTCTTCGCCGCCTTCAGCATAGATCCTCGTCACGCGCCGGTTTATGCCGCACGTGATCTCGTAAGATATCGTGTCCGAAAGTGCGCCAAGTTCTTCGGCGCGGACCTCACACGCCCCTTCGGAGCCGATCAGCACGACGTCGTCGCCGACCTCCGCTCCCTCGATGTCGGTCACGTCGACGAGCGTCCAGTCCATCGACACGCGGCCGACCACGGGAGCGTATTGCCCCCTGATAATAACCCTCGCCTTGTTCGAAAGCACGCGCGGATAGCCGTCCTGGTATCCGATCGGCAACGTGGCGATCAGTGATTCGCGCTCCGTCGCGAAAGTCCTTCCATATCCGAGCGTCTCGCCTTCGGGTACCGTCTTTACGTGCGCGATCGCGGTCCTCAGCGACATCACAGGACTGAATACGGGTGTCTCAACGTCAGGAGGCAGAACGTCATCGGTCAGGCCGTAAAGCACGCCGCCGAGCCTTACGAGGTTTCCAAGGGCGTCGGGAAAGGCGATCGTTCCGGCGGAGTTCGACAGATCGCGATAAACGGGCCTGTGTCCTCTCGCTTCGACGGCAGCCAGCGCCCGTTCGAACCGCGCGATCTGCTCGCGTGTAAAATCGATCGAGTCGGGCTCGTCCGCCGCCGCAAAATGGGTCATAACTCCTTCGATATGCAGGTTCCCGAATTTCGCAAACTTGTCGAGGAACGGATCCATTTCGTCGTGGCGGACGCCGATCCTACCCATTCCGGTGTCGATCTTGAGGTGGACTTCCGCGATCGAGTTCCTCGACTTTGCCGCGGCGTCAAACGCTTCCGCCTGATCGAGCCTGTAAATGACCGGCGTAAGGCCCTGGTTCAGAAGGAGGTTCTCCTGGCTCTCCCAAAAGCTGCCCAGGCATAGGATCCGTTTGCGGATACCCTTCTTTCTGAGTTCCACACCTTCGGCCGGGATCGCGACACCGAACCAGTCAATACCCGCCGATTCAAGCGCCTGCGCGCATCTCACCGCGCCGTGCCCGTAAGCATCGGCTTTGACGACGGCCATGAATCGCGCGTCGCCGCCGACGAATTCCTTGATTCGTCGAAAATTGCTCGTGAGCGAACCTAGACTTATCTCGGCGCGGGTCGGCCTGCTTGTTACCTGTCTTTTCATTGGAACAAAGGGATGAAGTCTGCGGAAGCCAGGGGTCGGGAACGGTCGGATTACCAGCCGTTCCTTTCCCTGAGCGACGTGATGTGGGCCGTGTGGTGCTTAGAATGCCAGGCGTAGAGCGCGAGCATCTTCGAGAGTTCCCAGGCGCCTGAATCCGGATGGTCGAGCGTCCTCGAGAAATCCGACTCGGTCATATGCTCAAGCAGATTCGCGAACCGTCTGTGGACCGAATCGATAAGCTGAAGCGAGACCGAAGGGTCCATCTCAGAATCGGACAGGCTTGCCCAGGCTCCTTCGTCGTAAGGCTTGATCGTCGGATTTTCCTCGGTCAGCGCAAGCTTGAAGCGGCAGTACGCGTTGAGATGGCTGTCGGCGACGTGATGGACGACCTGTCGTATAGTCCATCCTTCGGGCCGATACGGCGTATCAATCTTGTCTTCGCCGAGTCCTTTGACCGCCGCATCGATATTCGAAGGGAGTTCCCGGATAGTCGCGATCCATTCCGAACGTTTTTCCGCGGACGCGTCGGAAGGTTTCTCAAAATCGCCTATCGGGTATCTAAGCTCTTCGCTCATATGGGTTTAAGTACCTAGCCGAAATAATTCTCGAACCTTGTAAACTCCTTCAGGAATGCCAGTTTTACAATGCCTGTGGGACCGTTCCTTTGTTTGGACACAAGTATCTCCGCGAGACCCGCGTTCTCATCGGTCTGCTTGTAGTATTCCTCGCGGTAGATGAATGCGACGACATCCGCGTCCTGCTCGATACTTCCCGATTCGCGAAGATCGGAAAGAAGCGGCCGGGGCGGATTTCTCGCCTCGGGCGCCCTAGAGAGCTGGGAAAGAGCTACAACAGGGACATTCAGCTCTTTGGCAAGCGCCTTGAGTTCGCGCGAGATCTGCGACACCTCCTGCTGACGGCTCTCGAACCGCCCGGACGATCCCGACATAAGCTGAAGGTAATCGACGACGATCAGGTCCAGGCGCTTCTGTTCAGCCATCAGCCGGCGCGCCTTGGCACGCATCTCGAGCACGGAGATCGACGGGGAGTCATCGATAAAAAGGCCGGCCTCTGAAAGCGTCCCGATCGCGCCGGCGAGCCTTACCCATTCTTCCCGCGAAAGGAATCCGTTCCGGAATCGGTGTGCATCGACTCGCGCCTCGGAACTGAGCATTCTCATCACTAGCTGTTCCTTCGACATCTCGAGCGAGAACACGGCGACCGTCGCCTTTTCCCTGATGGCCGCATTCTGCGCGAGCGTAAGGCACAGAGCGGTCTTTCCCATCGAAGGCCGGGCCGCGACGATGATCAGGTCGGTCTGCTGAAGTCCGGAGGTTATCTGGTCCAGCTCGCGGAAACCGGTCGCGAGACCGGTCAGGGCGTGCGTTTCGCGGCTCGCAAAGTCCTTGACCTTCGCCAGCACCTGCTCCGCCACGGGCTTTACATGTTCGAAACCCTCGCGGGTCCTTTCCTCGGCAAGCGCGAAGATCATCTGCTCCGCGTGATCCAGGATGTCGGTAGCTTCGTCCTCTTCGGCGAGTGCCTCGCTTGTGATCTCGTTGCAGACACGTATAAGGTTCCTAACTACCGCCTTGTCGCGGACGATCTTCGCGTAATCCGCTATGTTCGAAAAGTGCGGGAGACCATACGTAAGGGCGGTGATGGCGGCAATCCCGCCGATCGAATCGATGAAACCTTCCTTCTTGAGCTCCTCGCTGATGATGACCGGCTCGATGCGCTCGCTCTTTTCGAAAAGGGAGATCATCGCCTTGAAGATCCGGCGGTGCCTCGGCGAATAGAAATCTTCCGGGTTGAGCATCTCGACGGCTTGGGAGATCAGGCTGTTGTCGAGAAGGATGGCGCCAAGTATGACCCTCTCGCTTTCGTCGCTCGAGGGTAGCGGTTTTTCCAGATAATGATCGCGTGTAGCCTGCTTGTTAGCTGTCGCCATTCGTACGGGATGAGCCTCGGGATCGGGCCACAATTCGGTTTTCCGGGATGAAATACGGGACCGCAGGGTGAATGTATCGGCCCGCAATCCCTAGATGATATTACAACTCTCGGCGGCTTACAAAAGGGGGTTGAAAATAGCCTATAAGTGCCGCGGGATCAGGAGTTTTGCGGGCTGGGTTCCTTAAGGAGCAACGTTTAGAGCAGCGCCGCGCTCGAGTCAGTTCCAGGTTTCAAGTTCCAGGTTCCAAGTTCCAAGGCCGCGCGGTCGCAGAGGCCCCGTTTAAAGCAGTCCTTCGCGATGTAACGCGAACTTCAGTTTGCGCCGCGCGAATGCGCGGAATTGCGACAAGTTGGCTTGAGGCTTTTCGAGTTTTTTCTGTCTCGGGAGTTTGAGCCGGTCTCGGGTTCTTCACGGATGACCTATCTTTAGCGCCGTAGGCGCGACAGGTCTGTAGCACGAGGAACACAAAAACACTTTTGGAGCCGCGTAGCGGCGGCACATCCGAGAGTTCAGACAATCCGAGGGTTCTTCCTTGTATGTTAGAGTCTTGAATCTGGAGCTCGACCAGACCTGGATCGGAAGATGCGGGATAGGTCATCGGAAAGAAGCATGGCTGGCCGGCCACGGCTATAGCAAAAGCCGATCGAATCCGAGAACTCCGCAAGGAAGTGCTGATTAATTCCGAAAATGCACGGTGACTATGAATCGGTAGCAGCTCCGTTTCTAGAGTCTTGAGCCAGATCCTCGCACATTAATGAGGTCTGGTCAAAGGCTGTGTATTGCCCGCATTCACGGTACCGTCTTATTCGCTCGATCGCGGCTTCAAAGTCTGTTCGATTGCTAAATTTTGATTCAAAATATGAGAGCACATCGCCAATCCGGTCTCCGAAATCCCTACAATTAATCGCTTTGAATATCTTCAATTCATCATCCGAAAAAACGGCGATGTGACTAAACGAATACGGTAAGTGCAATAAAGCGAAATGATACACGTGACCATCGACAAATCGGACGCAATTTCCCAATGGTAGGCCTACATTTGTAGGCTCACTCAGGTCATATACGAAGAAGCCAACGGGTCGATCGTCACTGACCTTCGCGATGTCAATAACTTCCTTACGAGTATATCTCTTGTTATGCAGGGCCGTGGCGGTCTCATTGAGAACTTCTGCCAATGTCGTCAGCATTATTTTATCTTTGGATTCCGCGTCAGGAACTCTTGAACATTGCCCCGAACTTATGTCTTTTACCTGCGAACGCAGATCGGTAGTGGCAACCTGCGCTTCTGGACTAGTCCAAAGCAGAAGAACCAGCCCAAAGCAACCAATCACACTCTTAATATTCATCGTTTCATTCCTGCTTGGAGACCTGGATCATATGCCTGATCTGCCTCGAATGACTTCCACAATTCGAGTGCAGGCGCGATGACAGGTGTCAGTTCCCAGTATTCTTCACCAACAATAGTGCCTGCAGGGCCGATCGTCATTCTCGACCTGATCAACAGTTGGATTCAGCGACGATCGATCAATTTTACCATACCGCCGTGACCTCTTTATCGCTTGTTAAAGTCGATAGGTGTGCTAAAGAATTAGCCGCGCTTCGCACGGCTCGGGCAGCGCGAAGCGCTGCTCTAAACGGTGCGATTTGTGGTGGCGCGTCGAGTCGGGCTTCGCCCTCCTAATGCAGCCCGGAGGCCTGCTCTAAACGGGGACGTTTTTTCGCGGTTCAATCGGGGGGCTCTGCGATCGTGCGGCCTTGGAACCTGGAACTATCTCGAGCGAAGCGCTGCTCTAAACCGGGGCGATTTTCCTACCGGCAGAAAATAAAAGGCCGTGCTTTCGCACAGCCTTTCGCAAGTGAAATACCCGCGTTCCTTATTCCTCTTCCGTGGCCCCTTCCGGAGCCGCTTCCGTGGCCCCTTCCGGAGTCGCTTTCGTGGCCCCTTCCGGAGTCGCTTCTACTGAAGCTTCGTCCGTTTCCGGCGCTGGAGCTTCTTCCGAAGCCGCCTCGGCCGTCACCGGCTCTTCTTCAAGATGCTCCTTCATCGCCTCGCCTTCGACAACCACCGCTACCGGAAGCTCGAGCACCACTTCCCTGTGAAGCTTGATCGGGACCGTGTATTCGCCGATCTCCTTGATAGGGCTTTTGAGGGTGATCTTCCTTCTATCGATCTCGTATCCCTTCTCTTCAAGCGCTTCGGCGATGTCCATCGACGTTACCGATCCGAACAGCGTGCCGCTTTCGCCTGCCAGCCTCTCGAATCTCAAAGAAAGATTCTCCATCTGCCCAAGCTGGGCCTCAGCAGTAGACTTTTCTTCGGCCGCTCTTTTGAGGAGGATCTTGCGTTCCTGCTCGACCTGGCGGATATTGCCCTTGGTGGCGAGGATCGCGAATCCCTGCGGCAGAAGGTAGTTCCTCGCATAGCCGGATTTGACCTTGACGATCTCGCCCCTGCCGCCCAGGTTGTCGATGTCTTCCTTCAGAAGGATCTTGGTTGTTGCCATTGTCTGCTTTACTCCCCCGGATTAATCCGAAACGTATGGGATGAGAGCCATAACCCTCGCCCTTTTGATCGCCCTGGCGACGCGCCTCTGATCCTTCGCGGAGACACCCGAAATGCGCCTCGGCATTATCTTGCCGCGCTCGGGAATGAACCTCTCGAGAAACTCCACATCTTTCCAGTCGACATAGGCCGGCACCGACTGGCGCTGGCGCCGGCGGTTGTACCTCCGGAAGTTCTGCCTCCGTGCTGGCCGCCGGGACCCGGAAGAATCACTCCGGGAATCGCTGTCTTCGTCTTTGTTCTTTTCGATAACTTCTTTTGTAGCCATTGATTGAATTCCCCCTCTATTCTTCCTCGTCGTCGTAGCGCTTCGAATCTTCGCCGTCGGAGCTTCCACCGGTCAGCGCGTGCAGCTTCTCCTTGCGCTTGCGCCGCTTTTCCTCGATCTTCTCGGCTGCCTTGCGTTCCTCATCGACTCGCACCGTCAAGTACCTGACGATCTTGTCGTTGACGCGCATGCGCCTCTCGAGTTCGGCAATCTCGCTTCCGGAACCTTCGATCTCGAAAAGGCAGTAATGCCCCTCGTTGAACTTGTCAATCCTGTAAGCGAGCTGGCGCCTTCCCATATCCTCGAACTTGACCACCGAACCGCCTTCCTTTTCGATCAGTTCCCCGATCTCCTTGTTCAGCTGTTCAAGCGTGTCCGAGTCCGTCGCCGGGTCGGCGATGTACATCACTTCGTAAACTCTCGGATTTGCCAAATCTATGCCCTCCTTTTGGCTTTCCAACCTCGGCGTCTCGCACCGAAGTAAGAAGGTGTTATGTGAATCTACTGCGGAACCGCTCCGCGAAACTTTCTCAACCGTTGAATTCCGACATCGCCGCGGCGAAACCGTCTCGGATTACCGCGACAACGGCGTCGGCGGATCGATCGACGACCTCCGAGAGCGTCCCGGAATCGTCTGCCGGAAAATTATCAAGCACGAATTTCTTCGTGTTCGCGACCGGATGACCGGGAGCTATCCCGATCCTGAGCCGCGCGAATTCTTCGGTCCTCAACGAACCGATTATCGATCTGAGGCCGTTGTGGCCTCCGGCGGACCCTTTGGTCCTGAGCCTTATCGATCCGAACGGAAGCGCGAGATCATCGACGATGACGAGCGTCCGTTCTCGGCTCCTGTCTTCCTTGCGGAGAAGGCACGAAAGAGCCTCTCCGCTCAGGTTCATATAGGTCTGAGGCTTCACGAGCTCTGCCGCAGCCCCGTTGAACTCAGCCCGCCCGACAAACGAACGGCATTCCGTCCGCCTTACGGTGGACCCGCTGAGATCGGCAAGCCGGTCGATCACGAAGAACCCTACGTTGTGCCGCGTTCTTTCGTATTCCGTTCCGGGATTGCCCAGGCCCACGATCAGCCAGCGCGATCCGTCGCCGTCTCCGGGAGGCCCGTTCTTTCTTGAAAAGATCATCGGACCCGTTCCCGGCATCCGGCCGGGATCTCCGGACTACTCGGAATCGCCTTCCGCGGGCTCTTCGCCCTCGGCAGCCTCTTCTCCTTCGGCCGCTTCCTCGCCTTCCTCGCCGATAAGTTCCGGTTCCTCAAGTTCTTCCTCGACCTCCGGTTCGAGTTCGGGCTCCTTCACGAAGACAACGGACACGACCATCGCTTCAGGCGCATCGAGGACATCGACCTCGTCGCCGACTGTGACCTCAGAAACCGAGATCGAATCGCCGATCTCAAGGCCAGAGACGTCGACATCGATCGACTCCGGGATTTTGCTTGGTGTACAGGAAACCCGTATTTCGCGGAGCTGCTGCTCCAGCAGGCCGCCCTCTTCCTCGATTCCCTTCGGTGTGCCGATAAGATGGACCGGGATCGTCAGCTCGATCTTCTCGCCCTTGGCGAGACGGCGGAGATCGGCGTGAAGAAGTCTTCCGTGAACCGGATCGATCTGCCTGTTCTGGAAGATCACGCGGCTCTCGCCGACTCCTTCGATATCCAGCGTGAAAAGGGTATTCGCGCCCGTGTCCGAACGAAGGATCGCCGCGAGTTCCTTTAATTCAGCGGAGATGGCGATGGCTTCGCCCCCGCCGCCGTAAACATTTGCCGGGATCTTTCCTTCCCTGCGCAGGCGGCGCGCGGCGTTCGTGCCGCGTTCCTCCCTTTTCTCAGCCTTGATTACAAATTTTTCAGCCATTTTCTGAAGCCTCTGTTCTTATCTGCTCCTTTCTAAATGAAAAGAAACGAGACGCTGGTCTCGTCGTGGATCGATTTGATTGCCGTGGCAAGCAGCTCAGCAACCGAAAGCACTTCGATTCTTCCCTGTTCCATCAACTCCCGGCCGTCCTCGCGCAGGGGGATCGTGTCGGTGACGATGATCTTCTTTATGTGCGAACCGGCAAGATTGTCGATCGCGTTGCCGGAGAGAACGGCGTGCGAGAAGCACGCGTAAATGTCGTTCGCGCCGTTCTTGTAAAGAGCCTCGGCGACCTTGCAGATGGTACCGCCGGTGTCGCACATGTCGTCGACGATCAGGCAGTTCATATCCTTCACGTTTCCGACGACGTTCATCACTTCGGAGACGTTCGCCTTCTCGCGGCGCTTGTCCACCAGGACAAGACCTGCGTCGAGCCTCTTCGCGTACGCCCGCGCTCTTTCCGCGCCTCCAGTGTCGGGCGCGACAACGACGAGGTCCTCGATCGGGTTCTCCTGGAAATAATTAACGATCACGGGAGCCGCGAACAGGTGGTCCACCGGAATGTCAAAAAATCCCTGGATCTGCGACGCGTGCAGATCAACCGTCAGTATCCGGTCCGTTGCCGCGGTGTTGATCAGGTTCGCGATAAGCTTCGCCGCGATCGGCACCCTCGGCCGGTCCTTCTTGTCCGACCTGGCGTATCCAAAATAAGGGATCACCGCCGTGACTCGCTCCGCCGAGGCGCGCTTGAAGGTGTCGAGCATGATCAGAAGCTCCATAAGGTTCTGATCGGTCGGCGGGCAGGTCGGCTGGATGATGAATACGTCGGTTCCCCGAACGTTCTCTCCGATCTGGAAATTGAACTCACCGTCCGAGAATCGGTCGGTGCTCGCCATTCCCAGATCGCAGCTCAAATGCCTGCAGATCCTCTCCGCCAGTTCGACGTGCGCGTTTCCCGTGAAGATCTTAATGTCGCCCGTTACGCCCATTACGTAAAAACAAACGACGAGCGGACCGGTCCGGAGGACCGTCCACTCGCCCTTCCATATGCGAATCTGCTGGGGCGGAAGGATTCGAACCTACGAATGCCGGGACCAAAACCCGGTGCCTTACCACTTGGCGACGCCCCAATAAACTATGAGAAGTGAAGCGGAAGCAGATCGCCGCAGGGACCCAGCGCCTCGCGATATTCGGCCCTTGAAATGCTCTCGGCCACGGTTAATCGAACGTCTTTTTCTGGCGAATTCCGCTCTATCGCGTGTTGCCGCCGGCTCTCGTTATCAAATATGCCGAATACGCTGGGCCCGCTTCCCGATAAACACGCAATCGATGCGCCGCTGCTAAGCAGGCCATCCCGCGCCATCCCGGAAACCGGCGCGAGCCTGTCAACTGCTTCTTCAAAATCGTTGACAGGCCGAATACTGCCCGAAATCAGCTCCTCAGCCAGTTCACGGCAAACCATAAGCTTAGTTTCAGGCCCTTCCGATGTCAAGCGATCGCGTCCCAGCGATCCATAGGCTTCGGTGGTGGAATAATCGGCTTCCGGTGTAAAGATCAGGAGCAGTTTTCTTCCGACGTCAGTCAGAGGTTCCAGGTCAGTTCCCCTTCCCGTGCCGAGCGCGGTGCCTCCGATCAGGAAGAAAGGGACATCCGATCCGAGATCCGACGAAATCTCGAGAAGATCCTCCAACGTCGGACTAATGCCCCACAACCTTGCAAGACCGAGCAGAGCGACGGCGGCATTGGACGATCCGCCCCCGAGCCCGCCCGGAAAAGGAATGTTCTTCTCGATACGTATCCTAGCACCATCCCGAATTCCCGCCTGTCGCCTTAGCGCCTCCGCAGCTCTATACACAAGGTTGCGGCCGTCCAGGGGCAATCCCGTATGAGAGGATTCAAGAACGAGAGTGTCCGCCGGCTCGAACGAGAGGGTGTCGTGAAGCGAAATCGTCTGAAACGCGGTGCAGACCTCGTGAAAACCGTCCTCACGCAGTCCTCCGACCTTCAGGAACCAGTTGATCTTCGCGAAGGAAGGGAGTCTGAAGGACGGGTTTTGCATAAGAGATGAGGATAGGGTCTGAAGGAAATGTCCGCAAGCCGATCCGGGAGGCTTCTCTCTGGCACCGGGCGGTGACGGCCCGTCCAAGACGGAATCCTCGCGTCACTTTTAGAACAGCGCTTCGCGATGTAGCGCGAACTTCAGTTTGCGCCGCGCAAACGCGAGGATCGGCGACAGGCTGAAGCCTATCGTACATCCGTCTAGAGCCGTCTACCGCGCCCGGAAGGATGCTCAAGAATTGGGCGGTTTGTCGTCTCGAGGTTAGTCGGGCTTCGCCCTCCTAACGCAGCGCGGAGGGCTGCTCTAAACGGGGGCGTTGTAATCCAGGAACGCGTGTCGGGCTTCGCCCTCCTTTTGCAGCCCAAAGGGCTGCTCTAAACGGGGGCGTTGTAATCCCGGAACGAGTCGGGCTTCGCCCTCCTTTGCAGCGCGAAGCGCTGCTCTAGACGGGGTCGTTGTGATTCCGGAACGAGTCGGGCTTCGCCCTCCTTTTGCAGCCCAAAGGGATGCTCTAAACGGGGGCGTTGTAATCCCGGAACGAGTCGGGCTTCGCCCTACTATTGCAGCCCAAAAGGCTGCTCTAAACGGGGGCATTTTCAGGATGCGGGCTGAGTCCGGCTTCGCCTTCCTTTCTGAGCGGAGTGCCGCCGGTTCGCCCACGACAAGCCGGAACCGATAGCACCTCCTAAAACCAAAAACCCCCGAGCCGAAGCTCCGGGGCTTGAATTTCAGAGTTTCTCAGAAATCACTGCACCACGAAGACCTGCGTAAAGAAATATGTCCCGTCGTTTGTGATCGCGAGGCCTATGCCAGTTTCCTTCCAACGCGGATCGAGAAGGTTCTGCCTGTGGCTCGACGATAGCATCCACCGTTCGACCGCATTCAAGGCCGCATCGTCGTAACCGCGCAGATACGCTATGTTCTCGCCGATCGAGGACCATTTCTTGATCCCCGCGTTCGTCGCCCGTCTATCGACGAGATTTCCCTCGACGTCCGTGTGGCTGAAGTAATCGTAGAGAGCCATTTCGCGCGAGTGGCTGCGGGCCACCCCGGCCACTTTCGAGCTCCAGGAAAGCGGCGGTGCGCCGACTTCTATCCTCCTGGCATTGATAAGATCGAACACCCTCTTTTCAATGTCCCGCGAGGTCGAGATCGCCCTGGAAGTTTCCCTTTCAGCCGATGCCGGCTCATCCGATGTTCGGACGACGCGCGGGCGCGAAACCTCTTTCGCACTGCTCGAAATAGTCCGCCCGGAAGCCACCTTGCCGGAGGCAGACGCGGTCTGTGCCGGAACGGGAGGCGTCGCCGTCAGGACACACAGTGCCAGCGCGGCAAAGATAATAAGGATCTTAAGGGGGTTTTTCATTTCGTCTTCACTTCGGCAGTCCGACCGTCTCTCTAAGGGAGACTCGAGACTTTGCGTCCACCCGTATCGCTACGGGGTTGCCATTTCGGTAAAGAGCGTGGATCGGGGATGATCCGGGGTCTCTTTCCAATCTATGAGGCTAACAGATTATCGGCTGGATGACAATCCGATTTAACCGTGTTTATCACGTACACACGAGAGAAGGCGCCGCGGCGCCTTCTCTGCTATATCGACTTCGACCGGTTATCAGCGGCCTATCTTTGATCGTATCCGTTCCGCGTCGGGCCCTCCGGCGGTGAACTTGAGTGCTTTCTGCCAGACCTCCCGGGCCTCCGCAGTCTTACCCCGAGCCTTTAGCACGTCGCCGAGATGATCAAGGATGTTCACCGAGACCGGATCGTACTTCAGCGCCTTCCTGAGGCTCGTTTCCGCTTGTTCCAGATGGCCGAGCTTGAAGTGCGCCCATCCCAGGCTGTCCAGATACGAAGGATTCTTCGGATCGGTCTTTACCGCACGCTTGATCAATTCGAGCGCCTCTTCGAAGTTCTTCCCGGTCTGAAGGAACAGGTAGCCGAGATTGTTCAGCGCGATCGGATTGTCGGGATTCTCGGAAAGGATCTCCCTCAGGTTCGTTTCGGCCGACTGGGGATCGCCGGAAGACTGCTGAGCGGAGGCAAGCGTCAGCTTGGCGATCTGTCTCTGTTCCTTGCCCTTCGCTTCTGCAAAGGCATTCGTCGCCGCAAGGATCGCTTTTCTGCCTTCGTTTGCCTGTATGTACAGCGAGGAAATGAACAGGTAGTTGACAAAATCGTCATACATCAACGAAGGCGCCGCGTCGACTGGCTTCGAGTCCACGAGCGTACGAATGAGCCCGACAGCCTCTCCGACCCGGCCCAGATCGGTCAGGATCGACGCCTCGATCCTTATCAAACTGTAATCCTGCGGAGCCCTTTCCCTGGCAGATCTCAGAAAGGCGAGAGCGCCCTCGCGATCGCCCATCTCCCGGTACAAGGCGACAAGTTCCTTATCGAGGGTGATGTCGGCCTCGCCGAACATGGCTCTCGAACCGTTTATCACTGCCAACGCCTTGTCGTATTGTTCACCCGCCCGCAGGGCGTCCAGCTTCTTCGAGATCACGATCTTGGCGAAATCACGGTCATCCGCATCCCGAATCAGTGCGTTTCCTATCTTCCGAGCCTTGAGAGCACGGTCGTAAGCCTCAGTAGAGCGCTCCGTCTGTCCCCCATCCGCCAAGAGGTCCCCGAGGGCGACCAGGTACTCGGCCGACGCCTTGCCGTCGCCCGCCGCCGCTTTCACACTTCCGGTTTCCAGTACTTTCGCACCGTCTTCCAGATTCCCGCTCCTGGCGAGCGTTTGAGCAAGAAGCCGATTGAGCGAAAGGCTTTCCGGGTTCGCGAACACGGCCTGTCTAAGGGCCTCGATCACCGGAGCCATTGACGCCGCGGAAATGTTGTCGAGAACCTCTTCCAGCATGTCTGCGAGCTCCAGATTGCCCGGGTCCTCTGAGATCGCCCTCGTAAGTATTTCGAGCGCCTCTTCATATCTTCCGGATTCGAGAAGCGCCTCGCCGAGTTTCGAGGACGCCGCTTCGGGAGACAATTCACCTTCTCCGCGCATCACCCGGCCATAGAATCCCTGGTCGACCGGCGCGGCGGAAGAGAGCCAGTTCCGAAGCGCCAGGATTCGTTCTTCCTTTTGCTCGGTGTACCTGTAAAAGGCTGCTAGAAATGCCCACGCTTCGGCATTGCGCGGATCCAGCCTGGCGATCTCCTTCCAGGCGTTGATCGCCGCGGCCGCGGCTTTTGTGTTAACGGCTCCCCTTCCCAGATTGCTCTTGATCGTGTTGAGCCTGCCGAGGAACCTGTAGCCGCCGAAATTGTCCGGATCAAGCCTGACCGCGATCTCGGAAAGACTGATCGCCTCTTCAAGATCCTGAGGGGGAGCCGAGAGCGTCAGTTCGGCGAGCGCCGTATAGCCTTCGGCAAGCTTCGGATTCAGCTCGACCGCTTTCTGAAGTGCGTTCTTCGCCATTCGGGCGCCGACCCGCACGCCCGGATTCGTAGAACGCATCCGGCGCATGCTCCAAAGGTACCTTTGCCCTTCTAAGAGCTTCGCATACGCCTCTTCCCTTTCTTCTCTGGTCATTTCGAATTCCTGAGGCAGGTTCTCGAGCCTCTTCGCCAGAAGTTCCGACAGTTTCGGTTCCTCACCAAGGGTGTCCCTCGCCATCGCTGGGGGAGGCGTGCCCTCCGCCACCTGCGCGGGAACGATGACTGCAAACAGCATCAGAAGGGACGGGACGACAACGACCGGGTAAAACTTCTTCATTGCGGATCTTTGATGAATGGAGGCGAAAAAGGCATCGTCCGTCGGTCAATGTTCCGTCCGCCGTACGATGCCGAATGATTGATTGCGGCACTGGCCGCGGGGCTAATTCGGGCTTCCCTGAGGGGCCCGCTCCGAGATCACCGTCGTCAGCGCCTTCGGGATCTGCGAGCTCTCGATCTCACCCTGATTCTCGATGATCTGATCGATCAGCTCGAACTTCTTCTCGTCGAATTCCCTGGTCATCAGCACCCCGTTCTTGTCTATCGTCAAGGGGTAAACGCCCAGGAACTCGTTCTTGAAGTTCTCAAAGAACGACGCCTTTTCGGGAGGAAGCACGGCCATACGGTCCGGATTCGGCTCGGGGATCTCGGCGCCGATCAGGTTAAGCTGTTCCTTCGCCTTGTCCACGTACTCGCTGTTCGGAAAGTCACTTACGAGCCTTTGGAAGTACTTCGCAGCCTCGTCCGTTTCCTCCTCGATCTGATAGGTGACGGCGAGTTTATAAAGGACCTCGTCCATAAGGCTGAACTCGGGGTACTTCTCCAGGTTTTCAAGATACCTCGACTGGGCTCCCTTGAGTCCGCCCTTCTCGAACTTCACGGCCTGTTTGTAATAAAAGTTGCCGACGATCAGGTTGTGCATTCCAAGGTTGTCCTGGACTTCCTTGAGTCTTAGCTCCGCCTGCGGCCTGAGGATCGTGTCGGGATACATCTGAAGAAGCGCTCTTAGCCTCTGCTCGGCGCGTTTCGCCCGGGTGATATCGCGGTCCGGAAGCCCGATTTGTCGCATTTCAGCCTCGGCGATCTTCAGGAGAACGCGGTCGGCAAGCGGATGCGTCGGGAAGAAAGTACGCCAGTCCTGATATGCGGCCGCAGCCTGTATAAGCGAGCTCGTGTTTCCCTCAAGATAAAAGCTGTCTGCCACGGCGAGCTTGGCCATCGGAAGATAATCCGAATCCGGGTATGTGGTGATGATGGTCTGGAAAAGCAGACGGCCGACCTCGTAGTTCTTCTTCCTGACCTCTCGTGTCGCGACGATGAAAAGTTCTCGGTCGCGCCCCGGGGTTACGTTTCCGATCAGTTCTTCGTACTCGTCATTGCCGCCGCCGAATATCCACAGGAACTTTTTCTTTTTCTTCTTTTCCCTGGGCTTTCCTACGTCGGAAACGATCCTGGCTCGCGCGTCAGCGGTTTCGAGAAGTGCGTTGTCAACCCGCGATTGCAGAAGTGAGACCCGGTCCTCAAGTGCGTCGACGTCCGAGATTTCATACTTGTCGGCCCTGGAGACCTTTCCGCGCAGGCTGTTCACTTCGCTTAAAAGGCTTGACGTCTCTTTCTCAAGCGACGACAGGCGGCCCATAGGGGATTCCGGATCGTCTTTCGAGCCCTTTACGTCGTCATCTTCGGTTCTTAGCACGGAGGTCGCGCTATTGAGCGACCGCTTCATCCTGTCCAGCTTTTGCCGCATCACTTCAAGGCGTTGTTCAGGCGTGCCTTCTACCTGAGCAAGCACCGGTACAACGGCGAAAGCCGCCAGGATCAGCGCCGAAATGAACATCGATCGGTAATTCTTGATCATAATTGCCTCAATAAACTGAATGCCGCGCAGGCGGCCGGTATATCGATCTCTAAACCCATACAGTCGCGGCGTCGATCATTTCTTTAACGGATTCCGTCGGAGTCCCGGCTCCGAAGACCGCCGAGCCCGCGACTATGATCTCGGCTCCCGCCTCGACCACCTTGGCGACGTTTGTCACATCGATGCCGCCGTCGATCTCGATCCGGGTGGGCAGACCGAGTTCGATGATCGCGGACCTAAGTTTCCGGAGCTTGTCGTACGAGGTCTCTATGAAACTCTGACCGCCGAAGCCCGGATTGACCGACATCAGCAAGATAAAATCCGAAAACGGAAGCACTTCTTCAAGGGCAGAAACCGGCGTTCCGGGATTGATCGCGACGCCTGCCTTCGCACCTGCGTCGTGGATCGCGGTCAACGTTCGCTGAAGATGAACATCCGCTTCCACGTGGACCGAAACCATATCGGCGCCTGCCTTCACGAACTGGACCGCGTACCGTGACGGTTCCGTGATCATCAGGTGGCAGTCGATGATCATATCGGTCGCCTTTCGCAACGATTTGACCACCGGAAGCCCTATGGTGATGTTCGGGACGAAGTGCCCGTCCATCACATCCACGTGAAGGACCGTTGCCCCGCCTTCCTTGACCGCTCTGATCTCTTCGTCGAGCCTTGTGAAGTCGGCCGACAAAAGAGAGGGTGCGATTTCAAACATAATCTCTGGAAAAGATTTGGAGAGTTTGTTGCCCGGTCAATTGCGCAAGTTGCTCACCGGGGTCTTCCTGGGCCTGACCTCGCCCGCCGCCGGAGGCCTTGTAGCATCGGCTCCCGGCTTGGGCGGATCGGTCTTCGGCTTGTTTCCGGCCGGATCGCTCTTGTCTCCCGAGGGCCTGTCGCCGGCCGCGCCGTCAGTCTTTTTGTCGCCGTCGCCGGCCGCATCCGAGCCCGTCGCAGGGTCCTGATCCGGCTTTTCTTCGATAACGTCGCGAGTCTTCGGCTCCTCTTTCTTGTCCTCCGTCCTTGAACGTCTTCGTGACTTCTCGGTCTCAAGTTCCGGAAGTTCCTGGATCTCTTCGATCGCCTCTTCGTCGTCCTTCACTTCCGTCGGCGGCTCAGTGCCCGGAGGGTTCGGTTCGCTCACAACAACGGAGATGATCAGGCCGGTCTTGGCCACCGTGCCGGCGCGAGGCCTCTGCTCAAGTATCGTGTTCGGCTGCTCGTTGCTGAAACGCGTGGCGATCTTCTTGATCCTGAGCCCCATCCGGGTCAGTTCGTCCTGGCCTTCGTTGAAGTTCTTGCCCACGACCTTCGGTATCGCTACCTCGGTCCCGGAAAGCTGCATATAGACCACTCCGAACAGCCCGGCGAAGAAGGCCGCGGCGAGCGCACCCGCCATCAATAGCTTGCCGAGCGCAGAAGCTCCCTGTCGTAATACATCCATTTGAATTTCGCCCTGAAACGGGCCGCGTCGATTGCCAAAGTCTAACATCTTTCAGCCTAAAGCCAAAGAATCGAGGGTCATCCGGAACGCCTGAACGCCGCAATGAAAAAGCCCGATGTCGCCCACGTTTGAGGGAGGATATTGGCCCTCTTGTCACCGTCTAAGATCTTTCCCGGGACGTTCGGCGCGGCCGGCTCGAATTTACGCGCCCCTCCAAGAAAGGCCTCGGCGACCTCCTCATTCTCTTCCTTTTCAATTGAGCACGTCGAATAGACGAGCATTCCTCCGAATTTAACGGCCTTCGATGCGTTTGCGAGGATGGCAAGTTGTTTTTCCGGGAATTCCAAAATGTCCGGCTCCGTCAGCCTGTACCGTATCTCCGGATTTCTCGCGATCGTGCCGGTTCCCGTGCAAGGTGCGTCCACAAGCACCTTGTCGAACGCGCCATCGGCGAAGGGGAGCGGCCGGGATGCATCTGCACGGACTACGCCGACGAACTCAGCGCCTTGACGTTGGCAGTTCGCTCTCAGACCATGCGCGCGGGCTTCATTGAGCTCGCAGGCGATGAGAAGGCCACTGGCGGGATCGATCTTTCTTGCTATCGCGGTGGTCTTGCTTCCCGGAGCGGCGCAGGCGTCGAAGACCGTTTCCGACGGTGCAACTGCGAGTGAATTCGCGACAAGCTGGGACGCCTCATCCTGAAAGTAGATAAGGCCTTTCTCGAAGAGCTCACGGAGCCCTGGCTCGCTGCCCGTCTCCCTGAAGCTGCCTTCCGCAAGTTGGCCCCGAGATGCGACTGACGCCGCGTAGTCTTCGATCTCCGAACGATCGCCTTTCGGTAGGCGGTCGAACCTCACAGTGAAGCGGAAGTCCGTTGGCGGCGGAGAATTGTTGAATTCGACAAGAGCCTTCGTCTCCTCGAACCCGAACGTGTCAATCCATCTTTCGACCAGGGGCCTTGGGTGGGAACCGATCACCGAAAGCTCTTCGACCGGATCGTCGAAATCGAACCGCGCCGGTTTTCTGAGAGCACTCCGAAGCACCGCGTTGACGAAGCCTCTAGCCGAACGCTTTCCGGCCCGGACGGCGAGGCCGACCGACTCGTTCACAACGGCGTGATCGGGCACGCGGTCCAGGAACTCGATCTGGTAAAGTCCCATCCGCAAGGCAATAAGGACCTCGTTATCGATCTTTTTAAGTGGTTTTGCGGAATGGCGCGAGATGACTGCGTCCAGGTACATCTGCCGCCTGAGGGTCCCGAGCGTGATCTCGTGGCAAAGCGCCCGGTCCTTTTCGCCTAGGATCAACGCCGTTTCCGCTAGCAGTACGGAGGAGTAAGCGCCTTCGGCACCGACACGGTGCAGGATTTCGAAAGCCCGAATCCTTGCGGGAGAGATTGGCATCAGTCGCCCTCTTCGAAGGGCCTGTTCTTGAAGAATGAAGGATCGTCGGCCTCCCCTTTTAGGAGTTCGCCGTCCAATGAGACCCTTTCGTCAAAGACGAAGCATTCGCCTTCCCAGAGGCTTTCGTCAAGGGGAACCTTCTCCAGGTAATTCAGTATGCCGCCTTTGAGCTGAAACACCTCTTCAAACCCCTTCTGCTTCAGGTACGGTGCGAACTTCTCACAACGGATGCCGCCCGTGCAGTACATCGCCACGCGCCTGTGTTTTGACGGATCGAGGTTGTTATCAACGAACTCCGGAAGTTCGCCAAAACTAGCGGTTAACGGATCGACCGCGCCTTTGAAGCGTCCGACCTCGACCTCGTAATCGTTGCGCGTGTCCAGCACGAGCGTTTCGGGATCCGAGATCAGCCGGTTCCATTCCTCGGGGCCCACGTGAGTGCCTTTGCCCAGTGCAATATCGACATCCCTTCGCAGGGTCACGACCTCTCGTTTTATCTTGACCTTCCTTCGCATGAACGGCACTTCGTCGTGGTACGAGTTTTTTACCTCGAACTCGGTCCCAAGAATCTCCGCTGCTTCGCGTAGGAATCGATCGAGGCTTTCGGGCGGGCCGGACACGGAACCGTTGAAGCCTTCTTCGGCGATTATCAAGGTTCCGTTCACAGCGCACTGTTCCATCGCACCTAGAAGGCTCTCTTTCAGATCCGAAAGCCCTTCAAGCGGCCTGAACTCGTAGAACGCCGCGATCCTGTATTCGCCTACCGACATAAGTTAGCGCCCCAGCATATCGCCGGCCTTGATCGGCGCCCCATTCAGGAACTCCTCTACGGGCATCTTCCTTTTTCCTTCCTGCTGGATCTCTTCGACCGAGATGGCCGTGCCCTCGCCGCACGCGATCACAAGCTTGCCGTCATCCGCTTTCAGTACCGTCCCGGATTTCACTTTCGAGGTCAGATCGACGACTGGTCTGCATTTCCAGATCGTCAGCCTGCCGTAAGGTGAAGACGCGTAGCTGCGCGGGAAAGGCTGGAATCCGCGGACTCTTCTTTCGATCTCCGACGCTTCTGAGAACCAGTCGATACGACCGTCCACTTTGCTCATAATCGGAGCGTGGGTAGCCTTGGAATCGTCTTGTTTTTCAGGTTTTATGCTTTCGATCGAGGAAATCGTTTCCACTATGAGCTCTGCGCCGAGGTGTGCCAAACGCCCCGTCAAGTGGTCAGCCGTTTCGTCTTCGCCTATGGGAGTCATTTTCTGCAACAGGATATCGCCCGTGTCTAGTCCCACGTCCATTTTCATCGTGGTCACGCCGGTCACTTCCTCGCCGTTGACTACCGCCCAGTTCACGGGTGCGGCGCCCCTGTACTTTGGCAGAAGCGAAAAATGGACGTTGATGCAGCCTCGCGGAAAGGCGTCCAGGAAGGCCTTTGGAAGTATCCTGCCGTACGCGACGACGACCGCGGCTTCCGCGTTGTGCGAAGCGAATAGTTCAGCCGCCTCTTTGTTCTTGATCATTTCGGGCTGATGAACCGGGATCCCTTTTTCCTCCGCGTAGACCTTAACCGGAGTCGGCATCAGACGCTTCCCGCGTCCCGCAGGCCTGTCTGGCCGGGTCCAGACGGCGGCGATCTCGTGGCCCGCCTCGACCAGTGCCGCGAGTGAAGGAACCGCCGCTGCGGGGGTTCCCATAAAAACCAATCTCATCTGCCGTTCCTTTCCTTTGGAAGTAGCACTTCTTCATTGAGGCGCATCGCCTCGCGCATTACGTAAAAGATCCAGTTCTGCTCCATAACGCCCCGTATCATCCAGGCGTTGACGCCGTCAGCGTAGATCGGGACATCCTCGCCGGCGTGCGTTTCCGAATTCAAAGGTACGATCGCTTCCTGGACATAATCCGGATCGGTGACCTTTGACTGGTCGAGCAGCGGCCGCGCTCCGCTTCCGCCGCCCGGTCCGTTGCCGTATCCGAGCGCAGAATAGGGCCTGCCATCCTTGTCTTTCGCCGTTCTCGCTTCTACTTCGGGATCTTCCCGCGCTCCGCGCGCAAGGCCCAGGATGTTGTTCCCCCGTTCTGAATAGCCGGCGATTATCAGGGTGTGACTGTGGTCGGCGGTGACGATGATCAGCGTTTCGTCGAGATCGACCTGCTGCCGAGCCGCCTCGACCGCCCTCGAAAGCTCGACAGTTTCGTCAAGCGCGCGGAACGCGTTACCCGCGTGATGCGCGTGGTCGATCCTGCCTGCCTCGACCATAAGGAAGTAGCCCTTGTCGTTTTGCGAAAGTATGTCGATCGCCTTCACCGTCATCTCCGTAAGCGAAGGCTCGTTCATTCCGGTCCGCCGCCTGTCGTACTCATACTGCATATGCGACCGCTCGAACAAGCCTAGCACAGGGCCGGTCTTTCGTGGATCGATCGCCTCGAATTGCTCGCGATTCCAGACGTATGCAGAGTTTGGCCGCCTTGAGGTCCATTCTTTCGTTAGATCGCGCCCATCGAGACGGCGACCTTTGCTTTCAGAGTTCTCGGGATCGACGGAATCTTCCGGCAGGAAATAGGATCTCCCCCCTCCAAACGCGACGTCGATCCCGTTGCCGTACGGAAACTCCAGAAGCTGACGCGCAATGTCCGGGAATTCCGCTTCCCACGCATCCGCAGACCACCTCTTTATGTCCGCATCGCTCTCCCAGTTCCTGTCGGGAGTGTGGGAATAGGTAGCTGCGGGAGTCGCGTGCGTCAGTCGTGCCGTGGTCACGATCCCTGTTGACCTTCCGCTCAGTTCCGCAAGCTCGAGGATCGTCGGAATTTCGCGCCCTTTTACGCTCGTGTGATCGCCCCTGACGGTGTTCTGATCGACGGACACGACGCCCTCGATCGTCTTGATCCCGGTCACCATCGCGACGGCCGTCGGGGCCGAATCCGAGGTTTGCTGATTTACGCTGTAGGTCTTCGAGAACGCGCTGAACGGGAACCTTTCAAAGCTCAGCCAGTTCTCTTCCCCGCTCTCGCCCCTCTGCTGGCCCTCGAGTATCCTCGCGGCCGTTACCGTCGAGACACCCATCCCGTCGCCAATGAAGAGAATCACGTTCTTCGCCTTTCCGCGCCGAAGCTTTATCTGCTTCGCCCGGTTTACCATTTCCAGGCCGTCGCGGCGCCAGGTGTCCCGGGTCTCCTCCCGCTTCGTTTGGAATCCGTCCGCGCTGCTCTGCGGAAAAACCAATATCGGCGCGAGAAGCGCGAGGAACCCTAGCAGGGCCGCAGTCTTTGATCTCAATTCGTTCATTTCCAAAATCTCAAAAACAGAGGACAGACCAGGCGATCTTTCACCCGATCTGCCCTCAGCCGATCCATTTTGTATTAGACCTTCTGCGAGACTGACTTCGCCTGCATGAACTGCAGAAGGTACTCGCGGCCGCCGGCCTTAGAATCCGTGCCGCTCATATTGAACCCGCCGAACGGATGGACCCCGACCAGCGCGCCTGTGCATTTTCGGTTCAGGTACAGGTTCCCGACGTGGAACTCCTTTTTCGCACGGTCGAGCTTCGCCTGGTCCGCGGAATAGACCGCTCCGGTCAGACCGAACTCTGTGTCGTTCGCGATCTCGAGGGCGTGGTCGTAATCCCTGGCCTTTATCACGGCGAGCACGGGAGCGAAGATCTCTTCCTGCTCGATGGTCGCCAAAGGCTCGACGCCGTCGATGATAGTCGGCTCGATAAAGAAGCCCTGCTCGTCGTTCCCGGATCCTCCGGCGACGACCTTGCCGCCCTCGTCAACCCCGATATCCACGTGTTCAAGCGTATTATCGAACGCGCGCTTGTTGATCACGGCGCCCATGTCCGTGTCGCCTTCCGTGGGCTGGCCGACATTCAGTTGCTTCGTAAGCTCGACCACCTTTTCGAGAAGCTCGTCGTGAACCCTTTCATCCACTATCAGCCTGGAACACGCCGAGCACTTCTGCCCCTGGAAGCCGAATGCCGCCTGCACGACCCCTTGCGCGGCCGAATCGAGATCGGCGTCGTCCGCCACGATGATCGCGTCCTTTCCGCCCATCTCCGCAACGACGCGCTTGATCCATATCTGCCCCTCACGGGTCTTCGCGGCCTCCTCGTTGATGTGAAGCCCGACCTGTTTCGAGCCCGTGAACGAGATGAAACGCGTCTTCGGATGCGTCACCATCGCCTCGCCCGTCCCGGCGCTGCCGGTGACGAAGTTTACGACGCCCGGAGGAAGACCGATCTCTTCAAGCACCTCGATGAACTTGACCGCGATCGCCGGCGAATCCGAAGAGGGTTTCAGCACGACCGTGTTCCCGGCGACGAACGCCGCGGAGGTCATCCCGACCATGATCGCAAGCGGAAAATTCCACGGCGGAATGATCGCTCCTACGCCAAGCGGGATGTATTCGAGCGCATTGTCCTCGCCGTCTATCTTCGTCACCGGCTGGGGTTTCGACCAGCGGATCATCTCGCGTCCGTAGAACTCAAGGAAGTCGATTGCTTCCGCAGTGTCGCCGTCGGCCTCTGCCCATGTCTTGCTGGTCTCGAACACCATCCACGCGCTGAAGTAATGTTTCCTCTGACGGATGTTTTCGGCCGCCTTGAAAAGATACTCCGCGCGCTCTTCGGCGGGAACCTTTTTCCAGGTCTTGAAAGCCGAGGAAGCCGCGCCGATCGCTTTTTCAACAAGGTTCTCGGCATCCGTATCTCCCTCGGGAAACAGGCCGACGACCTGTTCCTTGTCGGCAGGGTTGCGGCTCTCGAACTTGCTCTCGAGCGTGATCCATTCGCCGTTGATCCAGTTCTTGTACTCGCGCCCGAGCTCCGAACGCACCTGTTCGATCGCCTCGCGCATCGCCTGAGCGTTCTCCGGATTGGAGAAATCGGTGAACGGCTCGTTTCTGAATTCATCTGTCGTTCTCTGTGTCTGCATCATTATTATCCGCCTGTCTTAAATCCAAGTTAAACCGAATCAAACCCATTCGCCGACGTGCCTGAACCGTTTGATCTTTCGCTTTGCCATCTCTCTTTTGAGCGCCGACATTCGGTCCAGAAAAACGATGCCGTCACAGTGGTCTGTCTCGTGCAGGACGCAGCGTGCCTGCAATTCGTCGAGATCGAGTTCCTGCTCATCACCTTTTACGTCCTGGAACCGCACCACCGTCCGCATTTCGCGCTTTACCTTCGTGATAATGCCGGGAAACGAAAGACAGCCTTCTTCGCCGTACTGCTCGCCCTCGACGGTCAGGATCTCCGGGTTGAAGATCGCCACCTTCTTCGAAGGGCCTTCTCTTCCCGAGCAGTCCATCACGAATAGTCGTTTCGAAACCCCTACCTGCGGCGCCGCGAGACCCACTCCGCCTGCCGAATACATCGTTTCGAACATGTTTGCCACAAGCTGTTCGAGTTCCGGACCGAAATCTTGCTCAGCAACGGGTTTCCCAACTTCGAGAAGCAAGGGGTCCGGGTAGTGCACGATCTTCAAAAGCGGCATTTTTTTATATTATCCGTTGCCGGAAGAAAGGTAAATCCGGGCAAAAGAGCGCAACAGCACGTGAGTTCCCTAACGTTCCAGTTTGTGATCGATCTTGTTCGTCTTTCCTTCAAAAGCGGTCCGGGCGGCTTCCGTATGGCCCTCATCAAGAATGCGAGTAGGTGTTCCCTCGACCTGGCCGCCCTCCTCTGTACGTCCTGATCTCAGCCTCTTTCTCGCCGCGGAACTCCCGAATGCGAAAAAAAGAACGCTGAGTGCACCGAGAAGCAGGAATCCGAAGACCCCGAATCCTGCCATCATTTCAGCCCCGAAAATTTGAAACTTGTAGTAGGCGGCGATTGCAAAGACGAACCCGAAACCGACGGAAGCGAAAGCGATAAGACTCCAAAATCCCAGTTTCTTGAACAGCCTTTCACGAAAGCCGGGAGCGTCGACCGACCGTTTCGCGAGTTCATCTGAGTAGACCTGCCGCACCCCTTCGAGACCCATACCACATCCCCGGCAAAAGTTCAGGCCGCTTCCGACAAATTTTCCACAGTTTGGGCAGTACATTTTCCTTTGGCAATTAGGTGCGTTCAGCGGTTAATAACAGTTTCTTTGAACGTGCCCGTATTTCACCGCCGCCCTGGATCGTTTCCCGAAGCTTCGGTCCAGCGGCAGATGATCCCGATCTCCTTGTCCGACAACGCCGCGTCCCAATGCAGCCATAGATACTGAGGATGCGGCATCTGCCGCTCAGTCACTTCTTCGCAAATCTCTTCCAGCTTCCTCTGCCTGCGCTCGTCGTTGTAGGTGCCCCATTCACTGAAATTCAGCTCCTCGCGGCCGTGACTTACGTGTTCCGCGACCGACCAAGACAATGGTGCGACGTTCGAATACCAGGGCCACTCGGTCGCGTTGCTGTGGCAATCTTTGCACGAACGTTCCAGGATGGAGGTCACTTCCCCCGGAACGCTTGCATTCGCCTCGAGCGTTTCCGCGCGATTCACCGGCGGGTTCGTCCGCTCCGGCCGCACGAACTGGATCCCTGCTACTGCCAGTATGATCAACACGGAAATCACTTTCAGCGCGGTTCTCATATGCGGTCAGGTCACTTTCCCGAGTAAGACACACGCCAGATCTTGTTGGCCCCGTCGTCGGTGATCAGCATCGAGCCGTCCTTGAGAACGACCAGTCCCACAGGACGCCCCCAGACGTCGTTCGAGGCGGGATCGGGAAGCCAGCCGGTCAGGAAGTCCTCGTACGCGTTTTCGACCGGCCTGCCTTTGTCGTCGAACGGTATCCGCACGATCTTGTATCCGGTCAGCCGCTCGCGGTTCCAGGAGCCGTGAAACGCGACAAACGCGTCGCCGCGGTACATCTCCGGGAACATCTTCCCGTCGTAGAACACCATCCCCAGCGCCGCCGAGTGCGAGGTCACAAGCAAGTCCGGGACAATAACATTTTCAAGATGCTCGGGCTTCACATCGTCCTTCCTTCGCGGGTCGACGTTCTTTCCGATATACACGTACGGCCAGCCGTAGAACCCGCCCTCCTTGACCGAAGTGACGTAATCCGGCACCAGTTCATTACCTAGGCCGTCGCGTTCGTTCACGGCCGTCCAAAGCTCGCCGGTCTTCGGGTTGAAAGCGACGCCGACCGGGTTCCTTATGCCGCTCGCGAAGATCTTGTGGTTGCCGCCGTCGACATCGTAAACGGAGATCGCGGCGCGCCTTGGATCGGGCTCGACGGAAACGTTGCTCTCCGAACCAACCGTTACATAGAGCTTCTTCCCGTCCGGCGAGAAGATGAGGTTGCGCGTCCAGTGCTGACGGTAGCCCCGGCCCGGCAGGTCGATGATCTTCTCCGGAGAGCCTTCGGCCTTCAGCTGCCCGCTCTTGTAGCGGAATCTTACGACCGAGTCAGTGTTCGCCACGTAGAACCAGCCGTCGCGGAACGCCATCCCGAACGGCTGCGTTACGTCCTCCGTGAAGACGGAATTCTCTTCCGCCCGTCCGTCGCCTTCCTTGTCGCGCAGGACGATTATCCGGTTGGCGGTGGAATCAGAGACGAATACATCGCCGTTAGGAGCTTCGGCCATCATCCTCGGGTTCCGGAAGATCCCCTCGGCGTAGACGTTGGCGCTGAATCCCTTCGGAAGGTGAAGAGCGGCGCCATCAGGCCTTTCAACCTTGCGAGAAGATCTGCGAACGCTTTGTGTAGCGAATGGCTGAGGCATATCGCCGGGCTTGATACTGTGGCGTTCGGCCTTTTCAAAATGTTTGACCGGCACATCACCGCCGGAGGGCTTGTTGTCGGTCTGAGCACAGGCGGCTGAGACCATCATCAGAGAGGCGAAGATCGTCGAGAATAAGCGTATTTTCATCTGTGCTATTCTTGGTTTCCTATGTCCGAAACTGCTCTGTCTTTACTCAAGAATACACATCCCGAAGAGCCTTCCACAAGCGAGCTTGGAATGGAAGGCGAGCGTCTTGCCGCTGAATACCTTTCCCGCCGCGGATTCGAACTGGTCTGCAGGAACTTCAAAACTCCCGTCGGCCGCAACAGCGCCGGAGCGCGGGTCACAGGCGAGATTGACCTCATCGCGATGGAATTCGACACGCTGTGCTTTATCGAGGTCAAGACCCGTTCGGGACCTTCTATCGGCGGGCCGCTGTCGGCTGTCGACATTCGCAAGCAGAGGCAGATCGTGCGTGTCGCGAGAATCTACAGAAAGCTCTTCGGCCTGGAAGGCGCCCCTTTCCGATATGACGCCGTAGGAGTCTCGCTCCTTCCCGGCAAACGACCGTCGATCGAACACCGTAGATCGTTCTGGGACGAATCCGTGTTCAAAAAGAGTCGCTGGACAGGCGAGATCTGATCGTTGCGGAACCGCACGCGAGCAAAACATGGGCGCCAGGTTAATTGATTGGCGAATAAATCGATAACGAATGACGGGTGGATATGCTAAGCGTATTGACTTCTTCTGTTATTGGAGCATTTCTTATGCATAGGTCCGCCTTGCAGAAGGCCGAACAATTTACCGAAGTGTTCGGCCGCCATTTCTATTTTCCGCTCCTTGGCCGGCCGGCGTCGGTCAGGACCACGAAGTCGCCGATTCCTCTGTGCCTTTCCCAGTCGAATTTCGTGAATTCCTTCTCGTAACGGATCGTCACGACCAGCGATCTCGCTTTCTTTCTGTATCTCGCGAGATGCTCGAGGGTACCGAGCCTCGATTCGGTGTGGAAGCTCCCGTTGAGATGAACCACGAGGGCGCGCTTGTTCTTCTTCAGGTGCCGTGAGACCCACCAGGCCATCGTGGCGTCCCAGAGCGTCTGAGATTCGAGGATGTTGTCGATCCGTCTGAGCCCGCCCGATGCCGCGGGCATCGCCTGCATGAGGTTTCGGAACTTCGCGGCGTATGCCTCAGAGGATTCGCTGAAGGGCAGCGGCGCGAGTGTCTTCTTCGCCTGTTCCGAAAGCGACTCGAGCGATTCGCGGTCGTTTCGCGAGACCATGTTCACGTACCTTCTGGGCGCGTTGGCAGCGATAACGGGAAGCCTCTTTTCCTTCGCGAATTCGACCAAGGGCCGATAGTCGGTCTTGTAATTCTTCCAGGGCCTGCTGGAGGCGAGAAAATGATCCTCGGTGATCTTGCCGGAGAGGTACTCATCGAGGATGTATTGAACGTCGCGCTCGAACATCTCGAGCGAAAGCGCGACACTTCGCGTGCTCCCGAACCTTTCGTAAGCTGCCCGGAACACTTCGGCCTGAAAAGCGTGTCCTACTGCGTCATCGTGATATTCGCCGAGGAAAACGACATCGGCGGCTCCCAGTCTTGTCATCAGTTCATCGAACGCGACCCGGTTTCCTTCGCCGTCGAATATGGTGTAAAACTTTGCCTCTTGTGTCTGCCCGCTCACGGTCACAGTTGCCAAAAGCGCCGCGATCACCGCGGCGATCAATAGTTTCATCTTCCCTCTCCGATATCGTTTTGAACAAGGTTAGCAGGAAAAGAAAAGGGACGCACCGTTGAAAGCGCGTCCCCGATCATGTGAAAATCGAACTGTCTCAGCGGTCGAACTCTATCCGCGTCCCAAACACGAACGAACGTCCCCTGGCAGGAGCCAGGACGAACTGCTCCCTGTATTGCCCGCCGAAGATGTTCGTGAACCCCGTTTTGAAGGAAAGCCGCCAGTTATTTTTGCGGTAGATGCACCCGCCGCGCAGATCGCTCACGTTGGATCCTGGCTCCGGTCCGCCGTTGACGTCGAGGAACGACTCCGAAAACCGGTCCTGTTCGGCTACAAGACGCGTGGACCAAGGCGAAGTAGTTACTCCCGAGGAACTATCAATGGATGTTCAGCACCGCCTTAAGCGGTGTGATCGAATTGAGAGGCTTGCCTTCGGTGAGGTTGTCTCCCCTCAGATACGAAACGCTGCCTCCGGGAAGTTGCGCCTCCAGGAATTCGTAATTGACGGCTGACAGGAATACCATCGCCCCCGCGAAGATTATGATAAGGGATCGAGATCGCCGTGAGTATGTGAGCGTTCCTCGTTCTTGAGGTGAAAATAGACCGAACCCTGCGCAAGCGGGTAGCCTCCCAGGATCGCTCCCGCCACATACCACGATTTGTTAAGCATTGCGGTATTCCCGAACAGCGTTACGGCCGATTCAAGGAACGTTCCCAGTCCGTACGTAAACACGCCGACCGACCACCAGAGCAAGTGCAGGCTCGTCTTCTCAAAGTATCTGGCGGAAATGTTCACCAGGAAGAACGCCGAGAAAAGCGTCGTCAGGATAGGAAGGTAATGAACGGGATGAATCGATTGGAAACCCTCTGTCATGACTCGATCGGTTTCTGCACTCCTCGTCGTGAATTAGCCTTGGGATAAGTAATTCCGCTCAAGTTCGGGGCTCTTAGCTTGCGCTGATAAAGCTTTCTAATCTCCTTACAGCATGGTGCTTATCTAGCCAGCTCCCAGGTCCACCCGAACTGAACAAGTCTCGGACTTCCCGGATATATCCCGCGCGTCCTGTCCACGATATATAAGTCGTTGAGTAAGTTCTTGACCGTGACGAAAAAGGTGGATCTGAGACTCTCGAACCTGTAGTTAGCTGTCGCGTTGAGGTAACTTTGTGCGGGAATGAATCCTCTCTGCCCGTTGGGGATCGGCTCGAACGTGTTGAGATCGTCGGAAAACTGGCCGCCAACGTAAACGTTCTCAAGGAATCCGCTGAAGCCTCCGTACTCCGCCCCGACAGAGGTCGTGGCAAGGTGCCTGGGCGTATAGGGGAGTCTGTTCCCGGTGATCAAGAGATCCTCGAATCCTGTGACCGCGCTGTATCGAAGGCCACCGTAAGCGGCTTCCGCAAGGAATGTGTACGCAGTCTGCACCCACACGTTGTAAGCGGTTCGGAAGAGTCGACCCGAATCGATCCTTCCACTGACTTCCAGTCCGCTTTGCCTCGTTTCTCCTGCATTTACTCGGGTGGAACCGACGCCCCCGGCAACCGAAGAAGGTACTATTTGGTTCTCGTAGTCATTGAAGAAGTACACCGCCTCAATGGCCGCACCTTCAAAGGGGCTTGACCTGACACCCGCCTCATAGCTCCAGCTGAGTTCGGACTCAAGGTCAACGACGCCTCCGTTGTTCGTGAGTATGTCGGATGTAGAAGGCGGTGCGAACCCCCTGTGGACACCTCCAAAGACCGTCGTCCCTGAACCGATGTTGTATGCCGCGCCGATTCCGGGGATGTACTGCGTGATTGCGGTCGAGGCTGATGTTCCGTTTAGCAAATTGTTTCTTTGATAATTGATCCTTTCGATCCGCAGGCCCGGTGTCACGGAGAACCGGCTGAAAATGAAGCGTCCCTGGACAAATCCCGATGCTGCCAACGAATTGCGCCGATTAAGTTCCGTGATCTCTCCGTCCCTGGATGTCGGAAGATCGCCAAGGAAGGCCCTCCGGAACTGATTTTCGTAATGTATTCGGAGGCCGCCCGACAAATGAACGCGAAGGCCCTCAAAATCAGTGGAAGTATTGAACTTTGGCTCGATCCCTACGACCCTGAAATCCCTGGGAGTTCCCTGGTTTCCACAGGTTGTATTCAGGTCTTCCATACCCCCGCAATCGGGATCTGATCCTACCCTGTTAGGCCGTTGGTTGGAATTCGAAGACTGCCGCCACCAGTCGCGTGAAAAGTAACTTGTGTAAAAGTTGGTTGTCAGTGAAGTCCGGTCTCCGAGCAAGGTCGTATGCGATGCGGAAAACCCTTCCCTGAAAAAGTCGAGTTCGTCGTTCCTGAACGGATTCTGCCGCGGATTCGCTTCGAATTCCTCTTCTGTCAAACCTGAATATGTGAGCCGTGAATCCTCGTTAAAGTGTGAGTAGCGAAACACAATTACATTCTTCGGTCCGGCCTGCTGTACGAGCTTTACGTTCAGGTCGTTTACTCCCGATTTCAGGTTCTCACGTGATCCAAGTCCTTGTTTCCTGGTGAAGGAGGCGACAACGCCTGTAGACCCGAAGGTTCCGGAATATCTTGCGGTTCCGTTAAAGAAATTCCGGTTCCCTCCGGACAAAACAAGTCTGAACACGTCATCATCGGTGGGATTGGGGGTCAGATAGTTTACGACCCCGGCGACCGTTACCGGACCGTACTCGATCTGGCCGGATCCCTTGAGAACTTCTACGGACTCAAATCGCTCGATCGGCGGATGATAATAGCTTGAGTTATCACCGTACGGCGCATATGACAGGGGAATCCCGTCCTCCAGTAACAGGACTTTCCGCGAGCGCGTCGGATCAGACCCGCGAATTGAGATGTTCGGCCGAAGCCCGAATCCCTCCTCATTCCGCACGTTCACACCCGGAACCTTCTTGAGCGCTTCGCTGAAGTTAAAGACCCTGGACAGTTCTAGTTCCTTCGCATCTATTCGCTGGATCGAGCCCGGTGTCCGCTCAAGCGCTTCCGCTGTACCGGCAAGTGAACTTTCAGAGACGGAAACAACCGCCGCCACGGATTCCGGCTGGAGGACGACCGAAAGCACATCCGGACTGGCGGCGTTGATCGAGATCCGGCGCGGAGCAAAACCGTCGGCTGCGACCGTGAGCCTGACCGATTCTCCAGAGGGCCTCGCGACCCTAACGACACCGAATTCATCCGCGACCAAAGTCCGCGCCGCCCCCCCCCTCACTCTCAGGGTGGCCGCGGCACCCGGAATCCGGGACCCGTCCAAATCAATGACAACTAGCTCGACCAGGTCTGATTGCTGAGCGGCAGTTGCGTAACAAAAGACAATCAATGCGAATACGGCGAGCGCGGTTTGCTTGAACATTTTTCGTATAGAGACCAAGTTACACTAGATCTAGTGATGAAAATGAAAATCGTTTTCATTTGTGGAGGAAGCATAATTCCGCATAAAAAGGATGTCAAGTGCCCGACTCAAAATTCTGGGGCTGTAGTTCAGGATTGCTGACCGGTTTCCATTCCGGCCTCGGACTTGATCGCGGCCGCAAGGAAAGGCAGGTTCAGTTCGTGGTGACCGGTTATCGCGAAGCCCTTCCCCGCCCCGTCGGCGGTCGGGCGACGTACGACGTTCGTCAAAGGCCTGTAATGCTGGATGAAATCGAAATTCGCTGTCGTTATTCCCTCTAGCGGATTCCCCAGATTCCTTGTCACAGTGACCGCCTTTAGAAAGATCTCGGGCAGAACCACGGCTGAGCCGAAATTCAGATACACGCCGCCTCCGTTCATCTTTCTCACGATGGAGCAGATCAGGCGAAAGTCCCTGTGCGTCGCTTCGCCGAGCGCAGCTCCATTCACTCCGGGATGAAAATGCCCGATGTCGGCGCCGATCGTCAGATGAGCCGTTACAGGGATCTTTCTTTCGTAACAAGCGCACAGAAGCGAGTATTCCCGGTGCTCGGGCTCCATTCGAGACAATTCAGATCCGACGGCCTCGCCGAGGCCGGTCGATTCGTCCTTCGCACGTTCCGCGGCACGATTCAGCATCTCTCCGGTCTGACGTGCCGCTCCGAATCCCCCCTTCCCCAGAGTTGCGTCGACGTCTTCGCTTGTTGAACCGGCGATCGCGATCTCGGAATCGTGCACGAGAACGGATCCGTTTACAGCAACGGCGGTCAGGAAACCTCGATCGGCAAGATCTATAAGGATCGGGGAAAGTCCGGTCTTTATCACGTGGCCGCCGAGTCCCCAGATCACGGGCTTCCCTGCCCTTTTGGCTTCTACGATCCTCGATGCGAGCTCCGGTAATTGCCCGCCCGCAAGGATCTTCGGCAATGAACCGATCAGATCGCGAACGGTGGCGCCAGCGCCGAGCGGCTTCGCGAAGTCCTCCAGAGACACCTTGCTCGGACGATCGAAAAGGTCGTAAGTCTCTATTTCATCGAATTCGGCGGGTTCCAGGTCTTCGTAGATAGACATTTCAGTGATTCAAATAATGGGTTCGGTGTCAGATCAGGTCTCAAGGGAGAACGGATTGAAATCGGTATTTCGGTCGTAGTAAACCTCGTGCTCGGCCCGTTTCAGGAAAGCCACGATCTTGTACGTGAAAGGGGCAGCGAGAACTTACCACATCACCTTCATAATGTAGTTCCCGACCATCACGCCGATCAGGTTCGAACACAAGAGGACCGTAACGAAAGGGCCATGATCAGGTCGTAATACTCAAAAGATTTCCGCGGTTCTATCCGGACGGCGGCTACTTGCCGATATCCCTTCGGTACTGCATACCGGGCCAGGAGATCTCATTGACCGCCTTGTAAGCCCTGTGCAGCGAATTCGACAGATTGCTCGCGATGGCGGTTACAGCGAGCACCCGTCCGCCGGATGTGACAGATCCGCCGTCCTCCCCAAACGACGTTCCCGCGTGGAAGACCTCGACGTTCTCGTGCTTGGAAGCGGCTTCAAGGCCCTCGATGTTGTCGCCTGTCCTCGGCTTCGAAGGATAGTTCTCCGAAGCAAGAATGACGCAGGCGGAACTGCCTTCCTTCCACGAGATGATGAGTTCACCGAGAGTGCCTCCGACGATCACTTCCGAGATCTCCGACAGGTCGGTCTCGAGATTGACGAGTATCGCCTGCGCTTCCGGATCGCCGAATCTAACATTGTATTCAAGCACGCTTGGTCCGGAGTCCGTCATCATCAGTCCGAGAAAGAGAATGCCCTTCAGAGGAAACCCTTCCGACCTCGCACCTTCGAGCGTGGGCCTGACAATTTTCTCGACGATCTCCTTCTTCTGCTCTTCATCGATTAACGACGTGTCGGTGACGACCCCCATTCCGCCTGTGTTCGGACCGGTGTCTCCCTCGCCAATCCGCTTGTGATCGCGGGCCGGAGGCATGAGGGCGAAATTCTCGCCGTCCGTAAAAAGGATCACCGAGACCTCGCGGCCGAAAAGACATTCCTCAAGCACGATCGTGCTCGCCGCATCCGTGCTGACTATCTCGCCGGAAGCAAGCGACGCAACTGCTTTCAGCGCTTCTTTGCGGTCCCGAGCGACGATCACTCCCTTACCCGCCGCGAGACCGTCGGCTTTCACAACTACGGGCGCGTGCTCGTCTCCGAATCGGCCGCTTTCAAGGATCGACCTTGCCTCTTCGGCCGACCCCGCCGAAGCGTACTCGGCGGTCGGAACCCCGTGCCGAGCCATAAAATCTTTGGCGAACACCTTGCTTGCCTCGAGCCTCGCGGCCGCTTTCGAAACCCCGACGATCTTTAATCCTCTAGACTCGAACTCGTCAGTGATCCCCGCCGCGAGAGAGTTCTCGGGCCCAACGAAAGTCAAGTCGATCGCCTGCTTCTCTGCGAAATCCGCAAGCGCGCTTACGTCCTCCGGACCGATGTCCACGCATTCCGCAAGTTCGGCGATCCCTGCGTTGCCTCTGGCGCAAAAGATCCGCTCCACGTTCGGGCTTCGCGAGAAAGACCAGACGATGGCGTGCTCTCGCCCGCCGGAACCTACAACTAAAACTCTCATAACGATTTAAGCACTCTTATAGCAGAATCCCAACCAGGTCGCCAACTTGACTACCTGAACCGTTGGGTATAGTTTCAGACCGTTGTTTGCGGTCACCCGGCCATTCGGTCGCTTCTCGACCGCAAACCAGGAGTCCGACCGCGACTTTGCATCTGACAAGCCACGGTGACCAGCCAACGGGAAGGTGAAAGATATGTCGGAATCCGGGTCTGACGGTCCTGCACAATTCGTTAGGGAGCCCGTCCGGGACGAAAACGACTTCGAAGACAAAGAGATCGACTGTGTCGATTGCGGCAATCCTTTTGTATGGACCGCCGGCGAGCAGCTGTTCTTTCGCGACAAAGGACTGAAACACCCCCCGAAGCGCTGTAAGCCCTGCAAGAAGGCGAAGAATGAAAGACTCGAAGCGGTAGTTAGGGCGCAGCAGGAAGGCGTCAAACAGCGGATCGAGGTCGTCGTACACTGCGCAAAGTGCGGCGTCCAGACGACCGTACCTTTCTATCCTTCACAGGGCCGCCCGGTCTACTGCCGCTCCTGCTTCCTCGAAAAGAATCCCGAAACGCTTCCGAAAGACGACGAAGACTGAACGGATCAACCGCCCACGTGCACGTTCGGCCGCCTTTCCGGGTCAGGTTCCGCCTGCCTCAGTATTTCTCGAGTCACCGGTGCGGTGTCCCCCTCTCCGAAAAGGATGTATCTGATCAGATAGAGGAAAGGATTCCCCTCGCTCCAGCCGAAGTACATATGAGGCGTCTTCCCTGTCATATCGCGTAGGTGGAGCAGAAGGCCCGCGATGGCGTTCGGAACGGCCGGAGATTCCGTCCTAAGAATCCTGTAACCCTCGACGTCGAAGCCTCTGATAAGGAGGTTACCCCGAAACTCCGAAGCATCGCCCAATTCGACCTCATAGAAAAGGATCGGATCGTGCGATGGAATGTGGTTGTCAGTACGCTTTTCCAGCTCTTTCGAGCGATATTCCTCAACTTTGCCGGATTCCCGCCGATTCGCCACGATCCTTATGTCGCCTTCCGCGAGATCGTCGATCATTTTTTGGGCCGCTTCGTCCAGTTCTATTCCCTCGATCCGGACTTCCGTGGACCGCATCGCCCTCGAAATGAACGAGGTGACCACGATCGCAATGACGAACAGCACCGCGATCTGAAGACCTTCCGGCTGCCACACGATATTAACGGTAGTAGTGTAGAAAAAGACCACCGATATGAAAAGATAAGCGAGCCAGATCCTTTGCCCCTTTTTCCTGGCCGAGATCGTGACAGCGACCGCCGCGGAAGCCATGAGCGTCAGAACGCCCGTTGCGTAAGCGCCGCCCTGCGAATCGACATCCGCCCGAAAAAGTATCGTCACGAGAAACGAGATGCCCGTGAAAACGAATACGAGAGGACGTGTGGCGCGCGCCCAGAATGGAGCCATTCCGTACCTCGGAAGGTACCTGGGAACGATGTTCAGCAGACCCGCCATCGCCGACGACCCTGCAAACCAGAGGATGGTAATCGTGCTCAGGTCATAGACCGTCCCGAAGATCTCGCCGAGATGATAATGAGCAAGGTACGAAAGCGCTCTGCCGTTCGCCTCGCCACCGACAAGGAATGCCTCCGGCGGGATGAGCATTGACGTCACAAGGCTGCTGCCTATCAACATTACGCTCATTATCAGCGCAGCGCCGGTTAGCAGCTTCTTTCCGCTCGCGATCCGCCCCTGCAGGTACTTCTCCGCATTCTCGGTCATCGGCACTTCGCCAATCCTCGAAATGTGGATCGATTCGAGATCGTCGCGTCCAAGGTCCGATCCGCCTTTGACAAGCGGCATCACCACCACCCCGGTCTCGAATCCGGACAGACCAAGCGCGAGCTTGGGGAACACGATCAGGGAAGCAAGAACGAGCGCGAAGGCATTGCCGCCTACGTCCGGATGCCGCCAGACCATCTGCTGCCAGTTCCCGAGCGCTTCCGGATGGACGATGAAGATCTCGTAAAGACCGTACCCGATAACTGCCAGATTAAGGCTCAGATAAACAGCAACGATCGCCACCGCGATCCCGATCGCCTCTTTGAAGCCTTTCAGGAAAACAAGGCCAAGAACTCCGATCAGGATCAGGGTGACGATGATACGGTGGTTCAGGAATTGGAGGTTGTGCTCGACATACGGGTTCTCGATGATGTGAGCCGTCGCGTCCGCGGCCGAGAGCGTGATCGTGATGATGAAGCTGGTCGCAACAAAACCCAGCAGCGCGAGCACGAACAGCTTCCCTTTCCAGCGGTCGAGGAGATGCTCGAGCATCGATATCGAGCCGTCCCCGTGCGGGCTTTCCTCCGCCACTCTCCTGTACATCGGGAGCGCGCCGAACAGAGTGAGAAGGACAAGGACAAGTGTGGCAAATGGTGAGAGTGCCCCGGCAGCGAGGAACGCTATTCCGGGCTGGTAGCCGAGTGTCGAAAAATAATCGACACCGGTGAGGCACATCACCTTCCACCACGGCTGCTTTTCTTCGGCCGTCCTTTCCCCGACCGTTCCCGTCTCGAGAACGCCTTTCAAAAGCCAGTTCCGGAAACTGCCTGTTCGCTTGTACATTCTAGAAACGGGAAGCGAGCGCCACCTGGTGCGCGACTTGGTAGATTGGTAAGGAGGTCATCTTTTATTCCCTGAGCGGTAAGCGGGAAACGTACGGATGATACGCCTCGGCAGGAGAAAATCAAGCGTGGCGGAAGAGGTCATTTAAAATTAATAGGGCGACGTCTCCCACACCGTCGCCCTCAGGTCACAAGTCCTCACCCCTCGTGACCAAACGTTCACCGGGGAGGTGAACATCTTCAAATTATGCACAGATTCCGTAAAAAAGCAAACAAGTTATATTCCGGGCCCGACCACCCGCCGAAGCGCTAAAGTTGCCTGTGGCTCCAAGGATTCGGCTCACTCTCGATGGTTAACGCGCCGACCAGACAATCCACGAGTACTCCGTTCTCATAGATTCTCACGGAGTACTCACCTTCGGGAACGGCATCCTCGATGTCGATCACGAATGCCGCAACCGAAATGTCTTTCCCGTAGTCAGGATACTCCAGCGAAGCCCCATCCACTCTGATCCCGGGCGCCGAGACCCTTATCTCAAGATCCGATAGTTGTCCGGTACCGGCAAGGTAGATCTTGAATGACCTGCCGGAGTTTACGGGTACCGCAAGCGAGGAAAGTTGACCATTGAAGCCTGCCGCTGAAAGAACGGAACGGCTCGATTTCCCAGAGGTATTGGTTTCCGACTCGGAAGTCTCGTTCTTCACTATCTCGACCGTTCCAAGCACTTCCGCTCCGTTTCCGGCAAAAGGGTCTCGCGTGAAGACCTCATATATGCCCGGTTGCAGCCCGTCGATCCAAAAGTCTCCTGATTTTGTTACGCGGGTCATCGCCGCGACCGCCCCTGTCTCTTTCGTTTCCAGCCAGACAACGCGATCGGTCCCGATCGACTCAACGCGCCCGAAAGTCCCGGAAAGCGAGCCGCAACAGGTAGGATCGTCCGAAGACGGGCCGTAAAGCGCGCGGATGCCGGCGATATCATCGGCCGAAAGAGTGCGAATGGATGTAAACGGGAGCGAGAAGTGTCCGTTGCGGGCAACATTCCCGCGCATGGATGCGCCGAGAACTTCCGAGTGTCCGAGCCCCAGCGCGTGGCCGAGCTCGTGAACCATTGTCGATTCAAGATCGAAGCTCCCCGGTGACCCGTCTGTCGAAGTCGAAAAATACGGATTAAGAACGATGTCGGCCTCCAGGATCCTTCCCTTGCTGTCGAAGAACAACCTCGTGACGGCCGGACGCGCGGCATCGGAGCCGGTGAACAGAAGGAGATTCTCAGGGGTCTGGGCGATCGTGATGAGCGAAACGCCGTCGCCTTTCCGCCCGGGGGGACTTATCGAAAGTTCCTTCGATCCGGTGAAGACGATCTCGATCCCGGAGACTTCGCTCCAAGCTCTCGCGGCACGCTGTATCGCGTCGAACGCCTGATCCGCCCCCCGCACGTTGTCCGACGTGGGGATCGAGTCCGAGATCGCCAGTTCGACGGTTCTTCCGGGCCAGCGAAGCGGTAAATCGCCCCCTTTCGCTGTCTGCAGTTCATACGCAGATGCTGACGCCGCGAACAGCGTCAGCATCATGAAAACTAATACGGGCCGCAACTTCAAACCCATTACAAACAAGTTTCCGGATCAATCTCCGCTCGAAACAAAATCGCCCTTTCCGCGCCCGACTTTCTCCAGGTCGGCAAAGCCGACGATCAGAAGAAGGACGACGAGCGCGAGCGTCGCGATCACATAAAGGAGAGCGATCTGCTCAAAGAATATCATCGCGCCGATGGCCACGGCGACTGCAAGACACCAAAACAAGGCGATCGTGCGCCTGCTGAATCTGTTGGATTTCATCTCGATATTACTGGATAGACTCTTTAAAACATTTGCTTCAGTCGATAACCCTGAGGGGCAGATCGCCGGTGCGGGAATTCTTTGCTCCGCCGACATCGTCAAGCGGGGCGTATCTCCGCTCCGGTTCGCCTTCAAGGCCGACGTCAACTATATCATATGCGGACAACGCGATGTCATCTGTCTCGCCGTTCCCGATCTTCGAAAGATCCGCCTTGATTACCTTCGATTCGTGCCCTTCTCGCCGAAAGATAGTAACCCTCGAAAGGTCGGCACCTTTGACGGGACCGCCGGCCGAAGCCACGGCTCGTGACAATGTCAGGTCGTCTCGAAAATCAACACGCGTGGGATTCGCCACACCGCCCATAACATAGACGGGACTTGTCTCGAGCACCGTGATCACGTCTCCGTAGGCAATCTCCGGGTTCGCCTCCGGGTCGCCCGCGATGAGATCTTTAGCCATCACGGTGATAAGAACGCTATCCCCGACCCGGACGGCATCCTCAGGTTCTGCCGCCGCGTTAAGACTGCACGATGCTCTCGGCTGACGAAGCAATTTGATCTCTCCGCTTGCCTTCGAGGTCAGGCCGCCCGAGAGCACTATGAGTTCCGCCAGACGGACCGGCCGGAGCAGTTTCAGCCTCTGCTGAGTCCTAACGGCGCCGAATATCACGGCCGGCATCCTTCCGGACCGGTCGAGTATAGAAACTCTGACTTCGGGCGCGTTCAGAAATTTCCCGTACGATCCCTTGATGACATCCGCCACCTGCTCGGGAGTCCGGCAGAGCGCCGACACGGGTTCGTCAGTGAATTGAATCCCGGAAAGAAATCCTTCAGGCGTCAGACTGCCGCGCCAGTCGAACTCCGTACTGCCGACCACGTCGACGTCCACGAGGTCCCCGAGGTGAATAAGATCCTCTGGAGTCTGCGCACCAGCGGATGGCGAGATGAGAAAAACGAGGACTGCGGCCAGAAGCGCACGGGAAACGAGGGGAAGAATGCGAGTGTCGGTCCTCGATGCGATGTGCCTTCCCGGTTCGGGAATCCGAAACTGACGCCGGTAATATCTCAACATCGAACTTCTCCTGAGAACTTTACTCGGCGGAAACATCTTGTTTTCTTTTTCTCCGGCGGGGCCGGCTCGTTACCGTTCCGGGAATCGCGAATCCCCTGAATTCCCAGTTGCAGGCATCGCATAAAAGATAATAGACGCCGAAGATCTTCAGAACGAACGGAGACTTGCGATATCCGCGACGAACCCTTTTGCTAGCGCATTTTGGGCACCTTTGACTGATCATCTCGAAACCCTACCATCAATACCCATCTAATACGACCGCGGCTCATTTCTACGAATTCCTTTCAACCTGCCCGCGATCCTCTCGGCAAGCAATTTCTGCTCTTCATCCGAAAGATCCTCTCCGGGCAATCTGGCGAGAATGTTCTCGTAAAGCGCGGACGCCTCTTCGTAGTCGCCTCCTTTCTCTGACGACTCCGCTTCATCCATCATTCCTGCGATCCTGGCCGTTGAGATGAACTCCCTGAGGACATCGGCCGAATCCAAGAGATCTTTCTCCTGCGGGTAGTGGCGAATCGCCTCCTCCACGATGTCGAGGGCCTCGGCCGCCGTTTCGAATCGCACTTCGGCAGACGATTCGCGCTTTGCCTTTTCAAGGATCGCGCGCGATTCGATCTCGGTCCATACAAGCAAGTGGCGCTTGTGCAGATGTTTCACCCGCTTTCGGCCTTTTCTCATCGCCACGTAACGAGGCGAGTTGATATCCGTCCTGCTGAGCTCGCGAGCGGTCAACTCAAGATAATCTCCGCACAGAACGAACACTTCCCGGTGCCCTTCAGCTAGACTTCCCAGGGTATCGGAAGCGTCAGCCTTCTTCGAAATGTGAGACAGCATCAGCTCGTTATCGCTGATAGAAAGCTTCCTGACCCCCGACCTCTTGTGCCTCCTGGAATACCTGCTGAGGTTACGGTCAAGCCTCCGCTGTGCGTCCAGATATCGCCGGCGCGCGTTCCTCAGCACGACCTCCCGGACTACTACGGCGGCGACCACAAGCACGCTTGCGGCGATACCGGCGGTCACCCACGGAGCATCTTCGCCTCCTTCGTACAAAATCCCCCAGATAACGAAGAAAACGATCGCAGAGATCGCCCCCGTCAGGACATAGTAACTCAGCGCCGGAAGCCAGAACGGGCCGCCGCGTGCGCCGGTCTTACTTCGTTTCTTGCTATATTTCTTTGAAGGCAATCGGGTAGTCAGTGCGCGGTCCGGTCATCTTCCGGCCCTCTGAGGCCCCGGAAAACACATTTCTGCCGAGACCGCTAAAACTCGTATTCTTCGCCGACGATCAGCAGCCGCACGTTCGGAATCCCGAGATTGGCGATCTCGTCGGCGGTCTCCTGCTTGTACATCGGCTTCAGGTTCACGATCAGGACCGGGCAGCTTTCCTTCTCGAATTTCCCGAGTTCGGCTTTCAGCAGATGGGGCGTCAGATGATGCGAGACCTCCGCAAGCCTCTTCATACGGTCCGGGAAAGCGCATTCGATCAAAAGGCCGTCAAGCCGTTCGAGGGCATTCACCCTTGTCCAGAATTCGTCCATTTCGGCCGTGTCTCCGCTCAAGGCTATCACTGAATCTCCATCGGAGACAATAAATCCGACGGCCGGGACCTTGTGATTTACGCTTACTGCTTCGAGTTCAAGATGCCCCACCGTGAACTTCGATCCGGGTACGATCTCGACATATTCCATGACCGGGCCGTTCCGGTTCTCAAGCTCGGAAAACCTCGGGTAAACACGCCAGTTGAAGATGTCGTTCTCAAGGATCTCGATCACGTCCGAGGTCCCGTGGATCCGCACCGGCGTTTCGAGAACGTCGAAAAGGTCATCGATGAAAAGCGGCAGGCCGGCAATGTGGTCCAGATGGGCGTGGGTAAGAATCACGTCGCGTATCCGCTTCTTCTGGCCGGCGGTCGTCGCGTTGGCGAGGCTTCCCGCGTCGATCGCGACACTGTCATCGATCACAAAACAGGTGAAATGCTGGCGCCCTGTAACGGCACGGCCTTCGACTGTGTTTGCCAGCAATTCGAGTTTCATCGGGATTCCGGGAGGCGGCTCACCTTGCGCAGGTCTGTGCCCTTCCTCCGTCGATCGCGTACGTCCCGCCCGTGATCCACGAGGCGTTGTCCGACGCAAGGAAGCAGATCAGGTCGGCAACTTCTTCTGGGCTGCCAACCCTTCCGAGCGGATGAGTTTCCATTGAATGATCCAGGAACCCTGCGTACTCCTCTTCCGACATGCCGCTGCGCCTGTGAAGGTCGGAAACGACCACACCGGGGTTCACGGCGTTGACCCGGATCCCTTTCCCGGCAAGTTCAAGCGAAGCGCACCTCGTAAACTGGTCAAGGCCCGCCTTCGACACGCAGTATGCGAGAACGTTGGGAAAGGCGCGCGTCCCCGCAACGCTCGAGACGTTAACGATACTGCCCTTGGACTTCTCGAGATGCGGTACGCAATGCTGGGTAAGGTAGAAAACCGTACGCAGATTGATGTCCATCATTTTGTCCCAGTCCTCGAGGGTCGTGTCCTCAATGGAACCGCTGGCAATGATACCGGCCGAATTCACAAGAACGTCTATCTTACCGAAGTACTCGACGGCGGACGATACAAGCCTTTCCAGCTGGGTGCGTTCGCGAAGGTCGGCGACATGGCCCTTGATCTCCCCTTCTTCCCCGGCCAGCTCGCTCCGAAGTTCGCCAAGAGCCGTCTCGTTCCGTCCGACAGCGACCACTTTCGCCCCGGCCTTCGCAAACTTCAAGGCAGCAGCCCGCCCAATGCCGGAACTGGCGCCAGTGACGACCACGACCTTACCTTTCATAAAGACTTACTGTATTCGAAAAGGCATCGCGCGCCGACGGCGGGAGACGCCTTTACCAAGAATTCGGAGTAAATGATATTACAGGCAGAAAAACAAAAGGACAACCTGTTAAAAGTCGTCCCTTTTCAATTCGCTCGGCGGGATCGTTTATACCGGGAAACAGCTAAGCAGAATCGGTCTGAGGTTTGGCTGGAAAGAACTTGTCAAGGGCCTCTTTGGTCTCAGCGCGTTTGCGGCGCTGAAGATCGTTCACCCACGTCGACACGTTAGATACCATCTTTCGAGCCGATTTCTTTCCCGGGTCCTGTGTGGTTTCGACGGCGGCTTCGTTGACGCCGATATCCTTCTTTCGGATCACCTTGATCTTTGCTTTTGATTTTTTCATTGTTCCCCGGTTCGTATGAAACTGTGTATGAAGAGTATGAGACCTATTAATTACAGACCGTACCGATCTTATTCCCGGTCAAATTTTCGTTACGGCCGGGCTGACGGATTCAAGGAGATGATTTGCCGCCGGCCTTGAGGAAAGGAGTTCGCAATCTGCAAACGCCCCGTATGAGTTTCGCTTAATGCTAATGGTTGTAACGCTTCTTTGACCCGTTAGGTTCCCTTTGGTCCGGTTTTGGCCCGCATCTGCATTGTCTGTCCCCGAAAGACGGGCCTCGCGTGAAATGATGGTTCACTGGCACATCGGTTGCGCCCGAGCAGGGCTGATGGACATCTTTCAAGCGGCGATAATTTATCTGGCCTGCGGCACTCCCTTCGGTGCCCACTACCTCCTAAACCGCAAGTCCCGCTCCCACCGGTTCCTGAAGGCCGTTGGAGTGACGCTTTTCTGGTTCGCTTATCTTCCGACACTATTACACAAGATTGTTACTCGAAGGTTAAATGCCCAAGGAATTAGCGCGGCCGGCCGGAAAGTACCCGGCGTGCCTGTCGAGGTGAGTGAATGTTCGAGGGCGATCGAATCGGCCGCGGTCCGGTTCGGCCTGGGGATCTACGAGGTCCGGAATGCTGTGGAGCGATTTGCAGGGATGTCGAGACTGGATAACGCCGATGAAGACTGCGAACCGCCGCGCCTGGCCGCCCTTTCCGAGATCGCCGGACATCCAGACCCGCGTTTGTCAGGAGCGATCATCGAAAGGCGCAACCGCTCGACGGTTGAGCGACATCGCAGACAGGCGACCTGCGAACTTCTTCACTTACACGCGCAACTTTCAACCTCCGTCGAGCGTGACCGCGAAGTTGACGCCGCTTTCATATATCTGTTCGAGCTGAGCGGGAATACAACGGCGGCGAAGCAGATAAGGAATGGGAAGGAGAAGAGATCGAAGGACAGCGAACACGTAAACAGACCGAGAGCATTGAGGCCGCTATGGAGAAGTTTAAGACAAGAGAGAGCAATGAAGGACCGTTCAGTGACTTTGAACAAGATCTCGATGACCTCGAGTCTGCAGAGCGAAGACTGAACCGGCTGAGCGAGCTCAATTCCGAATTCGCGTCGGCCGGCTCGTCAAGCCTTCGATCACCCTCAGAGTACCTTCCTCAAACAGCCGGCTATGAAAAGGCCTATTCCCTGCTCGGACTCTGGATGGGTATCCTGCCTCCATCCGCTTTTTTCCTCCGGATCGCTCTCGGAGCGCCGGGAAACGAGATCGGCTTGTTCTTTCTTGTCACGCTGCTTGTCGGCTCTGCCGCGGCAACCACGGGTTACTTCACCGGAAAGATCGTGGGAACGATCGTAAAGGAGCTTGATGGGTTCCCCTGGCCTGCACGATTTACGGCTCTTCCCTTCGTCGGCCTGACGTGGGGCATTCTTGCGGGAGGGGCCGGCGGCGCGCTGGTCTTTCTGTTCGGCGCGATTCCCGGAGCGGTCATCGGCGCTGCGGCCGGATTTGCCGCGCTCCCCGTGTTTGCCACCCTCCATTCCGCGCTGCGACAGAAAACAGGGATCGAAAAAAGGCACCTCTATCCAACCGCGATCGGCGTCGCCGGAACCATCGCGGCGCTCATCCTCGGGATCCCTTCCTGACGACAATTCGTTAACATCTGGATTACGGGCTCCTTAAATTGTTACAAAAAGTTCATTAACCTGTAACACTCTTGTAATGGCGGGCGTAATATCTTCTACTCCCGGATGAAAAAATACACACTGCTTGCGCTTATTGTATTTGCCGCCGCTGCCTCGGTCCCGGCCCAGGAAGAAAACGAGACCGACGCCCAGTTCTGGAACGAGACCAAGCTTTACTTCCCTTCGTTCACGAAGACCGGCGATGACGGTACGAAGAAGAAGGTAGCCACTCCATTCGTCATGGGGACCTTGAGGATCGGACAGAACTTCCGCCATTTCGTCAGCGAGAGGATCGGTTTCGGCGTCGATATACCGCTGAACAAATACCTCAAGTTCACTCCGAGCTATTACTACATTGCCGAACAGCCGGTAAGGAACGCCAAGTCGTTCGAGCACCGTCTTCGCTTCGAAGTGACCGCGGAGAAAAAGTGGCCGAACTTCTCTATCAGCGACCGGAACCGGATAGAGTACCGTATACGGCATTCGAGGGGAGATTCGGTCCGTTACAGGAACAAGTTCAAACTAAAGGTCCCCGTAAAGAGCAATGACAAGGAGATCTTCAGCGTGTTCGCGGCGACCGAGCCCTTCTACGACTTCAGGGCGAATGAGTTCTCAAGGAACGAGCTTTCGGGCGGAATCGAGAAGAAGTTCAACAAGAACGCATCCGCCGAGTTCTTCTACATGCTTCAGAACAATACGGGACCAAGGCTCAGAAGCGTGAACATCGTCGGGGTCAATCTGAAGTTCACTATCGACTGAGATTCCTCCGCGCCGGCGCGACCGTGTTCAGGATCACGGATTCAGTTAGAATGGGAAGCGAAATTTCGCTTCCCATTCGTGCTTTCCGGGGCTGACCGCGCCCGGATCGCGGCCGTATGCTCGAACTTCTTCATTTGTTCTCTTTGCTTCTGCTGGTCCTTCTCGGGTTCTACGTATTCGTCGCCGACCCGAGAAGCCGCGCGAACCAGACCTTCGCTGCGTTCATCGCGTTCCTCGCACTCTGGACCGTGAAGGACCTTGTGTTCTGGAACTTCTCCCACAGGGAAGGATTCCCGGCCGGCTGGTGGGTGGCCTCAAGCTTTGTCATCTCCCTGCTGATGCAGTACGCGCTGGCGATCTTCGCCTGGGTGTTCCCCGGAAACGAGAGGACTCCCCGCAAGCGTGCGGCGGTACTGTTCTCGCCGGGTCTGATACTGATACCGGCAGCGCTCGCGGGCCTGCTTTGGCGAAACGTCAGCTACGACGGATCGAACTTCGCCATCTCGCTTACCCCCCTCGCTTACGCGTTCGTGATTTATGTTTACGTCGTCTTCGGATTCGGCGCGTCTGTTCTGTTCCGTAAATATCGGAGGCTGAGGGGCACTCAGGAAGGCCAGCAGCTGGGAGCGATCCTCTGGGCGCTTTCGATCACGGTCGTGCTGAAGACGCTCGCCAACATCGCGCTACCCTACTTAGGGGTCTATTCCCTGCTTCCGTACAGTTCGATCTTCGTACTTCCGGGAGTGCTTATCTACGCCTACGCGATCTCGAACTTCAGGCTTTTCTCGCTTCAGACAGCGCTCGACCAGTTCAGGCTCTTCCCGATCACGTACAAGGTCGCCCTAAGCATCGCCTCGGTAGCGATCATAAGCTTCGCCGTCTTCCAGGTCCCGATCGTCTGGTGGGCCTTCCGCGACGGAATGGACCTCTACGGGTGGCGGAAGTATCTGGTCTTCAGCGTGGTCTCGGCGCTCGTCCCCAACCTGCTCCTGGTCCTGCTCATCGTGCGTTCGATCTCGAGGCCGCTACAGAGGCTCACGGTTGCGGCAGTGAAGGTCACTGACGGAGAGTACGGGACCGAAGCCGACCTGAGGAAGAGCAATGACGAGATCGGGCTGCTCGCTGAATCGTTCAACGAGATGAGCCGGAAGATGCTCTCGGACATCGAGGAGCTTCAGACGCTGAACGAACAGCTTATCCGGACCGAAAAGCTCGCTGCGCTCGGCACGCTTTCGGCCGGGGTCGCGCACGAGGTGAACAACCCGCTCGCCTCGATCTCGTCACTGATACAAATGATCGAGCGGAACGGCGGCCTCGACCGATCGACCGCTGAGAAACTAAGCCTTATCCAGACCCAGATATCTCGGATCAAGAGCGTAACGAAGGACATGATGGATTTCGCCAGGGCAAGGCCCGCCGCGCGGTCGCTAATTGGAGTCAACGACGTGATCCGAACCGCACTTAGGCTGGCCGGATTCGACAAGCAGTTCCAGAGGCTCGACGTCAGCACCGAATTCGACCCCTCCATTCCGAGAGTTCTCGCCGATTCAGACCAGTTGCAGCAGGTGTTTCTGAACCTCCTCCTGAACGCCCGCGATGCAATGCCCGACGGCGGAAGTCTTTCGGTCGTCACGAGGAGAAAAGACGATCGGGTTGAAGTATCGATCGGCGACACGGGCCCGGGGATCGGGAAGGAGGATCTAAAGATGATCTTCGACCCGTTCTTCACGACCAAATCCTCGGGCAGGGGCACCGGTCTGGGGCTGGCAGTGTGCTACGGGATCGTCACGGCGCACGGCGGATCGATCGAGGCGGCGAGCTCGCCGGAGGGAACACGCTTCATGGTCACTTTGCCGATGGGGAAAGAACCGTCCGAAAGTTCCGATTCTTGACATAGATTTGAATTCATTGCACTTTATCGTTGCATCTCTAGCCACTAAGACCAATCCGAGGAAATCCGAAATGAAAAGATACCTTTGTGTTCTTTCCGTTCTCCTGCTGTTCGTGTCAGCCGCGGCGGCGCAGAGCATGAGAACCGCTTTCGTCGGCGCGAGGATCATCCCGATCGTCGGCCAGCCGATCGAGAACGGCTACCTGCTTATCCATAACGGCAAGATCATCGAGATCGGAGACGCGACCGACCGCGTCTTTACCGCCGACACGATACTTGTCGATGTCAAGGACAAGGTCATAATGCCCGGGCTCGTCGACACTCACAGCCATATCGGAGATGTCGCAGGCGCTGACGGCTCCGGGCCGATCCAGCCCGAGGTCCGGACCCTGGATTCGATCAACGTCCGTTCGTCCGGATTTCAGAAGGCGCAGGCGGGCGGCATCACCGTCGCGAACATAATGCCCGGTTCCGGACACCTCGACAGCGGCCAGACGCTCTACGTGAAGCTCCGCGACGGCGCCGGCAAGATCGACGACGTGCTAATCTTCGACGGCGAAGGCAGGTACATGGGCGGGATCAAGTTCGCGAACGGAACGAACAGCATACGAGGCTCGGGAAGCTGGCCGGGAACGCGCGCGAAATCCGCCGCCCTTGTGCGCGAGCGATTCGTAAAGGCTCAGGAATACAAGGCGAAGATCGAGAAGGCCGGCGGCGACGAATCCAAGAGACCGCCTCGCGACCTGGGTCTTGAGACGCTCGTAGAGGTGCTCGAGGGCAGGCGCGTCGTCCATCACCACACCCACCGCCACGACGACATCCTGACCGTGCTCAGGCTCCAGAAGGAATTCGGTTTTCGGCTCGTACTTCAGCACGTTTCCGAGGCGTGGAAGGTCGCCGAAGAGATCGCGGCGGCAGGTGTGCCCTCTTCGCTGATTCTTATCGACGCCCCGGGCGGAAAGCTCGAGACGATGGACATACGATGGGTCAACGGCGCGGCTCTTGAGAAAGCAGGCGCAGTCGTCGGATTTCACACGGACGATTACATCACGGATTCAAGGGTCTTCCTTCGCCAGGCCGGCTTCGCGGTCCGCGCTGGAATGAGCCGCGACGCGGCGCTTTACGGAATGACGATGGCGGGCGCGAAGATGCTCGACCTTGAGGACCGGATCGGATCGCTCGAGGCCGGAAAGGACGCCGACTTTATCATCCTTTCAGGCGATCCTCTTAGTATCTACACGAACGTGCTTCAAACCTGGGTTGAGGGCGCGAAGGTCTTTGATCGCAGTAACGCAGACGACTATCTCGTCGCGGTCGGAGGTTATGGAGCGACGAACGACCGGCTGGTCCATATCGATTGCTTTGACGGCGACGTGGGAGGGAATTATGAATAAGGGGTTCAAAGTTCAAGGTTCCAGGTACAAAGCGGCTCTTGTCAGCTTTGTCCTTCTCGTTTCTCTGACCTCGAGTTCGCTGGCGCAGATCGCCGTTCGAGGCGAGACGATATACACGATGGACGGCCGGATTATCAAAGACGGGGTTGTCCTGACGAACAACGGCAAGATCGAAGCGGTCGGGCCCGCTTCGAGCGTCCGTATCCCGTCGGGCTACACGGTCGTGACGGCGAAGGTCGTCACGCCTGGGCTGATCGACTCGCATACGGTGATCGGGCTCGCGGGCTACATGAACCAGCCGCACGACCAGATGCAGGTCGAGCAGTCCTCCCCGATCCAGCCGGAACTGCGCGCAATCGATGCATACAACGCCGAGGAAGAGCTTGTGAAGTGGGTAAGGAGTCTCGGCGTGACTACGATCCACACGGGCCACGCGCCCGCGGCGCTGATCTCCGGCCAGACGATGATCGCGAAGACGGTCGGCGACAACGTCGACGAAGCGACCGTCAGGCCGCTCGCGATGATCTCCGTGACTGTCGGCCAGAGGGCGATGATCAGCGGCGGGAAGCCTCCGGGCACAAGCGCCAAACAGGCGGCGATGCTCCGCGAGATCCTGATCAAGGCCTCGAACTACGGCAAGAAGGAGGACGCGGCGCGCGATCTGAAGTTAGAGATGCTGAAGAAGGTGATCGACAAAGAGATCCCGCTTCTTGTCACGGCGCACACCTCGGTCGACATAATGACCGCGCTGAGGATCGCCGATGAGTTCGATATCGATCTCGTGCTCGACGGAGCTTCGGAGGCGCACCTTTTGCTCGACGAGATTAAGGAGTCCGGATTCCCCGTGATCCTCCACCCGACGATGTACCGCGCGGGAGGAGAGACGAAAAACCTCTCGATGACGACTGCGACGAAACTCAGGGATGCCGGAATACCGTTCGCGCTCCAGAGCGGATACGAAACGTACGTGCCGAAAACACGCGTCGTGCTCTTCGAGGCCGGATTGCTTGTCGCATACGGGCTGACTTTTGAGCAGGCGCTCGCGACGATCACGATCGACGCCGCCAAGATCCTCCGGATGGACTCCCGGATCGGTTCTATAACGGTCGGAAAAGACGCCGATCTGGCGATGTACGACGGCGACCCGTTCGAATACGCCACGCACTGCACGGGCACGATGATCAACGGCGTGATCGTCAGCGACATCACGCGCTAGCGTTCAAATAACCCGAGCCGCGGAGGGCCCGTACGGTTTCCGCGGCGTTTTTTTCAAGACGATGAAACACATAACGACCCTCTGCCTTTTGCTCTTGCTTTCCGCGGCCGCACTCGCGCAGGACCGCACCGAAACGGCGGCGAAGGAATCAGCCTCGCTTCCCGATCCGGTTGTCACAAGGCACTCGGTCCGCTCAGGAGGCCAGACATTGAACTACACGGTCACGACAGGATATATGCCGATCCGTGACCGCGACGGAAAGCTCGAGGCTCGTATGTTCTATATGGCCTACACGCGGGACGGCTCGGACCCGAAACGGTCGCTTATGTTCTCGTTTAACGGCGGACCCGGGTCTTCTTCTGTATGGCTACATCTCGGGGCGCTCGGACCGAAGCGTGTGAAAATGCTGTCGAACGGATTTAAGCCGCCTCCGCCTTACGAACTCGTCGATAACGAGCACACGTGGCTCTCAGAAACCGACCTTGTGTTCATCGATCCGGTCGGGACAGGATTTAGCCGAGCCGAGGACCCGAAGGAGCAGAAGTTCTTTTCACTCACAGGCGACATCGCCTCGGTCGGCGAGTTCATAAGGCTCTATCTGGTCAGGAACGACCGCTGGAGGTCGCCTCTGTACCTTGTCGGCGAGAGTTACGGCACCACGAGGGCGAGTGGGCTGTCCGGTTACCTTATCGACCGGGGTATCGCATTCAACGGTGTGCTGCTGGTGTCTTCGGTGATGAACTTTCAAACGTTGCGATTCGCCGACGGGAACGACCTTCCGCTGGTGCTGATCCTGCCCTCGTACACGGCGACCGCCTGGTATCACAAAAAGCTCGGTCCGGACCTTCAGTCCAGGCCGCTCGAAGAGGTCCTTCGCGAATCCGAGCGGTTCGCGATGGACCGCCTCGCGCCGGGACTGCTGAGAGCCTCGAACCTCAGCGCTTCGGAAAGATCGGCGTTCGTGAACGAGATCAGCCGGTTCACAGGGCTCAGCACTCAGTTCATCGACCGCAACAATATGAGGATCGAGCTTGGCGAATTCATGAAGGAGCTGCTAAGGAACGAAAGGCGGAGCATTGGCAGACTCGACAGCCGGTTCACGGGCATCGACAAAGAGCCCGCCGGCGACGGGACCGATTTCGACCCCTCGATGACCGCGATCCGGCCTCCCTACACCGCGACGCTGAACGATTACGTCAGGCGCGAGCTCGGATTCGAATCGGATCTGGAGTATTACATTCTGGGAGGCGGCGTCGGCAGGTGGGACTGGAACGTGAACAACGGTTATGCCGACACGAGCGGTGCGCTCCGCGAGGCCCTGCAGAAAAACCCTTTTATGAAGGTGTTCATCGCCTCGGGCTTCTACGATATGGCAACGCCGTATTTCGCCACCGAATACACGATCGCAAATATGAATCTCGACCCCGCGCTCCGAAGGAACATCTCGACAAAGTACTACGAGGCGGGGCACATGATATATATCGAGGAGAATTCGCTTCGGATCCTGAAGCGGGACGCCGCCGAATTCATAAACGGCTCGAACTAATGCTCTGTTCGTCCCGAAACAAGATCGACAGCGTGGTGAAGGATGGGACGGATCACCTCGAAGGTTTCGGCGACTCCTTTTTCGGAACCCGGCAGGTTGATTATCAGTGTGCCGTTTCTCACTCCTGCCGTTCCGCGTGAGAGCATCGCCGTCGGAGTTATCCTCAGACTTTCAGCCCGGATCGCTTCCGCGATACCGGGCGCTTCTTTTTGTATGATCGAGTTGGTCGCTTCGGGAGTGTTGTCGCGTTCGGCGAGCCCGGTGCCGCCGGTAGTGATGATCAGGTTGATATCTTCCCTTTCGGTCAGAGCGAACAGCGTGTTCCGAAGGTTCTCGTAATCGTCGTTGACGATCTGCCGCTCGACGATCAGCGCGCCGAAGTCCATCAGCAGTTCGGACAACCGCTCGCCGGACGTGTCGCTGGCCAGGGTGCGCGTGTCGCTTACCGTCACGACCGCGGCAATGATATTTCCGTCAGCCTGCATTTCTATACTTTTCTTTCAGCCAGCAGCGGTCCATTACAACCAGAAGACCCGCGGCTTCAGCCCTTGCGGCTGCGGACCGGTCGATCACACCTTCCTGCATCCAGACTGCCTTCGAACCGTGCTCGATCGCGTCGTCCACGCCTTCCCCTGCCTTGTCCGGGCGTCGGAAGATGTTTACGAGATCGGCCTTCTCCGGAACTTCCGAAAGATGAGGGAACGCCTTCTGGCCGAGAACCTCGGTCTCGTTGGGATTGACCGGGATCACCCTGTACCCCGATTTCTGCATATATGCGGCGACCCCGTTCGAGGGCCTGCGCGGATCGGACGAAAGGCCTATGACTGCGATCGTCCGGCACTCTTCGAGAATCCGCCTGATGGTCTCCGGCTCATTCATTCATTGAATCGTAACATTTGGAGACCTTTAGCCACAGATGGAGGAGATGAACACGGATGATCAGGAGACCGGCAGATCAAGATCATTGAGAGGGGCGCGGTGGCGATAAGGATCCGGGCTCCTGTGATTCAAACTCCACCTTATCTCCTTCATCCCCTTTATCCCTGTTTCGTCTCTCTTAGGCCACCGTCGCCTCGACCTCCTCGATCCTCTTCACCTTCCGCACGTACAGCACGCTCGAGACGACTCCCGCGACGACCAGGAGCATTCCGAACAAAGACCAGATAGTCTGGGCCTCGCCGTAGATTATCCAGCCTATAACTATCCCGTAGATCAATCCCGTATAGACGACGATCGCGACGCTCGCCGCCTTCTCACGGCTGAATGCGTTCGTGAGGAATACCTGGCCGAGCTGAGAGAAGATCCCTATCAGAAGAAGATTGAACCAGTCCCATCCGGCCGGCGTGGTCCACGCGAAAGGTATGGATACCGCTCCTGCGATGATCCCCACGACCTGAAAATAGAGGATTATCGTCAGAGGATGCTCAACGTCCCTGAGCCTTCGGACGAGGTTGTAGGCCGCTCCCGAACCCGCCGCCGAAAGGATCCCCAAACCTACGAACAGGAACGAAACGCGAGCGTCGACGCGTCCGATCAGAAGCACGCCCGAGAACGCGACGGCATAGAAGGCCCACTGCAAAGGCTTCACCTTTTCCTTCAGGTAAAAGAGCGCGATAACCGCTGTGAAGATCGGCGAAAGGTACTGGATGACCATCGCCGTAGCGAGAGGAATATTCTGCAGTGTCAGAAAAAAGAGCGTCAAGGCGACGGTCCCGAAAACGCCGCGCATCACCAAAGGCATCTTGTGTGTGCCTGTGAACGACGCCCCGGCCTTCTGCAGACCGTAAACACAGAACGCCCCCGCTACAAGGCACCTGAAGAACACGATCTCCATCACCGGAAGATGCGAGACTTCTTTGACGAACACGTTCGCGAGCGCGAACGAAAGCGTCGAGAGGAACATCTGCGCGATGCCGTGCGCGAGCAGGTTCGAACGGGTTGTTTCAGGAGAGTTCAAATAGAAGCCGCCCCAGGGGTTGGAATCGAAGGGAGATGATAGCACCAGCCAGGGACCATTGACCATAGGACACTGACCACGGACTTCGGTACCCGGAGCGGTAGCGACGGGGCCAATAAAGGAATCAACCGCAGAGCACACAGAGATCGCGAAGATGAATCTGTCGATGAGAAGACGCGTCAGAGTCCAAGCTTCAGCTTGCTCTTGTCCGATGAGCTTTAGCTTGTCGGAATCAAACCGCAGGGCACGCAGAGAGCGCAGAGATAAGTTTCGTGTTAGAAAAACGCGTCAGAGTTCAAGCTTTAGCTTGCTATCGTCCGACGAACTTCAGCTCATGCCACTTTTCAACGCCAAGGCCGCACGTGCCGCCGCTATGCGGCTCAGAGGAATAGTCTCTGCCTTGGCCCGCGTTTAGCCGTGATCGGCGTGTTTGCAGAACTCTTGCGCCAGCGGTAATAGATATTGATCCGGCCGATGGCGCCGAGATACTCGCAGGCTTCCCGAAAAGTTTCCTTGTCGGATCAGTACGTCCGCTTCTCTCAGCTTGTAGATAATCTCTTCTGCGTTATATCTTGTGTTCCGATCATTCCAGACGTGCTTTTCTAGGGCTTTCGACCACTTTAGATTTGGCCCAGAAAACCCGAGCTAGATCACAACAGTTGACCTGTAGGTAAGGACTCTCAGCTGAGAGAAGCACTATGCCTTTCGAATTGATGTGCTTAAGCGATTTGGCTGGAAACCGCAAAATGGACAAAATTGAGATCGAAAGGATTGTATCCAGTTTTCAGAAACTGGCAGTCGAGTGGGGTAAATCTCTTGAAGAAGGTGATTCGACTCGCACCAATAGATTGCACTGTAAGTTGATGGCAATCGAGAAACAGCTGATTGAAAGCGACTCACTTTCAAGGTTGGAGGGATTCTTTCAGGACCCGAGCGAAAGTGTGCGTCTTTCGACATGTTCCGCATTGAAAGAGACGAATCGGAAGACTGCAATCAAGGTACTGAGGAAATTGGCTGAATCGAACTCGATAATCGGGGTTTGTGCAAAAACACAATTGCGAATTATGGGGGAAAAGGTGAAGTTTATTTGAGTTCGGACTTTGGGTTATGGTCAAATCTGGTGTACCTAGCCGATTTTGCCGGCCAAGAGAAAGCTAATTCCCACACAGACAGTTGAGGAGTTAACGAGAGCGTCACATTGGGCGGTATTGTGATAACCCGACTTACCAGATTCGCAAGAAGGTTCGTGGACTTGAATTCGTGCTTCGAGAAGCAGAAGGAGGAGCAGCTCGAAGAAGGTTACTCGCTTGAATTGCACTATGAAGGATTGATGGAACCCTACGGTCTGTATTACGAAGGAGACCGTACAATCGTTGGTGTCGTTGCTTTTTCCTTGCTCAATGAAGTGACGATCTTTGAGGATTCTCTAAAGCGGTGGAGGTCCCCCAAAGACGAGCCGCTTACGCATTTCGAGTTTCTGAGAGTTAGGAATCGCTTTCGTCGATTTTTTGAATGTTGGGGTGAGGTAAATTTTGACAGTTCGATTTTGCCCACCCAGGAAGACCTGAAAGCGTCTCTCGAGAAAAGCGGGATTCCTTTTAAGGAAGTCGATGGATTTGTTATTTACGGGTCTACTCCGGAAGAAGAGAGGAAAAGAAAAGCCGAAATGTTTAGAGAAAAGAACAGGGAACGTAATTCTGACAATTAGGCAATTATCACCATGCAGAAAGTTTTGACCGCTTGACGTGCATACCCTTTTTAATCCACCCTGCCCGTGATTTGCCGACAATGACGAAGCAGTTTCCTCGGGAATGTCAGATGAAGTTGTGACTAGTGCACCTGACTCCGGGCAGTAGCCATTCCTGACGGCCGAGCTCCGGACACGCCGAGAAGCAGCTCGGTGGCGCATCGCATTTAGGTCGCCCGGACCGCGGGCGTCCCCGCCCGCACGTGCTGCAGAAACGCGGATCAACGGAATTGTGACCGCCTGACCCCGTGCGCAGGGACCGCGGGCGTCCCTGCCCGCACGTGCCCCCGCTACGCGGCTCAGAGGAATATTCTCCGCCTTACCCCGGGTTCCGCCTTCGGCTCCACCCGGGGCTAATGGCCGTCGCCGCTCCGCGGCGGTGAGCAACCTGCCGCTACAAGATGTTATGCCCGTCGCGTTCGCTCCGGGTTCCGATGCCTCATTACTCATTTTCGCTTCGCTCACTGCACGCGGGACGCGTGCGTTCCGTTATGCCCGTCGCTCGCGCTCCTGTCTCCTGTCTCCTGTCTCCTGTCTCCTGACTTCTGACTTCTGACTTCTTACAGTTATACTTCCCCGACCAAATCCTATGATCGACGAACAAGACGTACTCATCTGCCTGGGATCTCTTGAAGACCTCGATGACCGGCACGGTGCCGTTCTCCCTCCGGTGGCGCAGGCGTCGCTCTTCAGAAAGCACTCGGCGAGGGAACTTCTCGAAGGCCTGGAACGCGAACACGAAGAGTACATATATTCGCGCGGCACGAATCCGACCGTGAAGGTGCTCGAGGACCGACTTGCGGCGCTCGAACGAGGCGAAGCCTGCAAATGCTTCTCGTCCGGAATGGCCGCGATCAGCGCAGTTCTCGCTTCCATGCTCGAGAGCAGAGACCACGTCCTTTTCGTGAACAACATTTACGGCCCGACGCTCCAGCTGGCGGAGATGCTTACGCGATTCGGGATCGCTCATACCGCGATACACGGCGAAGACGTTCGGAGGTTCGAGGAATTCATCGAGCCGGCGACGAAGCTCATCTACTTCGAAAGTCCCGGATCGATGACTTTCGGGCTGGCGCCTATCCGCGACATCGCCCGGGCGGCGAAGGACAGAGGCATCCTGACCTGCATCGACAACACGGTCTCCACGCCTTTGTTCCAGAAGCCGCTCGAGATGGAGATCGACATAGCTGTTCATTCACTGACGAAGTACGTCGGAGGCCACAGCGACGTCGTCGGGGGTGCGGTGATCACGAATCGCGAGCTGATGGAGAAGATCTTCTACCGCGGCTATATGCTCTTCGGAGGCGCGCTCGCGCCGCAGAACGCCTGGCTCTTCCTCCGCGGATTGATGACGATGCCCGCAAGGGTCCGCCAGCATGAAGCGGACGCCCTCGCGGTCGCACATTTCCTTTCCGAACACCCAAGGATCAAACGTGTCCTTCATCCGGCTCTTTCGGAAGTTGATCGGGATCTTTTCGGGTCGCAGATGAGAGGTTACACAGGTTTGTTTTCGGCAGTTCCGGATGTCGAAGACTTCGACGAGCTTTGCTCATTCGTCGACCGGCTGAGGCTTTTCGGAAAGGCGGTGAGTTGGGGCGGCGCCGAAAGCCTCGTGATACCCGCTTCGGGATTCGACGACGACTACGGGCCTCAGGGCATTCCCAAACACCTTGTACGTTTCTCGATCGGGCTCGAAGGTGCCGACGCGCTGATCGAGGACCTTTCCGGCGCACTTTCCTGAAACCTACCGCTTATGGGCAAGACGACTCCCGGCATCGCCGAATCCGGACTTCCGATCCTCGCGCTCTTTCTTTCTCTTTTGACAGGGGCCCTGGTCTGGGGCTTCAGCGACGCGCTGCTTATCTCCTCGCTACTATTCGCGGCGATCGTTGCCGGCGCGGTCGCACTCCGGCACGGATACGGATGGGACGACATTCAGACCGAAACGGGAGCTAAGCTGGCGGCGGCGCTTCCGGCGATAATCATCCTTCTCGCAATAGGTATCCTGATCGGAAGCTGGATGTTCTCCGGGACGATCCCGGCGCTGGTGTATTACGGGATCGAGCTGATCAGCCCCCGTTTTATCGTCCTTACGGCGTTTCTCGCGACCGCGGCGATGTCACTCGCTTCCGGGACTTCGTGGGGCTCTGCGGGAACGATCGGCGTCGCGTTGATGGCTACCGCTGCGGCGCTTGAAGCCCCGCTCGCGATAACCGCGGGCGCGGTGGTTTCCGGGGCATATTTCGGCGACAAGATGTCGCCGATCTCGGATTCGACGAACATCAGCGCGATCGGCGCCGGCGCCGATCTTTACGACCACATCGCCTCGATGGTCTATACGGCGGGACCGTCCTTTGTCGTTGCTTTCGGGATCTATCTTATCGCCGGTTTCTCAGGGCATTCGGGGAATGGATCAGAGGTCCCGGAAGCCGCCCGTTTGGTCCAGGCAAACATCGCTTCCGCGTTCGATCTGGGGGTCTTGCCGTTCATTCCTCCTTTGATCGCCATCGCGGGAATGGTCCGACGATACCCGGCGGCGCTCGTGATACTCGCTTCTTCGATCACCGCCCTTGTCGTCGGGATGGTGGCCAACGGGCTCGCCGCGCCGGACGCTCTGAAAGCGGCGATCAACGGCTTTAACGTGGAGATGCTCGGAACCGATGCGGTTTCGATGACCGATTCCACGCGTTCGCTCCTGAACCGGGGCGGAATGGCTTCGATGGCGTTCACGCTCCTGTTCATCGTCTCTGCCTTCCTTATGGCGGCGGCGATGGAAGTGTCCGGCGCGCTTGGACGGCTTCTGAACGCGATGCTCGCACGTGTCCGTTCGGTATTCACGCTTATTGCGGCGACGATGGCGGCCGGCGCGACGCTGATCTCGATGACCAGCCACGGAGGCGTCACCGCCCTGATCGTGGGAAACCTGTTTCGGAAGCCTTTCGACGATATGAAATTGTCGAGGAGAAACCTCTCGCGCTCGATCGAGGATTCCGTGACGATCGTCGAGCCGCTTCTGCCGTGGACGGTTTCGGCGGTGTTTATGGCGACGACGCTCGGCGTGCCCACGATCGAATACGCTCCGTGGGCGTTTTTCTGTTTCACAGGCTCAGTCTTTTCTCTGGGACTGGCGTTCTTTTTCAAGCGCACCGGTTTCGGGCTAAAAAGGCTGGATCCAAGCGAAGACCAGGGTCATTAGAAGGATGGATCGCGGATACGCCTTCCGGATCTTCTTATATCGGTGTCGGAAAAAAGCGCTGTGGGTAAAAGCTGGCTGGTGTATACTTCTCCGCATACGCTGAATCATTGCCCATCACAACGTGACTCGCTCCGGCGGATCAGCATCGGCTGACCGTCATTTTCGGCGTTCAGATCGGCGACCTGCCGACAGGCAGGTCCCGAAATTTTTCTCTTAATATTCAATAGGAGTATCGATATGACCCAGGCAATTCCGGATGAACACAAAGGACTGATCCCGCACCTGGTCTGCGACGACTGTGCCGGTGCGATCGAATTTTACAAGGAGGCATTCGGCGCCACAGAGATCAGCCGGGCACCGGCTCCCGACGGCAAGCGCATTATCCACGCGGAGATCCGCATCGACAAAAATCCGTTCTTTCTTAACGACGATTTCCCCGAATTCTGCGGCGGGAAGGAGTCTTCACCGAAGGCGCTGGGCGGAACACCGGTGACGATCCATCGTTACGTTGAAGACTGCGACGCAGCCGTCGACCGCGCTGCCGGCGCGGGAGCCACGGTGACGATGCCTCCGACCGACATGTTCTGGGGCGACCGGTACGGAATGGTCGTCGATCCGTACGGGCATCAGTGGTCGATCGCTACTCACGTAAAGGACTTGACCCCCGAAGAAATGGAAGCCGGTATGAACGAATCGTTCGCCGCCGGTGCGGGAGAATAGGCTCAAAACTGCGGGCCCGCACTACCGGGTCCGCTCCCTTAGGCCCTCGCGGTCCGGGAATTCAGTATCTGGAGCGCGAGCGACGGGGACCAAAATAGGAAACCGCGGAGGCGCTGTGCCGCGGAGCAGTTAGGGATCAGCTGATTTTCCGCGATCCGATTTTATTCTGCGCCTCCGACCCTTCGCGGTTTCAATCTGACGGTTGGAGGTTCTCCCAGACAAGCCCGGCAAGCACCGGCAGAACATCCTCTTCGAACCAGGGATTCTTCGCCATCCAGAAACGATTCCTGGGGCTCGGATGCGGAAGCGGGAGGCGCTCCGGAAGGTACTCGCGGAAGTTCTTTACGGTCTCGGTCAATGTCGCTCCGGCCGTGTCGCCCAGATAGAAAGCCTGCGCATAACCGCCTACCAGCAGGGTGAGTTCCGGCCCTGTTACTTCGCCGAAGATCCTCGGATGCCAGAGCGGCGCGCATTCCGGCCTCGGAGGCAGGTCTCCGCTCTTGCCCTTTCCCGGATAGCAGAACCCCATCGGCACTATCGCGAAGTTCGTAGGATCGTAGAACTCTCTTTTCGTCACCCCGAGCCATTCACGAAGCCGGTCGCCAGAAGGATCGTCCCAGGGGACCCCCGATTCGTGGACCTTTCTTCCCGGCGCCTGGCCAATGATGGCGATCCTCGATCGCGCTGAAAAATTCAGGACGGGATTCGGGCCGAGCGGGAGATGCTCAGCGCACACCTCGCAGGCCCTGATCTCTTCAAGTATTGCAGGTTCCGTCCGGTTCATTGCTGCACAAGTCTTCAGACTATCCGAAAACCATCTTTCCGCCTAGGTTTCCCTGGTACACGAGCAAGCCGACCGCTGTTCCGGCCGCGACAAGGTACCCGATCCCGGGCCGCTTGTCCCTGGAGAAGATGATCCCTCGCCAAAGCGCGAGACCCGCGAGAACTACCGCGACCACCACGCCGAGATACATATGTGTATAAATGAGGTCGGCGGGCAGTACTTCCAATGGGAGGCTCGCTTTCCAGTACCATCCTGTCAAAGCTGTCGCGGGCGACAGGAGTGCGGCGTACAAAATCGTCCACCAACCCGCGGAAGTAAAGGAGTCTCCTTTTACTGCTTTTCCGAGGACATCGCTTACGAACGAGGCGGGTACGAGTCCCGCGGTGAAGTTCACAAGGATCGGATGTGCGTGACTCCAGGGGATCCCGCTCAGCAAACCGTCCGTCATAGTTTCCGCTCCGGCGTTTCCTGTGCCCGCGCATCCGGCAGCCAGTACCGCAACCGCCGCGATCAATGCCCAGCGCCGTGAATAACTGCAGATCTGTCCATTCATATTTCGTTTCCCAACGAGGCAGAAGGGCCGCCGGCTCCGGCGGCCCTCCGACCTACTCTTTCCGCTCATTTGACCCTGATGCTCCCTCGCATCGAGGGATGATAGGTACAAATATACGGAAAACTTCCCTTTGCCCGTGCCTTGAATCGCCAAGTCTGACCCGCATTGAGCCTTCCGGAATCAAACGCCTTTCCGGTCGCAGTATGCGGAACGACGTCCTCGTTTCGCCACTCGACCGTGTCCCCTGCGTTCACCGTTAGCGAAGCGGGTGAGAAGGCCGACCGGCTTATCCTCACGATATGCGTTCTTGGGGCTGAAGCCGCCTCTGCGCCCGCGGCCGACCCGGATGGTTTCACCCAGGCAGCCGCGGCAACGCAAAGAGCGGTCAGCGCAAGTACGCTCACGATGCGTACGTGTGCCATTCAGTCCTCCCTAGTTCTTGAAGTACTGTTCTGACACGATCCGGCCATCTTTCCAGACGGACCTGATCACTTCGTGCCAGAGGACCCGGCTTCCGTCGGTCATGTCGAAGTCGAACGTGAACTCGACGAACGATGTGTCGCCGCTGACCGCGGAACGGTGATGCTTGATGCCGTTGACGGCCTTGATCATGCCGGTGAAGCCCTTCATCTTCTCGATCAGCTCGTCCTTCGACTTCGTCACAGAGCCCGTGAAGTCGAACGTTTCCGCGTCATCCGCGAAAAACTTGTCGGCCGCCTCGACGACCTGCCCTTGTTTCATCAGTTCTACTTTCGCTTCAAGTAGATCTTTTATTTGTTCATGCATTTATTCATTCCTTTATCTATTCCTGTGTTTATTCCTCAAGTGCGTCATCAGTGGCTCATTTTGTGCGAGCCATTCTCTCCGCCGTTCATCTCGCTCTGGATCGTCCGTGCGTGCTCCAGATGGCGGGTGAAAAGAGGCAGCACCGATTCGAGAGTGGCCTTAAGTTCGGCGTTCTTCGCGTTCTTGATCAGTACGTTCTCTACGGCGTTGACGACAAGCTCGTGATAGGCGACCTCGTTGTCGATGTAGAACCGGTCGAACTCGGCTCCCTTCAGAGACCTCAGCTTCGCCTTCACTTTCTCGCCGTTCTCAGCGAGACCGCGGCTCGTGTCGTTCTCGACCGGTGTTACGCCGAGCTTCTTGAGAAGCTGTTCGGCGGCCTTTTGCACCGCCGAATGGTCGGTCACCATACGGTCCGCGAACTCCCGCACCTTTGCGTTCTTTGATTTCGACTTCGCGATCTTGCCGTACGCGATGTCCAGTTTCCCCGCCACCGAAACGATCGCCGCTATGTTCGCGTCAGTCATCTCGTCGTGCGAGTGTTCATTCGCTCCCAATGCACTGCCGGCTATCCCGGCTATCGCCGCGGCCAGTACAAAAGCGGCCGCCAGAAATTGGTTTCTTGGTTTGTATTTCATTGTTTTATTTCTCCGTTGCGTTGTTTTGCCCGGCCTCCGCGGATGGGCCGGGAGATTAAATGGGCCGTTTGCTATCCCGCGGCGGCCCGTCAAGTCAACTGGCCTCGACCTTTCGAGCATTGCCACGCAGAAGGACGAATCCGGCGAACGTGATAACTATCGCCAGTGAAAAGTGCAGCCATTTGTCGGCGTGATTTACGTGTATGAAGCCAAGAAGCATCTCCCCCGGGGTGAGGAATCCGAGAACGGTCACGATTATGTAGAAGACCGCTACTCCCCTGATAACCCCGAGCGCCGGTTTTTCACCAAAATAGGCTCCGGAACCGAACATAAGTCCCGTAACGATGTGGACAAGGTTGTGCCAAAGGTTGACGGCGAATATCCCGTCCGGCGCGACCAGAGGGTTCGGCACGAAGCCGAGAATTCCGGATGCCGCGAAAGCCATCGCGTAAAGAATGCTTACTGTCTTTGCATTGATCATTTTCTGATCCTCCCAACTTTGCTTTGTGCGATCCGGTACGGCTAAGTCGTCTGTCTCCGGACGCGATACTTCCGAGCCTAGCTCCCGGCCGGACCGATGTAAATGCCCAAACGTTCATGTTTTTTGCTCGAACGTACACTGTGCTTTACTATCTGCATACTTCTCACCTAGAATAATGCGCATGGATGTACTAAGCGATATTCTCCGCACGGTTCAGGTTCGGGGGTGTATGTATTTTCGAACCGCGTTTACTCCGCCCTGGGGAGTAACGGTCCCGCGATACAGCAATGTGTCCAGGTATCACCTTGTGACAAGGGGATCTTGCTGGGCCACGGTCGAAGGGCACGAGGGGAAAATTAAACTGGAGAAAGGAGACTTGATCTTCGTGACCAACGGCGCCTCGCACGATCTTTTCTGCGATGCGAGCGTTCCCCCTTTTCTTCCCGTTGATGAAGTGATAGTGAAATCCGGATTTGACGGAGAGGGCCCTCTGGAATGGGGCGGAGACGAGGGTGGAGAAGCGACCGCGCTTGTCTGCGGACATTTCGAGTTTGACCACGAACGCGGGCGGACTTTTCTGAAGGAGCTTCCGCCATTCATTCACGTTCCGAACACAGAACTGCTGCACTACAGCTGGCTGGAACAGGCGATGCGCTTCATCACGTACGAGGCCTTCGAGCGCGCTCCCGGAAGCGAGGCAGTGATCAACCGGCTTGCCGAGATCATCTTCATCCAGACGATCAGGACCTATGCACGGCAGTCTCCGGACTCCTCGAAGCTGTTCTCCGCGTTGCAGGACGAGCAGATCGGCCGTGTCTTACGGGCGGTCCACAAGGACCCGGCGGTGAGTTGGACCGTCGAATCTATGGCAAGGGCCGGAGGAATGTCCCGTACGGTACTTTCCCAAAGGATGAACGAGTTGCTCGGTGTGACGCCGATGGCTTACCTTACACAGTGGAGGATGGAATTGGCTCACGAGGCGCTTCTTTCAACGCGTGAAGGGATACCCGAGATTGCCGAGTCGGTTGGATACCAGTCCTTATCCGCCTTCACGAGGGCATTCAAGAAGCATTTCGGAAGGGGTCCCGGAGAAGTGCGTAGAAACGGCGCGCGGGTCCAGGCGGTACCAAGCGGTAATGCGGTCACGAACTGAGCCGGTTAAAGGCCTCTTTCGCGAACGCATACTGGCGGCGATGCGGTTCTCCTTCGGCGCCTTACTTTGAGAATACTATCAGCCTACCTTCAACCTCTACGTCAGAGAAATCCGTGTTTGCGAGGATGTGACCGAGGGTATTCGTGTGCAGAAAAAATACGTGGGTCGAATCGTTTTTGTAGTGCCAGTCCGAAAACTCAATTCCGTCGCGGAGAAGCTCCGTCATACAGACAAGCTTGCCGACCGGATTCACGAGGCGGTCCAGCCGGCGGAACTCGGTGCGGGGGTCGAAAAAATGTTCTATCACCTCGCAGCAGATGACATAATCGTAAGTTCTTGACAGGGGCTCCGAATCGGGCGCAAAGAACGGATCGTACAGCTCGATCGAATAACCTTCCTTCCCGAGCATATGTTTGATAACAGGCCCCTCGCCACAGCCGAAATCGAGTCCGCGGTGTTCCGGGCTGAACGAGCGCCTGACTTCTTCGACGATGGGCGCGACAAACCTCTGATACCTTGGATCCGTTACGTCGTTGTTATGCTGAAGATATCTGTACTTCTCTTCTTCGCGGCCGGGAAAACAATCCGGCGAAAGGAAAACCGCCGAACAGCCAGTGCAGCGAAAATAGACCTTTCCGCGGTCTGCTTCGAAAACAAAGGCCGCACGGCGGCAAAGGATGCATTCTGTGCTTTCCATCAAGAGTCCGGGAACTTCCGAGCGCTGTTTACCTGAAAGTGACTTGGGAGGGGGCCGTTTTCGCCGGCACCGAAGCGTGAGATCGGGGGCCGTTCAATTCAAGGCGCGAGCGTCGAAAGCTCAAGTTCGGGCCTTTCTTCAAGAATTCTCTGCATCTGCCATTTGTTCCTAAAGGCAAGAACGGGTCTTTCCCTTCGGTCACAGAAGATCTCTACATCGTGGAGAGCCCCACCGTTCTCGATCGCGGCCCAGCCCGCATTGACCCACCTGGCGTGGCTGAACGGAAGCAATTCCAGGCCGGTTTCCACTCCGTACTCGTTCTTGAGCCGGTATCTCACGACCTCGAACTGCAGCTCGCCAACTGCGGCAATGACCGGCGCCTGCGACGATCTGCCTTCCCGTGAATGGAGCACCTGCACAGCGCCTTCCGTTTCAAGCTGTTTCATTCCTTTCTCGAATTTCTTGGCACTTCCGGCATCGGCGTTCCGGAGCCTCGCAAAAAGCTCCGGAGAGAACGAGGGCATCCCCGGAAACTCGATTCTCGGTCCGGTGAATATTGTATCCCCGATCTCAAACGCTCCCGGATTGTTCAGTCCTATCACATCTCCCGGGATTGCCTCTTCGAGCGACTGGAGATCGCGCGCGAAAAGCTTTTGGGGCCTTGTGAGCCGGACCCTTTTGCCAGACCTTGCGTTGGTGACGACCATGTCCTTTTGGAACTTTCCCGAGCAGATCCTGATAAACGCGAGGCAGTCCCGGTGCCTCGGGTCCATGTTCGCCTGAAGTTTGAAGACAAATCCGGTGAAGTCCTCGTATTCGGGTTCGATCACGCCAGCGCTGCTCTCCCGGGATACCGGCGGCGAGGAATATTGCAGAAACGCGTCGAGGAACGGCTCTATCCCGAAATTCGTCATCGCACTTCCGAAGAAGGCGGGCGAGACCTTTCCCTGAAGTATCGCATCACGGTCGAATTCCGTACCGGCACCGTCGAGCAGTTCAAGCGCTTCAACGAGTTGTGTCGCCTCCCTCTCACCAAGCATCGCCGGCAATCGCTCGTCTGCAAACCCGATAACCGTTTCGCCCGCGATCCGCCTCCCTCTCGGGCTGCGCTCGTACAGATGGACCGTTCTTGTAAGGCGGTTGGCGATTCCCACAAAACTGACTCCCTCACCGATCGGCCACGTAACCGGATACACCGCAAGCCCAAGCTCAGCCTCAATCTCGTCAATAAGCTCGAACGGGCCTTTGCCCGGCCTGTCAAGCTTGTTGAAGAAACTGAAGATCGGAAGGCCGCGGAGCCTGCATACCTCGAAGAGCTTCAGCGTCTGCTCCTCGAGCCCCTTTGCCGCGTCAATGAGCATCAGCGCATTGTCGGCGGCTGTAAGTGTTCGATATGTATCTTCACTGAAATCCCTGTGGCCCGGCGTGTCAAGCAGGTTCAGGTGGTAACCGTCATATTCGAACTGCAGAACGGTCGAAGTAACCGAAATACCTCGCTGCTGCTCGAGTTCCATCCAGTCGGACGCGGCAGACCGCTGGGCCCTTCGGTTCTTCACGGCCCCCGCTTCCTGGATCGCTCCTCCATAAAGAAGAAGCTTTTCGGTCAGGGTGGTCTTGCCGGCATCGGGGTGCGAAATGATGGCGAACGTCCTGCGTCGGGATATCAATTCGGAGTGTCTGGTTTCCATAATCACATTGTGGGCGTCGCCGCCCTGTAAATGATCAAGGCCGCGCAGAGGGACCGAACCTTCAGCAGAATTTCATCCGCGAAAGGATCAGGCGCTCCGAGCGCCGTGCTGTTTCGCTTTAATTAGCGGTCAGGGAGCGGTTAGGCCGATGCTTTTGAGATCGGACGTGACGGGAATTTACTTTCTGAGAGGTTTCACATCGGGTACAGTATCGATCGCCTTCTTTCCATATTCGCCGCGGTGTGTTCCAAGCGGATGCCGCCCGCGAATCATTTCTGGGCCCTGTTTAACCACGATACCGAATGCGGCGGCCGCAGACAAATTGAATCGGCCCGCAAAAGCCAGCATAATTCTGAAGGCCGACTTTGTGTCGGCGCTTTTGATACTCGATTTCTTCAAAGTTTTCGGAAGTTCGCAATTATGGATAATCAGAAACAGGAAGAGTTCAGGCCGATCATCAGTGAAAGGATCAAAGAACTGAAACTGCGCCTCAGCCAGGAGGACCGGACCGCGGATCCCGTAAAACCGGACAACGCTATAGGGAGGCTTTCAAGGGTTGACGCGATGCAGCAGCAGCAGATGTCCCTAGAGCTCAGGCGTGCGCGTGAAACGGAACTTATACGGCTTGAAAGGGCGCTGAACCTGATCGAAAAAGGTGAATACGGGATCTGCCCCAGATGCGAGGACGAGATCGCCCTGAAGCGGCTGCACGCCTCGCCGGATGTGATCTTTTGTTTTGAATGCGCGTCGGAGTTGGGTGCCTGAAGCTATTCGGAATCGGGATTCGATTCACAATGCGGATCGGTAGTGACGGGTATCATCCAACCGGGTAGGCGCAGATGCGCTGAGAATAAAAGGATCCCGGTAAACGACGTTTCCTTGCCGCACAGCGCCTCCGTGTCTTTGCGTTTAGATCTAATCGTTTGCCCGTCGCTACCGCTCCGGGTACTTCTTGTCATCTTCGCTTTTCTATTTTTGACTTTTTACTTTCGACTTTCGACTTGAGAGCGAGTGTATCTCCTGCAGGCTCCTCACCTCGACCGAACCGTTCTTCATCTTCGAGGCGATCGCCTCGATCAGGGCCTCCGCGCCCGTTATCGTCGTAACTGCCGGGACGTCATACTGAAGCGCCGCCTTCCGGATCGCCTGTTCGTCGTAGTGCGAGGTCCTTCCCAAGGGTGTGTTGATGATCAAGGCGATATCGCCTCGCTTGATGTAGTCCGCGATATTGGGCCTTCCTTCATTCACCTTGAACACCGCTTCGCAATCGAGCCCGACCTCCCGAAGCCTGTTCGCCGTTCCGTACGTCGCGATCAGGCTGAATCCCATCCTCGCGAGCCTTCTCGCGAGCACGACCGCCTGTCCCTTGTCCTGGTCATTGACCGAAATGAATGCCTTCCCTTCCGTCGGAAGCGTGAGGAACGCGCCTTCCATCGCCTTGCCGTACGCCTCGCCGAACGTGTCGCCGACGCCCATCACCTCGCCCGTAGAATGCATCTCGGGCCCGAGCACGGGATCCACCCCCGCAAACTTCTTGAATGGGAAAACGGGCGATTTTACGAACACCTTCGGTACTTCGAGCCGCTCCGGAAGCCCGAAATCGGAAAGACTCGCCGAGCCGGCCATTATCAGCGAAGCATACTTCGCCAAAGGAACGCCCGTCGCCTTCGAGACAAAAGGTACGGTTCGGGAGGCGCGCGGATTGACCTCGATCACGTAAACGCGGTCGTCCTTGATCGCGTACTGGATGTTCATAAGGCCCTTCACTTCCAGGGCTTTCGCAAGCTCTTTCGTGTAGTGGCAGATCGTCTCCAGATGCTCTTCGGCGATCTTCTGCGGAGGAAGCACGGACGACGAATCGCCCGAATGGATTCCCGCCTCTTCGATATGCTCCTGAATTCCGGCGACGACGCAGCCCGTCTCGTCCGCGAGAGCATCGACGTCGATCTCGACTGCCCGCTCGAGGAATTTGTCTATCAGGATGGGCTTCTCCGGCGAAGCATCGACCGCCGACCGCATATATTCATCGAGGGCCTTCTCATCGTAAACGGTCGCCATCGCACGCCCTCCGAGCACGAAGCTCGGCCGTACGATCACCGGATAGCCGATCTTCTCGGCGATCTCCTTCGCCTCGTCGAAAGAAGTCGCCGTCCCGTTCGAGGGCTGGGGGATCTTGAGCTCGCCCAGAAGCGCGCTGAACCGCTTGCGGTCCTCAGCGAGATCGATAGAGTCCGGCGACGTCCCGATTATCGGCACCTGCTCCTCGTGAAGTCTCGTCGAAAGATTCAAAGGCGTCTGTCCGCCGAACTGGACGATCACCCCTTCCGGCCTCTCCTTGTCCACGATGTTCATCACGTCCTCGAACGTAAGCGGCTCGAAATAGAGCCGGTCGGACGTGTCGTAATCGGTCGAGACCGTTTCCGGATTGCAGTTGACCATTATCGTCTCGAATCCCGCTTCCGAAAGTGCGAAGCTGGCATGGCAGCAGCAGTAGTCGAACTCTATCCCCTGGCCGATGCGGTTCGGGCCCGAGCCAAGGATCATTATCTTCCGACGATCGGTCGGCTCCGATTCGCATTCTTCCTCGTAGGTCGAATAAAGATAAGGAGTGTGCGATTCGAACTCGGCGCCGCACGTGTCGACGCGCTTGTAAACAGGCACAATCCCGAGGTTCTTTCGGTGCTCGCGAACGTCGCGCTCTCGCGTGCCGGTCAGGAACGCGATCCTTCGGTCCGACAGCGCGTACTCTTTCGCGTACCGGATCGTCTCCGTCGGAACGTCGTCGAGCTTTCTTTCCTCTATGCGGTCCTGGAGCCGCATCACCTCGACCAGCTGATCGAGGAACCAAGGGTCGATCTTCGTGAAGCGGTGGACTTCCTCGATCGAGTAACCGTGCTGAAGCGCGTACGTGATGTACGAGAATCTCTGCGAATTCGGACGTGCGAGCCTTTGCTGGAGCACGTGGTCGGGAACTCCCTGAAGCCGAAGAGGTTTCACTGCCTCCAGAGATCTCAGCCCCTTGAAAAGCGATTCCTTGAACGTCCGCCCGATCGCCATCACCTCGCCGACAGACTTCATCTGCGTGCCTAGAACGTCTTCCGTGCCGGGGAACTTCTCGAACGCCCATTTCGGGATCTTTGTGACTACGTAATCGATCGTCGGCTCGAAAGAGGCAGGCGTTTTTTTGGTGATGTCGTTCGGGATCTCGTCGAGCGTGTAACCGACGGCGAGTTTCGCGGCGATCTTCGCGATCGGGAACCCGGTCGCCTTCGAGGCGAGAGCGGAGGACCGCGAAACGCGCGGGTTCATCTCGATGATCCTTATCTCGCCGTTCTCAGGATTGACGGCGAACTGTATGTTCGATCCTCCGGTCTCGACTCCGACCTTGCGTATGCAGGCGATCGACATGTCGCGGAGCTTCTGGAATTCGACGTCGGTAAGGGTCTGCGCCGGCGCGACCGTGATCGAATCGCCTGTGTGGACGCCCATAGGGTCAAAGTTCTCGATCGAACAGATGATCACGACGTTGTCGTTTAGATCGCGCATCACCTCGAGCTCGAACTCCTTCCAACCGAGGATCGATTCCTCGATCAGCACCTGCGAGACAGGGCTTGCGGCCAGCCCGCGTTCGACGATCTCCTCGAATTCCTCCGGGTTGTAGGCCGTACCGCCGCCTGTTCCGCCGAGAGTGTAAGCCGGTCTGATGATCGCCGGATAGCCGGTCTCTTTTACGATCTCCTGAGCCTCTTCCCAGCTGTGCGCGAAGCCGCCTTCAGGCATCCGGATACCGATCTCGTCCATCGCCTTTTTGAACAGCTTACGGTCCTCGCCGACTCGGATCGATTCGATGTTCGCGCCGATGAGCTGAACTCCGTACTCTTCGAGGACCCCTTTTTCGTACAGATCGACCGAAAGGTTCAGCCCGGTCTGGCCGCCGACGGTCGGGAGAAGCGCGTCCGGCTTTTCCCTGGCGATGATGGCCGAAACGGTCTCGACCGTGAGCGGCTCGATGTACGTCCGGTCGGCCATTTCCGGATCGGTCATTATCGTGGCGGGATTCGAGTTGACGAGCACGACCTCAAACCCTTCCTGCCGAAGCGCCCGGCAGGCCTGGGTCCCGGAATAATCGAACTCGCAGGCCTGTCCGATCACAATGGGACCGGACCCTATGATAAGGATCTTTTTGATGTCAGTTCTTTTCGGCATCGTAAGGCGAGAGAGATTTGTTTCGGAAAAGTATATCCGATTGCCGCCGATTGAATAAGCGGCGGCGCCCGGGTCAGAGGCGCAAAGTGTGCTCGTAAAGGCTCAGGTACTTGCGAGCGGCATTCTCCCACGAATGGTCCTCGGTCATTCCGTTCACCTGTATCCGCCGCCAGGTTTCCGGCTCGTTGTACGCGAAGACGGCCTCGTAGATCTTCTCCACGAACAGCCCGGCGCTGAATTCGGTGAACTTGTAACCGTTTCCCTGCCCCGTTACGCGGTCGAAATTTTGTATCGTGTCGTGGAGCCCCCCGACCGCACGCACGATCGGGACGGTGCCGTAGCGAAGAGAGTACATCTGGTTCAAACCGCAGGGCTCGAACCTCGAAGGCATTAGAAAGATGTCCGCACCCGCCTCGATCGTACGCGCGAGTTCCTCGTTATAGCCTCGAAAGTATCCGACCCTGCCGGGAGCGGCGTCCCGCAAACGCTGGAAGAAATCCTCGTACTTTTTATCTCCCGAGCCGAGGACCGTTATATAGCCGCCTAAATTCACGATCTCGCCTGCGACCTGTTGGATCAGCTCGATCCCCTTCTGCGACGTCAGTCTTGAAACGATCCCGAAGACGGGGTTCTCCAATTCGACCGGGAGCGAGAATCTCTCGAAAAGATCCCGCTTGCACGTCCGTTTTCCCGAAAGGTCCTGCCAGCTGAAGTTCGCCGCCAGCACATCGTCCGTTTCCGGGTTCCAGACCTCGTAATCAACCCCGTTCGTGACCCCGCTCAGCCGCCCGCTCCTTTCACGCAGAAGCCATTCGAGCCCGTATCCGTTCTCCGGCTTCTGGATCTCGACCCCATAGGTGGGCGAAACGGTCGAAAGCATGTCCGAGGCGCTCAACCCCGCCTTCATCGCCGAAGCATGGCCTTCGAAAGCGAAATGGTCCTGTTCGAAGCGGCTTCCGAAGCCCAGGTCCCAAAGCTCTCCCGCCCCGAATCCGCCTAGATAGGCGAGGTTGTGGACCGAGAAGACCGTTCGTGTGTCCCGCCAGAAACTGTCCCAGAACCGAAGGTGCGCCAGTTTCACCGCTGCGAATCCGCAGTGCCAGTCGTTAAGGTGGACGATGTCGATCCGTTTGTCGAGACGTTCTAGAAGCGTCAGCGCGGCGTGGTTGAAGAATGCGAACCGCTCGTAGTCTTCGCGGCACCCGTAGATCGAATCCCTGTGAAAGAACTCCGGAGCGTCGATAAGAAATGTCGGCGAACCGTTGGCCTCGCTGTAGAAAGCCTTTGCCCTGTACGGGCGTCCGCGCCATTCAAGCCACAGATCGTCGAAAGCCGTGTGCCACAGGTGCTCGCCTTTCGTCTGCAGATAACAAGGCGTTATCAAAACTGCGTCAGCGCCCGTCCGGGTCAGCGCCTTCGGAAGCGCACCCGATACATCGGCCAAGCCGCCCGTCTTCGAGTACGGGACCGCTTCGGACGATAGGACGGCAATGCGCATATCTTCAGAATTGTATGGGCAAACGCCGGAATAGTAAAAGGCAGCCTCCGCAAAGGCCGCCTTTCGGTCTAAGTTATTATTTTTTCTTGTGGTTAGCTCTGCATCGAGGCAAGGAAGTCGGCATTCGTTTTCGCCTTTCCGAGCCTTTCCAGCACGACCTCCATCTGCTCGACGGAAGAGAGCGGGTTCAGCACTCGCCTCATCACCCAGATGCGGTTCAGGTTTTCCTTGTCGATGAGAAGCTCTTCCTTTCTTGTTCCGCTCCTCTGGAGATCGATGGACGGGAAAAGCCTCTTGTCGGAAAGTTTCCTGTCCAGATGTATCTCGCTGTTACCTGTTCCTTTGAACTCCTCGAAGATGACGTCGTCCATTCGCGAACCCGTATCGATAAGCGCCGTGGCGATGATCGTCAGGCTGCCGCCTTCCTCGATGTTCCTGGCGGCTCCGAAGAAACGCTTCGGCCTCTGGAGCGCGTTTGAATCGATACCGCCGGAAAGGATCTTGCCCGAAGGAGGAACGACGGCATTGTGCGCTCGGGCGAGCCTCGTGATCGAGTCGAGCAGGATAACAACGTCTTTCTTGTGCTCGACAAGCCTCTTCGCTTTTTCGATCACCATATCCGAGACCTGCACGTGCCGGGTCGGCGGTTCGTCAAACGTTGAGGAAATGACCTCGCCTTTGACCGACCTCTGCATATCCGTGACCTCTTCGGGCCGTTCGTCGATGAGCAGGACGATCAGCGTGACCTCCGGATGGTTCTCTGTGATCGAATTGGCGATCGTCTGCAGAAGCATCGTCTTACCCGTCCTGGGCGGCGCGACGATAAGCGCCCTCTGGCCTTTTCCGATCGGCGTTACGAGATCGATCACCCTTGCAGATATATTGTCCGGGTCGTCGGTCTCCATCCGAAGCTGTTCTTCCGGATAAAGCGGCGTCAGGTTATCGAAAAAGATCTTCTCGCGTGCTGCTTCCGGAGCCTCGAAATTGATCGCCTCGACCTTGATGAGGGCGAAATAACGCTCGCCTTCCTTCGGGGGCCTGATCTGGCCCGAGATCGTGTCACCGGTGCGAAGGTCGAACTTCCTGATCTGCGACGGCGAGACGTATATGTCGTCCGGACCCGGCAGATAGTTGTATTCCGGGGCCCTAAGGAATCCGAAGCCGTCCGGCAATGTTTCCAGCACACCCTGCGAGAAGATCAGTCCGCTCTTTTCAGTCTGCTTGGCCAGAACCTTGAAAATGAGCTCCTGCTTTCGCATTCCTGACGCGCCTTCGACGCCGATCCCCTTGGCGATCTGGATGAGCTCCGAGATCGACCTTTCCTTCAGCTCGGCAAGGTCCATCGTCTCGACGTCTTTCGAGGAGCGGGAGTTTTTTCGGGCACGATCTCCGCCGTTGCTTTCCGACGTTTCTTCGTCGATGACGGCAGTCGCTTCTTCGAAGCCGTTTTCGTCGTTTTGCTGCGACTTTTCCGACTTACCCGAGGTGGATTTCGTTGATGCCATTGTTCTTTACCGTTTGATATTCAGGGGGAGCCCCCTTTGAGTTGACCTGCAGTTGGACCCGTAATGTGAGTTTGATTGTAAAAGGTGCGATCTCAGCTTATCGGACGTAGCACGTCAGCCTGCTTCGCAAAGAGTTTTGTGTTCGGAAAGTTCCAGAGGGCGGTCTACTACCGGCTGTAAAGCTCTTTCGCAAGACCCTTAAGTTTTTGGGATGTCTCTTTTTTACTCCATTTAGACGTATAAAGCAAACAAAGAAAGTAAAGTTTCAGCCAACGGCAGTTTCGATCTCCCGCCAGACCGCGTCTTTCCCTTTTCCCGTGACGGATGAGTAAGGAAGAACCCGGCAGTCGGGCATCTGACGCCTGATCTCGTCAAGGCTCTTGTTCAATTTGTTGTTCGAGAGCTTGTCGGCCTTGGTCGCCACAACCAAGGAGTTTTTACGATGAAAGGTCAGCCATTCGGAAAGTTGCCTGTCTAGAGCAGTAGGAGAGTGGCGTGCGTCTACTAACTGTATTGATAGCACAAGTGGTTTTCGCTTGGCAAGATAATCCTCGGCCATCTTCCCCCAGTCCTGCCTTATTTTCTTGGGCACGCGTGCGAAGCCGTAGCCCGGAAGATCGACGAAATAGAACGCCTCGTTTATGAGAAAGAAGTTGATGCTCTGGGTCCTCCCGGGCGTGTTGGAGGTCTTCGCGAGGCCCTTCCGGCCGAGAAGCGAGTTTAAAAGGCTCGATTTTCCAACGTTCGATCTGCCCAGGAACGAGACCTCCGGAAGACCGCCGGAGACCCAGTGAGCTTCTTCGAACGCGCTCTTTACGAATTCTGAGGAGGTGACTTTCATCGGGGGAGGGGGGGAGGGGGGTTCAGCACGTTGCTGAATCAAGCGCTGCTAATTCAAATTCGTTTAGAGCAGCGCTTCGCGCTGTCCAAGCGGGCCGAAGGCTCGCGGAAACCTCAGTGCGATGAGCAGCACATACAGAATCACGGACTCTTCTTCTGTTTTGCCGGGACGATCCAGAACTCGAACCCCGGGTAATCGTCGTATTTCTCAAAGAAATACCTGATCCTCAAAGAATCGATACCGACGAGTTTCTTAGCCACATCAACTTTCTTCTTCTCGAAAGCCTCCGGCGAAGTCGTAGCGATCACCACGTGAGCTTTTGCTGTCGGATTCGCGGTGAGCAATTCAGTGTATGACTCAAATCCATCCCATTCGGCGCAAATTGGGTAAGGATACTTCGACCCAGAGTAAAACCAAACAAAAGGTTTCACATCTTCTGGAATCTGGAGGTCATAGGTGTGAGGCTCACCTTTTGGGGGCGGCACCACTGGTGGAACCGTCCACACTCTGATTCTCATTCCATTCACTGGTTTACTACGTTCGAAGCTAACTCGAGAAATATCAATACCCCAAGCGTCCCTCAAATAGCCCTTCATATACCCTTCCTGGAAGAGGACCCACCGCCAGTCGCTGGATTCTCCAGAACCAGCTATAGAAACAAATACTGATTGCGCTGGATTGCTCTGCAAAAAGTGCGCGGTAATGTCCATGCGTGCAAGCCAGTCGTCGCAGGGAATGGGACCATATTCATCGAACAACTCGGGATAGGGTCCGTCCTGGCACAAGCACGTGAGAGACAAGATCACAATCAGAAAGAGTAATCTAACAACTCTCATATGAACTTCTAATTCATCGCGAGATAAGCCGAGCTTCACTCGGCCAGGGCAGCCCGAAGGGCTGCTCTAAACGGGCCTTACTGCGCGACACATGATTGCGCCGGGTTTCACTCGGCCCGGGCAGCGCGGAGCGCTGCTCTAAACGGAACGCCCTCAATTCAAAGCATCAGGCGGGGACAAGCCCCGCCCCTACAGTTCACGGATCCTTACCCGCTGATCTTCGCGTCCGGCGAAACCTCGCGGTCGGAGAATACCGGAGGACGGTCAGGCGAAACCGGTTCTTCGTCGGAAACGCTGCCCAGAGCGATCTCCAGAACCTGATCGATCGAATCCACGCAATCTACGTGGAGCTCTTCAAGCACTTCCTCCGGGACGTCCGCAAGGTCCTTTTCGTTCTCTTTTGAGAGGATGATGTTCTTGATCCCGAATCTGTGAGCCGCGAGCAATTTCTCTTTCACTCCGCCGATCGGCAGGACCTTGCCGCGGAGCGTGATCTCACCAGTCATCGCGATGTCGTGCCTCGCCGGCCTTCGTGTAAGCGCGGAAACCATCGCCGTAGCCATCGTGATGCCCGCCGACGGCCCGTCTTTCGGTATCGCGCCTTCGGGGACGTGTATGTGCAGGTCCTTCCTTCGGAAGTCGCGGTAGTCGATGCCCAACTTCTCGGCCCGTGTGCGTACGCACGTGAGTGCGGCGTGAGCCGATTCCTGCATCACCTCGCCGAGCTTGCCCGTAAGCTGGATCCCGCCGCGTCCGCGCACTATCGTCGCTTCGACCTGGAGAACGTCGCCTCCGACCTCGGTCCAGGCGAGCCCGTTCACAAGGCCGATCTCGCTCTTGATCGCGATGTCCTGCTTTCGGAACTTGATCGTTCCGAGCAGTTCGCGGACCTTCTCCGCGTCGATGACGACCTTGAACTCGTCCGAGCGGTCAGAACCGACGTACTCTCGGGCAATCTTACGTAGGCAGGAGCTTATCTGCCTCTCGAGGTTCCTGACGCCCGCCTCGCGCGTGTAATGGCGGATGATCTCGATGATCCCGTCTTCAGTGAACGACACACGCTCCGCGCTCAAGCCGTTGAATTCAAGCTGTTTAAGTATCAAATGGCGGATCGCGATCTCTTTCTTCTCGCGTTCGGTGTAGCCCGAAAGGTTCAGGATCTCGAGCCTGTCCTGCAAAGCGGGCGGGATCGTGTGAAGCACGTTCGCAGTGGCGATGAAGAAAACGTTCGATAGGTCGTAATCGACATCAATGTAATGGTCGCGGAAGGTGTGGTTCTGTTCGGGATCTAGCACTTCGAGAAGCGCCGAGCTCGGATCGCCGCGAAAATCCTTCCCGATCTTGTCAACCTCGTCGAGCAGGATCACAGGATTCACTGTCCCGGCGCGCTTCATGAGCTGGATGATCTGCCCCGGAAGAGCACCGATGTACGTGCGCCTGTGTCCCCGGATCTCGGCTTCGTCGTGCACCCCTCCGAGCGCGAGACGGACGAATTCCCTGCCGGTCGCCCGTGCGATCGACTTGCCGAGCGAGGTCTTGCCAACGCCCGGAGCGCCGACGAAGCAAAGGATCGTGCCTCTCGGATTCTTCACCAACTGCCTGACAGCGAGGAACTCGAGAATGCGCGACTTGATCTTTTCCAGGCTGTAATGGTCGCGGTCGAGAACTCGCTCGGCCTCCGAAAGGTCCTCGATCTCGTCCGAGCGCTGTTTCCAGGGCACGTTCGTCAGCCAGTCCAGGTAGGTCCTCGAAACTGTGCCTTCCGCAGACATAGGCGGCATCGCTTCGAGCCTCGTGAGTTCCTGCAGCGCCTTTTCCTGCGCTTCCTCACTCATTCCCGCCTCGACGATCTTCTTCTTCAGCTCCTCAAGTTCGGCCTTCTCGTCCTTCCGGCCGAGCTCCTTGTGGATCGCCTTGATCTGCTCGTTGAGGTAATACTCCCGCTGATGCTTGTCCATCTGCTTCTTCGTGCGGGTATGGATGGTGCGGTCGAGCTGTTTTTTCTCAATCTCGACCTCGAGGATGCTGATCAGCTTCTGAAGCCTTTCCTGGACTGAGAAGGTTTCGAGCAGCTTCTGCTTCTCCTCGACCGAGATCTTCAGGTGCGAGCTCATCGAATCCGAGATCTGGGCCGCTGAAACTCCTCTGAGAGAAGCGTGGAGCGCGTCGGTGTAAGTGTCGGGCGCGATCCGGAGAAATTTCTCGACCAGGCCGTGGATCTGCTGAAGCAGTCCGTCGGTCCTGTAGCCGGACTCATCGACCGACTCCAGCTTTCGTACCAGAGCATAGAAAGTGCCGTCATTCTCCTGCTCGATTCGGACCGACTCTCCTCTCTCCCTTCCTTCAACCACGACCTTGATCTGGCCGTTATCCTGCCTCTGGGCCTGGAGAATGCGGCCGAGCGTACCGAACTTGTGGATCTGGTCCGCGTCCGGCTCGTCGACCGAAGCGTCGTGCTGGGTGGCGAGGAAAATGGTCCGGTCACCTTCCATAGCGCTTTCCAACGCGTTCACGGAGCTCGGCCTGCCGATTTTGAAGGCCACCTTCGTGAAAGGAAAGATGACCACGTCCCTTATGGGGACCATGGGGAAGCGCTCAATGTCCGAAGGCATCTGATCTGAAAATTCTTGCATTGTGCTGGATTCGAGGCGACTTCCGATGTCGCTACCTTACTAAAGTCTGATTCAAGCGAGTTTTTTAATTTTAGAACTTTGGAAATACAAATGCCAACATCCTTAAAAAAAGAATGGCGGACGAAGTGTCTTTCGGGAAGTATTTTCAGCCGTGCGTGGGCCATTCGCCGGCGGTCTCGCGCTCGACCTTGTAGCCGGCATCCGAAAGGTAGCCGACCAGTTCCCGGCCGTGGTCCTCGTCTCGAACCTCAAGAAGAAGCTCGACGCCGACCATTCCGAGCGGGGCGAACCACATCGACCGCCTATGGAACACCTCGATCACGTTCCCGCCTTTGTGGGCGACTTTCTCAAGTAGAGCTGCGAGATAACCGGGACGGTCGACGATCAGCACCCGTAGGATCATATACCTTCCCTGCCTGACAAGTACGTGTTCCAGGATCCTCGCAAGAAGATTCGCATCGATGTTCCCTCCGCATAGCACCGCGCAGGCCGATTCGCCCTCTTTCACCGCGGCTTTTCCTGCAAGGATCGCGGCGACTCCCGCAGCGCCCGCGCCTTCGACGACGAGATGCCCGTCCTTCACGCAGTGGAAAATGCCCTCGGCTATCTCTTCTTCCGTTACCTCGACGATCTCGTCGACCGTGTCTCGGATCATTCCAAGAGGGATCCCGCCGGGCTTTTTGATCGCGATACCGTCCGCGATCGTTGAGTTGAAGGGCACCTCGATCGGTTCTCCCGCCTCCAGTGACTTGCTGATAACGGCGATGTTCGCCGCCTCGACGCCGATCACGCGCGCGTCGGGCCGCAAAGCCTTGATCGCAATGGCGATACCGGAAATCACCCCTCCTCCTCCGATCGGCACGACGACGACGTCAACTTCCGGGAGCCCTTCTGCGATCTCGACGCCGATAGTTCCCTGGCCCGCGATTATCTTCTCGTCGTCGAATGCGTGGACGTATGTGTAGCCGTGCTCGTCCCGGAGTTCCCTTGCATATGCCGAGGCCTCGTCAAAGCTCGCTCCGTGAAGGATCACGTTCCCGCCGAAATTCTTGGTGGCGTTGATCTTGGTCAGCGGCGCATATTCGGGAAGGACGATCGTTGACTTGATATGGTGGAGGCTTGCCGCGAGTGCCACTCCCTGGGCGTGGTTCCCCGCGGAAGCGGTCACGACGCCACGCTCTTTCTCTTCGTCGGACAGGCTGACGATCTTGTTGTATGCGCCGCGGATCTTGAACGATCCGCCCCTCTGCAGGCATTCCGCCTTTAGGTAGATGTTCGCGCCGAGTTCCTTCGTCAGCTTGCGGTCGGGGAGGATGGGCGTGTCGTTGATGACGCCCGTGAGAGTGTCGCGAGCCTTAAGTATGTCTTCGAGTTTGACGGCCATCGGCCACCGATTATAGATGATTAGCAGTGCCTCTAACAGCACGCAGCTAAGAGTTTTAACCGAAATCGGCTATAATACCGGTATCACTTACTAAGCTAATTTCAATCGGAGGTCGAGAAATGATCGAGCCGTTCTTTCTGTTTCAAGCTGAACCACTTTCCCTTCTGGTCTTTCTTTTTCTGCTTGGCTTCTTCAGCATCGCGCTGCTGATCGTGGCGTGGAAGACGATCAAGATCGTTCCGCAGTCCTCGGTGCTTTTGATCGAACGCCTCGGCCGCTTCTCAAGAGTTGCCAAAAGCGGACTCAACATCATCGTGCCGTTCTTCGAGGCGCCGCGTGCCGTCTACTGGACCAACTCGAGGCCCGGGCAGACGTCCATCGATCTCCGCGAACAGTACATAGACCTGCCGCCGCAGCCCGTGATCACCCGCGATAACGTGACTATCAACGTCGATTCGGTCGTCTACTGGCAGATCACGGACCCGGCCAAGGCCGTCTACGAGGTTACCGACCTGGTCGGCGGTATCGTTCAGCTCACTATCACCGGAATGCGCGCAGTGATGGGCGAAATGGACCTCGACCACACTTTGTCTTCGCGCGACCAGATCAACTCCAAACTTCAGCTCATCCTCGACGAAGCGACCGACAAATGGGGCGTCAAGGTCACCCGTGTTGACGTTAAGAACATCAATCCACCGGAAGACGTGCGAATCACGATGGAGAAGCAGATGACCGCCGAGCGCAACAGACGCGCGCTCGTCCTGCAGGCTGAGGGCGACAAGCAGGCGGCTATCGCGAGAGCGGAAGGCGAGAAGCAGTCGGCAATTATGAGAGCGGAAGGCGCGAAACAGTCCGCCATCCTCGAGGCGGAGGGCGCGGCGCAGGCTCGTCTGAAGGCGGCGGAGGCCGAGGCTGCGGCCATCAAGCAGATCGCGGGATCGATCGGGGATCCCGCCCAGACGGCGCAATACCTGATCACGGCACGCTACATCGATTCGCTCCGAGACATGACGCGGACGCAGAACTCGAAGGTCATCTTTATGCCGACCGAGACCTCAAGCGTGATGGCTACGGTCGGATCGCTCGGCGAGGTGCTCGGCATTACGAAGAACGACGAGGCCGGCGAGGAGCCGCCCCAGCCCCGGTCCAGGCGTGAACTGAGCAGCTAATTCTGTTAAACTTTTTTACTTCGGAGATGCCGGGAAATGCTGCCTGCCATCTCCGATGCGGTTTTAGGAAGAAATAAGAGGAAACATCGGAGAATCATTATGCGAACGACATTCGGAATTCTGATAGCCGCCACGGTCTTCGCCGTAGTTGCGGCAGCCTACGGACTCGGTCTTATCGGCGCATCCTCCGCTAGCGACATGAAATCCGTCACAGCGAAATCAATTTACGAGTTCGATGTTCTCGACATCGACGGCAACAAAGTCAACCTTTCGAAGTACAAGGGCAAGGTCGTGATGTTCGTCAACACGGCGAGCAAATGCGGCTACACGCCTCAGTACGCGGGCCTGCAGGCGATTTACGACAAGTACAGGGACCGCGGATTCGTGGTCCTTGGCTTCCCTGCCAACAACTTCGGGGGGCAGGAACCGGGAAACAACGAGGAGATCAAAGAGTTCTGCACGCTCAAGTACAAGGTCACCTTCCCTATGTTCGCAAAGATCAGCGTGAAAGGTGAGGACCAGCATCCGCTTTATTCTTACCTGACCAGCGAGAAGGCGAATCCGGAGTTCGCCGGCGAGATAACCTGGAACTTCAACAAGATTCTTGCGAACGATAAGGGCGAGATAATCGCTCGCTTCTCTTCGAAGGAAACGCCCGAGAGTCCCGAGGTCACGAAGGCGATCGAATCCGCGCTTGAGAAGTCGGAAGAGTCCGCCGAGTAGCGGTCACGCGATCAGTTCGGCGCTTTCGATCAGAGAATATTCCGGGCCTGTCGGCTTTTGCACGCTTTCGAGAACGACGATTCGCGCGGCGCTGAAGACGACAGGCTCGAACTTTTGCGAGAGATGTCGGCGGGCAAGCTCCCTGGCTTTCGGAGGATCCTTTAGCCTTGCGATCGTAAGATGGGGCCTGAAACCCCTTGCCTCGTGATCAAAGCCGACCGAGGCGAGTTCATCGTCGATCTGCACCTTGAGCCCGGCGAGTTCCTCCGCACCCGATACGCCGAGCCAGAGAACCTTCGGGCGTCGCGCCGAGGGAAACACTCCCGTGCCGTCGATCGCGATACGGAAACGCGAATGTACAGCCGCGAGCCGCTTGTGAGCGTCATTGATCACTTTCAGCGCGCGCTCATCGACATTCCCGAAGAACCGAACCGTCAGGTGCAGCCTGTCGGCCGGCAACCATTTCGCCTTTGATTCGGGATATTCCTCGGCGAGCCTCCTGGCGTAGGCTTCGACGGTGCTTCTGGCATCAGCGGGCAGTTCGATGGCGGAAAATACTCGCTTCATTTTATCTTGATCCGGTTCCCTCCCTCTGGACCTCATTGATTTTCCAAATGATACAACCTGCTGAACTTGACGGCGAGAAGGTTACGGAAGAGGCGCCGCGGCGGCGGCGGAAAGGCGTGGTCCTTTTCCTGGCCGTGATCGCCGCGATCGCGGGGGTGGCCGCATTGTCTGCTGTCCTCTGGTTCTACATCTCGATAACGACGCCGGTCGTGCACTCTTCTGCGGGCGACTTCTTCGTGATCGAAAAGGGATCGTCGCCAGCGGCGATAATTGAAGCGCTTGCCGCGCGAAACGTGATCCGCAGCCCGCTCGCGATGAGGATCTACCTGCGCGTGTCGGGCCGTGCCTCGAATCTGAAGGCGGGCGAGTACAAGTTCCCTTCTCCGGTCAATTCTCTGGAGGTCGTCGAACTGCTCGAGAAAGGCAGCGAGCGGACCTCTAAGCTGACAATTCCCGAAGGCTGGACACGTTTCGAGATCGCCGAAAGGATCGCCGCCAACTATCCGAGCGACCCGCCGATGGACGAAAAGGCGGTCTTCTATCTGATGGACGACACGAGCCTGATCGCCGACATCGCGCCTGAGGCAAAGAACCTCGAGGGGTTCCTGTATCCGGCCACGTACGACTTTCCGCCGGATACCGGACCGAAGCAGGTGATCGAAAGGCTAGTAGGGGAATTCAAGAAAGTCTGGAAGCCCGAATGGACCTCCAAGGCGAAGGCGCGCGGATTGACTCCCTATGAGGTGATGACGATCGCGAGCCTCATCGAGAACGAGTCCAAGGTCGATTCGGAAAGGAAGATCGTTGCATCCGTGATCTACAACAGGCTCGAGCGCGGGATGGCGCTCGGGATCGACGCCACGAACGTGTACATCGCGAAGCTGCTCGGACGCTGGGACGGGACGATCCACAAGAGCGACATCGAGGTTAACCATCCTTACAACACGCGTAAGATCGCGGGCCTCCCGCCGGGGCCGATCTCATCGGCGAGCAAGAGCGCGATCGAGGCGGCGCTCGACCCCGCCGAGACGTATTATTTGTACTACGTGCTGGATGTCGAGAAGAACGACGGCTCGCACCTGTTCTTCGCTTCGGCGGCAGAGTTCGAGCGTGCAAAGGCGAAGTATCAGAGGTGGCTCGAGCAGCAGAGGCGGAAGTAGGGGCGCGGCTTGTCCCCGCCCAGGTATTGAGTTCGATTGCAGAGGCGGGGCTCCTCCCCGCCCAGGTATTGAGTTCGATTTTAGGGGTGTGGCTTCTTCGCGGCTCCGCCGCATTGATGTGCGACAAACCTTCGGCTTACCGGCGGCTCAGCACCCCGAATCTCCGATCGGGCTGCGCCTGATCGATGCAGCGCGAAGCACTGCTCTAGACTGGTCGCAATTGGGCAGCGCCTCTAGCGATCACCGGTCCAGAACAGCCCGTTTAGAGCAGCCCTTCGGGCTGCCCGGGCCGCGCCGGGCGCGGCTGATAGCGCCACGTATCAGGTTCTTTCCCAGGGTCAGCGCACCGGTTACTAAGCTCGCGCCGGAAACAATAATCCGCATTTGAGTTCCATCAGTACATGAACCTCGGCAAACCAATCACCCATAAATCTCACAAAGTCGAGACCATTCTCAGCGCGTTTCTGCTTGCCAGCGTTTTCCTGAGTATCGCGACTAAATCAATTGACGCTTACAATCATCGGGTAGCGGAAAACGAGCGACTTAAAGCCTGCGAAGTGACCGGGGACGAGAACTACTGTTTTACGGTCTACAAGATTAGCAGCCAACGAGATGGTCTTTTCCGGCTCGTAATCCTTGTGTGCGCCGTTCCTCTGCTGATTCTGGTTAGGAAACATAGAAGTCCTTTCGTTCAGTGGCTATTGTTGCTCGGCCTCCATTCAGTATTCGCTGTTTGGGCGATCGGGAAATGGCTAACGATTAGCTCAAACGAAAATCAGTCGCTGTACTTGATCGCGAATGGCACAAATGTTTTCGACTTTGTCTCTTTGGGTCTTGCGGTTTCATTGACGGCTGTAAAGATCATCGGATGGCGACGAGCCGCCTTTGATGACTAATGATATCGAGTTCTCGTGTTTCGAGCCGTGATGCTCGGCTTGGGCAGCCCGAAGGGCTGCTCTAAACTGGTCTCATATGGGCAATAATTGTCCGCGGCTTTGCCGCATTGATGTGCGGTAAGCCTTCGGCCTACCGTCGGCTCAGTACCCCGAATCTCCGATCGGCCTGCGCCCGATCGATGCAGCGCACAGAGCTGCTCTAAACTCGTCGCATTGGGCAGGGACAAGCCCCGCCCCTACTTTAATGCCAATAAGGCTCCTTGCACTCGACCTCGACGGCACTCTCCTGAACTCGGAGGGTCAGATATCCGAGCGCAACAAGCTGGCGATAAGGAAGGCCGAAGAGTGCGGTGTGAAGGTCACGATCGCGACCGGGAGGCGCTTCAGGGACGCGAGGCCGGTCGCTCTCGAGGCGGGATTCAACGCGCCGATCCTGACCCACAACGGTGCTTTGATCAAACACGCCGAAACGCTCGAGACTTTCTCGGTCGATCTTCTGGAAGACGACGCGGTCCGCGAGATCCTTCGTGTCGGGTACTCGTACGGCGGGAACGCGCTCGTAAGCGCCGATCCCGCCGGCAAGGGCACGCTTTTTTACGACAATATCTCCGACGAGAACATTCCTCTGAAGCGCTACATCGTCTGGGCGCGGCATCTGCACGGCGACGAGGCGGAGGAGGCCGTGCATCACGTCAATTCGCTCGAATCGATAGTCGCCGACAACGACATCATCCACCTATCGTTCTCGGGCAACTGCGACGCGATGTTCGACCTTCAGATCCTCCTCGAGGAAGAACTGGCGGATTCCGTCAACATTCTCGCCACTATCTACCCTCATCTCGACTTCACCTTGCTCGACATTCTTCCTCCTCACGCATCCAAGGCCGCGGGACTGAACAAGCTGGCGGTTGCGGAAAAACTCTCGCACGAGGAGATAATGGTGATCGGCGACAATTTCAACGATCTCGAGATGCTTGAGTACGCTGGAACTTCGGTCGTTATGGCAAACGCCGACCGCAGTTTGCTAGATCGAGAGGAATTTTATACAACATTAGGAAACAATGAGGACGGCGTCGCAGCCGCGATCGAAGAATTCATATTGGCTGTAAATTAAGCTGATGCTTTATTTACGGCGATTATTTTTTGGAGACAAAGATGGCTAACACAACTGCGGTAATCGAGACCAGCAAGGGCACGATCAAGATCGAGCTTTTTGACAATGATGCGCCGAAGACGGCGGAGAACTTCAGGCTTCTTGCCGAGCGCGGCTACTACGACGGCGTGATCTTCCACAGGGTGATCAAGAACTTCATGATCCAGGGCGGAGACCCGCTCGGCGAAGGCTACGGCGGCGAGTCCGCCTGGGGCGGAAAGTTCAACGACGAGATCGACCGCGATTCCTCGCTGTATGACGGACCGTACGAAAAGGGGACGATGGCGATGGCGAACGCGGGCCCGAATACAAACGGATCGCAGTTCTTCATAATGCACGCCGATTATCCGCTTCCGCCAAGCTACACGAAGTTCGGCCGCGTGATCGAGGGCCAGGACGTAGTTGATTCGATCGCTCTGGTCGATACGAATTCGAACGACAGGCCGATCGAGCCGGTCGTTATGGAAAAGGTCTACGTCGAGGAATAGGCCTGATTCAGCGATGCGGGCAGTTATCCAGCGAGTTTCAAGGGCCTCGGTGAAGGTCGATGGCGAGACGGTCGGCGAGATCGGCCGGGGGATCCTCGTTCTTCTCGGCGTTTCCATGGACGATTCGGAATCCGATGCCGGATACCTCGCCTACAAGACTCTGAACCTTCGAATCTTCGAGGATAAAGAAGGGAAAATGAACCTCTCGCTGCTGGATACGGGAGGTGAACTGCTTGTCGTTTCGCAGTTCACTCTCTACGGCGACGCCCGGAAAGGACGAAGGCCTTCGTTCATCAAGGCCGCACTTCCGGAACGCGCGAACGAGCTTTACGGACATTTCGTGGAAACCGCACGCGCGTCGAAAGTAAAAGTCGAATGCGGGCGGTTCCAGGCGATGATGGATGTCGAGCTCGTGAACGACGGGCCCGTCACGATACTACTCGATTCGAACAAGGAGTTCTGATTATGCGGACACTTTCACTGATTCTCGCTGCTTCCCTTCTTCTTGTGATATCCGGCTGTAACGGTTCTTCTTCGAACACTTCCGGACCGGCCGCGGTAAAGGAGAACGTCCAGCCGGTCGCCGATCCTGAGGTGGCTGTCATCGAGATGGAAAACGCCGCCGCTTACGGCACGATCACGATCGAGCTTTACTCGAACATCGCCCCCAAAGCCGTCGAGAGGTTCAAGGAACTCGCGAAGGAAGGAGTCTATAACGGCGTCACATTCCACCGCGTTAACCAGTCCGTGATCCAGTCCGGCGATCCGCTCTCGAAGGACGCGGATCCTTCAAATGACGGCTCCGGAAAATCCGACAAGCCGAACGTCGAAGCCGAGTTCAGCGACATCGACTACGATACAGGCATCGTCGGCGCCGCCCGCGGACAGGACTTCGATTCGGCGAACTCTCAGTTCTTTATCACACTGAAGCGCGAGCCCGGATTTGACCGCCGCTACACAGTGTTCGGAAAGGTCATCGACGGAATGGTGAACGCGAGGACGATCGGCGGCGCGCCGAGGGACGGCGAAAGGCCTATCGACGACATACGGATCAAAACGGTCTGGATCGAACCGAGGCAACAGAACTGAACGGGGGCACCCCGATGGACTTCATCGAAAGCAGGGACAATCCTCGCTACAAGGACGCGCTGAATGTCAGAAAAGGCAAGGCTGCGGAGCTGATATACGTCGAAGGGTCGCGCCTTTGCGAAGAAGCGCTGACAAGCGGCCTGAAGGTCGAACAGGCTGTTTTCGCACGATCGTATTACGACGGCGGACCGAAGGACCTTGTAAGCAGGGCATCGAGTGCGGCGGGATCCACACTAGTTCTGAAGGACCGCCTGTTCGGGTCGCTTTCAGACACCAAAAACCCTCAGGGCATCGCCCTCGTGTGTGAAAGGCCGTCGGCGTCTTTTGAAGCGATAGGCAGTCGGATCTCCCGCGCAGAAACTTCTCTTCCGATCGCCCTTTTCCTCAACGAGATCAATAACCCCGGAAACCTTGGAGCTGTATTGCGGACGGCGGAGGCCGCGGGTGCCTCGGGCGTTATCACGTCTGAAGGCTCGGTCGATGCATTCTCCCCGGCGGTCCTGCGCGGATCGATGGGAGCCAGCTTCCGTCTGCCCGTCGTAGAAAAGGCGTCCGCGTCCGAGGTGTTCGAATGGGCGAAACAGGCCGGGCTGAGGGTCACGGTGACGGATTCAAACGCCTCGACGGTTTACACGGAAGCAGATCTGACCCCCCCTTCTTTACTCGTCTTCGGCTCCGAGGCGCACGGGCTTTCCGAAGCCGCGCGGGATTCGGCGGACCTAAGTCTAGTGATTCCCCTGGAAAATGAGGTTGAAAGCCTGAACCTGGCGGTTTCGGCGGGCGTGATCCTGTTCGAGGCTCAGAGGCAGAAAGCCTGAATCACTGTACGCCCGTGTTCGAATTCGCGTCCAGCGCGGCGCTCTCGGCGGCCTTCAGGTCCTCAGCGAACGCTTGTCGCGCGGCAGGGTTCGAGACAACTGACCGGGCGAGAGCGATCTCTTTGGCAAGATTGTCCCTCTGGGACTCCTCGTAGTCCGGGAGCCTCTGGAGAGCGTTGGCAAGCGCGACAGCCGCCTCGTCATACCTTTCGTTCAAAAGGTATGCAAGTCCAAGGAAATAATGGTCTTCCGCGCTCTGCGGATTCGCTGAAAGAGTCGCAATGGAAGCGACCGGATCTTCATAGACCTTGATCTTCGTTTGTTCAAAGGTGGGAACGGCGATCTGCTCCGGCGGCGCCGGCTGAAGCTGCGCCGACGGCGGCGGCGGCGTGTAGCTCATCCAGAAGTGATAACCCGCGGCGCCCACGGCGGCTCCGAGCGCAAGGAGAATTATTCCGGCAAAGATCCGGCCGAGCACCTTGCCGAACGATCCGGAGCCGCTTTCCGCGGCTTCCTCGTATTTTGAATTCACGGGTTTGACGTCCTCATCCGAGCCGCTTCCGTCGGAAAGTATCGAAAGAAATCCCTGGCTCTTCGAAGAGGTCATCGAAATGCTGTCCGAATCCTCTTCCGCCGTAACTGCAGGCTGTTCTTCGGACGCAGGCTCGTCGCCCGCAAAGGCCGCAACGGCCGGTTCCGGCTGTTCGGCCGGCGCTTCGGCGGATTCGACTGCAACAGGAGCTCCTACTTCGACGATCTCCGGCTCTTCTTCCGGCCTTGCCGTCGTGATCGTCTCCTCCTCATCGCCGGCGAATCCTTCGTCCGTCTCAAATCCTTCCGGAAACAGCGCTTCGGCCCGTACCACGACGGCGGTCAGATTGTCCTCAGCGCCGCGTTCGTAGCAGATCTCTTTGATCGTCTGGCAAAGCGACATCTCGTCGGGAGCGTTGATGAGCAGCTCGCGAAGCTCATTGTCCTCGATGTGCCTCGTGACGCCGTCTGAGCACGCGAGGAACATCGTGTTCGGCTCGACCACGACCGTCTTCATGTCGATCTCGACGAGCGGCTCCGCACCCAGTGCGCGGCTGATCACGTTGCGGCTGGGATGAATGGCTGCCTCTTCAGGAGACAATCTTCCCGCGCGGACTTCTTCCTCGACCACCGAATGATCCAGAGTTTCCTGTGTAAGCTCTCCGTACGGATCGAGCTTGTAGAGCCTTGAATCGCCCACGTGGCCGACCGTTGCTACATTGCCGTTGATATGGAGAACGACCACGGTCGTGGCCATCGAGCTGAGCTGAGGAAGATCGTGAGACATCTGGAAGATCGCGCTGTTCGCTCGCTCGATCGCCTGCCGCATCCTCGATTCTGCATCGCCGTCTTCCTGGAGATTGATGAACGCCTCTGCGAGTATCTCCATCGCCATCTGCGAGGCGACATCGCCTGCCTGTGCGCCGCCGACGCCGTCGGCAACCGCGAATAGGCCGCTTTCCCGGAGTTCAAGATAGGAATCTTCGTTCTGCGGGCGCTTTTCGCTCAGCCCCCTATCCGAGATCGACGCCGAGCTAATCTGCAAACCAACTTGCATTATCATCGTATTCTCCCGATAGAGCCTGCACCGCGTTCTAATTCCTGGTGATCTTGAGGATCAATCGATTTCGGGCCGGTTCAGACTGATCTGCCTGTCGAGCATGTTCCGGTGCGAGAAAGCCATAAGCATCCCCAGCATCGTGAAGCTGGTAATTAGACTGAATCCGCCGTGGCTTACGAATGGGAGCGTGATGCCCGTCATCGGCAGTGCCCTGGTGATACCGCCTATGTTGACAAGAGCCTGGAATCCGATGAAGGCAGTTAGTCCCACCGAGCAAAGCTTGCCGAACATGTCCCGGCAATCGAGGGCGGTCCTGACACCCGCACTTACCAAAATAATTAGCGCAAAGATTATCAACAAACCCCCTAAAAGTCCAAGTTCTTCGGCGATAGCGGCATAGATATAGTCCGAGTCGGCGACAGGGATAAGTTCGACGTATCCAAGGCCGAGACCTCGGCCCGTAGTCCCTCCGGAAGCAAGTCCGAATGTCGCCTGCGCGGGCTGGAACGCGAGTATGTCGAACCAGGCATCGACGTTGATCGACCTCTGAAGCGAGGGATCGTCGTCAAGCATCTGCGGCAGTTCGGGATTGTTCTTCACGAGCCGCTCATAGTACGCCTGATAGTCGTCCTTCCACCAGTCAGTTTCGGGCGTGGGAGGGTTGAATCCGTCAAGCCATAGGTGGAACCTCTGCTGGATCCTGTCCGGCAGGACCTGCTTGACCGGCTTGGACAGCGTGGAGAGCAGGGGAACGTTCTCCTGAGTCTTGACCGGAAGCGCGCTGACCACAAGGACCGAGACCAGAAGAAGTACGCTTCCGATAAGTACGAACCTCTGCGGGAACCTCCGGACGGCGATGAAATACAGCGTTACGTAGACGGAGCTGAACACCATCATCTGGCCGAAATCCTTCAGCACAAAGAACGGGAAGAACGGAAGCACCGCCATGAATACAAGCGGGACGACCTCCTTCGCGCGCGGCATTCCCCAGTAGGTGCGCGTAAGGTTCTTGTACAAGGCAGCGAGCACGGCTGCAAAACCCACCAGGAACGGTATCTTCGAAGGCTCCCAGGGCGTCATGTTCCCAAGCGACTTGCCCGCGCTGGACGTCACCGCCGCGATCAGCAGGGGCCCGAGCGTCAGAACAACGATCAGGAAGCCGTTGTTCTTCAGGATCTCGACCACACGGTCCTTCGAAACGAGAAGCAAAGCGGCCAAGAAACAGGCAAATGCGAGCAGAGGATTGACCGTCTTGCCAGAGATAAGGTCGGATGCGCCGATATCTGCCGGCCTGGGCTCTTCCTTCGAAAGATCGACCGGCGCGGGGTCCGTGGGCGGGAGACCCATCAGGCGCTTCTTCTCCGCGGAGTAATGCTGCTGGATGTAGTGCTGCTGGATCGTCTTGATCTTTGACTGGCGCGCTTCGGACTTGCCGCTTCGGGACGTATATTCCGGATCGCTGAACAACCTGTACTGCGCGGTGAGACCGACCGAGAACAGCAGAACGGCTGCCGTGTATATGGTCCAGTTCCCTTTGTACTTCAAAACCTTTGCAAGAAAGATCGGAAGGACGGCGAGGATTCCAAGAAGCGCGACGTTTCTGCCGGCTGTCAGGAGCGATGCCTCGTAGCCGCGGATCAAGGCGCCATAGTGGATCGAGTAATGCGAGATCGCGCTGATCACGACGATCAGAAGCAGGATAAAGAAATGGGTGGAAACGCGGCTCTTCATACTTCTATCGCCCCCCTCCCCTCGAGGACGCGGCGAGCAGACCGAGTTCCTTTGCTTTCAGGACGATGTTCGCCGCGATCGGTGCAGCGATCGTAGCTCCGTATCCGCCCCCTTCGACGACCACCGCGATCGCCAGCGTCGGCCTTTCGAGCGGCGCGATCGCCAGATACCAGCTGTCCGTGCGCTCGTACATCACAGGCTCCCGGTACTCGACCAGTTCGCCAGCCTCGTTCCTTCGCTTTTTTGTAACCGTTCTGAGTTTCCCGGTCTGCTTGTCATACACGGGAGCCTTCTTCTCCGCCGTCCCCGTCTTCCCTCCGGTCCGGATGCCTGCGGCACGCACTCTGGCAAACACGCGCGATCCCGTTCCTCCTGGACCTTCCGTCACAAGACCCATGATCTGCCGGACCTGCGCCGCCTGCGCCGGGGAAAGGACTTTCCAAAAAGATGCAGGAGGCTGTGCAAGCTCGATCTTCGGCTTCATAAGCACTCCGTCGACATTCGCCGCCGCGGAAGCGATCAGAGCCATCTGGAGCGGGGTCATCTGACCCGCGTAGCCCTGTCCCATTCCCTCGAGGGCTATGTCATAAGCCGTGATGTCCCGCCCGGTTACGATGGTCGAACGCTGCGGCGCCAGCGCATTGGCGATCGAAGGGTCGCTCGTGTTCCATATCTCTGAAAAAAACGGCGCCGTCACCGCCTCAGCCGGCGTGGCCACCGGTAGGATCCCGAGCGCCCGGGCGGTTTCCGCGATCCTTTCCCCGCCAAGCGAGACCGCGAGCTGCGAGAAATACTGATTGGAGGAAGCCTCGAAAGCGAGCGTGATCGGGAGCGGTCTGCAACCGTACGGAGGTTCGCATCCGCCGTTTGCATCGAGGATCGGCCGCGAGCCGCGGAACGGGATGAAGCCTTCCGGGCGGGCGGTGAAGATCGAGTTCTGCTTCCCGTTGCGGAATGCGGAGATCATCGTGAAGGTCTTGAATGTGGAACCGGGTACGTAGTACTCGCGCGTGGCCCGGTTCAGAAGAGGTTTCTCGCGCTTGTTTCCCTCGAGCTTCAGCCATTCAGCGAGGCTCTGGGCTTCGTTGATGTTGAACGCGGGATTGGAGTAGATCGCGAGGACCTCGCCGTTCTGCGGGTTCAGCACAACGATCGCGCCGGACTTCCCTTCAAGCTGTTTCGCAACGTAATCCTGCAGGTCCCGATCGATCGTCACTGTGACGTCCCGCTCTGAGTCCTCCGGCTGGCGAATCGTCCAGAATGTTGCCCAGGACTCGGGCATTGGATCGGCCTTTTTTCGGTACAGCGTTCTCTCGAGACCGGGAGTTCCGCGCTCTGTGCCGAGCAGATGCGCCATAGCGACGGGAAGCGAATAGCCGCGCGCGACCTCGCCGTCCCCGTCCATCTCGTAATAAGCAAGCGCGTTCTCGAGCTTTCCGGAACGATCGAGCATCCAGCCGCGGAGACTCGCGGCGTTGGTCCGCCGGTACCGGAGATCCTTGTAGCTGAGAGCCTGGAACTGCTCGTTGTTCTCATCTGCGAAGTGCACCCAGTAGACGTGAAAGCCGTAAACGCCGAAGGCGAGAACGAAGAACACGAGCTGCCAGATCCGGAGGCTCCGGTTGGTGGCGGTGGAACTCAGCTTCCGCTTCACCTCCCTCGGAAGGTTGGTTTCGAACGCTAGTCTCGGACGGCGGAAGTTGCCCGCAAAAGCGGCGAACAGGAGCGCCACGATCCCGCAGAAGGCTAGAAGATAGATCAGCGTTAGAGCGGCGGGGGTCCTTTCGAGCACTTGAAGCCCGAGCAGTTTCTCGGGCCTCAGAAAATCCCAGTCGGTTTGAAGAAGAAGGAACAGCATTCTTAAACTTCCCAGTCCTCCCGAGTCTTTGAAGTATCATCCAGAGGGCTCTCGAGATTTGAGGAGGCGATCGTCGGAGCCGGCTCCCGGGCTTCGAAGGCCTCTGTGACCGGAACCTCTCCATCGGCAGCGTCCTCCGGGAGATTGCCGGTCCCGGGCGCCTGATGCCTCGTGACCGTCACGACCGCTTTGACGTCGCCGAACCGCACCTTGGAGCCTTCGCTCAGCGGTGTCGCTTTTCCGTACGGCATACGGCTTTCGCCTATGAATGTTCCGTTCGTGGAGCCGGTGTCCGCCATGACTATTCCGCCGGATCTTCCGAGAGCGACCGAGGCGTGGACCTTGGAAACGCTCGGATCGTCGATCACGATGTCGTTGGTGCCGGATCTTCCGACTGAAAACCTCTTCGTTTCTCCGAAAGTGATGCAGCGGCGGACCGGTTTTCCTTGGAGGACGAGGTCAAAACAGACTTCCGGGCCCGGATCCTCGGCCTCTTCGACCGGCAGTTCCTCGCCAGGAAGTTCTCCGATGGGGATGTTCTTCAGGGTGACGTTGACCGCGACTTCGTCCTCCTCAGACTCCGAGTATTTTCCAAAGCCGGCGATGAACTGGACGCCCTCGACGAAATAGTCCTTTTCGACGCTCACCTGAATCGGCGCATAGGTGTGGTAAAGCCTGTCGTTGATGTGGTCGATTGCGGCGGCGTGAAGCTCGTGCTCAAGTTTCTTAAGGTCCTGGTCGGAATCTGTCGAGAACTTGTTCCACTGGATCTTCAGCTTGAAGACGTGCGGGACGAACATCCCCCCTCCCTCAACATCACGGGCTTCGGCGTCCAAAAGGAGCTTGAGTTTCTCTTCGAGTTTGCTGGTCGCGAGATTGGAGGAGGGATTCCAGTTGCGGCCGGTGATCCGGTCGAAAGTGTCGCCGAGTCTGGAAAGCACTCCGCCGATGAGCCAGTCGAGTGAGAACCCTTTTTTCGCAGTGCTTCCTTTGTCTTCTGCCATCTAAGCGCCTTGTATTTAGGCAAATTCTGCGTAATTCTATACAATTTGACCGCGGTTTGGAAGCGGTTCATCTTTTTGCGCACGGCAATACCGGCGCTTCGGGGGCAGGTCCCGGAACGAACATCGCAGAATGGACATCGTACACATTCCTGCAGCCGCACGGCCCGACTCTTCCCTAATTGGTGATGAAAGAACTTTCGCTCATTGATTCAGTTTTGGACGGACGTTACGAGGTCCGCAAACTCCTCGGGCGGGGAAGCTACGCGGAGATCTACCTTGCGGAAGACACTCTCGCGAGTCCCGAGACCCCGCACCGCCGCGTTGTCATCAAGGCGCTTAACGTCTTTATGCACGACGACCTCGACAGGGACCTCGAACGCACGCTCGTGGAGAATTTCCAGAACGAAGCTCTCGCGCTCGACCGCGTCCGCCATCCGAACATCATCAGCAGGCTCGGTCACGGTACTGCCCAGGACCTTAACGGCGTTCTCTTCCACTTCCTCGTCCTTGAATTCCTTCCCGGCGGAGACCTTGCGAGGTTTTCAAAGACACACGGCATCGGTTTCGCAGAAGCCCTCCGTTTTATCGAACAGTCGAGCGCGGGCCTGTCGCACGCGCATGGCAAAAACGTCATTCACCGCGACATAAAGCCGCAGAACCTGCTTCTGAACGGCGACCTCGACATCGTCAAGATCGCGGATTTCGGAGTGGCTAGGATGTCCGAATCGGACGCGCCGATCACCCGTGTCGGCACAAACATTTACGCCCCGCCGGAGCACAGCCCTATGATTTCCGGAACAACCGGGAGACTCGGGTTCGGCGAGCTTACGCCGGCGGCGGACGTTTACTCGCTGGCGAAGACTGCGTACGTGCTCTTCACTTCGGAATCGCCTCGGTTTTTCGCAAACCGGCCGATCGAGGCCCTTCCGGCGAAGGTCCGTGAGGAACCCTGGGCAGAATCCCTTCGGCTGGTGCTCAAGAAAGCGACCGATGACGATCCGAAGAAGCGGTACCAGGGCGCGGACGAGTTCTGGAAGGAGCTTTCAAAGATCGCGGCCTTCTCCGGCGATACCTCGTCTACGGTCCGCGGGCGTCATACCGCGGTGCGTGAGAGGCCGCAGCCGGTATTCAGCCCGGGCTACAGTCCGCTCACGCCTGCAAAGGCCGAATTCGACACCGAAAGGGAGCGCAAACTCGGCAAGGTGAATAAGGAGAAACGCCCTGGAGCCGGGCTCTCCGTCCTCGATCCCCCCGTGCCGGCGGCTCCCGGATCTCATCCCCCCGCGACGTCGCAGGATCGGCAGGCAGAAGCCAAACGAAGGCGCAACGACGACAACCTTTTTGAGCTGAACCAGATCCGCGAAGGAAGGCTGCTGCGGAAGGTCGTGATGGCCTTGCTGCTGATCGCGTTCTTTGCCGTCGGAATATATGCGACCTATAATTACGTACTCACGAGAACCACGTTTCCCTCGGTATACGCACTTTTCGGGCAAAAAGAGGCGACGGCGCTGATGAACATCAATCTACGTTCGGACGCCAGCACGAAAAATCCGCGGATTGGGCTGGTTCCAAAGGCTTCCCGGCTCAGGATCCTGTCTTCTCAGGAGCACTGGCACGAAGTTCAGATCGTGGAATACGGGGCTCCCAAAACAGACCCGGAATTCGCGGACCGGGGATGGATCAGCGGCAAGACGAGAAGAGGCGAAGACACCATCTCGATCAAGGGTGAAGAATGAGCGTACTCGATAAAGTCAGGCGTTGGATCGACGGCGAGAGCGCCGAACTCGTCCTCGAGCAGGCCGCGCGCGACGCGCAGGTCAAGCCGAGGAGCGAGGCGGAGGAATTCATCGTCAAGATCGCGCGGGCGGTCGAGGATGTCATGCAGCGGGAGATGGTCCCGCTTCCGCAAGGAACCACGATCATTCCCACAGAGTACCTGATCTTCCTCAGCGAGAAGGACGACAAGGACTGGCGCGGCGCCAAGCGGAGAGGCCTCGAGCAGGGTCTGTATCACGTTCTTGCCGAAAGGGCGAAGGAACTGGCGGGAAAAAAAAGGCTTGAGACGCAGTCCTTTGCGGTGGAGCTTCGTGTTGACGGGACGTTAGAACCGGGCGAAGTCAGGATCCAGCACGGGTGGGAGGACGAATCGTCTTCGAAAACAGGGGTCTTACCAAGGAAACCGCCCGCCAAAAAGCCGCGGCAGAACGCGCCGGCCCGGACGACGCCTGCTTCGAACGAAAGACCGCCCGGCAGCACGCCGCGGAATCTGGAGCCTCCTAACTTTGTGAATCAGACGCGTCCGGCCCCCAAAGACCAGGCAAGCCCGTTCGCACAGGTGACGCCGATCCCATCGGAGGAAGAAGAGGAACTCACTGCCGTAAGTCCGCGAAAGAACTCGCTCTTTGACCTGGAGGTCTGGAAGGGCGGCGTGCGGCAGACCGTGATCCCAGTGTATCAGAGCGAGATCGTGATCGGACGCGGCTCCCTCTCAAAGCCCGTCGACATCGCCCTCAAGGGCGATCCCGAAGTAAGCCGCCGCCACCTGGTCCTGATCCTCGACAAGCTGGGTAAGTTCTCAGTGATCAACGAGGGACGCAATCCCGCTATGATAAACAACCGCGAGCTCCCTCTTGGACAGCGCGTTTCACTCGATCCCGGCCAGGCCCTCGCAATCTGCAGTTACACGGTCAGGATCCAGCCGAGATAAAAAAGCGGCCTCGACGGGCCGCTTCTTTCGATCTCAATTCAGAATTCCCTACTTGACCCTGAGGGCGGGATCGCCCAGAAGGTGCCACGACAAGCGAACATCGCGGCTGCCAACGATGACCGTCTTCGCGTCCTTGACTAGATCACCCATCCGGTTCAGCGAAGGATTTGTGCCCAGTTGAAGGTAAAACCTGGTCCCGAGGACCTCCTGGACATCCGGAGTTGTCTCTCCGGTCGACGACCAGGTCGTTACCGCGCCACCGTTCGTCGCGTGGAAGAGCCTCTCGCTCAGACCTTGTCCGTTTGGATTGATAAAGTATCCGTTCAGGCAGGTCAGCATCGTGTAAATGGAAAGGTCGTTCTGATTCGTCAGGCCGTTGACATCGCCGGTGCCGAAGAACCCTCCGCTGGTCCACGCGACCACCGACCCGTGCCCAGAGTAGTTTACGACATACTTCCCTTCACTCATCTCCGCAAGAAGAGTGATTCGCGCGTCCGTATCTGCCTTGTTCACGGTCGTTCTGGGGACCGATTCCGGAAGACCTGCGATCGCCCTGTTGCAGATCTCTTCGAAATTGACGATCTGAGGCACGTCACTGGCGCACAAAGCGCCGCGGGCCGGGGCCGAGGCGATCGAAGATTCAAATATCGTGACCTTGGTCAGCGCGTTTGAAACCTGGGTCGGTGTTGTGGCCGGAACCCGTCCGATCGCGATCTCCGAAAGTCCGTCCTCATCATAGTCAGCAAGTGATTCATCGCTGGGCGATTCGTCCCTCGACGTCTCGACCATATCCGTCGGAATAAAATCGATGCCCCCCGATCCGGTATAATTTCGTGGGTCGTACGTCGCATCTCCGACAAGCATCGCGTACCCGGGCGGTGTCGACCAATTAAGCCTCGCAAAATTCACGAATTCGCGGATCGAGTCAGGACCTTTCCGGCCGAAGCCGAACTCGTCATAAACATCGACCACATCGACCGCAACGGCACCTATACCGTCATTCGTCCGATACGTCGCCCAGGTTTCCGATTCCGTCAGGAAATCCGCATGGCTGATAATCACCATCGGCCAGGCATTGGACACGGAGTGTAGGGTCGAAGGCTCGTTCAAAACGATGCTTGCAGGCGATTTGATACCAGCATCATCGACCGCGAACATCGGAGCGCCCTTGCTTGAAGGTATCACCACTTGAAAGCCCGAGCCGACCTTAGCAAGGCTTTCGACCGCCGCATTTCCGACCAGTATGGGGTGGTCGGCGCTCGTCATATCGAAGACCCGTATGTTTGAGTCGGTGAATCCGGTGACAGTCACCTGCTTGAAATTCGGTACGGGAAATTCCAGTCCGCCGCTTCTAGCTACGTAGCCTCTCGGGTACTGCGCCGCGACGAACTCGACAAGACTTACGTCATTTCCGGAAGCAATACCCGTCATCTGTACCGTGTTCGCGCCTTCATTAATGATCTGGGTAGGAATTCCGATGTCGGCCATTTTGAAGGTTGCGCCGGTGAAACTGAAACTCCCCAGCGGAACACCGTTCACGGACACGCTGATCTTGTGGAGGCCCAGAGTAAAACCATTGACGCCTATCTGGATATATGTCTTAGGCACCGAGTGATCGACCTCGTCAAGATCGAACTGTACATTGGACGGCGTCGAACTTATCACCTGCCCGAAGAAGTTCTCTTTGTCACCGTTCAATATGCTCGAAACGTAGAACACCCGGTCGCGACGGAAAAAATTCTCTCTGTAGTTCAAAGCCGGGTTCGCACCGTTCGGCTTTCGGAAGGTCTCTTCGATCCTAAGGCCCGGGTCGTCCCCGACGACCAGAAAATACACGTTTGTGTTTGTCGACGGAGTGTCGATCCCCTTTCCGATGAACTCTATGTAATCCCCGTTTTCCGCGACGATTATCAACTGTTCGTTGCCGTCCAGATACAGCTGCCAGAGCGATTCGTCCGTATTGACGTCAAAACCTGCGTTCTCAAGCTCGGTACGCATGACGCGGTAAAGCCCGTTCTCCTTGACCCCGATCTTCACTCCCGGCCGGGCGGCAACCCAGTGCTGCTGCGGGAGATTTGGTGGCAGATTGCCGAGGCCAGAGAAGCCCGCGTATTCAAAGGCGGGAGATCGCTTCACCGTTACGGGCTCCGCCGATAGAGCGGCTTCCTTCATTTCCGCCGATGTCCTTCCGGTCTGTGAAAAGAGATCGTCTTCAAAGGCCGGGTAAATGACGCCGGTCGTGACGGACTCGCCGGATACCGTGCTCGCCCGGATAATGTACGGGGAACCGAACCCGCCTTCAGGATCGAAGAGCGTGTACTGAAGACCCTGCTCGGTTCGCGGCTTCGAACGGAGAAAGCTGCCAGGAACGAATCCCGTGCCGGCCTTCTTCCAGACGCCGCCCGAGGAACGAAGGACCTCAAATCCTAGTACGTCCTTTTCGAACGTAGTATTCCAGCGGACAAGCACGCCATTCCCGTCCGACAAGGCCTCCACGCGGCCGAACAACACGTCGCCCGCAGAATTCTTGCTTTCAGAAAGCCTCGTGTTCCGTTGGGCGGGCACGGCCGCCGCGGAAACCAGGATCAGTATCAGTGCTATGAGGATCGGTCTGTTCATCATCACTATACTCCGGATGTAATTCGAACTGGCGCACCCGAAGACGTACAAGCGCCTTTGCGGGACTTTTTATTGCCGGGAAACTTACGAAGTTACACGATTTCCCTTGTTATTGCCAAGTTTTTTTCTCTTTTATACAGTTTTAACGGGTGGACATTTCTTGGAAAGTACATCCAGGTCCGAGGTTCACGAGAAGATCGGCCTTTCAGAGTGGGGACGCGTCGTCCGAACTCCTTAGATGTGCGATAATCTCCTTAAATCCACCCGCTCTCTTCTACGAGCAAAATCACGGCGATCGACGCATATGAAATTCAGATTCTTTCGGAAACTGTTCTCAATAATAGCACTTGCGCTTCTGTTTGTTCCAAGCGGCACTCCGGCCTTCGCACGGGAGCCTGTTTCTGCGAGGAACGCGATGTCGGCCTCTCAGCACCCGCTCGCTTCGGGGATAGGCGCGGAAATAATGAAGAAAGGCGGCAACGCCGTCGATGCAGCCATCGCCGTAGGTCTCGCCCTTGCGGTCGTCTATCCCGAGGCCGGGAATTTAGGCGGAGGCGGGTTTATGGTCATAAGGCTCGCCGACGGGAGGGCCGCAACTATCGACTACCGCGAGATGGCGCCGAATGCCGCGACGCGCGACATTTATCTCGATGAGAATGGAAGCCCGATCCGGGGCGAAGGCGGTTCTTTGGTCGGTTACAGGGCCGCCGGGGTTCCCGGCACCGTAGCGGGATTCGAGCTTGCTTTCCGGAAATACGGCTCGGGAAAGGTCAAGTGGGCGGAGCTTGTGGAACCGGCGCGCAGGCTTGCCGCTGAAGGCTTCGTGCTTTCCCGCAGGCAGGCCGATCTTTTCAAGGCTTACCGGAACAGCCTCGAGCGCTATGCTGACAGCAAGAGGATCTTCCTCAACGGCGGAGACCATTTCGAGGCCGGAGACCGGCTTGTGCAGACCGACCTTGCCGCGACGCTCGCAAGGATAAGGGACGAAGGCGCCAAGGATCTCTATGAGGGTACGACAGCGAAGCTCGTCGCCGCGGACATGAAGCGCAACGACGGCCTGATCACTCTTGAGGACCTGAAGAACTACAAGGCCGTCGAACGAAGACCTGTCGAGGGAATGTACCGCGGACACAAGGTCATATCGATGGCTCCTCCTTCCTCGGGCGGGATCGTCCTTCTGCAGGTCCTGAACATGCTTGAGAGATATGACATAAGGGCGCTCGGATTCAATTCAGCGGCAAAAAACCATCTGCTCGTCGAAGCGTCGAAAAGAGCGTTCTCAGACCGTGCCGAACTGATGGCCGATCCCGATTTCACCAGTGTCCCGACCGAAAGGCTGATCGACAGGTCTTACGCCGCGCAACGCGCAAGATCGATCGCGAAGGACAGAGTGACTACCAGTTCGGAGATCGGACCCGGCATCGTACCCTCACCCGAACCGATGGACACCACGCATTACTCCGTGGTGGACAAAGACGGGAACGCTGTTTCGAATTCCTACACGATCAACAACATCTTTGGCAACGCCGTCACGGCAAAGGGCACGGGTATATTGCTGAACGACGAGATGGACGACTTCGCATCCCAGCCCGGCAAGCCGAACATGTTCGGTCTTGTGCAGGGCGAGAAGAACGCGATCGAACCCGGAAAGCGGCCCTTGTCGTCGATGACGCCTACCATCGTCCTGAGGCCTGACGGTTCGTTCTGGTTCGCGGTCGGAGGAAGGGGCGGCCCAAGGATCATCAGCGCGCTGATCCAGATCGTGACCAACGTGATCGATCACGGTATGAACATCCAGCTCGCGATCGACGCTCCAAGGATCCACCACCAGTGGCTCCCGGACCACATCTTTTACGAACCGTTCGGACTTTCACCCGACACTCGCAGGATCCTCGAAGAATATGGCCACAACTTCGCGAACGCTCCGGGCAATATTGCCTCGACCACGGCGGTCGCGATCGACGAAGAGGGGTTCAGGCTGGGAGCGATCGACCGTCGCAGCGACGGCGAGTCGGTCGGGTATTGAGGTCATGTACCTGGTCTCAGGTGTCAGGGATCAAGTATCAGGGATCAGGGAACAAGTTTCAGTGTCAAGTTTTCAGTTCTCGGGCAATCTGCTCTGTTCGCCCACTGCGCTCCGATACCTGATACCTGATCCTTGATCCCTGTCTATGCTGCTTCCTTCTTTTTCACCGTTCCGAACGGAGCCGTCTTCCTCTCGACCACATCTTTCGTGATCACCAACTCCTTGACCTTTTGCTGAGAAGGCAGCTCGAACATAGGCTCAAGAAGGAGCTCTTCCAGGATCATCATCAGCCCGCGTGCGCCGACCTTGCGCTCGAAAGCCTGCCTGGCGATCGCCTTCAGCGCACCGTCGGTGAACTTGAGCTTGATGTTGTCGAATTCGAATTTTCTCTGGTACTGCTTCACGAGAGCATTCTTCGGCTCCGTTAGGATCTTGACCAACGCCTCCTCATCCAACTCGTGAAGGATGCCGGTCACTGGGAGCCGCCCTACGAACTCCGGAATGAGCCCGAAATGCACAAGATCGTCCGGCTCAAGCTTGTTCGCGACCTCTGCACGGCGCTCAGCGGCATTCTTGACCTCGGCCTTGAAACCGAGCGACTTGTTCCTGAGCCGGCGCTCGATCACCTTCTCAAGCCCGACGAACGCCCCACCGCAAATGAACAGGATGTTGGTGGTATCGATCGGTAGAAACTCCTGCTGCGGGTGCTTCCTGCCTCCGCCCTGCGGGATGTTCGCGACCGTGCCCTCGAGGATCTTCAGAAGAGCCTGCTGAACGCCCTCGCCCGACACGTCGCGGGTGATCGAAGGGCTGTCGTCTTTGCGGCAGATCTTGTCGACCTCGTCGATATATATGATCCCTTCCTGGGCCTTCTCGACATCGTTCCCCGCCGCCTGCAAAAGCTTCAGGATGATGTTCTCGACGTCCTCGCCGACGTAGCCGGCTTCGGTGAGAGTGGTCGCGTCGACGATGCAGAAGGGTACGCTCAGGAACCTTGCCAGCGTCTGTGCGAGAAGCGTCTTGCCTGTCCCCGTCGGACCGATCAGAAGTATGTTCGACTTCTGGATCTCGACATCCGAACGGCGCTTCGCAAGCTCCAGCCGTTTGTAATGCTGGTAAACGGCCACCGCGAGCCGTTTCTTTGTGTCATCCTGATCGATGACGTAATCGTCCAGGAACTGGTTGATCTCGTGCGGCTTCGGGATCGACGTACGGCTCGATGCGGCTTCGGCCTGCTCGTCGTCGTTTATGATCTCGTTACAAATATCAATGCATTCGTTGCAGATGTAAACGCTTGGACCGGCGATCAATTTCTTGACCTCGTTCTGCGATTTGCCGCAGAACGAGCACCTGAGCACTTCTTCTGGTCTGAGTATCGACATAACGGTCTAAGAACGTCTTTGGATCCCTAAGGTTCCGGGAATGCGATCACTTGGACTTCTCGCGATGTTCGATCACCTCGTCGATCAGCCCGTATTCCTTCGCCTGGATCGGAGACATGATGCGGTCGCGCTCGACGTCCTGTTCTACCTGCTCGAACGACTGCCCCGTGTGATCGGAAAGTATCCTCGAGGTAAGCTCGCGCATACGCAGGATCTCTTCCGCCATTATCCGGACATCGGTCGCCTGACCCTGGGCACCGCCCGTAGGCTGATGGATAAGGATCCTCGAATGCGGCAGCGCGAAACGCTTGCCCTTCGCACCGGCGGCGAGCAAAAGCGCTCCCATCGACGCGCACTGTCCAACACAGATCGTCGTGCAGTCGTTCCGTATGAACTGCATCGTGTCGTAGATGGCCATTCCGGCCGTGATCGATCCGCCGGGCGAGTTGATATAAAGATTGATATCCCGTTCCGGGTCCTCTGCCTCGAGAAAAAGCAGCTGCGCGACTATGAGGTTCGCGATAGTGTCATCGATCGGCGTGCCGATAAAGATGATGCTGTCCTTTAAAAGGCGCGAGTAGATGTCGAACGCCCGTTCGCCGCGCGAAGTCTGTTCGACCACCATTGGTACTAATGCCATATTATTTCTCTCTACCTGTCTATGAGTGGTAAGGAACCGGAATATCTGAGATGTTGGTTTAACTGAGAGAAGATAACTGTTGAAGACAATGGCTCTGGCCACCGCACAAGATAATACAATTATTCTTCCAAAATGCCAACCCCCGGGAAAACCCGTTCAGACTATTTCTTTTTCGCCGGTTTTTCAGCAGTCTTGGCCTTCGCCGGCTTCTTTTTTTTCGCCGGCGCCTTTGCCTTTTTCTTCTCTGGCTTCACCTCGTCGGTTTCGGACGCCTCGGGATTCCTTTCGTCGATCCACTCGCCGTCCTTGATCTTCGCCTTGCCGACCATTGCCTCGACCGCCCTGCGGGTTCTAAGGTTGTTCTCGATGACCGAAGGGCCTCCCTGCTGGGCGATCGAAGCCCGGATCTGTTCGACCGGCACCTGGTAGTACGAAGCCATTGTCTCGATCTCGGAGTTGACGTCATCCTTCGAGATCTCGACTTTCTCCATCTCCGCGACCTTTTCCAAAAGCATCGCGCCGCGCACGTCGCGCTCCGCCTGGCCCCGCATCTGGTGATACGTCATTTCGACAAACTGCTGATCAACCTTGCTCAGGTCAACCCCCTTTTCCGCGAGGTCGCGTGCGAAGTTGTCGAGCAGATTTTTCGCCTGAGACTCGATCAATGCGTTCGGGATCTCAAAATCGTGCTTTTCGATAAGCTTCGCGATCAGGTCGTTGCGGACGCGTGCGTCAGCGTCGCCCTCGGCGAGCGTTTCCATCTGGTCACGGAGCCGCTTCTTCAGGTCATTGACCGTCTTCGCTTCTTCATCGAGGCTCGCGACCCAAGAGTCGTCTAGTTCGGGAAGCTCGACCATCCCTACCGATTTGACCGTCGCCTTGTATTGGACCGTCCTGCCGGCAAGCGCAGGGGACGAGAATTCATCGGGATACGCCACCTTAAATTCCTTCTCGTCTCCGGCTTTCACACCTACCAGGTTCTCCGTGAACGACTTCTCGATGAGGTCGTCTCCTAGCTGGACCTCGAGGTCCGTCACCTCGATCGGATCCGCTTCCGGATCGTCCTCGAACGTCCCCTTCAGATCGACGATGACCATATCCCCGTCGGCCGACTCGCGGTCATCGGCAGGGATGAAGGTCGACTGCTGCTGCCTTTTCTCTTCGATGATTCCCTCGACTTCGTCATCGGGGATCTGCCGGACGCGGCGCGTCGCCTCGAGGCCTTCGTAGGCGGGATCGGGGATCTCAGGCATTACCTGGACGTGGACACCGAAGACCAACGGCTGCGAGCCGTTCACCTTCAGATTCTCGTGGTCTTCCAGGTGAATCTGCGGCTCGGCGAGCGGCCGCAGGCCGAGCTCCTCGATCGCGGAGGCCACTTTTTCCGGAAGCAGTTGCTGGATCACGTCCGACTTTATATCCTCCGCGTAACGCATACGGATCACGTCAAGCGGCGCAAGCCCTTTCCGGAATCCCGGCACTTGAGCCTTGGAGGCGTACTTCTTGGATACCGTGTCGTAAACCTTGCGCACTTCGTCGGGCGCGATTTCGATGCGGAGCTCCTTGTTCGTTTCTGATCTGTCTATTAGTTCGGTATTCATATGATAAGCGGCAGGAGATTTGTCGGATGCGGACCGGGTTCCGCGGCCGAGCGCCCTGACCGCGGCCAAAAATCACGCGATCCGGCGGAACCGGATCGAAGTTCGTGCGGATTTTATATGGTGCCGAGGGCGAGACTCGAACTCGCACGCCTTGCGGCACTAGTTCCTAAGACTAGCGTGGCTACCAATTACACCACCTCGGCAAGCTCAAAAAATGGGCCCGCAAAGCGGGTTGCAAATATCTGATACGCCCTTCGAATGTAGCGAAATAGCAAGGGATTGTCTAGCAGGCCGGATCTCTAGGAGACGCTACAGGAGCCTCTGCGACAGAGGTATCCGAGAGGCCGAAAAGCGGTCCCGTCCGGGTGGGTAAGAAGGGGGCGTCGATCTGTTCAGCTGTCCTTCGGGAGGTACTTCTCCCTGTACTCTTCTAGAGCACGGTCGACGTTATCCATCTCGCTTATCGCGGTCGGCCGCTTCTCCTCGAGCTTGGGGGTTTCTTCATCTCCTCCCGAAAGGAACAGCTTGTATCCCACGAAACCTCCGAGAGCCACCAGGGCGATCCAGAATACGTACCAGAGCAGGCTTGCGATAAAGCCGAATAGCCACAGGAGGATGTAGGCGCCGAGGCCTATCGCGATCAGGAGAGCGATCAGTTTAAGGATTTTCATTTTGTCATTCCCTTTGGCTTAATAGTAAGATTTCCCTCGTTAAAATCAAGTTTTTCAATTCCTTATACGGATTCCGAGAGGTAGAAGTTGAGCGATCATTCGATCGAAACACGCGAAATTGCGAGGGTTGTCGGAGCGCGGCTCTCCGGCACGGGCGAGCGCGGGGTCACGGATGTCATCCACGATTCGAGGCAGGCGCGGGCCGGGTCGCTCTTTGTCGCGATCCGAGGCGCCACCGTGGACGGCCACCGGTTCATCGACGACGTGATGCGCCGCGGGGCGGCCGGAGTGATCTCCGAACTCGACGCGCCGGAGGGATTCAAGGGCGAATGGCTCAAGGTGGAAGACGCCAGGATCGCTCTCGCGTCGGCCTCCAAGGCTGTACACGGCGATCCATCGTCCGAGATCGACCTCGTAGGCATCACCGGAACCAATGGCAAAACGACCACTACTTATCTGGTCTTCGCGCTTCTGGAGGCGGCTGGGAAGCGAGCGGCGATGCTGACGACCGTCGAATACCGCATCGGAAAGGAATCTGAACCCGCCGTGAGAACCACGCCCGAGGCTTCGGACACACAGAGATTTCTTCGAGAAGCGATCGAAAAAGGATGCACCGCCGCGGTGATGGAAGCTTCTTCGCAGGCGATCGACCTGCACCGATGCGACGGGCTCGAGTTCTGCAGTGCGGTGTTCACGAACCTCACAAGAGATCACCTCGATTACCACCACACGATGGAAAACTACTTCGACGCGAAGAAGAAACTGTTCGACGGAAGGCTGGGCAAGGCTCCGAATACCTCGATCGTCAATATCGACGATCTGTGGGGGAGAAAGCTCGAGGAAGAACTAAGGGCGGGCGGGCGTAAGGTCGTGACGACCTCACAGATCGCGGATGCCGACCTGGTCGCCGTCAACATTGAGGTATCGCTTCTAAAAGGAACCACATTCGAGCTTCGCACACCCGAAGGCCCGGTCCCTGTTTCATCACCGCTTATCGGAAGGCCTCACGTTTACAATATGCTTTCCGCCTCGGCGGTCGCGCTTGATCTGGGACACGATCTGGATTCGATCGTCGAAGGGCTTTCAAACTGCGTCGGAGCGCCGGGAAGGTTCGAGCGGGTGCCTTCGGACGCGCCGTTCGCGGTGATAGTCGATTACGCGCATACGGACGACGCGCTTCTGAACACGCTGAAGACCGCGCAGGACCTGGCCGAAGGCAGGATCATCACCGTGATGGGCTGCGGAGGCGACCGCGACAAGAGCAAGCGGGAGCCTATGGGTCAGATCGCAGGAAAGTTCAGCGACTTGGTGATCGTGACGTCGGACAATCCCAGGACCGAGGATCCTCTGAAGATCATTTCCGGGATCGAGGAAGGACTGAAAGGCACCGCGACCCCGTACCTGACCTGCACCGACCGGCTTGAAGCTATCCATCTCGCGGTCTCAAAAGCAAAGCCTAACGACGTCTTGATAATCGCCGGCAAGGGCCACGAAACCTATCAGATCATCGGTCACGACAAGTTCCATTTCGACGACCGGGAGATCGCTGCGGAAGCGCTTGAATCTCTTGAGGACTGAGCGTTCCGGGTTCCGAGTTCCAAGTTCCATGTTCCAAGAGAAAAGGCGTCTGAAATCTGGAATTTGAAATTTGAAATTCGGCCGAAGGCCGTCCCGTTTAGAGCAGCGCTTGCGCTGCCCAGTCCGTGCAAAGCGCGGCTAATAACGAGCCGTACTTTGGAGGTTTCGCCACTCGGTCGGCGCCTCTCAAATTTGCTGCTTACGTGTTTGGAATGCAACAGGACGACATCGACAACTTCATTAGTCTTGCAAGAGTTTGGGGAGCCACTTTAGAATCCGGCGAGTCGGACGAAGGCAACAGAATTCACTCTTTGCTTATAAAGATGAAGGATGATGCGACTGGAGAGGAGCTAATGGTTAACTACTCGGTCCTCCTAGAGCACCCTGATGATTGGGTTAGATTCTGGGCTTGTGCATTCTTGGTCGACTTAGATCGTAAACGCGTTATTCGCTGTTTGAGAAAGCTTTCCAAATCTAAGGGACTAGTTGCTCTCACTGCAAAGACCCGTTTGCATTTGCTGGGCGAGCGAGTCTCGTTCAAGCATTGAAACGCAATGTTCCGGATGCGAAAACGCTTTTTGGATCCAGCAGTTGATTCATAGATCTGGGGATCTTAGCCGCTCGTCGAGCGGCTTGGGCAGCGCAAGCGCTGCTCTAAACGACGATTGATTGCTCATCGGCGCAAGTCGGTCTCACCTTCGGCCAATTTCCAAATTCCAAATTTCAAATCTCAAACCTGAACTTTACGGATCCTTGAACTTTGAACTTTGAACTCTTAACGTGGAACTCGGAACTAGGAACTACTCTCGAGCAGTTTCCAATATTCTCTGCAGCAGCTCCTGCTGGGCTGCGTTCAATCCGACGAATCTCAGCCCGAAGCCGATCTCGACAACGTGGTTCACGACCTCTCCAGTGAACTGGATCTTCATTCCGTCAGATATCGGGACAAAAATATTCACGGTCTCGCCGTCATCGACGTTCCCCGATCCAAGCACGAAACACCCCTTTTCGCTGATGTCTCCGAGCACGCCGCTCTCCCGTTCGCCGGAGCCTTCCCACTCGATATCGATCGCGACGTCGTGTCTCTTTACCGATCGGCGCTCATCGCCTTTTCTTCTGTCCTTGGTCATCGGATCAATTTTCCTCCGCGGCCCCGTCGTAGATCCGCGTAAGATAGAAATAAACGGGCAATCCAAGCGCGATCAGGAAAATCCCTATCAGCGAGTTGAATGTGTCCGAGATAACGGTATTGATCAAGAGCGCGCTGGCCGTAAGTATGAAGAGAATGGGTACCAAAGGATAACCGAAGGCCTTGTACGGTCTTTCCATTTCCGGGAACTTACGCCGGTACACAAAGATCGAGGCGCCGACGAGCGTGTAAAAGATCCAGGAACCGAAGATCACGTAGTTCGTCAGAGTATCAAATGAACCCGAGATCGCCAGCAGACAGGCCCAGATGCCTTGAACGATGAGCGCCCCCACCGGAACGCGCGTCGCTTTGGAAAGCCGGCCAAGGCTCCTGAACATCAGTCCGTCCCGGGCCATGGCATAAGGGACGCGGGCGCCGCCGAGTATCGACGTGTGGAGCGTGCCGAGCGAGGATGCCATCAGCCCGACGGTCATCAGACTGAGAGCAGCGGCGCCCATAAACCTGACCGCAACCTCCTGGGCAACTGAAGAATTCGTCGAAACCGATGCGATCGTCTCAGGCGGGAGCACGTAGAAATAAGCGATGTGTATGAACACGTAGAGGATCATTATCGAAGCCGTGCCGCCGATAAGAGCAAGCGGAATATTTCGTTGCGGTTTTTTGACCTCTCCCGCCATCATCGCAATGTTGTTCCAGCCATCGTAGCCCCACAAAGCTCCCAGCATCGCCGCGCTGAAACCGCCGAGGAAGGTGAAGCCTGCCGCGCCGTACTTGACCGAGTTCGCGACCTCTTCGCAAGTACCGCCCGCTCCTGAGGCCGCAAAGTTAGCGAAGGACCCATCAGCCAGCAAAAATGCCCCGACGCCGACCAGCAGTACTAGAGCGACCTTGATCGCCGTGAAATACGTTGCGATCTGTCCTCCGAAGGAAACAGAGGCGCAGTTGATCGTGGTGAAGATCACGATGACCATCACGGCAACTACTTGCAAAGACGTAAGTTCATACGGATACCCGAAGATATCGGCGGAATAGAGGACCTGTCGAAGCTTTCCTCCCAGGAAGTCGTTCAGAAATATCGCAAATGCAACCGACACCGCCGCCTGAGATCCGGTTTTCGCGATGAACATCTGCATCCACCCGAACAGGAAGCTGGTCACTTTTCCGTATGAATCGCGAAGATAGACGTATTCGCCACCCGCGCGCGGTTTCGCGGCCGCGATCTCGGCATATGTCAGCGCGCCCGCCAGCGAAAGAAGACCGGCCACGATCCAGGCAGTGAGCACCCATCCGGGACTACCCACGTTGCAGGTCATAACCCGCGCCTTAAGAAACACGCCGGTCCCGATCACGTTTCCGATGATGATGGAAATCGCCGCGAGAAGCCCCAGTCCCCTTACGAGATCCAGCCTGCCGTTCGATTGGTCGGTCATATGAGTTTGGAAGCGGGGAGTCCGCGCGATTGCGTCATATTACGACATAACCGGCCGTAAGGAAAACAACATCGCCGTGCTAAGATTTTGCGGTGATCCCGCTGGAACTGACCTCCGAAAAGCTGATCGGCCGCCTGCTGGGCCTTTCGAAGACCGAACCTGTCGCGGTGCTCGACTCCTGCGAACGGAGAGGCTGGGGACCGGGGCTTATGATCGCGGGGATCGGGAATCCCGCAGGCTTTATCTCATACGACAGCAACACCTGCGGCGTACTTTCAAGCCTGGAAGAGATCGAACGTGAATCTCCCGCGCTTTTTTTTACCATTTCCTATGACTTTGGACGAATTCTTCAAGGCATCGACGAACCCTGCATCGCGGATCGCAAAGCCGGAAGCGAGCCGTATATCTTCGCTGCGCCTTACGATGCGGTCGTCGTGCACCAATACGTCACCGGAAAGACGTTCATCGACGGCGAGCCCCGGGCGGCCCGAACGTTGAAAGACGCCATCCTCGGCGCGGAGCCGTTCGAACTTTCAGGCAAATCGGTTCTTGAGGCGGTCGCGCCGGAATTCGAAATGTCACGTGAGGACTACCTTTCGAAAATAGGAGAGATCCACGAGCTCATACTCTCAGGCGAAACTTACCAGACGAACCTTACGCAAAAGATAAGGGTTGATCGCGGCTCGATGGACCCCAGGAAGATCTTCCGGGCGCTCAGGCGGGACCACCCGGCCGCCTTCTCGGCTTTTATCGAGAGGCCGTCCGATCACGTTGTCAGTATCTCGCCCGAGCGTTTCTTCAGGACCTGGTTCGAGAACGGCAAGCACCGGATCGAGGCGTCGCCGATCAAAGGGACACGGCCAAGAGGAAGCGATGCCGCAGAGGACGGAAGACTCCGCAACGAGCTCGCATCGAGTTCGAAGGACCGCGCGGAGAACATAATGATCACGGACCTTCTTAGGAACGACCTTGGGCGGGTCTGCGAGTTCGGAAGCGTGAAGGTCGATTCCCTTTGCGAGGTCAAGGAACTGCCGAGCCTTTTCCACCTCGTCTCGACGATCTCGGGCGACCTTCGAGCGGACACAAACGTTTCGGACCTCCTGAAAGCCCTTTTCCCGTGCGGATCGATCACCGGCTGTCCCAAGATCCGCACTATGGAGATAATCGACGAGCTCGAGCCTTCTGAGCGAGGCCTCTCGATGGGGTCGATCGGGTTCTCATTCGACAGAAACGCGATGCCCGAGCTGGACCGGATCTGGAATCCGGAGGCATTTGGAAACCCGTCGAAAGGTCAGCGGTGCTACGACCTGAACGTCGCGATAAGAACCATGGTCATTCGCAACGGCACAGCGGAATTCAACGTTGGGGGAGGAATCGTAATAGACAGCGATCCTGCAAGGGAGTACCAGGAGAGCCTCGACAAGGCTGCGGCGATCCTGAAGGCTCTCGGCTCCAAGTCCGGGGATTATGGGAATCCAACCTCGCGCCCGGCGGAACAATCAACCTGATGTCCGGTCATACAGCGGAAACGCCGGAATAGCCTAGTCAGAACGGCGTCTTTGACTGTTTGATGTGCTAACATTGGGCCGCCGGGACACGCCCGGGCCAAAACGATCCAGCCGACCCAAGGATCCCCAAGATTCCTTAAAATGTTGAATTACTACAAAGTCCTGAGGGTGTCGCAGAACGCTTCAAGGGCGGAGATACGATCTGCGTACAGGAGGCTCGCGCGCCGTAAGCACCCGGACGTGAACGACGGTGACCCTTCGGCGTCCCGTGAGTTTGCGCAGATCGCGAAAGCATACCAGATACTGAGCAACCCAAAGGAAAGAGCCGCCTACGACAAGCTGATGCTCCGCGAGACGTTTGCGAGCCGCGACTCCGTCTTCAACTCCGACAACCCCCACGCAAGGCGCGCGCGCCAGATGGCCTACGAACGGCGCTACAACGCCATTATCGACCGGATGATCGAGGAAGAACGCCGGGAGGCGAAGGCGCTTCAGAAGGTGATCTTTCCGGTCGTCGCCCTGTTTGTCTCCACCATCTTTACCTCCGCCCTAAAGCCGGAATTCTGGTCTGACTCAAACGTGCTGGGCAAGATCGTGATATTCACACTTTTCGTGGTAGGGGTGCTGCATCTGGTCAAGCGACTGCAGGCGGGATATGAGAGATACACCTATTCTTCGGAGGACATACACGATTCGATCCTTCGCGGTATCGAGGAGGAGAGCCGCCCTTTTTCCAGGATTGCCGCGACAAGCTTCCTGGTATCCGGGATGATCTTCAGCATCGTGCTTGGCCTGCTTGTACGCCCTCTGCTCGTCCGCGTGGAGTCCGCGAGCCTCGCCGGGATGATCTCCGAAACACTTACGCCGGAACTGATATTCTACCCGGCGATAGTCGTGCTTCTGGTCGATCTTCTCCACTCCGTCGCCACGCGATTCGAGCGCTGAACCGCCGTTAAACCTGGCTTGACACTTCTTTTTCGCCTATCTATACTTGGTAATTTCGTTGAAGCGTATTCTCAACGGATTTGGAGCTCGTAAATGGCAAATCATAAATCAGCTAAGAAGAGGATCAGGCAGAACGAAAAGCGGCGCGCGATCAACCGCAGCAGCCGCAGCGGCCTGAGGACCCAGATCAAGAAACTCAGGGCGGCGCTTGCGGATGGCGACAAAACGGCGGTGCAGGAACAGCTTCAACCGACCATTTCGATTATCGATAAAATGGTCAACAAGAACATCCTGCACAAGAATACCGCTGCTCGCTACAAGTCGAGATTGACAAAGCACGTCAACGAACTCGCGGCGTAAACGCAGACGGAAAACGAGTTTTCTCCTTTGAATTTAAGGGAAGCGGGCTTTCAAGAGTCTCGCTTCCCTTTTTTTGTGCCCGTCAGGAAATGTAGAAAAACGCGATCTTCAGGAGGCTCCCCTCACGCCACCTGATCCAGCCGTTTGCGGGGGCCCCGCCGATTCCGTTCGAGTTCGATTCCCGCCCAGGCGCAGGATCCCGGAATGTAACCTCCAGCCAGTCGCCCTCCGTTCTCGAAGGTTTGAATATCGGGACCATTGAAAAATCGCCTCTCAGAGGCTCGCCCCCGGGTTCCGCTCGCAGTGGATTCGTCCCGGCGTCGAAATCGACTGCATAGACCGAAATAATGTGCTTCTCGAACGGCTCGAAGGCGAGGTTTTCGTCATCCTTGCGGACGAATTTTCTGAGGTCCGCTTCCTCGTTGACGACGACCTCGTATAGCGCGGAGTCTTCGCCGACAACCCGCATCGCGAGAAGCAGATAATCCGGATGGAATGCGAACGGCTTGAAATCCGTGTTGATGCTCTCCAAATCGTCAAAGGCGCTCTCGTCATAATATGAGAATTCGTACCAGACCGGCCCGCCCTTGTCGTAGATCTTCACCGTGTCCTCTTCGCCGTACCTGTCCGTCAGCACGATGACGCCTTTCGAGTCGCCGATCTCTCGCCTGAATCTTGCACCGGGATCTTCCTGCGTGATTTCCGCTGCGGTATTCTCGGCCGGCTCTCGCGTCCCGTTTTCCTCCATTGGACCCGGAGCGCCGCCGCAGGCGGAGAAAAAGACGGCTAAGAAGATTACGGTAACAGCTTTCATCATTTCGAAAGGATAGAGGAAGTGGCCTTCAATGCATCGACGCGAGCTCGCAGACAAGCGTCTCGATCTGCATCCTGGGAGTCCCGATCGAGGTCTTTATCGCGAGATCGGTCCGTGCGATCCTTTTCAGGATCTCGGCGAATCTATCCCGCTCGGTCTTGCGCGCAAGAGCGAGAAACGGCTCCTGCTTCTTGTACGGAAGCCGAAGCGAGCGCGCCACCTCGCCTCGCGGTACGCCCTCGTTCATAAGTTCTTTCGCCAGCAAAAGCTTGTGGAAGTTGCTCCCTATCAGGCCGAGGATCATAAGCGGTTCTGCGCCGTCGTCAAGCCGTTCCCGTAAGACCTGCAACGCCCGAGTGGGCCGGTTCCCCAGAAGATGGTCGGTCAGTTCGAAGTTGGTCAGTTCCCTGGACGCGGGAACAAGGTCGTTCACCAGCTCGAAGGTGATCACCGTGTCCGGATGCGCCGCTACTGAGAGCTTTTCGATCTCGATAGAGAGCTTACGCAGGTCGTTTCCGACAAGACTGACTATCTGCCGAACGGCCTTCTCGTCAGCCGTTGATCCAACTTCCCTAATTTTCTCGCGCGCGAACCGGAGAAGTTCGGGTTCCGAGAGCCTTACGAATTCTACCGCGACAGAATTCCCTATAAGCAGCTTGGAGATCCTTAGACGTTTGTCGATTTCGTCTGCGACGAAGATCAGCACGGTCGATTCGGAGGGGTCCTTCAGATACCGTTCGAGCGCGGATTCGTCCCTTTCCTTGATATTGCAGAGCTGGCTGTTCGTCGTCACCGCCACGTCTGTCACACGAACGACCCGCCGCGAACCCATCATCGGGAGCTGTTCCGCCGCAGCAACTGCCTCGACGACGTCCTGCGAATTCAGGCTGATCTCGGTTTCGTTGAATTCCCTGAGCTGGGCATCTTTCAGGGCGATATCGGAGATATGCTGAGCGGCAAGATTCCTCTGGTGGGTCTCCGGACCGAACAGGAGGTACACGGGAGCGATCTTTTTCTTTCGCAGAAGGTTACGAAGATCTTGTGTTGAGAGGACGTTCATCTTCGGCCGATTTCGGCTATTTGGTGGTCAATTTCCCTTCTCTTCCCGGACGCCGATCCCGTTTACGACGGTCGAAATGACCGAGGCAGCGAACGCCCGCGCCATACGCTCTACCGCCGGATCTTCTTCGTTGAAGAACGACCGCGGGTCCTCGCTGAATTCGAAGGAATCCCGGAAGATGAAGTTCTGGTTATCGTAAATGACCTTGTTGTTCTTCAGGTCTGTGATCGTGACTGCGGAGGTGATCACGACCTCATATACCCGAGCCCTTCCCTCGCGGTCGAGCAGGACGCCCGAGAACGTGAAGTCGCGGATAGTGCCCTCTACCACCGCATCCGCACCGTCACGGCTTCCCTGGACCTTGAGTCCGCGGCCGCGCTTGATCATCTCCCGGATCACGGCATCCGTGAATCGCGACGAGACCTTGTATCTCGCACCTCCCGCTTCGAACTGAAATGCGGGAACCGCTACACGCTTAATGTGTGAGGGAAGCCCGGAATTCGTCACCGGCTTGTAGCAGTCCGTCGCGCCAAGCGAAAGAAAGCTCACAAGAACCAGCGTTAAGAGCCCGGGAAAGATCCTCAAATACTTCCTTAACATAATTGCTGTCTTCTATTCTACCCTGCTTTTCCGCGATCTCCGGAACAGCATCACGCCGAGAAGGACGATCGCCGTACAGATCAGAATTCCTCCGACGGCGAATGCTATAAGCAGGTACGAAAGTCCTGACTGAGAGGCCGATGCCTGCGCGTTCGGTCTCGCGGAAGGCTTTCCGGAAGCGGGATCCATCGCGATCTCGTAAACATCCCGGTGTTCGCCGCCCGATTCGATCACCCAAACATCTTTCCGGAACTCGTGGCTGAAGAGCTTCGTCTGACCCTCGACCGCCTGCTTCTGCAAATCGAGGCTAAGTTTCTCAAGGCCCTCCGCGGCTAGCTCACCTTCCGGAATGCTTTTGGAGGGAACCGCCCAGAGCGTAGCGTAACGCGCCACTCCGACTCTGCCAGAGGCGTCGATGACTTTGGCGCCGGCTGACTCCAACACGATTTCCTCGACAGCGCCTCCTGCATCCTGCAAAAAGAAACGGAATCCGTCCAGGCTTCCGGAAGATCTGAGTTCGAGTGCGTTTCCGACTGCGGAGAATCCGGGCGGCGGAGCGACATCTGCGAAGACCTGGCTTGCGGCGGCCGCCGCCAACAAGACAAGAACGATACGATTTGATTTCATCTTCCTGAGTCCCTGCCGCGTACGGCGCTGAGAACTTTTATAAGATCAGAGTGTGGCTTTACGTCGTGTACCCGTATGACGTCGGCCCCGCTTACAACTGCCAGCGCATTCGCAGCCAGCGTCCCGTACAGCCGTTTTTGGACGGGCGCGTCATCCAGGATCTTGCCGATGAACGACTTCCGCGAAACACCGATCAGCATCGGGAGTCCGCCGAGATCATTCTTCACAGATCCGAGCGAATCGATCAGTTCCAGGTTTTGCCCGAAGCTTTTGCCAAAGCCGATCCCGACATCGAGACAGATCTGATCAATCTCTACTCCGGCCGATGTGGCGAGATTCAGGCTCTTGCGGAGTTCCGAAACTACTTCCGTTCGAATATCCTGAACCGGTTCCAACGAGTGCATCTCTTCGAACGCACCGCGCGAGTGCATCAGGACCAGCCCCGCCCCCGTCCGTGCCGCTACTCCGGCGATCCCGGGCTCATACCGAAGGCCGGAAACGTCGTTGATGATCGCGGCCCCCGCATCCAGCGCGCGTTCGGCCACCGCCCGTTTGCTCGTATCGACCGAGATCGGCGCGTCGAACCTTTTCGAGAGGTCTTCAACGAGGGGAATCACCCGGGCGATCTCTTCCTCTTCAAAGACCCTCGCCGATCCGGGCCGAGTCGATTCGCCTCCGATATCGAGAATGTCGGCGCCTTCCTCCAGCGCTTTCTCTGCGGCGGCGATGGCGGAATCGAGTTCAAGGTAAGTGCCGCCATCGGAAAAGCTGTCCGGCGTCACGTTTATGATAGCCATCACAAGCGGCCGCGCGCCGAGTTCGAACGTCCGCATTGAGGTCACCCACCGGGAACCAATGGCCGTTGATTCTTCCATTTCGGATGTTTGTAAGCGCGGATACTTCGTGGCGCCGCATTGCGAACAGTCGCAATGATAACAGAAAGAAAGCGAGGACAGGAACGTGTGTCCTGCCCTCGCTTTGTTCGTTTCCGGATAGCCTATACTACGCCGTTGCCGGGTTGTTTCCGGTTATCGGCGGGAGGATCGGCTTCTTGAACGGGCTTTTCGACTTCTCTTCCGAACCGTCATCGTCCGATCCCGAAGATTCCTCGTCCCCTTCCAGAGGAAGCCCTGCGACGACCCTTCGGATCTGTACGCCGTCGAGGGTCTCTCGCTCGAGAAGCGCCTCCGAAAGCCTGATCATCGCCTCGCGATTGTCGGTAATCACCTGCCTGGCCTGCTCGTACCCATCGGCGATGATCTTGTTGACCTCCTGGTCGATCTTGATCGCCGTGTCCTCCGAGTAGTCCCGGTGCTGATTGATCTCACGTCCGAGGAAGATCTGCTCGTCCTTCTTGCCGAAAGTAAGCGGTCCAAGCGAGCTCATTCCGTATTCGCAGACCATTGAGCGAGCCAGGTCGGTCGCCCTTTCTATGTCGTTCGAAGCGCCCGTGGTTACCTGCGCGTCGCCAAAGAAGATCTCCTCTGCGATGCGGCCGCCCATAAGGATCGCGATCTGGCTCATGAGATATTCCTTCGTGAGACTGTGCTTGTCGCCTTCCGGAAGCTGCTGCGTCACGCCAAGCGCCATTCCGCGCGGGATTATCGTGACTTTGTGGACCGGATCGGCAGATGGCACCTTGAGTCCCACCAACGTATGGCCGGCCTCGTGGTATGCGGTGAGCTTCTTTTCCTCGTCGGAGATCACCATGCTCTTCCGCTCGGCTCCCATAAGGACTTTATCCTTGGAGATCTCAAAGTCCGACATCGTAACGACCTTCTTGTCGTAACGCGCCGCGTTCAGAGCTGCCTCGTTAACGAGATTCGCAAGATCGGCGCCGGTAAATCCGGGTGTGCCGCGGGCAATGATGCTGATGTCCACATTCTCATCAAGCGGGATCTTGCGCGTGTGGACCTTCAGGATACCTTCCCGGCCCCTCACGTCGGGCCGGCCGACGACGACCCTGCGGTCAAAACGGCCCGGCCTGAGAAGCGCCGGATCGAGCACGTCCGGTCTGTTGGTCGAGGCCATAAGGATCACACCGTCGTTCGATTCGAAACCGTCCATCTCGACGAGAAGCTGATTAAGCGTCTGCTCGCGCTCGTCGTGGCCGCCGCCGAGGCCTGCGCCCCTGTGTCTTCCGACGGCATCGATCTCATCGATAAAGATTATGCACGGAGCGTTCTTTTTGCCCTGTTCAAACAGATCACGTACGCGCGAAGCGCCAACGCCGACGAACATCTCGACAAAATCGGAACCGGAGATCGAAAAGAACGGGACGTTGGCTTCGCCGGCGACTGCTTTCGCAAGGAGCGTTTTGCCGGTTCCCGGAGGGCCGACCATAAGCACGCCCTTGGGGATCTTGCCGCCAAGCTTCTGGAACTTCTGCGGGTCCTTGAGGAACTCGATGATCTCCTGCAGCTCTTCTTTGGCTTCCTGAACGCCGGCTACGTCCTTGAAGGTGACTCTCTTCTGCTGATTGTTAAGAAGCTTTGCTTTCGATTTTCCGAAACTGAGGGCCTTGTTGCCGCCCGCCTGCATCTGCCGGAGCGTGAAAGCAAGGAAACCGACGAGCAAAAGAAAGGGCAGGATCTGGATCAGTACCAGCCATCCCCAGCTGCTCGGGGGCTCCTCTTCCGTGTAATTGATCTGAGCGCTCTGGTTCGCCTCGTTATGCTCACTGATCGTCTGAACGAGCTTCTCGCGCGTCGGGTCGCTGCCGATCGTCGTGACGAACTTCTCGTCCTTCTGGTCGGTGAATTCGACCTGCGAAGCCTTGAAAACGGCCTCCTTGAAATCCTTGTTCTTGATGCGTGTGATGGCCGCATCAATAGTGAGGTCCTGCGGCGTCTTTCCCTGCTTGCTCTGCAGGAACCACACGAACAGCAGAGCGCTGGAGATTATCATCAGCCACAGAAGGATTTGTTTTGCTTTCGAACTCAAGTTACAGCCTCCAAAAATTGCCGGCACCGGATCGCGATCCGAATTCAAATGAACCGTGCCTGAGAAAGGCGTTTGGATGTAGCTTCCAAAACCCGCGTTGTTCACAGCGGTCCGTGCGCACCGCCGCCATAACCTTTGATTGTAGATTGCGGGACGTCATTTTTCAACTTCAACTGCCTCGAAGCAAAGGCGTCCCCGGCGCTTTACGACCCTCCCATTGCGCGGCAGTTCGACCGTCGTTCCGCTTTTCCTGGAGCCCGCCAACTCCACTATCGCGGACAACCTCCCGCGGTCGACTCCTCGCAAGTCCCCCCTCCTCCCCTTCAGCCATTTGCGGACGGTGTGTACCGCAAGGGCATTCGACATCTCCCTGAGATCCGAAACGGGTATCGATTCAAGCCTGGCAATGCGTTGTGAGCCGGCTAATTGCACTGGATCTACGGACAGCAGTTCAAGTTCCAGCCTAAGCGTGTCGGCCGTTCGGGCGAGGGTTTCGACGATCTTCGGATTCAGTTCCGAAAGGACCGGCAGCACCTGCTTCCTGATCCGCACCCTCTGGAAACTGAGATCTTCGTTCATCGCGTCCGTCCTGGGCTCGACGCCGCAGTCCGAAACGTATTCGACCGTGTCATCGCGGCTCGCCCAGGAGAGAAGCGGCCTGTACAGCTTGGTCTCGGTCCCGGAAGACATGCCTGAGTGACCGTCCGATGTGGGTCTTGTTCCGTTTCCGTCCAAGGGCCGCACGGGTTCCATCCCTGAAAGACCCGAAAGGCCACTTCCCCGGATGAGGTTGAGAAGCAGAGTTTCGGCCTGATCGTTCCGCGTGTGCGCGGTGAGGACCGCCCCGGACCCAAGGTCTTTCGCCGCAGAACAAAGGAACCGATACCTTGCATTCCGCGCCTTCTCTTCCAGGTTCGATCGTGACCTAAAAACGGAAGCCGGAGCCTTCGCTGTCACGAATTCGAATCCGAGGTCTTCAGCAAGCGCCCCGACGAAGCGTGCGTCCTCCGCGCTCTTTTTGCCCCGGATACCGTGGTCGAAATGAGCGATCACAAAGCGGCACTTCAGCTTGCCCCGCTTCGTAAGGTCCGACACTCCGAGCGCCAGGCTGCAGGAATCGGCACCGCCCGAAACGGCCAGGACGACAGCGTCGTCGCCGAACGGGAGTTCTAGCTTCCGCCATTCGGACAGGAGGTTCAGTGTGAAATTTCTTTGTAAGGGGGTCGGGGACATCCAAAAGTGGGTCCGCGTTTCGTATCAGTATTCGCGCAGCTGCGCCAGGTAACCTTCGAAGTTTCGGCGCATCTCCGAAAGGCTGTCGCCGCCGAACTTCTCCCGCATGGCGTTGGCAAGAACAAGGGCCAGCATCGATTCGCCGATGACCCCCGCGGCGGGCACTGCCGTGATGTCGGAGCGCTCGAACGCCGCTTCGTCGACCTGCTTTGAGTCGATATCGACCGACTTCAAAGGCTTCCGAAGCGTCGAGATCGGTTTCTTGTAACCGCGCACGCGCAATTCCTGTCCGTTCGTTATGCCGCCTTCAAGGCCTCCCGCACGGTTTGCGGTCCGACCGAATGCACCATTCTCGTAAACGATCTCGTCGTGGACTCTCGATCCCGGAAGGCCCGCGTTCACGACTCCCGAGCCGATCTCGACCGCCTTTACCGCCGGGATTGACATTACCGCCCTAGCGAGCCTGCCGTCGAGTTTCTCGGCCCAGGACGTGTGCGATCCGAGCCCGGGAGGAATTCCTTTTGCGACCACTTCAAAAACACCTCCGAGGGTGTCGCCTTCTTCCTTCGCCCGATCGATCGCCTCGACCATACGCGATTCGGCCTCTTGATCAGCACACCGAAGCGGCGAGTCCGCCGGGATAGAATTGATCTCGTCCCAGGTAACATCCAGAGGGTTCTCCGGTATTCCCCCTAGCACTATCACGTGGCTTCGGATCTCGATCCCGAATTCCGCCAGAAGGATCTTCGCCAAGGCGCCGCAGGCTACCCGGGCAGCCGTCTCGCGAGCTGACGCCCTTTCAAGTACGTTACGCAGATCTCGCACTTCGAATTTCTGTCCGCCCGCAAGATCGGCGTGGCCCGGCCTTGGCCTTTTCACCACCCGGTCGTTCTTCGGAAGTTCGTCCGGAACCTCCGATGCCATCACTTCCTGCCAGTGGACAAAATCGAGGTTCTCGATCATCAACGCGATCGGCGATCCGATCGCCGTGCCGTGGCGGACGCCTGAGAGGATCTCGACGCGGTCGTTCTCGATCTTCATACGCCCGCCGCGGCCGTATCCCAACTGGCGCCTTGCGAGTTCTGAATCGATGAACGCCTTGTCGATCGCAAGGCCGGAGGGAACGCCTTCGACGAGAGCGACAAGCGCTTTTCCGTGCGATTCCCCGGCAGTTCTGAACTCGAATCTCATCGTTGAGTTTTGCCTATCAACCTCGGAACGCCCTTCTTGGCAGACGCTTTCGGAAAACGATCAGGCCTACGCCTGAAAGGATCAGAAGCCCGCCGACCATCACCTGCGGCCTGAGGTTCTCGCCCAGAAAGACCGCTCCGAAGATCACTGCGATAAGCGGCGTCACGAGCGCGATAGTCATCGCTGAGGTCGATTCGACGCGCCTGAGCAGCCAGTAATAGAGCCAGAACGCCGCGATCGTACCCACGAGGGACAGGTAAAGAACGCTCGTCACGGCCTTTGCCGAGTAGTTTAAGCTCAGCGGATTCCCTTCGAACACAAGGCCCACGATGATCAGTGCAGGTAGCCCGCAGACCATCTGGCCGAACACAAGGCCCTCGGGCCCCAGACCGCTTCCTTTCGCCTTCGTCAATACTGAGGCGTGCGCGGCCGCGTACGCTCCCACTACTATAGCAACTGATCCCGCGAAAGCCATATAGCTTTCGAGCCTCAGCTGTTCGTAGAAAATGACCGCGACCCCTACCAGGCCGATCGCGAGCGCGGCGACCTTCAGGACCGTAAGTTTCTCCTCTGGGAGATGGAGTTTCGCGAGTAACAGGCCGAAAACGGGGATTGTCGCCTGGAGCACCGCGGCAAGCCCGGAGGTAATGTATAGCTCACTCCAGAACACGAGGCTGTAGTTGATGCTGAACTGGAGGACGCCCGTTAGAGCGAGGAGCTTCCAGTGTTCTCTGCTCCTCGGAAAAGTGAGGCCGCTGACGCGAATCACTGTTCCGATCACGAACGCGGCGAGAAGGAACCTCAGGTAGGCGAACGTGACGGGGGGAAGGTCGTCGAGGCCGATCTTTATGAACAGCCAGGTCGTACCCCAGATCAGACACAGGATCAGCCATACCAGGATCTTCATTTAAGGAATTCGAGAAGTGTGCGCATCAGCTTCGTTCGTAGAAACTCAGACAGGTTTCGCCTTGTTTGATCAGCCTCCAGCGCCTGATCTCGCCCGATGCGTCGGGCAGTTCGGTCTTGGCGTGGTGCTCGACGACAAGCGCGCCTTCGTCCGCGAGAACGTTTGAATACTTCCCTCCGACGGCATCAAGTACGATTGCGTATTCAGCGGCGTATGGCGGATCGTAAAAGATCATGTGCCAGGAACTTCCGGCACTCTTCTGCAGGAACTTGACTGTCTCGCTGCATACGACCTCGGTCACGCTCTCGGGCACACCGAGCTGGTCCAGATTTTCCTCGATCAGACCGCACGCTTTCCGCGCCTTATCCACGAACGTTACGTGCATAGCGCCTCTCGAGATCGCCTCGATACCGATGGCGCCGGTGCCCGCGCACAGGTCCAGAAAGCGCGTTTCATCGTGAATATGAGGTGACAGCACGTTGAAGAGTGTTTCCCTAAGCCTGTCCGAGGTCGGCCGCGTTCGCGTCCCGGACGGGCTCTTCAGTATTCTGCCCCCGTAGATACCTGAGATAACGCGCATAAAATGAGCTGAAAGAGAGTGGGGTGAGATCCCCGTTCGATCAAGAAGTGCGGTCGTAGATGCTAATCGCGGTTTCTTCGAAGTGCAGGATCTCGCGCCGCCTTAGCACCCCGATAACGTTTGAGAGGAACAATTTCCCGTGGTGGCGGACTGCGATCAGGCCTTCGGGCCTCAGCACTGCTCCGTCTGCAAAGAAACGGACACTGTCGCCGTAATCCGCTTCGAACGGCGGGTCCCAAAACACGATGTCCCAGAACCTCTTCTTCCTGGACATACGCTTCAGAAAAGGTCCCGATTCTTCCTCGAACACCTCTCCGTGTCCCGTCTTGATCTCAAGCGCTCCAAGATTCCTGCGGATCTGACCGCACCGGCGGGATTTTCGATCGACGAACGTGCCGAGCATCGCTCCCCTGGAGATAGCTTCGATCCCGATCATCCCCGTTCCCGCACAAAGGTCAAGAAAACGCGAGGCACTCAGTTGTCTGCCGAAGACCTCGAACAGCGCCTCTCGTTCGGCTCCTGGAACGGGGACCGAACCGTTGATAAAAGGTTCGAGGAGCGGTTTCCCTCGATGTTTGCCGCCGTTCACCTGTTCGTCCGAGGTGCCCGGCGGACGCTCTGCCTCTGCAGATCCGTCCGTCGGATTCTCATTCCGCCCGGAATCTCTGACGGTGGACAAATACCGTCCGCACGTCTTGTGAGTGTTTCCCCTCCGGGAGCCGCTTCCGCATTGCTTTCTACGTGAAGGCTTCGGTGAGGTTTTGGGAGGCCTTTCGCCGCGGTTCTGGGCCATAGCACAATTCCATCGACTTATTGTCAGGCGATCGGCCGGACCCGGGCAGCAAATGGGATTGGGCCGGTTTGACCCCGGAGATCGCCGGAGAGACGAATCCCTCGGAAAAACCGGCGGGAGACGGCTGGGGAGATTTAATCAGAATCGGAGGTGATTTTCAAACGATTCGAAAGGAAGCGCCGCGCTCAGCCAACCGTTCCGAGACGGTACCGGTGATCCGATTCTACGAAATCCTTGAGCTTTTCCAGTTCCTCGGTCAACTCCGGTCCGGTAAGGTACCGTTCGGCCTCGTCCCTTGCGGCTTCAAGCACTGCAAGGTCGCGCACGATGTTACCCAGGCGGAAGGTCCTGATCCCCGACTGGCGCGTCCCGAGGATCTCTCCCTGCCCGCGGATCTCGAGATCCTTCTCCGCGATGCGAAAGCCGTCGCTGGATTCTTCCATAATCCCCAGGCGCTCCTTGGCGACGGCGGTCTTTTTATCTCCGGTCAGAAGGACGCAGAACGACTGCTCAGAGCCCCTTCCGACACGCCCCCTCAGCTGGTGTAGCTGGGATAGGCCGAACCGCTCGGCGTGTTCGATTATCATCAACGACGCGTTCGGAACATCCACGCCTACCTCGATCACGGTCGTTGAGACCAGGATGTCGAGTTCGCCGGAGACGAACGCGGACATTATCGGGTCCTTTTCGGAGGGTTTCAGTTTCCCGTGCAGAAGCCCGACCTTACGGTGCTTGAACCGCTTGTCGCGAAGTTCCTCATACATCTTCGTAGCCGCTTTCAGGTCGAGCTTCTCGGATTCGTCAATCAGCGGATAGACGACATAGACCTGGCGTCCGCTTTCGATCTCGCGCTCGATGCCTTTGTAAACACCCCGTCTCTGGTCCTCGCCGACGACGACGGTCTTGATCGGCGTGCGGCCGGGGGGCAACTCATCGATCACGGACACGTCCAGATCGCCGTAAACGGTCATCGCGAGCGAACGCGGGATCGGCGTGGCGGTCATCACAAGCACGTCCAGATTGTATCCGCGGTCCTTCAGCTCCGCCCTCTGGAGCACGCCGAATCGGTGCTGTTCGTCGATGACGGCCAGTCCGAGTTTCGAGAATTCGACCTTGTCCTGAATTATCGCGTGCGTCCCGATCACGAGCCCGGTCTCGCCATTCAAAAGCGAATCCCTTACCTTCTTTTTTTCGGAAGCCTTCAGGCTGCCGGTGAGGAGTTCGACCCTGTGGTCCGTCTTTGCGAAGAACTCGCAAGCGTTCCTGAAGTGCTGTTCGGCAAGGATCTCCGTGGGAGCCATAAGCGCCGCCTGGTAGCCGCTTTCCAAATCTGCCAGGATCGCCAGGAAGGCGACGATCGTCTTTCCGCTCCCGACATCGCCCTGAACAAGCCGGTTCATGGGCGAACCGGACTGTAGGTCATCGAAGATCTGCTTCACAACCTTCTTCTGAGAAGCCGTGAGTTTGAATGGAAGAAGCCCGGCAATTTTCTCATTCGTCTCATCGGTTATGCTGACCTCTGCCCCCTTCGGTTCTTTTACCCGGTCGGCGCGCATCAGCTGAAGAGCGAACGTCACCCAGAAGAACTCCTCGAATATCAGCCGGCGATGCGCTTCACTCCGAAACGAAGCATAGGTCGAAAGTGCGGCATCTTCGGGAGGAAAGTGGATCTGCCTGAGGGCCTCCGCGCGCGAGACCAGTTTCAGGCGCTCACACGTGGCTTCCGGAAGCTTCTCTTCGACCGTGCTCTCGTCCAGATTCCGGAGCACGTCGTAGATGACCTCTCTCAAACGCTTCGTTTTGAATGAACCGAGCTTCCGGTAAACGGGAACCCTGCGTCCGACGTGGACTGCCGTGAATTCCGGGCTTCCCGTATCCTCTTCAAGATCGTCATCCCTTTCGCCTTTTACTTCCTCGGGTTCTTCCGTTTCTCCGGCTTCGGGCTCCGCAGGCATAAGCCCGTAGGCGCTCGGTTCATCGTCAAACGGCAGGAACTCCAGTTCGTCCGGTTTGGCAAGTTTCAGGGCGAAGGTGTTCCTTCGCGAGTCCCATTCCCATTTTCCGTATGCGACGAAGGGCGCTCCGCGCTCGAACCGCTTCTTCCAGTAATCGATTATCGCCGGGGCGCCTTTCCCGGAAATGAACCACCAGACGATCACAGGTCTGCTCTTCCTCTCAAGGTCCCCCGCGCTGACCTCGAATATGTACAAGGGCGGCGCCGTTTTCGGCCTGTTCCGCCCGACCCTGAATCCGCCCGCTACTCGTGTATAGAGTACGACCGAACTTTCCGCGCCGTTGAAAAGTTCGTCAATCCCCTTCGTGTCCGACCTGTCCTCGTACCTCATAGGGACATACGCCAACAGGTCCTCGACCGTCGCCTCGCCCGCATCCGATCTTCCGATGAACGTCGCGACCGATGCCGCGAGCTTCCGCGAGAGATACTGCGAAAGTCCGGCGACGCCGTGCCTGTACAGCTCGGAGATCTTTGTCTGGAGTCCGATCTTCATCTTGTGGATTGGAATTCCTGGCGCGTGGGGACCGGCTTCAGAGAATGCCGAACCACATCTCTTCCGTCGGACGTATCCGCGGATAGGAGCAATGATCGAGTGTGCGGCCGGGTGCGCCGGCCGTGAGCCCGTAATTCCGCTCGAGCCTCCGCCGTATGCCCTCTACGTTGACGGAAATCTCGCCGTCGCGGACGAGGAGAAGGCCGAGAGCGATCCCCTCTTCCGCGAACTCACCTCCCCTGAGCCGAAGATAGAATGCCGATGTAAGGTGTGCCGAGTATTCCCTCTGGTACGCCGTCGGGTTGAAATAGCGCTTCCCGTTACCGGAAGAAAAGCTCGCGAGCATTAGCGAAAAATCGACGGCGTGTTTCCCTTCGTGGACCAACGTGCCCTCGATCCCCCTCTGGCCCCCGGTGTCGATCGTCTCGCGTGCGATGATAAGGCGGACGTGGCTTGCGGCATCGAACATTTTCAGTTCGCCGCTGCTGACCGCCCGCCTCGCGCCCCACTGACTCTCGAGCCTAACACTTCCGGAGCCACCGACATTCTTTGCCGGGGCCACACATATGCTCAGCTCCGAAGCCCTCACAAACCTCGAGAGCCTTTGGTGGAACCTGTCGCCGTATTCTTCAATGTCGTCAAGTGCTTTGGCGATCCGGCCCCTGTCCGCATCGTCGACGCTTTCGTCAAATCTCATATATGCCGCCGGTGCAAGGTGTTGCGGGGGAATTATACCACCGACGGCCGATCGGTCAGGGCTCCTCCGATAGCGGTGCTTTTGCGGACAAGGCCCTGAACGTTACAGATTCGGATTTTCCATTCAGCTTGACCGGGATGACCGGTGTTTCGAACGTGTAACGGCCGGAAAATGCCTGGACCACGTACGTGTTGCCGACCGGAAGCCCTTCGAACCTGAATCTTCCAAACGGATTCGTCAACACATGCCTTGTCCCTTCGATGGCCGTTCCGCTGATGGAGACGGTGACGAATCCGAGCGACCTCCCGTTCGGCGCCTCCGCCCTCCCTTCGATCACACCTTCCGCGCCGGTCGTACTGAGAAACACGGCCTCGACGGAAATGTTGTCAATCGCTAACTCGTCCCTGGAGCCTGCGCCGGAGAAATCGTCGCTTTCCCATCTTAGAAAGAACTCGCCATTCGGCACGACCGAGACGGGCAGGATCGTCACTGTCCTGCTTGGCCCTCCCTTGCCGACTTTTAAGAATTCGGGCGACGCGTCGGCGGCCTCGACCGTGGTGTGGTCGAGCATGGGAAGAGGAGTGTATGAAACGTCGTCGCCCGAATATGAGAAGTACAGATAGCTGCTTCGCCCCTGGTCGTTCAGCTCGTAAATGTCGTACGAGACCGTGAGGCTGACGATGATCTGCAAAGGATCGAGATTGCGAATCTTGAGAGTCAGCGATCCGGGTGTGAAGTCGGTCCCTCCGGGCTGAAATGCGACCGAGTGACCGCCGGCAGCGGGAAAATCCGCCAGAGCGTAGAGTCCGCCCGTCGAGGTTCCTCCACCGGATATCGTCCCGCGCGCCAGGTCGCCCGATTCTGCCGTGCCGCCGAACAAAAGGTCTCCGTCGCTGAATCCCTTCACGCTCCAGGCGTCGGAATCAAGCTGGCCGGCGAGCGGCATTGGTGAGAAGCCCACGGCCTCAAACGCTCCGGAACCTACTCCGTCAAGCGTTGTTTCGAAATCGATCAAAGCGGAAGGCACCGAGGCGGTGAGACCTACCTGCGCCGCGGATCCGACTGCCAACGTAAGAATTAGGAAAGGTGTGAGGAATCTGTGAGAGTTGAATGCCATCCCGCCTCCTTGTCAATGAGTAATGCGGGATCAGTCTCTCATTCGCCCCCTGCCAAAGTCCTTAATTTTCTTGAATTCAGGCTGAATTCAAAATAATTAAGGCCGGAACGGCAACTGCCCTTCCGGCCTTGAACAAATCTCTAAACGATCAGCCCTAGCGCGTGGAACCCAGATCGAGCCTCGCCTGTGCCTTCTGAAGCCGCTCGAGTTCGACCTCGAACTCCTCTTCGGTGCCCTTCCACTCTCCGAGCAGCTTCCGGACCTTTGCCTGCTCGCCACGAGCCGAATCGACATCGATGTCTTCCTTCGCCTCCGCAATGTCGGCGAGGATCGAGACCTTGTCGCTGCTGATCTCTATGAAGCCGCCCGATATGACCATCTTCTCCGTGAATCCTTTGACCGTGTAAGAGAGAATCCCGGGTTTGAGCGTCGAAATGAGCGGCGCGTGGTTCGCAAGAATGCCGATCTCGCCCTTTGCGGTGGGCACGGTCACCATCTCGACCGCCTCGTCGACTACCTTTCTTTCGGGTGTGACAATTTCAAGGTTGATCATTTGTTGAGATGTGAAGCCCCGCGGGACCGCCGGGCTTCGATCTATTGTTACGCGGCGGCGGCCATCTTCTTAGCCTTCTCGCGCGCCTCCTCGATCGTTCCGACCATGTAGAAGGACTGCTCGGGCATATCGTCGCACTTGCCGTCAATGATCTCCCGGAAGCCCTTTATCGTGTCCTCGATCTTCACGTAGCGGCCCTGAAGACCCGTGAACTGCTCGGCGACGTGGAACGGCTGAGAAAAGAACCTTTGGACCCTTCTCGCACGGGAGACAGTCAGCTTGTCTTCCTCGCTGAGCTCGTCTAGCCCAAGGATCGCAATAATGTCCTGAAGGTCCTTGTACCTCTGGAGGATCTGCTTTACTTCTTGCGCCGTGTTGTAGTGCTCGTCACCCACGATCTGCGGATCAAGAATTCGCGAGTTGGACGAAAGCGGATCGACGGCCGGATAAATGCCTAGCTCCACGATCTGCCTGGAAAGCGCCGTGACGGCGTCGAGGTGGGCAAAGGTGGTCGCCGGAGCCGGATCCGTGTAGTCGTCCGCCGGGACGTAAACCGCCTGGATGGAAGTAATTGCGCCGGTCTTTGTCGAAGTGATACGCTCCTGCATCTCGCCCATCTCTGACGCGAGGTTCGGCTGGTATCCGACGGCGGACGGCATGCGGCCGAGAAGAGCGGAAACCTCGGATCCCGCCTGAGTGAAGCGGAAGATGTTGTCCACGAAGAACAGAACGTCGTTGCCCTGGTCGCGGAAATACTCGGCGACCGTCAGACCGCTGAGCGCGACGCGGAGTCGCGCTCCGGGCGGCTCCGTCATTTGGCCGTAGATCAAAGACACTTTCGAGTCCTTGATGGCGTCCATGCTGACCTTGGTCAGATCGAAAGCTCCCGTGTCGTGCAGCGCCTTGTTGAACTCGTCTCCGTACTGGATGACCTTCGATTCCACCATCTCGCGGAGCAGATCGTTGCCCTCGCGGGTGCGCTCGCCGACTCCCGCGAACACCGAATAACCTTCGCGGCCTTTCGCGACGTTGTTGATCAGCTCCATGATCAGCACCGTCTTGCCGACTCCGGCGCCGCCGAACAGGCCGATCTTTCCTCCGCGGAGAAACGGCTGGACAAGGTCGATGACCTTGATGCCGGTCTCGAACATCTCGAGTTCTGTGGACTGCTCTTCGAAGCTCGGCGCGTGGGCGTGGATCGGTAAGCGCTCTTCCGATTCGACCGGACCGAGCTCGTCGACCGGATCGCCGATGACATTCATCACCCGGCCGAGGGTTGCTCCGCCAACCGGCACCGTGATCGGCCCTCCCGTGTCGATGACCTTCATCCCGCGGACCATGCCGTCGGTCGGGAGCATCGAGACCGCGCGGACGCGGCCTTCTCCGAGGTGCTGCTGGACCTCCGCGATCACGTCCACAGTCGCTTCCACGTCAAAACCTTCGGAGGTGACGCGGAGCGCCTCGTAGATCGGGGGCAGGTAACTGTCCGAAAATTCGACGTCCACGACCGGTCCGATAATCTGGACGACCTTACCGATCTTTACGTCTCCTTTATTATCCATTCTTGATAGACTGCTCCTGTAGATAGTTAAAAATCGACTGTTTTACAAAGGAATCAGACTAGCATACGAGCACTTGTCAGGCAAAGGCGGAGCGGCCGGACACGGGGCGTCATTTGAACCGAACAGTCCGGAAGGATCGGCGTCGCCCGTGGTCTTCACAAAAGATCAAACTGGCGTACTTTCAAGATGCATTCCGGACTCTCCCATCGCGGCTTCCGATGCGCACGAGTTTGCGGTACCATTTTCCGATCCTGAACGAGGAATTTTAGGTCTAATTTTGAAGAAACTACTCTTACCGCCGCAGGGCCTGAACGTGCTGTTCGGAGTTCAGGACCAAAATATCAAGTACCTTGAATCGCTGCTCGACGTCAATATCGGCGCCAGGGGCAATGAACTGCTCATCGACGGCGACCCGAAGGACATAGAGACCGTCGAGACCATCCTCACAGATTTCGGCGAGCTTTTTGACGAGGGCCAGACCTTCACCGACCGCGAGCTCCGTGATGCCTTCCACCAGATCGCGGAGGACCGCGCATACAGCCTTCGGGATTATGTCTCGCACGGCCGCTTCAACCCGTCGGGAAAAAAGAGCGTAGCGCCGAAAACCGCGAACCAACGCCGTTATCTGGAGGCGATGGCTAAGAACGACCTGGTGTTCGGAATCGGACCCGCCGGAACCGGAAAGTCGTTCCTGGGCGTTGCGATGGCCGTTCACGCATTGTTCCAGAAGCAGGTCAGCCGGATCATTCTGACGAGGCCCGCGGTAGAGGCGGGCGAGCGGCTCGGATTCCTTCCGGGCGATCTGCAGGACAAGGTCGATCCTTATCTGAGGCCCTTGTACGACGCTCTTTTCGATCTGGTGGACGCCGAGCGCGTCACGAAAATGCTCGAGAAGCGGATCATCGAGATCGCCCCTCTCGCGTTTATGAGGGGCAGGACGCTCTCCGACGCTTTCATCATCCTCGACGAGGCTCAGAACACCACTTCCGAGCAGATGAAGATGTTTCTGACGAGGATCGGATTCGGCTCGAAGGCGGTCGTCACGGGCGACCAGACCCAGATCGACCTCCCTAGAGGCCAGAAGAGCGGTCTTGTGCAAGTTCAGAAGATCCTTAGAGAAGTCGAGGACATCGAGTTCATATATTTCAACGAAAAGGATGTCGTCCGGCACAAGCTCGTCCAGATGATCGTCCGGGCGTACGAGGAGCACGATTCGAACGGCGGTTCGGAAGACCGGGGGCGCGAATGACGGAAGTCCTCAACCGCCAGAGAAAGGTCCGGATCGACACAGCCGGATTAAAGGATTTCGCGGTTCGAGCCTGCGAAACGATTCGGGAGGCTGCCGGAGGCTCCGCCACGATCGTGATGGTTTCGGACGAGAAGATCCGGAAACTGAACGCCGAATTCCGTAGCAAAGACACTGCCACCGACGTCCTGTCGTTTCCTTTTGGCGAAGATCAAGAAGAAGGGATGTTCCTAGGGGACGTCGTAATCTCCGCTGAGTCGGCGGAACGCCAGGCGGATGAGAACGGGCTTTCGCTTGACACGGAGTTGAAACAGCTTGTTCTTCACGGGATCCTCCATCTTTGCGGATATGATCACGAAACGGACGAAGGAGAGATGGACGCGCTCGAGATAAGGTACCGCAACAAACTCGGCATCGAAGAATAGAGGAAAGTACCTATGAAGGAAGCTAGCAGATCGGATCCGTGTGTGATGGTCATTTTCGGCGCCACCGGCGATCTGACAAAGCGAAAGCTTTATCCCGCGCTTTACTACCTGGCGAGAGACGGCTACCTTCCCGAGGAATTCGCGATCGTCGGAGTCGGGCGGCAGGAAATTTCGGATGAAGAGTTCCGCAAGCAGATCATCGACGATCTTGACGAGTTCGTCGGCGAAGATGCGGACAAGGAGCTTCTCTCGTGGTTCAAGGAGCGGACCTTTTACACCGGCGGCGACTTCGACGAGGACAAAAGCCTTTTCGATGACATCGGCTCGTGTCTCGACGAAGCCCGCAAACAGTTCTCGATACCGAGCAATTACTTCTTTTACCTCGCCGTCCCGCCTTCCCTTTTCGCAAAAGTAACGACCCTGATCTGCCGCCACGGTCTTGCCGAGGAGGACAACGGCGAATGGCGGAGGGTGATCTTCGAGAAACCCTTCGGCCGCGACCTGACGAGCGCTAAAGAACTGAATTCACACATCTTACGGATCCTCCACGAGCGGCAGATCTACCGCATCGACCATTATTTGGGCAAGGAAACCGTACAGAACATCCTGGTTTTTCGGTTCGGGAACAGCATCTTCGAACCGATCTGGAACCGGAATTACGTCGATCACGTGCAGATCACCGTCGCCGAACACCTCGGCGTCGAACAAAGGGCGGGATATTACGACAATGCGGGGGCGCTCCGCGACATGGTCCCGAACCACATCTTCCAGCTGATCACGCTGACGGCGATGGAGCCTCCTTCTTCGTTCGAGGCGGACGCGGTTCGTGACGAACAGGAGAAGGTTCTTCAGGCGGTCAAGAACTTCTCGCCGGAGGAAGTTATGAGTAACTCGGTCCGCGGACAGTACGGGGCGGGATCGATCGAAGGCGAGGCTGTTCCTGCATACAGGAACGAGGAAGATGTACCGGACACTTCCGAAACCGAAACTTACGCGGCGCTCAAGCTCTCGATCGACAACTGGCGCTGGGCGGGCGTCCCTTTCTACGTTAGAACCGGAAAGAGGATGGAACGAAAGCACACTTCGGTTATGGTCCAGTTCAAGAAAGCGCCGTTCGTACTGTTCCGGAACACGCCGGTCGAAAGGCTGACTACGAATCGCATCGTGCTTCACATACAGCCCGACGAGGGGATCACACTGCATTTCGGCGCGAAGATCCCGGGCCCGGTGGTAAGAATTGGGGAAGTCGATATGGACTTCGACTACGCCGAGCACTTCGGCGAGACCGTCTCGACCGGTTACGAGAGGCTTCTTTACGACTGCATGATCGGCGACGCCACCTTGTTCCGGCGCGCGGACATGGTCGAATCCAGCTGGCGGATCGTCTCGCCGATCCTGGATGTCTGGGAGGCGATGCCTGCCCGCGGATTCCCGAACTACGCGTCAGGCTCGTGGGGTCCCGAAGAAGCGGACGAAATGCTCGCAAAGGACGGAAGGTATTGGAAGAACGACATAGAATAGATTTCCGGCGATTCTCAGGGCTTTACCCCCTCACCCTGTTGCCCACTTTGATCGAATTAAGCTATAGTTCTCGTTTTCGAGAATATGGGACACGTTCAAATCCTTGAGGTAAAGGAGCTTTTCCCGCGCCTTGCAAAGGAGTTCAAGGCCTCGGCGAAGGAATCCATCAAAGCAAGGGGCCGGTTCACGGTCGCATTGTCGGGCGGCTCTACTCCGATAAAGCTCTACGAAGAACTCGCGACGGGCGATCATCTCACAGCAGAGGAAGTCTCCGCCTGTTATTACTTTTTCGGCGACGAGCGGGACGTTTCGCCGGAGTCGGCACGAAGCAACTTCAAGCTCGCCCGCGACCTTCTGTTCAATCCGCTGATGGTATCCCCGGCGAACATCATCCGCTGGCCCACGGAGATCATCGACGCGGAAGAAGTGGCTGTAAAGTACGAGCAGGCCATCCGCAGGTTCTTCAAGCTCGGTGACGAAGAGTTCCCGCGATTCGACCTCGTGATGCTCGGGCTGGGCGAAGACTGCCACACTGCTTCCCTTTTCCCCAACACCAATGCGCTTTCGGAAACCTCCCGGATTGCGGTGATGAATCGTGTGGAGAAGCTCGACACTAACCGCCTCACACTCACATATCCGGCATTCGAGAACGCACGCAAGATCTTCTTCCTCGTCACTGGCGAGGCGAAGGCCGAAGCGGTCCGAGAGGCAATCGAGGGTGAGAAGAACTGCGCCCGGTATCCCGCCCAATGCATCGAGCCCGCGAACGGTGAGGTCAGATGGTTCCTGGACAAGGCGGCGGCAAAGTTACTCGGAAATAAGGAATAGAGTCCGACTCAACCCACGAACAAGAAACGTCCCCGTTTAGAGCAGCCCTCTGGGCTGCAAGAGTCGGGCGAAGCCCGACTTGATCCGCTAGCAAAATGCCCCCGTTTAGAGCAGCCTTCGGACTGCATTAAGAGGGCGAAGCCCGACTCAACGCGCAAGAACTCAACCCCGTTTAGAGCAGCGCTTGGCGCTGCCCAGGCCGCGCACAGCGCGGCTCATGGCATCTTTAAGTACACAGAGCCGCATTTTTTAAATGAAAATTGCGTGTCACGCTCTCAGAGCCGATAATAAAGCCACACTCTTACACGATCCGACTTTGCCTCTTTAATTCAAGCCACCCGATATGAGATTGTTCAAAGCATCTGTAGCTTCAAAACCGATCCTGGTCCTGATCACCCTGCTGGCGTTCGCTTTTCCGGTTGCGGGGCAGGACTCGCGCACGGAAAACGGAAGTTCGTGCGGGATCTTGCTCGACAATACAGGATCGATGCGATTCCTGATGGGCGAAGTTTCTGCGGTTGGATTTGCACTGGTTGATCATCTTGCCGCCGACTGCAAGATCGCTATTTTCGATCACGAATCCACCCGACGGGACGGCAAGATATACGCGACGGTCCGCTCCGATCCTGAGTGGACGAACGATTTGAGAAGGCTGGCTCAACGGCTCGAGCTCTTGCGAACCGTCGGAGGCCGAACAACTCTTTTCGACTCGATCGCGAAAGTGGCCAAGTCTATCGCAAAAGAGGCGGGCAACGATGATAAGAACGAGAGAGTTCTTGTAGTGGTCACCGACGGCGAGGACAGGGCCAGCAAGATCAAAGAGAAGGAATTGATCGAAGAGCTTCTTGCTATCAAGGTGAAAGTATTTGCGGTAGCCCTTACAGAGGAACTTTCTACCGATGGAGGACTGTTCGTCAGCAAGAGCCCAAAAAAGAAGGCCGAATCCGCCTTGCGGAATATTACGAAAAAAACCGGAGGAAATGTCGTGATCCTCAGTGAGAAAGACGATCCAAAGCTCGGCGACCTTATGAAACAATTGTTCTCTGAGATCGAGAAGGAACCAAGCAAGTCAAAGAAGTAATCCCGCGGCTTCGCGAGGTACGATAGGCTTAAGCCTGTCGCTATTGAATGAATCTTTCGCCTTCCTTCTGCAGCGCTAAGCGCTGATCTAAACGGGGCGTCGTGTCGATGCGTTGAGTCGGGCTTCGCCCTCCTTCTGCAGCGCGAAGCGCTGCTCTAAACGGGGCGTCATGGCGGCGCGTTTAGTCGGGCGTCACACGCCTTCTGCAGCGCGAAGCGCTGTTCTAAACGGGGATCATGAATGGTAGTCAAACCTGTAAAGCGGTTGTCAATCAGGCGGGAAACAAATTCTATCCGCAATTTACAATTCACAATTCACTGTCCACCATTCACAATTCACGATTAACAATTCACGATTCACCATTCACGATTGACGATCCACCAACCGCCACTCTCCATTCACGATTTACTATCCCGCCGTTAGAAACTACAATCTTCCCAGTAAATGGAGATCGAGATAATCATCGCCGTGTGCCTGCTTCTGGCCCTCACGCTGGTGGCGTCTGTGGACATGTCGTTCTCGCAGCTGAGCGACGTGAGCCTGCGGCGGCTCTTCTCCGAAACCGAAGAAAAGAACCAGTCGAATTCCGTCGCGTTCCTAAAGGAGGTCTCGGAGAACCGTCCCCGCTTCCGATTCGCGCTCTCCTCGGCTATCCAGATCCTCTTGATCATCTTTTCAGTGATCGTCGTACTGATCGTCTATCGCTTCTACCAGACCCCCCGCGAGATGCTGATCTACTCGCTCTTGATCGGCCTCGCGCTGAGCGTCCTTTTCCGCCAGATCATCCCGCGTTTTTTCACGCTCAAGGAGCCCGAAAAGAAACTGCTCTTTCTTCTTCCGGTCATCAAACCCGTCTATTTCCTCCTCCCGCTTATCGCCGATCCGCTTGAGCCTTCGTTCCGGGGACGCGAAAAAACGGAAGACGCCGACCACGAGCCGGAGGCGAACGATGAGGATGAGGATGAGAACTTCCAGGCGCTCATAGACGTAGGCAAGGCGGAAGGGATCATCGAGGAAGAAGAACGGCAGATGATCGAGACTATGATCGAGTTTTCGGACACGCGGGTCGAGGAAGTGATGACTCCCCGCACGGAGATCGTCGCGCTAGCGATCGAGTCCTCGGTCCTTGAAGCCCGCGACACTATAATCGAGGAGAAATACTCCAGACTTCCCGTCTTCCGCGACAACATCGACAACATAGAGGGCGTGATCTACGTACGCGACATCCTCAACGCGTGGGCCGAGAACAAGGAATCCGAGCCGATCGAGCCGCTCCTGAGGCCCGCGTATTTCGTTCCCGAGACCAAATCAGTCTCCGAGCTTCTCAAATCGATGCAACTCAATCACGTGCAAATATCGATAGTAATCGACGAATACGGCGGGGTGGCGGGGCTCGTTACCGTCGAGGACATCCTGGAGGAGATCGTCGGCGAGATCGAGGACGAGGATAGCGCCGAAGAGGTGATCGAGATAATGGAGGGCGAAGACGGGTCCTTCGAAGTGGTCGGATCGACCGAGATCGGGAAGATCGAGCGCTTGTTTGATATGGAGATCGAGGACGACGATTTCACGACGATCGCCGGGCTCGTCACAACTGAGGCAGGCTATGTGCCGAAGAAAGGCGAGACGCTGAGCTTTAGAGGCCTCGATCTCGAGATATTGGAGGCCGATGCAAAGCGCATTCAGCTCGTCCGCCTCAGGCGTTCGGCGAAATCCGGAGACGAGCCGGAAATACATTCAGAAGCGGTTTGACTCCCCTTTCAGACCTCCTTCCCTGGCCAATTCTTGTTTGAAACCGGCATTAGCAGTAACATTCACATAAAGATTAGAATCGCTGTCTTGATCGCACGGTCTTTTGACCGTTGAAGTATTCGCCGGAAGTACCGCGCTTCCTTACTGAAGTTCCGGCATTTTCCCCCTCGAATTTTTGCATTCGGACACGTTTAGTCGTGATAGCCGAAAGCACTTAAGGAGTAACGATATGTCGCTTAGATTAGGAGATACGGCGCCTGATTTCACGGCGCAGACAACAGAAGGCACGGTCAACTTTCACGAATGGCTCGGGGACGATTGGGGAGTTCTTTTTTCGCACCCGAAAGACTTCACGCCCGTGTGCACCACCGAACTGGGTTGTGCCGCGAGGCTGAAACCCGAGTTCGACAGGCGGGACGTGAAGATCATCGGACTCAGTGTGGACCCGCTCGATTCACATATTGAATGGGCAAAGGACGTTGAGGAGACGCAGGGCACGGCTATCAATTTCCCGGTGATCGCCGACGAGGACCGAAAGGTTTCGGACCTGTACGACATGATCCACCCCAACGCGGACGACACGTTCACAGTCCGTTCGGTCTTCGTGATCGGGCCCGACAAGAAGATCAAGCTGATGATCACTTATCCGGCAAGCACCGGAAGGGATTTCACCGAGATCCTCCGCGTGATCGATTCGCTTCAGCTCACCGCGAATTACAGCGTTGCGACGCCCGTGAACTGGAAGAACGGAGACGACTGCATCATTGTGCCGGCGCTTTCGGATGAAGAAGCGGAGGCGAAGTTCCCCGCGGGATTCCGAAAAGTGAAGCCATACCTGAGGATCACGCCCCAGCCGAACAAAACGGACGAGTCCGAATCGGCGTCGGCGTAGTCATCTTTATTTCCGATTCGAAGAGGCCGTCATCGCCGGCGGCCTCTTTTGATTAAGCTCCCGACGTGTAATGACGATATCTTCGTCGCTCAATATCGCCGGCATTCGTAACGAGAATTGCGCTGCCTGCGGAGGAGAATTCGAATGCGGCGCCGACGCCTCGTCGTGCTGGTGCTCGGAAATATCGGTGACCGAAGCGGCACTCGCGGATCTCGCCGGACGTTACTCCGGATGCCTCTGCCGGGAATGCCTGATCCGCCTCTCGGGCGGCACCGCGTCCGATCATCCTGAACCGAAGTATAGCGAATGACAACCTCCAAGATCATCGTCCTTCCCGATCACCTTTCGAACCAGATCGCGGCCGGCGAAGTGGTCGAAAGACCGGCGTCGGTCGTAAAAGAACTCCTTGAGAACTCCCTAGACGCAGGCGCGACTCGCATCGGCATCGAGATCGAGCTTGGCGGAAGGCGTTTAATGCAGATAGCGGACGACGGCGAGGGAATGGTCCGCGAGGACGCGATTCTTGCATTCGAACGGCACGCGACCTCGAAGATCAGGTCCGAGGAAGATCTCGGCAGGATTCGCACGCTCGGATTCCGGGGAGAAGCGCTTGCGTCCATTGCCTCGGTCGCAAAGGTCGAAATGGTCTCGAAGGTTCACGACGGACCTGCCGGAACACGCGTGCTGATAGAAGGGGGAACGCTTGTGGACGTCCGTGAAGCCGCGCGCCCGACCGGGACGACCGTTTCGGTGCGCGACCTCTTTTTCAACACGCCCGCTCGCAGAAAGTTCATGCGGTCGCAGGCAACCGAAAACTTCCACATCACAAGCATCGTCACGCATTATGCACTGGCAAATCCTTCCGTAGCGTTCACGCTGAAAAACAACGGTCGCGAGCTTATCCGCGCCGTCCCGGCCAAGAACCTGAAAGAAAGGGCATTCCAGATATTCGGACCGCGGATGATCGAAAGCCTTCTTCCCGTCGAAGGGGGCCGCGAGTTCGTCGCTAACGTGAGCGGATTCGTTTCGGCGCCGCGCGAGAGGCGAACGACAAGAGACGCGCAGTATTTCTTCATAAACGGCCGCTTTGTAAAAGACAGGCTCATTTCCGCAGGGCTTCAGGAAGGCTACCGTTCGGTCCTTCCTCACGGCGTCTATCCGGTTGCTCTTTTGTTCCTCGAGATACCGCTCGAGGAGATCGACGTGAACGTGCATCCGGCGAAGACGGAGGTCCGGTTCCGGAGGGCGCTTGCCGTGCGGGACGTGATCACAGAGGCAGTGAAGAGTGCGCTTGCTGATGCCGGAATAGGAAACGCCGCCCGGTCGGCCGGCGCCGCGGAAGCTACGTCCCGGTTCACGATGCCCGATCCGGGACCGTCGATCGAGGTGCGGCGCGAAAGCCCCAAAGAAAGGCGAGACCTGCCGCAAGAGAGGATAGACTTTAAGATACCTGACGACGCTGGCGATTTTGAAAAGATCGCCGAAGAGCGCGCGGGATCATCCGACGAATCGTCACCAGAGATGGCGGAGGTGATCCTTCACGAAGAGTCTCAAGAGCAGGACACGCCTGCCCCGGTCTTCGATTCCGCCGAATCGCTCCCGAAAGCGCTCGAGGTCTCGGATCTGGACTCCGCTGCGATCAGGCCGATGGGTCAGCTTCACGACAGCTTCATCATCGCTCAGGACGACCAGGGGCTTCTTTTGATCGACCAGCACGTCGCACACGAGAGGATCCTTTTCGACAAGTTCAGACAGCGCGAGGACGAAAGGCCGGCCGAGTCGCAGAACCTGCTCGTGCCCGAAACCATTGACCTTACACCGGCTCAGGCTGAGATCTTCCCTGAGGTCAAGGACGACCTCGAGAACGCGGGATTCGGCGTGAGAAAGCTTTCGGGAAGGACCGTCGCGGTCCAGAGCGTTCCGAACGGTCTGCCGCCGATGGACATCGCGAATCTGCTTGCTGAGCTTTTGGATTCGGCGGACAGATCGAAGCGCAAAGGCGTCAGGGCCGCGTTTCGCGACGAGATCGCCGCTTCGCTTGCCTGCAAGGCGGCGGTGAAGATCAATATGAAGCTGACCGAGGAGAAAATGGCCTGGATGGTGAACAGGCTTTTCGCGACCTCGTCGCCCACCACCTGCCCGCACGGTAGGCCCGTGATCCTTCGGCTGACGATGAAGGACATCGAGAGAAGATTCCACCGTTCCTGAATCGCGCCTCTGTTTAAGGGGAACTCAGGAATTCGAGGAATCGCGCCTCCTGGCACCCCCTTAATCCCCGCCATCCTTGTTGATTCACTCGATCACGACCAGCACGTCACCCGAGTTGACGGTTTCCCCTTCCGCGCTCAAGACCTTTCTGACGGTACCGTCCTTGGGCGATCTCATCTCGTTCTGCATTTTCATCGCCTCCACGACTATCACGCCGTCGCCGGCTGAAACCTCATCGCCTTCCGAAACAAGGATGCGGACCACCTTTCCGGGCATCTGCGTACGGATCTCCGCGACACCGTCCGCCTCGGCATCTGCGGCGGAAAACGACCCGAGCTTTCTCGGATCTGAAACAGCCGCGGCAAACACCTTCGAGTCGCCGGACACCGAGAAGTCGCCCTTCTTTTCGGGAAGTACGGAGAATTCGCGAACTTCGCGGCCGAGCTTGAAATGATACACTCCCGGCTCCGGCCTCGATTCGACAAGCTCGTAACTTCTTCCGTCCACCTCTGCGAAGACCTTTTCCCCTTCGCGTTTGACCGAGACCTCACGGTTCTCGCCTTCGATCTTTACAATCAGTATCATCTCCCCTCAGAACGTCAGTATCGTGTGCTCGGAACCATCCGAGCCGGCAGACTCGATCAGCCATTCGATCAGACGGTCGCCGAACAAGGCGTAGAAATACAGAAAATTGATGGTCCGCTCCTGGAGCGCATCGTTCGGTAGAGCGGTGTTGAAGAGATACGCGAGTCGCCTTGCCGCGACCTCGTCCTTGAAGGATTCGGCTTTCAGGAATTTCTCGTGAAGTGTTTCGAGGTGCCAGAGGATCCTCTTTCTGCGCTTCGTGAGGCTTTCGGCGAGCGTCGGCTCGCTCTTTTCAAGCCTCGCTTTAAGGCCGTCAATCAGCTTTTCGAACTCGGAGCGCGTTCTGCGGAAAGCTTCGGAGGTCTCCGGGTCCAGGAACTTCTCTTTGATCTCGCCGGTGACCGCTTCCCTTCCCTTCAAAATGTCTTCGAATCTGAGCGAGTAGTTTAACAGCGTGCGGCGGTTCTTCGGTTCGAGGATCGTGAACGAAGCGCGGTGGCGGATCGGGATCGAGGGCCTCCCGAGAACTTCGTACACCGCCGAATTCTGAGCGAAATACGCGACCTCTGCGCTTCCTCCGAAGTAACACACGTTCGGAAAGACGAAGTCCTGAACCACCGGTCTCATTATCGCGTTCGGGCTCAGGATCGAAGGGTCTTTATCGAGCTTCGCTACAAGTTCCGAAACGGCGATAGACTCGTTCGTGTCCTGCCTGCGGACCAAATCGATGCCGTCGAGCCTCAGCGGAACACGCCTACCGTCTTCATCGATCAGAAAGAACGGGAAGAAGTCTTCGCCCGCGTGGACCTGTGAGTGATAGCCGTTCCCTTTCAGTTCAAAGTCCCGCTGCCGTAGAGAGTCGCCGATCTCAGCCGCTTTCTCGACCGCCTTCTTCACGATCGGCGCCGCGAGGGTCCTGAAATCCGGCCCAAGAGGGGAAGCGAGTACGAGCCCCTGCCGTCCGAGAATGCGCAGAAGCAGCCTCCCGAAAGCGGATGAGAACGTGGCTCCCGAAACGTAACATTCCTTCAGAAGATCCGCGACGCGCCCGGCCCTGTCCGGATCGGACAAAAGTTCGCCCGCCAGCTCGACCAGCCCTTCGATAGGTTCGCCGAAACTAACATTGCCGACAGATCTCGCGAAATCGTCAATTTCGGATTCGTATGCGATCCCGGCGATTCCGTCCGCGCCGCCGGGAAACCAGGTCTCGCTCACTTCATCGAGGTCGTGGTCCTCCGAGGCGATCCAGAAAACAGGTACCGCTTCGATGCCGCTCCGCGCGAGCTCACCAGCGAACCGAATAGCGGAAACCGCCTTGTAGATCGTGTACGCGGGGCCGGAGAAAAGTCCCGCCTGCTGGCCGGTCATCACCGCCACGCACTTGCTCGAACGAAGGCGGTCGATGCTCAAAAGTGTCTCGGATTCCGCACCCAAGGCCCTGTTGAAAGTCTCCAGCATCGCACAGAGCCCGGACCGGTCGACCGAGTAACTCTCAAGGATGTCGTTTGCTACTTCTGAGAGCTCACGCTCAAGATTCGGGTAGAACTTTAAGACTTTCGGGTGGTCGTATAGAAAGTCGAGAAAGAGAGGCGACTGTCCGGGAACTGACCGTAGATCGAGGCGCGTGATCTCGTATGGCCGCGTTCCTGCGGCTGTTCCCGGGCGGACGTTCATCCGGGTATTATAAGTGTCCGTCCGAGCATCGTTCAAACACAGAAAAGGCGGCCCGAATTGGCCGCCTTACTATATTGTCGTCGAAACGGATCAGGTTACTGCTGATTCGAGGTCCCGGGCTTCTTCACCGCATCCGGATTCGAATCCGAGAACTCGCTGTTCGAAGCGGTGACCGTCTTTTTCCGCGCCGCGCCGCCCGTCCTTTCGAACTGGTAGATTCCTGACGAATGCGTGCCGGCAAGCAGCTGATTCGGATTCGACGCGCTGAACACTAGGCTCCAGACCCGATGGCTCGCGAGTTCCTTGTCGTGCGTGTCGATACGCCGCCAGGTCCAGCCTGCGTCCTGAGAGAAGTAGATCCCGCCGTCCTGTTCCAACGAGCTCGCGGCATAAACCTCGTCAGAATTGTCCGGATCGATCAGTATCGAGGTGTAATTGCCGAGCGGGAGGTTCCCACCGCGCTTGACCCAGGTCTTTCCGAAATCCCTGGAGAGATAGATCGTATGGATCAAACCGACATAGAGCCTTTCGGGTTTCGTCGGGTCCGACGTGATGGTGCTGATCGGAAATCTGTCCGGCACTCCCTCCATCTTCGCCCAGGTAGCACCTGAATCGTTCGACATCAGAACGCCGGACTTGGCGGTCCCGGCCCAAATGATCTGCGGCATCCGCGGATTGACGTGCACGGCAAAGACCTGCTCGTCGAGCCCTTCGCCGAATTCAAGCTTTTTCCAGCCCTTAGCGATGTCGTAGGTGACATAAAGGCCGTTGTTGGTCCCGGCGTAAAATCCGTCCATTCCGTCCTCCGTATAGGTCAGAATGTTGATCTTGGTCTCAATCGCCGGAACGATTCCGGGCTCCGGCTTCGGGTCCGCCGCCTGCTTGGCACCTCTTCTTGAACGCGTAGTTCGAACGGGCTTCGGCGCTTCTACGAGCTTCCAACTCGCGCCCCGATCGGGCGACGTGTAAATACCGAAGTTCGAGGCAAGATAAAGGATCTGCGGGTCGGTGCGGTCCTGAACGATCCCGTATGGAGTTGTTCGGACAGGATCCAGCCCTTTCATCGAAGGCGACCACGTCTGGCCGAAGTCGTCGCTGATGAACACAAATCCGCCGCCGCCCGTCGTGTTTATGGTTGATGCGTAAATACGATTCTTTAGTTCTGAATCCGGTGTCAGGCCGTAAGTGAACCGGCTGCTAAAATTACCATTACTCGGCTTGAAACTGAGACCGCCGTCCAAAGAGACCATCACGCCGTTTACATCGGTCGCGATAAAAATCCGGTTCGGCTCATCCGGATGGACCGCTATCGAATTAACTGTCGTGCTTTTCGGAGTCGTCATTCGCCACGTGCGTCCGCCATTCGAAGACATCCAGAAACCTACCGTCGTGCCCGCGAAAATGACGCCGGCCTTGGACGGATGCCGGACGATGTCCCGTGTTCGCCTGGATTCCGAAGGTATTCCCGGAATTTTCCTCCAGGCTTCTCCGCCGTTTTTCGATTCATAGATCCCCGAGCAGGCGGAAGCGATGATGGAATCCGGATTCTCCGGATTGATTTCGATTGCAAAGACGTCGGAATCGTCGATCATCCCGTCCTTTACAAGCCGCCAGTTGTTTCCGCCGTCGGTCGACTTGTAGGCACGCCACCAAGTCCCCGCGTAGATGATGTTAGTGTCGCGCGGGTCGATGGCGAGCGAGTTCAGCTTGTCAGGTGTCGTGTTAGACGAGAACTTCGTCCAGGTGTCGCCGGAATCTCTTGAGATCCATACGCCGCTGACCGAACCGACGAGCAGCATGTTCGGATCCTTCGAAGCCTGGACCATTGCGTGGATCGACTCGCCTTTGAGCTCTTTCGCTGCCTTCCAGGTCCTGCCGCCGTCGATGCTCTTGAAAAAGCCTCCCGGGCGTTTTCCCCTGTGGCCCGCGACGTAGAGTATGTTCGAGTCCCTGGCGTCTATGATCAGATCGTCGAGAATAAGCTGCGGTTCGTGCAGGTTCGCGAGAAGCTCCCAGGTGGTTCCGGCGTCGTATGAACCGTAAATCTGCCCGTCAAGCGTCGTAAGAAACAGGTGGTTCTTGTTCTTCGGATCGACCTCGATCACGCGAACGTCGCCGCCCGAAGGGCCTACGTTCTGCCACTGTCTGAACTTCGCGATCTCGTCGTTCGCAAAACCGCTGACAACAAACAGAGAAACGACCGCTACGGTCAGCTTCACCCGCAAGACACTCCAGATAGATCTTGAATTCATAACTTTATGTAGAGGTTTAACTTTTGTGGTCGACCCGATTGAAGATTAAGGGAAAGGACGATCAATTCAACCGTAAGTAAGGATGTTACTCCATCGACGGCCTGTTGTCTAGAAATCCGGCGTCCGGTCCGGAAGTCTCCGGAAGCGCGGTATCACTCTGAAAAGCAAAAAAACGGGAGGCGGATCGCCGCCTCCCGTTCGGAAGAATGTCCCTTGCCCGAAGGCTCGGGAGCTAAGGACTATTCGTTGACCGTGCTGGCATCGGCACCGGCAGGTACGATCCACAGCCTGGTGCGGATGGTGGTCTCGACACCGCCGTTCACGAACACGAGCCTCGACGGGTCGATCTGCGGACCGAGGGGATTGCTCACCAGGTGGTCGCGAATCAGGCGCTCGCGGCGCGCTACATCACTTGCACTGCCGTAGTTGACGATGTAGCCGGTCGCCGTCGGCTCGTTCGCCAGCCTGGTGGCGAAGATGTCGAGCCTGGCCCTGACGTCGTTTGGCGAGAGGGGACCGAACTCGTCGACGAGTTCCGGATCAGGTTCAGGAGCGACCACGCCCGTTTCGGAAGCCGAAGCGTCGCAGTTGCAGCCGGGGTCGCCGGTTATCGTGACCGTGGCCCGAACATTCGTGTTTTCAAGCCCTTCGGTGCCGACAACGATCTGAGGCGTACCCTGACCGCTTATGATCGTACCCTGGTCGACCTCCCAGCTGTACGTGATGGTCTGCTGGTTGCCGCCGACCACGTTCGCGGTGAACGTCATCGTCTCGCCCGACTCGACTGCCGAAGCAGGTCCGTCAACCGTGAGCTCTGGGCATTCGCAGACCTGGACGCAGTCGCATTCGACGACCTCGACCGTTCGGGTCTGAGGCTCCGCGCACAGCCCGCAGCCGTCGTCGATCGCGACAGTCACAGTATAGGTACCGGTGTTGACGCCGCTGAGATCCCAGGTGACGTTTGCTCCCTGACCAATGATGCGACCGCCCGTGACCGTGTAGTTATAGGTCAGGACATCGCCTTCCGGATCAGACGCACTCGTGCGGACCTCCACGGTCTGGTCGTCCCGGCATTCCACGCCTTCTCTCGGCTGGAATCCGGGGGCACAGGGTTTCTCGATCGTATCGTGACTCAGCTCAAATGCGTTGATCGTCGGCCACTGGTTGAAAACCTCCGTGGCCCTGTTATTGCGCCTTCCGACCCACGCCTGGAGGATGAATCCGTGCGGATCGGTCGAAGGCCTGAATCCGAGCGGAACGCCGTCAAACGAGGTGCGGATGACCTGCGGCTGGCAGGTTGACGTTCCTTCCTGCGGTGTCGAGTCACCCGGAACCGTAAAGCACGGAATGACGATCGTGCCGTTGAAGGTATCCGAATCGTCAAACGAGTCGATGTTCTGCGGATTGAAGTGATACCTGTAGGCCGCACCGAATCCGAACCAACGCCTCGGGAATACCCGAGCGCCGACAATACCGTCATACGGGCTGTTCTCGAACGAGTTGGGCGTCCTGCCTCCGACATATTGCAGCGACCGGAATTCCGCGATCGGCTGAAAGTACTTGTTTACCGGGAAGTCGACACCGAAGGCGGCGATCAGCTCATCGGGTCTGTCAAGCAGGGTGATGTCGCCGCTTCCGGGAAGATCGGCCTTGACGTCGCCGTTATAGATGTAACCAACGTTGGCCGAAATGTTCATCCATTTGCGGACCCTTACATCGGCGAAACCAATCAGACCGATGTCGCCCCGCTTCGAACCCGGGCTCGCGCCCCTCTGAAGCTGGGTGAAGCCGTCGGAATCGTTGGGCCTGTCCCAGTACCACCTATAGAAAGGAATGACACCGACGCCGATCGGGTTTGTCGGTCCCGTGAATCGGATCTTCGCACCGGCACTAAACGTGCTGAAGGCGGACTCGCCGTAAGTGCGTCCTATGAACGGCGCGTCAGGAAGGTAAGACGGCGCGGTCGCGAAGATCACCGGCACCTCGATAATGCTTCCGCCCTGCGGACTGGCATTTACGAAAACCGTATGAAGCACGACACCCGGAAGAATGCTTCCGTAGATCGAGCCGATCCCGGGGAAGACTCCCTGCGCTCCGCCGGTACTGCTAGCACCAAGCACCGGATTATGGGTGGCGCTGATCGGAAAACCGAATGTACCGGCCGATGCGCCGACAAACGGGAAGAAAGCGAAAGGCTGGTTTCCGGTCGGACGGAACACCGCCTGGCCGGCGAACTGATTGTTCAGAAGTCCCGAAGGTGCCAGGACGATCGCCGGACCGCTAAAGAATGTCGCATTAGGCAAATAAAAACTTGAAAGGTGCCTGGGCGAATTGATCTTGATCGCCCTGTATGCGTCCGTATTAAAGAAAAGTTCGATATGATCGCTGAGACCGATCTGGAAGCTCACCGGAACTTCCGCGATATCTGCGTCTCCCGGATCGCGATCGTAATTGCTATAGGCAACGCTGAACGTAAACTCCCCCTTTCGGAGATTCTGTCCGTCGTAAACCGTGAACAGTCCCGTAGGACCGCCGACCGGACCACCCGTCCCGACCGTCGGGGCGATGTTCCTGTCGTCGGACTCCGGCCGCTCAGTCTGGCCGGTAGCGGCCAAAACGAGCGACATCAATATGATCGTAAGTAGAAACGCCCTATTAGCGAGTTTCATCACATTCCTCCGCCGAAAATAAGTTTCTTAAACTTTAGGTTCAAATGTAAGCGTTACGACCCGCAAATCATACCACATGATTTGCACGTAAGCTACACAATTATTGCAAATATAGCTCTTTACCCCCCATCGCGATCACCCGCGGTGAAGGCAAAGACCTATACAGAGTCGTTTAGTTAACAAATCTCTTTGTTGTCATCGGGAGCAAAGCAATCGGTTAACAAAAACTCCATTTCCTTAGTAGATGAAGCGTTCTCCCTTGCAAGACCTTACTTTAGATCATTTTCAAAATCAAGAGTGAAAACGTCATAAACCTCACCCTATCCGATATTTCCAAACGATCCGCCGCCAGCGTCGTAGGGTCCGGATTCCGTTCCGGGAACTGTTACGACGATGCCGTCCCGGATCGCGGCAGCCGCCCGGTCAGTCGGTGCCGGAGCCCGAGGACGTTTCCCCTTCGCATTCGCCTGCGGTCGCGATCGCCGAACGGTTCACGCCACGGCGGTTCATCGACCCGGTTACAAAGGCCTCAGTATCGAGGATCACCCGGTCAAATCCGTACTCCATAAGTCTGGCGCGGATCGCCGAACTTGTCTCTTCGACGAACGCAATCGCGATCTCCTCGGCCGAGAACTCCAGCCTTGCAAGACTTCCGTGAGACCTCACTCGGAACTCGCGGAAACCGAGCGATCTGACGAATGCCTCGCTCCTCTCGACGCGCCCGAGCCTTTCGATCGTCACCGGTTCTCCGTACCGGATCCGGGACGCAAGGCAGGGGCTGGCGGGAATGTCCCACGTCTCGAGTTTGTGCCGCCTGCTCATCTCGCGGATCTCGGCTTTCGTAAAGCCGATCTCCGCCAAAGGACTTCGGACCCGGAACTTTTCCGCCGCATCCCTCCCTGGCCTGTGATCCGAAAGATCATCCGCGTTCGTGCCGTCGAGAACGGCGGCGATCCCCTCCGTTTCTGCGATCGACCTCAATCGTCCATAAAGTTCGTTCTTGCAGTAGAAGCAGCGGCGCGTGTCATTTTTGACATAATCGGGATCTTCCAGCTCATAAGTGACGATCAGCCGGTGGTTGAAGCCGTGGTTGCCGGCGACCTTCAGAGCGCGTCCCCTGTGCTCGCCTGCGACGGTCGGCGAAAGCCCTGTGATGCAGAGAGCCCCGGAGCCAAGGACGTCCGTAGCCACGAACGCAAGGTACGAGCTGTCAACGCCTCCGGAAAAGGCGATCAGGACGCTCCTGAACCTTGCAAGCGACCGGCGGAGCTCAAGCTCCTTTTCGGCCGCGGAATCTGTGTTCATATTCATATGCGTAAGACAAACACCGATGCTATCAAAAAGGATTGCGCCTTCCAACGGTGTTCGACGTGGCAACCCTTGAAAGGACCGGTGCTCTCTTAGTCACCGTTCCCGGGTCAGATCCGATCCAAGAGCCGAGCGCGCGGTTCACTTGCGGCTCGATACCTATTATCATTGTGATCTTATGCGACCGCTCTTCAACACCGCATTATTGTTCCTTGCCGCCTTGCTGATCGCGGGTCCGGCGGTAACGGCCGTTCCCGGCCAGGAAGACGAAGAGGTATTTTCCCAGACAGCTCCCGCAAACCTTACGCAGGACGACACGGAAAATGCGATCGCGGCATTTAATGCCGGGCAGGACGCGCACGAGGCGGGTGACCTGGACAAGGCGCTGGAACATTACAAGGAGGCGTTGCGCCTTTTTCCTGAGTTCCCGGAAGCGGAGTATCAAATCGGTTCGATCTATGGATCGAGGGGCGATCTCGCACGCGCCGAGCAGGCTTACCGGATGGCGATCGAATACAAACCCGATTGGACTCTTCCGATGGCCGCGCTTGGCGGGCTCCTGGTGACAAAGGGTTCGTATCAGGAAGCGGGCGCGGTTCTGCGAAAGACGCTCGATCTCGACGGTATGTGCATCCCCTGCTACCCGGCGCTTACCGAGGTCCTACTTAGAACCGGCGCCGGGCCGGACGCACTGAAGACGCATCTGCAGAAACTGACGATCCTGACTTCCAAGGCGAAGATACCCGCCTCGATCTGGGCCGCCAAGGCAGCCGTCGAGCGCGAGACAGGAGATCTTGCCGCGGCGGCGGAGAGCGTCAGAAGAGCACTGCTTCTCGACGAGAACAGCGGACCCTCGCTTTCACAGCTCGTTGAGATCCGGATTGCCTCGGGCGATGCGGAGGGCGCCTCCGCAATTGCGAAACAGCTCGTCGCCGCCGACCCGGGTTCCGCGTCAGCGAAGACGCAGCTTGCGAAGGCGGAACACCTCGCGGGAAGAACGCCGAACGCGATCTCGATCCTGGAGCCGATCGCGCCGACGGATAGAAGTGCGGCCGAACTTCTGGCCACGATCAAACTCGATCTCGAATCGGACCCGGCCCCTTTGGAGAAGCTGCTCGACGAAAATCCGGAGGATCCTGCATTACTCGGAAGGCTCTGCGAGATGACCCGAAGGCCTGCTCCCGAAAAATCTCTCGAATACTGCCTGCGGGCTTCCAGGGCCGAGCCTACGAACATCAGTCACGCGATCGGGTATGCCGGCGCGCTTCTTCAACTGAACCGAAACGCGGAAGCGGCGGCGCTTCTGACCAGACTCAGACAGAATTTCCCGGACAATTTCACCGTCCGGACGAACCTTGCGTTCGCGTTGTTCAAGCTCGAGCGGTTCGACGAGGCACGGGCCGAATACGAGTGGATCACGGCGAAACAGCCGGAGCTTGCCGCCGGCTACTATTTCCTCGCGATCTGCTTCGACCAGCTCGAGCGTTACCCCGACGCGTTGGCGAACTATCAGAAGTTCCTTCGGATCGCAAACGCCGAGACCTTCAAGGATGAGATATCGAGGGTCGAACTGCGCCTTCCGATACTCCAGAGGCAAATGAAGGAAGGAAAAGGAAAAAATTAATGCCCGCCCGGGAGAGAATTTCTTGAAATCGAGGATCGAAGAGGGATAGTCTATAGGGACAAGTGATTCCAGAGGTTTTTAGAGCAAGTTCAAAACACGGTATTTCTGCCGCTCAATGCATGCGGCCGTTAAGCCGCGCTTTGAGATCGTTCGGTTTCTCGATCGTTTCCGGTTTTATCATAGCGGCGTTCCTTTCTTCCTACGGTTTCGCCCAGGCGCCTACCGAAGAGGCGGCCCTTCCGGCAGGAGTGGTACCGCCGCCCCTGAACATTGTTTCCAAGCAGGAAAAGGACGAGCTGGCGGCTGAAGGCAAGATCAGCAACCGCACGAAACTGGCTCTCGAGTTTATGAAGAACCGCTTGAAACTGTCGGAAAATGCCGCGGACAAGGAAGAATTCCAGGAGTCACTGGACCAGCTTGGAAGGTTCCAGGCGCTGGTCCGCGACACCGCGCGTTATCTCCACGACAACGAAGAGAACAAGGGCTCGTTCAAGAACTTCAAACGTTTCGAGCAGTCACTGCGGGGATTCATTCCGCGCCTTGAACTGCTTCGGAGGGCGCTTCCTTTCAAATACGGATATCACGTGCGAGCGATGATGGATTTCCTTCGCGACGTGAGAAGCAACGCGCTTGAGCCTTTCTTTGGCGACACGGTCATCCCTGAAGGGGGATCCCGCCGATGAGCCGTCCCCGTCGAACGGCGCGAGTTCGCTTATTCTCCGCCGCGCTGGTTTTTCTCTTGATTCCGATCTTCGCTACAGCGGCCTTTCCGCAGCGCGTCGACCATCTCACCAACGAAGAGATCGAACTTATACGCAACGAGCAGGCGGTCGATGACCGGATGGACATCTACACCCGGGCGATCGAGCGCAGGCTTATCGCGATCGGGGGCACGGCCTCGCTTTCTAAGGACGAGATGAAGCGTCTTGAGAAGGAGTCCGAAAAGTGGGGCGAGCTACCGGAAGGCAGCCCATCGGAAATTCTCTCGGACATCTACAGGATCATTGACGAGGCGGTCAGCAAGATCGAGGACGTCGCCGACCGCAACGCGGAAAGCAAGCTGTTCCCGTTCGCGGTCCATATCCTCGCCGACTACTCGAAGGCTCTGGTTCCAAGGCTCGAGGCGATGAAGGCGAAAACGACCTCGGCGAGTGACATCGCGCTGCTCAACGACTCCATCGGCCAATGCAATGACATCATCGAGGCATCCTCCAAGGTCGAGAAGCCGGACTCAAAGGACCGGAAGAAGGCGAAGAAGGAAGCCGCAAAGGCTCAGGTGTCATAGGCGCTGCGTGCCGCGCCGCTTCGCGATTTCAGATTTCAAAAAAGGAATCAGTTCTTCACTTCTGCATTTTCTGTAATTTGAGATCTGCAATTTGAAATCGCGAAGCGAAGCTGAGCGCCTAGAGGCGGCATCCCCTTTTCCCCACCCGAAACCCACCTCTTCCGGCCCTGATTTCCAACCGTTTTCAAAGCCTTTTCGCACTGCCGGGAGGCATTCTTGACGCTTACCTAAAGAGAGTGTAGTTTCTTTCATAAGCAGCAACTTCAAGCCGTATGACAGATAAAGATCTGAAGAAGACCCCGCTCAACGCGTCGCATCGCGAGCTGGGCGGCAGGATGGTCGATTTCGAGGGATGGGACATGCCCGTCCAGTATCCCGCCGGCACGATCGCCGAACACCTGAGGACACGTGAGCACTGCGGTCTCTTCGACGTCTCGCACATGGGCGAGATCCACGTCGCCGGCCCGGACGCGATCCCGTTCGTCAACCACCTTACGACGAACGACGTCACGAAGCTTGTCGACGGCCAGGCGCATTACTCCGCGCTAACTTACGAGAGCGGAACGGTCGTCGACGATCTGCTCGTTTACAGGTTCGGGCCCGAAAGGCTGTTCCTTGTCGTAAACGCGGGGACGCAGGACAAGGACTGGGAGTGGATCTATTCGCACAAGGGCGACTACGCCGTCGATCTTTCCAAGGCGAGCGATGATTACTGTCAGATCGCTATCCAGGGCCCGAAGGCGGAGTCGATCCTGCAGTCGCTGACCGACGCGAACCTATCTTCTATCAACTACTATCATTTTGCCGAAGGCGAGGTGGACGGTGTTAAATCGATCATCTCCCGGACCGGCTACACGGGTGAGGACGGTTTCGAGGTCTACGCGGATCCCGGGAAGGCAAAGCAGCTTTGGGACAGAATGCTCGACGCCGGCGGATGCGGAAGCGACACGGGCATCCTGCCCTGCGGCCTCGCGGCGCGGAACACGCTCAGGCTCGAATCCGCGATGTCGCTTTACGGTCACGAACTGAGCGACAAGATCACGCCGCTTGAAGCAAATCTCGGCTGGATTTGCAAACTGAAAACGGACTTCATAGGCTGCGAGGCTCTGCGTGAGCAGAAGGAGAGAGGGCTTGAAAGGAAGCTCGTTGGATTCGAGATGATTGACCGAGGCATCGCCCGCGACGGCTTCGATGTTTATGTAAGCGGCGAAAAGGTCGGGGTCGTCACCTCAGCGAGCCCGGCACCTTATCTGAAGAAGAACATCGGACTTGCATTCGTGCCTCCGGACCTTGCCGAGGCCGGCAACGAGATCGAGATCGATGTCCGCGGAAGGATGCTCAAAGCCGAGATCGTTCCTACGCCGTTCTACAAGACGGAGCGCTGACAGATTGAACCGGAGGGCGCGAAGTGCGAAAGGTGCGGAGGCGAGTTGATCAAGGGCATCAGCGCATACCGTGTCAACGCGAATCACTACCCGCTTTTCTGGGTCGAGGGCGAACCTCGAGATAGATCTTTTCCAGGTATCAAAGGACAGAACCTTGATGTTTCCGGTCACGAATTTCGGGAAGCGACGAGCTTCCGGTATTCGGACTGCGGATCCGTCGAGTCTTATGCCTTGTAGGCAATTTCAACACGGGGAAATCAATAACTTTATGGCAAACATTCCGGAAGAACTGAGGTACAGCAAGGACCACGAATGGGTGCTGGTCGACGGCGAGATCGCGACCATCGGCATCACCGATTACGCCCAGGAATCGCTCGGCGACGTGGTGTTCGTGGAGCTCCCGAACGAGGGTGACAACTTCAACGCGCACGACGCGTTCGGGTCGGTCGAATCCGTTAAAGCGGTCTCCGAGATCTTCACCCCCGTCGGCGGCGAGGTAGTCGGCACGAACGACGATCTGAACGACACTCCGGAAGTGGTCAACGACGATCCCTACGGCGACGCCTGGATGGTAAAAGTCAAAATGAACAATCCGGGCGAGCTCGACAGTATGCTTTCCGCCGAGGAGTACGAGGAATACCTGAAGTCCGAAGAGGACTAGGCGCCGCGGTCCGGCGCGCCGGATGGAACAGCCCGCGGCATCGCTTCGCGGGCCGTTCGTCATTATCAAGCCGTTATGAGATACATACCTAACTCGCCCGAGGAGCGGGAAGAGATGCTCCGCGAGATCGGGCTCGAATCGGCGGACGACCTGTTCAGCTCGATCCCCTCCGACATCATCCTTAAGGAAAAACTTGACGTGACCGCCCCGCAGGCGGAGCCCGAAGTGATCTCCGGAATGGAATCTTTGGCGGAGATGAATCCTGCCGCGAGAAAGACCTCGTTCCTGGGCGGCGGCGTCTACTCGCATTTCTCGCCGACAATCGTCGATCACCTTATCCAGAGGTCCGAGTTCTTCACTTCGTACACTCCGTACCAGCCCGAGGTCTCCCAAGGCACTCTCCAATATATCTTTGAGTTCCAGACGCTCGTCTGCCAGCTGACCGGAATGGACGTCGCGAACGCGTCTATGTATGACGGTTCGACCTCGGTGGCGGAGGCTTTCCTGATGGCACAGCGCGTCACGAGGCGCGACAAGGTGCTCGTGGCGGAAACCGTCCATCCGGAGTACATCGAAGTAGCTAGCACTTACACAAAGCACGGCGATCTGGAGTTCGACACGATCGGCTTCGACACCACCTCCGGAAGGGTGCTTGAGGACGATCTCGCGAAGATCGACGAAAAGACCGCCGCGCTTGTGGTCCAGTCGCCGAATTTCTTCGGGTGTATCGAGGAACTGGACAGGCTTGCCGACAAGGCCCACAACGCGGGAGCGCTGCTTGTCGTGGTCGTGACGGAAGCGATCTCGTTCGGGATGCTGAAACCGCCCGGAAGCTGCGGTGCCGACATTGTCGTCGCCGAAGGGCAAAGTTTCGGTATCCCTATGAGCTTTGGCGGGCCGCACGTAGGACTCTTCGCTTGCAGGGACAAGTTCGTCCGCCAGATGCCCGGAAGGCTCTCCGGCGTCGCGTACGACGCGAAGGGTAATCGGGGGTTCGTGCTTACGCTGGCGACCCGCGAACAGCATATACGCCGCGACAAAGCGACCTCGAACATCTGCACGAACCAGGGGCTGATCGCCCTCGCCGCGACGATCTATATGGAGACGATGGGCAAGAAGGGCCTCCAGGAAATCGCGATGCAGAACGTGCAGAAGGCGGCATATGCAAGGAAGCGGATCTCGGAACTGGAAGGCTACAGCATCGCCTTCGGCGCACCTAACTTCAACGAGTTCGTCGTCAGCGGGCCGTCCGAGGCGGAATCGATGCTTGCGAAGCTAAGCAGGGAGAAAGGCATTCTCGGCGGGATCCCCGTGTCGAGATACTACAGGAACAGGCCGAACGATTTCCTTGTTTGCATGACGGAGACGAACTCGAAGGAGCAGATCGATTCGTTCGTCGAGGCGCTTGCGGCGATCGGCTAAAGGAACGATTGATGCCGATTTCAGATAACAGATTTCAGATCGACCGCCGGGCGTTCCTTTCGAACGCCGGGCAGTCGCTCGGGCTGATGGCGGCTTCTTCAGCGGCCGTCGGAGCGCTGCTGAAGAACGTCGAGGCTGCGGGCGGATCTGTCAAAGGCCTTTCCGCCGCTGCTGTCGCTTCTGATGAGGATTATTGGGCGACGATACAGCAGGCGTTCTCTGTCACGCGAGGAATAATCAATTTGAACAACGGCGGCGTGAGCCCAAGCCCGAGGCTTGTGACCGAAGCGTTCGTTCGCTACACGTGGCAGCAGGAGGACGCGACCGCATACACGATGTGGCGGATCCTCGAGCCTCAGTCCGAGACCGTTCGCGAGGGACTTGCCGAAATCTTCGGCTGCTCTGCGGAAGAGATCGCGATCACGAGGAACGCTTCGGAATCGCTGGAGATCCTCCTGATGGGAATGGACCTCAGGTCCGGCGATGAGATCCTGACGACCACTCAGGATTATCCGAGAATGCTTACGACGCTCCGTCAGCGCGAGGCGCGCGAGGGTTTGAAGCTGAACCTGATCAAGATCCCTTTAGCGCCGGAGGACCCTTCGGAGATCGCTCTGGCTTTCGAACGCGCCGTTACACCGAGGACGAAACTGATCCTTGTTTCGCACCAGATCAACGTCACGGGTCAGATCAATCCCGTGAAGCAGGTATGTGAAATGGCTCGCAGGCGCGGGATCGAGACCATTGTCGACGGCGCGCATTCGTTTGCGCAGTTTGATTTCAGGCAAAAAGACCTGGGCTGCGACTATTTCGGCACTTCCCTTCACAAATGGCTCCACGCGCCGAAGGGCACGGGAATGCTTTACGTGCGTAAGGAGAAGATTCCGAGAGTCTGGGCGCTGATGGCCTCCGAGGAAAAGAACAAGGACGACATTCGAAAGTTCGAGGAGATCGGAACGCACTCGGCGGCGATGAGGCTCGCGATCGGCGAGGCGGTGCTGTTCCACAACGCGATCGGCGGAGAGCGGAAGGAAGAGCGGCTTCGCTATCTCTCGCGTTACTGGATGGATCGCCTGAAGACGATCCCGAAGGTCGGCTTCAACACTTCGTTCGATCCGCGCCAGTTCTGCGCGATCGCGAACGTGAAGATCGAGGGTATGGATCCCGGTGCGATCGGCACTTACCTGATGGCGAAGCACCACATCCTGACCACGCCGATCGTCCACGACGAATTTACGGGCATAAGGATCACGCCCAACATTTACACCGCCTTGTGGGAGCTCGACCGCTTCTGCGAGGTGATGGAACACATCATCAAGAACGGCCTGCCGAAATCGCAGGCGTGAACTACCGGGAAATGAGCATTAAGAAAGTAACGACCCATCCGTCACATAACGAGGCGCTTATCTTCGAGAGGTCACAGGAAGGCCGCGTCGGCTACAGGCTTCCGGAACTCGACGTGGAAGAGACCGGGATCGACGAGATCATCCCCGCCGAGCTCCTTCGCGACGACGATCTGGACGGCGTCCCCGAGGTCTCGGAAGTTGACGTGGTCCGGCATTTCACGAGGATGTCGACGTGGAACTACTCGATCGACCTGGGGATGTACCCGCTCGGTTCGTGCACTATGAAATACAACTCGCGCCTGAACGAGAAGGTCGCGAGGATAGACGGCTTCGCGAACCTTCATCCGCTCGCGCCGGAGAACGAAGCCCAGGGCGCCCTGAAGCTGATGTACGAGCTTCAGGAAGACCTTGCGGAGATCACGGGCCTTCCCGGCGTGTCGCTCCAGCCCGCGGCGGGCGCCCACGGCGAGATGACCGGAGTGATGATCATCCGCGACGCGCTCGACGAAAAGTTCGGCGAGGAATCGAAGAACCGCCGCGTGATGCTGGTCCCCGATTCGGCCCACGGAACGAACCCGGCCTCGGCGAACATGGCGGGCTTTACCGTTAAGACTATCCGCTCGACCGACGAAGGCCTGACAGATATGGAGCACCTCCGCGAGCTGTGCGACCAGGGCGGCGTCGCGGGCCTTATGCTCACGAATCCGAGCACTGTCGGCGTCTTCGAAAGGAACATAAAGGAGATATGCGACACGATCCACGAGGCCGGCGGGCTGGTGTATATGGACGGCGCAAATATGAACGCTCTGGTCGGCGTCGCGAGGCCGGGCGACATGGGCGTCGATGTTATCCACCTGAACCTTCACAAGACGTTTTCGACTCCGCACGGCGGCGGCGGTCCCGGATGCGGGCCGTGCTGCTGCACGGAAGAGCTTTCGAAGTTCCTTCCGAAACCTGCGGTTGTGAAAGACGGCGACACTTACAGGCTCGACAACGACCGACCGAACTCTATCGGACGCGTGAAGGCATTCCACGGGAACTTCGGGATGATGATCCGAGCCCTCGCGTACATCAAGACGCACGGCGATACGGGACTCCGCGAGGCGACCGAGGCGGCCGTTCTGAACGCGCGTTACCTGACGGCGAAGCTGGAGGAGGACTTCGAGCGCCCGTTCGCGCCCGACCCTATGCACGAGGTGATCTTCTCGCACAAGCGGCAGTCAAGGAAGGGGGTCCACACGCTGGACATCGCGAAGAGGCTGATCGATTACGGTTTCCACCCGATGACGATCTACTTCCCGCTGATCGTGGACGGCGCGATGCTGATCGAACCCACGGAGTCTGTCGGAAGAGCCGAACTGGATGAATTCGTCGATGCGATGAAGTCGATCGCGAGGGAAGCGCAGGAAGATCCGGATCTCGTGATCGACGCCCCGCACACGACCCGGATAGGAAGGCTCGACGAAGCTACGGCGGCGAGGAAGCCGGTGCTGAAATGGACTCCGGATATGGGGAAGCAAGCCGACGCGGCGGGGTAGACCGACCGCAGAGCACTGAGAGAGGGAAAGGGACACGGATTAACACAGATGGTCTAGGATTACTCGTTCGCTAAGCATCCGAGTAATCTTACAAATCTGTGTTAATCCGTGTCCGTACTTGGAACTCTCTGCGCTCTCTGGGTTATTTGCGGTTCAAAACCTCAGTCGATCAGGTACAAACGCAGCCCGAATTCCTCCCACGGCCTTCTCGGCCTGACGACCGATTCCTTCCTTGAGATCCTGCCCGGATTCTGCGTATCGAACCTCTCGGACTTCATCCTCGCTAGATGGAAGCCTTCTTCGACACAGTCGAAGCCGAAGCGTTTCGAGTGGTAATAGCGGTCGCCGTATTCGACGGACAGCTCGAATCCCTCATCGGTCTTCCGAAGAGGATCGAGCTTGAACTTCTTGACTTCGGTCTGGCTCGGCAGACGCTCGGTCCTCACTTCCTTTTCTCCCTTGAAAAGCGTGACGGCCTCGGTCCCGTTCTCGAGCGACACTCGGAACAGCCTGAAATCAGTGCCTCCGCATTCCAGGTCGACGCGCTCGGCGATGTGGGCGACCTTGCCAGCCGTAGTCTCAAGTGTCGTGTTTGAAGTGTTCGTTCCGGGAAGCGATTCGCAGGAGGCAAGGAACAGCGGCAGCGCGGTCACGATCGCGAGCAAACGATAGTTTCTGAGATCTCTGAACATCGATGAAAGGCAGCAAGGAGAAGTATAAATGATTCAGGCGAGGACTTGGTTTAGGATAGCATCTTTCGGTCGCATCCGGTTCGTCAACGACGCGGAAGGAATAAACCGCAAGAGCGCAGAGAGCGAAAAAAGGTCACGGATTAACACAGATGGTTTTAGAAAACTTGTCCGCCGAGCGACAGAGTTTCACCCCGAATCCGTGCCTTGATCCGTGTGGATCTGAGTCCTGTTTCTCTCTGTGCCCTCCGTGCTCCCAGTGGTGAACCACGTTCGCGCCGATGGCGCAGGGCAGGCACAGGTCCTGCCCCTACAACACCACGCCGTCGCAGAGCACCGCTTCAACGCTCGTGTAATACAGAGGCACTTCCTTGAAGGTGTCGGTATCGGTGCAGTACGAAAGGCAGCGGTCGAAGGGCTTCGAGTAGATGTGGACGCTGATCGCGCGTTGGTCGAATTCGGGGAGGTTCAGGATCTGGTGGATCGGTTTTTCGAGTTCGACCTTCGCCGCAAGGCAGTCGGAAAGGTCGAAGGTGTCCGTTTCGTAGAGCCTGCAGTAACCGCGCGACTCGTCCATCTCCTCGACCCCGAAATTCTGACCGCGGAGCGTGCCTTCGACGACGGTCATCCAGCACATCTGGTCCGCGTGGTTATGAACCCGCGAGAACTGGCCCTTGTCCCAGCAGATCGCCATCAGCTCGAAACGCTCGTCCTTGTAGATCAGGTTCCGGGTGTAGAAAGCGCTGCTCCAGAAGAAATACTTGTCGAGCGAACCTATATCGACCGGATTGTCGGACAGGTATTCGTAGATCCCGTCGCAATGGAATTCGCGATCGGGGATCTCTCGGAGACCCTCGACCAAATGGCTGATCGAAACTTTTCTCATCTCAAAACGGTTGGCGCGGCCGTCCTGAGGCTCACCGCGCTGAGGGGGATCGAAGTAACCGGGGTTAATTCTTACTGAGATTGACGGAGAAAGTCAACGAACTCGGCCGGATCGCGCGTCAGGCCCGGGAAGGTCGTAAGCGGATTTCCCTGCGCGTCGAAGACAGCGTAAAAAGGAAGCGCGACCGTTTTGAAGGTCTGCTCCTGGAACTGCTGCTGACGCTGATAGATCTCGCCTTCGCCGTCGGTGTACAGGCTGACGAGCACGAACCTCTCAAGCTCTGCCTTAACCTCCGGAAGCGGGAACATGTTCGCCTCCATCCAGCGGCAGTTGGTGCAGGTGTAACCCGTAAAATCGACAAAGACACGTTTGTTTTCGAGCCGTGCCTTTTGAAGCGCGCCTTCCAGATCGTTCTTGATCCAGACCAGCTCGTTCTTCTTGTCGCCCAGGAGATTGAAAGCCGAGTGGACGTTCTTCGGCGGGAGGAACGACTCCAGCTCGCCCAGTTTCTGACCGAAGACCCCCAGGGCAAGGTATCCGCTGACGATCAGGAACAATCCTGCGAAGATGATCCTCAGCGGAGTGATCTTCTTCACCGGCGAGTCGTACCGGAACTTGAAGAGACCCAGAATGTACGCCGCGATAGCCAGCCCTATGATCACCCAGATGATCAGAACTATCTCGCGCGAGAAGATAAACCCGTAGTTCAGCGCTCCGCTGCCGTCCGATCCCCATACGAGATCGACGTTCGATACGAATTTCATCGCCGCCGCGACCTCCAGAAAGCCCATCACGACCTTGACCGAGTTCAGCCAGCCGCCGGATCTCGGAAGCGAATGCAGGAACCTTGGCACAAGCGCCAGCACGAAGAACGGAAGCGCGAAAACGCTGGAGAACGCGAGCATCCCGAGCAAAGGCATCGTCCAGTCGCCCTGCGAAGTGGAAACGAGGATCGTGCCTATGAACGGCGATGTACAGGTGAACGACGTCAGCGTGAAGGTCAGACCCATCAAAAGCGCGCCTATGTAAGCACTTCCCTTCCCTTCTTCCGCGCGCGTGAGGTTGTCGAGCTTCGTCAGTATCGAGGTTGGGATCGAGATCTCGTAGAACCCGAAAAGGTTAAAGGCAAAGAAGATAAAGACCGACGCGATCAGGATGTTGACCCACGGGTTAGCGGCGAAAAGATTGATGCCCGCCGCGCCGAGGAACAGCGCGAGGAGCATTCCGAGCACCGAGAACGTCGCGATTATCCCGACGGAATAGACCGTCGCCAGCTTGATCGTCCTCGCATGGTTCCCGTCCGAATGCTTCATAAAGTACGAGACGGTGATCGGGATCATCGGGAACACGCACGGTGTAAGCAAGGATAACGCCCCGAAGGTCAGTGCGAGCCATACGAATGCCCAGACCGATCCGTCGTCCTCGCCTTCGCCGAACCGCACGATCTCCTTCGGAGTGTCGGTCGATCCCGTCAGTCGCCGACCGACGACGACCTCGCTTCCGTCGAGCGTGACGCGGACCGTCTTCGGTGGAAGACACAGACGGTCATTGCACAGCTGGTATCGGACGTCGATCCCGAGATCTGATCCGGTCGTGTTCGCATTCGCCTTCATAGGCACATCGAACCGCGCGCTGTCCTTGAAATAACTTGTGTCTATCTGGAAGTTCGGGTCGTACTCGATGATCGGTTCGGGAGTAGTGACCTCGCCCCGGAGCTCGAACGGGGAGCTTTCCGCTACCTTGACAGTGGTCGCGATCGGGCCGCCCTCCGGCTGTTCGAGCGCGTACAGATGCCAGCCTTGTTCGACAGTAGCGAGCAGAACCGCGTCGATGTCCGCGTCTTTCGTGTACGACTTCCCTTTCTCAATTCCCTCGATCCGCCACTTGGCGGGATCCTGGCCGAACGAGGTCAGGGCGAATGCGAATACGCCAAGCACGATCGCGACAAAACGGATTTTGGTGGTGAATGCGGGCATAAGAAGACGTCACTAAATTTTACCACTTCCCCCTGCGAGCCGCGGAATGGGGGTCGTGACTTTTGCACTTGCCTGTTTATGTCACATATAATTTTCGTTTGTTTCGACAAGGCTCGGATTGATTAACTGATTCGCGGCTGCAATTATTCCTTAAGTTCCCTGAGGTAAGCAGAATTGGCTAACTCTACGACAGGCGGAAAGACCTCCTCAAAGACCGGAACCGCTTCCGGAAACGGAAAGAAGACCAAGGGCGCCGACGGCGGCTCGGACATATTCAATCCGGAGAAGGCTCAGCAGGAATACAACAAACGCAAGAAATCCCAACTCCAGGCGATAAAGAAGACCGACAAAGAGATCCTCTCCGGGATGCTCTACCAGATGGTCCTCGGCCGGCAGTTCGAACAGAAGTGCGCCGAAGTGTACCGAATCGGCAAGATCGGCGGCTTTTGCCACCTGTACATCGGCCAGGAGGCCATCGCGATCGGTGTCCAGACCCAGCTCGAGGACCGTGATTTCGTGATCGGCTCATACCGCGATCACGTCCAGGCGATGGTCCAGGGTATTCCCCCCGAATCGGTAATGGCCGAGCTTTACGGCAAGGCTGACGGCAATGTCGGCGGAAAGGGCGGATCGATGCACATGTTCTCGAAGGAGCACAATTTCTTCGGAGGGCACGGCATCGTCGGCGGCCAGATCGGCGTGGGTACCGGACTCGCGTTCGCCCAGAGATACAAGGAAACGGGGGGCGTGGTCGTTTGTTACTTCGGAGAAGCCGCCGTCAACCAGGGCATCTTTCACGAATCGCTGAATATGGCCGTGCTCTGGAAACTTCCCTGCATATACATCTGCGAGAACAACAAGTACGGAATGGGAACTTCGCAGGAAAGGGCGACATCGGTCTCCAGCATTTCCAGCAAGGCGGATTCGTACGGGATCGAGGGAGAGTTCGTCGACGGAATGGACGTGATGGCGGTTAGGGAATCCGCGCGTCGTGCGATCGAGCGGGCCAGGAACGAATCGCTCCCGACTCTTCTGGAGGTCCGGGCGTACCGGTATATGGGCCATTCGATGTCCGATCCGGGCAAGTACCGCTCGACGGAAGAGATCAAGAAGTATCAGGAGCGCGATCCTATCATCCTCTTTAAGGACAGCCTGGAAGAGGCCGGCGTGCTGAACGAAAAAGACTTCGAGGAGATCGAAAAGAGGGCGGACGAAAGGGTCGCGGAAGCACTTGAATTCGCAGAGAACAGCCCCGTTCCCGACAACAGTGAATTGATGACCGACGTGCTGGTCTGATCGCAAGAAAATGGCAGAACTTTCGATAAGGGACGCACTCAATGAAGCGCTTCGTGAAGAGCTCCTAAGGGACGAGAACGTCTTCATTATGGGCGAGGAAGTCGCGGAATACGACGGCGCGTACAAGGTCACGCGCGGGCTCTGGAAAGAATTCGGCGACAAACGGGTCATAGACACGCCGATCACCGAGCTCGGTTTCGCAGCAGTAGGAGTCGGCGCGGCGATGGCAGGGCTCAGGCCTGTGATCGAGTTCATGACGTTCAACTTCTCGATACTCGCCGCTGACCAGATCATCAACCACGCCGCGAAGATACTCTATATGTCGGGCGGGCAGTTCAACATACCTATCGTCTTCCGGGGCCCGAACGGTTCGGCATACCAGGTATCGTCCCAGCATTCGCACGCGCTCGAGGCCTTCTACGCAAACTTCCCTGGGCTGAAGGTCGTGATGCCTTCGACGGCGGCCGACGCGAAAGGCCTCCTCAAATCCGCCATCCGCGACGACAATCCGGTGATCTTTCTGGAGCAGGAGAGGATGTACGGCCTGAAGGGCGAAGTCCCTGAGGATGAGGACTTTACGATCCCGCTCGGAAAGGCGGACGTGAAACGTGAAGGCTCGGACTGCACGATCGTCGCCCGCTCTATGACCGTACCGTTGGCTATCCAGGCGGCGGAGAGGGCGAAGGAAGAGTACGACGTATCGGTCGAGGTGGTCGACCCGAGAACGATCAAGCCTTTGGACATCGACGCGATCGTCGAGTCCGTGAAGAAGACGAACCGGCTTGTGATCGCTGAGGAATCGCACGCATTCGCAAGCGTCGGAGCGGAGATCTCGCATCAGGTGCTCGACAAGGCCTTCGACTATCTCGACGCGCCGATCAAGCGGATCTCGACCGCCGAAGCGCCTATGCCGTACGCAAAGAACCTCGAAGACCTGGCGCTGCCCGATGTGCCGAAGATCGTCGAGGCCGTGAAGGAAGTTTGTTATCTGTGAGTCTGTCGGGTCTATCGGGTCAGGGGTTGGTGACTGGAGCGCGGGCAGCCTGCCGGCATTGAGCGAAGCGAAAACTTCTCGCTACGGACTTATGATCTTGTCGAGATTGATTTATCTGTCTAGTCTTGAGTCCGCCTCGCGGACTAGAAGAATCGCCACGCCGGAGTGACGCGACAGACTCGATAGACCCTATAGACGCGACAGACTCGATATACGCGACAGACTCACCAGACCCGACAGACTCCCCCAACTCTCCATTTTCAACCAGCAATTCTCCATTTCTCCCCAAAATCCTTGACACGCGAAATTGCCTCGTGCTAAAAACGCAACTTCGTCTTTAAGAAAGGACGAAGAATTTTTGGAGAAGAACGACGATGCTTCGACTAAGTCACGAACAGATATCACATTTCCGGTCCGCGGTGGGTTGTCGCGTAGACAGGTGTGCGTTCGTGTCAGATCCGGCATTTGGACTCTTAAGGAGAGCAGATAAGGTGAAATACGAACTCAAGAATGACCAACTGAGGATTTGAGAAAGCGGGAGCGGATCGTTCCCGCTCCCGTAACAGAACGAGATCGCACAGTGCGGCGGCTTTTGTTCCCTGACGGGATATCAGAAGCAGCCGCTTTTTCTATTGGCGTTCCCGCGCCCCGAAACGGTGTGGGACAATACAACAACCGGGAGGTGGCATTATGCCCTACCAGAAACTGAATATTTCCGGCGCAGAAGCGGAGGTTCTTTCCTGGGTGAGCCACGGGCTTTCCCCGGAAGAGCAGGCGATGCTGCGCAATGTCTCGAGGCTTCCGTGCCTCTACAAACACGTCGCGCTTATGCCCGACGCCCATCTCGGCATCGGCTCGATGGTCGGTTCCGTCATCGCAACAAAGGACGCGGTGATCCCGGCCACGGTCGGGGTCGATATCGGCTGCGGGATGATGGCCGTGAAGACGCCGTTCAGGTGCGGCGTTCTCGACCGAAGGCTGCCGGAGCTTAGGCACCAGATCGAACGCACGATTCCCGTCGGGTTCAACGACCACAAGGATCCGGTCGACGAATCGTACGACTGGGAAGGCTGGTCCGAGTTCGAGGATCTCCTCGAAGGCGTCCAGGACCGTCGCCGGAAGGCGATGAAGCAGCTCGGAACGCTCGGAGGCGGTAACCACTTCGTCGAAGTGTGTATCGATACCGAGGACCGCGTGTGGCTGATGCTCCATTCCGGCTCCCGGAACATAGGGAACGAGGTCGCGCGGCGCCACATTGAAACGGCGAAGCACCTGCATCGCCTTTCGGAGCTTCCGGACCCGAACCTTGCGTACTTCGTGCAGGGCACGGACGAGTTCCGGGACTACTGGCACGACGTTGAATGGGCCCAGCGGTACGCGCTGAAGAACCGCGAGGTGATGATGAAACGGCTTGTTTACCAGTTCAGCCGCCTGGTCAACGACGGGCAACCGTTCGAGGCCGAGCTGACGGTGAACTGCCACCACAACTACGTGGCTCACGAGCAGCACTTCGGAGAGGATGTCTACGTGACCCGGAAGGGCGCGATCAACGCGGCCGAAGGCAAGTACGGGATCATCCCCGGCTCGATGGGCGCGAAGTCGTACATCATCAAGGGTCGTGGCAATCCGGAGAGCTTCAATTCCTGCTCGCACGGAGCCGGAAGGAAGATGTCCAGGACCGCCGCGAAGAAAAGGTTCACGAAAGAGGACCTTGAGCGGCAGACCGAGGGGGTGGAATGCCGAAAGGACAAGGGAGTCATTGACGAGATCCCCGGCGCCTACAAGGACATCGAGGAGGTCATGAGAAATCAGGAAGACCTTGTCGAGGTCGTTGCGGAGCTCAAGCAGGTGGTTTGCGTGAAGGGATAGTTCCAGGTTCCAAGTTCCAGGTTCCAAGTTCCAGATTCCAGGTTTCGGTTAGTTCCAACATCCTCGTTCCACGTTCCAAGCGGGAAATTTCAGTTTTCTTGAAACTTGGAACCTGGAACTTGGATCCTGGAACCAATGGGTCTGACTTGAAGATTAAAGGAATCCCTTTTAATCTATGTAGACGTTGCTTCGGGGTCGTCTAATGGTAGGACGCCTGGCTCTGGACCAGGTAATAAAGGTTCGAATCCTTTCCCCGAAGCCAATCTCATCGAACAGTGGTCATTGGTCATCGATCAGTGGCCATTTTTATGTGAGCGGCAAACGGTGAGCCGTGAGCCGTGAGAAGTAAGAAGCCAGAATTCAGGAGTCAGCACGTGTCGGAAGCCCGACCGTAAGGGAGGGCTACGACGGTCGGGAATCACGAATTCAGGACCGATATCATTGTCCAGGGCCATTGATCATTGATCGATGACCCTTTGATCATTGAAGTGTGTCGCCGCTACGCGGCTCAGGATCTCCTCGCGACCGTTACCCCACACTGCGCCTTCGGCTTGTATGGGGCTACGAATATGACGTCCGCTTCGCAGACTCGCGACCCGATAGACTCGACGGACCCAAAAGACTCGACAGACTTGAGAGGCTTACCTACAACTCGCTTTGAACGCCTCGTAATTATCCCCGTTTCTCTTCAGCTTTCTTAGCTCACTCTTCAGGAATTCCTTTCCCCAGTTCTCGGCCTTGTCCGGATCAAAGAATTGCTGCCTCGAGGTCTGCGAGACCTGTTCCCAACCGACGCCGCCTCTCGTAACCGTTTTCGAGCTCCTGTACGTCGATTCCTCCGAGCGTTCCGTAAACTCCTTGCGCTCGACCCATTCGCCGTTGATGCAAACCTCGTAGGTCGTGCAGGTCGCGGTGATCTTCCGTGTGGTAACGAACAGTTCCGCCGTGACGCTTCCGACCGCCAGATTCCGAAGCTTCGATTTCGCAAGCGCGGTGATGATCTCGGCGCCGCGGTCCACATAAGCAAGCACGGCGCCCGCCGCGAGTCCTCCGGCACCTGCGCCTTCGGGCAGATTGTCGCCTATGAAGTCGCGGATCGGCTTGCTTCCGTTCAGCCACGCCGCCATGTTGTCGGCCGCCGCGCCGCTGTCACGATCGGGATAGACCCTGAACGTGATCTCGCTTTCCTCGGTCATTACCTCGAACACACGCCGGACGGCTCTCCTTCTCCGCCTTTCGCCGTCTTCACAGGGCTTGACGGCAGTAACCGGAGGCTGATCAGGAGTCGGAGTCGGGTCCGGCGTCGCTACCGGCTCTGCTGGAGCGGGCGGCTTCGCGTTCGGATCGTCCGTCACGTCCCAACCATCCACTGCGTAAGAATTGCTGCTGAGCTTGCTGCAGTCTCGTATGCGGATCCACTGGCCTTTTTTCACGTCGGGCTTGGTCGCACCGGGCAGGTAAACGTAGATAGTTTTTCCGTCCGGTCCGGTCGCTCTCACCTGCCAGCCGCCGTTGATCGGCCCGATGGGATCGCCTTCGACCTTGACCGTTTTGTCCTTCAGTTCGCAGGGCGCCGTAGGGTCTTCAACCTTCGTGTAATTGTCGACGTATTCCCACCCGTCGTCGTCCTTGTCCGTCTCGTCGATCTTGATCCAGTTGCAGATCTCCAGAGCAGGCTTGAAGTCCTGCCGGATGTATATGTTCCTGATCTGCCCGTCCAGCGTCTTGACCTTTACATACCAGACCTTGTCGTTTTCGTCGCCTATGTTCACAGGATTCGATTCGACGTGGACCGGTCGGTCGGTGACCGAAAGCTGTTGATCACCGGTCCGGACATTCGCCACGACACCGAATCCGCCTACGTTCCGGCCGACAAGCGTCTGTCTTTGCGTGAAGGTCCCTCCGGGTTCGACCCGGTTTGGCGAGATCTGTATCTTCTGGTTGTTGCCGCCCTGCATGTCGGCGGCACCGGTACACGCGACATCGATGGCGACGTCTTCCTGAAGATCCGCAAGCCCCTCGACCCTTACGGTAACGGTCGTCGTCTCGCCGCGATTCAGGTTAAGTTTGCCGGCGGCGAGGACCACGTTGATGTTCCTGATCGGCTGTTCGATCAGGTCCTCGTTCTCGCGGAGAGTGAGGACCGTCACGCCGACTACATCGACCGGGGCCTGAAAGACGGTCTTGCGCGGCGATTCCGCGAGGGGATTCGCCTGCACGCCGCCAATCTCGAGCTCCGTGTTCGCGAGATCGCCGTCGAAGGGCCCCGGAATGTTGATCCAGCGGCCCGCCTGCGCACGATCCGGCGGCATGTACATTTGAGGCGCATCTGTTTTCAGCTCCGCCTCGGCTTTCATCCCTAGTTCCGATACGCTTCTGGCCGAGCCGTCGCGAATGATGACCTTGAAACCTCTCTCACCTGCATCGGGCGCGAGGTCGAACTTGACGACCCTTTCCTCTGTGGGACTTTGCACATCCGCGACCTGGACCGTGTACCTGGCCAGTTCTGCGCGGTTGCTCTGCCTTTCGGCGTCGGTACGGCCCGAGGGAGCCGTGTACACGGTCCCCGAAAGGGAGTCTCCTGCCGCTGCGTCGTCGGGAAGATTCACGCGGATCGTACCCTGCGGCGTCGAAAAAACGGCGGTCTGAAGACCAATAGTTTCCTCTAGAGAGGCCTGAAACTGCCTTTGGGCACTTACTTCCGGAACAAAGCGGTCTTCGGACCCTGCGATCGCGACAAAAAGAACGACGAGGATAAGGATCGGATATCGGCGGGCATCTGGCATCGTTTTCTCCTGAAGTTGGTTAGCGGACGACAATTTTCCGCCCCAAGGCTAATTCAGAACGGCCGTCTGAGGCAAGGAAATGTCTGTCAAGTCTGTCGAGTCTGTCGAGTCTGTCCGGTCTGTCGGGTCTGTCGAGTCTGTCGAGTCCGGTGCTGCCGACTGGAGCGCGGGCAGCCTGCCCGCATTGAGCGAAGCGAAATACCCGATTGAATCGATTGAGAATCACTACAGATATTTCGCTCCTACGGAGCTGCGTCGGTTCTCTGACCCCAGTGCTATTAACATAACGCCCGCTCCGCGGGCTGGCGACTCGACAGACCCGACAGACCGGACAGACCCGATAGACCGGACAGACCCGATAGACCGGACAGATTCGATCGACTCGATAGACCCGACAAACTCGTTAGCCCGAACCGACGTAATTTGAAAATCCGCGACATTTTGTTCATTATTACTTTTTGCCTTTGAACCGTTGATTTCCGAGGTTGCAGACGTTCCGGACGGCTTGAACTGACGTACGTTGAACGATCCGAGTTATGGCTGAAAAGATCCTCATGCCGAAGCTTTCGCCTACGATGGAGGAGGGACAGATCTCCTCCTGGCTCAAGAAAGAGGGCGACACGATTGAGGCGAACGAGACCATCGCCGAGGTCGATACCGACAAAGCGACGATGGAGATGACCTCGCTCACCGCGGGAACACTTCTCAAGATCATCGTCCCGGCAGGCGAGAACGCGAGGCTCGGCCAGATAATCGGCGTGCTCGGCGAACCAGGCGAAGATTTTTCGGACATTCTCAAGGAAGCGGAATCTACCCCGAACGGGGCCGCTAAGGAAACATCCAAGGAAAAAGCCGGGGAAGAAGAAGAGAAAGTCGCGGAAAAGCCGGATGAAAAGGCGGCAGAAGAACCCGACAAAGCCGAGGTGGCGGCTTCGAACGGTGGTTCGGGCGGCCGACTTCTCGTTTCGCCGATCGCGGCAAGGATGGCGTCGGAGAACGGGATCGACCTCAAGACCGTTTCCGGTTCGGGTCCCAGCGGAAGGATCATCAAGCGCGACATCGAGAAAGCGCTCGAGGCTCCTTCCGAAACGAAGCCTTCGGCCGAACCGTCTTTCACCTTCGGGCAGAAGGCCGAAGTGGCCGGCGCTTCCGCGTTTCGCGAGGAGAACACGTCGCCGATTCGACGGACCATCGCGAAACGCCTCACGGAATCGATCGGGCCGGTCCCTACTTTCTATCTCACCGTCGAGATCGAGATGGACAGCACCCTCGAGACCCGCAAGCAGATAAACGATGCTATCGCGCCTGACAAGATCAGCGTCAACGACATCATCGTCAAGGCGGCGGCGATGGCTCTGACCAGGCATCCGTTCGTGAACGCTTCTTACCAGGACGAGAAGATCAAGTTCTACGAGGACGCCGACATAGGCGTCGCGGTCGCGATCGACGAAGGCCTGATCACTCCTATAGTGCACGGAGCGAACAAGAAGGGTTTCGTCCAGATCTCGTCCGAGATAAGCGAGCTCGCGGAGAGGGCGCGCGAGAAGAAGCTTCAACCCGAGGAATACACGGGCGCTACCTTCTCCATATCAAACCTCGGAATGTTCGGGATAAAGGAGTTCACTGCGATCATCAATCCGCCCGAGGCGGCGATCCTCGCTGTCGGAAGGGCGGAGCCGGTGCCGGTCGTACGCGACGGCAAAGTCGTCGTTCGCAGTATGATGCACGTCACGATGAGCTGCGACCACAGGGTCGTCGACGGAGCGACCGGCGCGAAGTTCCTCCAGACGTTTCGGCAAATGCTCGAGAATCCAGGGTTGATGCTCGCTTAAAGTAATCACTATCAACCAGTTAAGGGACACGGCAATCTCGGAGGTTCCGTGTCTCTTTGGTTTTTGGGATCCACAAGGGAATTGGAACACGAAGGCAGATCATTGGCTCCCCACGTGGCGCTGATCGCGGTCCAGATCTTCTTCGGATCGGCGGCGGTACTGGGCAAGTTCGCGCTTGAGGCGTTCCCGAGCGTCGCCATCGTCGGCTTCCGGGTCGGCGGCGGCGCGCTTGCGTTCTATCTTCTACGCCGGCTCCGAGGAACGATGGGCCTCGACAAGCCGTCGCATTACCTGTACTTCGCGCTTTTCGCGTTCTTTGGGATAATCCTCAACCAGCTCCTCTTCTTCCACGGCCTTTCTCTTACGACTGCGACCAACACTTCCCTGCTTGCGGTGCTGATCCCGGTCTTCGCCATCGCCATCAGCGCGATGGTAGGGAACGACGTCCTGAACCTCCGGAAGATCTTCGGGATTCTCCTCGCCGCGGGCGGCGTCGTCTATCTTATCGATCCGAGAAACGCGAGTTTCTCTTCGGCGACGACCCAGGGCGACATAATGATCATCCTGAACAGCCTCTCGTACGCGATCTACGTTGCGATCTCCAAGAAGCTGGTCACGCACTACGGAGCGCTGAGATCCATCGCCTGGCTGTTCGTGTTCGGCAGCGTGGTAAACGTGCCGATCGGTTTCGTCTCGCTTTCAACGGTAGAGCTTGGCTCGGTTCCATACGGCGCCTGGCTCGCGCTTTTGGGCGTGATCATTTTTCCGACGATCCTCGCGTATTACTGGAACACCTGGGCGCTGGCGCGCGTCGAGCCGTCGGTCGTCGCGGTCTATGTCTATCTACAGCCTTTGATCGGGACCACTCTCGCGATCTCGATCCTCGGTGAGCCCTGGAACCCCAGGATCCTCGTCGCGATGTCGCTGATCTTCGCTGGCGTTTACCTTGTTACAAAGAGGAAGGCGCCGACAGAGAAGGTCCTTCCGGCGAACTGATTCACAGTGTGTTGTGGACGATCTTTCCTCCGATCACGGTCAAAACTATCTCTCCGCCGCGCCAGGCCGCCAGGTCCGCTCTCTTGTTCAGTTTGATCGAGCCTGATTCTTGATCGACTCCGAGGAGCCGCGAAGGGTTCAATGACGCCATCGAGACCGCCTCCGTAAAGGAAAATCCACCCAGGCACATAAGATTGAATGCGTCCCCCATCGAGATCACACTGCCCGAAATGGTCCCGCGCTCGTCTGTCGCGACGCCTTCCGAAATGGTGATCTTTTTTCCCCAGATCTCAAATTCCCCTTCGCCTCGGCCCGCCGCCGAGACCGAATCACTGATCAGGATCACATTGTCCGTCCCGCGCGCCCGTGTGACCGCCGTCAGAAGTGCCGGATGCACGTGGTGTCCGTCCGCGATGATGTCGAACGAAACGCCGGTTTTCGTGAGCCCCCATCCCGCCGCGCCAAGCGAGCGGTGGTGTATGCCGTCCATCGCGTTGAAGAAATGTGTGAGGTGGCGAAGACCGGCTTCGAACGCTTCATCGAGTACCTCAGCGGGCGACGAAGTATGCCCCGCTGAGACGATCCAGCCTTCCGAAACCAGAGCCTTGACAAGATCGATCCCGCCTTCGATCTCGGGAGCGAGCGTCATCATTCTCACGCCTTCGGAAGGAAGCGGGAGGCCGGCGAGCGAGCGTTCGGAATACTTCAGGAAATACTCCTTCCTAAGCGCACCGCAGCGACTCTCATTCGCGAACACGCCCTCGTAATGGACGCCCAGGATCCGTGCAGCACCCAGAGTGACCGGGTCTTCCCGCATCAGGTCGTCGATCGATTCGATCGCGTGTTTATAGTTCTCCGGCGAATCCGGGACGAGCGTCGGTACCCAGGAGGCGACGCCGTTGCGGGCAAGGAACCTCCCCGCCTCGACAAGGCCTTCAATCCCGTCTTCATTCACGTCGGCGCCGGCCGCGCCGTGGCAGTGGATATCGATGAAACCCGGCAGCAAGAGGCATCCGTCAAGGTCGACGACGTCTCCGTCCGAACCGACGACGTTGCCGATCGCGGTGATCACTCCGTTCTCGATCCGCACTGAATCGCCTGTGCTTACGTTCGGTGTTACGACCTCGGCATTCGTAAGGATGAGAGTTGTCATTGAGGAACGAATTCAGGATCAGGCAGATTCAACGGCCCTGACGCTTGCTTCCCACAGCGAACTCGCGCTCTCGCTCGGCGAAGTTCTCGCGGCATATATCGGAGAAGGCTTTCGCGATAGGTGAGAAGTAGCCTCCTCGCAGGCGGGCGAGGCCCAGGTTCCAGCGGATCTCAGCGCCTTCGATCCACCACGACACGATCTTCCCTTCCTTTACAGCGTCTTGCGTGCTTTTCGCCGAAGCGATGCCGACTCCCATGTTGTTCTCGACCATTTTGTTTATGGCCTCCTGACGCGAAAGCTCCATAACGATGTTGGGTTTAAGATTCGCGGCACCGAAGAAGTCGTCGACCATACGCCGCGTGTTCCCGCCCTCTTCGCCAAGGATGAGGTTCTCGCCCGCGAGGTCCGCGGCGCTTATGTACTTCGCTTTCGCTTTCGGGTGGCCGGGATGCGCGATGGCGACGACCTCGTCGCCGTAGAGGAGTTCCGTCCGTACGTTCGGCGACTCGATCGGCAAAGAGACAAATGCGATGTCCATATCGCCGTGGAGGATCTTTTCCACGAGCATCTTGCTCGTCCCCGAACTGACGCTGACCTCCGCGTTCGGAAACTCGGATTTCAGCTTCTGCAGGATCGCGGGCAACTGCGCCGTAGCGAACATCGCGGAGGCGGAACCGATCCGCAGTCGGCCGTATTCGGCACCCGCGATCTCGGCAAGCTCGGCAAGCGAGCTGTCGTGTTCCCGAAGGATCCGGCGCGCCCTCTCGATCAGAAGCTCTCCCGCTTCCGTAAGGATCACGCGCCTGGGAGTCCTTGTGAACAGAGGCAGGCCTATCTCTTCCTCGAGCTGGCGGATCTGCATCGAAACCGCGGCCTGAGTCACGTTCACCCGTTTCGCCCCCGCCGTGAACGTCTTTTCTTCGGCGATCGCTACAAAGGCTTTTAGTTGTTTGATCTCCATAGGAATGGCCGGCCAGAACGGTTCCCGGGCAAACCTGCTGATCGCAAGGGGTTCGCAACGATCAGCAATTCTTATCGAATCTATAGGAAAAGGTTGACGCAGATTATAAGTCAAGTTCCCGAAATTCCGAAGCATCTTTACGTGCTAAACTCCTGACCGAACAATGTCGAACCCTTCCCGAAGATATCGCCGGGCCGCGAAGATACTGTTTCTGGGAGTCGACGGCGGCGGAACAAAAACGCAGACCGTCGTCTATTCGGCGGACGGCGAGAAACTTTCGGAAGACACCGCCGGCCCTTCGAACCCTCTTCGGATCGGTCTGAGACCCTCGGCTGATACGATCTTCGAGTCGGCAACAAGGGCCTGCGACAGGATCGCAAGGACTACGGGCGGGATCGCGGCCTGTGTCGCGGGACTGGCCGGCGTCCGGCGCGAAGACTTGCGGGATGGAATGCGGCGCCTTATTGGTGAGAGACTTCCCGGAGCCGATGTGTCCGTCGTGACGGATGCCGAGATAGCCCTTTTGGCGGCGACGGGAGGCAAACCCGGGATCGTGGTGATCGCCGGAACCGGTTCCATCGTATTTGGAAGGAATTCGAAGGGCAGGTCGGCGCTCGCCGGAGGATGGGGGCCGATCGCGGGCGACGAAGGCGGCGCGGTTTCCATCGCGCGCGAGGCTCTCAGGGCGGTTGCGAGGGCATCGGACGGCAGGGGCCCGAAGACGGTCCTTAGCGCCCTCGCGGCGGAGTATTTCAGAGCTTCTTCCGCCGAGGACCTGATCGTCGCGATCTATTCTCCGCAGATGAACTACACAAGGCTGGCGGGCTTTGCGCGGCACGTTGCGGAAGCCGCGACGGAAGGCGACGACGTCGCCGCGACGATAGTTCGCGATGCCGGGAAGGACCTGGGAGCCGCCGCCTGCGCGGTGATCCGAAGGCTGCGTATGGAGCGTTCGAACCTTCGGATCGGCACCGTCGGCGGGGTATTCGGCGCCGGCGACCTGGTCCGCCGGCCGCTTCTTAGAATCGTCCGAAGTTGCGCGGCGAAAGCGCGGATCGTCGAGCCGGTCACGTCGCCGGCAGAGGCCGCCGCCGCTCTCGCGATAAGTCAATTCAAAGGCAAGCAGGTCACACTGTAAGTTACGGTCCGTTTGAAGATGTCGAAGAACACAGAAAATCGCAATCCCGTTTCGAGGGACATCGACCGCGTATCGACCGAAGAGGCGCTCAGGATCATTAACGCTGAGGACCGCACCGTGGCGGACACCGTGGCTGAGGCGATCCCTGAGATCGCTTCGGTGGTCGAAGAATGCACGGCGAGGTTTTCGGCCGGCGGGCGCTTGATATACGTCGGCGCGGGCACGAGCGGAAGACTCGGCGTGCTCGACGCTTCCGAGATTCCGCCGACGTTCGGGATCGAGCCCGGAAGGGTCGTCGGTGTGATTGCGGGAGGCCCGGAAGCACTCGTTTCGGCGGTCGAAGGTGCCGAAGACAGCGTCAAAGCGGCCCCAGAGGACCTCGGAGAGATCAGGCTCGCACAAAAGGACGTCGTCGTCTGCCTCTCCGCCTCGGGCGAAACTCCTTACACAGTTGCGGCCGCGGAGCTTGCCCGCTCCCTCGGCTGTTTCATCGCCGCGGTCACCTCGAACCGGGACAGCAGGCTCGCTTCGGAGGTCGATACGGCGATCGTTGTCGAGACCGGACCCGAGGTCATCGCCGGGTCGACCCGCCTGAAGGCGGGGACCGCTCAGAAGCTTGTTTTGAACATGATCTCGACTATGGTGATGGTCCGGCTCGGGTACACCACCGGAAACGTTATGACGAACCTTTGGGTAGCGAACGAGAAGCTTCGGCAGAGGGCAGAATCCATTCTAGGGGCCGAGCTCGGCCTCCCGTCTTCGGAAGCCGCAACGCTTCTCGAGTCGTGCGGAGGAGACCTGCGAGTCGCGATCGTTTCGGGCCGCACGGGCTGCGGCGGGGATGACGCAAGAGCGGCGCTGTTGAAAACTTCCTTCGTTATCAACCGCGCGGTCGATCTCGTACGCTCGGCGAAGTGACAACGGCCGCGCGAACCGATTGAGTTTCGCCGGGCCCTGTGGTGTCATTATCCAATGCGCAATGACTGGGAGATCGAGGGTTTCCTCACCTCTGAACATAACGAACTGCAGATCGACGGCGTGAGCGCCGCGGGACTTGCGCGAGAATACGGCACGCCTCTCTTTGTCTTCAGCGAGAAGCGAATCGCTAGGAACATAGCCCGTCTGCAGGAGGCATTCCGAGGCGGCGAACCCCGGTTGAAGGTCTGCTACGCCTCGAAGGCGAACTCGAACCTCTCGATCCTGCGGGCGGTCCTGAAGGCGGGCGCCGATGTCGAGGTCAATTCGGGCGGAGAACTTTTCAAGTCGCTCGAGGCCGGTTTCGGGCCTTCGCAGATCATCTTCAACGGAACGAGCAAGGACGAACGCGAGATCGAAGAGGCGATTTGCGCCGGCATCTATTCGATCCAGGCCGATTCGATCGCCGAGATCGAACAGATCGAGCGTGTCGCGAACGATTCCGGCGTTCCCGCGAACGTCTCTCTGAGGCTTGTTCCGGAGATCCGCACGGACACACTTCACGGTCTTCAGACGGCGCTCGTCACGTCGAAATTCGGAATGATGCCCGAAGAAGCCGTCAATGCGTTCGGACGATGGTCGGATCCCGAAGGCCCCGTTCGGTTCAAAGGCGTTCACATACACCTGGGCTCGCAGAACCCTTCACCCGAACCGTACGCCGAGGCGCTCAAGGCGCTTTACGGGGAAGCGAAAGCGATTTTTGAGAGAACCGGCGTAAAGGTCTCGCACCTGAACATAGGCGGCGGATTCCCCGTCAACTACCTTCGCGACCAGTCTCACGCGGAGATGATCCAGCCGGACCAGGCCGCACTGTTCGGATCGGAGTTCGACGCGGGAGCGGCGCTCAGGTCAGCGTGGGAAAAGGTTTGCGGTATCGCGTCGGAGGAAGGGTTCGAAGAGCTGCTTGAAGGGATCGAGATAGTCATCGAGCCCGGACGGAGCGTCATCGCCGACGCGGGTGTGTGCCTGACCACGGTTCGAAACCGCAAATCGAGACCGGTGGGCGAAGGCGGAACCGATGAATGGCTTCTGACCGACGCAGGATTCAACATCCTGCTTTCGATGGAAACGTACAAGTGGTACTACCACATCGTTGCGGCCGTACGGGCGGGAGAACCGCACACGGCGCCGTACAGGCTTGCGGGACCTCTGTGCGACGGAGGCGACGTCTATTTCGATATTGAGGGAAGAAACAGGCTTCCCGATCACAGGCTTCTGCCAGAGGGTGTGCAGATCGGAGATCTTCTCGCGCTCCTGAACTGCGGGGCATATTCGATCGCGCAGATGTTCCCTTACAACGGCCGCGTGCTTCCGGCAGTGGTTATGATCGAAGCGGACGGAAATGTGAAGCTCGCAAGGAAAAGGGATAAGTACGAGGATCTTTTGAGAAATGAGGTTTAGGGTCTTCGAAGCGTAATGTGCGAGCAATCAGAACTCGGAGCGCATCGGAACCCGGAGCGCAAGCGACGGGCAAAACAGATTCTTTAGCCACAGATCAAGGGGATGAACACGAAATTGGGACGGGGGTCGGCGTTTAGTGAGTCGCGTAGCGACGACCTGCCTTTAGCCGTGGGTGGAGCGAAGCGGAACCCACGGAATAGGTCGAACGTTTATTGTGAGTCGCGTAGCGACGGCCCATCCCCCCGATAGCCGGCACGCTCCCTGACCGGTCGCGTTTCTGCCCCTAATGCCTTGAGAACCTCACATCCCGCTGCGCGGGCTGATACAGCGTCTTTTGCACATTCTACGCAAGCGTCAGTTTGATTATGCTCTCGAGGACGTCTTTTTCTTCCTCGTTTAGTTCGTAGCCGTATTTCTCGTAGACCGCCGAAAGGTCGCATAGCGCCGCCGCGCGGTTTCCGCCGCCGAGAATGTCGGGCACGGATGCAAGGCAATGCGAGGCCGCGGCCCTCGCCTTTTCGGATTCCCCGTAAAACTCGTATCTCTTGGCGACCTCTGTGAGTATCTCGGCGCGCATCATCTGCTGGGGAACCGAATCCACGAGCTGTTCCGCTTCATCGACCAGGGAGACCGCCTCTTCCTTCAACCCAAGCGAGTTCTTCGCGTCGCTCGCCGACAAAAGGGCGGCGACCCTTTCCGCCTCGCCGGACAGCGCATTCATCGCCTGCCGCGCGAGATCGTCTTCGCCGCGGAGTATCATCACCTGCGCGATATTGACAAGAGCGTTCTTCACGAGCGCAGGGTCCGGACTCTGCTGGGCGATCTCCATCGCGCGTTCGAATTTCCCGACGCGCGCGAACTGTATCGCGATCTCCTTAAAAACGTTCAATCGCGCCTTGCTGTCCCGTATCTCCTTGTCTCCCTGGGACTTGAGTATCGCAAGCGCTTCTTCGACCGCCTCGGATGCCTCCTCGACATCTTCATCTTCGATATAGATCTTTGAGAATCCGACAAGCGCGGAAGCGAGCTGGGTCTTGTCGGCGACCAGGTCGAGCGAGCGGTCCGCGAGATCGACGCTTCCCGCAAGGAGAAAGCCGACCGAGATGTTGGCGAGAATGTTGTCGCGGTGGACGCCCTCGATCGCTTCCGCAAGGATCCGGCCTTTTTCGAAGGCCTCGATAGCGAGATCTTTCCGTCCCGCGTCCACAAAAGCCGAACCGAGCTGAAGATACGCGCGTATCCGGTCCTCTTCGAACTCTATTTCGGCGGACTCCGCAAGCGCCTTTTCGAGAGTCGCTACGGCCTCCGCCTTCTTACCCGCGCGATCGTAGATGCCCGCGATCTCGATCATTGCGTCCACTCTCGATGTGTAGAATTCGACCTGTTCAAGGGTCTTCGCCGACCGTTCCTCATCACCCTGGGCGGCCAGGTTGACGGCGATCCCCGCGAACGCTTCCGACGAATGTTCCAGGTCCTCGGCGACGCGTACGGCCACGTCGAAATCGCCCTTCGCCGCCTTCTGGAGCGCAAAAATCTCAAGCGCAGTCGAACGTGCGCGGTCCTCGTCTATCGCATCGACCAGCTGGCGGGCATATTCGTCGTCGCCTTGCTCGACGCATTTCGCGACCACCCGGATCAGCATACGGTCGCGCAGGAAAGGGTCGCCGATCGTATCAGCGTAAAGCGCCGCAAGGTCGACGTCTCCCTTTTCAAGCAGCCGTTCGATCAGCGGCTGGAGGGCGGCGGACCTTGTTTCTCCGCTCTTTATGTTGTCGGCAAGAAAAACGGCGCACGAGATAAGGTTCTCGCCCGCCGCCTCGATTGAGATCTCTTCTGGCATAAGCTTTTGTTCCCCGGACCGCCTTAGCCGAAAACGCGTCGGAACGACTCAGCGTTCCAGTCCCGTAGGCTCCCTGTGACCGCGTCGGCTCCGGCTTCCCGCAGGCGGTCCGCATTGACGGTGTTCGTGACCCCGAGCGCCTTCAGCCTCGCGCCTTTCGCGGCCGCGACTCCTTGCGGCGCGTCCTCGATGACGACGCAGCCCCGGCGCAGGACGGGATAGCCGCTCTTCGCTGTGTGCGCGCGATCGATCCTCTCGAATCCCGCACGGTAGCATTCGGGATCCGGCTTGGTGGTTGAGACGTCTTCGGCGCTGACCACGACTGAGAAGTACGGTTTCAGGCCGGTCAGATCGAAAATGTGGTCGATCTCCCTGCGCCTCGCCATGCTGACAAGCCCGACCTCGAAGCTGTTGCTCATACGCTTTACGAAGTCCTCAACCCCGTCGAATAAGGGAATCCCCTCGTCCATCACGCCGCGCCAAGCGTCTGATTTCGCCTCGATGATTTCCGCTACCTTCTCGTCGGCGAATTCCGCGCCGGCTTTCGCCGCGATCGCGCGGACGAAACAATCGTCGTTCATCCCGAGGCAGTCGTAGTACATTTCCTCGGTCAGGTCGATTCCTTCGCTATGGAAGACCTCGTTGTAGGCCTGCATCTGGACCGGCTCGTCATCGATGACGACGCCGTTGAAATCCATAAGGATAGCTTTGACCATTTACAAATCTCCGGGGGATCGCTTGTCGATCGGGAAGCACAATTTTATATTCCGGGGCGTGATCACACAAACACCAAGGGCGCCGCGGATCCGCGACGCCCTTGGGCAGTGCTCGGGAGGTGTCACTTCCCTTCCATTTGTTCCTTCAGGTTTTCCATGGATTTCTTGCAGTTCTCCGCCATCTGAGCTTTCTGCTTGTCGTCCATCTTCTCTACACTCTCCTTCAGACCGCTGAAGATCGTCTGTTTGTACATCTCGATGATGCCCCGGACGACTATCGACTCCTCTCCGATCGTCTCGGCTCTTTCGTTTATATAGGTGGCGAATTCGTCGCACTCCGGGATCCCCACCTTTACGAGGTCACCGCTCGAAGAACTACCAGAGTCGGAGGAACCGTCAGATGAACTCGAAGATGAATCTCCGCTTTCAGAATCTCCGGAGCCCGTGAGGCCACCGAGGCTGCAGCCGAGCACAACAACCAAAAGAACTAAAAGCACCGAAAGAAGAGCGAATCTGTTTTTCATATTGATCTCCAGGAATTGGCTTTTAAAGGGGGAATGACGGATCCAACTGCTTTTGGAACGACATTATACACGGAAAAGTTCGGGAAGAAGAGACCGTTTTAGGGGCGGGACCTGTGCCCGCCCCCTTCAGTGATTTTTTGTTTTCGCTTCAATCACGGACAGGGACAAGCCCTGACCCTTCACGGATTCCTACTCTTCGCTTCGCGCATTGCACGCAGGACAGCGTTCCACCTCAGTACTCAGTACCAAAGCGCCAAAGGGCGGGCACAGGTCCCGCCCCTACATGAAAACTCACTGGCGGGCACAGGTCCCGCCCCTACTTCATAGGTACTTCCTATCGATCATATTCCCAGGTCCGAGGCGAAATTCCGGATCGAAGGCGCGCTTCAGTTCAGCCATCTCGTTGAGATAACGCTCGCCGTACATCACGTACAGGTATTTCGACTTGAGCTTGCCGATGCCGTGCTCCGCACTCACCGTGCCCCCGAGCATGATCGACTGCGCGATGAAACGGCCGTACAGGTGCCGGGCGATGACCGCCTCGGCATCGTCTTTCGGAAGGAGGTTTATGTGCAGGTGATTGTCGCCTATGTGTCCGAAGATGACATATTCAAGCCGGCTCGCCTCGAGTTTCTCGCGGCAATAGTCGAAGAACGAAGGGAACGTTTCGTCCGGGAGCGCCATGTCGGTGCCGATCTTCCTCTGTTTGTTCCGCACCACACGTTCGTTGACCCCGACCGGGAGCGTGTGCCGGAACTCGCGCATTTTCGCAAGATCGTTCTCGCTGACGGCGAACCACGAACCTTCCATTTCGGCGTTGTGCTCCTCGAACAGCGAGTTCCACGCGTCAAAATGCAGGTCTTCGTTCTCGTCGGTGATCTCCTGTTCGAAGAACACCGCTCCCGCCATGCCTTTCGGTGCCTCCGAAAATTTCTCGGAGATGAGCTCGAGCGAACGCCGGTCGAAATACTCTATCAACGCCGCGTCGATTCCGTCCCCGCCTTTCGAGCGCGTCGCGAACGAAGCTTCGCGAGCGGCCCGGACCATATCGAGAAGGTCCGATTCCTCTCGGAAGAAAACGATACCCGAAAGCGAGCCTGCGGGCTTAGAAACTAGAGCCAGTTCGACCTCGGTGATGATCCCGAGCGTGCCTTCACTGCCGATAAAAAGGTCAATGGCATCGACGTTTTCTCCCGAGAAGAACCCGCACGCATCCTTTCTGACGTCCGGCTTTCGGTATGTCGGCATCTTCGTTGCGATCTCACGGCCGGAATCGGTTTTCAGACACAGTCTGCCATTTTCCGAGATGTGCCCTCCGCGGGCGATCCTGAGAGTGTCACCTTCGGCGAGAACGACCGTTATCTTCCTGACGAAGTCTCGGGTCGAGCCGTACTTGAAGCTTCTCGCGCCGCTTGCGTTCGTCGCGACGGTCCCGCCTATATGGCAGCTCCATTCGGTTGGATCCGGAGGGTAGTACAGGCCTTCCGTTTCGACGGCCTTCTGAAGATCGGCGAGGATCACGCCGGCTTCGGCGGTCACGGTCATCGCTTCCGTGTCGATCGAAACAATGCGGTCCAGCTTCTCGAGCGAGATCACGGCGCCGCCGAACGGCACCGCGCCGCCGACCGTCCCGGTTCGCGCGCCGCTTATCGTGACCGGCCCTTCCGCGGCCCTTACCGCATCAGCCACTTCTTCAGTCGATTCAGGAATGAACAAACGATCGGCCTCGCCGCCGGAGATGTTGCTGGCGTCGGTCAGGTAATCGCCCAGCTCGCTCTTGTCTGTCTTGATTATCATCGATTCGTTGTGCGCGCCGGCTCAGCGGATCTGCAGTTCCCTGTCGCGCAGGTACTTGATCTTGTCGCGGTATTCCGCCGCCTGCTCGAACTTCATCTCCTTCGCCGCCGAGCGCATATCGCGCTCGAGGTTTTCTATCAGCGCCCGAAGCTGTTTCGGCGAGTATTCCTCGTATTTCTCAAGTTCGAGCGGCACCTTGAAGTAATCCGCCTCGTAGGCCGTTACAAGAGTTGCTTCGACCGGCTTGACGATGGTCCTCGGAGTTATCCCGTGCTCCTCATTATACGCCTCCTGGATCTCGCGCCGGCGAGTGGTCTCGCCGATCGCGGCACGCATCGAGTCGGTGACCTTGTCCGCGTACAGTATCGCCATTCCGTCCGCGTTGCGGGCCGCGCGGCCCATCGTCTGGATAAGGCTCCTTTCGGACCTCAGAAATCCTTCCTTGTCGGCATCGAGGATCGCGACGAGCGAGACTTCCGGCAGGTCAAGGCCCTCGCGGAGCAGGTTGATGCCGACAAGGACGTCAAACTCTCCGCGCCGAAGGTCCCGGAGGATCTTTATGCGTTCAAGCGTATCGATGTCCGAATGCAGGTACGACACCTTCACCCCCACCTCGGCAAAGTACTCGGCGAGGTTCTCGGCCATCTTTTTTGTCAATGTGGTGACAAGAACACGCTCGTTCCGCTCGGCTCGTACGCGGCATTCCTCGAGCAGGTCGTCGATCTGGCCCTTGACGGGACGAACCTCGATCCTCGGATCGATAAGGCCCGTCGGGCGTATGATCTGTTCGACGATCTCGCCTTCGGTCCTTTCGAGTTCGAAATTGCCCGGCGTCGCCGACACGTAGATCGTCTGTCCGATCATCGAGAGGAACTCCTCGAAATTGAGAGGCCGGTTGTCCTTCGCGGACGGAAGCCGGAATCCGTATTCGACGAGAGTCCCCTTCCGGGACTGGTCGCCCTTGAACATCGCGCCCAGCTGCGGGACCGACTGGTGCGATTCGTCGATCACGATCAGAGAGTCCGTCGGAAGATAATGGAGCAGCGTCGGAGGCGGCTCGCCGGGCTTCTTTCCGGTAAGGTGCCTTGAGTAGTTCTCGATCCCTCGGCAGAAGCCCATTTCCTTCATCATCTCAAGGTCGTACATCGTCCGCTGGTGGAGCCTCTGCGATTCGACGAGTTTTCCCTGCTTGATCAGCTCCTCTTCCCACCAGACCAGCTCTTCCCTGATCGACTGAACGGCGCGTTTGATCGTCGATCTCGACATCACGTAGTGCGTCTTCGGATAGACAGGTACTCGGGAGTCGTGCTTCTCGATGACCTCGCCAAGCAAGGGATCGATCGAATACACGGCGTCTATCTCGTCGCCCCAAAGCTCGATCCTGTAGGCGGTGTCCTGATAACTCGGGTATATCTCGACAATGTCGCCACGGACGCGGAAGTTCCCGCGTTCGAAGGCGATCTCGGTCCGTTCGTACTGGAGCTCGACCAGTTTCTTGAGAAGCTCGTCGCGGGTGATCGTCTGTCCGGGCTCGACGAACAGGAGCATTCCGTAATACGCGTCGGGATCTCCCAGGCCGTAGATGCACGAAACAGAAGCGACCACGATCACGTCGCGCCTTTCGAAAAGCGCCCGTGTCGCGGAAAGCCTCAGGCGGTCGATCTCGTCGTTGATCGTCGCCTCTTTCTCAATGTAGAGGTCCGAGGCGGGCACATAGGCCTCGGGCTGGTAGTAGTCGTAGTAGGAAACGAAGTATTCGACGGCGTTTTCGGGGAAGAACGACTTGAACTCCTGGTAAAGCTGCGCCGCGAGCGTCTTGTTATGGGCTATAACAAGCGTCGGGCGCTGGGTGCGCTCGATCACGTTGGCGATCGTATATGTCTTCCCGGAACCCGTGATCCCCAGAAGCACCTGGTCCTTGACCCCGGCATCGAGATTCGTGATAAGTTCCCCGATCGCCGTCGGCTGGTCGCCGGTCGGCGCGTGCGGGGAGTCCAGCTTGAACTTCATCGGGAAATTCTAGCTTGTTGGGGCTCGAAGTGACAAAAGCGAAGTAGGGGCAAGACCTGTGCCCGCCCCCAGCAGGCAATATACCAGCTCAAAGAAAGGGCAGGACCTGTGTCTGTACCCCTGCAGGCAATAGACCGGATCTCAGGTAAGGGATCTTAAGGATGGGTTATCGAGGGAGTTGGCATTGAAGGTACAATGGGGCAGGTACAAGCCTTGCCCCTACGGGCGACCGTTTACTGTTCACTGCCCACCGCTTCCGGGACGCCGACAACGGAGCGCGCTTCGTCCAGGATGTCGTCGTCCGTGAGGCTTTCCGAGACGACGAGCGTGCGCAGCTCTTCTATCGCCGCTGCGTCTCCAACGATCCTGAATACCCTCAGGAGCGCCAGCTTGACGTCCTTCTTTTCGCCAACAAGGAGAAAGTCGAGCAGTTCATCGGTTTCGCCGGCTTTGATGAGGAGCGCTAGAAGGGCGAGGGCCTCTCCGGCATACGCGATGTCCTTGTGCACGAGGCGCTCGAGGGAACGTCCTACAAAATCGGCTTCGATCGCCGCCTTCGCCGCCTGCGACACTCTGTACTGGTCCGCGCATTCCGCGAGTCGAAGCCAAGCGTCGGTGCGGTTGAAACTCAGTTTGAAAAGCGCTTTGGCGCCCGCCGCCCTGACCCCTCTGGTCGGATCGGCGCACGAAAGTATCACCGATTCGAAGACCGATTCGTGGTCGATGTCAGTGAGAATGCCGACCGCCTTTGAACGCAGGGATGAAGAAAGATCGTACGTCGCCATCTGTGCAATGGCCTCGACCGAGTTCCGGGTCCTGAAACCGGCCAGGGCATCGAGTGCGGCTTCCCTCACTTGTTCGTCTTCGACGAACTCGACATCGGACTCTTCGATCGCCTTTAGAAGCTCTTCCTCGTCTCCTTCCGGTAGGGCGTTGAAAGGTCTGGGGCTCGATAGCGAATCAAGCCTGTTGATGGGCAGCCTCTGGAACCGGATCCGGTTCATCTTCTCCTTTACGTCGTCGATGTCGATCCCGTGCAGCGAGGGATAGGCGGAGCGGGTCCTTTTCTTGCTTCCGGAATTATCGGCCTTTTCGGCAGTATCCTCTGACTCCTGCTCTTCGGATTTTTCGGGCTTCCATTCGTAGTTGATCCCGTTTCCCTTAGGAATGCCTTGCACGACCCGCGACTGCCTCTGCTTCAACATCCAGAACACCGCACCGGCGGCGGCGATCACGGCGAAGACGAAGTACCAGACAAGTCCGCCCTCTTCGGCCGGCGCGAAGGCAGTCTGTCCGGAGACTGTTGGGGACAGGTTGATCACGAGGCAGGCAAGAAAAGCGGCCATTGAGACGAACTTCTTGTTCATAATCGGATTGGGCTGGAGTTCGTTCGGAAATGATGGCCCGTGGATATAACAGAAAGCGTGCGTGAGATTGGGCAGGAGCCGGAGAAGGCCGACACTTGTCAATTATGCATCGCTTTCTGCTAAATGTGAAGCAAAAGCAGTAAACGATGTTAAAAATCCGGGCTTTTTGCCGCTTTTTTACCGCCCGTTCGCCGCGGTTCTTTACCAAATCCAAATTTAGTAATAGAGTCTTACCACAGCTTTACAAACTACGCTTCCTGAAGTCCCATTCGAGAAATGAACCCGGTCCAGACCGTTTCAGAAACTGAAATACCCGGCCTTTCACTGCTCCACCGTGGAAAGGTGCGGGATGTTTATGAGATCGTTGAGGACAGGCTGCTCCTGATCGCCACCGACAGGATCTCGGCTTTCGACTGCGTGATGCCGAACCAGATACCCGGCAAGGGCGAGATACTCACCGGGATCTCCGAATTCTGGTTCCGAAGACTTGAAGGCCTCAGCAAGCATCACCTGATCTCGACCGATATCTCCTCGATCCCGGAAACTGCGGGCAGAGCGGATCTTGCAGGGCGGTCGATGATCGTAAGACGCACCAAAGTTTTTCCCGTCGAATGCGTCGTGCGAGGTTATCTTGAGGGCTCCGGCTGGAAAGACTACCAGCAGACCGGATCGGTCTGTGGACACAGGCTCCCTGAGGGCCTGCTTCAGTGCTCCAGGCTCGACAAGCCGATTTTCACCCCGGCCACGAAGGCCGCCGAAGGACACGACGAGAACATCTCGGAGGAACGATTCGCCGAGGTCCTCGGTGAAGATACGGCCGGCGAACTGAAGAAAAGGTCGATCGCGCTTTACGCGGAGGCGTCGACTTACGCCGCCTCGAAAGGGATCATCATCGCCGACACAAAATTCGAATTCGGGCTCGACCGGGACGGGACGTTCTTGCTGATCGACGAGGCACTGACTCCCGATTCGTCCAGATTCTGGTCCGCAGACCAATATGAACCCGGGCACGCACAGCCTTCGTTCGACAAACAATTCCTGCGTGAGTATCTTGAATCGCTCGACTGGGACAAAACGCCGCCGGCGCCCGAACTGCCGGAAGAAATTGTGAATGCCACGGCGGAACGTTTTCGGGAAGCGTTTCGACGTATCACTGGCGAGGAGTTTCAGGGATCCTGAAGATCCTTGAATCCACCCGTCCGAACTTTAGGATCCGCGCGACTCAAGAGACCGGATGATGAAGAAGCAAATGGAAGCCCTTGTTGAAAAGATGCTCGACGGGCAGATCCTTCTCAGCGAGGCGCTGGAAGAGTTCGAAAAGGTCTTCATCGAACGCGCATTGGAACGCAACGGGAATCACATATCCAAAACGGCCGAAACGCTCGGAATGCACCGTAACACGGTGGCGAAAAGGCTTGCTTCGTACAACGGATCCAGTACACCTTCACACGCTGCTCAGAAAAAGAGCGGGGCTCCCAAATCGGGCCGGAAACGGTCCTGAGCCGGCAGGCTTCATTCCAGGACCTCGACGACGTCACCTATTTCGATCGATGCGCCCAGAGTTACCGGGATAAGGTTCTGACCGAACAGGACAACGTTCGGGTCGAGCCCGTACGATTCGAAGGCCTCCGGCAGCACATCTTTCGCCTGCCTGAAATTAGCAAGCGTTTTTAAAGGCTCCTTTCCGGTCTTGTTTCCGGATGTCTGGTCGATCGTCGTGACGACGCATCGTGCGCACGGCTTCACGACGCGGAATTCGCACTCCCCGATCCTTATACGCTTCCAGCGGTCCTCTTCGAAAGGCGCAGACCCAATGACGACCAGATTCGGCCGGAATCGGTTCATAGGGAGCTTCTCCTTGAGCCTGGAATTCAACTCTTCGAGAGACGATTCCCCGATAAGCAAAACGGGAAAGGCATCCGCGAAGGACACTTTTCCTCCGCCGTATTTCGGATCGAGCGGCCTCGTTCCCTCGTCAGGCATACGCACGATTCTGCATTCCGCCCCGAGGAACGAGCTGATCCAGTCCGCGGCACCCGGACCGAGATCCTGCGCCTCGCACCGGTCCCGCCACACCTCGACAGGCTTTAATGTGGGACCTCCCTCGATCGGCACGATCACGCTTCCCGCCCCCGGTGCGGCGAGCTTAAGCGAAGCGTCGCTGACCGAAGCTTCAATTAGCGAGAGCGCGGGAATGTCTCGCTGGGTCAGAAAACCGCCGGAATCATCCGTCACCATCAGCATTCGGTCTCCAACGAGACCTTTTTCGCCCACAACCGCCGAATCTCTGGGGATTCCTTTTACGGACTTGATCGGATAGACCGAAATTCCGGATAGTTTTATCGACATAATCTTGATAATGCTCGGCTCAGATTTTCTAAACAGGCCGAGAAACCACTTGAAAGATTGTGAATGTTTTCCTATACTAGCAATCTTGAACCGAGAGTGCTAAGAGTTCGAGTCCGGCCCTTCGGCCGGCAGAATAATAACAGCTAAAGCAAGAATTCATCACCAAAGAAAAGGAGTGGAATTAGAAATGGCTACAACTATCAAACCCCTTCATGACCGCGTGATCATCCGCCGGATTGACGAAGACGCGACAACCTCGGGCGGGATCATCATTCCCGACTCCGCCAAGGAGAAGCCCCAGGAAGGCGAAGTCATCGCCGCAGGCGCCGGAAAATACAAGGATGACGGAACTCGTCAGCAGCTAGATGTGAAGCAGGGCGACCGGGTATTGTTCGGAAAATACAGCGGCACCGAGATCACGATCGACGGAGAAGAGCTTCTGATGATGCGCGAGGACGAGATCCTCGGGATCATCGAGCGCGCGGGAGCGAGCGCTAGCTAGTTCATCGAGTTTGCCGGGTTTAGCGAGTTATCCGAGTTTAGCGAGTTTCCTGAGTTTAACGAGTTTTCAGAGTTACCGGAGTTTGCAGAGTTAAATAAGTCGATGAAGAATCATGAAATCGGCAAACTCACCAAACTCAGACAACTCAGCCAACTCGCCAAACTCAGCCAACTCGCCAAACTCAATCAACTCAGTCAACTCAGCAAACTCAGTTAACTTCGCGAACAGAAGAATTTATAAACAGAGAGTTTTCCACGGAGGAAATTATGGCAAAGCAAATAGTACACGGTGAAAAATCCCGCGCGGCGATCCTGCGCGGTGTCAACCAGCTGGCCGACGCGGTCAGAGTGACGCTCGGTCCGAAGGGCCGCAACGTCGTCATCGACAAGAAATTCGGCTCGCCGACCATCACCAAGGACGGTGTGACTGTCGCGAAAGAGATCGAGCTGAAGGATTCGCTGGAGAACATGGGCGCTCAGATGGTCCGTGAGGTCGCATCGAAGACCTCCGACGTGGCCGGCGACGGCACGACGACCGCTACGGTCCTTGCTCAGACGATCTTCAAGGAAGGCGTCCGCACGGTCGCGGCCGGCGCGAACCCTATGGCGCTCAAGCGCGGTATCGACAAGGCAGTCGAGCGCATTGTAGAAGAGATCAAGAACACCTCAAAGCCCGTTTCCGGCGATTCGATCGCACAGGTCGGCACGGTTTCGGCGAACGGCGACAAGACGATCGGAACGATCATCGCCCAGGCGATGGAGAAGGTCGGAAAGGACGGAGTGATCACGGTTGAAGAATCGCGCACGATGGACACCACGCTCGAAGTCGTCGAGGGTATGCAGTTCGACCGCGGTTATCTTTCGCCCTACTTCGTAACGGATGCAGAAAGGATGGAAGCGGTCCTCGACGACCCCTACATACTGATCCACGAGAAGAAGATCTCCAATATGAAGGACCTTCTGCCGATCCTCGAGCAGGTAGCGAAGCTCGGCAAGCCTCTTCTGATCGTCGCGGAGGACGTCGAGGGCGAAGCGCTCGCGACTCTCGTCGTGAACAAACTGCGCGGAACGCTGAACGTCGCCTCTGTGAAGGCTCCCGGATTCGGCGACCGCCGCAAGGCGATGCTTGAGGACATCGCTGTCCTGACCGGCGGAAAGGTCATCAGCGAGGACCTCGGCATCAAGCTCGAGGCGATCTCGACCGAGGACCTGGGACGCGCCAAGAAGATCACGATCGACAAGGACGACACGACCATCGTCGAAGGCGGCGGTTCGGGCGAGGCGATCGAAGGACGCGTCAAGACGATCCGCGCCCAGATCGAGGAAACGACCTCGGATTACGACCGTGAAAAGCTCCAGGAGCGCCTCGCGAAGCTCGTCGGCGGTGTCGCCGTGATCAAGGTAGGCGCGGCCACCGAGACTGAGATGAAGGAAAAGAAGGCCCGCGTCGAGGACGCGATGCACGCCACGCGCGCGGCTGTCGAAGAAGGCATAGTGGCGGGCGGCGGAGTCGCTCTGGTGCGTGCCGGAAAGGTTCTCGACACGTTCGATACCGATTCGGTGGACACCGACGAGAATATCGGCGTCTCGATCGTAAAGAGGGCTCTTGAAGAGCCGCTTCGCCAGATCGCCAACAACGCGGGCAAGGAAGGCGCCGTTATAGTCGAGAACATCCGCGCGAAGGACGACGACAGCTACGGCTTCAACGCGGCTACGGAAGTGTTTGAAGACCTCGTCGCCGCAGGCGTCATCGATCCGGCCAAGGTCACGAGGACCGCTCTCCAGAACGCGGCTTCGATCGCAGGCCTTATGCTGACGACGGAGGCGATGATCTCGGACATCGAGGATGAGAAAGACGACATGCCGGGCGGCATGCCGGGCGGCGGAATGGGAATGGGAATGTAATTCCCTGACCGCAGCGTCAGTGAAGAAGGCCCCGTTCGGAAACGAGCGGGGTCTTTGCTGTTGAGTAAGAAGAAACAGGAACAAAGGGGATGAAGGAGATGGGTGGGTGGGTGATTGATAATTGAGAATGGAAAATCGAAAGTTGATGGTTGGAAATTGAAACTCCGGAATTGTCGATCCAGAACCGAAGTTCAGGAACGTGGATCGACAGCCGTTTCTCAGTTCGGCAAATGTCAGGCTCCAGGACTGTTCCGGGCCTGAATCGTAACCGCCAATTCTTAGCCTTCAACTTTCACTTCTCAATTCCGAATTATCAATCAATCTCCTTCATTCCCTTCTTCCCTGTTTGAGTTAGCTCAGGAAAAAGGATGGACAGGATAGATAGGATTGCTGATTCGAGGTCTCTACTTTGCCGTGTATCTAGCCACGTACCCACTCGGCAGGAGCCATCCTCCGTATCCTGTCCATCCTGCTATTTCTTTTTGCCCGTCGCTACCGCTCCGGGTACTGAACCTTGACTCCTGACTCCTGAATTCACCCTATGCCTTGCCTCTGAACAGGAATCTTACGATCAGAAGAAGCAGGACCGCGCCGACGATCGACATGATCCATCCTACCGTGTAATCGTCGCCCGCCCAGAGCATCCTCGCGATAAAGCCCCCGAGAAGCGCGCCGCCCATGCCCACGAGCGCCGTGATGAGCCACCCGAGCGCCCCTTCGGCGATGGGCTCTTTGCCGGGAAGAATTAGACGCGCGATCAAGCCGATGATAAGACCTGCGATCAATTGCCAGATAAGACTGAACATATCGGTTTCTCCTTTCTGTGGTTTCTCCCATTCTGCATCACGAACACCCAGACCGCCAAATCTATTTCTTTCAGGCACAGAAAAGGCCCCGCCGGTCGGCGGAGCCCAGACTTCTTTTCCGGTCTTCGAAAGCGCCTAAAACCCGGTGCCGTATCCGGTACCTGTGCCTTTGCCAGTCCCCCGGCTAACGGGGACCTCGCCGTTCCTCACGACCAACGGAACAAGACCCGTGCCGTATGCGTCGGGCGGAGAGGTCCAGCCTTCGTCCTTCGACAGGATGATCGCTTTCACATAAAGATCCTCGACCTGCTCGAATCTCAGGATCCAGTCAAACGAATTTTCGTAATTGAGTGTCCATGACGATCCCCTGACTGTATTGGTCCTGATATACTGCTGCCCGTCCTCATCGAGCACAAAGAACTGCAGCTCTAGAAGGAATTCCTCGGGAGTGCCTTCGCTGAACTCAAACGTGGTCTTCAGACGGCCGGTATGTGTATCGTACACCGCACTCTTGATGGTCGCAGAAGCAGTGCTGTGGTCGTGAAACCTGTGCGGACGGCAACGTTTCTTTCTCTTTTTCTTTTTCTTCCGCGTCTCCGAGTATCGCTCGTAGACGCTTTCCACAGCCGTATCGGGAGAACCGTAAAAGAATCCCGCGACAAACGCGCTCGTACCTACGATGAAGCTAAAGATGATCAAGCCGATGATGTGTTTCGTCATTTAGGTGGGCCTCCCTTATAGTCGATGTCTCCTAGATACTAACCGATTCTGATCCCGGTCATCAAGAAAATGCCTTCAAATTGGTGGTTTTGGGACTGTGATTCAGCGAAACCGCGATCGGTGGCTTCAGCCGAAACGAGCCTCGACAGCGTTCCCGATCTTCGTTCCGAACTTCTCCGTGAGTCTTGGATACGTCAGTGGCTCGTGTTCCAGATCTTCCGCACAGAGGATCATCTCGGCTTCGCGTATAGCGGCAGCTTCACCTTCGATCTCCATATAGAGGCCGAAAGGAAGCTCGTCCAGCACGACCTCGGCATCGCGGACCTGCCAGGTCCTTCGCTTCTTTTCGTATACGACGGCGAGTTCGAGACCAAGCAATTCCAGCATCGCCGCGGTCTCGTCGGGATCGTCTATCCCGGTCTCGTGTTCGATGTGCTGTTTGAGGTCACCTTCGAGCGGGACCCATTTCTTGAAGGTGAGAGTCGCGCCGTCGCCCGTCTTTCGTATGCGGATCACCGACGCGTTTCGGATCAGAAATTCGCCGGCGTATATCAGGTTTTCCTCCCGCTTTTCTCCCCTGAACTCCGCGCCGATGGCATCGAGGTCTTCCGCGAGAGTTTCGAACTGCTCTCGTGTAAGCCTGAATTTCTTCTCGATCTCGTTGGCCATCGGTTCACTGCCTTCAGCTCTGTCGGATCCACTTCCAGACCTCCGGGATCGTCGCACGCTTCCCGTACATAAGCATCCCGACCCTGTAGACCCTTGACGCCGCCCAGGTGAGGCCCACGATCGCGGCACCGTTGAGAAGGATCGCGAGCGCGATCTGCCAGAACGGAGGCGTGTCGGCGAGGATCCTCACAGGCATCACGATCGGCGCGAAGAAAGGCGCGATCGAGACCCAGAACGCGAACTCCGAGTTCGGGTCACGTATCACAGCGAAGCAGAAGTACAATCCGATCAGCAGCAGAAGGATCGGCGGCAGCGCGAACTGCCCGCCTTCCTGCATATTGGTGACCATCGATCCGATAAGCGCGTAGATCGTGGCAAATATGAAGTAGCCGAGCAGGAAGAACACCAGAAAATAGATCACCATCGAGACAGTGATCGTCGGAAGCGTGATCTCGAGCCCGCTTGCCGCCGCGCTGGCTATCCCGACGGCGACGAATGCCGCGACCGTCGCGATCCAGATCGCGAGCTGGGTCAGCCCGGCGAGCCCCACGCCGACGAGTTTTCCCATCATCAGCTCGAACGGCCTCGCTGAAGAGAAAAGGACCTCTGAGATCCTGGTCTCCTTTTCCTCGACGATCGCCGACATTATCGCCTGCCCGTAGATCGCAAGGACCACGTATATAAGCATCGCGACGATGAACGCCGCCCAGGGCCCTGAATCGTCCGCCTTGATCTCGCCGGTCTCCGTCAGAGGCTTGATCGAGAAGTTCACCTTCCGGCTGAGATCCTTCAGCACATCTTCGCTGATGTTCGCTTCCGCGAGCCTTTGCGAACGCACGGCCTCGTTCAAAGCGTCCTGAAGCGTCGAGTTGATCACAAAATCGCCGGATTTTCGTGAAAAATAGAGGTATTCCTGATCGCGTTCGTTGATGTTTTTCGGGATGATCAGGAAAGCCTCGAGCTCGTTGTTCGCAACCCTGGAGCTCAATTCGCTCCGGACCTGCTCGGGGGACTTCCCTAATGGATCGTATGGCACAAATGTGAAGGTCCCGCCTAACTGTTCGGCGCTCCGCTTCATCTTCTCGTCCTGGCTCGCCGAGAAGTCCGACAGCGACTCTTTCGCCGCCTGCCTCGCCTTTTCAGCGATCTTTTCGGGCGCAAGGTTCTCCTGCAACCGCGGGGCGACGTTGCCGTTGAGGTCCGCGATGGCTATGCGCGTCGATTCTCCTTCGATCGAGAAGATCAAAAGCGGCACAAGAACGAACACCGAGGCTATCAAAGGCATAAGGAACGTCGTGATCACGAACGTCCACGTGAACACGACCTTCTTGTATTCCCTCTTAAGGACCGCGAGGAACTTCTGCATCTTCTAACCCCTTACTTTCTCGATGAAAATGTCGTTAAGGCTCGGTTCGATCAGCTCGAATTTGGTGATCTCCGCCCCGGAGCTTACAAGCTTCCCGAGCAGATTCTGCGGGTCCGCCCCCTTCGCGAGGAACACTTCCCTTTCATCCGAGTGATCGATCACCTTTGCCGCCAGCGATTCGTCGGCGAGGACCTCATCGCCGCCCGTGCAGCGAAGCGAGACTACGTTCTTTCCGTAGCTCTCCTTGATCTCGCGCAGGCTTCCGGAAACGACCCTTCTCGATTTGTTGATCAGCAGTATGTCGTCGCACAGCTTCTCAGCGGTGTCCATCATATGCGTCGAGAAGATGATCGTCTTGTCCTGCGATTTCGTCTCGGCGATGACCTGCTTCATGAACTCGACGTTGATCGGGTCGAGCCCGGAAAACGGCTCGTCGAGGATCAGAAGGTCCGGGTCGTGAAGCATCGTCGCGATAAACTGCACTTTCTGCTGCATTCCCTTCGAAAGATCGGTAGTCTTCTTATCCTTCCATTCCGACAGGTTCATCTGGTCCAGCCAGAAATCTATCCGTTTGTCGGCTTCCTTTGCCGGAACTCCCTTCAGCGCCGCGAAATAGCGAAGCTGATCGGAGACCTTCATCTTCTTGTAAAGTCCCCTTTCCTCCGGCAGATAGCCGATCCTGTCCTGCACAGCGGGAGAGATCCTCTTTCCGAACAGCTCGATCCTGCCCTCGTCCGGCACGGTTATGCCGACGATCATACGGATCGTCGTTGTCTTTCCCGCGCCGTTTGGCCCCAGGAAACCAAAGATCCGGCCCGCTCCGGCCTCGAAACTCAATCGGTCAACCGCAGTAAAATCGCCGAAGGACTTTGTGATCGAATCGGCCTTCAGCGTCACCCTGTTCTCATCCATATTCAAATCGAGATTAGCACACAGCCGCTGAGAGGAATAAACCGAGCCGTCTCCGGATTTGTGGTAAGGTAGTCGGCATTCCAAAAACCCGGAGGCATCGAGAATTGAAAGCTATCAAGATCACATACTTCGTTTCGACCGCGCTGGTTACCCTGATGATGTTGCTTTCCGCGGGCGGAATGCTTCTGGCGAACGAGATGGCGTCGCAGGGCTTTCGTGACCTGGGTTACCCGGACTACCTCACTTATCCGCTGGGCGTAGCCAAGATACTGGGCCTCACGGCGATATGGACCGGATACTCCAGATCGCTGAAAGAATGGGCTTTTGCAGGCTTCTTCTTCAATGCTCTCATCGCGCTTTCGGCACACGTCTACACGAACGACGGGAACTGGCCGGGAGCGACGGCCTTCATCCTGCTCCTTTTGATCTCGTATTTCACCTGGAAAAAGATGTCCGCGGAAGCGTGAAGCGAAATCCGGCTGGAAACGAAAAAGGATCCGGCCGCGATCATTGAGGGTGCCGGATCCTTCGCTCTTTCTATTGGTCACTCGACAGGTATCCTGTCCCGGTTTACCGAGAGCCACTGCTTGAAGTTCATCAGTTCCGGATTCAGTTTCTGTGAAAGCTCCAGGTCCCTTGCCTTTGTGAAGTATTCGTTGAACTCTTCCTTGAATTGGAACATGTTCCCGAGGTCTTCCGCGCCCGGGAAACCCATCCCTCTAAATACGTCGTGCGGGACCGGCACGTATGTCACAGGTTCTCCGAACGCGTCTGTAAGTGCCGCCGCCATCTCCGCACCCGTGGGATGGGCGCCCGCTATTCCGACCGTCGTTCCGACGTAATCGCCGCCTTCCTTGAATACCCCGTAGGCGCATTTGCCTATGTCCTCGGCGGCGATCCCGGGAAGCCTGGCCTCTCCCATCGGAAGGTAAAAATCGAGCTTGCCGTCCTCGTTCCGCTTGGGCTCCATTCCGAATCCGATAAGGTTGTCCCAATAGAAAGACGTGAGAAGGAAGGTCGTCGGTACACCCGCTTCGGTGAACTTGCTGTCCGACTCGCCCTTCGCGTCGAAGTGCGGCACTTTGTACCGCTCCATGAGTGTCGGCATTCGGTCGTCATCGAGAGGGACCCATTTTCGAGTGTCCTCGAGCGTGGACCAGATGACGTGGGAAAGATCTTCGGCCGCGGCGGCCTCTGCGAGGTTGCCGGCCTGGGCCTTTTCCTTTTCCGGCGAGAAATGCTCCCAGAAGTTCGTAACGCAGAACGCGCCGTAAGCGCCTTTGAACGCGGCTTTCAGGCTGTCGACGTCGTCAAGGTCGGCCGCGACAACTTCCGCACCCTGTTCCTCGAGTGCCTTCGCCGTAACCGAGTCCGGGTTCCTTGTGACGGCGCGGACCGCGAATCCGCCTTCCACGTCCGAAAGAATGGCTCTAGCGAGCCCGCCCCCTTGCGCGCCGGTCGCGCCAACCACGGTAATCAGTCTTTTCTCAGACATTTATTGCCCTCCATAAAGTACTCGCCGCCAACCGGCGATGTGGAATTCTGTTTCGAAACGCGCAAAATACAACGAACCTCTGTCACAGCTTGACCGATCGTGCCGCGACGTCCGGCTCGACATTGATCACGGCGCTACGGAAATTTTTTACGGCTGCGGAGGCTCCGCGCTTCAGGACTGTTCCCAAAGCCCGGGCAGCTCCGCGATCGAAGACAGAAGGTGCGTGTGCGGCGCCAATTCCATTTTTGCACGATCGTGTGCGCCGGAAAGCACGCCTGGATTCCACCGTACGCCCGCCCGGCGCCCCGTCTCCAGGTCCAGTACTGTATCGCCCACATTCGCCACCTGCCGCACATCGGTTGTGCCTGTCGCTTCCATAGCGTGGAATATGAGGAATGGCGCCGGACGGCCTTCCCGCACGTTGTCACCGCAGACGACGGCATCCACTGTTCCCGAATCCCAACCCAGCGCGCCGATCAAGAGGTCGGTGATGTCTTGATCGAATCCAGTGTTTAGCGCCACACGAATGCCTTGGGACCGCAACCACTCAAAAACCTGCTCAGCGTCATCCACCGGCGCGATGCCTTCTACGCGGTATCGGTCGGTCAGATTCTCGCGGAACGAGGCATAGACCCTCTGCACCTGCTCCGTTTGAACCGGGCCTTCGGGGATCATTTGGGCCACCGCCTCCCGTTTCGAAGAGCCCCGGACACTCTTCAATTCGTCGTCGTTGATCGCGAAACCGTGCGTTTCCAGCGCGGAAGTAAACGAGTCCGCGACCTGTCCGGCATCTTAAACATTGGTCCCCGCCAGATCGAACACCACCAATCGGATATCGTTCATCGCAGGCAATCCCGAGCTGTAAGTAGCTATAGCAAACCGGCCGCCAACCGTGTTCTAAACGAAAATGTCAGTAGAGTTCACCGCTAAACTTGAAGGCGGTCTGCGACTCGTGGCGTCGATCCTCTCAACGGGTCAATACTCACAGCCTCACAAGCCGCACCGCGATCACTGGTTCGATAGCTTTCAGAGCCTCGATCACATCCTCCCCAACGGGCGAATCGACCTCGATCACCGCCAGCGCTTCGCCTCCCTTTTCCTTCCTGCCAAGGTAAAACCTGCTGATGTTGATCTTTTTCTCGCCGAGCGCCGTTCCGATCTTGCCGATCACTCCCGGCACATCGAGGTTCTTCGTGATCAGCATAGTGCCGCTTGGAACCGCCTCGATCGAGAAATCACCTATGCCGGTGATCCGGGCTTCTCCGTCGCCATATACCTTTCCGCAGACGGTCTGCGAGCGTCCGTCGCGAGTCGAAACGAAGGTCCTGATATCGACATTACCGCCGCGCGCTTCCTGCTTGTAGCTTGTAGTGACGCTGATCCCGCGCTCTTCGGCGATGTGGGCGGAGTTCACGACGTTCACTCTCGAAGACATGTTGTGCAGCAGCCCGGCAAGGAAAGAGCGCGTCGCCTGCGACGCGTCTTTTTCGGCCAGACTACCGGAGTACTCAATGCTTATCTGCGAGACCGCGTTCTCGTCCAGCACCTGCGCCTGGAACTTACCGAGCTGTTCCGCGAGCTGTATGTACGGCTGAAGCACTTCGAGTTCCTTCGCCGCGAGCGAAGGGGCGTTGACCGCATTCCGGAGTTCGCCAAAAAGAAGGTAGTCCCGCATCTGCCCGGCCACTGTGAGCGCCACGCCTTCCTGGGCCTCGGTCGTCGAGGCCCCCAGATGCGGCGTCGTGATGATCTTCGGATTGCCCAGAAGCCTCGAGTTTTCCGGCAGAGGCTCGACCTCGTATACGTCGAGCGCCGCTCCGGCCACTTTGCCGGATTCGACGGCCTCGACAAGCGCGTTCTCGTCTATCAGGCCGCCCCGTGCGCAGTTCACGATCCGCACGCCTTCCTTCATCTTCGTGAAGGCGTCCCGCCCTATCATTCCCCGGGTCTCGTCCGTTACCGGCGTATGGATAGTAATAAAGTCCGAGCCGGCGAAGAGCTGATCGAGCGAGCCGACAGAGATGCCCATTTCTGCCGCCTGCTCTTCGGAAATGAAGGGATCGTAAGCGATGATCTTCATCCCGAAGCCGCGCGCGATTCCCGCCACGTGTTTGCCGATCCTTCCAAGCCCGATCACTCCGAGCGTCTTTCCGTTCAACTCCACGCCGACAAAGCCCTTCTTGTCCCAGGTACCGCCGCGAAGCGTCGCATCGGCCTGAGGGATGTTGCGCGCCATCGAGACAAGCAGGGCCACCGCGTGCTCGGCAGTCGTTATCGTGTTGCCGTCGGGAGCGTTCATCACGACGATGCCGCGCTCGGTTGCCGCGCGAACGTCTATGTTGTCCACTCCGACACCCGCCCTTCCGATCACGCGCAGCCGCCGGGCCTCGTCCATCAGATCGGCCGTGATCTTGGTCGCGCTTCGCACGATCACGCCGTCGGCGTCCGCAAGCTCTTCAGCGAGCTCGTCCGGTCCGAGCTTCACTTTCTTCACGACCTCGATCCCAGCATCGATCAGCGGCGACAGCCTGTCTTCGTTAACGTCGTCGGCGACGAATACCTTTAGAACTTCCATCGTTCGCGGTTGCAAGGGTTTAAGTTAAGCTGAAATGCGGTTAATCTTAACACCTGCGTCCGCGGAAGTTAAAGACTGCGGCCCGGAGTGTCGATTATGGAGATCCTGGCATTTGTAAAGGGAGACAAAGAGGTCCGAACGGGCGTCGATCCGGCGGAACTCCCGGAACTTCTGGCGAATGAGAACGCCGTAGTTTGGGTCGATGTCGATGTAAGGACCGAGGACGACCTTAAGGAGGCCGAAGATCTTTACTCGAAGATCTTCGGTTTTCACCACCTGACGATCGAGGACTGCCGAGAGACCCGCAATCAGCCGAAGGTGGAAGAGTTTCCCGAATACTTGTTCTTCATCGTCCACGGGATAAAGACCAGGGCGCATACGACCAACTTCATCACGAAAGAGCTGGACGGGTACCTCGGTCAGAACTTCGTTGTCACGAACCGCCACGAGGACTTTCACAGCATCGACGACGTGAAGATGCGCGCACTTGCCAATCCTCGGATCTTTCAGCGCGGAGCCTCGTACCTTCTTCACCAGATCTTCGATCATCTCGTGGACCTCTATATGCCGATCGTGGACGATTTCGACACTACGATCACCCGGATCGAAGACCGGGTATATGAAAACGAATCCGGCGACACCACGATCCTGGAGGAGATCATGGACCTTCGGCGCAGCGTCGCAAGGCTGAAAAGAATCTCCACCCGCCAGCTCGAGGTGCTGTACAGGATCTCGCACGGAGAATTCCCGCAGATCCCGGAAAACGTACTTCCGTTCTACCGCGACGTTCACGACCACCTGCTTCGGATTACGGACCTCGCCGAAAGCTATCGCGATCTGGTCAGCGGCCTTTTCGAGATCCACTTCAGCGTCACGGCGAACAAGACCAACGACGTAATAAAGGTTCTGGCGATAATCTCCGTGACAATTCTGCCCCTGACGCTTCTTACGGGCATTTACGGAATGAATTTCGACAATATGCCTCTGCTTCACTGGCGCTGGGGATACTGGATCGCGATGGGGATAATGCTGTTCGTCTTCGGCAGTCTGATGATTTATTTCTGGCGGAAGGGCTGGCTTGGGAAGTAGGTCTGTCGGGTCTTTCGGGTCTGTCGGGTCTGTCGGGTCGCGAGCCTGCGAAGCAGGCGTCATAGATCAGCTCCACGTGGAGCGCAGCGGAACGTGGAGGAACGGCCCCATAGTAATTCTGAGCCGCGGAGCGGCGGCATATTCGTTTAGTTTATCTAGCCCGCCTTTCGGCCTCTTTCTTCAGCTCGCGATTCCTTCGTTCGATCAACCGCCGCAGATAATTCTTAAGAACCAAAGCATCCGCTATTCGTCCCACAAAACCGTACGGGGATTCGAACTCGATCACGTCCCTCATCCGGGTTCCGTTGTTGTACGACTCAAAGAAATGGTCGTGGCTAAACATCTTGAGGCGCCCGCTGATCATTTCGTCCCTGAAATGCCGCGGCCGTTCAAAACGTGTGATCCTTGAAGTGTGTTCGTGAACCAGTCCGAAATGGCGTCCCCGAAACGTAACGGTCTCGCCGGGCCCGATCAATCCTTCGACAATGCCATCGACGGCCTCTTCACCGGACTTCTCCAATGAACGCGTGTGAAATCCGATGTCTCTTGCAAGATCAAAGCAAGTTTCGGGAGAAGCGTCGATTTGGGTTGTGAGTTGGATCGTCTTCATCCGGCGACTGTTGAAGGACACGGTTTATAGCAGCCCTACGGGCTGCCCGAGGCGGGTATCGCCCGCCTGACACGGGAAGCAGGCGCGGCTCCGGAGCGGTCTTTTCAATTAGGCGAGTCCTCGCAGTCTGATCGGGCGTTCGCCCGATTGGGCAGCGCGAAGCGCTGCTCTGAACGGGGCTCGTATGACTGGTCCGGATCCGATCGGGCCTCGCCCGATCAATGCAGTGCGAAGCGCTGCTTTGAACGGGGGTGTCGTGAACTTCAGTTTGCGCCGCGAATGCGCGGCTTGCGACAAGCTGAAGCTCGTCGTACACGCGCCTTACGGGAAGCAAGCGCGGCTCCGGTGCGGTCTTTTCCCGTAGACGAGTCGACGCATTCTGATCGGGCGTTCGCCCGATTGGGCAGCGCGAAGCGCTGCTCTAAACGGGGCTCGTATGACTGGTCCGGATCCGATCGGGCCTCGCCCGATCAATGCACTGCGAAGCGCTGCTTTAAACGGGTCGTAGAATTTTTTTTCAGCGGCTCCGTCGCACGGCCCTTAGTTCTTGATCGAGCTTCGCCCGATCATCGCGAAAGCTGATCGCGCCGTTGCTCACAATGCCATCAACAATCCAACGGCGACTTCCACCGAATACAGGACAAACCCCAGGAGGGCGAGCGGCTGGACGGGCTTGCTTCTATAGAAGTCTTCGGGCGATCGGAGGACCATCACGAGCACGGCAAGCGGGAACCCCCAGGAGAAAAGCCCGCAGAGAGGATAAAGTTCGATATCGAGAAGAAACGGGAACGACGCCGTCACGATGAACGAAAAACCGTAGATCGCAGCGAGGCCCTTCGCGGCATTCTTCTTCCCCAGCCTCACTACAAGGTTACTTTTTCCGGAGGATTTGTCGGCGTCGTGATCCGGGAACTCGTTGACCCAAAGGAACGCCGCGATCAAAAGTCCCAGCGGGAGCGAAAGCCAGAACACGTCCCAATCCAGGCGACCTGTCTGGACGAGGTAGGTTCCGAGCACGACGACCGGACCGTATGAGAGGGCAACGGCGAGTTCGCCTAATCCCCTGTAAGCAAGCTTCAGAGGCGGTCCTTGATACGACCACGCCAGCGCCGCGCCCACAAGCCCGAGCCACAGGGCCTTCGGTTCGCGAAGGAACACTATCGCGAGCCCGAAAAGAATTCCCGCGCTTACAAAAACGCCCGCCACTCCCCAGGTTTGCGCCCTCGTCAGAAGGCCTTCGACAAGCACGCGCTTTCCGCCGGAGAAGGCAGTCCGGTCCTCTTCCTTCACGGCGAGATCGGTACCGGAGTCGTAGTCGATCACGTCTCCCCAGGCATTCTTGGCGACCTCGAACCCGAAAAGCGAAACCGCTGTCGCCGCTAGCCACGACCAGGAACACGCGCCTTCGCGGTACGCGTACGAGAACGCGATGAGCATTCCAGCCGCCGAAGTTATGCTTATCTTTGGATCGGCCAGCCTCCAGATGCCTTCTACGAAATTGCGGCTCATCGTCGAGGGGCCTCTCCGGGGTGCTCCGTGCTGTGCGTTTCGCTAATGGATCGGAAAGCGTACCGCTCTATTTTTCGTTTTCGGCCTTGCCGGACCCCGGGAAGCTGCCAACCACATCGCCTTTTTCATTTAGGATCTCAATCCTGGCCTCCCCTTCGGCAGGAACCGATATGCGCACGCGGGTTCGCCCCTTTATGTCGTGCATCGAAAGAGATGTCTCGTCGTTCCGCCCCTTTCCGAGGAACAGCCGCCGTGTCGTGATCTCGTTGTTGTCACGCAATTTCTGGATCGCCGCATCTCGGGCCGCTTTGTCCTCGATCTTCCTTACGGCTTCGTACTTCTCGTTGAGTACGTCGCCGGGAATATCGGGCTGCTGCCACATTTCGAGTCCGCTGGAGTACCTGCCGTTGTCGCTCTCCAGATACCTGAAGCCCATCGTCTGGTCGTTACGGACCTTGTCGAACGTCAGCGAGCCGAAATGGCCGTCGCCGCCGTTCTCTCCGTAGATCAGGCCGCCCATCTCATCGCCCAAATGATTGAAGAACAGAAGGCCCGGGGCCCTTGGACCGTCCCGCTCTATTACCTTTCCGTTCACTATCCCGGGATGCTGCCTCGCCTGGTTCGAGATGACCATCTTAAGGCTTCCATCCTTTTCGACCACATTTATCCGTTCCACATCGATCACTTCGAACTTTTTTGCGGACTCCTGCGTAAAGGCCGTAAAAAGCAGCACGGCGCACACAATTGTGGCGCCGACCGTGTAAGCCCTGAGAAAACGCACCTCACGCTCGATCTTCGATTGCATAGATTGCACCTCCGGGAAATGTGTTTATTTAGAACACACCGCTATAACCGGGATCGTGGCAGGCCACTGACGGGAGATCTGCCCAGAAATAGGGTTCAAGATAAGGCAAGCTCGCGGCAGACTGCGACCTAATTCAATCCGTAGATCGATCCGTCGTCGGGAATCGCCTCCCGGCGTCGCTTAGACGGAGCGCGGGAGGAAAGGTCTTTCAGAAGGCGCTCAACGCCCCCTGGATCGCGGACCCTGAAAAACCCTACCTCCTCCGTCTGCCTGTCCCCGTCCGAATCCCTCGAATGCGCTAGATCGATAATGATATCGCCGTATCCTTTGGACCTTTCACGACGGAATACGTCAACGAGCTTCTCCGGGGGAAAGCTCCTGACGACCGTCGAGCTTCCGCCCTCGAAACTGATCGCGCGCTTGTCGGTGATGACGTAAACCGTCCTTCCGGACTTTACGTAAGCCCCGATAGGCGCCGAAAGCATCCCGATCCCCACAAGGATGAATGGGATGCCAAAGAGCGGAAACAGACTGAATATAGAAAATCCGGATATGAACCAGGTCCCGGCCCCGGCGGTGATCGTCCAGAAAACCGCGAAGGCGGTCCAGGGGATCCCGAAAAGAAAGGAGCCCGTGGCGGCCGGGGTAAAAAACGCTCTCCTTGGCATCCCGGTCCACACGATGCGTTCCCCGATCTCGAGCTCTCGGTCGACTAATTCCCGGAGCTTGTGCGGTATGCGGATGTTGAGCATAGACGGCCTCTTTGGAAGAAGTCAGAAGGGACTGACAAAGCCGTTGTCATTATAGCCGATTAGCACAGAAGAAGGGTCAGCAGCGCCTTCAGGTCACCTGGTGGATTCATCCGGCTTCGCTCACGCGGTCCCAGATCTTCTTGACCTGCAGGTCGCCAAATCCGTAGACAGGCTCTTTCCGGGAGAATACGCGGAAGGCCTCTTCGAAGCTCTCAGCGCCGGCTTCGACCAGTTCCGAGACAATGTTTTCAGGCCGGGAGTCGATCTCGGCCGCAGCCTCTGATACCTCGGACAGATGGAAGAAGATCTCCGAATCCCGCGTTCCAAGCTCCGTCAGCCGATCCGAATCCCTCGCAGAAAACGCCTGCCAAAGCTCCGATCCCAGCATCCGGTCTTCCTTCGGCACTTGAATCCTCTGTTCGAATCTGGCTGACAGTTCATCCGGACCCAGCGGCGCCCATCCGCTGAACCTTTGGTCGAACGGTCCGGGCCGAGGGGAAACGAACCAAAGATCGTCGCGGTCTTGGAGATTCTGAAGCAGGAACCACAGATTCGCCTGACAGAACAGCTCGTGCTCGAACCACAGGAAGATCTTCGTGTCCTTTGGCAAGTTCAGTATCTTCTCGATCTCGGGCCGCGCAGACGTTTCGTAGAATCCGTCATCCCCCTCGGAAGACAGATACCGGCTCCGCAGTTCAAAAAACTCTTCAAGATCGCCGGCCAACAAAGGCCCGTCCACCAGGCACTCCCGGAAAACCGCGATCTCGCCCTCGAGACCCAATTCTCTGAATGGCCGCAAAAGCGAATCACCTGAAAGTACGTGCAGATTCATTGCTTTCGAGCTTGATCAAAGACTTAGACTGATTGAATAGACCACGTTCAATGCGATCCCTGCGTAGATGCCCGCCAAAACATCGTCGGCGCAGACGCCCAGACCACCCGGAAGGTCCTGCAGATCTCCGATCGGGAACGGCTTCCAGATGTCGAAGAGCCTGAAGAGCCCGAAGCCGATCGCTATCAGCCACCAGGAGGTCGTCATAGGTATGAAAAGGAACACGACCAGTTGTCCGATGACCTCGTCGATGACCGTCCTCGAAGGGTCCTTTTCGCCGAAAACCTTCGAGGCCCTGGAGGAAGCGGCGACGCCTGCTATGAACAGCGCCAGAAGCAGTACAAGATTGACCGAATACAGCCAGGATTCAATCAGCGAACCGGGCCAGCCCTTGTGGAGCAGATAGATCCCCAGATTGAACTCGGCAACGTAGACGCCCAGGTAGGTCAGGACACCGAGCAGAGATCCCCAGGTGCCGGGCGCCAACGGCAGATAACCGACACCGCAAGTCGATACCGCAACGGAGATCAGATCGCCTGCGCCGGAGCGTTCCGCGGATTTATTCATATGTGATTGGGAATTCTTCCGGCTCCGAAAGCATCCGGATCATCGCATCGCGCCTTCGGTCGCTCCGACTCTGGCCGGCGTGTTTTCTTCCGAGAGCGTTTTCGCGACAGCTTCGAACAAAGACATGACACTCGAATTAATCGCTCCGCCTGCTTCGAATGGCCTGGTCGCCCGGAACTTTATGAATTGGTTGTTGTGTCCGAAGACATAAATTTCTGAGGTTAGCTTCGTGCCCCGCACCGTCAAATTCATGACTTCACGGACCGCCTTTATGCCGCCGCCCAGGCTCACGACGTCGCTCTTGACGGATTCGGCCTTCTCATAGACCCCGAGCTCGACGACTCTCTTGATCTCAGCCTTCGCGTTCTTAAGCTCATTTGCGACTTCCTTGCTGTCGTGGCCGTCGGCGATCTTCTTCCTGCCGCCGTTGTAAACGTAGATCGTCACATTCCCGCCTTCCGACGACTGATAAGTCACCGAGTAACCCAGATCCGGCTCAGGATAAACGTACACATCGCCTTTCTCCCATCCCTCGACTTCCGGAAAGTCGATCTTGTCCGGAGCCTCCGGACCAACTCCGCTTTGAGCGGCAGCGGCAGCGGTGAACATCGCGAGAAGCATTGCAATGACGACTGATCTTGATCTAAACATTGTGAGAATCTCCATTTGTCCGCCAGCGGATTCCCCGTCGCGGTTCTTGTAAATTAAGTTCGAAAGAACGGAGAGGTTATCAGACGATCCGGCCTATGAGGTCATAATCGTGCGCTTCTCTGATCTCGACATAGACGATCTCACCCGGCTCCGGAACACGGCCCTCCGGCGCGTCATTGATAAGGATGTAGCCGTCGATCTCCTGCGCCTGACCCTCAAACCGGCCCTGCCAGAGAAGGTCCGATTCCTTCGAAGGACCCTCGAACATAACGCTGAAGATCTTCCCGATCTTCTCTTCGTTTTTGCGCCGGCTGATCTTCGCCTGCTCATTCATAAGCCTCGCGCGGCGCTGTTTCGCGATCTTCGGATCGACCTTGTCGGCAAGTTCGTAAGCGGGAGTTCCCTCTTCGTCGGAATAGGTGAACACGCCTACATTGTCGAACTCACAATTCCGAACGAAGGTCATCAGATCCTCAAAGTTTTCCTCGGTCTCGCCGGGATACCCGACGATGAAGGTCGTACGGATCGCGATTCCCGGGACTGCGTCCCGGACCCGCTTGATCAGCCTTTCGAGGCTCACGCGCGTCCCTCCGCGCCGCATCGCCTTCAACACGTTTCGCGAGGCGTGCTGAAGCGGCATATCCAGATATTTCACCGCTTTCGGGTTGTCGGCGATCGCACGGAGGAACCCGTCCGAGATATGCGTCGGGTAAGTGTACATCACTCTGACCCATTCGAGGTCTTCGATCTTACACAGCTCGTTTATGAGAATGGCGAGGCCGTCGATGTCGCCCAGGTCCTCGCCGTATCTCGACGAGTCCTGCGCGATAAGTACTATCTCCTTGACGCCCTGTTTCGCGAGTTGCTGCGCCTCTTCCATGATCGAGCCGAAACGGCGCGAGCGGAACGAGCCGCGCATCGAGGGTATGGAGCAGAATGCACACGGCCTATCGCAGCCTTCGGCGATCTTTATGAACGCGGTGTGCGACTCGGTCGCTCGCAGCCTGGGAGTATATTCGTCGTAAAGATAAGTCGCGGTCTTGTTGCCGATCGGGTGAAGAGGAAGCGAGCGAAAGTCTTTGGTCTCGTCGGCGGCTTCGAGGATACGGTTCACTTCGTTGGTACCTATGAACGCGTCCACTTCGGGAAGCTCGTCGATCAGTTCGTCGCGGTACCGCTCGACGAGACATCCGGCGACGACGACGCGCTTTGCTTTCCCTTCAGCCTTGAGACCGGTCGCCTCGAGGATCGCCTCGACGGACTCCTCCTTGGCGGACTCGATGAATCCGCAGGTGTTGACGACGACGGTGTCGGCTTCGCCGGCGTCGTTCGTTATCTCGTAGCCGGCCTCTTTTAGCTGGCCCATCATCACCTCGGAATCGACGAGGTTCTTCGGGCAGCCGAGGCTGACAAATCCTACTTTCTTCATGAATTGATGGCCTCGAATTTCACGGATATCACTAATAGAGAAGTCTCGCCCGGGACCCGGTTTCCATTCGTCGTCTTAAGTCCGGAACGCGTTCCTTATTCCCCTGATTCGGAAAATTCGTGTAATTCGTGGCCGTTTTCTCCCGTGGCTTCCAGCTTCTTTAGCCAGTTTTCGATATCGCTGGCCTCGTCCTCGCTCAGTTCCTTTTCGCCGAAGCGCACGCCGTTGTATTTCTCCGTTATCTTCACGGCCGCATCGAAGCCGGTAGCGTATGCGAATTCGAGCGGCGTCTGATGCGGTTTCCTAATAAGTCCCTTTTCCTCAAGAACATCTTGAAGCCGAGCGTAGAACCCTACGACTATTGCCTTGCCGCCGGGACGGAACCAGCCTGCGATCCGTTTCCAGAGTCCCCACTTCGAAATACGCCGCCACGCCCAAACGACAAGGATGACAAGTATTCCGGCCCCAAGCAAGACGCCGGCGCCTGTTCCGACCGCTTTTGCGCTTGTCCAGAAACCCTGATCGCCTCTGACGGCCTGCCACCAGCGGGTGATCGTGGACTGCAGTGACTGAAGCCAAGTCGCGCCCGTGTCCTTATATTCAGAGAGATTGTCCCGGAATGAACGGAAAAGCGAGCGCTGTTCCTGATCGTCGTAGGTCACGAAGTACTGGATCCAGAATGTCTCTAGCGCCTCTAGGTAGTTTGAGATGCTCCCGAAAAAGCCGCCTGAGTTCGCGTCCGGATTCTGTCCGGCGAACGGTGTCGGATCGAACGGGACCCACGTCTCGGTCTCCGGAAAATACACCTCGACCCACGAATGCGCGTTCCTCTGGCGGACAACGTAAACCCCCGCCGTCTCGTTGAACTCGCCCTGCTGGAATCCGTTCACCACACGCGTCGCGATCCCCTGTGTGCGAAGCATCACGGCCATCGCGGTCGCGAAGTACTCGCAATGCCCTTCCCGGACATTGAACAGGAAATCCGCAAGCGGGTCGGAGCCTCCGGCCTTCAACTCGAGCGTGTATCCGAAATCGTTCTGGAGGTGCCTCTCGACCGCCTTCGCGATGTCGTACCGGGTCATCGACTTCTCATCCCGGATCCATCGATTTGCGAGCTCTCCGATCCGAGGGTCCAGGTCCGGAGAAACTGCAAGATATTTGAACGCGCTCCTCGAATATTCACCGTTGTCCCTCCGCAATTCATCCGGCGCCGGAAGATAGGTGTCCGAATAGACCGTGTAGCTGGTCCTGTCATACGAAGCCGGATACATCAAAAGGCCGCCTTCGGCATCCCTCGATATCTCGTTCGCAGAGCTCCTGATCACGATCGCCCTGGGCATCGCGAACAGTACGCTGCTGTTCAGAGGCTCCAGATACACCGTCTGAACCGTCAGAAGTCCCTCGCGCCTCGCAAAATCGACGACAAATCGATTTCCGGCTGTTTTGGCGAACGGCTCCCGATACCTCGTGTTCGACCGGCTCCAGGTGTTGGTCTCAAATCGGTCGAGCGCGACTCCTCTCCAGTAAAGCCGCCGGAGGTCCGGATTGTCGTTGCGGTCGATGCGAACGCGCATCACGACCTCGTTGTTCTGCTGAAGCCTTCCGATCGTTCCAAGCGTGACCGACTCCGAAAATCCGGTGATCCGCGTCATTTCGGAGAATCCGCCGGTCACACCTGCTCCTCCCACTCTGGGGAGGACGAAGAACAAAGGGATGGCGAAAACAGCCGTCATCGCGATGAGGAGCACAGCCGCATTCGGCAGTTTGAAACCGCCGAGGCTGATCGCCGAAGGGAATCGCCCCTTCGCCTTCTTCCCTAAATTCTCTATTCGCTTCCTGTGCACCTCGCCGGAAGTCTTCCGGATCTCGAAAGCGATGATCGCCGAAGCTGTCAAAAGCAAATACGCGATAAGAGAAGCCAGATACAGCGGACTGATGCTTATGCCGGCAGCAAGCAGTATCTGGAAGAACGAGATCAGGTAAATGAAGACCCAGTCGCGGTCCGTCTTCCTTTGAAGGAGTTTGATCGCGAGCAGAAACAGGATCAGCTTGGCGAGGCTCGCCGCGGCGAGCATCTCCCTTCCTCCGAAACCTGTCAGGCGGAACCTCCAGTCCAGAATGAACAAGGGGATGGCGATCAGTATTATCGCGACACCGAGTCTTTCCGAGATCTGCCAGCGCGTGTCCTCAAGCTTCCAGGCGAGAAGAGTAACGAGGACGAAGATCGCGAACAAGGCCACGCCGATCGCGCCTGCCGCGTACAGTGCCGCGAGGCCGCAGACCGCGACCAGGTAGGAGATCACGCGGAAATATCTTTCGAATGGATCGAGTCGAGCCACTGATACATTATAACGGTGAGAGGACGTGTTGACACTGTGACTCTACCGATGCTGAGAATCTGCCCCGGCTTTGCATTGCAACCCTTAAAGTGTGCTCAAAGCGAAAAGGTCCCGCCTCTTTTGGGAGGCAGGGCCGGCGAAAAGCTCGAAGAACCTCAACCCGTTGTCGCAGTGAATGCCCCCTTGATCGTCGTATAACGGTCGGTGATATCAACCGTGCCCTATAGGGTGCCGCCTTCGACAGATTCGATCACGATCTTCCGATGCTTCACATCGGCGAGGTTCAGGCCCTTCGAATCCCCCTTCCCATCTTCGTTGGAGACGATCTTGCCGCAATTGGCGGTCTTGGCCGGAGAGCCTAGGTTTCTTCGCAGGGCATTGCAACGCGAACGGCTGCTCTAATCGACACGTCGTCTGCTCAGTTCAGGGCCGGGCTATGTACTCCCGGCAATGCAGCGCGTAGCTCTGCTCTAAACAAGTATCGATAGCTGACATCGATGCGCCGCGCTGGCCGTTATCGTGGATTGGTATTGAACGCTGACCGTTGATCCCTAATCCCCGAAAACAGAAAAAGCCCGCCCAGCAAATGCTGAACGGACTTTCTCGAAATTAAATCCGGCGACTTCCTACTTTCCCACACGGTCTCCCATGCAGTATCATCGGCTCCAGTAGGCTTAACTTCCGTGTTCGGGATGGGAACGGGTGTGACCCTACCGACAAAATCACCGGAAAAATGAAAATCGAAATAGATGATTACAAATCGCTTGTCGCGTTTTGATCCATAAACTTGTTCGCAAACAAATTTTATGGTCAAGCCTTGGGACTATTAGTACTGGTCAACTAAATACATTACTGCACTTTCATCTCCAGCCTATCGCGTGGTGGTCTTCCACGAGTCTCACTGGCAGAACTAATCTTAGGTCTGGCTTCACGCTTAGATGCATTCAGCGTTTATCCATACCTGACATAGCTACCGAGCACTACCGCTGGCGCGATAACTCGTACACTAGAGGTCAGTCCATCCCGGTCCTCTCGTACTAAGGACAGATTCCTTCAATTCTGCTGCGCCCACACCAGATAGGGACCGAACTGTCTCGCGACGTTCTGAACCCAGCTCACGTACCGCTTTAATTGGCGAACAGCCAAACCCTTGGGACCTTCTTCAGCCCCAGGATGCGATGAGCCGACATCGAGGTGCCAAACCCTGCCGTCGATGTGAACTCTTGGGCAGGATCAGCCTGTTATCCC
>DATKCW010000029.1:0-110329 GCA_035513035.1 Aridibacter sp.
AGAAGAAGTGGAACAGGTCGGTCCTGCACTGGAATCAGACGATCTCTCAGCTCGCAATCTTCTTCGAAGGCAGGCTCGACGAAGCGATCAAATTGTGAAGATGGAAAAAGGGGCGTTGACACAGAATATTGAACAGTCTCATAACTGGAAAAGTTCATGGAAATCTTCGGCTTGTGTGGGCTACAGACCCGTCGTACGCTACGCGGACTGGAGAGACTGAACAGACTGAACAGACTCCGACGCGGGTGTCGCCGCTACGCGGCTCCGGATCACATTTCAGACCGTAACCCCACACTGCGCCTACGGCTTGTGTGGGGCTAATGATATGACGCCTGCTTCGCAGGCTGAACAGACTGAATAGACCGAGCAGACTGAACTGACTGAACAGGCTGAATCGACTGAACAGACTGAACAGACTGAAGAGACTCGACAGACCCTATCCCTTGCCGCTCAGCTTCCGGATCGCCTCGACAAGCTTCGAATCCTCGTACGGTTTGCTCAGATACGCTGAAACGCCCAGCTCGATCGCCTTCGTCCGGTGCTTGTCTCCGGCCCTCGAGGTGATCATTACCACTGGGATGTGCTTAAGTCTCTCGTTCTGCTTGAGGATCGACAGCAGTTCGTAGCCGTCCATCTCGGGCATTTCGACATCGGTCAAAATCACGTCCGGAAGCTCCCCAAGGGACGTTAAAAGCTCCAGGGCCTCCGTGCCGTCCTTCGCGACCATCGGCTCCCAGCCGTTGTTCTTTACAAGCCGCGAATTTACGTGCCTCACGCTCGGACTGTCGTCGACGATCATCACTGTCGTTTTCGAAGACGGAGCCGCCGGCTGTTCCTGCTTCTGAGGCGCCTGTTCCCTCTTTTTCTTTTCCCGGGCGCGTGCGCTTCGGCTGTCGAGCAGTTGGACCAGGTCAAGCACGGGCACGACAGTGCCGTCGCCGAGTATCGTCGCCCCAAGAAGTTCCGGCAGGTCCTTCAGCGGATGTCCCAGAGGCTTGATGACGATCTCCTCGGGTTTCGAGATCTCGTCCACGAGAAGTGCGCATTTCTTTTTTACCGTGTCGAGAAGCAGAAGCTGCGAGTCGCGTTCGAACGTGTGCGGATTGGGATCGACGCCTAGGAGTTCGTTCAGATATACGAACGAATGCTTACCGCTTCCTTGATGTACCGATCCGGATTCGCGTGCGGACCGCAGGTCGGCTGAACCGATCTCCGATATCTGTTTGACGAGCTTCAAGGGGAACGCGAACGTCCGTCCGTTCACCTTCACAAGAAGCGCCCTTGCGATCGCAAGCGCCATCGGGACGCGGATAGTAAATGCCGTCCCTTTCTGAGCCTCTGAAGACACCGAGACGGTTCCTTGCTGTCGAAGGATGTTCGTCTTGACGATGTTCATCCCGACGCCGCGGCCGGCGATCTGGCTGATCTCGTTCGCGGTTGTCAGCCCCGGAAGGAACACCAGCGAAAGCGCCTCTTCCTCGGACATCTTTGCCGCCTCGTTCTTTGTGATCAGGCCTGACGAAAGCGCCTTGTCCCTAAGTGTTGCCGAAGATATGCCGCCTCCGTCGTCGTTGACGACGAGGATTATGTGTGTGCCCTCGCTGAACACCTTTAGATCGATCTGGCCCTTTTCGTCCTTCCCGAGCAGCCTTCGCGTGTCCGGTTTCTCAATGCCGTGCGCGACGGCGTTCCTCAGGAGATGAAGAAGTGGTTCGACAAGGGAATCGAGGATATGCGTGTCCACTTCCAGGTTCTCGCCCTCGAGTGTCAGATCGACAAGCTTGTCGAGCTCCGACGCAGTCATCCTCACCGTTCTCTGAAGCCTTGCGGCGAGCGTGCCGAACTTGATCATCCGAAGGCTCAGGAGCTTGTCCTGGATCTCGTCTATCAAATGCTTCTGCGTGTCGTAGAGCGACTCGAACGAACTCCTGATGAGGTTCAGCTCGGTGGTGATCGAAAAAGCGTCGGTGGTCGTCTCAAGCAGTTCGCGGGTCAGCTGGTTGAAATTCGTGTACTTGTCGAATTCGAGGCTGTCGAATTCCTCACCCTCCTCTGACCCGCTGCGGACGGAAAATGAAGACCGTCCGGTTCCCGGGAGTCCGAACTCCCTGTGATGCGGCACGACGCCCGGGTTGCCGGCACCGAAATCCGTTTCGAGCTTGCCGGTCGATCTCTGGAGCCTTCGCGTGCTGTTCTGAAGTTCCTTGATCTGCAGTTCCAGTTCAGAGAGCCTCTGCTGGAAAACTGCGCGCCCGAAGACCATCTCGCGGACCAGTTTTACCAGGTCATCCAGTTTGTCGAGCGAGATGCGCACGACGGAGCGGTTCGACTGGCCGTTCGCCTGCTGGAATGCCGGCGCCTTGACCTCCGGTTCCGCGGCCGCTTCGGCCTCTGCGGACTCGTCCGTGGAATGCTCCGGAGCGTTCTCCGATCCTTCCACGGATCCGAAGCTTTTCAGCATTTCTTCGAAATGCGTAAAGGTCTTGGCTATTTTGTCCTCGAGATCGCGCGACGTATCGTTGTTAGCGACGGCGCTTATGCAGTCGCTCGCCGCGAGCAGGAGCTGGAATATCTCCGCGTTGCCCTCGATCTCGTTCTCTGAGATGTGGTCGAGAAGGTCCTCGACCTTGTGTGCAAGATTGGAGAGTTTCGTCAGCCCGACGATCCCGGCGGACCCTTTGAGCGTATGTGAACTCCGGCGGATCTCGAGAAGCGCCTCGCGGTCGTTCGGAGACTTCTCCAGCCGTTCCAGGTTCTCGTTGATGTTCTTGAGGTGGTCCTCCGCCTCCATCGCGAAGATCTCGAGCATCTCCTCGTCGATCTCGAACTCGCCTTCGTCGAACGTATCCTCCGCCTCCTTCGCGGAGGCGTTATCCTCAGCCGGAGGTTCATCGGCAGGCGGTTCTTCGTCCGCGTTCGGTGACTTGATCTTGTCGAACGATTCGTCCAAGAGGCTCGAAAGATCGAGCTCGAACTCGTCGGACCCGAACCGAAACTCGGCGATTTCCGCCTCGAGGGCGGCGACCTCGTCCAGGATCGGCAAGGCGTCGGTCTCCGGATCCGGACTTCCTGACGCGATAAGCCGTGCCATGTCCGAGCCGAGCCGTTCGGCGAGCCCGACGATCGACTCCATTCCCGTTTCGGCGGCGGTTCCCGCAAGCTTCGCAAGGTAGTCCGGCGTCCCGGACAAGCCTGTGAGGTCCTCTTCACCCCTCGACCAGACGAGAATCGTCCTTCGAAGCCTCTGCAGGAAGATCTCCGCTTCTTCGATAAGCTGCTGTTTCGATTCGACGTTTAGTTCTGTCATCTGTTGGTCGTCCGGAACCCCCGGGGCGATCAGCTTTGTAATGGCGCCTTGACGTCCGGCGTGTTCCTGAGAAGGTGAGAGGGGGCGCTTTTGTCCTCCGGAAGCTTGAATGGCGCGACGGATCCGCGCAGTTCGTCGGAAAGCTCGACAAGCTTTTTCACGGATTTCGCGGCGCGGTTCGAGCCCTCGTTGACGAGCTCGGTGACCTTCGAGATATTCGCCATCGCATTCGATATATCTTCCGAGGTCTGAGCCTGGCGCTTGGCGGATTCGGAGATCGACTGGATCAGCTCGGCGAGCCGCGTGGAGACCTTTTCGATCTCTACGAGCGCCTGGCCGGCGTTGTCGGCGAGCGTCGATCCGACGACGACTTCGTGAATCGTCTCTTCCATCGAGGCCACGACGTCCTTCGTCTCGATCTGGATCGTCTGGGCGAGAGCCGCGATCTGCTGGGTAAGGTGGTTCGAACGTTCGGCGAGCCGTTCGACCTCTTCGGCGACGAAAGCGAAGCCGCGTCCGGCCTCGCCCGCGGCAGACGCCTGAAGCGAGGCATTGAGGGCGAGCAAGCTTGTCCGTTCCGAAAGATCGTCAATGAGCTGCACGATGTGGCTGATCTCCTGCGAACGTTCGCCGAGCTTCTTGATCCTTCTCGCCGTCTCCTGGACCTGCTTGCGAATGCCGTTCATCGCGTTGATATTGTCCTGGACGGCCTTCGAGCCGTAACGCGCGTTATTGAGCGATTCGCCGGCGACCTGGGCCGACATCGAGGCGTTGCCCGAGACCTCCTGGATCTGAACGGCCATGTTCGAGACTGCCGAGGTGATCCTGGCGATCTGCGAGGCCTGCGCCTCGCTTCCGCTGGCGAGCTGTTCGGTAGTGTCGTTGATCGAATTCGAAGAGATGCTTACCTGAAAGGTCAGGTCCTTGACCTGCTTGATCAAAGACCGGAGCTCGCGGGTCATCGAGTTGAACGCTTTGGCGATGGCGCCGGTCATCTCGGGCGACACCTCCGCTTGGACCGTAAGGTCTCCGGCCGCGACCTCGGACACTTCTTCGAGGAGCTTGAGGATCGATTCCTGCAGCCTGTCGCGCTTTTCCTGTGTTTCGACAACCTCCTTCAGCTGGTCCATCATGTTTAGGAAGGACTGGCCAAAGCGGTCGTTCTCAGATCTCAAGAGGATAATGCCAGCCAGGTCTCCCGCCGCGATCTGTTCGGCGATCGCAGCCTTCTCCTGCATATATGTTGATACATCCTTCAGGGAGAGCATCAGCTCGGTCTGCGAGACAGAATCGCCGTCGAGAGGATCGCCCTGCGCAAGCTGGGCCGCCGCGGTAGAGGCCTCGTGAAGCTCGGCATTGAGATTGATGTTCGAGAGGTTTACGGCAACAAGCGAAGCAAAGACGGCCAGGACGCCCACTCCCAGGATGATCGTCGCCGAGGTGGGATTCTCGGGCAGGCCCAGGTACAAAGCGTTGACCATCACAGCGCCGAGCAGGAGAAAGGCGATCGAAATGAACGAAAATGCCTTGAGAAGCAAGTTCCAGATGGGGTTGTTCGACATACGCTCTTCCTGTTCCTAACCTCTCTGTCCGTTTTCCAAACCGAGGAAGTCCTCTCCCGGGAGTGCACCGGATTCGTTGGGAGTCGCTTCGTAGTATTCAGAATTTCCAAGATCTTCCGGCTCGTCTTCGCAGCCGGGCAGGGCCTCCTCTGAGGATAGTACCGCAACTTTTTCCGTCTCCTGAACTTCCGGCACCCAGCTATCCAATGATTCGATCGACGCCTCGGAAGGATCCGGGCCGGCCGCGGATCCTGCGTGATCGTCCGGTGCGGAAGCGCCTTCCGGTTCCGAATCCGGCCCGTGGACGTTCAGCCGGTATTCGCTGACGCCTAGCTGGAGGTTCTTCATCACGTGCGAAAGATTGGCGATCTCAGCAGTGGATCTCCGCAGGTCGTCAGACTTTGCGCGGCTTTCGGAAATGGAATTTACGAATTTCAGGAACGCCTGCTCGCTTTCCTCCGAACGCTCGCCGGCGAGCGTGACGAGATTCTCCTGAAGGTTTATGAATTGGCCGACATAACGCTCGAGCTCGGCGAGAATGTTGCCGCACTCGATCGAGTACTTCGACAAGCCGGAGATTTCGCCGCCGGCGAGCTCAAGCGCGTTCTCGACCTTTCGTATCTCGGTCGAGACACTCTTGTTAAGAGCCGCTATCTGGCGGTTGGTGGAATTGGCGCGGGTGGCGAGACGCTCGACCTCTTCTGACACGAGCGCGAATCCCTGGCCCTTTTCCCCGAGTTCCGCCGCCTGGATCGAGGCGTTGAGCGCGACCATGTTTGTCCGGTTCGCGAGGTCTTCCACAGTCGTCGCAAGCTTCCCGATCTCCTGCGTGCGCTCGTTGAGGCTCTGGACCCTTTTCACGGCCTCGCGCATCTGCCTGCGGAGCTTGCTGACGGACTCCGCGTTCTGCGCGGCGATGTCGTTGCCCTTCTGAACCTTCTCGATCGACTGGCGTGCCGACTGCGAAGAGTTGTTCAGGTCTTCGGAGACCTGCTTTACGAGGTTCGGGACCTGCTTTAGCGTGATCGAAGCCTGTGCCAGGTCGTCGATCCTCGCTTCGTCCTGTTGTATCAGTTCGCGGAGCTCTTTTTCGATCGTCTTCGAGAGTTCGCCGGCCTCGCGCGAATCGTTTCGCGCCAGTTCGATCAGCGAGGAGAGGTTGTCGATCAGGTAGTTGATCGTCGCGGCGATCTCCTTCGTATGGAAATCCTCGTTTGACGCTCTCGCCGAAAGGTTTCCGGACCTGATCGGCGATATCTCACGCGTGATCCTGTCCACAGACGCCTTGAGCGTGTCCAGCTCGTCTTTGGCGTTTATGGATTCAGATACCTTCGCGAGAAGTTTCTGGAACGTCGCGCTGAGCCTGTCCGAGCCTTCGAGCGGCGTCAGCGAGACCTCGAGGTTCCCCGCAGCGACCTTCTCCATAAGGGTGATAAGCATCTGGACCTGCTGGCTGTTTCGGAAGAGAGTCTGCAGGAGCTGGTCGGTCTCGAACGATCCGGAAGTTTTCGGAAGCGAGGTGGACGAGGTCCGCTCGAGGCTTTTCGAGAGCAGCGTCACCCTCTCGATAGGGCTGACGATCTCGTTGGAGAGCCACCATCCGAAGACAACGACCGTGAAAGCCAGGAACAGGAAGGGTATGAATATTCCGTAAAATACATCGTTAGCGAGCAGCGTTACGACCAGGTACGATATCAGCCCGAAAGTGCAGATGAAGAACGCGAGAACGCTTGTGGAGATCCAGATCCTTCCCCTTAGCGAATTGAAAAGCGAGTTTGTGATTTGTCGAGGCATTTAACGGATGGTGACCTTTAGACAAGCTTCAGAGATTCGACCAGTTTTCCAACGTTGATCACCGTAAACGGCTCGCCATTATGTTTAAACTCTCCCGATTCGAACGGGCGGCTTGCGGCGGCGGCTGGCCGTACCTTGGATTTCTCGATCGTGATGATCTCCCTCAGTTTCTCGACCCGGAAGGCGATCAGCGCGTCCATCGTTTCCAGCCTTACCACGATGTGTTTCGGAGATGGCGTTCCCGGTGCCTTGTCCCCGCCCAGCAGTTCTTCGAGCTCGACCACAGTAACGATCTCGCTCCGGAGGTTGGCTATTCCCAAAAGCCAACCAGGCGTGTTCGGCAGTCTCGCCGGTGAGAGGTCGCGCAGGACTTCCGTTACCGTCTGCGAGTCGACGGCAAAGTTCGAACCGCCGACGACGAACACGATGAACTTTCTGCTTTGCGAAACGGTAAGGGGCTCATCGTGGGCCTGCCGGCCGATGGTTCGGGATGCGTCGCGCGAGGCGCGGCGCACCGGATTTCCGGCGGAATCGTTGGTCATTTTCGCGTTGTCGGGATCGAGCGGTGAGCGTGTGAACAATTCCGGATGACGGAGAGGATCATCCGGCCGGAACCTGAATGACGGGCGGCGCGGCGCCGCCCGGACCTACATCAAGTGTTCATTGACCGTGCGCATAAGGGTCTCGGGGCCGAACGGCTTCGTTATGTAGTCGCTCGTTCCCACCATCTTGCCGCGCACCTTGTCGAAGAAGCCGTCCTTTCCGGAGATCATGACGACCGGGACGTTCTTCGTTGCTTCGTTGCCGCGGATCAGCTTGCAGACCTGGTACCCGTCCATCCTCGGCATCGTGATATCGAGCAGAACGAGGTCCGGGACCACGTCGTTGATCTTCTCTAAAGCTTCCAAACCGTCGACGGCGCAGATCGTCTCGTGGCCGCACTTCTGAAGCTTCAGCGAGATCAGCTTCCTGATCGTTGGGCTGTCATCGACGACGAGGATGGTTTTCGCCGTCGGCTGAGATTCTCTGGAACTGGTCTGCTGTTCGATCTCCGCAACCCGGACCGCGAGAGCGTCGACCTGGGAACTGATCACGACGTCGTTCGGGTTCTTCGAAGCGTACTCCTGAAGATACTCGAATCCTTTTCGGTACTGCTTCAGGTTGATGTATGCAATGCCGAGCGACATAAGCTCTTCAGGGACGATCCCGCACACGCTCTGCTCGGTTTCCAGTCTGGTGACGGCGTGCTCTAGAATTTCTGAATCGACGCCGTTTCCGGACAGCAGCAACTCGAGATCCGAAAGGGTCAGCACTGCCTTGCAGGACTGGCAGACGAAGGCCTGGTGGCCAAGTTCGCTGCCGCAGAACGGGCAGTTGTCCGGAGCGGAGTTCACCGGCTCTCTGCCCAGGAACTCATCCTGCTCGACCGGAACGAAATCGCGGGTCTCTTCTGAAGGTTCATCCTCGGATTCGAACGGATCCTCGGCAGATTCGAAGGACTCCGCGCTTTCCGGTTGTACTATCGGTTCGAGATCGGGCTCAGACACTTCGGAAAAGTCATAGCTCTCTTCAGCTTCCTGCTCTTCGTCGTACGAACCGAAATCGGGCTCCGAAACCTCTTCCGGATCCCCTGAGGAAAGCTCGACATTGTCGGAATCGAACGAATCTTCCTCTTCGACGGCTTCGAATTCGGGAGCCTCGGAGACCGGCTCTTCTGTTGTATACGATTCCATATTGTAATCCTCGTCGTCTCCTACTTCCGAATCCCATTCGCCGTTGACCTTGAAAGCCTCGGTCTCGACGGTGTGCATATCGGACTCAGGAGCGGTCTCTTCCTCTGAAGGCTCCGGTGCCGGCGCGCTTTCGACGATCATCCGGAGCGAATCCAGGTTGGCACGGGCGACCTGGTTATCTTCGTTCAGATCCAGTACGTGCTCAAAACAGCTGATTTTGTCGCCGAATGATTCGGCGAGATGCGCCTTCAGCATCCAGGCGTCTTCGAGATCGGGATCCTCTTCGAGAATTCCTGCGAGGAGCATTTCCGCTTCTTCGCGACCGCCTGCTATGGCCAGCCTGTTCGCGTCCATCAGCTTCGAGCGCGTTTCGCGGGCCTTGAACTCTTCCATTTGAGCATTCGCGCTTTCGTTATCGGGATCGATCCTTAGCACGCGGCCGAGATGCGATCGCTTTTCGCTTTCGGATTCCGCAAGCGATGCCAGCCAGAGCCACGCCGACTCGTTCCGGTCGTCGTGCACGATTGCCGACATAAAGCTCTGCCGGGCGGATGCGCTGTCGCCGTTCTCGGCGGCCTCCGCGCCGCGCTGAACAAGGTTCCGCGCGAGGAGTGCCTTGGTCGAGGCGGCCCATTCAAGCGCTCGCTCGTTGGCGGGATCTATCCGGAGAACGTTCTTAAGGAACACAAGCAGTTCCTCCGGAAATTCGCTGATCGAGGCAAGCCAAAGCCAGGCGCTTTCGCTGTCCGGGTCGCGATCCGTTACGCTCAGCAGATACGCCCTTGCCTCCGAACGGTCGCCGCTTTGTGCGGCTTCGATACCCTTCCGGAGCATCTCGTCCGACTCGGACGAGATGCCTTCGGGCACGATATCTTCGAGATGGCTCGGGTCCACCATCGGAAGCGATGCACTCTGCGATTCAAATTCAAGTTTCATAGTCGTAGATTGGTCTTCTGGTTCCGGAATTTGCTGAGGGAGCGTGGAATTTGCCGATCGGATGAGGACCGGTGACAATTTTCGGCATATGCCGGCTGACAAATAGTGCTATTTCGATAAAGGTTTTCGGAACTTCTATTTGCCTGAGATGCAGCAAAAATCGCCGGATCGGCTGGGTTTGCCGGTTCGCTGGAGGGACCGGCATTCTACGTGGAAAGCAATACGCAGACCAAACGGGATCGCGCTATTTCGCAGATGGGAGGCAGTAGAGCAGGGAGTGGAGCGTTTGCGAAGTGATGCCGAAGTGCTCCATCAACGATTCGGCTTCGGCCGGCGGACCGTCCGCCGGGCGGCGTTCGAGCACGGCAGTGATCAGATTGTTCTTCGGCGTGTGTTCCGGCGACACGAACTCCATCATCCGTACGTTATAGCCGCAATGTTTCAGGAGCAGTGCGCGGATACCGTCGGTGACCGATTCCGTTTCGCGCTCGAGCAGAAGTCCGAATTCGTTGAGCCCGGAGGTACTGCCCGGAAACCGGAGCTGCGGACGGAGTTCTTTCTGGCAGCAGGGAGCCGCGACGATAATCTTCGAGCCCGCGGCGATACCTTTGAAGATCGCGTCGTCAGTCGCGGTATCACAGGCGTGCAAGGCGATAAGGATGTCCGGCTCTCCGGCATCGGTGTCAGCGATGGTGCCCTGCAAGAACCTTAAGCCGCCGAACCCGCAATCGGTCGCTGTTTCGGAACACAGCTTGACGAGATCTTTCCGCTCTTCGATCCCGGTCACCGACGTGTTCAGTCCCAGAGTGTTCGCGAGATGGTCGTAGAGTGCGAACGTCAGATAGCCTTTCCCGCTCCCCATGTCGACGACCTCGATTCGTTCTGCCGCTTTCAGACCGGACTCGCCTGTCAGGCCGTCGAGGATCGAAACGAATCTGCCGGTCTGCCTGAACTTCGCCTGTTTCTTGTCCCGGACCATTCCTTCGGATGTCGTTATCCCAAGCAGGTTCAAGTATTTGCGGGAAGCATCCAGCGGCGACTCCCGCTTCCGGTCGTGCGTCGACTCCTTCGCTGAATTGAAGGTCGGAGCCGAACTCGTGAGCATCGAACGGCCCTTCTTCGATACCGTAAGCTGGAAATCGTACTCGGTCGTGAACAGGTGTCCCGACCGGAAGCCTTCGTCGAACAGACCCGAGAGGATCTCGGCCGAACCGTAAGGCGGCAAGTTCTTCGCTTCTTCTCGGGTTTGGTACTTAGTGACGAACTGCACGAGGCTCCCACGCTTTGTGATAATCGGGCGGACAAAGACCTTTTGCAGTTGTCCGTTCGCGCCCTTATAATTTCCGACTGTGGCCTTCACGAACGTGCCGGCAGCGATGCTTTCGTCAAAGAGACGTATGAAGTTTTCCAAGTCTGACCGGGTCATATTTCGGGATCGGACGGATTATCTCACGTTCACCGGAAGCCGCGAAGTGTTTCGCTCCGCCGGGCACCTTGGACGGACAAATGACGGAAGTAAAGGAAACAATCTGGACGGAAGATTTTCTGAAGGATGTCCTGCTGATATTCGGGGAGACGTTTGAGGGCTCGCCTGAAGAAGGGAGCGCGTATCTCGACCGGGGGACGGGCGTTTTTTCGACGGTTGAGGCGTTGTCGGCCGAACAGGTCTCGGAGAAGTTCGGAACGACCTCGATCGTTGCCCATGTCGAACACCTGAAATTTTATCTCGACCGGCTTGTCGAATTCATCAACGGCCGGGTCGAGCCGGTTAACTGGGACCAGAGCTGGCTGATCGAGACCGTGGACGACGCCGAATGGACCGTACTCAGGGAAGGATTAAGAAACTCATACAACGGCGCGCTCAAGTGCTTTGCCGAGGTAAAAGAGTGGGACCAGAACAACATCGGCGACGCGATCGCAATGATAGCGCATTCGGCCTATCATCTGGGAGCGATCAGGCAGATGGCAAAGGCGGTCAGGCCGCAAGACTGAGAAGAAAGGACTGAGAGAAAAGGACTGAGGACTGAGAGAAAAGGACTGAGAGAAGATGACAGAGGTAAAAGGACTGAGCTAAAAGGACTTAGGACTGAGAGAAAAGGACTGAGGACTGAGTGGATCGCAGTTGACAACGCATGGATTCTACACACGCGTCCTCAGTCCTTATCACTATGACTATCCCCCCTTTCCATTTAGCGTTTTCGGTACACGACCTTGCCGCGGCAAGGGAGTTTTACGGAGGCGTCCTGGGGTGTTCCGAAGGGCGGAGTTCCGACCAATGGGTCGATTTCAACCTCTTCGGCCACCAGATCGTCGCTCACCTTTCTGAGAACGCGTGGCCCGCGAAGACGGCGAACAGGGTCGACTCGGATGACGTCCCGGTCCCGCATTTCGGCATTATCCTCGAAATGGGCGAATGGGAAGCGCTTGCGGAGCGCGTCCGCGCAGCGGGCATCGAATTCGTGATCGAACCGAAGGTGCGTTTCAAAGGCGAGATCGGGGAGCAGGCGACTATGTTCTTTTTGGATCCGAGCGGCAACGCGCTCGAGTTTAAGAGTTTTGCCGATCCCTCGCGCATCTTTGCTTCCTAACTTCGTGGTACTTTGTGCGTTTGCGGGAGTCTTGGCTGCCAGCAATCGGCTCGATGAGAAAGAAAAAACCGCAGAGAGCGCAGAGAGCGCAGAGATTTTTTGGGATCGTTTAACGCAAAGGTCGCGAAGGCTTCTGGTAACTCCCCTGCTGGTCTTGCAGAGTCTTGGACGAGTAGCAGACCTCGCGGAAGTGGGATCGGCTTAAGACCTTTGCGTTAAGACTCTTTTAAAACCCCTTCGATTTCTCCGGTTAAATCGCTTGCCGACGTTTTGGTTGAATAAAGGAACGAATCCCCGCAAAGTGCCGCAAAGTTTGGATAGTGAAGACTTAACCGCAAAGTGCACAAAGGATCTCACAAAGGTCGCAGAGGAATTCTCTCTGTGCCCTCTGTGTGCTCTGTGGTTAATTCTTCGCTCTGAATTTCACTTGTTTTGAGATCCTTCCTCCCGCAAAGACGCCAAGCCGCCAAGATCCGCAAAGGACAACAGGTCAGTTTTTTCCTATCTCGCCGTTCGTCATCCTAACGATCCCGAGCGGATTTCCGTCTCTCAATTCATCAGGCAGGACCGCCTGCGGCGCGTCCTGGTAACAAACAAGCTTTGTGAATCGCTCGATCGCCCGCGTGCCGACCGATGTCGTGCCGGAAAAGGGAGTCGCGGGATACGGGCCTCCGTGGACCATCGCGTGGCAGACCTCGACACCGGTCGGGTAGCCGTTGAAGACGATCCTTCCGACCTTTTTCTCAAGAATCGCGATCAGTTCGCCCGCTTCGGCAGTATCCTCTTCCGTGCCGTGGATCGTAGCGGTGAGCTGGCCCTCGAGTCCTTCCGCGATTTTCTTTAGGTCATCGGAAGTCACGTACGCGATCGCGAGCGTCGAAGGCCCAAATACCTCTTCGCTAAGCGATGGATCGCCGAGGAACTCTTCTGCCGTAGCTTCGAAAACGCACGATTCGACCGAGAAACCACTTGCGGCGGCCTGTGCGGCACCGCGCTCGGCGGTTTTCCCGACATAAGAATCCCGTATCCCTTCTGTTAAAAGGGGCGCTGAAGAAGACTCCCTCGAGAGGCGGTCGAGCCTCTCCACGATCTTCCCGTAGCTTTCGCCACCAGGAATGAATGCCAATCCGGGCTTGGTGCAGAACTGGCCGAAACCGAGAGTGAACGATGCGAAAAGACCTTCCGCGATCTCCCTCGCACTTTTCTCGGCGGCTCGGGGAAGCACAAAGACAGGGTTCACCGAGCTCATTTCCGCGAAAACCGGGATCGGTTCGGAACGCTTTGCCGCGATGTCCATAAGAGCGCGGCCGCCTGCCCTCGAGCCTGTGAATCCGACTGCCTTGATCGAAGGGTGCGCTACCAGTGCTGATCCGATCTCGTAGTCGGCTGAAAACAAGAGGCTGAAGGTCCCTTCGGGAAATCCGCACTTATCGACCGCCTCGATGATGGCGGAAGCGACGATCTCGGATGTGCCCGGATGGGCGATGTGCGCGTTGACTATGACCGGGCATCCGGCGGCAAGTGCGGAAGCCGTGTCTCCGCCGGCGACCGAGAATGCGATGGGGAAGTTTGAGGCGCAGAAGACCGCCACCTGGCCGAGAGCGCGGCGCATCGAGCGGACATCGGGCTTCGGAAAAGGATTCCGTTCCGGGTCGGCTGTATCGATCCTCGCATCGACCCACGATCCGTCCTCGACAAGGTCCGCGAACATTCGAAGCTGCGCGCAGGTGCGAGCCGTTTCGCCTTCGAAGCGCGCGTTCGGGAGTCCGGTCTCGAGTGAAGCCCTTTTGACTAGCTCCGCTTTCCTGTCTTCCAGATTGGCGGTGATCGTGCGCAGGAGTTGCGCTTTCTCTTTGCCGCTCTTGCGAGAAAGTTCTCGTAAGGCTGTTTCCGGAAGATCCGCGGCAGCTTGCAGCTCCTCTAATGTCGCCGAATGGAACTCAGGACCAACCGCCTCGCCAGTCAACGGCGAGAATGCAGTGAAAGTCTTCCCGGTCTCTGCACCACGAGAGGCGCCTATGAAAGACGTGGCTTTGAAATCAAATGACATGGGGAGTTAATTCTCAACTACCAATTATCAACTTTCAATTCTTTGCGGTCCTTCGCGGCTTGGCAGGAGCGTGGTTTTCGACAGCTCTAAAGATTCGAAAAAAATTAACCACAAAGGACACCGAGGTTTACACGGAGAACACAGAGGGCGTCCTCAGTGACCTCTGTGAAAACCTCCGTGCTCTCCGTGGTATAGATCTGTCTTGCGTTTTGGGTTTGCTAAGGAGGATAAGACCCGTCGCTACTGCTCCGGGTACTGATCGCTCACGCAAAGTAGGAAGTTGGCGCCGCCCCCCCCCCAATTCTCAACTATCAATCTCCAATTCTTACGCCGCCGCCGCTTTCGGCCTCGTCTTAAGCGCGCGGTCGATCAACGCCAACGCGGGCTCTAGCTCGGCTCCATCAAGCTCCAGCCTCGGAGGCCTTACCCGCGCGCTTCCCATCCCGACCTTCTCCTGTACGAGCTTTATAAGCTGCACGAACTTCGGGATCGTGTCCATCCTAAGGAGCGGCAGGAACCATTCGTAAAGCTCCCGCGCTTCATCGTCAAGGCCTTCGCTCGCGAGATCGAAGAGCTTTACCGACTCCGCCGGCATTGCGTTCACGAGCCCCGCGATCCATCCGACCGCGCCGGCGTTCACGCCTTCGACGAGCACATCGTCGATTCCTACGAACACATCGAGCCGCCCTTCGTCAATCGCCCTGACCGCCGTGATCCTTCGCACGTCCGTGCTCGATTCCTTCACGGCGTGAAGATTGTCGTGCGAATTCGCGATCGCGACGATCTGCTCCGGAAGAAAATCGGTGCCATAAGCGATCGGGTTGTTGTAGAGCATGCACGAAAGCCGCGTCGCGCTGATGACCGCTGAAACGTGCGCCCGGGTCTCGCGCCAGTCGCCCCGATAGACATACGGCGGAAGCACCATCAGTCCCTCGCATCCCGCGACTTCGGCCGCCTTCGCCTGATCGACAGCGTCCGAAGTGCTCATCGCCGCGATCGCAGCGACGACCGGCACGCGGTCGCCGACCGCCTCAACACAGGTCTTCCAAAGCGCTTTCTTCTCTTCGAAAGACAACGCGCCGCCTTCGCCAAGGCTCCCGTTCGTCACGATTCCCGTGCATCCGTTGTCGACAAGCCAGTTGACGTGCCGGGCGGTGAATCCGTGGTCGATATTCAGCGTTTCGTCAAAGCCCGTCGTGATGGCCGGCATCACTCCTTTCCAATTCATCAGTCATTCTCCGTTTTAAGATTCGCGAGCTCCGAGACCCTGACGGGCACGATCGGCGGCCGGACCGAATTCCGATCCCATTCGAAAAGCGCTTCGCAAGCGGCGCCGCACACGCGGCCCTGGCAGGATCCCATCCCGAGCCTTGTCTGAAGTTTGGCTTTGTTGAAGCATTCAAAGTACTTGATCCTGCCAAACGGTACGTCCTCGCACCGGCAAACGATGGTATCGTCAGTCGCCAGCTTCCGCAATTCAGACGGCTCGGAGAGGAATGTTTCGTGCATCCTGTCGCTGAATCCCAAGAGCCGATCCCATTTCGCGTGTAAAGATCGGGCCAGCTTTCGTTTGCCCGCGGCTGAAAGGCCGGCGATCTCGCCTTCGATCAACGCTCTTTCGACGCCGCCGACAAGGTTCGTTTCTCCGGCGGAGTAAACTTCATCGACCGAGGTCCTCATATACCGGTCAGCATTGACCCCGCGTGCGGAAAGTCCGCAACCGAAGAGATCAGGCACTTCCAGATCTGGCACAAGGTGCCAGCCGACGCCCAGCAGATCGCAACCGATCCTTGAATCCTGCCCGGAACTTCTGATCGAAACCTCTGTAAGTGAGTACTCTCCGTGAGCTTCTGTAACGATCGAGGAGGTGCGGTACGGGATACCGCGAATCTCCTTCCTCAACTGCCAGGCCTCGGCGAGCTTTCCTCGGATACGAAGCGCGCTCATGCCAAAACCCAGGATCTTGTGAAAAGGAGCCTGCTCCGCGATCATCAGCACATTCCCGCCTTTTTTTTTCAGATACGCCGCGACCGCCAGCAGAAGCGGTCCGGTTCCTGCGACGACTATCCGCTTGCCCGAAACATCGAACCCGCCCTTCACAAGCGCCTGCAGACCGCCCGCGCCGTACACTCCGGGCAAAGTCCATCCGGGAAAGGGAATGAAGCGTTCGCGGGCGCCGGTAGCGATGATCGCTTTGTCGTAAGCGATTGGAAATGTCCTTCCGTTGGAAAGTGCGAGGATCCGCTTGTCCGGAAGCGCGGCGACGCAGGTGCACGAAGCGAGCATCTCTACCCCGTTCTTCTCTAGCGAATCGAGAAGTTCCTTCGCCTTGCCCGACAGCACGCGCTTTTCGGCCCGCCAGATCTGGCCGCCGAAGTCAGGGTTCTCGTCGATGACCGTGACCTTTTTTCCGTGCGAAGAGGCGGCCTTCGCCGCCGCCAGGCCCGCCGGACCGCCTCCGATCACAAGTATTTCCGTCCGCTTCTTAGCCACCCGTTTCGCTCTCCATCCCTTCGCGGACCGGTTCGAGGCAGCTTCGTACGTTTTCCGTTCCGTCGATCTTCACGCGGCATTCGAAGCAGATCCCCATTCCGCAGAGAGGAGCCCGGGGCTCCCCGGTGACGGAGGTCCGGAAAGCCGTCACGCCCGCGTTCAGCATCGCCGCCGCGACGGTCGTTCCGGGTGACGTCTCGTGTTCCGTTCCGTCGATCTTGAAGGTTACTGTTTCAGCCATGGAGCCTTGCGGGCGAATAGGGTTCTTGCGGGATCGCCGAATCCCGTCCCAGGATCTCGTCGCCGATCAGAGCCGCGGTCCCGAGTGAGGTTGTGATCCCGAGTCCCTCGTGCCCGGTCGCGGCATAAACATTTTCATATCCGGGAACCTTGCCGATGTAGGGAAGCCCGTCCGGCGTCGCCGGCCTGAAGCCCGTCCAGATCCTCGTTGCATGCGCGCTGGCAGCGGAAGGGAAGTACTCTACCGCGCGTGCCATCATTTTCGCGACGATACCGAAATCGACTGAACTATCCTCGGCTCCGTACTGCCTGGAAGAGCCGATAAGCAGCTGGCCCGTTTTCCTCGGCTGTATGTTGAACGCAACCGAGTCTTCGTCGGTGCCGTGCGCGGATTTCAGGTAGCCGAGTTCGACGAGCTGGTGATTGACCGTCGCATCCGTTCTGCCGGTGATCACGAGATGGCCTTTGCGGGGCCTTATCTTGAGTTCCGGAACTGCACGTCCGCTTCCGCATCCCGCGGCGAGGACTACAACCCCGGCCGCCCAACGGTCTCCGAAAGTGTTCAATGAGGTCCCTCCGCGGGTGACCTCCATAAGTTCGTAATCATAAAAAGCCGCTCCTCTTGAAACAGCCCGGTCCAACAGGAACTTTGAAACAACCGGCTGATAAACGACCGAATCGCCCGGAACCAAAAGCGCCCCGGCGAGGCCCTCGCGCAACCCCGGCTCGGCCTTTCGGAGCGCTCTCTCGTCGAGAATCTCCGCTGTCACGCCGCGCTCGCTGTAACAAGCTCGTTTTCGCTTCGCTTCCGCCATTTCCTCTTCGTCGGCGGCGATCCAGAGCGTACCGCAGTTCTCGAATTCGGCTTCCGAGGGGAGGCCTTCCGCGAGCTCGTCCCAAAGCTTCTGAGAAAAAGCTGTCAGCGCGAACTGCGCCTCCGAATCGTCCATAACGACGATGTGGCCCATTCCGGCGGCGGTGGCGGGCGCGAAGGTGTTCGGACCGTCGATCACGCAGACCGACAGGCCCTCCGAGGTCAGACGGTCGGCACAGGCCGCTCCGACGATCCCCGCACCTATTATCAAGGCGTCGTAAGTCATTTGCCCGGATTGCCTTGCGGGATCCCGAAAGCGAACGGATCTCCGGGAGCGACGATCAGCTCGGCTTTCGAGACGACGTGCGCGCGGCCGCGGATCGAGGGAACGACCTTGCCTTCGACGATCTCGAACGAAGCCTCGAACCGGCTTCCGATCACGCTTTCCTGGACCCATTTCTCGCCTTCCTTCAGTTTGCCGTCCTCGTAAAGACAAGCGACCTTAGCGCTCGTCCCTGTCCCGCAAGGGCTGCGGTCGTATTCGTTTCCGGGGCAAAGGACGAAATTCCGGCTGTCGGCGGTGTCGGAAGGCGAGAAGATCTCGATGTGGTCGATCTCCGCACCGGTCTCGCCCGTGATCCCGTTTGCCGCGAGTGAGTCCTTGACGGCGGTCGTGAATGCCGTCATTTCTGCGATCGACAAAGGCCCGATCTCGAACGGATGTTCCTCGATCAGGAAAAACCAGTTGCCGCCCCAGGCGATGTCGCCCGTCACATCTCCGAAGCCTTCGACGCTGACCGTGACATCCTTTCGCAGCCTGTAGCTTGGTACGTTCCGGATCGTCACTGAACCGTCCTCGTGCAGTTCGGCAGTGACGACTCCGACGATCGTCTCGATCGTTACTGGTCCCGGCCTGAACTCGCCCAGATATTCCAACGTCCTCACGAGCCCGATCGTACCGTGGCCGCACATTCCAAGGTAGCCCGCGTTGTTGAAGAAAATGACCGCGCAGTCGCTTTCGGGATCGGACGGCTCAAGCAGCAATGCGCCGACGATCGCCGAATGCCCCCGCGGCTCGTTGACGATGGCCGACCGAAGGTGGTCAAGATTCCGGCGGAAGTCCTTGAGCTTCTGGGCGATCGTTTCTCCTTCCAGCAGGGGAAATCCGCGAGTGACGACGCGGGTCGGCTCGCCTTCGGTGTGAGAGTCGATGACGGAGATGATCAGCGATTCGTTCAGCATGGCGACAGGAGATTTATAACAAAATCAGAGCTCCGCGTCCCGTTGCCGGTATCGCGTCTTTGTGCCCTTGCGGGAGATTCTAACGGTAAAGGGAAGATATTACCGCGAAGAACTCAAAGGTATTCGCAAAGGGCGCTAAGAAAGAACTCAGAAGTCAGGAGTCATCAGCCGTCAGAATATGACATTACAGTCCTCGGAGGTTCCGCACTTTTGCGACCTTTGCGGGAACCTCCGCGTCCTTTGCGGTAGAATCAATGGTCAACGATCGACCCGCTCGGGGAAGAGTTCCCGCAAAGCAGCGAAGGCGCCAAGGTCCGCAGAGAAGGGCACGAGATATCCAGGGCGGGGACAAGCCCGCCCATACGAGTATGAAGACTGCCATCGTCCATAACGACATATACCTGAAGCACGACACCGGATTCGGCCATCCCGAGACACCCGAGCGCTACCGCCGCGTGATGGAAGCGCTCAAAGGTAACGAAAAGCTCTGGAGCTCGTGCGAAATCATCGAGGCGCGCGAGGTCTCGAAGGGCATCATCCAGGCGGCGCATTCCGAGGAACACTACAAGCTTGTAAAGAATGCCTTCGCCAACGGATACGAGGCGCTTGATCACGACACGATGATCTCGATGCATACCTTCGACGCCGCCGTGTACGCCGCCGGAGGCGTGTGCGCCGCGATCGACGCCGTGATGGAAGGCAAGGCCGACAACGCGTTCGTCGCGGTCCGGCCCCCGGGACACCACGCGACCGCGGAGAACGCGATGGGCTTCTGCCTTTTCAACAACGTCGCGGTCGGGGCGCGGTACGCACAGAACCGGTACAAGGAGATCGAGCGGATCGCTATCATCGACTGGGACGTGCATCATGGCAACGGCACGCAGGGGATCTTCTTCGACGACCCGTCCGTGTTCTTTTTCTCGATGCACCAGTATCCCTGGTATCCCGGGACCGGCTCGCGCGGCGAGACGGGTTATGGCCGCGGGCGCGGCTACACGATGAACCTGCCTGTGAAAGGGGGGACCGAAGCGGACATCCAGCGGTCGCTGTTCGACAACGCGATCTCCGATATCGCCGGAGATTTCAAGCCGGACCTGATCATCATCTCGGCGGGATTCGACGCCCACCTGACTGACCCTCTAGGCCTGTTGAGGCTCGAAGATCCGGATTTCAGGGCGATGACGAAGGTCGTCAAGGACTGGGCGGCGGACGTCTGCGAAGACCGCGTCGTTTCGGCGCTGGAAGGCGGCTACAATCTCGAAACCCTCGGCGGAACGGTGGCGGAGCACGTCCGTTCACTTGCGAGTGAGCAGTGAGCGGTGAGCAGTGAGCGGTGAGCTGTGAGCTGTGTCGACTATTCCTGTCCCCCGCATAGACTCGGGGCTAAACGGCTTGCCGGTACTTACTGCTCACAGCTCACTGCTCACCGATCACTGAATACGACTCACGACGAAGCGGGCAAGCCCGCCGCTAAACCGCTCACGGCTTTCTGCTCACCGCTTTCTGCTCACCGCTTTCTGCTCACCGCTCACCGCTCACTGCTCACTGCTTTCCGCTCACCGCTCACGGCTCACTGTGATACTATCTCCGAAACCGCAATCAGGAACCTCAGATCAGGAGTGACGAGCGATGCCCGACATTGAAATTCCCTGCATCCAGTGCAAAGAGATCTTTCAGTTCACCGAAAAGGAACAGGAGATCTTCTACGAGCGCAATCTTATGCCGCCGCAGAGGTGTCCTCAGTGCCGCGGGAAGAAGGTGGGCCAGCAGCAGGCTGAATCGGGTTCAAAGTTCGAGATCGTCTGCGACCACTGCGGACGCCACGACAAGGTGCCCTTTCAGCCGAAAGTGGGCAGGCCCGTACTCTGCAAGGACTGCTATAACGCCAGCCGTTCGAGGGCACGGGTAGCCTGAGGACCTCAATAGAACTCAAATGAAAAGCTGCCTCCGGCCGCGTATCGTGTCCGGGGGCGGCCGTCTTTTCGGAGGTAATTCGTCTTTATGTTCGAGACGGTCAAATACGAAACAAAGAACAACGTCGCGACCATCACGCTGAACAGGCCCGAAGCGCTGAACGCGCTTTCAAGACAGATAACCGCGGACCTCACAGCCGCGATCAAAAGGGCAATTGAGGACGGCGCTAGAGCTGTGATCGTCACCGGAGAAGGAAGGGCGTTCTGCGCCGGAGGAGACCTGCGCGAGATGAAGTCGATGTGGGATTCGGAGGGCCGCATCGAGGCGTTCCTCGAAGACCCGCTCGCAGCTCTTCACGTCTTGATCCGCCTGATCCGCGAGACTCCGCGCCCGTTCATCGCCGCAGTCAACGGCGTATGCGCCGGAGCCGGAACGAACATGGCGCTCGCTTGCGACCTGGTGATCGCGGCGGAAGAGGCGACATTTAACCAGGCATTTATCAAAATCGGGCTTTCGCCCGACTGCGGCGGAAGCTTTTTTCTTCCGAGAGCCGTCGGCGAAAAGCGCGCCGCTGAACTCTTGATGACCGGAGACACGATCTCCGCTGCTGAAGCGTTAAGTTTGGGGATGATAAACCGCGCGGTGCCGGAAGAAATACTGATGCAGGAAGCGTTCAAAACGGCCTCCACGCTCGCCGCTTCCCCAACCGCAGTGATCGGACGGGTCAAGAAGATGCTGAACGCGAGTTTCTCGAACGATCTGGAGCGGCAGCTTGAACTCGAACACAGGCTTCAGCTCGAATCGGGCAAAGGCGGCGATTTCCGCGAAGGAGTGGCGGCCTTCTTTGAGAAGCGACCTCCGAAGTTCTCGGGAGAATAAACAGGATCAAAGCCTTTTCGCATGACGGGCCGTTAGGTATTAGTTCCTGGCGGCCCTTAGTCGTGGGAGCGGCGGTGTGAACCTTTCATACTTACAACTGATAAAGCAGAACCGGAACTTCCGGAACCTGCTTTGGGGACAGGTGATCTCCGAACTCGGCAACTGGTTCAATTTCGTTGCTGGGCTCGGCGTCGTGCGCCTCGTTTCAGGGGCGTCGCCGGAAGCCGCGGGGCTCCTTCTGCTTTTCAGGACACTTCCGTTCGCCGTGCTGATGCCGATCGCAGGAGCGGTCGCGGACAGGTTCTCGCGGAGGACCGTGCTTATCGTTTCGGACCTTGTACGGGCGGGATTCGCCCTGCTGTTCTTGCTCGTGACCAGACCCGAAGACCTTTGGATCGCGTACATTGCCTCGATCCTTCTTTCCGGCGCAACCGCGTTCTTTGACGGGGCGAAGAACGCCGCGACGCCGAACATCACGGGCAAGGAAGGACTCCTTTCGGGAACCGCGCTGATGTTCTCGACCCGCTTCTTATTGATGGCGGTCGGGGCCGCTTTGGGAGGCATCGCTTCGGTGATCTTCGGATACGAGATCGCGTTCATCATCAACGCTGCATCGTTCCTGGTGTCCGCGATCTCGATATGGCGGATCCCGGAAGAGTCGATGCGCCAGCGGTTGCCGGAAGAGCGGATGGCTGAGCGCAGGAAGCGTCCGGGATTCTTTTCGGAGATCGCGGAAGGCCTGCGCTATACGATAAAGAACCCGTTCGCGCTGACGATCCTTCTGATGAACATCATCTGGGCGACCGGCGGCGGCGCGACGAACATCGTTTTCGAGGGCCTCGGGACGATGGTGTTCACACGCGAGTCAACAAACCCGGATTTCGTCTATTCGTTCCTGCTTACCGCGAACGGGATCGGCCTCGGATTCGGAATGCTGATCGCGCACAAGGTCGGCTCGTTCGTCGAGAAACGCGGGATCACGCGCGGCTTTATGACGTGGACGCTGATCCTGCACGGGATAGTCTTTGCGGCCGCGGGCTTTATGCCGCACTTATGGCTCGTCGCGCTGTTGGTGATGATCTCGAGGACTATGATCGGAGCCGAGTACGCAGTGCAGGAGACGCTGTTCCAGAGGTCTTTGCCGGATCACATACGCGGCAGGATCTCTACGTTGGACAGGGGAGCCGAGATCACGATGTTCAGCGCCTCGAGTTATGCAGCGGGAATATCGCTGACGGTAATATCGGCGGAATCGCTGACGCTGATCGCCGGCCTTCTCGCGGCGGCGTCGGGAGTGGTCTGGATGATAAGGAGCCGGGGGATCGGCCACGACCTTGAAAAACCGGAAAGAAATGCCAATCCGGCCGTGGAAGCAGAGGCTTGAGGGGATCAGGCGGTGATGATCACCGCCTTGACCCCCGTGAGTTCGGAGAAGTCCTTTGTGAAAACCGTGTCGACCTTTCGGACCTTCGAGATCGCATCGACGATCTCCTGCGTGTGGACAAAGCCGTCCTCGACGTGTTCGATCGCCCATTTCTTTATGTGCCCGGCGGTTTCGAGCGCGTCTTTAAGTAGCTCGAGATATTGCGATCGCGTTTCGACGTGAGAACCGAGACGGCCAAGAAGGCTCTGCTCGAGATCCTCCCAGAATCCGTCGTCGCCGCGGACCCAGACCTCTTTCCAGGCTTCGTTCCCCAGCTCCTCTTTCAGCGTTCCGAGCCTTGGTGCCGGGAGCTTCAGGAAGAAAAGATCGGTGTAGCTCTCGGCGATGAACTCGACCGGGTCCGTGCATCTGCACTCGTTATCCTCGCCGTTGCCCGGCACGGCCTCTTCGAGCCGCACAAGCCGCTCGAAGACCTTTGAAAGCGGCTGGCGCAGACGCGAGGTTTCTTCATCGAACGAAAGAACGTAATCGCCGACCTTCTCGCCGACGGTCAGCGCTATCGCTTTGGCAGAGTCGCTCGTAAGCCGCTCGATGTTCGTGCGGACGTTGTCGAACCACCACGAATCGGTCTCGTTGAACCAGTTACGAAGCGCGGGATTCCGAAGCTTGTACTGCGGGACGTATGCGTCTTCGAGCACAACGGCAAGGTCGTCTTCCGAAAGCTTTTCTCCGCTGTTCGAGATCGCCGCGACGCACGCCGCGTAAGAGGACCTAAGCGGGGAGTTCACAACTACACGTATGCCCGAACGTTTCAGGTAGCCGCCCAGGTCCGGTCGGTTCGCGAACGGAATGGCGACCGAGCGGAACCGAAGCCTGTTCAGCACGCTAAGCTCGAATGCCAGCCACCCTCCTGTGTCGTGAGATCTCATAAACTCTCAGTCCTCGCCCTGTTCCGTTTCAGCAGTCGGTTCTTCCGTTGCAGGATCTGCCGAAGGGATCCGCTCCGGGATATCCAGCAGGGCGAGCGCGACCGCCGGATCGAATTCGATCCCCGCGGACTCGGCCACGTATCTGTCGGCTTCCTGCGCGGAAAACGCGGCCCGGTAAGGGCGCACTGACGTCAGTGCGGAATATGTGTCGGCGATGCGAAGGATGCGGGCCGCGAGCGGGATCTGTTTTCCGACAAGCTTGTCCGGATAGCCGGAACCGTTCCACCACTCGTGATGCCATCGGACAAGCAGCTGGACGGCGCGCGGAAGGTCGCGCTTCGCGGCCTGCTGTTCGGCGATGACGGGATGCCTGAAAAGGTCTAGCCGCTCGGGCGCGGTGAGTTCCGAGGAAGAGGAGATGTAGGCTCGGTTCATAGTTAGCTCGCCGAAATCGTGGAAGTACGCGGCGCGCTTGAGCATCATCCGGTCGCGGACTGCGAAATTGAAATGAACCGCGAGTCGGTCCGCTATATCCGCGATCCTTGCGGAATGCGGTTCGCCGTAGCCTTCGAACTTGTCCGTCAACGCTCCGTCGCTTACCAGGTCCCCTTCGACCGGAAGCTCGTCGTCGATAGCGTGTTCAGCGAACATCATAAGCCGTCAGCCCGGGCTGCGGAGGCCTATTTTTCTTCACCGAGCTCGTCCAGCAATTCCTTCGCGCGAAGGTTTCCGGGGTCCTCTTCGAGGAGCCGGTTGAGCTCGTTCCGCGCCCTGACCGAAAGTCCGATTTCAACATAAAGTTCGACCAACATCAAACGGTACTTCGATTCGAACGGGGCAAGCTTGACCGCGGCCTTCAATTCGGCTTCTGCCTTGTGGCGGTTGCGCTTCTCTTTGGAAAGCGCGACACCGTAGTACGCCCTGTACTCGGCATTGCCGTCCTCGAGCTGCACCGCGCGGCCGATATGCGGGGCCGCGTCCTCGTGACGGCCGTCTTCGAGCAGGCTCTTTCCGCGTTCGAAGCTGTCCTTCGCGGTGCGCGAACGGTCCTGCTTGTCCACTTCGTCCTTTGTAAGGGAAGCGATTTCGCCGACGTCCTCGATCTTTAGCGCCTCAATGACCTTCTCCAGTTTCAGATCGTAGAGTTCGCGGCTGTCTTCGTTCCGAAGCGTCTCGTAGGCCTGCGCGATCTCAGTGAATGCCTTCTGGATCCGCTTATGCAGTTCAGGTTCTACCTTTCTGTAATAGACATCCGGGTGGAACCGCCTCGCGAACGAAAAGTATGCGCGTTTGATCGTCGAGGGGTTCGCGTCCGGCTTGATCCCGAACAGCTCGTAGTAAGTCGGAGCCTCTTCGACGAGCATCAGGTAATCCTCGATCGAGATTTCGATCTCCTTGTAATCGGCCTCGAGCTCGCGACGCTGCTTCTCCCTTCTTTCTTCTGCGAGGCGCCGCTTCTCCTCTTGTTCCCGGCGTTTTCGCTCTTCTTCTTTCGCAACTTTCCGGGCTTCTTCCTGTTTGATCAATTCCTCTTCCTCGACCGACCTCGCGGAGCGTTTGAGATAGACCTTAGTACTACGGAACTTGTCCACGGTCTCTTTGTTGAACGCCTTGTTCCAGTGGTCACGGATGATGAATCCCCCAAGCCAAAGTCGGTAGAGGATCGGCATCACCTCGTTGCCTTCGAGGCCGCTGATCGTCTTGATCTCCTCGATCGTCAGAGCGTGCTCGTCGATCCTGGAGAGAACGAACGCCTCCTGCGGCGAGAAAGGAATCGAGGACGTTTTGGCGTTTACGTTGAGCGCGAACGATTCCTCATAGCTCTTGAAACGCGCCAGGATCTCGTAGTCGGTCATCTCCCTCGACGAGCCGAAAAGCGCCGAACGCAGATCGACGTCGTACCTGAGGCCGTCCTTCAGACGCGCCAGCGGCGAGAAGACCCAGCTTCCCGTCTTCCATCCGATCACCGTGCTCACGATGGCCCGGATCTGGAACCTGAAGAACTCCGCGATCTCCTCTTCGATCAAAAGCCCCTTGCTCACAAGGGTGTGCGAAAGTTTGAAGTCGTTCGTGAAATCCTCGACGCCGGCGAGGTGCTTCTCTTCGATCTTGCCCTGGGCGAGAAGGATCGAGAACAGGCGGTGCTCGCGCGCATTAGAAACGGCGAACGCGATATTCCCTCCCTCGACGTAGACGACCGCCTTCTGGTCGCGGTTCGACAGCCGGAGCGATCCGTCGAGCTTGATCTGGTTGATCTCGACGAGTAGTTCGGGGATCGGATGGCGCTGGACGATGCCCTGCACCACTAGTTTCTTTTGACCGGTCATTAATGTTCTGCGGGATGTAAGGCTCGAGCCGGGAAGTGCGGGATGGCTCTCTTCGACTATGATATCAGATTGTCTCTCGCTGTGTTAAGGCCCTTTTCCGCGCAGGGCTTTGAGCGGGTTGACCGCCGATTGAAAAATTGAGAAAGTTCGGGAACGAAAGGAGATAGCTCCCGGACCCGCAAGATATGGAACCGAGACCGGAAATAGAGATCCGCGAATGCACGACGGTCGAAGAGCTTTCGGGCTGCGTCACGCTCCAGAGAAGCGTTTTCGCTTTGCCGGAGGTCGAGATCTCGCCGGTCAGGCACTTTGTCGTGACGATGCACGCCGGCGGATTCACGCTCGGGGCTTTCGACCGGGGGCGCCTGGTCGGTTTCGTTCTCTCGGTCCCGGCATTTCTCAACGGTGAGCGCGCATTCTACTCTCACATGGCGGCGGTCGATAAGGATTATCAGAGCTTTGGGATCGGCGCGCGTTTGAAGTGGGCTCAGCGCGAAAGGTCGCTTGCGGAAGGCGTCGATTACGTGAAATGGACCTTTCAGCCGGTCCAGGCGAGGAACGCGTACTTTAATCTGGAGAAACTCGGCGCGCGTGTGGAAAGGTACGTGCCGGATTTCTACGGGACCGACTACGCGCCGTCGCCCGAACAGCCGGCTCAGCTGGGCCTTGAGAGCGACCGCCTGATCGCCGAGTGGCACCTGATGGGCAAGAAGACTTCGGTCCTTGCCGAAGGCGGAGAATACAAGGAAGAGCGGGTTCCCGCGCTGAAGATCGTCTCGACAAACGACTGGGCGAAGATGGTTTCGGAAAAGCCGAAAGAGGCGCGCGCCTTTCAGAACCGCCTCCGCGATGAATTTGTCGAGGCGTTCTCGAAGGGCCTCGTCTGCGTGGGATTCGAACGGCATCCCGAAACTCCGACTTTCCTGCTTTACGAATGCGAATGACCAGATTCGAGATCGATAGCGACATAAGAACGGCGTCCACATTGCCTTCGGAGTTTTACCTCAAGCCGCAATGGTACGAGCGCTCGCTTGAGGCCGTCTTCGCGAGAAGCTGGCAGTTCGTCTGCCGTGAGGATGAGGTCTCGAATCTATTCCCGCTGACCTTGCTTGAAGGCTCGCTCGACGAACCCGTTCTCGCGGTGCGCGAAGGGGAGGAAGTGCGGTGCGTCTCCAACGTCTGCACGCATCGCGGGATGATCCTTGTTGAAGAGCCGTGCCAGGGCGACCTCATACGCTGCGGATACCACGGCCGCAGGTTCTCTCTGGACGGCAAGTTTCTCTCGATGCCCGAATTCGAGGATGCCGAAGGCTTTCCTGCCGCGAAGGACGATCTCGCGGAAGTGCCTTCAGGTGTGTGGAACGGATTCGTTTTCGCGGGAATCGACCCCGCGGCTCCGCTCGAAGAGTACCTCGGTCCGCTCGGAGCCGCCGCAGAAGGATTCGATTTTGAAGGCCTTCGCCTCGAAGGGACAAGGTCTTACGAGATCGACGCTCACTGGGCGCTCTACTGCGAGAACTACCTGGAGGGATTCCACATTCCTTACGTCCATCCCGAACTGAACAAGATAGTCGAGTATTCGACGTACGCGACGGAGCTCTTCAGCCGCTCGAGCCTACAAACAGGGCGAACCGGCGACCGAGACTCGGCCGGCCGGCCGCCGTTCGCGCACGGAGTCGAGGCGTTCTATTACTTCGTCTTTCCGAACACGATGCTGAACCTTTATCCGTGGGGAGTGTCGGTCAATGTCGTCCTTCCGAAAGCGCCTTCGGAGACGGAAATGCATTATTTTACATATGTTTGCGATGAGTCCAGAGTGGGCGAAGGAGCGGGAGGAGACCTCGATACGGTGGAGATGCAGGACCAGGCCGTCGTCCGCTCGGTCCAGAAAGGCATCCGGTCCAGATTCTACGACAGGGGCCGGTACTCGCCTTCCAGGGAAACCGGCACGCATCACTTCCACCGTTTGATCGCGTCAGCGCTCGGAGAGTTCGGATAAGGGCCTTTATGAATACCGACGAAGCGAAAAGGGAAGCGGAACAGGTCCGAAAGGAGATCGAGCACCATAACTATCTCTACTTCCAGAAGGACGAGCCGGAGATCTCGGACTTCGAGTTCGACCGGCTTCTCGAGCGCCTGAAGGAGATCGAAGAGGAACATCCGGAGCTCGTCACACCGGACTCGCCCACTCAGCGAGTCGGCGGGAAGGCCGAGGGATGGAAGACCTTCGAGCACACGGTCCCTATGATGTCGCTCGACAATTCGTACAACCTCGACGAGCTCCGCAAGTTCCACGAACGGTGCGAGAAGCTCGCCGACGGAAGGGAATTCGAGTACGTAGCGGAGCTGAAGATCGACGGCCTCTCGCTTTCGCTTCACTACGAGGACGACATCCTCGTTGCGGGTGCGACGCGCGGCGACGGCATGACCGGCGACGACATCACGCCGAACGCGAAGACCATCAGGTCGGTCCCTCTTAAGCTCAAGAAACACTTTGACGGAAGGCTAGAGGTCCGAGGCGAGGCATTCCTTCCGCGGTCGGTCTTCGCTGACATAAACAGAGAGCTTCTCGACGATGGAAAGATCCCGTTCGCGAATCCCCGCAACGCCGCTTCGGGGACGATCAGGATGCTCGATTCGTCGGTCGTAGCTTCCAGGCGGCTCGACCTTTTCCCGTACGATGTGCTTTCGCGCGTTTCGAAGCCGTTCGAAACGCACTGGGAGAACTTCGAATTCCTGAAGGAAGCGGGCTTCAACGTGAATCCGCACCGCAAGCTCTGTGAAGGTATCGAGGCGGTTATCGCGTTCTGCGACAAGATGGAGGCGCAGAGGGAAAAGCTCGATTACGACATCGACGGCGTCGTCGTAAAGGTCAATCAGACCCGACTTCAGGATGAGTTCGGTGCGACCTCGAAGGCTCCGCGCTGGGCGATCGCCTACAAGTACCCGGCGATGCAGGCGACCACGAAACTCGAGGACATCACTGTCCAGGTCGGAAGGACGGGGGCCCTGACACCTGTCGCTCAGCTCGAACCGGTCCAACTCGCCGGCACGACCGTTTCGCGCGCTTCTCTGCACAACGAAGACGAGATACGAAGGCTCGGAGTGAAGCTCGGTGACACCGTTCTCGTCGAGAAATCGGGCGAGATCATCCCACAGGTTCTGAAGGTGATCGATTCGAAGAGGACGGGCGAAGAGAAAGAGTTCGGCTTTCCGACCGAATGTCCCGTCTGCGGATGGGACGCGGTCCGTCCGGAAGGCGAAGCGGTAAGGCGGTGCACCAATCCGGACTGTCCCGCGAAGGTGAAGGGCCGTCTCGGCTATTTCGCCGCGCGCAAAGCGATGGACATAGAGGGCCTGGGCGACGTGCTGATCGAACAGCTCGTCGATTCGGGACTCGTGAAGGATGTCGCCGACCTGTATAAACTCGACGTCGAAACGGTTGCCGGGCTCGAGCGAATGGCGGCGAAAAGCGCCGCCAACCTGATAGCGCAAATCGAGGCTAGCAAGGAGCGAGGACTCCAGAGGCTGCTTTTCGGATTCGACATACGCCACGTCGGTGAGAGGTATTCGAAGATCCTCGCGAACTATTTCAAGTCGATGGACAAGGTGATCGGGGCGTCGGTCGAGGAACTCGACTCGATCCCGGAGATCGGCGAGAAGGTCGCGGATAGCATCCACGAGTTCTTTCGGGAAGAACACAATCTCGATCTTGTGAGGCGGCTGAAAGAAGCCGGCGTCGTAATGGAGGTCGAAGAGTCCGAGCACGGCGCCAGCGAGGAGTTCGCGGGCAAGACCTTTGTCCTGACGGGGAAGCTTGAGGGGTTCACACGCAACGAGGCCGCGGCGGACATCGAGGCGCGCGGAGGCCGTGTTTCTTCATCAGTAAGCAAGAACACGGATTACGTCGTCGCGGGCGAGGCGGCGGGATCGAAGCTGAAGAAGGCGAACGACCTGGGAGTGAAGGTGCTGAATGAAAAAGATTTCGTCGATATGCTGAAACGCTAGCCCCTTCCGAACCGCCTGCGGAAGATCTTAATGAACTGCTCAAGTTCGCTGACCCCAAGGATCCTCGCCCCGGCGAAGAAGACGATGACGCCCACCCCTACGGGGACCAGAGCGTGAAACAGGCGGGTCCAGATCGTATTCAATTCCGGATCCCAACCATCGGTAAGGTAATAGTACGTGATCCCTGCGGCGACCGACATCACCGCAGCAGCCCCGGTGATCCTAACAAAGGAATTGAGGATTCTTCTTAGCTCAATTCGCTTGATCTTCCTCCGCATCAAGTAGAGTAGCGCAAGAAAGTTCATGGTCGCGACGATCGATGTGGCGAGAGCGACACCGACGTGGCCGAGGCCGTTAGGACGGGAGCTGTCGACTCCGATGCCCGAGAAGACGGTAAGCAACGTGTAGCTGAGGAAGACGTGAACCAGGATCGATGCGACGCTGACGTACATAGGCGTCTTAGCGTCCTCGAGAGCGTAAAACGACGGTGAGAGCACCTTGATCGCCGCGTACCCGGCGAGGCCGACCGCATAGGCCGCGAGGGCATTCGCGGTCATATTCGTGTCCATGTAGTCGAACGCGCCGCCCTCGTAGATCAGGCTGATGATCGGCTCGCCGAGCACGACCAAGCCGCAAGCCGAAGGAATGGTCATCAGGAACACAAGCCCCAGCGAGCTCGAAAGCGTTGAGCGGAACTCGCCGATCTTGTTCTCCGACCCGAGCCTCGCCAGCGTCGGTAATGTCGCTACGCCGATCGCTACGCCGAATACGCCTATCGGGAACTGCATAAGCCGGAAGGCGAACGACAGCCAGGAGTTTCCGCCCTCGATCCCCGATACCATAAAGGTGTCGACCAGCACCTTGATCTGCACGGCCGAAGTCCCGATGATCGCCGGCCCCATCAGCCGCATCACGCGCCGGACGCCTTTGTCGGTGAAGCTCAGGACGGGCTTGAATCTGTAGCCGACCTTGATGAGTGAAGGGACCTGGATCAGGATCTGGGAAAGGCCTCCGAAAAGCGTGCCGATGGACATTCCGATGATCGCCCACTGTGCCGGCATTTCCGGTACCGCTCCGGGATCTTCCGAAATCGCCCATCCACCTCCGCTGAGATAGTATGCGGAGGCGACCCCTACGATGATCGAAACGATGTTGAAAGCGGTCGACGCGGAAGCCGGTATCCCGAATCTTCCTTTTGTGTTCAAAACGCCCATCGCGACCGCTGCCAAAGCGACAAGCAGGATGAACGGGAACATTATCTGGGTCAGAGTAACCGCGAGCGCCGCCTTTTGCGGATCAAACCCGAATGCTATCCACGGCACGTAGACCGGGGCAAAAACGACGCCGACGAAAACGATCGCACTCAGCACCACGGCGAGCCCGTTGAAGATCAGCGCGGCGAGCCGCCACGCCTCCTTCTCGCTTACATTGACCTGGTAATCAGTGAAGACCTTGACGAATGCGACGGAGAGAGCGCCTTCAGCGAACAGATCGCGAAGCAGGTTCGGGATTCGGAAGCCTACGACGTATGCGTCGAAGAGATATCCCCCGCCGAACAGGCGGGAGAAGACCATCTCGCGGGCGAGCCCGAAGACGCGGGAGATCATCACGGCGACGGACACGATCCCTGCCGACCTTGCAACGCTCCGTTCCTTGTTCGGGACCTTCTGGTCCGGTTCAGGATCTATCGCTGTTTTGGGCACGATCGGCTCTTCGGTGGAATTGTCGTTCGAGGTCATACGCGGCGGGCGCCCTGCGGCCCTCGAAATTTTGCATCATTTGGAGGGAATCAACAAGAGGTCTGTCCGTCTGCGGGAATTCGGGAACGTTCGTGAGCACACTTTGCGGGGCTTGGCGGCTTGGCGACTTTGCGTGAGCGTTCCGATGCGAGATTCTGTCGCGCCGACAAAAAACATACGGGCTCGATCGCTGACGCAAAGACGCAACGGCGCAAAGTGCCGCAAAGGAAAACGCTGCGTCCACAACCACGGGCGGCAAAGCCGCGGCAAGATTGTACGTAAACGAAAAGACCGCCAGTTCAGGCGGCCTTTTTTAATTTGCTTTGTTAACCGTGGCGCTTACTCGTCATCCAGACTGATCCTTGAACGCGTCGGATACTTGATCCTCGTATTCGCGAGCCTTCTTTCCATATGCACCGGAGCGTAGGCCATCGGCTTGGCTCCTCCGAGGGCGCCCTGCGCAAGCGGGATCAGAAGGTTCTGGAAATTCCGGAAACGGCCCACGCCGCCCCTCTGGTTGAAGATCACGAAAAGGAACTTGCCCTGGCTGGTGACGAATTCGCCCGACAGCGAGCTGACGCCGTTGTCGGTCCTTCGGAGCGTGCCCGTTTTGCCGACCACGCTGCCCCGGTGAAGATCGGTTCCGAACCTGCCGCGAAGAGTGCCGTCGTCGATTCCGGCGACGGGAAGAATGTCCGAGAGCTTCATCTCGTGGTCTTCGAGAAGCTCTTTCGTTTTCCTGAGAAGCGCGATCTGGGCCCTTGCGGTCACGCGGTTGATGCCGAGCCCGCTGGAGGTCTGCAGAGAGAAATGCTCGTCTGTCGCGCCTATGTCCCGACGGACGATGCGCGCGACCGCCTGCGTCCCGCCGAGCATCTCGCCGAGTCTTTCGGAAAGAAAGTTGTTCGAATAGCTGAGCGTGACCTTCAGGATCTCACGCATCGGAGCCGACTCGTGCGAGAAGAGCAACTTCGCCCCCCCGGGAATGCCGCCGACGTCGAGGCTTCCCGTCGTGTTCACGCTCGGAACTACCAGCCCGGGTTTGAACCTTCCCGAGTTCATAAGGTATTTGTCCCACGCGCGGTTCGCCGAAGCGCCGCGCTTGCCGCCGTCCATCGTGTTGATGAGTGTGTAACCGGACCTCTGAGCCGAGCTGTTGTAGTTCATCACGAAGTTACCCGTGACGTACACATTGCCTTCGATCTTCCGGATTCCGAGCCGGTTCAGCTCGTTGGCGATCGTCATCCCGTGCTCGTAGCCGAATATCGGGTCGCGCCCCGAAATATACAGATTGCCGGTGAGGGTCGCGGTGTCGAGGTCCACGGTGCCGTCCGTCCAGACGCCCGTGATGAACCGGAAATCGGGCCCGAAGGTCCTGAGCACCGCATACGCGGTTGCGACCTTCACGTTCGAGGCGGGATTGAAAGCCTCATCCGGATAACTTTCAAATACGAGCGATCCCCGTTCGCTTTCGATGATGATGCCCGAAGATCCGGGAATGTCGATCTCGGCAAGCGCCGCGATCGAGGTCCTGCGCGAAACGGCGAGGCCGGGTGCTGCTGCGGTCGGGGATGAACTGCCGGTTCTCTTTACAAGAGGAGTGGGGCTGGGGACCGGTTCTGCTTTCGCTACCTTTATGTCCTGGAACAAAGGCGGCCGTTCGGCCTGACCGTTGACGGAGATCGCCGAGACGGACGCGCAAAATACGAACGCCACAAATACAACTAATGCTCTCTTGATCATAATTCCCAAATGTTCGGTTTGTTTTGCCCCGGTGCGGAAGGCTTCCGTTTGCACCGCTCTGGAAGGCTTCGAAAAGTATAGCACACCAGCAATCCCTGCCAATAAGTTTGATCAGCCCTGATGTATTGAGCCGCCGTTCGGATGAGGGCGCCGTATGCCGGGATGCTTTCCGTAAGCGGGGCTTATGGCCCCGATACAAAACCCTTATACCTCATTCATTCCTTTAGGTAAAGCGTAAAGTTCCCTCGACGGATCTCGTTGACACCGAAAACCGGCGTCTCTAGAATTGAAGGACCATCCGAAGAACGTGATGAAGAAAGCCACCCCTATCACGATACCGTCGATAAAACAGGCCCACAGGCAAAGGGCCGAAGAGATCGAGGAACGGCTCGGCGAGTTCCGCGAGGTCTGGCGCTCCGGAACTGACCTGAGGCTCTGGGAAGAAATGGTCTATTGTTTCTTCACCGGAGGATGCTCGGCGAAGATGGGCCTGAGGTCGGTCGAGGCCGTCCGCCCTCAACTGCTCGAAGGGTCTCACGAGTCGCTGACCGAGGCGCTTGTCGGCGTCCATCGCTACCCGAGGGCGCGCGCTGGCTATGTGGTCGCTTCGCGCGAGTTCCTCCGCGAACATTGCGGACTGATGCTCCGTAAGAAGCTCGAGAGCTTCAAGCACCCGCTTGAGAGGCGCGACTGGCTTGTGAAAGAAAAGGGCATCAAGGGCCTGGGTTATAAAGAGGCGAGCCACTACCTCCGGAACATAGGCTTCCGCGGGTATGCGATCCTCGACAAGCACGTGCTCCGATGCATGCACGAGCTGAGGCTGATCGAGACCCCGAAGCCACCAATCACCCGGATGAGGTATCTTAGCGTTGAAATTACCCTCAAGAACTTTTCTGACCAGCTTAAGATAGACTTCGACGAAATGGATCTGGTCCTTTGGTCAATGAGGACCGGCGAGATCCTTAAGTAGCCGTGATCTTCGTCGGATCGGCCATATCAAGGAGGACGATCAATGAGGTTAGACCCACTTACGAGCCGAATTTTCAGTCGCAAGCTGCGACTGCTCCGCACGGTTGTGTCAGCACTTGTCCTGATGATCTCGATCTCCGGATCGGCGCTCGCTGCCGATGACGTTCAGCGGATCGAGCCTCAGGAGACCAAGAAGCTGCTGAAGCAGGCAAAGAAGCTGTTCAGGAAGGGTGAGATCGCCGAGGCTGAGAAGATCCTCCGCAGGGTCATCGCCACCAATCCCCAGCACGCCGAGGCCAAGCTGGACCTGGCGTACCTTCTATTAAAGAGAAAACGGCTGGTCGATGCCTACAACTACGCTTTCGAGGTTGCAAGGGCCGACAAGGACAACGCTTATGCCTTCGCCGTGCTAGGTGCGATTTATTTGAGCGCGGGCAACTTTTCAGATGCGCGGACCCTGCTCAAAAACGCCATCGCGATCGATGATGACGAGGCGCTCGCCTGGGCCGGCCTGGGAATGCTGGACTTTTACGAGAACCGCGTGAACGACAGTATCTACAATCTTCAGCGCGCGCTTCAGCTAGACGGAAAGGACGCCGACTTCGCGTTCGCTCTGGCGCAGGTATCCGCCCGTGCCGAACGGTACAAGGAATCCGCCGACGCTTACCAGAAGTATCTCCGCATCGCGCCCGACAACGACCGCGAACGGACCGAGCGGATCAAAGGGCTTATCAGGTTCCTGAAATACCTAGGCAAGAGGCCGTCGCTTTACAACCTCGCCGGCGCCAAAAAGACCGAGGTCCCGGTCAGGCTTGTCAACAACCGGCCGGTGATCCAGATCAGACTGAAGGACGGCGAAGAGCCTCTGAACTTCGTGCTCGACACCGGCTCCGGGATCTCCGTCATCTCGAACGAGACCGCCGAAAGGCTGCGAATAAAGCCGGTCACGAAGGGCGGGGTCGCGAGAGCGCTTGGAGGCGACGGCAAGTTCGACATCGTGTACGGCTTCCTGCGCAAGGTATCGATCGGCGACGTAGCGGTCAGGAACGTGCCCGTCTACATCCGCAAGTTCCACAACGCTTCCGAGAAGGTCGACGGCTACATAGGCCTTTCGCTGATCTCTAAATACATAACGACGATCGACTACGGGAAGCTCACGTTCTCACTGACCCGCAAGGACGACTATCTCGCTCCGGAAGAGGACCCGGAAACGATGACCGTTCCGTTGAGGTTAACCTCGAGCGGATTTCTCAGCGGGCAGGTCAAGCTCCACGGGATAGAGTTCCCCTTGAACTTCATCGTGGATACCGGGGCCAGCCTGTCGGTGATATCCGAGGACCTGGCAAGTTCCGAAGAGCTCAGCGGTTTTATTCAGGACGAACGAATGAGGGTCATCGGCGCCGCCGGGATCACAGAGGACGTCCCCTCATTCCTTCTGCCGAGCGTTACTTTCGGTCGGTTCTCCCGAAACGACCTGAAGGCGATCGCGCTTGACCTGGACCTGATCAACGAGACTTCGGGCTTCGAGCAGGCGGGCATACTCGGCGGCAACTTCCTGAAGAACTACAGGCTTACCTTCGACTTCAAGCAGTCGATGGTGACGTTCACGCCAAGTGAGAAGGATTGAGGTCTTGCAGCCCGGAACGGGCTTCTGGATTTGGTCCGCCGACTCTGATAATGTGATTTTCAGGCCGGCGGGCCTTTTTGTTTTCCGCGTGTTATGAAGCAAAGCCTGTATCTGGAAACCTCTGTCGTCGGAGCATATCTCGACAATGGCGAGCCGTTCAGAAGGGATATGACCATCCGCTGGTGGGAGCACGAGCTCTTCGAGTACAGGGCCTACATTTCGATCCTTGTACGGCGCGAGCTCGAATGCCTTGCCCAGCCGCACAGGGACGGGTATCTCAATCTGATAAAGAACATCGAGGAACTGGAACTTCCGGAAGAAGCGGCGATCCTGGCCGAGGGATACATCTCGCGCGGGATCTTCAAGCGGAAGTTCATAGGCGACGCGCTTCACGTGGCGGTCGCTTCCGTTTACAAGATTGACTATCTGGTCACGTGGAATTTCGGCCACGTAGCAAACGTCCGAAAGCAGGCGCGCGTCCGGCTTTTCAATACCGCAGCCGGTTTCTTCGTCCCGAATATAGTGACGCCCGAGTTCCTCGTCCACGCCGTCTGAGAAGTGCCGGCGTTGACCTGCCGCCGAAACCTTCGTTTAATATCAGCTTTAATGTACCGACGCCCCAAATTTCTTGAGATCCTTTTGGAGGTCCGCGAGCAAATGTCCCGCGATGCCGACTACGACGTGGATCTCTTCGCGGAACTCGTCCGCTCCGGCAAGATCACCGAAGGACACGACCCGCACGACCTGAACCCAAAAGACTCAGCATCGCGAAACGGCAAGGTCGCGGGTAAGAGCCTCGACGGCGGCTCCTGATCTTTGCCGATCGCCTTTACCATGTTGCCTATGCGCCGCAACCTCATCATCGGGGTCCTCGCAGCCGCCGGAATCGGCGTTCTGGCCGCGGCAGCGTACTTTTTCAACGACTACTGGATCCATCGCTATGACTACCTGATCGAACGCCACGCGCGCGTCTACAACCTCGAAGAGCGACTGGTTTGGAGCGTGATCTACGAAGAGACCTATTTTCGCGCGTGGATAAAGGGAGCAGATAACGAGGTCGGGCTTATGCAGGTTACGCCCGCGGTCGCCAGGCAGTGGGCGAAGGAGACGGGGCTCAGGGAGTTCGAACGCGAGACCGAAAGCAATCTCGACGAGTTTCTGAGCGATCCAGAAAGGAACATTCAGATCGGCTGCTGGTACTTGGAACAGCTGAGGGCGCAGTACCGAGATCGCCCTGCCGAACGCGCGATGATGCTGGCCGCTTACAACGCGGGCCCGAGCCGCGTCGATGAATGGACCAAAGGCATCGATCCCGCAACGATTTCGGAAGAGGAGTTCATCGGGAAAATCGGGATCGCTTCCACCAGGTCATACGTGACGTCGATAATCCGCAGATACGAAGAGGGCGCCGGCGCGTCCTGATCCTAGACCGATGAAGCTTCTGACCGCCGATCATGTCCTTCCCGTGTCGTCGCCGCCGATCGAGAACGGCGGCGTCCTTGTCTCGGACGGCCGTATCGAGGCGGTCGGTCCCGCTTCACTACTTCGCGAACAGCACCCGCACGTTCCGGTAGATCACTTCGCCGGATCAGCCATTCTTCCGGGCTTCGTCAACTGCCACTCGCATCTTGAACTCACCGCTCTCAGGGGCCTGCTTGACGATCTGGACCACGATTTCGCGGCGTGGCTGATAAGGCTTACAAAGCTGCGCGCGGAAGCGCTTTCGGACGAAGACATCGCCGATTCCGCTCTCGCGGGCGCGCTCGAAGGGCGCAAGGCCGGAGTGACCTGTTTCGGCGACATAGGCCGCTGGGGCCGCGCGGGATTCGAGGCGCTGAAGGCGTCGGGCCTTCGCGGCGTGCTTTTTCAGGAGACCGAGTTCTCGCCGGACAGCGCAAACGCGGAAGCCGATTTCGAAGCCTTGATGGAGAAAATCGGCGTCCTTCGAGAAGAGGAAACTGCTAAAGTGACGGTCGGGATCTCGCCTCATTCGCCGTACACCGTCAGCCCGGCGCTGTTCGGACTTATTTCGGAGGCGTCTTTAAAGGAAGGCCTCAGGGTCACGATCCACGCCGCGGAATCCGACGCCGAGCAGGACCTGTTGACGGGAAACGGCGGCTTCTTCGCGAAAATATTCCGGGACCAAGGGGTGAGATGGGAGCCGCCGGGCGTACGAGCCGTCGAGTATTTGTCATCGACCGGGATCCTCGAAACAGCGCCTCTTCTCGTCCACTGTACCAAGGCGGACGAAAATGAGATCGGCCTGATAGCCGAGAGCTGTTCGAAGATCGCCCATTGCCCCAAATCGAACGCGAAGTTCGGACACGGCGTCGCGCCCCTTTCGAAGTTTCTAGCGGCCGGGATCGCCGTCGGGCTCGGGACGGACTCGATGGTGAGCAACAACGTCTGCGACCTGCTCGAAGAGGCCCGGTTCGCGTCACTCGCCGCCAGGATCGCGTCGGCTTCGGACCGTTTCATCCAGCCTTCAGAAGCGCTGAGGCTGGCCACGCTCGGAGGCGCCGAGGCGCTTGGGCTTGCCGAAATCACGGGTTCGCTTGAGCCCGGGAAAGCGGCGGACCTGATCGCGGTCTCTCTGCGCGAGGTCACGAGGCTTCCGGTGAACGATGTCGAATCGGCGCTTGTATTCGCTTCCCGGGCGAACGACGTTGAAATGACGATTGTCGGCGGCGAGGTCCTTTATCGCGAAGGAAAGTGCTTTGGAGCCGACGAGGAAAGGCTGCGGGCGAGGATGAACGAGATCGGGATCCGGCTGAGAGCCGCGCTTTAGGCGGGCGATTCGTCTTGCAAGTGTCCTTCAGTTTCCGAAAAATCCTCCGGATGTTCGCTCTGGTGTATCTCCTGTAGCTCGTGCATAAGTTCGCCTTTCTCTGAAAGCAGAATCGCGATCGGCCTGGTGTTCGGGAACTGGGCGAGGATGATCATCATTATCACCGTGATCGGCACGCACAGGATCATCCCCGCGACGCCCCAGATCACTCCCCAAACGGTCAGCACGATGATCACGACCAGCGAGCTTATGTTGAGCTGGCTGCCCATCATCTTCGGCTCGATGAAGTTTCCTACGATGACCTGCACTGTTCCCACCCCGATCAGGATAACGAAGAAAGGCCCGAGCGTCTCGAACTGAAGTACCGCCACAAACGCGGGGAAGATCGTCGCCACAAGCGAACCTATGTTCGGGATGAAGTTCAGAAGGAAGATCAGGAACGCCCAGAATATAGCGAAATCCAGACCTACGGCGATCATTATCAGGTAGCTCGCAAAGGCTGTCAGCACGCTCACGCTGAGCTTCACGGTGAAATACGCGTGGATCGAATCGTTGATCCTTTCCATCACCTCCCTGAACTGCGAGAGCCGCTTCTGATCGGGGAAAAGCGCCTCGACCTTCTTCGGAAAGAAGGACTGTTCGAGCAGAAGGAAGACCACGTAGATGACTATAAGGAAGCCGTTCGCCGCGAAACCCGAGAGCGTGCTGACCACGCCCGTCAGGATCGAGGTAAGTGCGGCGCCGGAGTCCGGCCCGGAGAAGTATTCCCGCACTCTTTCCTCGATCTCATTCTGTCGGAGGCCGAACCTCTCGGATACCATTTCGAGGGGTGGCTCGACGATCCGACCATAAAGCTGTCCGATATTTTCCTGATACCTCGGGATCGCGTTCGTCATCTCGCGCGCGTTCTCGGCGATCAGGCCGCCGATTACGATCAGGACGAAGGTGATGATCAGGGACGAAAGGGTGAGCCGGGCCCATTTCGGGAGGATCCGTCCGATGAAACGGAACTCGCCCAGACGGTCCGCGAGCGCATTGATGATGTACCAGACGAGCACCGCGATAACGAAAGGGATCAAAAGGCCCTTCGCGACGATCAGCAGCGTGATGACCGCGGCGAGGATCACGCAGATCGAGGCCAGCTTAAGCGGTGTCATTTCGTATGTCTCTCCTCGGAGGGTCATTCGAGCGAGGCTTTCAGCTCATCGAGCAGTTCCGATCTCTTCCAGTCGCTTCCGGAGAACACCTTTCGCACGGTGCCGTCCGGGCCGATCGCTACGGTTCGGAGGGAATGATTGAACTGCGTTTTGTCTTTTTCGTCAACTTCGTACCGGAGGCCGAAGAAATCGGCGATCTTCCGGATCTTCTCGTCATCGCCGACGGCCAGCTTCCAGATCTTGAAATCGCCCGCTTTCGAGTCCCTTCCGAGATAGCCCAGTCCGTAAGCGCGCAGCTTTTCGGGCGTGTCCTTGGCAGGGTCGAACGAGATCGAAAGTAGCCGCACCTTGTCGCTCAGTTCGAGATCTTCCGCGATCTCGTTTGCGAGGTCCGAGAAATTCTTCGACATCAGGATACAATATTCGGGAAGGGGGCATTCGGTGTAGATGAACGTTATTGCCCACGCCTTTCCTTCGAAGTCCTTTGGAGTCAGTATTTTACCGTCCTGATCTGTCAGCGAGAAATCGATGACCTTTTTGCCTTCAACGGCGACCTCTTCTTTCGGCGGCTCGGGTCCGGCGCCTTCCGGGGCTTCGACGATGCTCGGGCTTTCAAGCCAGTATTCGCCATTTTCATCGTCCGCGACCATCACCGCCGTGACCTGCGATCCCTTCCTGAGTACGTCCCAGACCCAATCTTCCTTGAACCGGAACTTCATCGTCATCGGTTCCATGAATCCGGGGATCTCTTCGTGCGCTATCATCGCGGTTTTTCCTTCGCGGTCGACGGACTCGACCACGCCTTTCAGGTCGTAACGCTTGGCGTTCGGGCCCGCGGTGAAATCTCCGTCGGCGGATCCGCCCGCAGAGCACTGGATCGACACGATCGCGGTGACCGAGATCAGGAGTGTCAAAGCAGATTTGAATCGGAGAATTTTCACTTGTTAAATTCTCTTCCTTTGCGGTCCCTGGCGGCTTCGCGCCATTGCGGGAGGTCTTCGGCTTCGAAACGGTCGAATCCCCGAAAAAACCTCTCTCGCAAATCCGCCAAGGCGCAAAGTTCCACAAAGCGAAGACAACAGCGGGATTTCAATCACAAACACCACAGAGTTTCGTACAAAGGTCACGGAGAGCTTGTTTGTGCCCTTTGCGTAAATCTTTGCGATCTTTGCGGTAAAACCAGCGATCAGCGGGTCGGATGTTCAATCAACAAATTCCCGCAAAGGTACGCAAAGAATACCGCCGTACGCACCTCAATTCTGCCCAAAATGCATGGCGTACACAAACGCTCTCACCGACTCGCCGGCAGCGAATGCGGCTCAAGGTTCTCGTCGTAAAGAAATCGATATGTACGGTAGTTGTTCATCACCTTCGCCACATAGTCCCTTGTCTGGGTGAACCTGATCTCGGGCACGTACCTGACCGTTTCGGCCGATCCCGCCCGTCGAAACCACCTGATCATACGGTCCTCGCCGGCGTTGTAGCTCGCCGCGACCGCCGCGGCCTGATCAGGGAAATCCCGGAAAAGGTTCGCAAGGTACCTGGAGCCGATCCGGATCGCTCCCGGAGGGTTGTACAGATCGTCCTGGGTGAAGTCCTCGATCCCGAGCTCGCCGGCGATCTTCAAGGCCGTCGAAGGAATGAACTGCATAAGCCCGCGCGCCGCGGCGACCGACTTCACCTCCGGCTCGAACCTGGACTCCTGCCGCATAATCGAGAGCACGAATCTTGGGTCGAGATTTTCGGCGTTCGAGTACATCAAAACGGCCGATTTGAAGACCACGGGATAAAGAAGTCTCAGCTCCGATTCGGGAATTGCCTCCGCCAAATTATCGCGCGGCATCTTTCTCCAGCGCGCTTCCGCAAGCGCTACCGAACGCGTTGCCTGTCCGGCCCTTCTGTACAATTCGGCCAGGGTTTCTTCAGCGTCTTCTGCCGAACCGTCCTTTGAGAGATGAAGCTCGAGCTCGACCGCGCCTTCGTCAAAAAGCCCCAGGAACAGAAGTTCGTCGGCCAGTTCGCCGTGGCCGGGCCGCTCGTACTTCTTTGCCGTTTGGCGGACCGTTTCCCGTCCCTTTCGAGGGATCTCCATGACCTCCGGCAGTCGGTATTCGTCGATGCGGGAATATGCTGCCTTCAGTCTCGCGAGAGCACTCTTCTGTTCTTCTTCGCCCGCCGCGAGCCGGAAAGCGGCTTCGGCGGCGCGCTTTTCTTCTTCGGGTGAATCATCCCTCGCCGCAGACAACGACGCGATCTTCGTCTTCAGCGCTCCGTCGGCGCTTTTCGAGATCGAGCTGAGCCGCCCGGTCGCCTCAGAGCCGTAAAAGCTCCTGAACCCGTGCGGGATCGAAAGGTAAGCTTCGATCGCTTCCGCCCGCCGGTCCAGCTTTTCGAGCACATAACCCTTCAGGAACCCCATTTCGGTTTCGATGCCCGTCCCGTGTCCTGTCGAATCTAGTCTTCCCAGATCCGAGAGCGCGCTTGGCCAGTCGTTGTGCGAGATATGGACCCTCGCTCTGGCGAAGAAGGCCGCCGCCGCTTGCTCACCTCCGGGGAAACGCGCGAGCATTTCGTCCGCCCTCTGAACGGCCAAAACCGGCTCTCCGCTGTCGCGGTGAACATCGATCAGGTTCAGGTATGCGTCCGCGACCCTTTCGGAATCCGGATTCTGCTTTATAAACCTCTCGAAGCGCGCGATCGATTCCTTCGGTTTTCCGAGGTACGCGTATGCGTTCCCGGTCTGGTAGAGCGCCTGCTTTGCCTGTTCACTTTCCGGGAACTGCTCCAGAACCCTCTCAAACCATTCGATCGCGCGGTTGTAGTCGCGCTCCTGCGCGAATCCCCGAGCGATCTGGAACGCGCTCTCGGCGGCATCCGGGCTTTCGCCGAACCTCTCGACGATGGTCTGAAAATGAAGCCTCGCGAGCCGGAATCGCCGGTTGTGCTGGTAAACCCGGGCTCGTCTGAAGTGGTCCGTTTCTGAAAGCTCCGGGACGCGCCTTCCGAAGTCCTCATCGCCGACGGAGAGGAGATCGAGTCCTTCAACTGCCGCAAGCGCTAGATCGTCGGGCTGCGAGGGATCGGGAGTGTTTTCAAGGACCCTGGAAAAAGACGCAGAAGTGGTTTCGGTGTCCCCTGAGAGCCTCGCTGCCTTTCCGATCAGGACAAGATCTTGCCTGGAAGGCTCGGCATCCAATCCATTCCGACGGTTTCGGACCGCACCTACAGCCGAATCGTGGTTTCCGCTTTCGAACCAGCTTCGCGCAAGCCTCTCGCCCGCGGCCGCCGAGGCCGCTGATTCGGTTCCGAGCGAAAGCGCGTCGAGCAGGAACAGCCTTTCAGCCGGCAGATTTCCCGCGCGCCGCATAAGCTTTGAGAGCCTCCAGAGCGCGTATGCCTCCAAAGCCGACCCGGGTTCTGCCGCCTTGAGATATCTCCCAGCGGCAAGACCGGAATCGCCCGTCTCCTCAGAAAGGCGTCCGGCGAGATACGAATAATGATTGGCGGCGAAGACCTGCCCTTCGTCCAGCGCCTCGATCCCTTCCAGGATCACGATCGCCGACGAGGGATTGCCGGCCTCGATCCGCTCGATCAGCCGCTTGTGATGCGCCGAGAAACTTACCGGAAACACGGAGAGGCTTAGTGATGCGAGCAAAGTGACCAACAGCGATGTGCGTGCAAGTGGCATAAGGTGAATGAACCATTATAATGATGTGCGGAAGGATAATCCCGTATCGCCTTATGAATTCCGGCGGATCGACAGATGCGCCGGGATCCGGTTCACAGCCGGGTGTGAGCCGCAGTTACAGCATAATATGAACACAGAAATGAAAACGGTCGGCGCCGAACTCCTGAGCGGAAAGGAGTTCGCGGTGGCGATAAAGGAAGATGTCGCGGCGGAGGTCGCGGAACTGAAGAAGGCGGGTGTCGAGCCCTGCCTGGTGGTCGTTCGCGTGGGTGAGGACCCTGCGTCGGAAGTTTATGTAAGGAGTAAAGTGAAGACCGCAGAAGAACTCGGGATCATCTCGGCACACAGGCATTTCCCCGACGACATCCCGCACGAGGATCTTCTTGCGGTCGTCGATGAACTCAATTCCAGGGACGACGTTGACGGCATCCTCGTCCAGCTTCCCCTGCCTAAACATATAAACGAAACGGAGATCCTCGAAAGGATCGACCCGGACAAGGACGTGGACGGGTTCCATCCGATGAACGCGGGGAGACTTTCGCAGGGACACGAAGCGCTTGTGCCGTGCACACCTGCGGGGATCATCGATATGCTGAACCGCAAGGGTATCGAGATGAAGGGCGCGAATGCGGTGGTAGTCGGCCGAAGCAATATCGTCGGCAAGCCTATGGCGCTTCTTCTTCTTCAGGAGCACGCGACTGTGACGATCTGCCATTCGCGGACGAAAAACCTCGCGGATGTGTGCAGCCGTGCGGACATACTGGTCGCAGCCGTCGGGGTGACGGGCATCATCCGAGAAGAACACATCAAGCCGGGAGCGACGGTGGTCGATGTCGGGATGAACTCGATCTCGGATGCCGAGACGGCGAAGGACTTTTTCGGCGAGGACGAGCTTGAGAAGCGCCTGAACACGATCGAAAAGCGAGGCTCGACCCTTGTCGGCGACGTAAACGCGAAAGCGGCGAAAGCGAAGGCTCGGTATTTCACCCCTGTCCCCGGAGGCGTGGGGCTTCTGACCGTGGCGATGCTGATGAAAAACACGGTGAAGGCGGCGGGGCTGCGAAGAGGTGCAAAGTAGGGGCGGGGCTTGTCCCCGCCCTTTGTGAGCGGATCGTGTCGGAAGCCCGACCGTGAGGGAGGGCTACTTGTATCAGTTCCAAGTTCCTGGTTTTACGCCCGGTCGGAAACCGTCACCGACCACAGGGCTTCGTATACGATTTGCGGTAAGGGGTCGCGCGCTCAAGTGCGCACGCTAAACCGAAGGGCTTCGAACACGTCTGATTTTCAAAACCTGACACTTGATACCTGATCATTGACACCTGACACATGAAATTTGAAGACTACCAATCCGCCGCAGGGCGCACGGCCCTTTATCCGAAACGGCTGGACAATCTCGAATACCCGACGCTCGGGCTCGCGGGCGAGGCCGGCGAGGTCGCCAACATCGTCAAGAAGATCCAGCGCGACCACGGAGGCGAGATCAACGAAGAGATCCGTGCGAAGCTCAAGGACGAGCTTGGCGACGTGCTCTGGTACATATCAGCCTGCGCGGACGAGCTCGGGCTGTCGCTTGAAGAGATTGCCGAGTTCAACGTCGGAAAGCTCGCGAAACGGCACGGGGCCTAGCAAGGGTGCATAAGAGATTAAATGCTGAAAGTCGGTCTGACAGGTTCGATCGCGGTGGGCAAGACGCACGTCTGTTCGGTCCTCGCTGAGAACGGATGCCGGGTCCTAGACGCGGACCGCGTGGCTCGCGACGTCGTCGAGCCGGGCGAAGAGGGCCTGAGGAGGATCCTCGAGAACTTCGGCAATGATGTACTCGATTCAAAAGGCGCGCTCGACCGGGCAAAGCTTGGGTCAATAGTGTTCCAGGATCCCGCGCGACGACAACTGCTCAATTCGCTGCTGCATCCCCTTGTCATTGACGGACAGGACAAATGGCTCGCGAAGGCCGAAAAGGCCGACCCGGACGGCATTGCGATCGTCGATGCCGCGCTGATGATCGAGTCCGGAGGTTACAAACGTTTCGACAAACTGATTGTTGTGTGGTGCGACCCTGAGATACAATTGCTGAGACTGATGGATCGGAACGGCCTGAACGAGAAGGAAGCGCGCGAGCGCATCGATTTGCAGATGCCTCAGGAAGAGAAGAAGACCTACGCCGACTTCCTTATCGACACCTCAGGAAGCTACGAACAGACCGAAAAAAGGACGCTCGAGGTCCTCTCGCATCTGAAAGCGGAGACAGCAAAGTGAGATTTGGTAGCGACAAGCCGGCAACGAGAAAACGGACGGGCAGGGCGCCCGCGTTCCTTGTCGTGCTTGCGGCCGTCGTATTCTTTGGGGCCTGCGGCGAGCTCGAGACACCAAAGCCGGAGGCCTTCTACGCCGAGACCGAACCGCCAAGATCACAGGAGTTCCGATGGTCCAACGGCCGTATGCCGGAGTCGTTCGATCCGCTGAAGGCAGCGGCGCCTCCCGAGACCGATCTCGTCCGCGCCATCTTCGAGGGCCTGACCGAGATCGATCCGAAGACGCTTGAAGCGATACCTGCCGTCGCGCTCAAGTGGGAGTCGGAAGACGAGGGAAGGGAATGGACCTTCGAACTTCGAAAGGACGCGAAGTGGACCAACGGCGATCCGGTCACCGCCGAGGACTTTGTACGTTCCTGGAAACGCGCCGCCGAAGCGGGGAAAGACGCCGCGCATTTCGCGCATATCTCTAACATAATCGGGTTTGAAGAACCTTTGGCGCCGGGTTCGATGGATCACGCGTACGAGAACCTGGGGAAGCCGGGCGACAAGCACACGGCTCAGGTACCGGACGCGCCGAAACCTTTTCAGACGCAGACTCCGGGCGCGGGCGCAGAAAAGAGTCCCGCGGCAGGCAAGCCTGCGGCGGGCGGTGAAGTGGAAGAGGAGATCGAATTCGGCGCCGTCGCCGTCGAGCCGCACGTACTAAAGGTCTATTTGATAAAACCGGATACGCAATTCCCGAGACTTGCCGCCCAGCCGGTTCTCCGGCCCGTGCATGGTGACGGAAGCGCCTTGGAAGAGGGTCTTCGAGCCGACATCGTAACCAACGGCGCGTTTACCGTCGCATCGGTCGAAAAGGACGGGGTCACGCTCGACAAGTCACAGACCTATTTCGCCAAAAGCTCGGTCAGGCTCGAGAAGATCCTGTTCATCGTCGCGGAGGACGCCGACACCGCATTGGCCGAGTACCGCGCCGGCAAGGTCGATGCTGTCACGAACACCGAGTTCGAGCCTTTGGCGCTGAAACTTCTTACTCCTTACGTCGATTTCCGCCGGACGAAGCACAGCGCTCTGAACTTCTATGAGTTCAACCGCACCAAGGCCCCTTTCAACGACCGTAGGGTCCGCGAGGCGATGGCGATCGCTATCGACCGAAAGCGTCTGACCGAGGACCTCACGGGAGGGGCGATGGAGCCCGCCTACGGATTCCTTCCGTTTTCCGGAGCGAGCAAGCAGGAAAAGATCGAGGAAGCCACGGCTCGAGCGAAGGACCTGTTTCAGAAAGCGGGTTTTGGAGGCGGCGAGGGATTTCCGGTGGTCAGTCTCGTGATCAACCGCAATGAGCTCCAGCAGAAAATCGCGAAAGCAGTGGCTTCGATGTGGAAAGAGAACCTGGATATCGAGACGGACATAGTCGTTCGTGAGCTTGAAGAAATGGAATCGGTGCGAAAGTCGGGCGAGTACGATCTGATCCGTCGGGGAGTTGTTCTGCCCACGTCGGACGAGACGGCGAATATGCTGGCGATCTTCGGAAGTTCAGTAAGCGATCCTGCTGGCGCCTGGGACGGGTCTTCCGGAACTCAGCGAAACGGGCCGCTTCGGTATCCGGAACCGCCTCCTCCTTTGCCCGATTCGGACCTCGGCCTTTCCGAGTTCGACGGCCTGCCGCCTTCTGTCCGCGACGAGCTCACAGTGCAGATCCCCGGGGAGCAAAAGACGATCCTGACGGAAGAGGCCGCGGTCTTCGAAGTTCCCGCGATACCTCTCTATTTCCCGACCGGCTATTCGCTGGTCAAACCGTATGTCTTCGGTTTCGACACAAACCCGCTAGACGCGCCGCTTTTAAGAACGGTGAGCATCGACAGCGCTTGGCGGCCTAAGCGCCGGAACGCGGCAGAGTGAGCTCCGGGAACGCATTGCACCTGTGCTCCATAGGGATCCGGCTGCAACCGATCCGTCGAAAACCCGAATCCTACGCGCTGTCAACGACTTTGAAGTTTTCTTTTGCCCGGATCGGCGATCCGGGAGCCGGATTGACAATCTTGCCTGAGATCGAACTGTCGTGATACTTTTATCGGAGTTTCTTAACCGATTGCCTCTCCTGCTTTTCTCTTGTAGCACAGCCGGCACCTCAGGCGTTTAAGCACCAGGAGCGCTCAGAATGAAGCGAAGCTATTCCGTCGAGACCCGAGCGGGGATCGCGATAATCCTCTTAACTTTTCTGATCACAAGCTGTTCGACGCAAGCGACCACGAAATACTGGGGCCAGATCGAAGTACCGGAAGACAACAAAATGCGGTACATCACGGGTTCCGAACCCGAGTCGCTCGACCCGTCGTACGTGACGGGCCAGCCGGAGGCAAGGATCCTGATCGGATTGTACGACCGCCTTGTCGAGTACCATCCGAAGACGATGGCGCCGATCCCCGGGCTTGCAACGCACTGGGAGACGAACGAGAAGGGCGACGTCTATACGTTTCACCTCCGGAAGAACGGGAAGTTCTCGAACGGCGATCCGATAAAGGCACAGGACTTTGTATGGTCGTTCCAGAGGGCGCTTTCGCCCGAGCTCGCTTCCAGATACGGCTTTCTAGGCTATGACATCAAGTACGCCGAGGCGTACAACGCTGCCAAGGCCTTTGTTAAGAAGAACGGCAAGTTCGTACGCGCCCCCGGCGCGGAACCGGGCCCTGCTGCTGCACAACCTGCGGCGGAAGAAGGTGACGAGGCGGCCGCGTCCGCGCAGGAAGAAGACGGCTGCGGATTCACCGCTCCGGAATGCCTGACGGTCCCGGGCGATGAGGAATCGCGCGCCGAAGCTGCGGCGGAGGACGAAGAACTGAAGGCGATGTTCGAGGGCGCCGAGTTCGTGCCGGTCGAAGCCAAGCACCTTGGTGTCGAGGCTCCCGACGACTACACGGTCCGCATCACGCTGAAGCAGTCCGCGCCTTACTTCGTAGGCCTCCTGACCCACCAATTCTTCGCGGTCGTCCATCGCGAGTCGATCCTCAAACACGGGAAGGACTGGATCAAACCGGAGAATATCGTCACGAGCGGCTCATACAAGCTGAAGGAATGGAAGCCGTACGACGAGATGACCATCGAGAAGGACCCCAACAACTGGGACGCCGCGAACATGAAGCTCGACGAGATCACGTTCTATCCGATGGACGAGCAGACGACGATGATGAACATCTACAAGGCGGGCCGCGTCGATGCTCTCTACAATCACACGGTCCCGGCAGCCTGGAACGAGTACATACGCCAGTTCAAGGACGAGTACCTTCTGCATCCGGAGATGTCCATCGAGTACTACACCTTCAGCGTCAAGAAACCGCCGGTGGACAAAGTCGAGGTCAGGAAGGCCTTCTCGCTAGCTGTCGACAGGTACGCTCTCGAGAAATTCCGCAAGACCATCAAGAGGCTCGGCAATTTCACGCCTGAAGGGATCTTCCCTGACTACGAGAAGGTCCGCCAAAGGGTCTTCGCTGAGCTCATCAAGGAAGAGGGCATCACGGAACAGACCTGGAACGAGCGCTACTTCGATCCGAAGCGCGCCTGCGACCTCATGAAAGAGGCGGGCTACACGGTCCAGCCGGCGGCAGGCGGGAAGTGCAAGGTGACCGATTTCCCTGCGAACCAGATGACGATCAGCTACAACACCGCCGAGAGCAACAAGGCGGTCGCGGAGTTCGTGCAGGCTCAGTGGCGCCAGAACCTCGGGATCGAGGTCCAGATCAAGAACATGGAGTGGAAGACCTATCTCGATTACCGCTCCAAGGTTGAATACACCGGCGCCGCGCGTGCCGGATGGGTCGGCGACTTCATGGACCCGTTCACCTTCCTCAGCCAGTTCTATACGCAGCAGAACGACAGCTCTACGGGCTGGTGGAAAGAGGAATACGACGGCCTGATGGACAAGGCGAACAGCACTGCCGATCCCGAGGCCCGGTTCGAGCTTCTCGCGCGAGCCGAGTTCATGATGCTGCAGGAACAACCGGTCATCCCCCTCGCGACGCAGGGCACCAGCTGGATGAAGAAGCCGTACGTGAAGGGAATGTACCCGAATCCCGGCACGATGCACCCTTGGAAGTTCGTGTACATCGAGGAAGACCAGAGCCGCTGGGACCAGAACGTGGACGGCATCATGACCGACTACACCGACCCGCTTGTCGAGGCCCAGGTAACCGCTCTTATGAAGACCCAGCTCGATTTCGAGGCTTCAAGAAAACAAAAGCAGAACGATGCGCAGGCTGAGGAATAAACGGGCCGCCAGAGACGCAAAATGCTGAAATTCATACTCAAACGAATTCTCATCATCGTCCCGATGGCCCTTCTCGTGGTCACGGTCACGTGGGTCCTGATCCGCGTGGCGCCGGGAAACTTCTATTCGACGGAGAGGAATCTGCCGCCGGCGATCGAAGAGAACATCAAGAAAAAATACGGTCTTGACCAGCCTTGGTACATTCAGTACGGCACGATGATGGGCAACATCCTCAGGCTCGATTTCGGGGACTCGCTCAAGTACCAGGGACAGTCGGTCAACGAGATCATTAGGCGGCATTTCCCGTACTCCGCGACGCTGGGAATCCTCGCCTATCTGCTTGCGCTTGCAGTCGGGCTTTTCGCGGGAATTGTCGCGGCGCTGAAGCAGAATTCGGCGTTCGATTACGGCTCGATGGCCGCCGCGATGCTCGGGCTAAGTGTGCCAAACTTCGTACTCGGGCCGATCCTCGTGCTGTTCTTTTCGCTTTATCTGTTCTGGCTACCACCGGCGAGATGGGGCGGGCTCCTGCACCTGATAATGCCGGTCGTGACGCTTGCGGCGATCTACGCGGCGTACATCGCCAGGCTGACAAGGGCGGGAATGCTCGAGGTGATGCGCTCCGATTACATACGCACCGCGAGGGCGAAGGGCCTTAACGAGAGGACCGTGCTTCTCAAACACGGCCTGCGCGGAGGCATCGTCCCGGTTGTTTCGTTCACGGGACCAGCGCTCGCCTCGCTTTTGGCCGGAACGGTGGTCGTGGAGAAGGTCTTCGCGATCCCAGGACTCGGGAACATATTCATTCAATCCGTGCTGAACCGTGACGAGCCTCTAATTCTTGGCATCGTCGCGTTCCTGTCCATCCTGATAATGGTCGCGAACCTTGCGGTCGATATTTCCTACGGGTTCCTCGACCCGAGGATCAGGTACGAATAGGCCCGAATGCATCGCATTTGTCATAGACACGAATACTGATGGAAACTGAAACCACAGAAACACCTGAAAACGAAGAGGGATTCCCGTTCCGCAGTCCTTTGGGATTTGGCTATCTTGCGTTCGTTGCGATTCTCGCACTCGCTTTGATCTGCGTATACGTGTCCGACTCTTGGTGGGGAACGCAGTTGCTTTCGCAGACCAGTTGGATAGCCTTCCTGTTACTTGCTGTCGTTTCCAGCGCGCTCGCGGTCTGGTATTTCGTACGGTCGTCAAAGATCGGCGGGATCTACGCCGTTATCCTGATCGACCTCATAGCCGTTGTCGCTGCTTCGTATTTGTATGACCGGTACTACGGCACCAACACCTTAGACATCACGGGCTTTATTGCCTTTTTGATTTTTTACCTGATCACAACAGCCCTTGCGATCTGGTATCTCCTCACAACCACCAGCAATTCACTGTGGGCTGACGCCTGGCGAAGACTGATCCGTAACAAGCTTGCGACTTTTGGACTGATCGTCATTTGGCTGATCACTCTTATGGTAGTGATCGGGCCGTCAATAATTTTTTGGACCACAGGTCTAACTCCTGAACTAATGCCCTCGGACGGAAACCTAATCCGCTCCTTCCCTCCATCCTGGACCCACCCGATGGGTACGGATGAGGCGGGACGCGACATTCTCTCGCGGGTACTGCAGGGGGGACGGATCTCTCTGATGGTCGGTATTATCTCAACCATCGTATCGCTGATCGTAGGTGTGTCGTACGGAGCAACTGCGGGTTATCTGGGCGGACGGATCGACAACGTGATGATGAGGATAGTGGATATCATCTACGCCATCCCTTATATCCTGATCGTAATTGTGCTGCTTTCCGTATTCGGGGGAGAAAACACGAACGTCCTGGTAGCCTCCGTGCCGGCTATCGTCGCCGCGCTTGTACTCTTCTTGATTCTTTTTGCCATCTACCTTTCGCTTTCAAGGCTGTATGACGGTTTGCTCAGGAATATCTCGCTGGACGAAACCTTGCTGAAGATCGTGTTTATTGCGGTGGCGGTCGTATTTGCCTGGCAGGCAATAGAGATATTCCTGACTTTGAACCTTTACATGTTCAGCGCAACCGGACAATGGCTCGCAGGCATTTTCTCAGACGCAGTCGATCAGGGACTCAGTCAGATCTTCCTTCTCTTCTTCGCTCTGGGACTTGTCTCGTGGCTGACGATGGCGCGCGTCGTCCGCGGGCAGATCTTGTCGCTGAAGAACGAGGAGTTCGTGCTCGCCGCGAGGGCGACAGGTGTTTCCACGCCCAACATCATATTTAGGCATCTTGTCCCGAACGCGCTCGGCCCCGTGATCGTCTATGCGACTTTGACCGTGCCTTCGGTGATGCTGACCGAGGCTTTCCTTTCGTTCCTCGGACTCGGTGTGCAGGCGCCCTACGCTTCGTGGGGCAGCCTTGCGGCGGACGGCATAAAGAACATCGCGATCTTCCCGTGGCAGCTGATCTTCCCCGGCGTGACGATGGCCCTGACGCTGTTCTCCCTGAACTTCCTCGGAGACGGGCTTCGCGACGCGCTCGATCCGCAGACGAGGAAGTTCTAGGGCAGCGGATATGAAACCTGTTCTCTCAGTTTTGGTACTCGTAATCGCTTCGGTAATCGTATTCCCGCAGGAATCTCAAAGTTCCGCTTATACGACGATCACTCCGGGAAAGGGAATTGAAGGTCTGGAAGTCGGCGCGACTAAGATCGAAGCGGTAATTGAAGCACTTGGCGACGACTACGAACTGCTGGTTCACAAGAATTACTCGCATGAATTCAGCTATCCTTCGCTGGGAGTCTCGTTCTGGGTTTGTCAGAAGGGTTTTTCGAAAGGGATCTTCTCGGCAGAGTTTCGTTATCCTTACCCCGGAGAGACCAAAGATGGTATCCGGATCGGAGTTACAACGCTTGGGGAGGTCGTCGAAAGACTGGGAGAACCCGAATCGACGTACTCGTTCAACAATTCATTTGGTTACGATGGGATTCAATTTCATTATGGCGACTGGTATCTTGAGCACTCCCTTTCAGAGAAGCAGATACGGGCGAAGAAGATCTTGACGATCACTGTTTTCGAGCCGGGCGGGGTAAGACAGTGTGAGAGTAGTCCTGACGGAAAGTACAGTTCCGTTGATTTCGAAGTCACCACTTCCTCTGTGACAACAACAATAAATGACTGAAAAAAACGGCAATCTCCTGACGGTCAACGACCTGAGGACCTATTTCCAGACCGAGGACGGGATCGTCAAGGCGGTAGACGGCATTTCCTTCGAACTGAAGCGCGGAGAGACGCTCGGGATCGTGGGCGAATCGGGAAGCGGCAAGTCGGTCGCGAACCTTTCGGTAATGCGCCTTATCCAGGAGCCCCCGGGCAAGATCGTCAGCGGCGACATCGTCTTCGGCGGCATCGACGTCCGCAAGCTTCCTCTCGATGACATGCGAAAGATCCGCGGCAAGCGGATGGCGATGATCTTTCAGGACCCGATGACGTCGCTGAACCCGTTTCTTAAGATCTCGACCCAGCTGATGGAGGTGACGCAGCTTCACCTCGGCCACACAAAGGCGCAGGCATACGAGCACGCGGTCGAGATGCTGAGAAGGGTCGAGATCCCGGCGCCCGAGAAGCGTGTTGACGGCTACCCGCACGAGTTCTCCGGCGGAATGCGCCAAAGGGTGATGATCGCGATGGCGCTCAGCTGCGAACCGGAGTTGCTGATCGCCGACGAGCCGACGACGGCCCTCGACGTGACGATCCAGGCGCAGATACTCGAACTGATCAAAGGCCTGAGGAACGAGCTCGGGACCAGCGTCATTCTTATCACCCACGACCTGGGTGTGGTCGCGGGGATGGCCGACAAGATCATCGTGATGTACGCGGGCAAGATCTTCGAGGCGGCTCCGACGAAGGAGCTTTTTTCGCAGCCGGCGAACCCTTACACGAAGGGGCTTCTGAAGTCCGTTCCGGATCCTGCCCACGAGCACGGCGCGCCTTTGTACCAGATCCCGGGCCTTCCGCCTGACGTGGCGCGCCTTCCGCCGGGGTGCCCGTTCGCTGAACGCTGCGACCGCGCGGAGGACATCTGTACTAAGGAGTTCCCGCCGTTCGTGCAGATCAACGAGAATCATCATTCGCTCTGCCATTTTGCGAAGGAGGTATACGCGGGATCGGGCGTAAAGGGCGAGTGAAGATCGGAATTTCTCTGTGTCCTTTGTGCGGACCCTTGTGAACTTTGTGGTTTCACCCACCACGGCGAGTACTCAAGGTAAGATTTAACCACGAAGGTCACAAAGTAGTTCACAGAGGACACTGAGGGATTCAAATCCTCTATCAGCTACGGAAGGTGAAATGACCGAATCAAACGGAAGCGATATGCGGCTCACGCTGCGAAATTCGTGGTTGATTTTGTGGTGAGTAACAGAATCCCTTGGCGCCCTTTGCGAAAACCTTCGCGTTCTTTGCGGTTAGTTGTCTTCAAAGTGCTCGAACGGTGGGATTTACCGCGAAGGTCACACAGGTTTTCGCATAGGGCGCAAAAGCAAGGAACTCAATTCAGCATTGTAAGCTGACACTAAATGACCGAAACAAACGGAAACGCGCTGATAAAAATCGAGGCTCTCAAGGTCTATTTCGACCTGGGCGGAGGCGGCCTTCTGGATCGAATCACCGGCGGCAGCGGCGAACCGCGCATCGTGAAGGCCGTCGATGGGGTCTCATTCAACATCCTGCAGGGGGAGACTCTGGGCCTGGTCGGCGAGTCCGGCTGCGGCAAATCGACGCTCGGGAAAGCGCTCCTGCGGCTGACCGATATCACCGGCGGCCGCGCTGTTTACAAGGGCCGCGATATCGCGCATCTTTCGGGACGCGAGCTGAGGGAACAAAGAAAGCATCTGCAGATGATCTTCCAGGACCCGTACGCCTCGCTCAATCCCAGGATGACCGTCGGGAACATCATCGGCGAACCTATCCGCACGTTCAAACTCGCCGAAAGCAAGGCCGAGGTCGAAGAAAAGGTGAAGGACGTGATGGAGACGGTCGGGCTGAGCCGCCGGTTCATCAAGCGATATCCACACGAGTTCTCCGGCGGCCAGAGGCAGAGGATAGGCATCGCCCGCGCTCTAGCGGTCGATCCGGAGTTCATCGTTGCCGACGAGCCGATCAGCGCGCTCGATGTCTCGATCCAGGCTCAGATAATGAACCTGATGAAGGACCTCCAGCAGGAGAAGCACCTGACGTACCTCTTCATCTCGCACGACCTGCGCGCGATCAGGCACGTTTCCGACCGCGTCGCGGTGATGTACCTTGGCGAGATCGTCGAGCTTGCGGAAGGAAAGTCGATCTACGAAGAGCCGCTTCATCCGTATTCAAAGGCCCTGATCTCGGCGGTTCCGGTACCCGATCCCGAGATCGAGGCGAAGCGGGAGCGGATCATTCTCGAAGGTGATGTTCCTTCGCCGATCAATCCGCCGTCGGGCTGTCATTTTCATACGCGCTGCCCGTTCGCGATCGACGACTGCAAGAAGATCGAACCGCAGTTGGTAGAGATCAAGCCAAGGCACTACGCGGCGTGCATACGGATCAGCCCGGAACAGCCCCGTATCGAGGACGCCGTCAGGAATTAGGCGGGCACGCTGCACGGGACCGGACGGGAAGGGGCGCAATTTGCCCCTTTTTTTGGCGGCTTTGCTTGGCCCGGCGGGGCCCGAAAAGCCATCCGCGCCTGTCGCGATATAATCTGAAAACCCGATACGATTGGGTGTTTCTAGCGAGTAAGAAAAAGCGAGAAACCGCGGTCCAACCGTCCGGACACACGGTCCGGCGGAAAAGCCCGAGCTATGAACAACGAACCTCAAAACTCCGTAAACGCCCTGGATACAGCGGTTAAAGAGATCGCGGCGACCGAGGGCGTTGCGGTCGTCGTTGTGAAGGACGACAAGATCACTACCGTCGCCTCCGCGAACGACAACTCGATCTGCAGGATCCTGAGCAATTCGGATGAATTCGCACCGAGCTGCCGAAAGTACTGCGGACAGGTTTACGACCGCGCGATCCGCTCTCCCAAGCCTTTGAAGTACAGGTGTCACGCCGGGCTCGATTGCGTCGCGGCCCGCGTGAGCGGTGAAGGCGGAAAACAGCTTGTGGCGATCACCGGAAGGACGTTTACGAAAGCGGACGAGTACAGGCAGGCGACGGAGAGGGCGATCACGGGGGACTGGAGGCATTTCCCGCCGACGAAGTTTTTCGAGAACGTCCTGCTTTCGAGCACTGCTGACGCATTGGAAAGAGCTGCCAGGAGGATTGTGAACCTGCTCGGCGCCCTGGCGCGGAACGAGGAGCCGGTCGTCGAAGAAAATGTCAGTAGCGGTCCTCCCCGTTTGAAAGAGAACAGGGATGTCGCCGTCAAGTCCTGGAAGAGACGAAAAGAGATAGCGGAAGCTTCGGAATGGCGCTCAAGGCTCTCGGCGATACTTCAGGAAGGCTACAGCGAGGCCTGCGGCGCGATCCTCGAGTTTATAGAGGACAGGTACGGTATCAAATCTTCGGCCTGGCTCGAGGTCAGGCGGAACTCGTTCGAGAAGGTGCTCGCGAAAGGAGATCTGCGCGATCAGAAGATACAGATCTCGGTCGCTGCAGACGACAAGGCGCTTCACAGGCTTTTTGAAAAAGAATCGTCGGTCGAACTGAGGGAACGTAGTCCGAATCGGGAAAGGGATTCCGAGAACCTTCGGCTTTTCCCGATCACCACCGGCGGAACCATCAAGAGCGCGCTGGTCATCGGCGACAGGGCCAACGACGAACCTATTGTGGACGCAATCGCCAGATTCTGCGCATCGCTGGCGCCTGACCTGGAAGTCCTTCGCCTTAGAAGTGAGTTGAACCGCCGCGAGGGTCTTGAGCACGCAATGCAGAAATTCAGCGAGAGCCTTCAAGCGGTGGACACTGAAGAGTTCTGGCCGGGCATAATGCGGACGACCGCCGAGTTGCTCCACGCCGAACGCGGCTCTCTTATGGTCTATGACGAAGAGAAGCAGGAGCTCGTCGTAAAGGCGGCGTTGGGCCCTGCGGCCGACGAACTCGAAGCCGCCGGAGGGGCGATCGGCGAGCGCATTTCCTCGAAGGTCTGGCGGACGGGAAAACCGGCCGTCGTCGAAGACATTTCGAAGCTCAGCATGGCCGAGGCTCCCGCGGCGTGGAAATACAGGTCCAAGTCGTTCATCAGCTATCCTCTGATCGTCGGTTCGAAGAAGATCGGCGTGATCAACATTACCGACAAGGCCGGGGGAGGCAAGTTCGAGGAGTTCGATGTCGAGCTGCTCGACTCGATCGTTCCCCAAATCGCGATCGCGGCGGACCACGCCATCCTACAGGACAAGGCCGGCGAGTTCGAAAAGCTTTCGGTCACCGACTCGCTGACGGGACTCCTGAACAGGAGATACCTGGAGCAGAGGCTTCGCGAGGAGATCAAGAGGTCTTCGCGCCACGGTTACGCGATGTGCTTCATAATGATCGACGTCGATGACTTCAAGTCATACAACGACGCGTTCCTGCATCCGGAAGGCGACAAGGCGCTAAAGATAGTCGGGAACTGCCTTAAGGACACGCTCCGAGGGGCCGACGTCGCGGTCAGGTACGGCGGGGAAGAGTTTTCCGTGTTGCTTCCGCAGACGACTATCGAAGAGGGCGAGATCATCGCCGAGCGTATAAGACACAGTATCGAATCGACCCGGTTCCCTCACAGGCAGGTGACCGTCAGCGTCGGGATCGCGACGCTTTCGCTGGAGATCGATTCGGCAGAAAGATTGATAGAAGCCGCAGACGAGGCCCTGTTCGAGGCGAAAAGACAGGGCAAGAACGTCGTGCAGACGTTCAGCGGCCGGGCGAGCGGGATGCATTTTTAAGGCAGCGTCCGCGCGCCGTTACACAGTTTCCCAAAATCGGGAGGAAGGCCTTCACGTCTTCCGCGTTTCCTTTGTGAAGGGCATTCGTAATGAGTGAGCTTGTATATGACCGTGCGCCGTCCGCGCTCGACGCGGCAGGGCTGACGGGAAGGGACCGTGAACTGGGTCTGCTTCGCGAACACGCGAAAGCCGGACCCGGAAAAGCGCTCCTTGTCTCATCGGCCGCGGGCACGGGTGCGTCCCAGGTCCTGAGTGCCTTCTATGACAGGCTGTTCGAGGAGCGTGGAGACCTGGTGCCGGTTTACTTCAGGTTCCGCCCATCCGACCTTTCCGCGCGGGCGGCCGCCAAACGATTCCTTCACGAATTTCTTATCCAGGTGGTAGCTTTCCGAAGGGGCGAATCCGGGATCGCCGCTTCTTTCCCGGAGATGCGCGAGATCGAGGTGCTCGCTCCCGCGGCAGACGAGACCTGGATCGGCGATCTGATCGGTGCGAGCGGTTCGAATTCCGATCTGAACGGGGATTTGGCCTTCGTTGCGAGGGCATTTGCGGCTCCCCAGCGAGCGGGCGTGAGCGGTTCGCCTTGTTATGTCATTCTTGACGGGCTGGAGAACACTCTCCTTCTGGAAGGAGGTTCGAAGCTTACGGAACTGCTCGGCAGGATCTATTCCGGCGCCGAGACCCGGGTCGTGCTTGCCGGGTTGCGGGGTTTCATCGATGAAGAGTCCAACCGTGGGCGCCTTTCCATCCCGTCTGCCAAGAGGCTTTCGATCGAGGAACTGGACTTTGAAAGCGCGGGGCTTCTTGTCGAGAAACTTGCCGAATACAACGATGTTGCGGTTTCCGAACAGGCGAGGGATCTTGCGGTCACGATCCTCGGAGCCCGGACCGAGTTCATTAAGGCACTGGTCAACCGAGCCTCGGAAACCGGCGCGTCGCTTCGCAACTTCAAGGATGTTCTGACCTGCTATCACGAGTCGCTTATGAACGGCCGCTTGGGAGGCCATTTCGACGAGATACTGCGTTCCGCCGCTCTTCCGGGATGTAGGAAGGAGCTTGTGGAACTTATCGAGGCGATGGCCGGAGGCGGAAGACCGACAACTCCCATTCCAGCGTGGCAATGCAGACTCCGTTCGCCCGCGGCTCTCAGATTTTTAGAGGTGAACGAGTTGATCCGGGTGAAGGCGGGTGCCGTTGCCGCTTTCGATTCGCCCGTCCTCGAAGACTATTCTTCGGCGAGGTACAGGACCGAGGTCCTCGGAGAGCCCGCCGCGAGGGTGATCGCGCGGGGACTTGGCGACGGCCTCAAGAAGGCGGCCGGGGCGATGTCGGCACATTACCGGAAAAGCCTCGCGATCGGCGTAGCCGAGATCCTGTCGATGTTCGACTGTCAGGAAGTGCCCAAGGCACTGCTCGACTACGGCTTGTACAGGGAGTCGTACAAAGGCGGTAACCTCGAGAAAATGCTCTCAGTAATGCGCGAGGACCTGGAAAAGGTCAAGCTTCCGCAGATCTTCCATTCGGACGCCGCCTCGGAGTTTTACCCTAACATTTCCGGCCTTATCGAGAACGAAAGGGCGGCGATAGCGTTCGGCTTCGAACACGCCGAGTACGACGACGAGAACGAGATCCTGTGGCTGGCGGCGGAGATCGATTCGAAACTCGAGGCGAGCGAGGAGCTGACCACGTTCTGGTGCGACCGGCTCGAGATGGTTGCGGTGGCGAACAACGTCGAGCGGTTCCGGATCTGGCTTGTCGCTCCCGAGGGATTCTCGCCGGCGGCTGTGGAGGTTCTGCACGCCCGCCACGCCATCGGCTCGTCGAAGGCGCAGACGCGTATGCTCCGCAATTATCTGGAAAAAGGATCGCTGGAGAATGGCGAGGTCGAGCCGGAGAGATTCTCTTTGGAGATCCCTATGGGCGACGACACGGAACTGATCGCGGCGCATTCCGTGGAGGATATCGCAAGAAAGGCCGGTTTCGGCACAAGCGAGATCAATCAGATCAAAACCGCGCTCGTCGAGGCGTGCATCAACGCCGCCGAGCATTCTCTGAGCCTCGACCGCAAGATATCGGTCGATGTGATCTCCGGAGAGGATTCGCTCACAGTGACCGTCTCAAACCGCGGCGTCAGGTTCGAGGAGACTTCCGAAGAGCCGGGACCGAGATCCGAGGAACGCCGGGGATGGGGCCTGAAATTGATCCGCTCGCTGATGGACGAGGTGAAGTTCGAGCGCGTCGACGACGGCGCCAGGATCGTGATGGTCAAGAGAAAGGCCGCGGGACGCGAAGGGCAGCATTGAGGCCCTCTCGCCAAGGCGCAAAGCCGCGAGTTAACGCAACGGAGATTCGGAAACGAGAAGTTAGGCAGGCACAGGTCCTGCCCCTACTTCTGAACTTTGCGGGAGTGATCGGGTGCGTGGACCCCGAATGCGAGGCGTAATTCAGTATTGAAATTCTCTCGCAAAGCCGCCAAGCGGCGGAGTACCGCAAAGTAGATCTGAAGGCGGGAAGATAGGAAGGTACAAAGAAGAAGCACAGAAAAAGGGGCAGGCACAGGTCCTGCCCCTACTTAATTTCCTGGCTAATTCTCCCCCAGCCGAGTTGAGTGGGTCGACACCGCAAGCCAACGTCCGTCCTTCTTTATAAAGGTCCTTGTAAACCTGGACTTGCCTTCGAACGGATTTCCGTCAGCGTCGACACCCTTTGCGTGCACGATGCCCGTGACGATGCCCATGTCTCCGTCCACATTCGCGTCCAGGTCCGTCATCTTTAGGAGTTCAAGCTTGGATTTGTCAGCCTTCATACGCGCAAAAACTTCGGATCTCGAAACGACCTCGCCTGTTGGACTAACCGTAAAGTATGCGGCGTGAGTGTACTTCTCAAACCATTCGATGTCCCGCCGTTTGTAGGCTTCCATGCCGCTGTAGTTCAGGTACATAAGCGCGCCGGCGTCGTCCATCGGGTGGTTAACGCTCGCTATCACTCTCCACTTTCCTTCGGACTTCTGGAATATGTGGACCGACCGCGTGAAAAACAGACCCGAAGGCTCCGAAATCTCATTTCGGTGTGTCATCACCGCAGTATCACCTGAACAGGAGATGATGTAGTTGTCACTTAAAAAGCCCGAGCCCGGCGGGTCCGCGGGCGGAGGACTGTCAAGTGCCGCTAATGCCACGGCTTTGTCTGTCGTTCCGTCGATCGTGAAACTGGAGTAGCTGTCCGCAAGGATCGCATCCAGTGCGGCCCTGTCCCCTTGCTGATTGTAGGTAGCCCAGTCCTGGTCCATCTTCTTCAAGGTGTTCCTGTCGGATTCACTGCACTCTCCGCCAAGCGCAACGGTTGTGAGTGCCAGGGCCAGGGTTATCGAAATAGAGATCAAGATCGTTTGTCGCATTACTCCGTTCCTCCTGAAAAGTGATTGAAAGTAAAGGAACCGAAGACAGCTAAACATCAGGTGCCTTTGGCCCCACAATTGAGGAGTGCAGTTGGACTTGGACAGGCGAACGGTATCACGGAGCGGGTGGACGGTCAACGGTATTCTATGAACTGTTTTGAAGGGTCGGATGCCGGAAAAAAGGTCGGGGGGTTCCCGCAGTGCCATCGTAAGGCGAGAACCGCCGGAAACTTGGTCGGGCACCCGTCCGCGCGCGAAGAGGGAAGGGCGTCCCGTGAGAATGTGTTGTCCCTTTACCGTGTGATTCAGCTGAAAGAGATCATTACTTTCTGGACGCCTTCCTCGACAGTGACTTCGACAATCTTCGGTTCCCTCTCTTTCGGAATAATCGTTATGCTCCCGTCTCGCTCAAGGTAAGCGGATTGTATTTCTTCGGGAGCCTCCACTCCCGCCTCTTTTCTGATCGCCTGAAGCAGGTCGCCTTCCCCGAGCTTGCTTTGCTGCATCGCTTCTTCATCGATCTTACCTTTAATGACTAACGCCCTCTTTGATTCCTTGAATGTTCGACTTGCACTGGAATTGTAGTAGGAAAGAAGAGAGATCGCGTAATGGACGATCATCAATGTGATGAGGATGATGGCAGCGCCGAGAAGCGTCGTCTGGCCGATGATGGCCCGCGAAATGACCGATCCCACGACAAACCCCATCAGGATATCGAAGGCGGTAAAGCGCCCCATGAACCGTCTTTTCCCTATGCGTAAAAGCAAAAGCGCGGCGCCATATACGAGAATTGTTCTGCTGACGAGCTGGACGGGCGCTAGCTCCGGCATGTTCTGTCCGACGCCGACCAGCCAAGTGATCAAATTTATAAAGCCTTCCATTGCCTTACCGTTGTGTCCCAAGGACGTTCTGACGAGCGTTCGTTGACCGGTTTATACGGAACCGAGTCGTCGTTTCTGGAATCCGTCCCGGATCGATCCCGACGATGATATCAGTCGCGGCTATCCTTGTGATCGGTCCAGAGGATGATCCAGATCAGTGAGATCCCGCCTCCTGCGGCAAGGAGGAAAAGCAGAAACGCGATCCCGGGATAGCCCAGGATCTTGAATTCGGTTTCTATGTTCGTGAGCATCGAAACGCCGATTATCATAGTCGCAAGAACGAGTCCCGTCGCGATCCTGTTCGCCACTTTCTGGAATCCCAGTGTCAGGGTCCTTTCGTCGATCGCATCGACGTTCAGCCTCAGTTCGTTCCGGGCGAGCGTCTCAAGAATCCTGTCCACGCGCTCCGGCGTCTTTTCTACCAGGTGCTTCAGTTCAAGCGCTCCGCTCAAAGCGGCTCCCGGTGAAAGGCCTTCCGACATTCTCTTCGCGGCTATTCCCGAGGCATTCTTTCGGATGGTTACCGTGGGATCAAAGCCCGGATCGAGCGATTCGACGACTTTATCCATGTTCAGAAGTGTCTTCTCTATGAGTGTGAATTCAAGAGGAAGCCGGATATCGCAGTCGGCAGATATCCTTGTGATCTCAAGCACGGTCATGCCGGCCTGGAGTTTGTCCACTCCCGAGCCGGAGTGAGTCGCTACCAGATCGGCGACCTCCGACGTGACTTGCTCTTCGTCGAATTCTTCTTTCCCTTCGCCCGTCTTCAGCACATAGGCCGCCGCGTCCGGCCGCGGTTCCGGGCTCTCGATCTGCAGACGATCAAGGGATTTCCCTTTCAACGTCCGAGCAAGACTCTGCGCTACTCTACTGGCTGTTCGAAGCCGGCACGCTTACGTTAACGTCGATCTCCTTGTCTCCTCCGACGTTCGAAAGGAAGCCGCTGTAATAGACGACCCCCGCGATCATAGCCACGATCAGGAGGATCGTGATTGCCCAGATCATATTCATTCCTACGCTGTTTCTTTCCATTGTTCCTCCTTATGGATTTCAGATTTCAGAAGTGCAAGCGGGATACCACTCGCAAATGCTTGTAAACACGGGATTTCTACGAGCGCATTCGTTCCGGGAAGGATCGTTGGGCGTACACGTGTGTATCGAATCCGCACATAGAAATGGGAAATGATTTGGTCCGCGGGCGGGAATAGGCGGTGATCAGAGCCGGAGTCGGAAGATCAGGGCGCTCGCGTCCGTGCATTCGATCGCGGAGTCCGGAACCTCGGGAATGAAACAGGAGCTTCCTTCGGCGAGTACCAAAGGGCCGGACGGTCCGCCGGTCATTTCAGCGCCGCCCTCGGCCACATACACGAGAGCAGAATCCGGACGCCCGAATTCGACCCTCTCGGATCTCGATCCGCGTGGCCGTATCAGTTCTCCAAGGACCGCTCCTGAAGAAGGCTCTGCAAGGCCCAGATCTGTCCGGGGTCCATCGCCATCCTTGGCAATATGCCTGTGAAAATGCTGTCCCGCGAAATCCTTTTCGGGATCGATGTGCGGGTTCGGAAGATCCATCTCGTGGTCGGCATAGGTGGGGTGTTCCGCGGGAGACGAGAGTTCCAGGACCTCGAACCCGTCCGAGCATTCCAGTACGCGGTGACGGATCCCCGGAGGCTGAAGCACGCAGTCGCCTGCTGAGAAATCGAATGGTTCGCCCTGATATTCGTAAACCAGCCGGCACGAACCCTTCAGGCAAAAGATAACCTGGAAAGCGACCTTGTGAAAATGAACATAATCGGGAACGGGGCCGCCGTCCGGGATCCTTATTTGCGAAGCGATGAGGCGTCCTCCCGCACGGCACGGAAGAAGGTCGCGGTAAAGCATTCCGGCCCGGCCCTCGTGCCATTCGGAATCATCAGGGAGAGTAACGACTATCCCGCGAAGTTCCGCCGAAGTCTTCGGCTCCTCCGATCCGGGATCCGCCTTCTTTTCGAGCATTACGTACGTGCCGTCGCGCTCGACGATCGCCCGCCTCGGTTCGTCCGCAGGAAAGATCGAGAACAGCCTGTACTCCTGTTTGTCTATGAATTCGCTGAGAGCGAATTCAAGATCGTCGCAGTCGATAGTGAATCTGATCTTCGGGTCGGCAGGAAATCGGCGTTCGTCGTCGGACATACTTCCTTGAAGAATCCAGAGGCATAAATACGAAAGAGCCGCTCTGACGAATCAAAGCGGCTCAATCTGACTCCAAAAAAGAGCCGGAGCTTTCTTTTGGAGTGCGGTTCCTGCATGTACACGCAAGGAACCGCGACTTTTGTATCCCGAAGAAGACCAGCGGTCGGCTCTTCCCCGGTCAGCACCCGTCTTGTTTTCACAATCACGTTGCGCTAAAAAGCGCAGTGCCGTTAGGTTTTTGTTGTGGTGGCTTTTCCTCCACCGCCGGTTACGATCCCGGCAACGACGCCCAAACTGACGCTTGGGCGACTCCGCACTCACTGGCTGTACCTTTCCAATGAGCGTCATCCGTTTTTATCCGGATGACCCGGAAATCCTTGCAGACTTCCTGGCTAAGCCTTTCGGCTTCGGCTCAGGGCGTGAATAACAGCTGCTTTCCGCCTCTGCTGTTCTCGAGCAATGCGTCACCGCCTTCGCTCGCCTCTCCCTGTGCCGGTCAAAAAGCCCGTAAGCTGTCTGACTGTGCTAAGCATTCTATCGCACTTCCGGAATGTGTCAAGTAGAAAGTACTTTAAGTATTGGCCTTATTTTACGGGGTCTCTGTGGAAAAAACTGTGGAAAAAGCGAGTATGGCGAATTTCCACAAATGTGGAAATCAGTGGAAGTCCAAAGCCTGCCCGAATTAAAACTTGTTTGTTTTTGTAAGGTGGAATACAGAGGATAAGAAACGGCTGAGGAAAACTCCTGAAAAAAATTTTAAAAAGGGGTTGTGTGAGCCAAAAGAGGTGCGATTTCTGGTAGATTTCTTGACAGTTTAACCTCGATCGCAGATCAATCTTCAGCTATGCAACCGGCTGTGAGGAACGAATGGCCGGCCAACGGCACATCTGTGTCCGAAGACATATTGCAAATCAGATCGTCTGTGACCGACGGTAAGTGGAGCAGATGTTTCCGGTACGAAGCGAAGGGCAAGAGAATAAGTGAAGCCGCCGGCCTGTTTTTATGCGGGTGGCACTTTACCGTTCGTAACTGCCGATCCGTAAGCGAAAAAACGTATTCCTTTTCAATCACGCCTGTGGTAGCTTTTTACGAATCATTTTCTGATCAGTTGTTCAAGTAGTTTCACTCCACCCGTGATTCTTAAATGCAGGCATGCGTTTACGGCATGTCTTTGCTTCGGATTCCTTTCGGACCCGGATGTCGAAGCATTCTCCGCAGGGTCCCTTTCGCCGCGTAGCCCATACGCGTTTGGAGGTTCATTTGATGAAAATTGAGTTTTTGCGAATCCGAAGGGGATTTGACTTCAAGCGGCGGATAGTTGCGTTGCTCATGGCGGTGGTCTGTATTTCGGCATATTGGATAACCGATGGCCAAAACGCATTGAGAACTTCAGCCACAGAGGCCGAACCTGAATTCTGGACGGAGATAACCGGCAGCGATAAGGACGGGTTCGATCTTTTCGCGAAGAATTCCGATGAACAGGAAAAGAGTTGTACGGTCAAGGTCACTGTGACTTTGGGCGATGGCAGTACAAAGAGCTACGAATACTCCCGCACGGTGAGGAAAACCGACAAGATGTCGTTTGGAGGCGAAGCGGGCCTGAAACCGGCGCCCATCAAATCGGTTGAGATCTCCTCAAAGTCCTGCAGTTGACCGCAGGGAACTGAGGAATGCGAATGCGGCGTTTTTGAGCCGCATCCGGGAACTTCGAGACGGCAGACCAGGAACAATTCTTCAGGATCGAGGGCGCGCCAGGTTCGCGCCCTTGATTTTTGTCGGGGCTGTCTTCATCTTTATGAGAAGTGGACCCGAAAAGGTCAGCCTTTCTCTTGTCGCAAGCAATGCCGAAAAAGAATGACATTGGCCGCAACCCTACCGCAAAAGATCTCCGCGAGGCCGAGAGGATCGAGCGGCTTCATCCTCATCTTCAGAAGGAGTATCCGACTGCGGTCAAGGCCGATCGTTCGAAGCTCGACCATATCAATACATATGGTGCGCTGCCGGACTTCTACATCGACCGTCCGTTCATCTGCCGGAAATGCGTCAAGGGCGAGATATGGAAAGCTCGGGACCAGAAGTGGTATTACGAAGAGGCGAAGGGCCACATCGACGCGAAGTCGGTCGAGTGTCACGAATGCAGGATGTCGAAAGGAAAAAAGGAGAAATGAAAAGCGCGCTGGCGACGTTTGAATGGGGAGACGAGCTCCCGGGGCTCGAGGGCGAGAGGATCGTCCTGAGGCAGATGCGCGAATCGGACGCGGAAGACGTGTTCGCGATCTACCGTGACGAAGAGGTGATCCGCTACTGGAGCTCCCCCGCGCACGAGTCGATCGACGACGCGCTGGAGCTTATCTCCGACACGAAAGAGCAGTTTGAGGCCCGTACGATGTTCGAATGGGGCGCGGCCCTAAGGGAGACCGACAGCGTGATCGGCACGTTCACTCTGCTCAATGTCGATACGCCCCATCGCCGCGCCGAGGTCGGCTACGCGATTGCGCGCGAGTTCTGGGGAGGAGGCTACGGGACAGAAGGCTTAGAACTTCTTGTCGCGTTCGCGTTCGGTCATTTGAACCTTCACAGGCTCGAGGCGGACGTTCATCCAGACAACAAGGGGTCGTTCCGGCTTCTCGAGAAACAGGGCTTTGCGCGGGAGGGGTACCTGCGCGAACGCTGGCATCACCTCGGAAGGATCGAGGACGGCGTTTTTCTCGGCCTGCTAAGGCCGGACTGGCTAGCGTTGAAGGAAAAACAATGAGAAGGCTCTCCTACATCTCCCCGAAAGCCGAGGTCAGGGAAAGCCCCATCCACGGCAAGGGGCTGTTCGCTAAGGAAGCGTTCGAGAAGAACGAGATCGTGTGCGTCAAGGGCGGTTACATATTCGACCGTCGGACACTCGACTCGATGTCCGAATGGTACCGCACCGCCGAGATCCAGATCGCGGAGGACCTATTCATAGGCCCTCTGGCCGAAGAGGAGCGCGAGGGCTCGATGATCTACAGCAATCACTCGTGCGACCCGAACATAGGCGTCCTCGGCCAGATCGTCTTCGTCGCGATGCGCGGCATAGAGCCCGGCGAAGAGATCACGCACGACTGGGCGACGACCGACGACGACGATTACGAGATGGAATGCCTGTGCGGCTCCGGGAACTGCCGCGGAACTATCACCGGCAGGGACTGGAGGGATGAGAACCTTCGGCGGCGGTACGCCGGCTACTTCTCCGAGTACCTGGCCGAAAAGATCGAAGACCAAGTCCGGTAAGCAGTACCCCGTAACTTCAGCTCCCGGGAACTTACCCGCCCGCAAGACTCCTCCTGGTGCTACAATACTGACGCCGGCTTGCTGAATTCGTAACGATATTTCCTAACATAACGAAAGAGATCAGGCCGTCCGGGAGGAGATATGAGAATCGTTCTTGTGTTGACATCGATCTTGGTGTTCACGGCAGTGAACTTCACGCAATCCAAACTTTCCGTCAAGGGCGGATCGGCAAATCTTCTGAGCGCCCCCGACCGCGATTCGACCGTGATCGTCGCGATCCCTGCGGGAGAGCTCGTCGAACTGATCCGCAGCGAGGAGGGAAGCGAATGGCTCTTCGTTACATATAAGGAATACCGAGGCTGGCTTGTGAGAAGCCAGCTCAGCGAGGGCGGGGGCGACGTGCCGCGGCCGCGGCCCGAAATTAAAGACGCGGTACAACGGAACGCGGTCGATGACCACATCGCCGCGGTGATCTCGAAGTCGCCTAAAAGCGTACGGGACCGAGGCCTGACGGAACTAAAGGACCAGAGGTCGGAAGCCTGGGGTGATCTCGACGGGGACGGGGACGACGATCTCGCCGCAAGCTATGTTCTGGGGGTTGGTATGGAACCCCGCTCGACCCACATAGCTATCTTTGAAAATACCGGAGAGAAGTACCGGTTGATGTTTGACGAAAGGCTGGCGGTCGGCACAAGCGTTCGTGTGTCTGACATTTTCGGCAGGAGATTGCATATTGAAGTCGCCGGCGAGAGCAGAGAGTTCGAGATCGTTGCCGGAAGACTGACCCCGGTCGAGACCCGGGATGACGCAGCCGATGCCGAGACCGATGCCTCTGAAGCAGCGGCCCGTACAGCCAATGAGGGCGAGGAATCCGTTGTAATCTCGACCGAGGGACCTCCGGTACCGGCGCCTTCCGACGTTCCCGGCACCGTGTCGAAGGGCGTTCTGAACGGTTCGGCGATCGAACTCCCAAAGCCCGCATATCCGGCGGGGGTGAGGGTGGAAGGCGCTGTGAGTGTCGCAGTAGTCGTTGACGAGAACGGCGACGTGATTTCGGCGGCTGCCACTTCCGGCCATGCGCTTCTGAGGGCAGCCGCGGTGGACGCCGCGAGGCGTGCGAGGTTCAGTCCGACGTTTGTTGACGGGGTTGCGGTAAAGGTTTCGGGGATCATAATTTACAATTTCGTCCTTCCTCGCGGTGAAGATCCTCAGGAATAGGCCTCGGGACAAGTTACGGTCATTGCGTCCTGATGCAGCTTCCGTTCACAGCCGAACAATTCTTCAGCGTCTTCCGGGTTTACAACGAGTCGGTCTGGCCGGTCCAGATGGCGCTCCTCGGACTCGCGGTGACCGCGTTGGGCTGTGTATTCCTACGAGGGCGAAAGGCTGACATTTCGGTTTCGGCGATCCTCGCGTTCCTCTGGCTCTGGCTTGGAGCCGTTTACCACCTCACGTTCTTTTACCCGATAAACTCTCTCGCGATCGCGTTCGGAACGCTTTCCATCGCCGGCTCAATGGTCTTCGTCTGGGCCGGCGGGTTGAATGCTGATCTTAGATTCCGTCCCGTGCGCGGCTTCCGTGCTTACGTCGGACTCGCCTTCATCTTCTATTCCCTTGTACTGTATCCCGCGGCGAGCATATACGCCGGCCATCCTTACCCCGAGATGCCCACCTTCGGACTGCCCTGTCCGACGGCGATCTTCACCATCGGCCTGCTGTCCTTCCTTGAGCCGCCGTATCCCAGGCTTCCGTTCGTCGTGCCCGTGGTTTGGAGTTTCGTAGGCCTTCAGGCCGCCTTCTTCCTTGGCGTCCCGCAGGACCTGGCGCTTCTGCCGGCGGCGGCGTGGGGAATCTGGCTGGCGGTGAGGAACCGGGAGTAAGCCGGTGCGGAACTTCAAAGAGATCGGAGGGTCACAGCGGTTACAGGAGGTAACCCAAATGATCTTCAGAAGAACGACCGTATTTCTCGCCGCTGCCCTGTGCGGGCTGATCGCCGCTTCCGCTTTCCCGCACGACTATGTTCGGAACGCCTCGGCCATTCGCGTGATGATCCTTCCACCGCCGAGACCCATTATTTTGGACTGGGAGATCGACCGAAACAGAAACTGCGGCACGCTTTGGCTCAGGCTGGACAAAGACGGGATAGTCACGCTGAACAACGAGATCTGGGGCTCGATGTCCAATCTGGAGGACCTCCGGCAGCGGATCGGTCAGATAGTGCGGGAGCGGGAAGAAAATGTCGTCTTCATCACGCTGGATCCCGACAAGGCCGGGTTCTTGGGCGCCGAAACCGTCAAAGCCGAATTCGTGATATCCGCCCCGGATTCCGCACGGTATTCCGATGTGATCAAGCTCGTCGATCTCGCCGCGTCGTTCGAGCCTTCGAGTGTAGTCCTCGAGATCGACCGTCTTGTTCTTCGGTAAATTGGAGAAAAAGCACTCGGCAAACCTGCGTAACTGCCCCGTATGAACGCCAGTTTGCTTTCTTCGCGTTCCTCAGATCTTGATCTGCAGCCACTAGAAACGAAGGCCGCCCAATTGAGCGGCCTTGCCTGCGATATGTCCGGATCCCTGACAGTTCCGTAAACTCTCGGTCGAGATCCGAATCGTTAAAAGGTTGTCAGCTCACTGGACGCTGACAGTACTCGGAATCGGAACATCGCCCGGAGCGCCGAACAAGACGGCTTCAAACCCGTTGGTCGATCCGAAGATGTACCAGGTCTGGTCGGAAGGCCGCCACACGGCAGGATCGGTCAGTCCGTCCCCGTCATAGTCGCCGGGCGCAGGAAGATCTCCGTCGGCGCCCCAGGGGAACGCGAAGAAAGAATCGTCCTCGCTTCGAATGATGAACCACTCGGAAGAAGACGGTCTGAAAAACGCCACGTCCGCCTTGCCGTCGCCGGTCCAGTCGCCGATCGCCGTTCGGTCGCCCGGAGAGCCGAACTGATAGCCTCTAGCTCCCGCCGAAGACATCAGCTGCCAGTACTGGTTCACCGACGGCCTGAAGATCGCCACGTCATCCATACCGTCCCCGTCATAGTCGTCGACCACCGGGAGATCCTCCGAGACCCCGAACGGCACTATCGATACGCCGGAATCCGAGGATCGGAAGATGAACCAGGTGGCTGAAGAAGGTCTGTAGACCGCGGGATCGGCCAACCCGTCTCCGTCGAAATCGCCCGGTGCGGGTATGTCTCCGGTAGATCCGAACGGGAACGCAAAGAAGGACGAGTCCTCGCTCCTGAGGATGAACCACTCGCCGGTTGAGGGCCGCCAGAATGCGACGTCGGCTTTGCCGTCGCCGGTAAAGTCTGCGGGGACCGGGATGTCAGTCGGCGCCCCAAAAGCGTATGCCGCGTTGCCCAGATCGCTGCTGCGGAGTATCCACCATTGTGAAGTGCTTCCCTCCGGAGCACCAAGTCCCGCGGGGTTCGGGCGGAATACCGACGCGTCGGTCTGACCGTCCCCATCAAAATCGAAAACTGCGGTGCCAGCCGGCTCGGCATCGGTTTGCAGTTCCACGGCCCCTATGTCGGCCCCGTCGCCCGGAAGTCCCAAAGGGGGATTGAAGATCACGGGCCTCGGAAACCCGCGCTGGTCGATGGTCGAACCGCCGCTGTCGCCGGCATCGACCACAGGGCTCGCCGGATCGGGCAGTCTGGTCGGCGTGAAACCGCCGTTGTCCTGAAGCGGCCCGAGCAACGGGTCCTGCCCGTAAATGTTTGTCGATTCATCGCCGGATATGTCGAGCCCGGAAGGATCCCGGATAAAGTTATAGCCCAACGATTCCATCGGCCCGAATCCATCTGGTCCACTGGAACCAAGCGTTCTCTTATCCTTTGTACCGGCAGTATTGTCTGCCGACAAGATCACGTAGATTACGGCTGCTACAACACCTCCATGAATCAAGATAAGAGAAAGCGCGCCGCCTGTGTACCCTGCGTGATTCTCGACATATGTAGAGTTAAAAATCCACGCACGGCTATCCTCGATGTGACTTCCCCCGCCGTTCTCGGTTGCTGTATTCTGATCAAAAGTACAGTTAACAGTTACCTGTGTGCTGTTGAACACGTCCGTACCACCACCGAAAGCGGCCTGATTGTTGTGAAACAAACATTGCTTCATTGCAGTGTATCCGCCACCGAGTGTCGAGACGTTTCCAAAACCGATGGCAATGTTGTCTGTAGCAGCAAATTCCTCGAGAAGGACGTACCCTCCGTTGTTGAGTGCCACTGTTCCATTGCCGCCGCTGTTGTTGCAAGCCGTAACTCGTTTTGCAGTGAGATGGCCGCCACTATTGACCAAAACACCATTCTTACCGTTACAAAGGCGCAGATCGTTTAGTGCCAGGGGAGTGTCGGGATCGACAGCGAATGCAGGCCCGTTTGGGGGCGGGGTAATCTCTGCGCCACTCCCCCCTTCAGGACCTTCAATTCCAAGCGCTCTGGACGGATTGATAGTCTCGGTCAACGCAATTGGCCCTATCCCAGGTTCAATTTCTACCCAATCGGTTTCCTTTTCGGCGACAGCTTCCGCCAAAGTGCAATCACCCTCCGGCGCCGGATCGCACGAACCGTCATTGGTGCTCGCAGACGAGTTGACCACTGCCAGGTCAACTTCCACAAATATCTTTAGAGTCCAGTTTATTACGACTCCATCGGATGCCGCCGTGTCGTCGACCACCAGGAGGTTCCAGGTTCCGTTCGGGTCTGTACCAATGAATGTTGCGAGGCTTGCGGGTTCATTGAAGACGGTTCCGGGACCCGGATCAGGAAAAGTGTCGGCTTCCCCGGATATTGCGTCCGGGAAATTGTCTGGTCGGAATCGTCCGCTGGAAAGCTGAGAGTTGTCTGGCAAAAATGATCCGTCGTCAGCAAACACCAACTCGGTCATTGACTCGGATATGGGGAATGATCCCCCCGCATCAGACATAATGATAGATCGCTGGCCTCCGGGACCCACCAGGAGCACGTCGATATCATCCGGTTCGCCGTGCCGGTACAATGTCAATCCTACTTCCACTTTCACGATCGGATGTGAAGGGTCAAGCCCGCTGACGACAATCGGTGCCGGATAAAGATCTGCCACGCTGTTGTCTACAATATTGAATGGCCGGGTACTGCCAAATTCAAACGATTTCACATTAGGTCCAACAGCGGCGGGTTTTCTACTTTCCAGACCTGCGACCGATCCCCTCTCAATCGAAACGACGAGGGCCAGATAACCGCACAGCAACCCGATCAGCAACAAGGTGGTACCGAACCCGCCAGATGAGACATTCATTTTCGTACTCCCTGGATTTTGCTCCGCAACATGTTTGATATGCTGACGCACTATTGATTCGAAATCCCTCAGTTCAGGTGACCCCGTCACAAGAATCCCTGATAGGTATCGTGCAGCGGGAGCCCGATTATCAGGGTGCACTTAGGTGTTTCCTGCTGTCGCAGGTCGATTCCGGGTGCGTTTGGCCACGGCAACTTCTTGTTGAATCGGTCCTAATTGTGCAGGGTCGGATGATTTCTATCGGAAAGGTTTATGATTGTCAACTTTTTTCAAACAGCGGTACACCGCTTTTCGCAACGCACAAGAGACTGGCTTGTACCCCGCCAAAGACTTTCATTCGACCCTTGGAACCAGCTTGGTCGCCATAGGCAGATGATCGCACTAAATCCGGGTGTGACAGTCCTCGTCGGATGCGGCCAGTGCCTTGAACGCTTCGGTGCGGACCTTAAGAACTATTCTTGAGACCGACTTTCACTAGATAGAAGAAAAGAGAGACTTCGACAAGAGACGAGCTGACGACGAAGGGTTCAGACCATTGGACGGCCCTTTCTGATTTCTGACTACTGACTCTTCGTGTATTGGGAGTGGTGGTAGGTCAGGTGCGCGAGGTCCGTGTAGTCTGGACAGACGACGTCCGCGCGGATCTTCAGCTTGTGCTGGCCGACGGGAAGATTGAACTCTTCAAAAGGCACGAAGATCTTGATGCCGTTGCGCCGCGCTGAATCGCAGATAGCGTTCAGGCTTGACTTACCCGCTGTCAACCGGCTCCCAGGTGTCTTCCGTGGCGGTCCGTTCCAAAATATGAGGGCGATCACGCGGCTCTTGGCGAGAATTCCGACAAGATCTGCCTCTGGCTCAAAAGCCCGGCTTCATCCAGAGATCATGGCTTCCCAATGTGATAAGTCCGTAATCGATCTTTAGTAGATTCTGCTACTCCCGATGAATTAATTCCTCGCGCGAGTATTGCGTTGTGATAATCTTGGCCCGAATCGATCCGACCCGGCCGGCAGTCCGGCCGGGTGCCACCTGACTTGAAGAGCTATGAGAAACCGAGCCCGAATCATCACGATCGCATTCTTGATTCTTGTTTCTTCGTCACTCATCGTCGCCCAGGAGGAGAATCCGTACACGCCGGTTCCCCTCAAGCCGGATTGCAGTCACGTCGAGATCCTCGATCCGGATGACGAGGAAGATCACGCGAAGGTGCCGCCGGACCTTAGGTACTTTGATCGGCAACCTGGTAACAGCAATCTGCACAGGGTGACGCGGTATCAAGCGAAGGTCATTGCTCTCGCGCTGAACACCTTGCCCAAATTTGTGTGCAGTTCGGTCCGTATGGTGGCCGTTTACAGGCAGCTGAAGCTGGACGAGAACGGACGGATTCACGGAAAGAGAATGTCGTCCTCGGCCGATGCGTGGGTTTTTGAGGACTACCCTCATCTGATCAACGTCCAGATGATTTCGATGAGGGAAGGAGCTTTTGACCCGAATCAGTCGGGAAACCAATACGGCGGGGACTGGCCGATCGCGATCTCGAGGATAATCCACGAGGCCTATCACTGCGCTGCCCATTTGCTTGACGAGAACGAGGAAAGAATTATAGGGATCTTCGCGCCGGACCCCTCGGATCATTGGCCGACAAGCGTCAACAACGAGGCCAAGCGAATAATGAAAAAGGCGCGCCTGGATGGCGACGGATTCACAGAGAAGTGGGCCGAACTGCAGAAAAGAGCCGTCAGAGAGACCAGCGGTCCGGACTACGCGGACGGTCTAAGCGTCAACCGTACAGCGGCGCCTCAACTCGGGTTCATGACTCATTACGCCCGCGCCAGGGTGGGCGAGGATATCGCCGAGACCGCGTCGTGGGTTGTCGGGGACGAGCTGGTTTTCGAAGGCGGCTATATCGACCCGGGGCACGGTATGGATCCGCCGGCGAATGTCGGAACTTGGGTGCGCCCTTGCGAGGTCGCGAAGCGGGCCTTCGTCGGCGGGATTCTTGAGAAGCAGGCGGTGCTGTTTGCCAAGCTGGAGTTCCTGAAGGACGTCGAACTTATCGAAGACTCACACCTGAAAGACTGTATCGGGAGTTCCAGCAAGGGCGTGAACAAACTCGACGGGAAGAAGACCGGGTTCCATTTCTACAACTACGAGGACGGCCAGTATCTGAAGAGCTACACCACTGGGTTCAGCATTACGAGGACAAGCCAAGGCTTCCTGCGGATCAAGGCGCAGGGCAGCATCACAAAGGAAGGGCATGAGCACGAGTCGTTCCTTGAACTTCAGTTCAGGACTACGGAACGGGGATTGCCGAGGGGCTACTACAAGATGACCTGGAGCGGAACGAGGGCGAATCCGGGGCCCGAATTCGCCGCCTGCAACCACTTGTTCCCGCTGAAAATACTCCCCGACGACGATTTCGCATACAGTCAGCAGGTTCCCGAAGACCAGAGCCAGTCGTACTGTGCGATCGAAGCCAGGGTCCTCGTCACGAACGCAACCGAAGAGCATATCGAGCTTTCGCTTGTAGTTATGAAGGTGGCGCGGACCGGGCCTCTCGAGAAGACACCGGGCGTCTTCGATCCCCCCGTGCAGATCGTGGTCCGCTGGAAGCGCAACTGGAGCGAGGACAGTCCCCCGGTCGTGTCCGACTAGCCTCGGCTATATCAACCCTACCTGTTCCTCGTGTACTGGAAATCGTAGTAGGTCAGATGGCCAAGGTCTGTGTAGTCCGGATAAACGACATCCGCGTGGATCTTAAGCTTGTGCTGGCCGACGGGAAGATTGAACTCGCTGTACGGTACAAAGATCTTGATGTCATTGAACCGCGCCGAATCGTAGATCGGTTTGAGGCTCAAATAACCTGCCGTCTGCCCGCTCGGGCTCTTGAAGCGGGTCGTCGTACCGTTAAGCTTCGTTCCGTCCTCTTTCTCGAACAGAAGCTGAAGATAGGCTTCCTTCCCGTTCATTCCGTTGAGGACCGCCGAGACGTGGACGGCCATGCCGAGCTGCCCTCCCTCGTTGACATCGTAATCGATCCACATCTTCTCGAACTTCGCGTTCGCGGCGGATCCCGCTTCGGAAGGGATCACGACCCTTACATCCTGGAGCGTGAGGTGCTTCACGAGCTTGCCGTCCCGCATGATCACGTCTGCGTCCATCTTCAGGTCGTACGTTCCGGGAGCGAGACCGAACTCGCTGTACGGAAGGAACGCTTCCAAGTCCTTATAAACCGTCACACTGTAGGCCGGCTTCAGAAGCCTCCGCGCGGAAAGATCGCCCGCCTGAGTTTTGTAATCGGACGACTTGCCCTTGATGAACTGTCCGTCTTTCTGGAAGCGGTAAACTATGTCCGATGATGTTCCTTTGAGCCCGTGAACGCTGAAGTTCGCCAAGATCTGAATGCCTTTCACGCCGTTCTGGGTGACGTTCGGGACGATCCTGAAATCGCTGTCCAGCGTCGCGTCGCCAGTGGTTTCGCCTGGCTTCGAATTTGCCGGAGCCCTGGAGCGGATAGCTTCGATCAGCGCCGCCGAAGCGCCGGCGCTCTTGAGTTCCTTCTCGATCTCGGCGTTCAGAGTGAAAGTGATTCCTCGTTGCTGGACCGACTTGATGATCGCATCGTTCTTCTGGGCCAATGTGATCACGGCGCTTTCAGACTGAAGTTCTGAAAGGATCTGGCCAAGGTTGAGGGGTCCGTTCTGGGCGAATGCCGAAAGAACGGCGGACAGCAGGACGGCGCTAAGGACCGTAACGAATTTGAATCTGGTTCTGTATCTCATCGTCGTTGTGTGTTGGTTTTTCTGGAAAAGACCGAAGGGTGAATGCTAATGCGGTCAGCCAATATTAACACCGAAGTTGGAGGCTCTCAACACCCGCCGCGGCCGCGGGGGCAGGCAGGTTTGGCAGCAGGCGCCAACCGATGGTATAAATTCGGAACCCCCAAGATCAATTCGGAGAACAAGATGAAAAGAGTCACGTGGTTCGCTTTCGCATTGCTGTTGTGCCTTGCTTCTTTTTCTTTCGGCCAGGATGATTTCGAATTCTGGCCCGGCACCAACTACGATCCTTCCGTTCCCACCTTCAGGCAGGTGCTCGGTTTCGACCCGGGAGAAAGGATCGCCTCGCATTCCGAGATAATGAAGTATTTTGAGGCGCTCGGGCGGGCAAAGCCCGGACAGATCAAGCTTTTTGAATATGCGAAAAGCTGGGAAGGGAAGAAGCTCATCTACGCCGCCGTCGGCTCCGAGCAGAACATCGCAAGGCTGAATGCGATCAGCGATTCGATGAAGCGCCTTGCCGATCCGCGCGTGACCGGAGATTCGGAAGCAAGGCAGATAATGTCGACGATGCCTGCGCTGACGTGGCTGGCGTACGGCGTTCACGGTAACGAGATCTCTTCTCCCGACGCGGCGATGCTTACGGCTTATCATTTGCTTGCTGCGCGCGGTAACGGCATTGTTGACTCTATCCTGGCCGATTCTGTCGTGTTCATCGATCCGACTCAGAATCCGGACGGACGTGACCGGTTTGTGCATAACTTCAACATCGCCGAAGGCCTGGAGCCGCAGGAGAGCCAGCTGGCGGCCGAGCACAACGAGCAGTGGCCCGGCGGCAGGACGAACCACTACTTCTTTGATATGAACCGCGACTGGATCTCCCTGACCCAGCCGGAGACCGTGGGGAGGATCAAGTCTCTCCAGGAATGGTGGCCACTGGTGTTTGTCGACCTCCACGAGATGGGCACGAACTCGACCTATTACTTCACACCGGAGGCGGACCCTTTCAACCCTTACATTCTAGACGTCCAGAGGCGCAACCTCGACATTTTCGGAAAGAACAACGCGAAGTGGTTTGATACCTTCGGTTTCGACTACTACACCCGGGAGATCTTCGACGCGTTCTACCCGGGATACGGGGCAAGCTGGCCGCTGTTCTACGGAGCGGTCGCGATGACGTACGAACAGGCTTCGGTAAGGGGCCTGGTCGTTAGGAAGATCAATGGAGAGGTGATGCATTTCCGTGACAGCGTCCGGCATCATTTCGTCGCTTCGGTCGCGACCGCGGAAGCAGCTGCCGGGAACAGGGAAAAGCTTCTGAACGATTTCTACGCGTATCGCAAAAGCGCCGTCGAAGAGGGGCGCACAGACTCCGTGAAGTCATTCATCATCCCCCGTAAAGACGACACCTCATTGGTTGACAAGCTCGCGAATCTTATTCACGAACAGGGGATCGAAGTGGCGCAGACGACAACTTCCGGTACGGTGTGCGGTACAAGCTATCCCGCCGGTTCGTACGGGGTTTCGACCGCCCAGCCCTCCAAGCGTCTTATCAGGAACCTGCTGGACCGGGATATCCAGATGGACGACAAGTTTCTGCGGGAACAGGAAAGGCGCAGGGCGAAAGGGCTGCCTGACGAGATATATGACGTTACGGCCTGGTCACTGCCTTTGATGTTTAATGTTGAGGCGGTTCCGTGCGGGCAGCCTCTGCCCGGGAGCTTCAGGACCGCCGCTCCGCAGGCGGTGACACCCGGCACGGTATCGGGCGGGAACGCTTCTGTCGCGTATCTTGTCCCGTGGGGAAGCACCGCGGCGGCAAAGCTTCTGACCGGGGCCTTGAAAAAAGGCGTCCGTGTATTCAGCGCGGACAAGGTGTTCGTGCAACGCGGAAGGACCTATCCGCGGGGCACACTGATAATCAAGACGGCTGACAATGTCTCGGGACTCGGCTCCACGCTTTCGGAACTTGCCAGAACCACGGGAGCCGAGGTCGTGGCGACGAACACCGGCTGGGTTGAATCGGGGATCAACTTCGGAAGCGACAACGTCGTAGAGATCAGGCGGCCGAAGGTGGCGATCGCGTGGGACAGTCCGACGTCCCCGAATTCGGCAGGCCAGACAAGGTTCATCCTGGAACGGCAGTACGGGTTTCCGGTCACTCCGGTGCGGACTTCGCAACTGGGTTCGCGCGAGATCGCACAGTTTGACGTGATCATCTTGCCCGACGCGTTCGGGTATTCGAACGTTCTTGGCGGCGGAGCCGTTAATCGCCTGAAGGAGTGGGTGTCGGGCGGCGGAACGCTGATAGGCCTCGGAAGCGGAGCCGTGTCGTTTCTCGCTGATCCCGGGACCGGAATGCTCGCCGTTTCAAGAGAGAACGCGGTCAAGACCGACAAGGACGAAAAGCCGGTCGCGGGCGAAAAACCCTCGGAACCCGCGGCGAGGGTCCCCGGCAAGCTCATCACCAGCGAGGATCAGTTCAAGGACCTGATAGAGGCAAACGTTTCATCTCCCGATTCCGTTGCGGGGGTGCTTGTAAGGGCGCGGACAGATCCTGATCACTGGGTGACCGCGGGCGTGAAGGACACGGTTCATGCGATCTTCAGCGGGAACGCGATCTTCACGCCGATAAAGATGGATAACGGCATCAATGCCGCTTATTTTGCCGGTCCCGACGACCTTCTCGCGAGCGGCTATATGTGGGAGGAAACCAGGAAACAGGTTGCGTTCAAGCCGTTCGTTGTCGTCCAGGAGACGGGTCGCGGAAACGTGATAGGTTTCACACAAGACCCGACGATCCGCGCCTATCTGGACGGCCTTAACGTGATATTGCTGAACGCGATCTTCCGTCGTTCGGCACAGGCAAGTACGTACGGGATTCAGTAGGTTTAAAGTTCAAGGCTCAAGCTTCAAGGTGGGTGAGGGAAAATCCGTTTAGCGGCGGGCTTGCCCGCACAAACATTAGTACTGAGTACTGAAAGATGGGTGCTGTGGCGTCCCGCGGGCAGTGTTCGATAAACTTCAGCTTGTCGCCCGCCGAAAGGCGGGATCGAACCGCGGGAGTCCGCACACTCAGGACCGAGAGGCTTTCTGCGCAGCAGCGCCATCGGCGCGAGATGTTAATGGGAAGGCGGAACGTTTGCGCAACGCAGCCCCGTAGAAGCGAAATGTCTTTAACACGGCCGGTAAGATTCCTCTTGCTCGGAACCTAACCCGGTTCGGCACCCAACGCGTGTTCGGCTCTTATGGAGCCGGGATCACTCCCCTTAAGTTTCGGGCTTGTCGTACAGTTCGCGCTTTGCGCTCAATGCCGGCAAGGCTGCCTGCGCTTCAGTCAGTAGGTTCCGAGCGGTTCGCGGACCGGCTCAGTACTCAGTCTTTCGTTTCAGTGCTTTTTGGCGAGGGCGGGCACAGGTCCCGCCCCTGCAAGAAAATGCAGGCAAGGCTGCCTGCGCTCCAGTCAGTAGGGTCCGAGCGGTTCGCGGACCATGGAGCCCCACTCAGTCCTCAGTCCTTTTCTCTCAGTCCTGCCCGCGATCCGGACCTTCAGTCCCTGATCAGCACGACCACCGCCTGCTCCGCCTCAAGGACCTTGCTGAAGAACTCCCTGACCGAATTGTATGCCGAAGCGGGGACCGTCGTGTTCTTCATCGTCATCTTTCGTTCGAAGAGCAATTTGCCTTCCTGGATCATATAGCTCGTCGAGTAACTGCCGAAATCCGATTGAAGATTCACCGCCTCCGGGACCTCATCGACCGAAAATCCGTTCGGCAAAGCGATCACAGCCTTCTCCGCGAATGAACGCGATTCCAGCCGGACCGGGTTCGTGCGCTCCTTTTCTGTCAGGTAGATCGAGCGAGAGCGGCTGACGATCGCGGGCCGGAATATAAGCAGACGGTTCTGCATAAGCTGGCCGTACGCGGGAGCCTCGAAATCGACTTTCAGGTTGAACGCGGACTCGAGGAAATCGTCCGTCGGCTCGAACTTCACAAGCCTCGCCGCGGTCGCGCCGTCGGTCAGCCAGCCCTCGATCACCTTTCGGTAGTCGTCCTTCGCGCTTTTCTTGTAAAGGAGGCGCTCGTAGGTCGAGCTCTGACCCTTGGTGTTCTCCTCGATCGTTCCGCGGATCGTGCCGTTCTCAGCGAGATCTATTTCCACAAGCCGTTCCAGCGTGTTCACCTCGGCGGGCACCACCGGCATCTGTACAAGCTCTCCCGTATCGCCGGCGATGACCAGACCGTGGCTGCCCTGAAGGTGGGTCGGAAGATCGCCTACCGGCGTAAGGTCGTCCGTGGAATCGAACATTAGAAGGCGGCCGAGCGTCGGGTGATCGACGATGGTGTGCGAATGGGTCTCGGCGCCGACCTTTACAGCGATGATGCAGTGATTGAACTGCCGTGGGGAGGCCCATTCCTTTCGGACGTACGTCGGATCTCCCGAGTAGATCGCGACCGGATAGGCGTCGATCTTCAGCGCGCGGAGCATCGCGCGCATCAGCGTCGCCTTGTCCTTGCAGTCACCGTATCCGCGGGCAAGAACAAGGTCCGAAGGCCGCGGCCGATAGCCGTTCCCGTGACCGACTCCGATGTCGATCGAGATGTACTGCAGGTTCTGGACGTAATTCCCGATCGCCTTGATCTTCTCCATCTCGGTCTTGGCGCCGGCAGTGAGCTCCCGCGCCTTCGCGGCGATCTCGTCGTTAATGATGACCTTGTCGTCGTAGAGCCCGGTCGCCCAGACCGAAACGTCATTCCAGTTCCCGAACACCTTGTTGACCGTTTCCGGACGCGCCTCAGGGCTGAAATTGACCGCGATCAGCGGCGCGAGGTTCGAGATCGAGGGACTCATCGGCTCGGGAGGGATCGGGGCGAGGCCGCTCAGCTCCCACTGATAGGACGTTCCTGTCACCCTCGGCTGTACTTCAGCGTGATTAAACGTAAGGCTCTCCGCCTTCCATCCCTGAGGAAGGTTGAGTATGTAGCGGGACCGCAGCGTCGGAAGGCGGGTCTGGAACTGGAACACGTCCTGGAAGAACAAGGGTCTGTATTCGGACGTAACGGTGTAGCCGAAGACCGATCCTACGCCCATCTCTCCGGAAGCGTCGACCACCTTCACGCGCCCCTCGTTGTAAACGTCATCCGCGTCCGAGATTATGTCGAGCACGTCCTTCTTCGAGAATTCTCTGACCGAACCTCTTGGATCGATCGCCCACGCGTCGAGGTCGCTGACCTTTTCCGTACTCGACAGATAGAAGGCGCGCGCCCTAGCAAGCGCTCGGCCCTCGAGAGTGAGCACGCGGATCACCCACCTTCTCACGATCTTCAGTTTCCCGTCGCTGCCGAGTGTCACGTTCTCTTCGTCGAGAAGCACCACCGCCGGGACGTTTTTGTCGTACTGCGGATTCGAGGCCGCCGCGGCCTCCCTCAGCCATTGCGGTGCCGAGTCGCCGAACGACATCGCGGACGGAGCGATGAAAAGGAGTAAAAGGATCGAGAGCGAGATGCGAGAAACTGAAGACATATTGCACGACCTCCGGACTGCGGGGAGAAAGAGGCGAGATTCGCCGTTACATCAGAACGTTGAAAGCAAAAGGGCCGGATCCTTGGGGCGGTCTTTGACAGCACGCGAGATCCGGCTTTCGGCGATGGATCATTCAGCCGCGATCTTCTTCAAGGTTATCGTGTGCGTGTCCGCTTTGTGGAACGCGTCGAACAAGGCCTTGACGGGCTTGTAGGATTCGACCGGGAAGAAGATGTTACCGCCGCCGCCTAAGTAGAATTCGCGTGTGTACTTGATTGAACCGTCCGACTGGTCGACCCCGATGTTAATGTTCAGCGACCCGATGCCGCTGCTGTCGGCGATGGGTGAAGGCTTGTCGCTGCCGTCGACCGTGAAGCCTTCCGGCAGACGAATCGAGATATCGTCGGATTCAGACCAGGGGAACGGGAAATACACGTCGTAAATACGAGTGTCGCTCGCGAATCGGGCAGAACTACCGTGTTCGAACACTCCGGGTTGAATGAACAGCCTCGATCCCGTTTTCTGGGCATAGTTCGGGATCCGGATCTTGTACTTGTAAATGAACGGCCGGCCGGGTTCGTTGAGATTCTCTATGGAGATGTTCGAGACCTCGGCCGTGCTCATCCTGCTCCTGATGCTCGCTTTCAGGAACTCCTCTCGCTGGTTCTCTGACACGTCGTAATTCTTCACCTTGTGCCTGTATGACAAGTGGCCGGTGTACTCGACGGCCACCGTGCCCTCGAGCGTTCCGTCGGCATCAAGCGCAAAATCGCCCTTGCGCGTTTCCTTGGAATCGCGGTACCCGAGCATCGGCGTGGTCGTGGTGATGTAGTCCTTGTACGCGAGAAGGAACACCGACGTGTTCTCTTCATACCAGTTCAGAGAGCCGTACGGTACGAAAGGATCGCCCGGGTCGAAGTACCTCCAGTTCGGCCCCATTTTCACTGCAACGCCGGCCAGGTGAATGAACGACGGGTGTGCCTTGCGCGGGTTAAAAAACAGCTCGCTGCGGTCGCCTGTGAAGGCGATCCTCGTCTCGAATCCCGCCGCGTCGGCAAGCGAGGCGAACAGCTTGTTTATCTCGATGTCCCTGCCCTGGAGCTTCTTGTAAGTATCGTCGTCGTCTTTGTTCGGCTTGATCTCGTCGAGCTCGGTCTCCGTGATCCCGGGCGAGAAGTCCAGGTTCTTGACCCGCTTGACGCAGAAATCGTAGAGCTTCCGTATCTTCTCCTCGTCGGCGGACGCGGAGCCGATGATCTCTTCGGCCGCAGCCCTCATTTTCTTGCCGGGCTTCAGCGTGTCCTTGATGTCATAGTGCTTGGCAATATAATATCCGACCGTTGACCAGAAGTCCGAAGTCGAGATCTCTTTCCTTGCCGACATATAGTAGACTAGCATCCATTTACGGACCTCGTCTTCCGGCGGCATGTACGGCTCCTCTTTGAGCGCGGGCACGTTTCTCTGTTCTGCCTTGTACATTCCGCCCTTTACCTTCTCAAATTTTTCGCCGGCCAGATTGAACACCAGATACCTCACGTCGCCGTATGGCTTGAAGTAGTAAGCGACGTACTGCATCGGGATGTCCCTCTGAAAGACCATCCTCATATCGTCCGCAGAACTCCGTTTGTGAATTTCCTTGTAACGGTATTCGACTATGACGCCGGGCTCGATTCCCGGAACCGCGAATGACTTCGCTTTCACCTTGATGTCGTTGCTCTTCACGATTTCGCGGTCGAAAACGTCATCCTTGGTGAGCTCGACGATCGATCCGTCGGGTTTGATGACTCTTGCCTCGATGTCCTTGATCTTGATCCGTTTGATATAAGGGATATCGACCTTGCTGAACTTTTCGCGGCCGCGCTCATTAAAGATCTTGAGCCTGACGTAGTGGCGCATTACAAGGTCCGCCGATGCGTCATCGACCGTGATCTCCCAAAATATGGCTTCGGCGTCTGCATCGGCCTCGACCTTACCTTTGGCCATCGAGAGCTCATCGGGAGTGACGGGACGCCAGTCGTCAGCGGCGAAGACGGTCGCGAAGGCGAAAGCGGTTAAGAGCAGGCACGCGACGAGAACGAATCTCGGGGAATGCAGATTCGACATTTTGAAACTCCTTTTTTTACTACTCAGCACAACTGGTGAGAGTGATTTATAGTCGGTTGTAATGGGCAATTCGATCGAACTGATTGGTTTGTCATCAGACAATATATCCTCAAAACTGCCCGTTTTGCAACGATTTTTCGGATTTCAAAGGCCGAGAGTTCGGAACTGCGGAAGCGGTGTGATCCTAAAAGATTGAAGCGCAACGGCTTGCGAGGGTTCCGATTCCTGAGAGCGGAACGCCCCGTCCCGCGGGAAGTGTACGATATGCTTTAGCTTGTCGCCCGCCGATAGGCGGGATCGAACCGCGGGCGCACAGGCAGGATTGGGAAGAAAGGACTGAGGACTGAGAACGGAACGCCCGCCGGAAGTGTACGATAAGCTCCAGCTTGTCGCCCGCCGACAGGCGGGATTGAACCTCGGGCCGACAGGCAGGACCGGGAGCCTTTCTGCGCAGCAGCGCCGTCGGCGCGCGATGTTAATAGAAAAGCGGAACATTTGCGCAACGCAGCTCCGTAGGAGCGAAATGTCTGTAGCAAGGAATTGCCGAGAACGATCCCGGCTCCATAGGAGCCGAACACGTTCTTGGGGACACGATTCGATTGGACAACGACGGAGCCCGGGGAATCTTGGAAGCCTCGGTGCTACAGGCATTTGGCTCCTACGGAGCCGGCTGCACGTCCAGGATATTCGGGATTCGCTGGCTCACCTGTCAAAGCAGGACAACCGAACCGCAGGCGCACACCCAGGACCGGGAGCCTTTCTGCGCAGCAGCGCCGTCGGCGCGCGATGTTAATAGAAAAGCGGAACATTTGCGCAACGCAGCTCCGTAGGAGCGAAATGTCTGTAGCACGGCGGCCGTAGAGAAGTAATGAGAACAAAGGGCTGAGGACTGAGAGGGGAACCCGAATTCCCATCACGGGGTACATTGAGGTCATCATGATTCAATTCCGGGTAGTCTGTGCTCTTCTCAGTCCTCAGTCCTTTATTCTCAATCCTAAAGGACCGGTCGGGTCGCCCGCGGTCCAAACAACAAGCTAAATCTTTTCGTACCTCAGTACTCAGTACTCAGCACTCATCTCTCATCACTCAAAGAATCGGCCCGCCGGCCAATGACAGACGGGCCTTCTTAACAATGGACGTAGCTTAGTCCAGATCGAACCGGTCGAGGTTCATCACCTTGTCCCAGGCATTCACGAAATCGTCTACGAACTTCGCTTCGCCGTCGTCCGCTCCGTAAACCTCGGAGACTGCCCGCAACTGCGAGTTCGATCCGAAAACCAGATCGACACGCGTGCCGGTCCATTTCACCTCTTCGGTTTCGCGGTCGATGCCCTCGAAATCGATCTCCTCGTCCGAGGTCGGCTTCCACATCGTTCCCATATCGAGCAGGTTGACGAAAAAGTCGTTCGTAAGCGCTCCGGTACGGTCGGTGAACACGCCGTGCGTCGAGCCGCCGTGGTTCGCTCCGAGTGCCCTCATTCCGCCGACGAGGACCGTCATCTCCGGAGCGGTCAGCGACAAAAGGTTCGCGCGGTCGAGAAGCAATTCTTCAGCAAGATCATCGTGCCCGTCGCCCAGGAAGTTACGGAAACCGTCTGTCTTCGGTTCCAGATAGCTGACCGACTCAACGTCCGTCTGCTCCTGCGAAGCGTCCATTCTTCCGGGCCTGAACGGCACGTTGACGTCGTATCCCGCCTTTTCCGCGGCCGCTTCCACGGCAGCGCATCCGCCGAGGACGATCAGATCTGCGAGCGACACTTTCTTGCCGCCGGACTGAGAATCGTTGAACTGATCCCGGATCTCCTCGAACTTCAAGATGGTACTCTGCAGCTCCGCAGGCTCGTTGACTTCCCAGAATTTCTGCGGCGCAAGCCGGATACGCGCTCCGTTCGCACCTCCGCGCTTGTCGGAATCGCGATAGGTCACGGCCGAGGCCCACGCTGTCTTTGCAAGCTGGCCGATCGAAAGGCCGGAATCAAGCAGTTTCGCCTTGAGCGCCGAGATGTCGTTCTCGTCGATCAGTTCGTGATCGACCTCGGGGATCGGATCCTGCCAAAGCAGTTCTTCGCTTGGAACTTTGCGACCAAGATATCTTTCTTTCGGTCCCATGTCGCGGTGGGTGAGCTTGTACCAGGCCCTTGCAAAGGCGTCCGCGAACTCATCCGGGTTCTGGTGGAACCGTTCGGAGATCGGACGGTAGATCGGGTCGATGATCAGTGAAAGATCGGTCGTAAGCATCATCGGCGGGTGACGTTTGTTCGGATCGTGAGCGTCCGGAACCGCGTCCGAGGCTGCATCGTTTTTCGGCTTCCATTGGTGAGCTCCGGCGGGACTCATTGTAAGCTCCCACTCGTAGCCGAAAAGGTTGTCAAAATAACCGTTGTTCCATTTCGTGGGCTCGTTTGTCCAGGCTCCCTCAAGTCCACTCGTTATTGTGTCGGAGCCGTGGCCGATGCCGTAGTTGCTTCTCCAGCCAAGTCCGAGTTCTGCGATTCCTGCTCCTTCCGGATCAGGGTCGAAATGGGTGTCGGGAGCAGCTCCATGGCACTTACCGAAAGTGTGACCGCCGGCGATAAGCGCCACGGTCTCTTCGTCATTCATCGCCATCCGCTTGAACGTCTCGCGGATATCGACCGCCGCCTTGATCGGATCCGGATTTCCGTTCGGGCCCTGCGGGTTCACATAAATAAGTCCCATCTGGACCGCGCCGAGGGGGTTCGCGAGATCCCTTTCACCGCTATAGCGTTCGTCAGCGAGCCATTCGGACTCGGGTCCCCAGAAGATGTCGCCTTCGGATTCCCAAAGGTCCTCACGTCCGCCGGCGAATCCGAACGTCTTGAGTCCCATAGACTCGAGAGCGACGTTTCCCGTAAGTATCATCAGATCGGCCCAGGAGATCTTTCGGCCGTATTTCTTTTTGACCGGCCAGAGCAAGCGCCTCGCCTTGTCGAGGTTCGCATTGTCAGGCCAGCTGTTCAGCGGTGCGAATCTCAACGTGCCCGATCCCGCGCCGCCGCGGCCGTCGATCACACGATAAGTTCCCGCGCTGTGCCACGCCATGCGTATGAAGAAGGGACCGTAATGGCCGTAATCGGCTGGCCACCAGGGCATCGAATCGGTCATTACCTTGTGAAGGTCCTGTTTCACGGCTTCAAGGTCAAGGCTTTCGAATTCTTTCCGGTAGTTGAAGTCCTTTCCCATCGGATCGGACCTTTCAGAATGCTGGTGAAGGATCTGAAGGTTCAGCTGGTTCGGCCACCAGTCCTTGTTGGACCAGGCTCCGGCCGACGTATGTCTCTTGGTGCCGTGCATCACAGGGCACCCGCTTTCGTTTCCATTAGTCGAGTCGGTCATTTTCACTCCTTGTTTAGTATTAGAATAATTCTAATTTATATCACTCCTTTGGGATCGATTCAATCGGAGGGCAAAAAGCGGGGGAGACTGACATCGGACGACCACCGGATCCGGCTAAAACGGAAGTCAAAAGATCCCCGGCCCGGAAGCGGAAACCGAGGATGTAGCAGCCGACACATTTGAACTGTGGTCTGTGGGCGCAGAGTCCCGCGTAAGGGCTCAGATCGACACCGGGACTTTTACCGGGAGAAGTCCATGGACTTATGGGCATCGGGATAATCCACTTTGAGTTTGTTCACGATACTCGCCCAAACGCCAACCGTCAGCGATGCTCGTCCGGGCCACGTGTATTCCTCGCCGATCACCACCTTCAGACGCCGCGCGCAGTGATATACCCCGAACGGTGTATCGAACCCCTTTGGGTCGAAATCAATGTCGTGAGGCAAGGAATAGTTGATCGCTTTGGCTACCTGTTGTGAGCAGACGCCCGAACCCAGATAATCGTCGTCGTTCGCGATCGATCTGTCGACATATTTCGTCACGGAGTCGGGACTGGCGCCTCGGATCGTCTGGGCGAGCACGGGACGATGCTTGTTACCGCCCAGATAGGTTTCGTATTTCACCTTCTTCCATCCGCTCCCGGATTGCAGCCAACCGTTGGTGGCGTCTTCGAAGGTAAATACCATTTCACCGACAGCTACGGCCGAATGCCCCGGACCCGTCCCATTGAAGTTCGTCACGAGCGTCAGGATCCTTACGTCCATTTCTTTCTCCTTTTAATGAATGTTTTTGCGCGCTTCGACCAGTGTCAGGAAATTCCGGAATGGTCTGCGGCTTCGTTTTCCGATGTGTTTTTCGGCATTGTACTCCAAATTCATGCGGAGTACGCGGAGTTTTTGGTGAACTACGAGCAGCTTGCCATTGGAATCGGTATTTTCCGCCGAGCGGAGGGACAAGTCCCGGTAGAAGAGTCGCCTCGGAGGGCCATGTTTAGAACGCATTGATGCTAGAATCTCAGCTCATATGACCGCGATCAGAGGAACAGGCAGCGTCCTGCCGGGTCTCGTCGTCCCCAACAGCGACTTCCACGGAAACGCTTTCTACGACAAGAAGGGAAACCGTAACGAGCTCCCCGGCGAGAAGGTGACGGCGAAACTCGAGGCCATCGCCGGCATACGCGAGCGCAGGTACGTGCCTTTCGATCAGGACTCGAGGCCGCTTATGACCGAGGCGGCGCGGATCGCGATCGAAGATTCCGGGCTCGAACCGGACGAACTCGACGGGATCATCGTCGCCCACAATGCCGGGAACATACTCGTCGGCGAGCAGGCGTTCCACACCGTCCCGAACATGGCGGCGTATCTTAAGCACGCGCTCGATGTCACCAACCACGAATGCTTCGCGTACGATATCCTGTTCGCCTGTCCGGGCTGGCTCCAGGCGGTGATCCAGACGCATCAGGCTATTTGGTGCGGCGACGCGGAGGACGTGCTTGTCGTCGGGATCGAGGTGGCTTCGAGGATGCTCGATCCGCACGACGTGGACTCGATGATCCTGGGCGACGGCTGCGGCGCCGCGGTCTTCTCTAAAGACGGCGAAGGCAGGGGAATACTCTCGCACGCTACCTTTTCGCACGCGAACAAAGATCTCGAGAACATCTACCTCGGCAGATCGAACAAGGAAGGCGTCCCCGGAACCTGCTGGTTCAAGATGAACGGCAGGGAAGTCTACCGCTACGCGACGACCTGGGTCCCGAAGGTGGTGAAGAAGGCTCTGGACAGGGCAGGTCTAGGCGTCTTGGACGTCGATATGTTCCTCTTCCACCAGGCGAACGAGAAGCTGATCGAGGCGATGGCCGCTCATCTTGCGGAACTGTACGGCGTGGACGCGGCGAGCTTCGAAGGCAGGCTCCCGATGACGATACAGTTTCTTGGGAACACTTCGGTCGCGACGATTCCGACGATGCTTGACCTGATCTTGAAACGGAAGCTCGAGGGGTATGAGATAAGCAAAGGCGACACGGTCGTGATGGCCTCCGTCGGCGCGGGAATGCACTGCAACGCGGTAGTGTATGGGTTTTGAGTCTCCGGCCATCGAAGGGGAAACAACCGCAGAGAACGCAGAGAGCGCAGAGAATTTTCGGCAAGTTGTCGGCGGCAATCGGTGCCCCGAGCAGTATCGAGAGGCACAAATATTTCAACCGCAGTGCACGCAGAGACCGCAGAGATTTGTTGGGTCGTTTCTTTTCGGGGCGCCGGAGGCTCAACGCAAAGGTCGCAACGGCCGCAAAGGCTGTTTCTTGAGTCCGCGAAGCGGACACCTGCCTTTAGCCGTGGCTGGAGCGGAGCGGAACCCACGGTAAAGTGCGCCAAATTTTGGAGAGTCGCGTAGCGACGTCCTGCCTTTCATTGGCAGATGGTTAATAATGAGAATTGACCAACGAGTTCAGTACCCAGAGCGCGAGCAATGGGCATAACATTGACCATTGGCCAATGAGCATTGTCCGATGAAATCGGGCGCCGCATTCTTCGGAGTCGCGCAGCGACGGCCTGAGTTCCCAAGCCTGGCGAGCGATCGAAGCTATCGAAAATCAGCGCACCTTGCATTGTAGAATTGACTTCCATGACACCCAAACAGATCCTCAAGAAACTCGAATCGCTCGGCGACGAGAAGGTCCGGTCGCATAACAACAAATACGGCGCCGGTGAGAACCAGTTCGGCGTCAAGCTCGGCGACATAAGGAAGCTTGCCAAGGAGATCAAGACAGACCACGAACTGGCGCTCGAAATTTGGGAGACGGGCAATGTCGACGCAAGGCTCCTGGCTATACTTCTTATGAAGCCGAAGAGCCTTTCGCGCGACGAACTGGACCGCTTGGTCAGGTCGCTCGATTTTGTACACGTCGCGGACTGGCTCAGTTCTTACGTCGTGAAGAACCACCCCGACAAGGAATCTCTTCGACAGGAGTGGATCGATGACGACAATCCGTGGGCCGCACGCGCCGGATGGAGCCTGACCGCAGGCCGGGTCGCCAGAAGTCCGGATGGACTCGACCTGAAGGCGATCCTCAGCAGCATCGAGTCCGAAATGCCGGATGCCGCTCCGGAAGTTCAGTGGACGATGAATACCTGTTTGGCAAATATCGGGATCCACTTCCCCGAACACCGCAAGCGGGCGATCGAGATCGGTGAAAAACTGGGCATCTATCGCGATTATCCCGTTTCGAAGGGCTGCACCTCGCCCTTCGCACCGATCTGGATAGAGGAGATGGTCCGGCGGCAATCGGAAGAGAAATAACCGCAGAGAGCACGGAGACCGCAGAGATATCTTGGAAAGGCCTTTCGCCGTGACTCAGGAACCTTAACGCAAAGGTCGCAAAGGCTGTTTCTTGAGTCCGCGAAGCGGACACCTGCCTTTAGCCGTGGGTGGAGCGGAGCGGAACCCACGGAAAAGTGCGCCAAATTTTGGAGAGTCGCGCAGCGACGACCTGCCATTCATTGGCAGATGGTCAATGATTCGCATTGACCAATGAGATCGAAACCCGGGACGCAAGCGACGCGCGTGACATTGACCAATGGCCAATGAGCATTGAGCAAAAATCAGTACCCCGAGCGGTAGCGAGGGCGGGTTCAAGGTCTTGCTACGTGGTTGACCAACGATCATGACCTACTACAAAGACCTTTCTAAGAGATGCATGGCCGCCTCGGGGTGGCACGTCCGCGCGATCGGCTGGCTCGACGAGGCACATCGATTTCGCAAGGGCAGGACTTCTGAAGAGTTCCGTGAAAAGTTACGTGCCTTCGCGGAGAAAGCTTCAATTTCAATGGATACTTTGGGCTGGGGATATTATTTTGGACTTCATACCTGCGAGCTTTGTGAAGAGTACGAGTCGGGCCTCAATTTCGGCGTGCCCGCAGGTCGGCTTCTTTACGTGGCGCCCGAGATGGTCTCGCACTACGTTGACCGCCACAGATACCGCCCGCCGAAAAAATTCATTAATGCGGTTCTGGCGTCGCCTCTCCCTGGATCACGAGAATATTCCGCCGAGGTAGCGCGTTTTCGCGAATTGCAGAATGAGACAAGAAGAAACGAAGCGGAAGGAGGAGACTCGCCGAGTGACGGCCCTTCGCGGGAGAAGACTTCGACAGGGACAAAGCCAAAGGGTTTCTGGGAACGCATTCTCCGGACGGTGTTTCGTAAGTGAGCCAGTTTCAGTTTATGCCGCAGCGAGGGGGGCTGCGGGGTTTCTAACCAGATGTCCGAAGAGAACGCGGAGAACGCAGAGATATTTTGGGTCGTTTCTTAAAGTGAATTCAGAATTTATACATAATGGTCGCGGCGACAATCGGAACCTGGAGCGCAAGCGACGGGGAAGGAAGGACTGAGAACAAAGGACTGAGGACAGAGAAGACGGGTTTTGGAGTTAAGAGTCAAGAAATCGCAAGAGCCCCGTAGGGGCGACCTGCCTCTAGCCGTGGGTGGAGCTAATCGGAGCCCACGGGAAAGCGGCCCAAGACCTTGCAGAGCCGCGTGAGTTGCGGCGACAGGAAAGTTCGTGACCAGACCCCTTTTTGTGAGGACGACCAGTTGAACCAGTGTCAGGCCGCAGCATTTCTCCAAATTAAAGAGATCACGGGGATCGATCCCGGGGCGAAGGTGCTCGATGCACCGTGCGGCAAGGGCGAGCTGACGCAAGCACTTTTGGAAGTGGGAATGGACGTCCTGGGAGTCGATATTGAGGTTTCAGAAACCGATGCCGCAGGCACCGCTTTCGGGCATGCCGACCTCAACGCCGAGATCCCGGCCCGGTCCGGGGCATTTGACCTCGTGGTCTCTGTCGAGGGGATCGAACACCTCGAGAATCCTCACTTGTTCCTGCGGGAGGCCAACCGGGTCCTGAAACGCAGCGGGCGGTTGGTGTTGACCACACCGAACGTGATATCCCTGAGGTCGCGGGTCAGATTTATGGGGAGCGGCTTCTTCCATAGGGACTCGGTCCCACTGAATGAAGCGTCCAGGCACCCTTTGCACCTCATCGGCTTGAGGACCTTCCCGCAATTAAGGTATGACCTGCATACTCTTGGTTTTCACCTGGAGAGCGTGGGATCCACTCATATAAAGACCGTCTCGTACGTATACGGGATCTTCGTTCCGTGGATGTTCTTATACACGCTGGTCGCGTTTCGTAAGGAGAAGGACGCAGAACAACGGAAGCGAAACCGGGAGATCTTTCGGAGCTTGTATTCGAGACCTCTCTTGTTTGGAGAAAATCTTGTGCTCGTAGCCCGGAAAGTGGATGGCCTGTCCGAGGCGAATCAAGCCTGACCTTCGGACGCGTGGGGAGAAATCAGTACCCCGAGTGGCAGTGAAGGAAACGACGTGCAGCCACCACCGAGATCACGAAGAACACAGAGGTTGATCGCGTGGCGGTCCGCGACATACATCTCAAAAAGGAAATTACAATGCACCCTGACACGAAAAAGTATAATCAGGCCCAATCACCCGCGGACCGCAAGATCTGCGATCTCCTGGCCCGCGAGATCGCCAAGCATCTGCCGGAAGCGGAGAACAAGATCTGGCACGCGCATCCGGTCTGGTTTCTGGACGGCAATCCTATCGTCGGGTACAGCAAGCTCAAGGACTGCGTTCGCCTTATGTTCTGGAGCGGACAGTCATTCGAAGAGGAAGGACTTGTCGGGAACAGCAAGTTCAAGGACGCCTCGGCGCGGTACACTTCAGCCGATCAGGTGAACTTGGAGGACCTCGAACGGTGGCTCGCGAAGTCCAGGGATCTCCAGTGGGACTACAAGAACATCGTGAAACGGAAGGGAAGGCTGGAGCGGATGAAGTAGGGGACAGGAGACTGGGCAGCTAGACTGAGCATTGTTTTCTGCCGACGTAGTCGGCGATATACCATAGCCCACGGCGCAAGCCGTGGGTTCGATGTTGAATTGATCGTCAGCCGTCGAAGACGGCGAAATCAAGCGAACCGCAGCGCAACTGGCGGAGAAAAAACAAAAATAGGAGGAGCCGCAGCAAGCGGCGAGACAAATACGATGTCTCACACGTATTCGGACCTATCTACGCATATCGTTTTCAGTACCAAGGAGCGAAGAAGATTGATCACCGGAGAGATCCGGTCCGAGCTCTTCGCTTATTTAGGCGGACTGGTCAAGGAGAAGAAAGGAAGACCGATCAAGATCAATGGTGTAAGCGACCACGTCCATATGCTGGTCACATTGCCTCCGACTTTGAATGTTTCGGATGCTATGAGATTCATCAAGACGAACTCGTCGAGGTGGATCAACAGGAGATTTGGTCGCCCGTTCGCCTGGCAAAAAGGCTACGGTGCGTTCAGCGTGAGCCGTTCACAGGTTGGAAGGGTCGCAACGTACATCGATAACCAGGAACGGCATCACGCAAAATTCGGTTTCAGGAGCGAGTTCCTTACAATGCTCAGGAACTCCAAGGTCGAATTTGACGAGCAATACCTTTGGAAATGAGGCATTGGCAATGCCGCCGTCTACGACGGCTCGATAGAGTTCGGGCCGTCACCCACAGCTCGCGCTGTGGGCTAGAAATATGTGGTCGACTCCGTCGACCGGGGCGCGGAATTGGCAAGACTGTTCAAGCCGACGTAGTCGGCGGCGTACCGTAGCCGAAGGTGAAAGCCGTGGGTTTCCATAGGTAATTTCTTCAGAGCCGTCGAAGACGGCGAGATACCTAAAAACTATGGGTACAACGAGGAATGACACCGCTTCCCGGGAGATCGACGAGAAGATCGAAAACCTGGGCGACTGGCGGGGCGAGACGCTGGCTTGGGTCCGGAAGCTGATCCCGACGTTGTCGAAGCGATAAAATGGCGAAAACCCACGAATCCTTCCGGTGTACCGGTCTGGTCCCACGGAGGGATGATCTGCACCGGCGAGACTTACAAGGACAAGGTGAAGCTCACCTTCCCAAAGGGAGCATCGCTGATCGATCCTTCCGGCATTTTCAACGCGAGTCTTAAAGGGAATGCGAGGCGCGCGATCGATGTCCGCGAAGGCGATGAGCTCGACGAAGAGGCGTTTAAGGCGCTTGTCCGAGAGGCAGTGGATTTGATCACCGATGTCCGATAAGCTTCAGCTTGTCGCGGGCCGCTGGCGGCCCGAAGCTATCCGCACCCGTGGCACCCGCGACGGGCGGAACTGAAGAAAAACAGAATGGCCAGGATGATCAGGATAGCTGCTTCTGAGTGAAAACGCTGTGAGGTACTCCGCAACGTTCAAACTTCAGTGCCGCCATCCTTTCCATCCTGTCTATCCGGTTCTTTCTCCCGTACTTGATGGCCATGGTGCTCGGAAGCGGGACTACCCCCGTGACCCTGAACAAGACTGCCTCTAAACCGTTCTTCCGTCACCGTCGAAGTCTCCCGGGAAAGGCTTGTCGCCGTTTGCTCCCCAAGGTGAGGCGAAGAACGAGTCGCTATCTGCTTGTCGGTGAACGCCTCTGCGATGTATCTTTTTGGGTGACACTGTCCGAATTCTTTTCAAATTGGCATTTATCCCGGAATGTTCGCGTTGGAAAACCCTTTCTCAGACCGTAGTGCGCGATCGAACTTGAAGAATCTTGCAGGACAGAGAATTCCGGCAGCTTTGCCCCTTAAAACAAGCATTCTTTTTTCCATATCTTGCCCACCAGCGAAAATGAGAACCAAAAGAATCTCGCTGATCATTCTACTGGCCGTTCTTTCGGTCACTCCCGTGTTAGCCCAGCCGGGCGCCCTCGATCCGTCGTTCGGCGTCGGCGGGATCGTTACCTTGAGGTTCGGCGATCTGGAGGACCAGTTCAGGGCCGTCGCGGTTCAGGAGGACGGAAAGATCGTCGCTGCCGGAAAGAACGGCAGCAACAAGATCATCGTCGCCAGATACGATGCATCGGGGAATCTCGACAACTCGTTCAACGGGGACGGGATATTCGTCTCGGAGCTGTCGAACGTTCACGTGGCTCAGGCGATCGCCTTGCAGGAGGACGGCAAGATCATCGTGGCGGGTATTTTCCGAGTAAGCGCGTCAAATGAGGACTTTCTTGTGATCCGGCTTGATCAGAACGGGGAACTCGACAGTACGTTCAACGGGAACGGGATCGTTCAAACGAGCCTGACCGGAGGAATAGATTATGCAAGGGACCTGGCCATTCAGTCGGACGGAAAGATCGTGATCGCGGGGAGCGCCGGGACGGCGGGCGACGCGATCAGCGACATCGGGATAGTCAGACTAAACAGCAACGGCACATTGGATGAGAGTTTTGACGGCGACGGCAAGGTCATAACGGCGATAGCAAAAAACGCTGAGCAAGCATATGCGGTGAAGATCCAGGACGACGGAAAGATAGTGGTGCTGGCCAATCCGCTGGACTTTAAAACTCCAAACGGATTCCTTGCGATTCTCAGATATATGCCGGACGGATCACTAGATCCGGATTTCGGTGATCAGGGGATCTCCTTGACAGACCTCGGGTCGGATCGCTTTTATTTCGGCGATATCGAACTTCAGGCTGACGGAAAGATCGTCGCGACAGCATCGATAGATAGCAACAGCAGCTTCACTTACTCGTTTACCGTCCTTAGATTTTTGCCGGGAGGCGAGCCGGACCTCTCTTTCGATTCAGACGGGCGTCAGGTCATTCTGCAGGACAGTGCGAATTTCGCGGAGAGCCTTCTTGTCCAGCCGGACGGAAAGATCATCGCGAGCGGACATGCGATGACGGCAAGTGAGGGACTGAATATTTTACTGACGAGGCTGAATCCGAACGGTTCTTTTGACCCGGGATTCGGTAGCGGCGGTGTCGCGTTCACTCCGGTCGCGGACGGAAACGGAGGGGACTATAGCTACGACTCGGTTCTCCAGCCCGACGGGAAGATCGTCGTCGCCGGTGATTTCAGAGTTTTCGGATTGCAGGATTACGACGCGGTCCTTTTGCGCTTTCTGGGTGATCCCGTCACCGATCCGACCGGGACGACAGTTTTCGATTTCGACGGGGACGGGATTACTGACGTCTCTGTCTTCCGCCCGTCCCCTGGCTCTCTTGCCGAGAATGCCGGACCGGAAGGAAGCTCGGCCCAATGGTGGGTACTGCGTTCCTCTGACCAAGGAACGAAAGGACTTCAGTTCGGCAACGCCGATGACATTCCCACCGCTGCCGATTTCACGGGCGACGGAAAGACGGACGTCGCCTTCTGGCGGCCCTCGACCGGCGAGTGGTTCATTCTCCGCAGCGAGGACGATTCCTTTTTTGCCTTCCCGTTTGGCAGTGACGGCGACATTCCGGCTCCGGGAGATTTTGACGGAGATGGACTGGCCGACGCCGCTGTCTTTCGACCCTCGTCAGGAACCTGGTTCATTCTTCGGTCTTCCGATTCCGGAGTCTCCGTTGTTCCTTTCGGAATCGCCGAAGACAAACCCACTGTTGCGGATTTTGACGGGGACGGGATGGACGACATCGCAGTGTTCCGCCCTTCCGTTTCGCAATGGTGGCAGCTTAGGTCAACGGCGGGTGTGAAGGCATATCAGTTCGGATCGCAAGGCGACAGGACGACGGTTGGGGACTGGACCGGAGACGGCAAGGCAGATGTCGCGTTCTTCAGGCCATCCTCTGCGGAATGGTACGTGATAAGAAGCGAGGACGACTCGTATTTCGCATTCCCTTGGGGAGCGGCCGGGGACATTCCGAGTCCCGGAGATTACGACGGCGACGGTGTAACGGATCCCGCCATTTGGAGGCCGTCTGACAGAACCTGGTACATCTTCGGCTCGACGAACGGTTTCGAGGCGGTCCTGTTCGGCGCGACGGGAGATGTGCCGCTTCCGTCATCGGTCAGTGTTCAATGACCATTGACCATTGATTTCGGGACCCGGAGCGCAAGCGACGGGCCCAATCAGTACCCCGAGCGGTAGCGAGGGGCTACACCGCTCCTGACCGCAGAGCCGACAGAGAGCGGACGTGCTGCGAGGTTTACGAATTTCGACGACACGATCTGCGGCACCTGCAACATAAGATCACCTTTCAGCGGATTGAATACGCTCAAACTCAATTCAAGCTTCGCATACCGTATCGCGGCGGCTGTCGCGATCCTCTCTTCGCTGATGCTCGTCTGGATCAGCCTGGGAGTCGGGATAATAGGAGCCGACGGCGATACGGCCAATATGTGGTACTTCGGAGTGATCGCGGTGGGAGTCGTTGGTGCGCTGATCGCCCGATTCCGCGCACGCGGCATGGCGTTCACGATGTTCGCGATGGCGCTCGGCCAGGCGGTGATCGGGATCTATGCGATCGCAGCGGGTCTGGGCCTTCCGTACAGTCCTCCGCTCGAGATACTCGGACTCACGGGGTTTTTCGTCGTCCTGTTTGCCGCGTCCGGCTGGCTGTTTCTCAGAGCTGCGGGCGAAGAGTAGGGACGAACCGCGCGCCTGTCACCCGCCTATTGCACTTCTTCCTCGTCCGTTCCCTCTCCCTCTTCCTTCGGGATAAGAAAATGAAGCTTGCCGGCCTCTTCCGAGGTCAGGTTCCCGCCGAACTCGTTGACCGCGTAAGACAGGATCGGATCGGCGCGGCTAAAAAGAGCGGCGCCGGAAGGCCCGATCGCGATATCGGGGGTAACGCCCACCTTCTCCAGCCGGTTGCCGTCGGACATTATGAGGTCGGCGACGGTGACGCTCATTCCGAAAACGGTCAGCGTCATAAGGTCGCCTGATCCGCGCTGGATCGTCGATCCGACGGAGATGCCGGTCATCACCGCTCCCGCGCTGGTATCGCCGATCACGTTCCCGCGCTTCTCGATCTGGATCACTCGCGAGAACACTTCCGCCGCCGAGCCCGTTTCGCTGTCGATCAGCACGACCAGCTCGCCCTTGAACACCTTATCCCCGCGGGTCTTCGCGATCCTTTCGGTCGTTTCCTTGCGGGTGACGAAGTCGCCGATCTTCACGTCCTTGTCGAAAAAGTGGCCGGTCAGGTACTCCTCGATCTCCACGTAACCGCCGCTGTTTCCGCGCAGGTCAAGTACGAGCTTCTTGTGGTCACCGATTTCTTTCATCATCTTGTTGATATCGGACTTGTCCACAAGAAAACTCTCGAGCCTGCACGCGATCAGCTCCTGATTCACCTCGTGGCACTTGTAGGGTTCGAATTCCTTTCTTCGCTTTTTCGCCTCTTTACGCCGCTCTTCCATAGACTTGATCACGGCTTCGATCTCCAGCTTTCTTTCGGTCTTATCCTCGTTGAGGACAAAGACATTTATTTTCTGCAGGGGATCGAGCGAATAGAGTATGTACCTGATCTTCCATAGGTTCTCGCGGTTCGGATTGTAACGGTCGATTCCTGCTACGATGTCGCCTACCTTCAGCCCTTTCTTTTCGGCGTCGCTGCCTTTCGTTACGTCGACGACGAAGCACGTGTTACCGATCATCTGGAGACTGAAACCGTACTCGACGCTGACAGATCGGTTCGGCGGAAAGAACCTCGTGTGGGAATCCTCGAACTGCATCACGAATTGCGCGATCACTCGGAAGATCTGCCAGTTGGCGTCGAAGTTCTCGATCTGCTTGCTCGCCGCCTCGTAGGTGGCGTCGAGGTCGATGCCGCGGAACGTCTTGTCGTAGTAGTTCTTCTCTATGTTCTCCTTGACCTTCTTGAGGATCTTCTGGCCTCTGTTTCGGTTGATCTTAGGGCTTGCGGGCCCCGCTTCCGCGGTAAGGATCGACTGCTGCTGAGTAGAGACGATCTGGGCCTGGGCCGAAACGCAAATCGAGACGAGCAGAAAGAGCAGCGACAGAAATCTTGAGGTGCGCATATTGGATTTTCCTTTCTGAAACTTTCGGGGGTTTTGGGTAACGAGATCTATCCAGCCAAAATGTATTTCAACTCGCCGGCGATGTAAAGATTTTCCGGGAGAAACCCGTGCGCGATCTCCGGCGACGAGAAGAGAGTGAGACAGGGATAAAGGGGGTCGATTGATAATTGAGAATGTAGAAGATGAAGGGGGTTAAGGGGATCGGTTGATAATTGATAATGGAGGATTGAAGGTCGAGAATTGGCTGCTGACCTACGGGCGCGTAACAAATCTGGCACTATTTGCTTGAGGAACAAGGGGGGTTTTTATCAAGTTCGTCGGCTTTGGTCCCTGAACGTCAATACCCAACTTTCAATTTCCAATTCTCAATTCTTAACCGATCTTCTTCACCCCCTTCATCTTTATTCCCTAGTTCACGCTGGAAGATACCTGATCAAGGTCCAGTTTCCTGACAAGCTCTTGGAACCTCGTTTCGTCCCGGATATCGTCGAAGATCTGCTCGATCCCCATCACGATCATAAGGCTGTCGCGCTCTTCGTACGCTTTCTCGAGTTCATCCAGCGCCTTTTCGTTCTTCCCGAGAGCGGCATAACAGCGTGCGAGTACGTACCTGGAAACCGGCCGCTCTCCTGCGATCTCAAGTATTTCGGCGAATGCTCTTTCTGCTTCGGTCCTCTTTCCGTTCCTGGCAAGTGCATAAATCAGCGCGGAAATGAAATAAGTGCTTCTGCCGGAAGATTCGATTGCCTTGCGGTACTCCGGGACCGACCGTTCATAGAGCGCTTTCCCGTCATAACTTCTGCCCAGGTAGTACAGCGCCAGAGGAAAGTTCTTGTCGAGTTCCAGCGCCGGTTTAAGTTTTGCGATCGCTTCGTCGTATTGTCTTGCCGCCAGGTGTGGAAAAGCCCGGGCCGTATTGGTTGAAAGCGAAAGAGGATCAAGTTCGACGGCCTTCTCAACTTCGGCAACCGCTTCCTCTGTCCTGCCCAGGAACGCCAGGAACTCGCCGTACCATTGACGTGCTGTCGCGTAGCTTGGATTCGCGGAGATCGCCTGTCTGAATTTGACTTCAGCGCCTTTCCAGTCATATTCGTGCTGTTCTTTGTACATCGCGAGAGCCGTGTAGGCTTCGGCAAGATTGTTATCCAGGCTGAGCGCCTTCTCTGCGGCCTGCTTGGCTTTCGGAAAGGCATCCTGCGTCTGATACGGACTGTAGGTGTGGAGCACGACAAAGGTTTCCGCCAATCCTGCATAAGCCAATGCATATTCCGGGTCTAAGGCGATCGCCTGTTCATAAAAGGCGATACTCTTTGTCAGGTCCTCACTGTTGCGGTTGTTCCAGAAATAGCGGCCCTTGTTGTAGAGCTGATAGGCCTCTATATTATCAGTGTATCGGCGCCGGAGGCTCTCGCGATCTTCGGGATCAAGCTCCAGTGAAAGTGATCGAGCGACCTTCTCCGCGATCGAATCCTGCAACGCGAAGATGTTTGTTTCCCATTCATCGAACCTCTCCGCCCACAAAAGAGCGCCGTCATTTACGCGGAAAAGGCGGACGGAGACCCGAATCCGCCTTTCTGCTTTCTGAATGTTTCCCTCAAGTACGGCATCGACGTTAATGTCCCTGCCGACTTTGATAGCTTCGGGGGTCGCGTCGGCATAGCGGATTACGGTATCGGTCTGGCGGACGACTATGCTTTTGGTCCGGCTCAGTTTCGTGATGACCGCGTCGGCCATTCCGATCCCGAGGAGTTTGTCCTCGGCGCCTGATTCTATGTTTTTGAAAGGGAGGACCGCGATCGATCTGACCTCGCTTGTCGAAGAAGGCTGGGACGTCTTTCCAAAATAGAGAGCGCCCGCGATCACGACGGCCAAAAGGAAAAGTGCGAGGCCTGCGAGGAAAACCTTCAGTTTGTTGCTAATCCGCCCCGCGGCGCCCTTATCATTTTGGTCTTCGTTTCGGACTTGCGGTTCGGTCAGCGCCTCGTTCTCATTTCCCCCAGTTTCTGCAACGCGGGCGACGAAACGGTAGCCCTTCCCGGGCTCTGTCACGATGAACCGGTGTTGGTTCGGATCCTCGCCCAGCTTCCTCCTGAGGACCGAGATCGTCTGGGTCAGATTCGACTCTTCGACGAAGCTGTCCGCCCAGACCCTTTCCATCAATTCGTCCTTTGTGACCAGTTCACCGCTGTTTTCGACCAGGGTCAAAAGCACCTCGAACGCCTTATTGGTGAGCCGCACCTTCTTTTCTTCGGGCAGACGGAATAGCAGTTTCCTGGCAGTATCCAGGCGAAAGTCTTCGAAGACGTAGGACTTTTCCGTCCGATCGGTACTCATTTTAGAAAATTTTACCTTCGGTTTTAGGAAATCTTAGCAGGTCTTGTGGTGTGCTATGAAACGCAAGTCATTTCGCATTAGGTTTCAAACACTCAATTAGGAGGTCTGGTTTATGGCTCGTAAGCAAAATTTCAAGTCAGAAGACGGCAACAAAGGCACTATCTATGTCCAAATGGGTAGTGCGGAATATTCGCATATATGGGGAATCGATGACGCGGTCGGCTGGGGATGTGCGAACGACGAATTTGACGTGCTGCTGGTCCAGTATCTTTTAAATAAGTCCTCGTCAGCAACAGGGCACGACACTTTGGTTACTGACGGCTTGTTCGGCAACAAGACGGCCGCGGCAGTACGGGCGTTTCAAAAAGGTGAGAATCGGCAGTTTAAAGGGATATGCCACGTTGACGGAAGGGTCGATCCTTTCAAAGGAAGAAACGTGTCAACAATTTCGAAAACCGTATACGCTATCATTATGTTAAATTTCGAGATGGCGGCTATTCGGCCTGTTTATTTTCTCAACCCGGCTATGGATCCCGACCTCCCGGTGAAACTGTTGGACGTGTTGAAACCGTGAGGCGGGCTCGCCGGCTGGCTCGAAAGCTCACCGGACGATGGAAAGATCATGCAGTCGCACGAACCGAGTTATTCGTTCTTCAGCACGAAGGTCCAGGCTTCATTGGAAATACAAAGGCAGCCTACTGATCATCGAGCAATAAGCATTGAGAATCGATTTGCTGCCTCCGTCACGATCCATCCGGAGACCATTTGTGGGGCTGAATTCCCTGCGAACCGTGAATCGATCAAGAAAGGCCGCCCGTTGGGGCGGCCTTGCCAGTAACTGTCTGCGATTCCGAGCGGATCTAGCTGACGGGCGTTCCCATGTGGAACGCGAGCTTCCAGTCTTCGCCTTCCTTCACAAAGATCGTACCGGCCCAGATCGTCTTCGGCACCGCGTTGCCGTCGCACGTCCCGTCCACAGACGCTTTGTATGTGACCAGAACAACATCGTCGCTGAATTTGGTCGTGCGTTGGTCCGAGTGGCTCAAGCTCTCGATCTCGCATTTGTGCTCGGCCTGATAATTTATACGCGCGGCCCTGTCGCTCCTGCCCTCATCGCCGGTGATCGCGACGTACTTGTCGGTAGTGTGGCCTTCGAACCACTTCGCGTCACTTTTCGACCAGGCGTCCCATCCGGCTTTCAACAGATCGGGTAGTGTCCTAAGTTTTGTTGCTCACCTTAAACGATCCGTTCCAGATACCAGACCTTCGGTTATAATGGAACAATGACCGAAACGAAAACCAAAGACGAGATCGAAGAACAGGACGAGAACGAACTGGCGAAGTCCTTCATTGATGAGATTATCGAGGAGACGGAAGAAGATGCGGAAGAAGCAGAAGAGGAGCTGTTAGTGCCGTTTGCGATCCTTCACGAACCACCGGAATCCTCTTAACGGTAGTCTGACCCCGCCCAACACATCCCTCCCCTTCCCTCATTCATCCGGTCACGTCACAATCCCCTGCCTTGACTTCTTCGTTAAATAACACTACATCGCATCCCTGCTTGCGTGGATGTAGAGGACTATGGTAAATTAATTCCGTCGATGCACGAAAAAGGAGTGTCTCTATGGAAGAAGGCAGAAGATTCTTGGAAAACCAGATTGAGACCGCTCGTTCGGTGCTGGAAGAGCGGGAGGCGAAATTGCACCAGGCACAAGATGCGTTCATAAAAGCGCGGGAGGATTTGGTAGCGTACATGGCGGCACTCACTGCTTACACGCGGGAGAGTGACGATCCTTACAGGGTGAGCGAAAACGATTTGCCTACGGCACTACGGAATGTTCCCGCGCTGTTTCCTAAACCTGTCACACAGGATGAGACAATCAGCGTTCAGGAAGGCACGTCCCTCGCGGGGCACCCGGTTCAGGATACGATTGGCAATCTCGACGTTTCAGGGGAAACCAAGGTCGGCACAGTAAGAAGGGCCTTCTTGGAAAAGCTAAACCCCTTGAGTCTTGATGAAATTCTCGACACGATCCCGGCAACCTCCGAGCACGACATTAGCAGAGAGGACTTACATAGAATCATTGGTAGGATGTTGAAGCGGGGAGAGATTGAGCGTGTTGGGCGGGGCACATACCGATATATTCTTAAGGAGGAGGCAGAGTAGTGGGAAAATAAGGATTGGGGGCGACTGGCGTCCGTCGGCGGGCTTATCATCCGCGCCACGTTGGGGTTCGATCGCCCTCGCCTCCATCACCCCCAATATTTGAAGGGCGTGCTGTAACACGCCCAGAACCTAAATTACGATGAGTGTTGTAATTACCAAGTTTTGCTTGGTGGGCGGTTCTCCTTGTATCTTAGCAAGACCCCCGCCAAAAATCAATCCAATCGCAACCAGAATGCCGCTTAACGCGGCTCGGCAATCCTCTATTTGATCGCCCTTGTGGGCGAGGAGGTACTTTGATGGGAAATAGTTTCCCTGTGAAGAAGAGCAATCATTGCGGTTGCTGTCGAGTCGCAGAATATTTCCTCACGCATTTACTTGTGTTGTGGCGCATTCTGCGACGTTGGCCGCGAATCTGTCTGTGGCGGATTCGCGTTAGGCAGAGACGATCCCACTAGTCTCTGAACAGAAGGGGTAGTTAGCCCTACCCCTTCTTCCTTTTAAGAGTATCACTCTGCCGGGGCCGGTTCCAATAGGGAGATTTGCACTTCGGGCAAACCTTGGGCTCCCTGTCTTCGCGTGGTTGCCATTGATGGTCGCATCGCTCGCAGATGTAAACCGTAACTTTGATCTCCTTCTTTCCCACACTAAGAACTATATACCTACTGCTAATATACTGTCAAGTAACTTTTCCCCTTGACGTACTATATACCTTATAGTAATATACTCATAGGTAAGAGGAAAACAAAATGAATTGCATAGATTGTGGATCGAAAACAAAGAAGAACGGCAAAGACGGAAACGGCTACCAGAGATTGATGTGTAAGTCCTGCGGAAAAACCTTCACGGACAAGCCCAAGCTCCAAGGCAGCAATCTTCCGGCTGACAAGGTTCTGCTCATCGTGAATCTGCTAGTTGAAGGAAACTCGGTCCGCTCCACGGAACGGATAACGGGCGTTCACCGAGACACGATTCTTTCCGTTCTGGAGCTCGTCGGCAAGCGGTGCATGGAGATCGAAAAGAAGCACATCCGCAATCTTAATGTCGGCCACATTCAGGCTGACGAGATATGGGCGTTTGTCGGAATGAAGCAGAAGACAAAGAACCGGAAGGAAATTAAGAGTTCCCGTCTTGGCGATGCCTACACCTTCGTTGCAATAGATCAGCACTCCAAGCTGATCGCGGCTTGGCACCTTGGTAAACGAACTGAACAGGATACGCTTGTTTTTCTCGAAAAGCTATATGCCGTGACCAAAGACTCAGACCGCTACCAGATGAGCACGGACGCATTCAAGGGTTACGATCACACTGTCAATGAAGTCCTCGGAACCATTACCGATTACGCCCAGTTAATCAAGCTCTACGGTGTCCCGAATCCGAAAGAGACACGGTACTCTCCGGCTGAATGCATCGGCATCAAGAAACGGGCCGTGCACGGCGATCCCGATATGGACAAGGTTTGCACATCGCATATCGAACGGCAGAATCTGACAATGAGAATGTCGATGCGTAGGCTTACCCGGCTGACCAACGGTTTCTCGAAGAAGTGGGAGAATCTGCGGTACGCTCTGGCCCTTCAGTTCGCCTACTACAACTTCTGCCGGATTCACAAGACGCTCAGATGCACCCCGGCGATGGAAGCGGGAATTACTAAAACTGTTTGGGAATTGAAGGATATTCTGGGCTTCAGTCTGTAAGTTTCATTTTCTGACCGCTTAGTGTATGCTGAAACGCCTAAAACGTCCCTATGGTAAAATATTTAGGGACACCCGACCATTATGACTGAGAAGGTACAAGATCACAGCGAACAGCAAGTACTGAATTTGCACTATATCAAGAGTAACTACTTCCGCGTAATAAAGGCAGACGGCGCCTGGGGCGCGCTATCTCCGCGAGGCGATTTAGTGATCTCGCTCTTTAATGAGCGATTACCAATGCCTGACACTCAAAAGTTTACTTTATCAGAGGGCGGCAACTTATTACCGATTGGTCAGACTACCGAGCATGAGGGCATCATAAGGGAACTAGAGGTAGCGATAAGCCTTCGGCCGGAGGTCGCGTTTTCGATAGCTAACTGGCTACTCGGAAAAGTAAAGGAATTTGAAGAACAAACTGGACTGAAATTTAAGACGAATGAGAGGGGTGAGGTCGATATTGAGGAACCTAAAGATGGTGGTGACGATGATGGAAATGATAGTTCATAGTCGTAATCTGCTTCGTCAGGAGCTTACAGGTTCTATTCCACAGAACGCCGGAACGGGGCGCGTAAAGACTGATGCGGTAGCGAAATCTGTAGTGATGCAGAAGCGGGCGAGTAAAAGAATGTTTATCTCGCGCCAAAATCTGCTAACAGCCCTTGAAGAGCTCGAACGAATCCACGATCAATCTCAATGTAATCCAGTGCATGAATGTGCGTCTGACCGTGCCTATTCTGTAGCGAAGAGTTGGCTTTTTCGAGTCTTTCGATTATATCCCAACCTGTCCGCGCCCTTTGTCTTATTGCCGGGAGACGGGGGTGTGATTTTGAAATGGAATGGGGATGACGGCAACTTTGTCTCCGTGAATTTTGACGCAGACGACGAAGATCTAGATATTACCTTTGCTAGATTTGACGGGATTAAGCAGAGTGATGACTTCACTAAAGAAAGATTGGATCAACTCCTTAGTATCCTCAGCCACCAAACAAAGCCTGACATCGCTTATGTGCAGGGGACTGGCGAAGCTGAACGAACGCTTTTCAGGAAGAGAATACAAGGCTCTCCCTACTCAAAGCCGACTTTTTCGGACAATTACGGACAAGTCTTGGGTTAGTGAGGACGGCGAGATTCATTTTACTGCATTCTATCCAGACAAAAGAGATACGGACGACCGCCAATCGCTACTATTTTGGAAGCGATTGGCGGTTTGTCCTTTTAAAAAACCCATTTGGGGATTTCTCAGCGTAAACGTTGGGAATGTTCGCAAGATCAGGACAGATTCTGGCTCTTTGGATGTCGTCCGAGACAAAATCGAGCATGCGGGGATAGTTGGTATTCCTAACTTTCATAAAATGCCAAAGGATACGATAGGACAAAAGCGGGCGAGAAGGGTTGTGAAGAAAGTTGCTCAAGAGATCGCTCAGGACGTTGCAGATCTAGCGGCCTCTACGAATGAATACTACGATAAATCGTTGGACCCGTTAGAACTGGTACTCCGACACCCATTCGCTTAATCTTCACACCGCACACATATATAGCATACAACTCCCCCAACCTTAGCAACAAAACTTAGGACACTACCACAGATCGGAAAGCGTTGAAGTAAGTTCGGCGTCCCCTTCGGCAGGCGGCTTGTCGCCCGCGCCTTCGGGCGGTGCTGGGTATTCGCCCTTGGCATCCGGTGCAGGGAGGGTCTGGTGGTAAGCGCCCTTCCACGTGTCACCTTCTTTTACAAAGACCGTGGCCGCCCACGTAGGGCTCGGGAGCGTCTTGCCGTCACATACGACCTCACGCTCAAACTTCTCAGTCAGAAGCGCGACTCCCTCACCCAGTTCGACCGCCTCCTGTCCGCTGACGGAATCGCTCTTGACCTCACAGGGATTCTCGGAGATCGCTTTGGGCACGATTTCCTTCGTGCCTCGCCCGAACCTGCCGACGCCTACAAATCCGTCAGCCAGGAAGCCTTCAAAGAATTTCCCGTCCTTGCTTTTCCAGGCCTCTTCAGCTTCTTTCGACCTGTCTGTCAGGGTTTTTGCAAGATCTTCCGCCGGCTCGGCGGTGTTGGTGTTCTCCGTATTCGTATTCGTCGTATCTCCCGCGGGAAGGCAGGCGGTAAAGGAAAGAGCGGCAAAGGCCAGCACAACGGTCCATAATATATTTTTCATCGGTCTACTCCTTGATTTGATCAAATGGTCGGATCCGATAGTGCTGGATCAATACTGGACGTTCGAGATACCTGAACAGTCGTCGAGCGGTTTGTCTTGAGTCCTTCTAAAGTTACATAAAAACAGCAGTACTGCAATGGTCGCATTGAGGTTGTGTCCGTTGAATGGGGAAAGGTGCGGTCTATTCTTGCCGGCGGTTCGGGCCGATCCGGGAAACAGGACCGGCCACAGAAAGAAAAAAGACCCACTGATCATTGACCAATGAGAATTGAGAACTGATGTAGTGCGCCCGACAGGATTCGAACCTGTGTGTTGGTTTAAAACCTTTCGTACTTCTATCCTGACACGGTCAGGATAGCTCGAGCGCCAACTGAGGAGTATCCTCCTGCCTTATGGTCAGAAGAAATGTTGTCTAGAGAGAACTGCGCGCCGGCGTCGATGCCTTGCAATCCGCCCTCCAATTCATGATTCACGGTAGCCGATGCCTCTGAATTGGCGTTTTTTAGACGGTCGTCGGATCCTATCCTGGAGAACGAGCGTTGGAGAGAGCCGCTAGAAAAAGGATCTTCAGTAAACGGCCTCGTATTGCGTATCTGTTGATTGACCCGCCTTGAGAAAGTGTCGCTGAATCCGGTTCGTGTTCTCATCAAAGGCGACCTCGACTATGTGGTTGACACCCTGAGGCGCCAGTTCCTTTATCCCCATCGACATGCTGTCTCCCAGCGAGATTGACATCACCCCTAGAATATTGACTCGTCAAAAGTTAAGAGTTAGATTTAGGCCCCTAGAGAAAATGTCGTTCTGGAAGCACGATCTTAGATTCCAAAGACCTCTAATTCTCGTTTAGCGGAGGGACGGAAAATGAACAAGTACATATATGTCATAGATGGAAATAGCGATGCTGTGGACTGGCTCGATAGCCTATTCACCATTGGTGACATTCTGGTTACGAGCGTTCAAGATATGGTAGACAGAGTCCTGAATACACTTGGCGACAACAATATGCGTAGTCTTTTCATTGGAGGCCACGGTTCACCGGGTTATCAGGCCGTTGGCGCGGGGCCCAGAGGGGATTCGACCGGTACATTAAGCCTACAACTAGGAAGTGATGGAAAGCTGAAAGGAAATTCTGAGCACCACTTAATGCGGTTACGATCGAATTTCTCGCACGACGCCATAGTTACACTGGGAGGATGTCGAACAGGAGAAGGTTCAGCCGGAGATGCATTACTTTTGGAACTGAGTCGCGTTTTGAGCGTTCCTGTTGAGGCCGGTACCGCGAACCAGAGGCCTTTTGTCCCGGGAATGGAAGGCTCTGTGAGACGTTGTTCAGGAGATTCATGTCAGACGCTTTCGAGCAATTGGTGGGGAAGTCCAGGTGGGGGCGGTATCAATTGAAACGATTGCTTATTAGAATGAATTCTTAAAAGGATCTGGCCTGGATTCTCTGAACCGTTGTCATATTGACGGGATAATTCCCTCTGCAGAGTCTGAATTTGAGTGATCAGGTTGTAAGGCTTTCTTGACCTTCCCATCAGTCAAAGGACGATCTTACCTTGATATTTAAAAGGGCGACCATCGTGGTCGCCCTAAGTCATTGAAAAGATTGGTGCACCCGACAGGATTCGAACCTGTGACATATTGATTCGTAGTCAAGCACTCTATCCAGCTGAGTTACGGGTTCACGAATCTACAAGAATGCAAATTTGAAGGGATATGTTCAAGGATACAAGTGAGCGGTGAGCCGTGAGCCGTGAGCGGTGAGCGGCAAGCGGTGAGCGGTAAGCGGCAAGCAGTGAGCGGTAAACAGTGAGCTGTTTAGAGCGGCGCTTCGCGCTGCCCGGGCGTGCAGAGAGCGACAACCTGAAGCTTATCGTACGCCGAAGGCGGCGACGCGGACGTTCCTACTCAGTCCTCAGTCCTTTCTTCTCAGTCCTTAGACGTAGCCCTCCCTCACGGTTGATGTTATTAAAGACGGTTTCTCCCAGCTATGAACTAGAATCATAGTTGACAAGCAATGTCTCGTTCTTTGACAGGAGAAACCGTTATGGAAGTATACATCGGAGTTGATTTTCATCCCCAT
>DATKCW010000030.1:0-76447 GCA_035513035.1 Aridibacter sp.
AGAAGAAGTGGAACAGGTCGGTCCTGCACTGGAATCAGACGATCTCTCAGCTCGCAATCTTCTTCGAAGGCAGGCTCGACGAAGCGATCAAATTGTGAAGATGGAAAAAGGGGCGTTGACACAGAATATTGAACAGTCTCACAATTTCAACTCAGCAAACTCAGTTAACTCAACCAACTCGGCAAACTCAGTAAACTCAGCAAACTCAGTAAACTCAGTAAACTCAGCAAACTCAGTAAACTCAGCAAACTCAGCAAACTAAGTAAACTCAGTAAACTCAGCAAACTCAGGAAACACAGTAAACTCAGCAAACTCAGCAAACTCAGGAAACTCAGTAAACTCAGTAAACTCAGCAAACTCAGCAAACTCAGCAAACTCAGCAAACTCAGTCAACTAGAAGACGATGTTAAGAAAACTCTATTACGCATTCGCGCTCGGTGTGATCCTGCTCTACTCGACTTCGGCCTGGCTCGGGTGGGAGTTCTGGAACGCGGGTCAGAGCCGCTCGTTCCTAGGAGTGCCTTTCATTTACACAGGCTATCGTGGAGGAAAATAATGTTGATGACCTTGCTTAACGCCGGCGCGCCGGCTTTGGTCGTAAGGCTAGACCAGCTTTACGAGACGCTGATCACGACGCTCATTTTCGTCATGATCGGGTTGGTGTTCTTCGCCATCTCCTTCTTCATTCTGGACAAGGCGATGCCGTATTCGGTCCATAAAGAGATCGAGGAAGACCAGAACACCGCGCTCGGGATCATCATCGGCGCGATGATGCTTGGTATCGCTTTGATCATCGCCGCAGCGATCCACGGTTAACGAACCAAACAGACGAAGATCGGGGCGCCCGCTTCCGCCGAAAAAGGGCCGGCGCCCCGGTCAGCATTCAACGTCCGTAAGATGAACCGCAGTGTCCCGCTCTTGTTTCTCAATGTCTTCGTCGTCGCTACCTGCGGTCTCATCTACGAGCTGCTCGCCGGTACGCTGGCGAGCTACGTCCTCGGCGATTCCGTAACACAATTCTCGATCATCATCGGCCTCTACCTGTTCGCGATGGGCGTCGGGTCGTGGCTTTCGCGTTTTGTCGAGAGCGATCTCGCGGAGCGGTTCATCGACATAGAGCTCGCCGTCGCGATACTCGGCGGCGTGTCGGCTCCGCTTCTCTTTTTCGCATTCGCGAATGTCTCGTTCTTCAGCGTGGTCCTGTACGGTATCGTCTTCGGCATCGGCGCGCTCGTCGGTCTTGAGATCCCTCTGCTGATGCGGATCCTGAAGGACGAGCTCGATTTCAAGGAGCTTGTCGCGCGCGTACTCGCGCTGGATTACGTCGGCGCGCTCGTCGCCTCTATCCTCTTCCCGATCTTCCTGGTTCCGACGCTTGGACTCGTTAGGACCTCTCTCGTGTTCGGCATCCTGAACGGGATCGTCGGCCTCTGGGGGACCTGGCTACTCGCGCCTCTTCTGAAGCCCGGGAGGATCGTCTTTCTGAGGATCAAGGGCGTGTTAGTAATAACGCTCCTCGTCATCGGCGCGATAAAGGCGGATTCGCTGACCGTGCTCGCCGAGGAGTCTCTGTTCCAGGAGACGATCATCCACGCCCAGAGCTCAAGGTACCAGAGGATCGTCGTGACGCGCGGAAGGACCGGGTTCTCGCTTTTCCTTAACGGCAATCTTCAGTTCAGTTCGTTCGACGAGTACAGGTATCACGAGGCGTTGGTCCACCCGGCGATGATCGCGTTCGAAGGCGATCCGAAGCGGGTGCTTGTGTTCGGCGGCGGCGACGGGCTCGCCGTTCGCGAGATCCTGAAGTATCCGTCGGTCGAGCACGTGACGCTTGTCGATCTCGATCCGGCGATCACCTCCCTGGCGACCGATCTTCCGGTGCTGGCAGAGCTGAACAAGGGCGCGTTGAAGGACAAGCGCGTCGAGGTAGTGAACTCGGACGCTTATGTTTGGCTGGACCGTACGGACGCTTCGGATTTCGACGTGGCGGTCATCGATTTTCCCGATCCGAACAACTTCGCCCTCGGAAAGCTTTACAGCACAAGGTTCTACAAGATGCTTCGTGGGAAGCTTCGTCCTGATTCAACGGTCGGGATCCAGAGTACGTCGCCGCTTTACGCGCGAAATTCCTACTGGTGCATCGTGACTACTCTGGAAGCTTCGGGATTCAACGTGAAGCCTTACCAGACGACGGTGCCTTCGTTCGGGATCTGGGGATACGTGTTGGCAAAGTCGGGCGAGTTTGAAACGCCGAAGGAGATACCCGCAAACATCCCGCTTGCGTTTCTCGACAAGGACGCGCTCGCGGCAATGTTCGACTTCCCCGTGGACGCTTCGCGGCCGGAAACAAAACTGGAGATAAACAGGCTGGATAACCAGGCGCTGGTGCGGTATTACGAGGCCGAATGGCGCCGCTTTGAGTAGTGATGAAGGAGAGAAGGAACAGGGATGAAAGGGGTGAAGGAGGGTTAAACAGGGATGAAGGGGGTGAAGGAGATTAATTCGTTGTATCATGTTTCCTAATACTTGTCAGCGCGCCTGGTGGATTATGGAAGGCATCGAGGACTTTCTATTGGCCAATGAGGGAAAAGGAATGAGATCGAATTGGAAAACAGAGTACTTACGGGGAAGATCCTCGAAGCAGCATTCGAAGTAAGCAACGAGCTTGGCGCCGGATTTGTCGAGTCGGTTTACAAGCATTCACTCTTGATCGCATTACAGGAAAAGGGCCTACAAGCCTCAGCCGAAGTAGCGATCGATGTTGAGTTCAGGGGAAGGCCGGTCGGCAAGTTCTTTGCCGACATAGTGGTCGAAGAAGAAGTGATCATCGAGCTAAAGGCAGTGAAAGAGTTTGTAAAGGAACACTTCGCTCAGCTTCTTAACTATCTTCGCGCCTCCGGAATGAAGACCGGACTTATCATCAACTTCGCGAAACCAAAGATCGACTACCGGAGGTTCGATAACCGATTTCTAAAGGACTTGGAGGGATCAAACGTCCGCCCGTTTTAGCATACTCCCCTGTTTCTGTATCTGGACTTGTTCAAGAGACAATTCAAGAAGGAGATTCCGGAACCGGTTATCTCCTTCACCCCCTTCATGCCTGTTTAATTTCTCTTTATATGTTTACAAGGAGGGACATCTTAAAGGCGTTCTTAGGCCTGCCCGTTGCTCTTGCGGCTTGTAAGAGCCTTTCCCGGACGGACGGTATTGACGGCCGGATCGTCGGCGCGTCAAACGAGGTCGGCCACATCCTTCGCGAGCGCAGAAGGTTCGAAGTACCCCAACACGTTTGGAAGGAAGTGAACACCGTCATCGTAGGGGGCGGGATCGCCGGCCTTTCCGCCGCATGGAAGCTGAAGCGTCAAGGATTTAGCGATTTTCTTCTACTGGAACTCGAGGATCGCGCCGGCGGCACGTCTGCCTCTGGCAGTTCCGAACTTGTCAGCTATCCCTGGGGTGCTCATTATCTTCCCGTCCCTTTTGCCGAAAACGAAGACCTTGTCGAACTGCTCGACGAGATGCGCCTTATCGAAGGCAAAGGAGAAGCGGGCGAGCTGAGGATCTACGAACAGTTCCTTACTCGCGACCCGGAAGAAAGGATCTATCACAAAGGCCGCTGGTACGAAGGCCTCTATCTTTACGCAGGCGCAACCGAAGAAGACCTGCGTCAGTACAATGATTTCTACAGCGAGGTCGGGAAATGGATCAACTGGCGGGATTCCGATGGGAGAAGGGCGTTCACCGTGCCGGTTTCATCTTGCTCGACTGATGCAGAGGTCACTGCGCTCGACAAAATCTCTTTCGCGGAATGGCTTCAAAACAAAGGATTTAACTCTGAAAGACTGATCTGGTACTGCGATCATGCCAGCCGGGACGACTATGGTCTTACGCTAGGTCAGACGTCGGCCTGGGCCGGTCTGTTCTATTTCTGCTCTAGGGTTCAGGAAGCGGGCGAAGAATCTCAATCGTTCATCACGTTTCCCGAAGGAAACGGGCGCTTCGTCAATCATTTCGTTTCGAAGATCAAGAAAAATCTTCAGGGCTCGTCGATGGCCGCTGAGATCATCCCGACGGAAGATGGAGCAGAAGTAGTTTACCTCGACACCAAGACAAGGTCCGTGAACGGGATCCGAGCGAAGAACGTCATCTATTCCGCCCCTATGTACACCGCCGGATACCTGATCAGGGGATTCAACGAGTCGATGCCGTTCGATCCGGGCGAATTCAGACACAACGCATGGTTCGTGGCCAACCTGTTCCTTAAAGAGCGGCCGACGAACAGGTTCGTGCGCGATTTTCCGCTCTCTTGGGACAACGTTCTCTACGACAGCCCTTCGCTCGGGTATGTGACCGCGACTCACCAAAAGGGGATCGATTACGGTCCCACCGTGTTGACGTACTATTATCCAATGGCGGAAGACGATCTACGGGCCGGGATGCAGAAACTGCTCTCTCTCGATTGGCAGGAGCTCGCAGACATCTGCCTCACGGACCTGGAGCGCGCGCACGAGAACATACGCGAAGCGACCGAGCGGATCGACATTATGCGCTGGGGCCACGCGATGATCTCGCCTCGGACCGGCTTTTTATGGGGAGACGAACGCAAAAAGGCTCAGAAACCGTTCAGGAACATACATTTCGCACACTCGGACCTGAGCGGGATAGCGATCTTTGAGGAGGCTTTTCACCACGGCCTCAGCGCTGCAAATAAAATCGGGAAAACAGGATGGACAGGATAGACAAGATCTCTGCTGTTCACGCAGGTTGTCGCGGATTCGGAACGGACATAGCCGGCAGTAGGCCCTGTGTCTTGAAGGCCGAAACCAAAACTTTTCACATCAGTGGAAATGAACCTGCTTTGCCAAATTGCCTTTGCCCACGAGATTCCTGAATGAGAGTATTTGCAGTTGTCTTGTGAATCCTGTCCATCCTGTTTCTGCTTCTTTATGGATGCGAGATTGCAAAGAACACCCTGGCTGTTCTCGCGCCCGGTAGACCTCTCGGTCTTCCTAGGCAGCGCGCTGGCGTCGCTCGCCTTGCTCGCGATCGGGTGGCAGATTGGCATCCTTGACGGGGACACGCCGGACTGGACCTGGATCTCCGCGATCCTCCTGATCGACGTCGCACACGTATGGTCCACCTCGTTCCGCGTCTATTTCGATTCGGAAGAGTTTAAACGCAGGATCTGGCTTTATTCGCTTGTGCCTCTGATCGGTTATGCTGTAGGGGTCGCGCTCTATTCCGAAGGCCCGATGGTTTTCTGGAGGGTCCTTGCTTATCTCGCAGTATTTCACTTTGTAAGACAGCAGTACGGTTGGGTGGCGCTGTACCGTGCGAAAGCGCGTGAAACCTCGCGAAGGACCTGGTGGATCGACGCCTCCGCAGTTTATCTCGCCACCGTGTATCCGCTCGCGTTTTGGATGGCAAGCGGCGACCGCGAATTCGCGTGGTTCGTCAAGAACGACTTTGTCTCCGTCCCGGCCCTGGTCGAAATGGTCCTTTTCCCTATGTGGGCGCTGGCGCTTATCGCCTACTTCGGGAAGTCGGTCTATCAGTACGTGACCGAAGGGACGCTGAATCCAGGAAAGGACATCGTCGTCGCCACGACCGCGGTCTGCTGGTACGTGGGCATCGTCGCGCTGAACTCCGATTATGCGTTCACGGTGACGAATGTGATAATCCACGGCGTCCCCTACTTCGCGCTCATATGGTTCTATGCCCGGGCCCGGCGCGAGACCTCGACATCGTTCTACCGAGCTCTGACAGGGAACTGGCTGGTCTTTCTAGCGACACTATGGCTTCTGGCGTATGTCGAAGAGCTTTTTTGGCACCGAGGCGTGTGGCACGAGCGGAACTGGATGTTCGGTTCCAACTGGGAGATCGGGCCGCTCAAGGCGTTTTTAGTCCCCCTGCTCGCGATTCCACAGATCACTCATTACGTGCTCGACGGATTCATATGGAAACGAAAGAACAATCCGGACGTCGGTTTGCTAAAATGAGGGCGTAGTGACCAAAACCCCTATCAGGACGAATCGGTTTCTCTTGACCGCGCTTGCGGTTTTCGCGGCCGCGTTAAGCCTTGTCTGCGGACTTGGCTCGAACCGCTCCAAAACCGGACAGGAACTCGGTTCCGAAGCGGAGCGCCAGAAGGCGTTCGAGTTGATCGAGGACGCGAATCAGAACATAAAGAGCATAAAGGTCCTCTATCGCAACAATAACTCGAAAATAGGAGAGCTCGAGCAAGCGCTGAAGGCAGGGGACCTGAAGCGCGTAAAGGAACTGGCGGACGAGCTGTCGCTCGCCATCAACGACGGTTATCTGTTCGCCGACAGCATCCTCACGAAGATCGAGGAAGCGCAGACGCTGGACATAAACCCAACCTGGAGGCGCTACCTGAGCCTGAAGCAGGAAAGCCTGGAGCTCCAGATCCGGGCGTTCGACTACCGGAAGAGCTCCGCCGAACTATTCCGAGACAAGATCGGGACCGAGGACCAGGCGACGCTGAAGCTCGCTCGAGACACCTTCAAGAAAAATGAGGAAGGATTCAAGAAATATATGGATGAGGCCGAAGAAGTCAGCAAGGAAGCCGACGATCTAAGAAAATCCACCATAGGGAAATGAAAAGGCCGCCCTCTTGGACGGCCTTTTCCAATTCCAACAACAAGCAGTTACTCGATCACCCTCGAACCGCGTGTCACGATCGCGGGCATCGCGCGAACGCCCGTCCGCGGTGCGACACGGATCCGTGAGTTCGGAGCGTTCTTCAGCATCTCCAGCGAGTCGCCGTCGAAGTAGAAGCTTCCGCCCTTTCCTTTTTCGGGCGTCACCGAGATCGTCCGCCTGTTCTTGTCGCGGATGATCGTCAAAGTGACGTCGCCTTCTTCTTTCGAGTTAAGGGCCTTCGTGAGATCGCGCATTCCCTTCACTTCATTGCCGTCGGCCTCAACGATCACATCGCCGGCGCGGAGCCCCGCGCGAGACGCGGGCGAATCCGGTTCAACGCTGGTCACAAGCAGGCCCTTGCCTTCCTCGACGCCGAAGTAATCGCCGAGCTGTTTCGAAAGCGAAGAGACGCCGATCCCGATCGTCCTGCCTCTGCCGAATGCCCAGACGAAGTTCTCGCCTAGACCTTCTAGAGGACCGACATCGATGTCAGGGATCGAGTACTTGAACGCGCGAGGTGCTTCGGGAGCGTTGGGCGCTCCGGGAGCCGCGGGCGGGCTCGGGAAGACGAACGTGCCGTTCGAAAATCCGGGCATCTCGCGCTTGCCGACGGTCACGGGGATTCGCATCTCGCTGCCCCCGCGCACGACGGTCAAATCGACCGTGTGATCGGGAGCGACCTCCGAGATCATACGCGTAAGCTTGCGTGTGCTTGTGACCGACTGGCCGTCGAAGGCCACGATCACATCGCCCGTCTTGAGGCCGGCCTTGTCGGCGGGCGAGTTCTCGACGACCTTTGTCACGTTCACGCCTCGGACCTCGGAAAGCCCAAGCTCGGCGTAGTTCGACTTGTTCACGTCCCGGATCTCGATACCCAGGTAACTGCCTCCGCCGAATGCCATGCTGAACACACGTCCGAGACGGTTTGGTTCATCGGGCTTCGGCGGTTCGTCCTGGGCAAATGCCGCGACGGACAGGAACGCAGAAAGCAGAATAAAAACGGATACTTTGCGCAACATAGTACCTCCAGAATGATGGTTGGTTTTTAGGAATCGAGTCCTGCGGAACCCGGGCGGGTCCGTTGGGACTCTTGTGATCACAATATTGCCTAAGGTGCGCGACCCCGGAAAAAGGGTTGCTCTGTTGGGTTCTTAGCCACAGATAGACGGGATGAATGGGATTTTGAAAATAAGGGGAGCTTGTTTAGCGCGCATATTCGACTCTTTCTTGAAATTTAATCGAACGGATCTTTCCTTACAGAATCCCTTTCATTCCATTCATCTGTGGCTAATTTCTTAATTTCAAAAGCCTCTCCGCGGCGGCCTCAAGCGTTTCATCCTTCTTGCAGAAACAGAACCGCACCTGCTGATGCCCCAACTCCGGTGAATGATAGAAAGAGGAGCCGGGTACTACTGCAACGCCGATCTCCCGGATCAGATGCATCGTGAAGTCCACGTCGTTCGCGAATCCGAAATCGCTGATGTCGGTCATCACGTAGTAAGCCCCCTCGGGATAATCGCACTTGAATCCTACGTCCTGTAAGACCGGCACTATGATATCGCGTTTCTTCTGGTAATCCGCTTGCAGCTCATCGTAGTAGCTTTCCGGAAGGCTTAAAGCGAAAGCACCAGCCTTCTGCAGGGGATGCGCGGCGCCTACGGTCAGAAAGTCGTGGACCTTGCGGATCGCGTTCGTGATGTCCGGCGGAGCGATGCAGTACCCGACCCTCCATCCTGTTACCGAATATGTCTTCGAAAGCGAATTCACGACCACCGTCCGCTCGCGCATTCCTTCGATCTGCGCCATAGAGATGTGCTCAGGCCTTGGCATCCTGTCCGCCTCAGGCTTCTGGGTTTTGTCGAAGATGATGTGCTCGTAGATCTCGTCAGTAAAGCAGAGCACTTCGTACTCCCTGCAAAGCCCGGCGATGAACTCCATCTCGTCGCGCGAGAAGACCTTGCCGGTCGGGTTGTTCGGATTGCAGAGGATGATCGCCTTCGTCCGCGGATTGAACGCGGCGCTCAGCTCGTCTCGGTCGAAATGCCAGCCTTCATCGGTGTAACGCAGCGGAACGTGGACAGGCTTTGCGCCGGAGAGGATCGCGTCCGGAGCGTAGTTCTCGTAGAAAGGCTCGAACACGACGACCTCTTCGCCTTCGTCCAGGACGGCCATCATTCCGGCGATCATCCCCTCGGTCGAGCCGCAGGTGACCGTGATCTCGGTTTCAGGATCGATATCGAGGCCGAGGAACCATTTGGTCTTCGCGGTGATCGCGTCGCGGAAGTCCTTCGTGCCCCAGGTTATCGCGTACTGGTTAAAATCATCTGCGATCGCCTCTTGGGCCTTCCGCTTGATCTCTTCGGGAGCCGCAAAGTCGGGGAACCCCTGCGAAAGGTTCACGGCGCCGTGCTTTGCCGCCTCGCGTGTCATCTCGCGGATGACGGATTCGGTAAAGCTCGCGGCGCGTTTCGATACGCGGCTCTTTGAAAATTCGGGGGTGGTCATAGGATGAGTTTTAATTTAAGGTCCTTAGAGCGAATCGATATGAAATCGGGATCCGCAGTTGTTCCGACTGAAAAGGCAACGACGTAATTTCCCTGACGAGCCAACCTCCAAGATTCCATACATTTTTCAAGATGGTCAATCGTAACCAGACCATGAGTCTTTCCGTAGAATAACTTCACGCTTTCGACGAAACCTTCCTGATTAGTGGTGAGGCGATAAAAAAATACAAATCTGAAAGCCGATCGTCGCCCTCTCTCCGTCAGTTCTGGTTTGCAGAATTCTAGAGTGTTTTCTTTCTCAGCGCCGAATTGTCCAACTGCTTGGCCTACAAAGATAATAAGTCCGATGAAAGGGAGAATTATATGCTTGCAGGACATACTTCTAAATATCATTATCAGTCCTCGTGAGAATGGTCTCCCGTTGCGTCGCGCTTCACATCCTTCTGGATCACGTCCCGCACGTATGTCACAACCGCTTCGATCTCCGCATCGCTGAGCTTGTCGCTGAATGAAGGCATCTTGTCCTCTTCACCATACTTCACTTGCTCGATGAAATCCTCTCTCGGATGATCGAGCGCGTGGCCCTTGAGGAACGAGATGCCCTTCTCGGTGCCCCGGCCGTTCTCGCCGTGGCATTCGGCGCAGTTGCTCTTGTAGATACGCGCGCCTTCCGACGGTGCGGCTGTTTCCTTCTTGATCATCTTCGTCACCGTCAGGTCCGAGCCTTTCCGCTCGAGCTCGAAATCGATCTCGTCGCCGGGAGCGACGTCCTCGAGCATCGCCGGATCGCTGACCTTGAAGTCCATAGTCATCGCGGACATGAGGCCCGGGATCTCCTCGTGTTCGATCGCGATCTCCTTCTGGTTCTTGTCGATGCCCCTTACGACACCTTTCACCTGGTAGATCTGCGTCCCGTCCTCACGCGTTTCCTGAGTCACATCCGGCGCCCCAGAATCCGGCGCGTCCGATCCCCCGCAGCCTTCCGTGAGGATCAATCCTGTGAAAACAAGAATGATGGCGAGTTTTACGGTAATTCGCATCTATGCGCTCCTTGAAGCGTTTTCCTCTTGTTCGGCATAACCCGAAGGGTGTTCGGCTCTCCATCTCCAGGCCGAATGGATGATCTCTTCAATTCCCGGGAATTCCGGTTCCCAACCGAGCCCTTCCCTCGCTTTTGAGGCGTCGGCGACCAGCTCCGACGGATCGCCGGCTCTTCGCTCGGTCTCTTCGACCCGGATTTCTTTTCCGGTCACATTCTGCGCCGCCTTGATCACTTCCCAAACCGTGTACCCGTTCCCGTTCCCCAGATTGAAGACATCCGATTCGCCGCCCGAACGGAGATGTTCCAAAGCGAGGATGTGCGCACGGCTTAGGTCGGAAACGTGTATGTAATCGCGGACGGCTGTGCCGTCGCGCGTGGAGTAATCGGTGCCGTAGATTGAGATCGATCCGCGTTTGCCTTCCGCCGCGTCGAGCGTTAGCGGGATCAGGTGAGTCTCCGGTTCGTGACGTTCGCCGAGCTTTTCCGTCGCTCCCGCCGCGTTGAAGTATCTGAGCGACACCGAACGAAGACCGTGCGATACTCCGTATCCTTCCAGCATCTTTTCAACGAACAGCTTGGTCCAGCCGTACGGATTCGTCGGCTTCAGCGGATGCTTCTCGTCGATCGGAGAGTACTGCGGCTCGCCGTACGTCGCGCAGGTAGATGAAAAGATGAACCTCCTGATTTCCGCCTTGGCGAGCACTTCAAGAAGCGCGGCCGTTTCTATCACGTTGTTGCGGTAATACTTTCCGGGCTCGCGGACCGATTCTCCAACGTAAGCGAACGCCGAGAAGTGCATCACCTCTTCGATCCCGTGCTCCGAAACTATCCGTTCGACGAGGTCCCGCTCGCCGTTCGAACCTTCGTAGAAAGGCACCGAGTCATCGACGGCCGCGCGATGGCCGTAGACGAGGTTGTCGACAACGACCACGTCTTCGCCCCGCGAGCGCAGTTCTTCGACCGTGACACTGCCGATGTATCCGGCGCCGCCGGTGACGAGGATTGCCATTCAAATTACCGGTTTCCCGCGGCGCCGAGCTCGTTCGTACGGGTAAAAAAGTTCTGCTCTTCTTCTGTTTGAGATTTCTTTTCCTCGTTCCGACCGTTCCCGATCCGCGCTTCCGGAAGGGCGGAGCTGATCAGCTCGCGTATCCGTTCCGGACTTTCGCCGCCGACCGCGTTGCGAAGTTCGGAAAGAAGATCTTCCACTTCCCGGTCGGTATAGGTCGCGAGCTTGCCTATGTAGATCTTCGGGTGGCGGGTCTTCAAAAGGTCTTCGCCTTTGATCTCGAGCTCCTCGAACAGTTTTTCGCCGTCTCTGACCCCCGAGAATCGTATGTCGATCTCTTCGTAAGGTTCGAGCCCGGAAAGCCGGATCATGTCTTCCGCGAGATCGAGTATCCTGACCGGTTCGCCCATGTCGAGTATGAAGATCTCGCCGCCTTTGCAAAGCGCGCCGGCCTGGAGCACGAGCTGCGACGCTTCCGGGATGGTCATAAAGTAGCGCGTCATCTCGCGGTCCGTGACGGTCACGGGACCGCCGCGATCTATCTGTTCCTTGAAGATCGGGACGACCGAGCCCGCCGATCCGAGGACGTTGCCGAACCTGACCGCGACGTAGTTCGTCTCATAGAGGCGGTTCAGCGACTGGATCACAAGCTCGGCGATCCGTTTCGAGGCGCCCATCACGGATGTCGGGTTCACCGCCTTGTCGGTCGAGATCAGGACAAAGTCCTTTACACCGAACTCTCCGGCGAGCCCTCCGAGCAGGCGTGTCGCGAAGATGTTGTTCTTCACGGCCTCCAGCGCGTTCTTCTCCATCAGAGGCACGTGCTTGTGCGCCGCGGCGTGGAAGATGACCTCAGGCCGGTAAACTTTGAAGATCTCGCGCATTCGCGGTTCGTCGCCGATGTCGGCAAGAAGCGGCACGTTCTCGATCTCCGGGAAGTCGATCTCCAACTCGCGCTCGATCTTGAAGAGGAAGTATTCAGCGCGCTCCACAAGGAGGATCTTTCGCGGCCCGTATTTTGTCATTTGCCGCACCAGCTCCGATCCGATCGATCCGCCGGCGCCTGTGATCATCACGACCTTTCCGTTAAGGAACTCCGAAAGGTTCGCGTCGTCAAGCGTTACGGGCGCGCGCCCTAAAAGGTCTTCGATCTGCACATCGCGGATCCGGGTCACGTTGACGCGCCCGTGAACTATCTCGTTCAGGCTAGGGACGATCTGCGCCTTCACAGGGATCGAGCGGCATATATCGAGGATCCGCCGGATCTCCTTTCCTTTCGCCTCGTCGATCGCGAGAACGACCTCTTCGATGTGCAGCTCATCGACAAGCCTCGCTAGGTCGTGCGTGCTCCCGAGTACCTTTATTCCGCTCACGCTCCCGCCCTGCTTCCGGCGGTCGTCATCGATGAAGCCGCGGATCTCTAGCTCGGCGTCGGCGCGGCCGACCATCTCTTTCGCGAGCGCCGCTCCGATCCTTCCCGCACCGATTATCAAGGCGGGTTTTTGCTTGATCCTTCGTTTGGCGAGAGAGAATCCGCGTTTCTCGCTCACCTCGTAAACGAACCGCCGGACGACCCGAAGTGCAAGCAGGCCCGAGAATCCGAAGATCGTCGTCATAAATATGACCGAGAGCGGGACCTGCCACATCGTCACCTCTTCGGCGACAAAGACGAGCCTGATCACAAGGAGGATGGACCCGGATACGATTGCGGCCTTAAGGAATGCCTTTATGTCTTCCAGGCTTACATACCGCCAGATGATCGAGTAAGCACCGACGACGAACAGCGATGCGAACTGTATGAAAACGACGAACGGGAGCTGGTTGACGGCGTTGACGCGGTAGTGTTCGGGGATGTTGAAATCAAAACGCAGCAGATAGGCAAAGTAGAAGGCGCCGCTAAGGATCGCGACGTCGGCCAGCAGCTGGACCGGCCTCCGAAGATACCAATACCTGTCTTCAAGTTTCGTTTCCACTTCTGATCCGGGCCTTCTCGGTGAGGGGTTCGGGCGTAACATTGAAAGTACCCGTCCGGGGAAACTGTGTCAAATACTTTGAATGACCGTAACTGCTTGAACTAACGGGGGCTTTTGTCGTTGGGCAGTGATCGGAACCCGGAGCGCGAGTGACGGGCCTAACATTGATCATTGGCCAATGGACATTGACCAATGAAGAGCGCCGTAGGCGCTGGCCCGGGTGATCAGCGTGCCGGGTGACAGGCCGAAAGCACACAGCACCCACCGATTCTGAGTAACTCTAAAGACTCACCAAACTCGGCCAACCCGCTGAACTCATCTGCCGCCGCTACGCGGCTCGGGATATTGTTGTCGCCACCTCCCGTGGGTTCCGCTTCGCTCAACCCGCGGCTAAAGGCAGGTCGTCGCTGCGCCACTTTCCCGGTCTCCGGTCTCCGGTCTTCTGGGTGCTCTCCTAAATGCTACTAACATCTCGCGCCGATGGCGCTCTTCATTGGCCAATGGTCGATGAGCATTGGTCAATGGCCGACGATCAGTCCGTAAGCCAGACGTCGAAGACCCAGCCGGTCTTTTGCTCCCAGCGGATGCGGCACCAACGGCCGGTCCTTCCTCCGATCGTCTCGGTGTTCTCCTGACACCGTTCCATCACGACGATGTCGCCGTGCGGGATCTTCGCGAGCCTGTTTCCGGTGCTTGCGCTCGGCCGGTCGCGCAGAGCGAGGAAACCGTCGCCGGGCGAATTCACACGCTTGATGACCTCTTCGTCGTACTCAGGATCTTCGTCGTTTTCCGGATCTTCATCTGGAATCGGCGAGATCTCCGGTTCATCTTCGGGAGTTCGTCCGGAGTTGGAACCGTTCTCGAGGCGATTGCTCAATTCCTCGATCCTGTCCTTCAGTTCCTCTACTTCCAAATTGTCGTTTGCGTTTGCGGCAGGCGGAAGGGCGACATTTCCGTTCGAGTTGATGAAGAACAGATAGACAGCGACGGTAGATGTCAGCGCCGTGAGGAAAAGGAGCGCGACGATTATCGCGACGACGATCTTAATATTTATACCCTTCCGGACCCCTTCGGATCCGACGGATGTCTCGGCAACTGTTTCGGCGGTAGGCTGTTCTCTTTCAGAAAGGTCAATTTTGACGCGCGCGTTCTCTCTCGTACTTTCCGCGGGCTGTTCCCTGGTGTCGGATACCGGGAACGGCTCCGTATCCGGTCCATCGATTTCCTCAAGGACAGCGCCGTCAGTCAGACAGAAACTTAAGGTTTCGTCCGTGTAGGTGTTTCCGCATTTCGGACACTGCTTCATATGAGGAGAAGAGGCCGTTTTCCGCCGTCCGCGATCATATCCTCAAAGGCATCACGACATACTGATACTCGTAGTCGGAATCTCCCGCGATACGTATCTGCACCTGGCCGTTGCTGTTCTTGAACTCGAACGAAACCCTCGGCGCGCCGCCTGTCTCGCGGACCTTCACCTTCTCGCCCTCGGTCTCCTGTTCCATTTCCGAGGCCTCGGTTTCGACACTCGCGGCGACCGAGAGGAAATCCTGAAGGTACTGCGCGTTAAAGCCGATCTCGGTCTCCGGACCGTCGTAAACGGCTTCGACCCTTTCGACCGCCTCGCCTTCCTCGCTCGAATGGGCGGTGACCTCGATCTCGTTCTCTTTGATCTTCAGTTTGACGGACCGCGTTCTCTCGTCGGCCATCAAGGCCACGCGAGCGACCGCGTCTTTCATTTCGTTCGAATTGAATTCTGCGCGCTTGTCGTTGTCTTTCGGGATCACCATATCGTAGTTCGGGAAGGTGCCTGAGAGCTTACGGGTGATGAGCAGACGGTTCTCTACCTCGAAGTAGATATGGTTCTGGTCCTCTCCAAAACTGACCGCGGCGCCGGTACCCCTCGAGATCTTGACCAACTCGATCAGCGCCTTCTTAGGGATCAGCGCGTCCATCGACTCGTCAACGAGCCCTTCGATCTTCCGGTCGATGTAAGCGAGCCTGTAACCGTCGGTCGCGACCATTCTGGCGATCCCCTCTTCGATCATGAACTTCGCCCCCGAAAGCGTGAACCGCGACTGCTCGTTTGTGATCGCGAAGCTCGTGTTAACGATAAAGTGGTTGAAGATCGCGGCAGGAAGCGAAAGCGGCGCCGATTTGAACACGGGTACTTCCGGGAACTGGTCCCTCGATACGCCTGCAAACCGGTATTTCGAGTTCCCGCATTTTAGGTTGACCCAGTCGTTGTCGTCCTTCTTGAAATGAAGGGTCCCGTCGGGGAGAAGCCTTACGACGTCGAAGATCTTTCGCGCCTGGATGCACATCGAGCCTCCCTCGATGATCTCCGCGTCCGCTTCGCAGCGGATAGTGACGTCAAGGTCGGTACCGATGATGCGGATGGTGTTCTCGCCGACCGATTCGATGAGGATGTTGGAAAGGACCGGGATCGTGGATTTCTTTTCGACGATGCCCTGTACAAATCCCAGTTCTTCCTTTAGAGCGCTTTGCTCGATCTTGAATTCCATGGCTTAACTGACTCCTGTTCGTTTATTCTCCCAATCTTATTCCACTTTCCGTCAATTCACACGCCGCAGTTTCCAGGTCCCGTTCTCGATCTGCTCGGCCTCGAACAAAAGGCCCGAATAGACATTTTCATTCGCGCCGCGGACCCTGTCCGAAGGCAGCCTGTACTTGATCATCACGTTTGTGAAGCCGCGCTTGTCCGCTTCGCCGGCGACGGCCTTCCAGATCTCGCCGACCTGTTTTTCAATTTCGTCTTCCCTCCTCACCTGCGAGTCGCTGCGGTAGTCAACGATCATCACCCGCTCGCCTCCTGCCGTGTCCTCCTCAATGAACACCTCCGCCGATTCGCCGGAACTGAAGTTTACGGTCTTCCGGTTCTCGTCCGTGATCAAGGAACAGGAAGCGAGTAACAGGATCGAGATCAATGCGATCATCTTTCTCATCTGGGACATTCGGCGCTTTTATCTTACTTCTAAGAAATAGATTATTTATTTCCAGTAGTAGTAGTAGGCGCTGTGGAAATGTGGAAATCGACTCTAATTCTCAGAGGCGTTTGAGGTTCCGTGTCCACAGACCTTGTTGAAAATCTGTGTGAAACCGCTATCCTTGTGGATGATTCGGCGCTTGCGTTCCGCATCTGCCGTTTTCCTCAGCCAAATCCCGTGTCTCCGTGTGGAAATGTGGAAAAGATCGGACCGAAGATTGATTTTCCGAACCTCGTGGCCGTTTCCGGTCAAACGCTCGTGTGGAAAACAGGGGTGGACGAAAACCGCCATTCGGCTCCCAACTAACTGCAAAGGCTGTCGATAAGCTCGCTGACCAGCTTGTGGAATTCCCTGTTCTCCTTGACGAGGTTCTCGATCTTGTCCACCGAGTGCATCACGGTCGTGTGGTGCTTTCCTCCGAATTCCTTACCGATCTCCGGAAAGCTGTGTTTGGTCATCCGCTTGCACAGATACATCGCGACCTGCCTCGGCAGCGCTATCGCCCGCGAGTTATTCTTTGACTTGATCTCCTCGACAGTCAGTCTGTAATGAGACGCGACGGTCCTTGTGATTCGCTCCATCGTGACGCCCTCCGGCTGTTCGGAATCGATGATGTTCTTCATCGCGTCCTGGGCGAGCATCTTGGAGATGGGCAGGCCTCTCAGCGAAGAGATCGCGATCAGGCGCACGAGCGTGCCTTCTAATTCGCGTATGTTGCTCTTTATTTTGCTGGCGATGAAGAAGGCGATGTCGTCCGGAAGTTCGAAACCGTCGATGTCGGCCTTTCTCTTCAGGATCGCGACCTTTGTCTCAAGGTCGGGCGGCTCCATATCGACGATCAGCCCCCATTCGAACCTCGAATGCAGGCGTTCTTCGAGCGTCGGGATCTCCCTCGGCGGGCAGTCGGACGTGATGACTATTTGCTTTTGGTCATTGTGCAAAGCGTTGAACGTGTGAAAGAACTCTTCCTGGGTCCTTTCCTTCCCCGCCATGAACTGCACATCGTCCATCAGAAGGACGTCGATCGAGCGGTACTTGTCGCGGAACGTCTGCGTCTTGTCGTATCGAATGGCGTTGATCAGTTCGTTCATGAACTTCTCAGCCGAAATGTAAGCGACGCGCAGGTGCCGGTTCCTGAGCCTGACGGCGTGGCCGATGGCGTGCATCAGGTGGGTCTTGCCAAGTCCTACGCCGCCGTAGATGAACATAGGGTTGTACGCCTTGCCGGGCTGGTCGACGACGGCCTCAGCCGCGGCGTGTGCGAACTGGTTGCAGGATCCGACGACAAATGTCTCGAAAGTGTATTTCCGGTTTAGGGAGTTCTCGATCGGCTCGAGATCGACGAACCTGGTCTGGTTCTTCTGGTAGAAGGGATCGAAGGCTATCGAGTCTTCTTCATCCTCATCCCCTCCGCCCGGTCCGTCGTCGGATGCCTTCGGAGCGTTCTCTTCCTTCTCTCCTTCGACGATCTTCCACTTGAGCCTGTAATTCTCAAGATTGAGCTCCGCGAGGGTTTGGTCCAGAAGATCAGAGTAGTTTGAATTTATCCACTCTTTGTTGATCTGGCTTGCGCGAAGATGAAGCACCTTTTCCTGTTCGTCGCACCCGTCGAACTTGATCGGGCGGAACCACGCGTCGAATATCTGGCTGTTGAGCTGCTGTTCAACGGAACTCAGCACGTTTGACCAGACGTTCGTGTTTGCTACCGAAGATTCCATAGGTTTCTTTCGGAAAAAAAACTCCGTTCGAGCGGCGATCCGCCTAATTTGAAATTACTGCTGGGAGGCAGGTCTTAAACACCTGAAAAGCGACTTCAGAGCAAGTGATCCAAACCGTTCTTTTTTGGTGGCTTTAGAAGAAAGGAACCGGCTTTTCGACCGGGTTTTTCCACAGAGTTTTCCACAGGTTTGCGGGAATTCGCTTAAAACTTAATGTATAACTTTAAGCCACTTGTTTTCAACAAGTTACAAGGACTCCCTTCTCTGAAATGTGCGTAAGATTATCAGAGATTGAAGGGTATTGCAAGTAGTTATCCACAGGTTCCGAAATAAACACTTTTAAAAGGTGGAAAGCCCTTTTCGCGCAAGCATTTGTAACATTCGGGCAATATTAATTTAACCGGCTGGAAGCGGTCCCGGGACACAAAAAACCGCCTCGGAAGGCGGCCTTTTAGTGATCTTCTGATCCCCTTCGAGGGATCATTCGCTCCGGCTTAAGGATGATGCGCCGGAGGTCTTTTTCTGCACATTCGAAGGGCTTCCTGTGTAGCGGACCTTGCTTGCGCCGGAAAGATCCGCGTTAAGATCTTCCGAGACATTGACCGTCGCCCGGCTCGCGCCGCTGCCATCGACGACGACCTTCACCGCCGAAAGTTCACCGGTGTCGATCTTGCTCCTTCCGCTCATGTCGAGCGTAAGCGTTCCCGTCTTGCCGGATACCTTTACACGCGCCGCGCCGGAGAGGTCGAGTATCAGATCCTCGTTCTCGACATTCGAAAGAACAGCGTTCGATGCTCCTGAGAGTTTCAGCCGCTCGATGTTCGGTGCCGTGATCCTGACCTTCAAACCCCTTCCGGTCGAGAAGCGCTTCTCGGTTTCGATCTTAAGCGTTTCACCGTCGATCCTGGTCGAGATCAGAGGGAGCAGGTTGTCGTCGGCTTCGACCTCGACGCTGTGCTCTTTGCCCGCCACTATCTCCACTTTGAACGCGCCGCCCACATCAACCTTTGTAAATTCCGAGACGTTCCTCTTTTCGGTCACTACATTTCCCGATCCCCTTACCTTTGAAAAGAACGAGACCGAGGGCAAACTCACCGCCGGGAGCGATCCGAACGAAAAAACCTTTGCCAGGATTATTCCCGACGCTATGGCGACTATGAATATCAAAATTCCTATCTTTTACATGATTCCTCCACGAATGCTTACAGAACCTTGGACGCTCAACAGAACGCTTTCATTTTCTCAAAAGTTCTCCGGAATTTAACAAAACAGAAAAAAACTAAGAGATTTTACGTGGAAGGCACCCGAGAAACTTGTGGAGTCGCTGATCGAATTCGGATCGACGAAGGCAGAGAAACCGATCCTCTTTTACGAATCGGACGCGGACCTAGTGATGATTTCCCAAAGCCGGGAGCGCTTGAGCAAATTCTATCGTTTCGTTATTCCTGAGAGCGAAACAGCAGAGATCTTTGTCGACAAGGTCAGATTTCTTGTACTCTCACGTGATGTCGGCCTTCCGGTTCCGGAGACCGTGTTCAGCTCGGCCGACATTGAACTTCCTTGAGAAGGATCAGAACTGCGGTTTCCGGTAATAGCCAAACCAGTACTCGGACCAGTTCGCATTGTGCGCCCGTTGCCGGCCCGGGTAAGGCCGCGCTAATCGAAACACAGGATGAACTACAGACGGTGAAAGCCTTACTCGAAGACAAGGGGATAGAATTCCTTGTTCAGGAGTTCGTCCCGGGCGACGAGAACGCTATCGAGAGTGATTACGCGTACATCGAGGACACTGGCCAGATCGGCGGCGAGTTTACGGGGAAGAAGATCCCCACGTATCCGAAGGAATTTGGCCAAAGCTGCGCACTGACCTTTTCGGACGCCGATGATGTCGCCCAGCTTGGCCGTGAGGTCGATAGTAATCTGAACTTTCGAGGACTTCCGAAATTCGACTTTAAGCGAGCGCCGGATGGACAGTTGTTTCTTTTGGAGGTTAGCCCGCGGTTCAGTTTGTTGCATCATCTGGGGCCGCGGCATGCCTTAATTTGCCGTTTCTCGCTGATTGTTACTTGGCAGTCTTTCGGCGCCCGGAAATGGGCAAGGCAAAGGTCGGAACCAACTAGTTTCGAATGTCGCATGACGTAATAAGCGCAAGGGTGGATGGTCTGTCCTTCGATAGTTAGCTGACGTGAGCCTTGAGGTGCGAAGCGAAAGCACGACTTGCGTGGGATGATCCCTTCCCGATCTTCGGTGCCGGATTGCGTCGAAGGATTGACAAAGTTATCCTTGCCAGTTTTCAGCGAAACAGCTCTCAGTAACGACAAGAATCCTTGGGATCTTAAAGGAACCGCGTTATACTTTTTAAAAGGGTTTGGCCTGGTTTAACATCAAGGGAGGCTTGGGATGAGGAAGTTGGTTTTTGGAATCGCACTGGTTGTTTGCCTGGACGTCGCGTTTATTTTGATGACGGCAATGGAGGCCGAGGTTCCGGAGATGGCTCTAGCAGGCGTTCCCCATGCTGCCGCACCTGTGATCCACGAAAAACCGTCCCTCGAACCTGTCGCCATCAACGATAGTGAAGAGCTTGATGATCGCGACCCTGTTTGGTCTGCACGTGTTGACCGTCTCGAGCCGAAATTGAGGTCCACATCGGCTGCGGCCAAGTTTCGTACATCCGATACCGACGAATTTCGAGACCCTTCCGTGGATGCCAAGCGACTTTTCCCTGACAAGTTAATTTACATCGGACAGTACGAAACTTACGAAATTTCTGATCCGCCAAATGGAGTTTCGCCTGTCAATAACCCCTTAGAAACTGAACTCGAGACCGCCGAAAACACCCGCGAAACCAGCAAGAAATCCTTCGAATCACGCGCGTTTGGCGTGATTAAAAAGCCCTACAAATGGATCAGGTCATTCGCCTCCAAATTGGGGCGCTGACCGGTCATTTCGCCGTAGACGCTAGCTCGGGAATTCCGTAAACATCTTGGATTCGCGGACGCGTCGATGTCGAAGTGTCACTTGACTTACAGACCCTGGCAACCTTGGACGATCAATCACTTAGCGGCCGCATCGGGAATCCGAACCCTTCTACCGAATTTTGCGGAAGGGCCGGGGAAGATCGATGGAATCTAGACTGACTCCAGATAAGGTTCGGACGCGCCTTCCTTTTTCCTATCTTTTTTGTGATTCCTCCACGAATGCTTACAAAGCCTTGGACGCTCAACAGAACGCTTCAAAGGTTTCGAGAGTTCTACCGAATTTAACATCCGGGCAAAAAACTGAGAGACTTTGCCGGTAACCATCCAGATATGACGTTCTCCACCGTCGACACTTTCGGCACCGCGATCAACTGCATAGACGGCCGGGCACAGCACCCGGTCAGCGAATGGGTCCGCCTGCACGCCAACGTCAAATACGTCGATGTGATCACCACTCCCGGCGCGGACGGAGTTCTGTCACAGTTCAAGACAGACCGTGCACGCCTTATGAGGGACGAGGTGATCCTCTCCGTCGGGAGGCATCAGTCGGCGATCGTCGCTGTCGCGGGGCATTTCGACTGTCTCGCAAATCCATGCGATTTCGAGGTCCGCAAAGACCATATCCTGGCCGGCGCCGAGCGTGTAAAAAGATGGGACCTGGGAGTGCGCGTTGTAGGGCTGTACGTGAACGAATGGAGTTCGGTGGACGTGATCTGCGACACGGACAAGGATTTCCCGCAGATGAGAAGCTGGTTGTGATCATTTCTAGCGGAAATAGTAAAAGTAGAAGTAGAAATGTATCGACTGGCCGAACCCTATGAAGAAACCGAACGCGGCTCCGAACAGCTCGATCATTCTCAAGTTGTCCTTGGCGACTGAAAGCACCAGGGCCTCGAGCTTCTCCGCGGGATAGTTGTTGACCTTCTCCCTGACCACGCCGCCGAGATCGAATTCTTCGATCGCCTCCGGCAGTTTTTGTTTTGCGGCGTCGATGATGACATCAGTTATGGCGTCTCCGGCTCTTGAAATCTGATCTTCCGAGATATGTTTCGAGAGGCGTCCGATCGGCGCGTTCAAAAGCGAGTCGATCTGCTTTAAAAGGACCTCGTTTACGATATTCGCGGTCTCCTCCCGCTCGAGCACGCCGATCAGCCCGCCGGTCAGCATCCTCCGCAGTTTCTTATTCGCCTCCGGATGCGTCGACTGCATAAGGTCCCCGATCAGCTTCGGTTTGACCGCTTCGAGCGAATCCGAAAGATAGCCCGCGATCGATTTCCTCATCTGCTCGCCCTGGAGCACGCGCAGGATGTTCATCGTCAGCTGAGCCTTTAGCCGGTCGAGCTGGTCCGGCGCGACCTGGCCGATGATTTCCGGGAGTGGCCTTGAAAGCGCGTTGTCGATCGACTTGCCTACGAACGCCTCCGCCTCCTCTGCGAAGAAATCGCCTTTCAGCGTTTCCTCGATCCGCCGCGGAAGGCTCTCGTCGACCAACTGATCGACCTCGTGAAGCAGGTTGTCTCGGGAGACGAAGATCTTCTTGAAAAACGGAAGCTGTTCGTAATAATTGTGGACCTCTTTCTTGATCAGAGAACTGATCTGGTCCTTCGTGCGGTCCTCGGTCGCGATCTCCGCAAGCTGATGCACGACCGGATCGATCTGCTCGAACGCTTTCTCCTTCAAGAGCGAAACGGCCTCTTTGGTGAACAACTCGCGGAGGGGAGCCTGCTCGTTCACAAGTTCGTCCACTTTCCCGGTTATGAACGAGGCGATTGTTTTCTCGAGCGCCGGCTCGTGGACGACCGCGTCGATCCTTGCCTCCAGGAATTTTAGAAGGTCGTCGAACGTCTCTTCCGAGATCGTCTCGGAAAGCTTCTGCGACATAATCTCGTCGACCCGGTCGCCGACAAATTCCTGGATCGTCTGCGCGGTCTCCTCGCTCCTTATGACGGTCCCGACGTAATCCCCGATCCGGACCCGAAGCATCGAGACCGTATCGATCAGGGTCGCGCGGAACTTCTCAGGGACCGATTCGATCAGCGACGGGTGATCGCGCTCGAGCAGATCGCGTGTATAGGAATCGACAACGCCGCGGATCTTCTTCTGGAGGAACTCCTTCTCGAAAAGCTCTTCGAGGACGGTCTCCTGGGAAACGAGCTCTTCTCCGACAGCCTTTCCGATCGCCTTGGCCAGGCGCTCGCGGTGACGCGGGATCATTCCCTGCGGAAAAACCGTGATCCCAAGGAACTTGACCGGCCTGCGAGGACGAAAGAGCATACGGACGGCCAGCCAAGCGCCGAGATAGCCGTGGACCGTCGCCATCACGATCAAAGACGCGAGGTGGAACCAGATGGTTGAGATCACCGGTTCTATCGTCTGCCAGAAATCCATTCGCTTAGTAGACCTGAAAGCCCTTCGAATCGAAACAGAAGTCCGAGAACTCCTTCAGCCATTCGTAATCGACGCTGTAGTTCTTCCACTTTTCGTCATCGTCGCGATAGAGCGTCCCGTCGTCGGGCTTTTCGGTAACGCTCAGGTCCGAGAAGATACGCATCCCGGGCGACAATTTGGGAAGGATCTCGTCGCGGATCTTTCCTCCAATCTCGCGGGCCTCCTCGACGGAGACCTTCGTTCCGGCCGCGGCATAGCTCATCTCGCGGATCTTGCCCTCGCTGATCAGGTCGAACGATTTGACTATCTCGAGCAAAGTGTTCCAGTTCCATACGCTTGCCCGAAATTCGAAGTTCTCCGACCCCTGGTCGATCAAGGTAAAGCTCATTAATCCATCTCCTCCGAAAAAATGCTAGTTTGAAAGGAACCCCGCGTCAATTGACCCAAGGCTCTTTGGTCAACCGTTCGTGAAACGAATATAATCGAGGCCTCTATGACAAAGTCCGTTTCGTACTCCGACGCCGGTGTCTCGATCGACACCGCAAATCAAGCCGTTGCAAGAATTAGGGAGTGTGCCAAGTCCACGTTCAACGAGCGCACGCTGACCGACATAGGCAGTTTCGGCGGTATGTTCGACGGGCGGTTCCCGGAGATGACGGAACCCGTGCTTGTCGCTTCAGCCGACGGCGTGGGGACAAAGCTCAAGATAGCCTTCGAAACCGGGATCCACAGCACGATCGGCCAGGACCTGGTCAATCACTGCGTCGACGACATCCTCGTCCAGGGGGCCAAGCCTCTCTTTTTCCTCGATTATTTCGCGACCGGGAAGCTGTCCGCCGACGTGACTGCCTCGGTTGTTGAAGGCCTTTCGATCGCCTGCCGCGAGAACGGATGCGTCCTGCTCGGTGGCGAGACGGCGGAGATGCCGGGCTTCTACGCGGATGGAGAATACGACCTTGCGGGCTTCGTCGTGGGCGTCGTCGACAAGAAGAACGTCATCGACGGAAGTTCGATCACGCCGGGCGATGTCGTTCTCGGGCTTCCTTCGAACGGCCTGCACACGAACGGCTATTCGCTTGCGAGAAAGCTTTTCTTCGAGATCGGCGGATTCCGGCCCGAAGATTCGCCGGACGAACTCGTTGGCGAGACCGTCGGCGAGGTGCTTCTCAGGCCGCACAAAAGCTATCTTCCCGAGCTGTCGGGCCTGATCGGCACCGGCAGGATAAAAGGGCTCGCCCACATCACCGGCGGAGGCCTTCTGGAGAACATCCCCCGGATACTCCCGAAGGGCACGGCGGTGGAGATCGATCCGGGCTCCTGGAACGAACCTCCCGTGTTCGGGCTGATACGGAAACTCGGGAACGTTGAGGACCGGGAGATGTTCCGGACCTTCAATATGGGCATCGGGATGGCGGTGATATGCTCCGCGGAAGAAAAGGACTCTGTGACCGCGCACGTCGAGTCCGCGGGAGGCGTCTGCATCGAGATCGGCAAGGTCGTTCGCGGGGAACGCGAGGTGACGATCCTCTAACGATCCGGTATGCGGTTCTAACGATGGACATCAAAGACAAGAGGGCCTCGGCTTTTGTAACTGGTCCGATGTCCGTCGCAGTAGCGATCGCCTGCGTGAAGCTGCTGATTTTCGCCTACGTCGGCGGAAGTTACGGCTACTTCAGGGATGAATTGTATTTTCTTGCCTGCGCCGACCATCTGGCCTTAGGCTATCCGGATCATGCTCCTCTAAGCGTTTACGTCACAGAATTCAGCCGGTCCATTTTCGGAGAAAGCCTTCACGCCATCCGCCTTTTTCCCGCGATCGCCGGTTCGCTCAGGATCGTCATCACGGGACTCCTTGTTCGTGAATTCGGCGGACGGCATTTTGCGGTCCTTATCTCCTGTCTCGCAGTGCTTGTCGCGCCTTCGTATCTGGCGGTCGACAACCTGTTGGGGATGAATTACTACGAGTCCGTCTTCTGGATGGGCTGCGTTCTGAGTTTCATATGGGCGGTCAGGCGTGAAGACCCGAAATACTGGATCCTTTTCGGAGCGTTCGCGGGCCTGGGTCTGATGAACAAGCATTCTATGGTGTTCTTCGGAGCCGCTTTAACAGTCGCGCTTCTTCTGTCCCGATACAGGAAGGTTTTCACGAGGCCGCACATCTGGATGGCCGCCGCGATCGCTTTTGTCATCTTCGTCCCGAATCTTGTCTGGCAGTATCAGAATGACTGGGCGACCCTTGAACTTCTTCGCAATGTGCGAGAAAGCGGGAAGAACGTAGAGGTCTCCGCGATCGAATTTACCGTTCAGCAGATGATAATGTTGAATCCGGTGACGATCGCGGTCTGGCTGCCCGGACTCGCTCTTCTGTTGAGTTCAAGGTGGCTAGCGGAATTCAGGGTGCTGGGCATCACGTTTGTGCTTTTGTTCGCGGCAATGCTGGCGCTGAACGCTAAGAACTACTATCTTGCTCCCGTATATCCGTTTTTGTTCGCTGCCGGCGGCGTCTTCTGGGAACGCCTTCTCGGGCGGTCCGCACCCGGACGCGCCGCGCTCTGCACCTTTGCGGCGCTTTTGATCCTTGCCGGAACAGCACTTGCTCCGCTCGCTGTCCCCGCGCTTCCAGTTGATAGTTACAAGAGCTACGAAACCGCGATCGGCATCGCTCCGCCAAAAACTGAGGTCGCGCACGAGGGAGTTCTTCCGCAGCATTTTGGCGACATGTTCGGCTGGGAGGAAATGGTAGAAAAGACCGCCCGTGTGTACCGGTCGCTTCCCGACGAAGAAAGAGAACGGGCGGCTATCTTCGCCTCGAACTACGGCGAGGCAGGTGCGATCGACCATTTCGGGCCGAGATACGGATTGCCGAGAGCGATTAGTCCTCACCAAAGCTACTATCTGTGGGGCTTTGGCGATTACGACGGCAGGATCGCGATCCTTCTCGGTGTGGAAAGAGAAAGCGCGGAACAGGTTTGCGGCAGCGTTGAGGTGCGTGAGCCGGTGGGAGGACGATTCAATATGACGTATGAGAACTTCGACATCCTTGTTTGCCGCGATCTGAAACCACCTGTGGACGAATTCTGGAAGCAGATAAAGAATTGGAACTGAAACGATGAGAATAGGAGTCTTGATCTCCGGAAGGGGATCGAACATGGCGGCGATCACCAAAGCGGTGCAGGCGGGCGCGATCCCGGACTCCGAGGTCGCCGTCGTGATAAGCGATAAGAGCGCGGCTCCGGGGCTTGAGAAGGCTGCCGAGCTCGGAGTCGAAACGGCCGTCATCACAAGAAAAGGAAGGCCGCGCGAGGAACACGATGCCGAGATCGTTTCCGTGCTGAAGGCGAAAGAGGTGGATCTGGTCTGCCTGGCGGGCTATATGCGGCTCCTTTCACCTTCATTCGTGCGGCAATTCCCGAACCGTATACTCAACATCCATCCGAGCCTCCTTCCGAGCTTCAAAGGGCTCGATGCCCAAAAACAGGCCGTCGATTACGGCGTCAAGGTCTCCGGATGTACCGTGCATTTCGTCGATGAGGAACTGGACCACGGGGCGATCGTCGTCCAAAAGACAGTGCCGGTGCTGGACGGCGACTCGCCGGAGGAGCTTTCGGAGAGGATCCTGGAGATCGAGCACGAGACCTACGTCGAGGCCGTGATCAAGATAACCGAGGGCGGTTTTCGGATCGAAGGAAGACGGGTCATCTTCGGTTCCTGATGGCGCCGTTTATATCGGCTTTAGCTTTGACAAGGCGGCGAGGCATACATAAAATCTAAAGTTTCACTTTTGAAGTGAGAGGAATACTGTTATGCCTAAGAGAACATTTCAGCCGAATAACCGCCGCCGCGCAAAAAAACACGGGTTCCGGGCTCGGATGAGCACCAAGGCCGGACGCAACGTGATCAAGCGCAGGAGGCAGAAAGGACGCAAAAGACTGACTCCGTTCCACTATTAAGCCTTCGCCTTCCGAAGACCGAACGCTTACGCAAACCTGGTGAATTCCGGCGTGTTTACGCCGGAGGAGAACGAATCAAAGGACGTTTTATGACTGCGTTTATTATGCCGTCGGAAACGTCTTTTCAGCGTCTGGGGATAACCGCTTCTCGAAAGGCGGTCGGAAACGCGGTCAGACGCAACCGGGCAAAGCGTCTGCTTCGCGAGGCGTTCCGGCAGTCAAAGCCGGAGCTTCAGGCGCTCGGCACGAAGTACGACTGGGTGCTCAACGCGCACGGAAGCCTTTTGGAAACAAAGCTGGAAGGCCCCTTGAAAGAATTCCGGGAGATCGTTTCGCGGGTCCTCGAACGCGAGTCCAGAACTGAAAATAGCGGCTCCGACGTAGAAGCATAGCGCCGATGAAATATCTGCTGACAGATCTGCTGAAGCTTTACAAGCGATTCGTTTCGCCGCTTCTGCCTCTGTCTTGTAGGTTCACTCCGACCTGCTCCGAGTACGCGATGGAGGCCGTCGGCAGGCACGGCGCCGTGCTGGGCTTGTGGATGGCCTTCAAGCGGCTTATGCGCTGCCAGCCTTTCTGCGAGGGAGGGCACGATCCGGTAAGAGAGTGAAGAGTGCTGAGAGATGAGTACTGATTTCTCAGTACTCATCTCTCAGCACTCGTCTCTCAGTACTCGGTACTTTAGTTCCTATGTCTAACAACGACTCCAGCCAGAATCAGCAGAGGTTCCTTATGGCCGCGATCCTTTCGCTGATCGTGCTGACCACGTGGACCTACTTCTTCGCGCCTGAGGCCCCGCCGGATCAAGCGAACACCAACACGAACGCTGCGAACACGGCTACGGAGCAGACCGCCGCGCCGGCTCCGACTCAGGCGCCGGAAGAGGATCCGGAACAGGCCGCCGCCGAAACTCCCGACGAAACACCGAACAGGCAAATCAGGATCAAGACCCCTTTGTACGAGGCGACCATCGATACGAAAGGCGCGGTCGCGACGAGCTGGATTCTCCTGCTAAACGATTCCGCATCGACCGACGACCGCAAACGTCTTTATGCCCAGGGATCGACGAAGGAGAACAAGATCCCGCTTGAACTGATTCGCAAGAAAGGCCTCGACCAGGAGCCTAGGCTCGCGCCTTTACAGCTTTCGACTGGCGATACGTCGATAGATACGTTCGTGAACTTGCGCAATTATTCTCTGGAAGGCGATGAAGGCACTTTCGAACTGAAGGGGAACGAGACGAAGGAACTCAAGTTCGTGCTTCGCGGAGCGAACGGCGTCGAAGCGACAAAGACGTTCGTCTTTCGCGCGAACGAGTACACGACGGATCTTTCGGTAGATCTGAAGAAGGACGGGAAGCCGGTCCCGAACACAAAGCTCGTGATCGGGCCGAGCATCGGCGACCAGGGGATCGAGCGGTACGATTTCTACAAGGTCGAGCCGGAGGGTGTTTACAACGCGGGCGGATCATCAACCCGACAGTACGCCGCATCGATCATTGATGAAGGTACGAAAGGCCAGTACAGCGTCGAAGGCGCGGTCGACTGGGCGGGCGTCGGCGACACGTATTTTGCGATGGCGGTCATCCCGCCTCAGCAGACCAGTGGCCTGGAGTTTCGCTCTGAGGCGTACGAAGAAGAAGTGCCGCCGTTTTTCGACGGTATGATCGCCTGGGCCACACGCAGCGAGAGCACGAGGGTGACGAAGCACCTGATGACCGCGTACATCCCGATCGCCTCGGACGGCGCGGTGAACAAGATCTACACCGGCACGAAGGACTACTTCGTTCTAAACAACTACAACGGTAAGCTGACCGAGGCGGTCGGAAGGCCGATCGACGTCGAGGACTTCATCAACTACGGCTGGTTCTATTTCCTGACCAAGCCTTTGTCCGTCCCGATCCTGTACTGCCTGCGGTTCCTTTACGGGTTCACGTACAATTACGGGGTTTCGATCATCCTTTTCACGCTGTTCTTCTACTCGCTTCTTTTCCCTCTTCGGTGGTACTCGTCGAAGTCCTTCAAGAAAGCGCAAAAGAACGCGCCGAAGCTGAAGGAGCTACAGGACAAGATGAAGGCGATGCAGAAGAAGGGCATCCCGAACGACGACCCGAAGATGCGCCAGCTTCAGATGGAACAGCTGAAGATGACAAAGGATGCTCTGCCGATCGGCGGATGCCTTCCGTTGATCCTTCAGTTCCCGCTTTTGATCGCCCTGTATATCACCGTCTCGATCTATCTGGGTTTCCGGCAGGAGGCTTTCCTGTGGCTGCCCGACCTTTCGTCGGGCGATCCGTACCACATTCTCGAGTTCGCGTTCGCGATCTCGATGGTGCTGACGTTCAAGTTCTCGCCGACAACGCCAGCGGTCACGCCCGAGCAGCAGATGCAGCAGAAGATGATGACCTACATCATGCCGGTGATGATGCTCTGGATAATGTGGTCAGCTCCGTCGGGACTTCTGCTCTACTGGTTCACGGGTAACGTGATAATGTTCGGCCAGCAGATGCTGATCAACTGGATGAACCGGGAGGACGACGCCGCGGCGCCGATGATCGAGAACAAGGCGAAGCTTTCGACCCCGTAGGCAGGCGGAGAAGTGTTATGAGTGACGTTTGCAACAACGCTGAAGAATTCATCTCCGACCTCGTCGACGAGGCCGGCTTCGACGTCGATGTTTCCGCCGAGTTCACGGATGAAGGCTGTGTGATCGACTTCAGCGGCGACGACGCCGGAATGATGCTCAGCGAGAACGGCGAGCTACTCGACGCGTTCGAGACCATCCTTTTTCAGGTTTACGGACGCGAGCTCGACCGCGAGCACCGTTTCATATGCGACGCGGAAGGCTTTCGAAAGACGCGTACGTCAGAGCTTCACGCGATGGCCAAGTTCGCCGCGAAGAACGTGCGCGACAAGGGCGTTCCGTTCACGTTCGGTGTGCTGAACTCGACCGAGCGCAGGATCATCCACCTTACGCTGAGCCAAGAGAAGGACCTGGAAACTGAATCGGTCGGCCAGGGCCGCGACAGGCGTCTGCAGGTGCGTTTGAAATAGGCACTTGAAACAGGGATAAGGGGGATGAAGGAGATATCGTTTTTTCCTTCGTCCTTTTTCATTTTATATGGACACGATCGTTGCTCTATCGACGCCGCTGGGAAGAAGCGGGATCGGCGTGATTCGGCTCAGTGGTGAAGGTGCGCATTCGATAGTCAAGAAGTTGACCGTCGGAGATGCGGACCTAGAGCCGCGTCACGCGACGCTTGCAGGCATTGTCGATCCTTTGACTGGCGAGATGATCGACGAGGCGGTCGTCACTTACTTCAAAGCTCCGCATTCCTTCACCGGCGAGGACATAGTCGAGATAAGCTGCCACGGCTCGCCCGTCCTTCTGCGCCAGGTGATCGACATCTGCCTGCATCTTGACGCACGGCTTGCCGAGCCGGGCGAGTTCACTCTGCGTGCGCTCGCCAACGGAAGGATCGACCTGTCGCAGGCGGAGGCGATCCGCGATCTGATCGATTCGAACAGCATCGCGATGACCCGCCAGGCCGTCCGCCAGCTTCGCGGCGAGTTCTCGCACACGCTGGGGCCTCTGAAGGACAAACTGCTCGATGTGATCATCGTGCTCGAATCCGCGCTCGAGTTCGTCGAGGACGATCTGCCCGAAGCTCAGACGGAAAGGCTTGCGGGAGAACTTCGCGAGGTTTCGAAAGAGCTCGGACGACTCGCTTCGACCTACAAAGCGGGAAAGCTTCTTCGCGAGGGTTTGAGGGTGGCCCTTGTCGGCCGCCCGAACGTAGGTAAATCGAGCCTGTTCAACGCTTTGCTGGGACAAGACCGCGCGATCGTGACCGAGATTCCCGGAACGACCCGCGATCAGATCCACGAGAGTTTCACGATCCGCGACATTCCGGTCTCTCTGATCGACACGGCAGGGATGCGCGAGACGATCGACACCGTCGAGACGATCGGGGTCGAACGCGCGAAACGGGCGATGGCCGACGCGGACGTGGTCGTGGTAGTGCTTGACGCCTCGGAAGAGCTCAACGCGGAAGATCTGGAGGTCCTCGAAGCGGCGCGCGACCTGAACCGGATAATCGCGGTAAACAAGATCGACGCCGGCTCGGCGAATGGGCTTTTGGAGGGACTTGCTGCCGAATCCTCGACGACCGTCAGGATCTCAGCGAAGATGGCGGAAGGATTGGAAGATCTTCAGGATGCGATAGTCGGGCCTTTTTCTCCCGAAGATGTGGAGAGTTCCGGCTTCCTCGTCTCGGACGCAAGGCATCACGACCTCCTGCGGCGGGCGAAGGAAGAGGTAGATTCGTCGCTGCCTCTGCTGGAGCAGGGCACGAGCGAAGAGATCGTCCTGGTTGGTCTGCACAACGCGATCCGCTACCTCGGCGAGATAACGGGCGAGACTACGACTGAAGACATGCTCACGCGGATCTTCCTGACGTTTTGCATCGGAAAGTAAGTTTGGCGAGTTGGCTGAGTTAGCTGAGTTGACCGAGTTGCCTGAGTTTGGTGAGCTAGCTGTGTTGGCTGAGTCGGCTGAGTTTGGCGAGTCGTAGGAACGACCCTTGGACCCGTCCTTATCCTGCCAAGAATTTGAACCACCGAGAACAAAGAGAGCACGGAGAAAAAACTGGCCACGGATTACACGGATGGTTCAAGATAACTCTTTCGCAAATCATCGAAGTTATCTTCAGAATCTGTGAAAATCCCTGTCTTTATCCGTGTTCATCCGTGTCCCCTCTTCGCTTAGTGCCCTCCGTGCCTTCTGTGGTTAAGTCCCTGATTAAGGAGAGACCACGTAAACATTCGGAAGCGGCACGTCCCCGGGCACGCCGAACGGGATGAACTGCGGTCCGTCGGTCGACCCGAATATGTACCAGGTGTTGTCCGAAGGCCGGAACACCGCCGCGTCGAACTGCCCGTCGCCGTCGTAATCGCCCGGGACAGGAACGTCCGTTCCGACGCCCCAGGGGAACGCGAAGAACGAATCGTCCTCGGACCTGATCACGTACCACGCTCCTTCAGAAGGCCTGAAGAACGCTACGTCCGACTTGCCGTCGCCGGTCCAGTCGCCGACCGCCGTTTTGTCGCCCGCGGTTCCGAACTGGTAGGCCTTCACCCCCAAAGAAGACCTGAACAGCCAGAACTGGTTGTCGGGGGCCCTGTAAACCGCCACGTCGTCCATCCCGTCGCCGTCGTAATCCGAAACGATCGGCCTGTCCGCCGATACTCCGAACGGAACGACGGTCAGTCCTCCGTCGGAAGACCGGACGATGAACCAGGTGCCCGAAGACGGACGGTAGACCGCGGGATCCGCTTTTCCGTCGCCGTCAAAATCGCCCGGCGCAGGGATGTCGCCCGTGGCTCCGAACGGGAAGGCGAAGAACGAGTCGTCCTCGCTCCGCAGAATAAACCACTCGCCGGTCGAAGGACGCCAGAACGCGATGTCGGTCTTTCCGTCGCCCGTGAAGTCAGCGGGCACCGGAACATCGTCCGCATTACCGAACGCGAGTCCCCTTGTGCCCTGATCGCTCGACCGCAAAAGCCACCACTGCGACGTGCTGCCTTCCGGCAAAGGATCATCCGCGAGTGCTCCGGGGCTGGGCCGAAATACAGAGACGTCCGTTTTTCCATCACCGTCTATGTCGATATACGGCTTGGTAGAGATGAATGTGCTGCCGATCGTGAAGTGAGGCGAAGAAGACCCGGCGGGATCGACGAATCCTGCTTCGCGGATCCTGACCTTGGCTCTTGGGGTCGTGTTATTCGGGACTGCGAAGGGATGCGATCCGCTGTTCGGTACGTCTTCAGCGATAACCGTGGGATAGGTGGCGCCTCCGTCGAGCGAGAGCTCGATCGTGACGTTCCTCGTGAATCCGCCTGTGCTTGTCCAGGTGATCGTCGACTGCGACCCCGGCTGTACCGCTACGCCGCTCGGCTGAACATCCGTGATAGCGTCCGGGATGACGTCCTTGTTGGTGTCCCGGTACCAGCCGACGTCCCTCATCTGCTGTCTTGCAAGGTCCAGAGTGAGCGGAAGATTAAGAGTGATGTCCGGTTCCATAAGGAGATTCGGATTCGCATCGGTATCCCAGTGTGAGATGGATGACCCGCCTTCGACCGGATTCGGAGTGTAGAGCTGAACGAAACCGTTAGAAGGATCGCGTCCGTTGACCAGAAATCCCGAGGCCACGCTTACGTTAGACCCGCTCCAGAGTACGTTCCCGTCATTGATCGCCGATGCCATCCTTTCGCCGTTCGTCATGTCGTTCCAGAACTTTCCGGTCGTCCGGTCGAACATGAACGTCGTGAAGACATCGGGGAATCCGTTGAACAGTTCGCCGGTGTTGGCGTTCGCGAAATCAGAAAAGCCCAGCCCGTGCGCGAACTCGTGAAGTATCACCACCAACAGGTTGATCGTGCCGGGCGGAGTCGTGTTGTCGAGTCCGTGGTAGAACCTCAGGCCGGCGGCACAATCCGGATCGTTGTTGATCGAGCTGTTGAATGTGGCGTTGATGTCCGGACTTGCACTCAGATCGGCACCGGCCAGTTTGTTGGCCAATGCCTGGTGATACCAGGTTCCGTCGAATATGCGGCCGGCGAATTCCCTATGGACTGTGGTCGGGCTCGCGCCGCCAAGGACGGCGGATGTAGGCGTACACGAGAGCGGATCGAACTGCGACCGGATCCGCACCTCAACATTGCTGTCGAGGAAAGCTTCCCAGATGTCGGCCGCAAAGTTGAACACGTTGAGCCTCTGCTCGCCGAGGGTGGTCCCGGTGTTTCCGCCTTCAGGCGTGGCTGCCGTCGGATCGTTGAACCCCTCACCGGCTCCGTCATTGTTGACGATGCTGATCGTCGATCCGGAGAGAGAGCCTTCGCGGAGAACGCCTGCGTTGTCGATCATCCTTTTGAAGAATGCGTACTCCTCGTCGCTCATCCCGTGGTTCCTGGCTGCCGTGCGGAGGTCATCCATTCCGGGGTAGGTCCCACGAAAGAACGTCCCGGTGGTTTCGCTTCGGCTCAGGAACGCGTCAGCTTGTCGTACGTCCGCGACGCAGCCCACGACGATCTCTCCTGAGAGCGTTCGCTTTGCCAGAAGCACATTGTGGAACCGGCCCTTGAGATCGACAGTCACACCGCCGTCCGGATGTGTCTTTTCAACAAGTCCGTCGAAGTTCCTGTTGGTGACTTTCTCGAGCCAGGCACGAAAATCCTCCTTGCTGTTTGTCTGACCAAATGACGTAATCGACAGCGCGAGCGAAACGGCTGCCAAGAAAACAATGGCTGATCCTTTCATTATTCTTTCTCCTGATGATCTTTTCAGGTTAGTTCTTTAGAAATATTCGGCTTCGCAAGACCACGATCTGACGCAATGCTTGTGCGGATGAAAAAATGTTGACTTACATCCTACAACCTGCCGTGCGGGTTTGACCACAATTAATGGCCAATTCTGATTCGGTGCTTCGAAACAGATACTTCCCAAGGACCGCGCACTCGGGTATTCTGAATCAGTTTCCGACCTTCGAACAAAGGCTCTCATATGCGCATTCTCGTCCCGTCTGTTCTATCTCTTTGCGTGCTTGTATTCTGCGTCGTTCCCGCATTCTCGCAGACTTCTCCGGAGGAGTACTTTGATAAAGGCGTCGAGACGATGAAGTCCGGCCGTTACAAAGACTCGATACCTTTCTTCGACGAAGCGATAAATCTCGATTCAAATCTTGTCGAGGCATACATCGCCAGAAGCAAGGCACGAAGCAACAATCAGGCGGACCTTCCGGGCGCGCTTGAGGACCTGAACACGGCGCTTCTGCTCGCTCCGCGAAACGGAGAGATCTTTTTCGAACGTGCTTTGATCCTCAACTCTATGATCGGCCGGATGATCAAGGAGAATGGCGGGATGAGAAGCGACGAACTCAAACCTTATCATTCGGCGGTTCTGCGCGACATTGATTCCGCGATCACCTATGGATTCGTCAACGAGCGGAGCTTCAGCGCTCGGGCCGGGTTTCTCTTGCGCAACTTCGAAAGGGTCAAGGAAGCGATCGACGACTACACACGCGCGATCCAGTACGATCCGTTCGATCTCGATCTGTTGATGAGCCGCGCCCACGCAAGGCGTTTGAACGAGGACTATGAAGGGGCTGAGAAGGACCTGCTGGAGGTCGTAGAGCGGTTCGAAGAGTCAAAGTCCGCCGGAAAGCTCGCGCCCGCCAAACTGGCGGAAATGAAGAGCACCGTTGTAATGGCGCTTAACAACCTCAGTTCGATCTACGCGCTGGCGGAACGCCCGGACCGGCAGATGTGGTCGATCGAGAAGTCCATCGCGCTCGATCCCACTCCGATGGCCTACATCTCGCTTGCGCGGCAGAAGATGATCTACGGGAATCTTGACGAATCCCTGGCGGACTACACGAAGGCGATCGAGATGACGGACGGCAATCGCGGACAATTCTACATGGACCGCGGGATCGTCTTCCTCTTGAAGGAGATGCCGCGGGAAGCGGCCGCCGATTTTGAGACCGGACGAAAGATCGAGCCGAGGCTGGAACGCTGGAATGTGAAGTACTGGTTCGAGCTCGCGAAGCGGCAGAGGGAACAAAGGACGGTCAAGGTCGAACTGCCGACGGGGAACTGACGGAATTAACGGGTTGAGACTTCGTTCGCTGAATGCTGTCCTGCCGGATACGCCGTTCAAACACTCCCCTCCGTGAATAGCAACCGAACGGCTTGCTCGCCTGAACCTCTTTTCGACGATGTCCGCGCATCTCAGCGGAACAAATCGCATTGGTCGGCTGCCTTAAGGCAAAGGAGGAGATATGATCGTTAGAAGAACCGCATTCGCAGTGATATTCCTGCTCGCGTGCTCGATGTGCGCCTTTGCGACCGCTCAGATCCCGGACAAGTTGATCTACAAGGGCGAGACACATTTCCTTCATTCCAATCCTCTTGAGGTCTATTTCGATAAGTTTCCGGAAAAGCGTCCGAAGGGCGGGGTGATGTCCTCCGCGCTTTGGAGGGGTTACGTTGCGACGTTTGAGCTCAAGGACGGCGAACTGATCCTCAACGACGTGGAGATCCAGTACTCGGCCAAAAATGAAAGCGGATCCCACGCTTTCGCCTGGAAATCGGTCCTCGAAGATGTCGTACCGAAGGGCGAGGTGCTGAAGATCGACTGGTTCACTGGGATTCTGGTGGTTCCCAGGGGTAAGGTCGTCAACTATGTCCACATGGGCTATGCCTCGACCTACGAGACGTACACGCTCATAGAGATTGAAAAGGGAATGTTCCGGAAATCGAGGGACTTCGATCACAAGGCCTACGATGCTTTTAAAGCCCGTCAATTCGAGGCTTTCAAGAAAACCGAAGACTATAAGAAGTTGGTCGCGGATATCAAGAAGGACGACCCGGATGCGACAGATGAATTCATTGATTCATTCCTTCGAATCTATGTCGTAAGTTACTCTTCGAAGATCCTTGTGGATTGAGGATCTCCCAAACCCCTCTTCAAAACTGGGGCCTTCTCCTTTCTATTTGCAGGGAGTCGCCGGGTTTGCCGGGACTTCACAGGCGCCGGACATGTGCCCGCCCTTTCCGGTTGCAAGCGTGGCTGCGGAGCAAACGAAAAATGGCCATTGATCGATGAACACTGACCAGTGACCATTGAATTCTGGTGCTCCCGGCAGGACTTCAACCTGCGGCCTTTCGCTCCGGAGGCGGACGGGCGTACATTTCCCACTTTTTCACCTCGCTTCATATTTCGCCCCCAAGAGCCTTTATCTGTGGGTTACCAGCGGATTTGACGTTTCAGGGAATTTCATCTTCTTAACTTCTCTTTCGCGATTGAAAGTGGGAAAATAGTGGGACAGGGGGCGAAGATGAACATCAAAACCAGTATATTCAAAAGGAAGTCAGGCAAGAGCCGGGGTAAGTGGACACTTCGGATCATCTACTTTGACACAGTAGAGGGCCGCGAGCGGAGCATTGAAAGGCTCAAGGATAAGAAGTTTGAGGCCGTTGATGAGCGAGACAGGCTCGTGCGGAAGCTCGAGAAGACACAAGGCCACTTTCGTACTGGTGAGCGTATGACGTTCACCGACTTGTCAGCAATCTGCGCGAAGGAATTCTACTCCAAGGCGGTGATCGTGGACGGGCGGAAGATCGAAGGTGTCAGGTCCCACCGGACGGCCAAGAATTACTTGAAAGTCCTGAACGAATTCTTCGGAAAGATGTTGATCGGGCAGATAACTACTGAGACTCTGCGGGAGTACCGCCGCTGGCGACTAAAGAACGGATCCCGGCGCCCGGAGATTCAGGCGAGTAAGAGGTTCGTGCCGATCAAGATTGCCACTATTAACCGGGAGCTGTCGGCGATGCGGCGAATGATGCGGTTCGCACATTCCAAAGGATGGACGGCAAGGGATATTTTTCTGGGGTCGAGCATCATCAATAAGTCCTCCGAGAAAGAAAGAACGCGACGGCTGTCCGCGGCTGAAGAAGTGAGGCTGCTCGATGCCTGTTCGGGCTCCAGGATCGTTGAGTACGAGCGCCGCCGACACGGAATGGTTGAGAGGATCAGCACGACAGTTTCGGTTGACAATCCCTATCTAAAGGCGATCATCCTGCTAGCCGTTGACTCCGGAATGCGCCGGGGCGAGATCCTCAAACTGAGGTGGGAGGACATTGATTTTGAAGCAGAAACGATCAAGATCGTGGGGACCCATACGAAGACGGAACGAGAGAGGCTGGTTCCTCTAACGCAGCGAACGAAAACAGAGCTTCTGGGATTGCGGGAAATCAGTGATTCGGTCGGCCCATTTCCGTTTGCCGATTTTAAGCGGAGCTGGGCGACGGTGAAAGAGATCGCCGGGATCGATGACCTGAGATTTCATGATCTGCGACGAACAGCAATTACAAAATGGATCATGCAGGGGAACCCGATCGCGATGGCGGGCAAACTCGCGGGCCATACGAACCTTGACACGACATTAAAACACTACACCAGCTCGGATGCGGATATTGTTCGGAGCTTCGCTGAGAAGATGAATGCAGGCCATAAGGCCTTGGACCATGATGTCGCAGACGGCGGCACCATCAACTGACAACAGCGGCCGTCTTGAGGTGAACATTGTTCTGGGGTTGTGCGGTGTAAACTCTTGGCGATGAATGTTCTAAATGTAGGATTTCCTCTTATTAATGAGTAAGCGCTGAAATCAGAAGAAAGTTTGACAAAGTGTCTTTGGCTTTTGTAACCTACTCCTGACAACCCGTGGGGGCCAACGCCCTGAACGCATCGCTTGGACGCCTTGCACTTCGGATCAACTTCCGAAGCGCGGGCGTTTTTCAGTTTTAGGAGAGATTATGGAAACCATTCAGACTGACAGGCTTCTCACGTCAAGGGAAACCGCCGATTACCTAAAGACCTCAACTGTTACCCTGTGGCGAATGAGGAAAGAGGGACTTCCCTACCATCGCATCGCTGGAAAAATTCTGTACCGGTTCGAGGATCTTGAAGAGTTCATTCGATCGAATCGTGTTGGGGGTGACGATGAATAAAGACGCTGGCCCGCTTGACGAGGCCGAAAGGCAGAAGTTCCGGGCGATCCAAGACCATCTCTGCCGCGCTCTTCTCGACTCCGAGGTCGGGCGCCTTCGTGCGGAATTCAACCTGAATGAGTCCGGAGCATACGTTCTAAAGGACCATCTCAAGGTCGAGCCCGTCGAAGAGGGTTCGGACAAGTTCGGTTTCCGCGTTTACGAGAACGGACAGCCCGCGCTCGAAGCCGGAAAGGAAAAGACGCCCGAGCAATTGCTCAGGGGCTGGCAGGAGAACAAGCGGTTTTCCTCGATCTTTAACGCAGGCGGCGGCGGCGGCTCGGGAGCCCCGCCGAACCAGAATCGCGGCGGACATTCCGGCGGCGAGAACACAATGAAGTGGTCCGAGTTCAACGCCATGCCGCAGGCGAAACAGACGGACTTTCTACTGAAGGACGGGCAGACCGTCCCCGATTAAACCAGGCAGATGAACCTCTCGCGATCCGCGGTTTGTTTAACATCACAGATCTATGCGAGGGTCGGGCTTCCACCCGGCACCAAAAGGGGCCAAGTCCCAAGGAGTATCAGTTATGACCTCACCTTATAACGTCGGCCCAGAGCCCGTGCGTCAAATTCTCCATCGGATCATTCAACCGCATCGAGCAAATAGCATTTACGCTTGTCGGGCCTGCGACGATGCATTTCCGAAGCGTCGAATGCACGTGTCATTGCTTGTGTGCCGGGACTGTTTCGAGGTGTGGTCTAACAATGGCGACCGAGAAGATGAACAGATTCACGAAAGAGCCTCATCCTTCCAGGCCTTAGTGAGCGTTCCGGCTTCCGGTCTCTTCAAGTAGTCCAGGGAACTCGGGCTGGGAGCCCTGGCTAACGGACGCGCACCGTCGCGGGTGCGCGTCCACTACAAGCCCTAATGGACGTGCCGGCCGCGACAGGTCGCGCAGCTAGCCCCACACCCCTCCTCACTGGAGAGATATGGCAAGACTTATTCGAATCAAGGTCGAAAAAACTAAAGATTTCACCGTGATTCACAATCAGATTTTCCGGAATCCTAAGGCATCCCTCAAGGCCAGAGGCTTCTATGCAACTGTGATGACACTCCCCGACTCGTGGGACTTCACAGTAAACGGCATGTGCAAGATTCTTAAGGAGGGGCGACACGCGATCTACGCCACGCTCAAGGAACTCGAGTCGCTTGGATATGTGACCCTGGAAACTGAAAGAGTGAAAGGCAAGATTACGGAGTGGGTGTATCGATTCACTGAAGAAAGTAAGGATCCCGAACCACTTCCTGAAAACCAAGAAGTAGAAAATCAAGAACTAGAAAACCCGCCACAATTAAATAAACAAGGAATCAATTACGAAACAAATGAAGAAGATTCCGTTCTTCCGTCTCCTTCGGAGACTACAGAACGGGCTGGCGCCGCCGATTTTATCTGCGGAGACGGACTAGCCTACCTTACCGGCTCCGGTATCAGGGATCGTGACGCCCGGTCCCTTCTGGGGAAACTCCGAAAGATCAAAGGCGACCCGGAGACAGCCAAAATCTTAAAGCGCCTAATACGCGACAAGATCCTTGGTCCGGACGAGTACATTGGCGCCATCTTCAAACGACAGAAAGAAAAGGAGGGGGCGTCCCGGGACGAGCGGCTGCGGCAAAGGGGCCAGGAACTGTTAGCGTTGGCAAAGAAGGGGCCGTTACCGACGAGGGACAAGCGGCAATATGACGATCTGGTGAACAGGGGCCTTATTAAAGGAGGGCGAATCGCAGCGTGAGCACTAACGAGAATGCAGGCCTGGAACGAATGCTGATCGGCAACGTGATGATACGGGGACACCTGGAGCCTTTCGAGAGGCAATTAGCGGTAGAGTCGTTCGCGATCGGACCCCACAAGCAGCTGTGGGGCGCGATCCTCGCAATGGACGAGGCGGGGGAAGAGATCACGACGGTGACCGTTCACCGCCGAGCATCAAGAGGAAAGGAGTTCATCTTCACGCTCTCCGACGTTTCGAATCTCGTCGTAGGGCTTACGAGTAACACAAAGCGGGACGACATACAGGAACTTCGAAACCTCCATTCCAACCGCAAGCTGGAGCGGTTCGCGGCCTGGCTGTACGAAAGGGCGAAAGAGGGGGAGCCTCCTAAGCCGATCATCGAGGACGCCCTCAAATTCCTTACGTCGCTGTCAGAAGAACAGGTAGCCGACCGCGGCAACGCAAAGCACGTTGCGGAAGTGTTCGCGGAAGATGTAATGCCCCGAATTGTTGCCATGGAGGGCGGGGAGCAGGTAAAGGTCCCTACCGGGTTCGAGTGTCTCGATGATCACTTGGGGGGAGGAATAGGAATCGGGGAGCTCTGCGTCTTAGGCGCTAAACCCAAGACCGGCAAGTCCGCCATTATGCTGCAGATGGCGCGCCAAGCGGCTGAGAAGAATAACGCCGTATATATCTGTTCCAGGGAGATGCTCAATTATGAGAACGGGTTCAGGCTGATCGTGCAGGAGTCGCAGGCGTTAGGCTATGGTCATTTCGGACCGAAACTCCCGGAGCACGTGGTAGAGGAGTCAGACAAGGCGATAAAGAGCCTCTCAGGTCTGCCGCTTTACCTGGATGACAGGAGTCGCACGGTGGACGAGATCCTGAAAGAGGTCAGGATACTAAAAGGGCAGGGCGTAGACCTGAAGGGCGTTTTTGTAGATTACGCGCAGCTGATGGCCGTAGATGATCCGTTTGGCAAAACCCGCGCAAACATTTTGGACATGATCGTGTACGGACTGAAGGATCTGGCGATGCAGGAAGATCTCGCTGTCACAGTGCTTGCTCAGTTCAACCGTGAAGGGATAGAAGCGCAGCGTCCGAAGATGTATCACTTCGAGGGGTCAAGCTCGATAGAGAAGGCTGGCAATATCGTCATCCTGTGGACATTGGGAGGGACTTTCGGGGGCGAGCGTTCCGGATCAATATGGATAGAGGCCGCCCGGTCGTCACCCTTTGGAGAATGGAATCTCGAATTTACCGGTCATAAGGCCAGGTTCAAACTTAGCTAGAAGCCACAGCCGCGACCTCAATACCTCATATTCCCGTGCCAGGGCAGCTCTGGCGCCACTAAGGAGAGTCAAAACAACCAATGCCGACACAAACCAACGAACTAAAAACAGTCTTCAGCGTCGATATCCGCGACGCGGAAGCGAAACTCGCAGCGTATGAAGCCAGGCTGAAGCGAGTCGGCGATATGGAGGCGCGGACCTTCGGCGGAGGCTCAACAGGCGGCGGTTCGACATCATCGACAGCGAGTTTTGTTCAGGACGCTCAGAGGCGGAGTACGATCGAGAGACAGGCTACCGAACAAATACTCAGGGACAGGCAAAGGCTCGAGCGGAGCGATCCCTACAGCGCGGGATCAGCCGCAAAAACGGCTGCCGCCATTGCCGTGGTCGGGATCGCCCTGAAAGGCGTTGCGGACATAACGCAGCAGTCCATCGAGAGGACGATCGACGCGGACAAGGCAAATCGTTCACTTTCGATATCGGCGGTCAATCTCGGATTCAATTACCGGACTCTCGCGGAGCAGAACGACCGCTACGCCGACTCACTCGGACGCTCCCGGACACAAGCGGCGGCTTTTACTTCCGAGATAGCAAAGCTCGCGACGGTCAGCGGGCGTCCCGCCGATCTGGGTCGTTTGTCCACATCTTTGGCCGACATCGCCGCCGTGCGCGGCATTTCGCCGGAACAGATCCCCGGACTTGCAAGCGGTATCGCATCGGGAGACGCAAAAGCGGCGGAGTCCATCGGGGTCAACCTCGAACGGGTCTATTCGAACTACGCCGCGAGCGTTAGGAGGTCTGTCGAATCCCTGACGGACTTCGAGAAAATGCAGGCCCGGGTCAACGCAACGCTTGAGATCGGCGAGAGCGCGGCCGGAGCGAACGAGGCCCGGACGCAAACCCTTGAAGGGTCGGTGGACAGGCTAAGCGCGAGCTGGGATAACTTCAACGATTCCCTTTCCCAGACAATTGCCCGGTCAGACATTGTTCTGGGCTTTCTCGAGCGCGCAAACGAACTTCTTCAGCTTATCAACCGCGGACCGGACGATGACGGGCGCAAACGGGCGGCGGGAGTAAATGTTGAACAGATAATTGCAGAGAGTAACACGAAGAGTGCAGTCGCATTTGATATTACCGCAAGCCTCCTCCGTTTCCCTTTCTCGACTCTGGCATTTGGCGCAGATCTTCTAACAAAAGACACCGATACAGCGTTTCGGAACTTCGCGCTTAACGGCCCTATAGGGTCAACAGTTGCCCGTAACGACCGAGATCGCCGCCGATTAAACGCCGCCAATAATCTCGACGCAATTACAGGCGAAGCCGGGCTTGGAGTGGGCGACGGAAGTCCGCTCGCAGATCGGCTTGCGTTACAGCTCAGGAACAGAGCTGTTGGTCAAGGCGTTCTCCGTCAATTGGAGCGGGAACGACAGCAACAAAAACAACTCCAGGAGCGCACTCTTAAAACCCAACGCGAGTTTCAAGATCTTCTCGCATCGGCCCGCGAAGCGGAGACCGGCAATCCGTTCATCGGCCTGTTTAATGACGCAGGGAACGCCGCTGAGGACGCTTTCCAGAAGTTCCGCATCTTCGGCGACGAGTTCGGGAACTTCGCGGCGGGGATCGCCCGGAGAGCCGCAGAGACACGCATCGCTCTGGAAGACATTCAGGCGCAGCAGCGGGCGTTCTTTCTCCGGCAGGAAGCGGGACGCCTGAGAGGTCTTTCGGATGACGAGATCGGAGGGCGCCCGGCGCGTGTCTCGGCATTGCAGGGCATCCTCTCTCTTGCGGGAGGCGCGGCGGACATCCGCTCTCAACAGGCGTTTCTTTCAGATCTCACTATCGGCGCGCTGACTCCGAACCGCATTCAGCAGGCTCAGCAGGACGCGCTGATCAACCGCCTTGCTTCATTCGAGCAGAGATCGCGGGGAGTAGACGCGCTTGTCGCTCAATTGCAGCTCGCGGGCGTCGGAGACTTCGGCGTCTTCGGTCAGGAAGCCATCGCGCAGGCGAAACTCGCGCTCCTGCCGTCCGAAGGCGAATTGTTCGGCCTTGTCGGAGACGACCCGTTCCTTAATTTTCAGGCACAGCAGGGACTCGGTGCAAGGGCCAGGCTTCAGGGGCCTTTACTGGAAGCGGCGAATGCGCGGATAGGCCAGTCGATCCAGCGGGCATCGATTACCGAAGGTCTGCGACAGAAAGCGAATGACCAGCTTGCAAGTATCAGCGCAAAAGAGCAGATCGCCGCGCGCGGAGGTGAAGCAGGAAAGGCGGCGGCAGCAGAGGCGGCGTCACTCCGCCGCTCATTTATCAGTACAGCAGAGGCGACTGGAATAGAAAACCTTGACCGGAATCAGATCGATCAACTGATCGACTTTCGGTCGAAAGAGGCCGATGCGCAAGCCGGGTTCCGTGAGGCGGCAGAGGCGGCGCTGGGACAAATCACCAAACTTCTGGCCAGTGGTGTTGCCGTCAAGGTTGCTGATGGCGAGCATATTGTCAGGATCATAAATGAGGCCCCGAACAAAGCGAGCGTCACATCCCGGCCGACGGCGGCAGACACGGCGAATCTGTACGACCACCAACGGTCATTGAGGATCTACGACTAATGCCGGAGTATAACCTCATTATTAACGAAGCACCCGGCAAGGCTACCGTGAACAGCCAGCCGTCCAAGGCCGATACGGATGACAGGTACGACCAGGAACGGAAGCGGCGACAATACTTATAAAGCCCGATTTGATGCGTCATGGGCCGGCCGTAAAAGCTATAGATTGGCCGACTTTGGTAGATTTTAGAGCAGATCAACATGCCGAAACCCACCAACCATGAAAAAGCGATCAAGGCGCTCCTGGAAAGCACGTCGATCAGAAGCGCCTCGTCATTGAGCGGACTCTCGGAGACTACACTCTATCGATACCTGAGGGATGAAGGTTTCCTGACTAAGTACAGAACGGCCCGCCGGCAAATCGTGGAGCATGCGATCAGCCAGCTGCAGGGCATCACGTCCGAAGCTGTTGAGACATTGAGGCGCAACCTGACGTGCGATCAGCCAAGCGTAGAGATCAGGTCCGCGCAGATCATCCTGCAATCCGCAGTCGGCGGCGTCGAGACGATCGACCTATTAGAAAGACTGGAGAAAATTGAAAATGAGTATCTCGAATCGAATCAAGAAGCTTGAATCGAGCGTGTCACCGGATTCGGAGTTTTGCGACTGCCCCAGGCAAAGGGTAAGCGTCGTTTTTCGCCCGGACCTGAACAGGACGGAGGAGCAGCGTTTGAATGAAATCGAGGAGAACTCTAAACCTAGGTTTTGCGAGACGTGCAAGAAGGAAATCCACTGTGACCACAAGGTTATCACGGTCGAGTTCGTATGAGATTGAAGACTTCGGGACTTTCTTTTACGGATCGTCGCTCCCGGCGGCGTCATCGAGAAGGAGCGCGCGTCCGCGGTCGAGCCGCGGTGTAAGAAGGGAGATCGGCGCTAGGTCGGAGCCGTAAACTTCGCCGACTTCGGAGACCGTGGGATTTTAGGCGACAAGGTAGGGAGGGAGAATGGCAAAACCCGCAGATGAGAACTTAAAACGGCTGAAAAGTATTGTTGAGGATGGCGTGCCGATCAACGATCTAATGTGCGAGGAGTACCTAGAGAAGCATACGGACTTTTCAACGCAACTTGCTATGTACCGTGCGGCGTTTACAGATGAGTTCATTCAACAGCATTCTGGATGCGAGAATTTTGAAGGGCTCGTCAGAATGCTGATGAAGGAGCATGTGATTACCCTGGCCAAAGCGTGCGGTTTCGACACGTCGCAGTGGGAAGATGGCGACCGCGGCGGCGATGATGGGATAGACGAGTTCTTAACGTTTGTGAATTGAAGCTGTCTTTAACGGTCTACAAGCGTCGTTACTCGTCCGGGCCTGAACGAGGCCGCAGAGGGCTCAAAGCCTAAGTCTTGTGCCAAGGGAAGGGCTTTTGATTCATCTCCCCGCATGCTGGGCGCCATGTGATACTATTCTTGAGTTGTTGAACTGGCGCACCCAAGCGCCTAATTTTGACAAATCTCCACACCTTCAAGCAGAATGTTCGGACAGTAAGATCGATTGCGCGTTAATAGACGGTGTCTGACGGGGCCTTCTTCCCTCGACATCGTGGCGAACAGCGTCTTCATCGAACGCGTATAAGACGGGAGCAACAGCATGGCTAATGGTTCAAAAAAAAAGGCACAAGAGAGTGAAGTGCGCTATCCCCTGCATTTGCGCGTGCCGCCCGGGACTCTTAGCCGTCGCGCACATCATGTCACCCTGCAGACCAACGGCGTGGACGTGACGATGATCTTCTTTGAGGTATCCTCACCGCTCCTCACGACGGACATAGGTGAAGAGCAGGATAAAGAACTTCGTGAGCGCGGATATATCGGCGAGTGTTGCGGCAAGATTACTATGCCTGCTGAAGAGTTTCTTGCCTTTAGCGAGAACGTGTCCAAGTTCAAGAGATACGTTAAAGAAAGAATGGAGGGGCCTGACAATGCCGTCGGTAAGCGAAACAAGAAGTAAGATCTACGAGTTTGCCGGTTTAGAACAGGGTTGGCGGTTTGGGTCTGGAGAAGCTGTAGACAGCAGGACTGTCTATTTCGCGCTCGTGTTGCTCGAACAGGCTGAGGCGCTCGGGTTTTCGAGGTTGAATGCGTTTGTCTACGAATCTGGTGAGCTAATGCTCAGCGTCTATTCCCACGGCGCCGTATTGGACATTTCTGTCAGACCGGATGGGAGTTTCCTATTGGAGCACGAACTTGCATCCGGTGAGGACTTGCCGGAAGAAGAGTTGTCTTTTTTTGAAGTGGTCGGCAAACTATGGCAGTTCAGCACCGAGAATCCACCTACATCAGAGTTGTCCACCCGAGTGACTACGATTTCGAGAAGAAGCGCTTCGCAAGTACAGCATTCCAAGTATCATCGAATGAGGGCATCTCAGTCTTCGAGCGGGATTGTGGGATTATCGAAAACGGGAGCGAATGCGCCCATATTGAGAAGTACTATCGGGAGCAAACAGGCGACCCCTCGCTATTCTGGCCAGTTCCCGACGAAGGGATCCCGGACACCTGTGAGATAGTAAATGAAGCCAGCAGTACGGGGGACGCTTGTCACCGTGATATTAAGGGTTGGCACAAGAACCGTTGTAAGAAATACTTTAAGAATAGGCCGAATGCGGTTCTTGTCTGTTACCCCGATGGTGTCAGGGCCTTTGACCCTGATGAGTACTTTGGCGTGACGCGGGAACCTCCCGACTAATCCGGATTCTACCCTAGGGCGGCTTCTATTATCTCTTTCCAGTTCTATCCGGACTAGCTCTTTCCCAAGGGAAAGAGCTAGAGCCGCATCATCTCGGTGAGCCAGGCAGATGGAAGTCTTCAGCTTACAGTGTCCGAGTTGCGGAGGCAGCCTTGAGGTGTCGCAGACACTCAAGCAATTCGCCTGCGGCTACTGCGGCGCGAATCAGATCGTTGAACGATCAGGCGGTACCGTGTCCCTGGAGCTCGTTTCCGGTGCGATCCGCAAGGTCCAAGCGGGCACCGATAAGACCGCCGCCGAACTAGCGCTGAAGCGTCTTTACCCGAAGCTTGAGGCGGCAAAGGGTTATCTTCGGGAAGCTGAAGCCCAGACGCGCGCCGCTCGCAACCGATCCATAGGCGTCGTTTTATTGCTGGTATTGGTGGGCCTTGTATTCTTTATCGGCCTGATACAAACAGAAACTATTTCCGGAGTCGCGGCCGCCGTCTTGCTTGTCCTACCGGCGATAGTTATCGCGGCGATGCTCTCGCATAGATCCTTTGCAAGTGAAATCTCCGGTTTCGAGCGCCACGAAGACCGTGCCAGGAGGCACGTGAGCAACATTGAGGTTAAGGTTGCTAGGAATGAGAGGATTGTAGATTAGGCGACAGACCTAGACCTCCTCAATTGGCCCTACGGGGCAATCTGACAGTCGCGTAGTGTTCCAGATGTCCACAAGCTTCTGCTTCGACCTCCTGAATCCTCTCCCCGATAGCTGTCGTGATAACAGGTTTTAACAAGTTTTCCGCGCCGATCTGCCCAAGCGTTCGACCATCTGGCGGATCGAATAAAGAGAGCCGTCCAGCAATATCCCGAAGCCACCGTTTTAAGTAGGTGAGGCGTGTTTCGCTATAATTAGCTCACGCTTGTCCTCACGTCCGGATCTTCACATTGTAGAGCTTCCAGAACACCAGCCAGTTCCGCTCGAATAGTAGTGTAACCCCGCGCCCGCCTTCTACTTGTGTATCGACGTAGAATTCACTGATACCCGAGTAACCCATCGTCCACGACACCTCTTCAAGTCTGGCGATTTTTAGCGACTCTTCCACAGCAGCATTCCCCAACTCTTGTTTTGCAGCTTCCCTTACCTCCCGGAATGCCTTCTCGATCCCCTGAGGAGAAACCAACGTATCAACCGTATTGTCAACCATTGTTGGCACAGTCAGCATCGCCAGGCCCGCGAAGGGGTTATTCTGAAGTTCTTTGTCCTTGGCCATATTGGTCATCATTTCAGCTTTGATCTCTGACTTCAGGTTTGATCGTAATTGCGTAAAGTCGATGTACGACGAGAACGTATCGGCGTCGAGATCATTCGCGGCTTTGCTCAGTCTCCAGACCGAATAAAAAGGAGACATTAGGATAAAGACAGCTACCAGTAAAAAAGTCGCGGCCGAAATCAAGGCGATGATCTTCGTACCTGAAATCTTGGGTTCAGAATAATCGGAAAACAATTCAGGTGGGGCCTTTTTAATAGAAACCGAGAATTCGTGACCGCAAGCGTTACAGAATCTGCTGGTGTCAGGGTTGAGAGATGTGCATTTAGGACAGTTCATAGGTAAAACCTTCAACGTCCATTTCTTAATCGCATTCGCCGAGTATTTCGACCGCCATGGCTGGCGAGCGTCAATCGGCCTGCTTCGCCTTCAGCGGGCGTCCCGGATCCCGTTTCTGTTTTAGGTACTTCCGCAGATCGGCTTCCTTGATCACGTACTGGTGCCCAAGCTTCTCAGCTTTAAGCAGCCCCTCCCGGATCAGATAGTGAACAGCCCAATGCGTCTTGCCAAGTCTCTCAGCGGCCTGCTTTACGGTCAGGAGATCCATAACTGCAGTTTAGCAACTGTGAATTAAAACTACAACAATTTGCAGGATTTCCCTTGCAGAATACTGCAAGTGCTTGTAGTATTAAGGGTAAGGAGAAATCAAAATGGAAATTCAAGAATCACTCGTTCTACGTCAACTCGACTTTACGGTTTACGGTGAGTCGGTCGCTCCGAAGGAGGCTCTTCTTTCAATCCTAGAGTCACGGGCTTCCGAATTCGGACTGGGTGAAAGACGGCTAACGACTGGGGATTTTTACGATATCTGCGAGGCGGAGGGTGTCGAGGTTATCAGCCATCCGGGAGAGGCGTCCTGGTATATGGAAGTCAAGTCCCGGCCGTTCATCGTATTATCCGACAGCCGTAAGGGGATTGAGAAAGAGTTCGTGATGTTCCATGAACTCGGACATTACTTTCTCCACGCAGGAAACGCTGATAGGCCGATGCGCGACAGTTTGGGGCCGAGTAAGAAGGAGTTTGAAGCGAACGCCTTTGCACTTCTCGCATTGCTCCCGCTGGCTGACATTGAAGCGATTGCAGAAGAAGATATCGAAGACGGATACCACACGGCGGCTCTGCGGGAACGTCTGAGGCTCTTGGAGTCTTGTGGGGTTTAAGCGTGGCGCAGGGTGGGCCGGCTGGAGTTAGTAATTAACGGAGAGAAACCGAATATGTGAGTTTGCAGCCTGGAGTGAAAGCGTAGTCATCGGCTCCGGCTAATGTGAATAGCATAAATCTGTTCACTTATTCAACAGTGGTCGCCCAGGATCCCGTTTCTGCTCGAGATATCTCCAGGGGCCAGTCTCGTAGATCAAGTTTAGGCAATAATATAAAGGAAAACTACAACTTACCCGAGACCTTGCAACAGGCTATCATCCGTTTTTCTGACGAATCCGAATTCATCAATTTCGTCGCTTCGCTTCGGTGGCCTGACGGTGTTCCCGTATGCCCCCGATGTGAAAGCACCGAGTCCTCTTTCCTTTCCACTCGCAATATCTGGAAATGTAAAGGATGCAAAAAGCAGTTCTCGGTCAAACTCGGAACTATCTTTGAAGGATCGCCCATCGGCCTCAACAAATGGCTTGTCGCTGTCTGGCTGATCGCCAACTGCAGGAACGGTGTCAGCTCCTACGAGCTTCACAGGGCAATCGACGTTACCCAAAAGACCGCTTGGTTTATGCTTCACAGAATCCGCCTTGCGATGGAAGCGGGAGGCATTGAAAAACTCAAAGGCGATGTCGAGTGCGACGAAACCTTCATCGGCGGACTCGCCAAGAATATGCACAAAGCGAAACGCGCACAAAAGATCAAGGGGCGCGGTAGCAACACTAAGACCGCCGTATTCGGGGCATTGGAAGGTATCTTGCGGAACAGGCTTTCCGCTTGAACGAGCGCGAAAATGAAGACAAAGACCGATTCTTGGAGGCTGTAAAAGCCGTCAGTGGCAAGCGTATGACCTATACCGCCAACTGATCGGCTATCAAACAGCCTAGACGTGGCTTGAAAGGTCGCACAAAGGGTTTACTCGTGCGGTAGTTTTTGCTGTCGATACTCTGGTGGTAAGAAGGTTGTTCTCGCTGGCTCTACTGCTAGAATGCCAAGTTTCTTTAGTTCCGCAAAGAACTTTAGGGGACTCTTTCGTTTACCGCCATCAAAGCTAATAAACTCCTTACACTCGGTATTTAGTGCCGTTGCAACATGGACCGCATCCGCACCACCCAGATTAATACTATGTACCCAATGCAGATCCCGTGCTAACTCAGCCGTTCCCCTTGACAATTGAGCAAGTTTGACGATCTTGCCGGAACTCATGACCGATCTGATGATACGCTTGATCTCGTCCGTTAGCGGGGCTCCAACACCCCGGAATTCAGCAATCGTTAAATAGGAGGTGATCACTTCAATGTCACCATTTTTTGACGCTTCCAAGAGCTGCTTGATATACCAAATGTCACTCTCCCGCCCCGGCTGAGCATTGCCCACCTCTGATTTTACTGATTCGATAAAGCAACACGTATCCAAATAGACTCGGTTAACGGTCATTTATCCTTCTTGTTCATCGGAGTCTCTCAGTTCCGATAGATACGCTTCGGTGGACATTTCCCCCGTGAATGATGGCGCGAGCCCAAAGAACTTGTCGAGATCCCCCTCGCGATATTCCTCTGAACTGCTAATGTGTTCGATCTTGAGATGGTCAATAACGCCATTGGAAATGATTAGCCATCCTTCTACATCCGCAATACCGTCAGGATCTTCAAACAACTTCCAAATATCGGAATACTGATAAGGTTTGAACTGGCACGTAATCTGCTTGCCTGAAACAATCTCTTTGAGCCAGAAAGTTCCCGACTTGAATAGTGCAACGACTGAGCCTTGAAATCCGGCAAATTCCTCCGTGACTTGATTCATTTCGCGCTCAATCGCGAGCGCACGTTCTTTCGTTAATTGTTTTGTCACGAACCGGCCTTTATCATTTGGAACGCCAAGCCCTATAAAATCATCAGCATCGATCGGATGCGCGATTTTAGCAAATTGAGCATAAGTGCGCGGTTTTAGGTCGCCATTAAGATCACCAATCTTGGTTTTAGGGTCAATCATACGAGCCATCGCCTTTCTTGCGCGTACGAACTGTAAATCCTCTCCAGGTCCGACATAATTCGCTGTAAACATCAACGATCCATTCCGAAAACTATCCGCAATCCAATCTTCTGCGTTCAACCGTAAATCCTCAGAGAAGAACGCGAGAAACTTTTCCGCTTCTTCTGAAATTCTTGCGAGCTTATGCATCAGGATTCCGTGCCGCCCTCTATTTAGCTGAAGCCTGAGTTTGATTTCTGACATAGCAAGCTAAGTTCAAGCCTTCTTGGTCTTTGCGCTCTGTTGCCTTTGCTTCCGTTCAAGGTCAGAGACCTCTTTCTTAGGCACGGCTACGAGCCTTTTTGTAAGCTCACGAAACCGCTCAAATTCAAGCGATTTCGTTTTGAGTGTTGCTTGATTGTTCTTCATATTTGAAAGTATAGCATGAAGTCAAGTCGTCCGATCACGCACACTTACAGCCGGTTATTGGGTGAGTCAAGTATATTATTGCCCAAGTTTAGTTGCCCTAATTTCCCAGCCTCGAAAAGATCGGAAGTCTAACGCCATCGATCGGAATCAATCCCTGTGGCTTTTCGATAGTATTCCTGCCTTTGTTGCGCCCGGTCGACCACCCGAGAGATGTACCTATCGATTTCAGACCTTAGGAATCTTCGTTGCCTGCCGACCCAAATATCGGTCGTAAGATTGACACCCACTTCGCGGAAATACTCTTCCAATCTATGGATACTTAAGCCGCTGAACATCGACTTAGACACCCCAAGAAGTTCGGCCGCTTCTGACGTTTTGATCAGATCTCCTTTCTGCCAACGATACTTGAGTTTCTTGCTCGGGCTCATGACCTTCGATTAGTGACGTTCCAGTAGGACCACAAGGATAGTCCATCGAATCGCAGCAAGCGAATCACTTCTCCAACTGTCGATTTGGCTTAATCGAACGGGGGCAAATAGCTGATTCAGCCCTCTCCGATTTCGGACCTGAAGTAGGAAACGAGAAACTCCTCCATTTCAGATTCATTGTGGAACTGAAGCGTCTCAATCTCGAACTCGTAGCGGGCGGGGGTAACGCCGTCGCCCATGGGGTATAAGAACCCGACATTCCAGATCGGGCGGATCTCGTGGATTATCTTCCCCGCTTGCGTACGCGCAACAAAGTCCAGGCCTGATGAATGGAAGAGGATTCGTGCACTCTGACTTAAGGACGTCCGCTCCATCGCCCGACTGATGATCTCCGGCAACCTGTCTTTTGTGATCTCCATTCCGTACAAATGGCGCCCTATTGCGAGGAGCCAGAAGGCGCAAAAACAACACTTTTAGTGCTTCACGAGTGGGATTTCAAGTGGGATTACTTAGGCGCCGGGCCTCGCCCGATTCACTGATGCCCATATTTATTGGTGCTCCCGGCAGGACTTCAACCTGCGGCCTTTCGCTCCGGAGGCGAACGCTCTATGCAACTGAGCTACGGGAGCATTTGAACCTTTAATGTAACTTTCTTGCGGCCGGAATTCAATCAACACGCTTCAGACGCCACACCTGGATCCGCCGGTCGGCCACCTGATAGACCTTTCCGACCGGCTCATAATTTTCTTCCACAAACCGAGCAAGAGGAGCGAGATGGTCGCCGGGTTCCCGTGCTTCGTCGGGCTTGTTGTATCCGACATCCCACAGAATTAATTCGGGCCTTGAACCTTCCAGGTCCCGCACGACGTCGGCCACGTGCTCCGGCCTTGTGTATTCGGTTTCCCAGATCTGTCCGAACCTGGTCGGGTTCTTTATACCGAACGGGAAATAGATGTAAGGCTCGTATACCTCGAAGAACTCCTCGCCGGGCTCTGTATGCTCCAGCACGTACGTGTAACGCTCGATCTGCTCGACCGGAAAGACCGCAAGCCTTCCCGAAGGCGTGTCCCAGTATGTCATCTCCCAGTTGGTCTGCATACGGTAGCCAAGATACAGGCTCAGGAGCAGAAGGAACGCCGCGGCGGCGGCCGTAAGCTGTCGATCGAACCTCCTCGCGATGCTGATCCTGGATACGAGGAAAGCCGCGAGGATCAATGCCGGTATCGATACCTGGAAGATCCTGAAGCTGTCCGGAGCGACGTTCGAGTACGTGGTAGCGAATCCGACGAGGCCGATCAGGAACACGCCCTTCCACTCTTCCCATTTTTCTCTGTCGATCCTGAACAGGAACGCGGCGAAGAAAACCGGATAGACCAGAGGGATTCCGAACGAATAGATAAGGTGCATCCCGAATGCGAATGCCCCGGAGAGGTTCGTGAAGTCATACGCCCGGCCGAGGACAAGCGAGAAGACCTCGATATTGTTGTATTGCGAATAGCTGTACCAGTTCGCGGGATAGACAAACGCCGACTCCCAGAACACGCCGGGGCCGGCCGCGATCACGAAGTACAGACACAGCAGCGCGAGCGAGATCGCCGAAGCCGCGCCGACGGCGAATATGTCCTTGCCTATCTCGAGTGGCTTCCTATTCTCCGTAATCCCTTCGATCAGCACGAACAGCGCTATCGCGCACACGGCGAAGAATCCCCTCTGCTGGGTGAAGAAAGAGGTGACCCCGCACAGTGCGCCGCTCAACAGAAGGTTCATCCTGTTCCGCGTACGAAGGAGCAAAAGCACCGCGAGCAGGATGAAGATCGGGCTGAACATCCTGTGCGAGCCGTCGATCCCAAACCATCGGAACCCGAAGAAAGCGAACAAAAGCGGAGGAAAATACGCGAACGGGCCTTCTATGGCCGCCCTCGAGAGCCTGAGCGCAAGGATGAGAAGTACCGTGCCGATCCCTACGATCGTCGCGTTGATGATCCAGTGCTTGGCCCCAAAGATCGAGAACATCAGCGCGTAGTAGAGCTGGCTGCCCGGAAAAGTGAACTGGAAGAAGTCCCTGTACATCGTGTCGCCGAGGTACATCCTCCAGCCTTCATAGGCGAAGATCAGGTGGTCGGATTCCCAGAAGAACGGTGTCGCGGGGAGTTCGAAAACAAGGGAATAGAAGAACACTGCCCCCGCGATCAGGAGCAGAATCTCCGGCAAGAGATCCCTCCGGGAGACCGGTTTGTCGTTGGCTCTTTCGTTCATCGGATTCACGGGCGAGAGGAACTGATTGGTATAAGCTAATGGAGTTTCGGCCGGGCTCCAAGCGGTGACGTTGCGCAAAACCCGAAGTCGGATCGCGCCTAAGGCACATTGGCGCAACTCAGTGCTCGCGGAAATCGGCCAGCCGGCCGACCGATCCGTCCGGCCCCGGCACAAGCAAAGGCGGAGGGAGGTCACGATGATATTTGTAAAACTGCCCAACATTAAAGGTGATTCAACAATTCCGGGTCACATCGGCGAGATCGAAGTGGACAGCTACAAGTTTGGTTCTGTGGGGTTGTCCGACGGAATGGACAGGGGGCCGAGATCCAATGCCGACCTCGTCCTTATCAAGCAGAGGGATTCAAGCACCAGTATTCTGATGGAATACTTGGCAAAGGGCACATCTATATCGAACGGTGAAATGCTGGTGGTCAGCCGGCTTCCGGGAAGCCGTGCAAAGCAGCAAATCCTGTACAAGATGAAGGACCTGTTTATTGTGGGCCTGATTCCGAAGACTGTTTTCGATGTCGGCGGACCAAGATATTACGAAGAAGTGCTGATAAATTTCAAGGGCATCAGTTCCGAAACATCAGCTTCGTAGTCCTGTATAGATTCGGTTCATGCGAATCAAAAAAGACCCGCTCGATGGCAGGTCTTTCCCAAAGAACCTGGTAGCGCATAGGGGAATTGAACCCCTGTTTCAAGGTTGAGAACCTTGCGTCCTAACCACTAGACGAATGCGCCGCAAGTTCCACAATATACACTCTTCGGCAGAAAAATGCACACTCCAGTCTATATGTAACTGGAGGAACTTTTGCTCCTATCGGACCCGAAATTCCACAATATGCGGCACCGTATCGTCGCCTGCCGTGAAATGGATCAGGTAAGCACCCGGAGCAAGCCCACTCGTCTGAAGGTTGAAGATATAACCGTCAAGCTTCGGATCGTCCCTGAAGATCCCGTCCGGATTCGACTTTTTGCAACGATTTCAGTTGCCGCAAACTGGTGATTTCGGAAGCCGGTTGTTGCGGATCCCGATGCGACCACTCCGGCCTTTGTGAAACCTGCTAAAATCATCTACGAAGTTCCTTGCCGGAAGTCACCGGGCGCATCAGTTCAGGTAGTTCAGAAGAAGGAAAAATGGCGAGATGATGGTTTACGTAGTTGATCGGCGCGCGCCGGCGCCTCCTCAGCCGTCCGGCCTCGCGGGGCTTGCACGGCATCACGACCCGTTCGAACGAGGCTGGCAGCGCGTGATCGAACAGTTCAGGGGTCACGAGGACGCTCAGATCCTGTTTGTCGATCAGGACGAGCCGTTCCGCGAGCTTGCCGGAAGGATCGCGGGCACCGTGCGAAATCCCTGGAGCATATGGATGCTGCGCATCATCTGTCACGGTGCGCCCGCATATCTTGAGCTCGGGGCCGGTGTCCGATCGCGCGAACTCCGATTCTTCGGGACCATAAAAAGGGCGATGACGCCCGCCCACCTTCGGGGGAAGGGGATCGAGATACACGGCTGCAACGTTGCCGAAGGCCGTTCCGGGATGCGCTTTGTCGAGAGCATCGCGGGCAGAATAGCATTGCCGGTGGCGGCGAGCCCGAACATCCAGTACGCGGACAATTTGTTCCGGTTTGAAGGCTCCGAGATAATCCGTGTAACGCCCTGAAGTAATCCTCCAAGGAAATAAAAGATTGCCTTGCTTTCCCGGTTGTTGTATTTTCACTTGCAAAACCGAAGCGTACTCACTTACTTGGACACCCGCCCAATAGCAAAATCCCCAGAAGAAGGCAGCTTCGGCCGTAAAGGCCGGATCGAGAACTATTACCGCGCAGCTACAGCGTCGTTGCCGCGCTTACCGGGCCGCAGAGCTTGAAAGCCAAAGGATTAGGAGACGATCTATGAAGCCGTTGACCGTTGAGGAATTCATGTCTGAGCTCAAATCGAGAAATCCCGGAGAGGATGAATTTCACCAGGCGGTCGAGGAAGTAGTTGAATCGCTGATCCCATTCATAAACGAGAACAAGGTCTATCGGGAGGCGTCGATCCTGGAACGCCTGACCGAACCCGACAGAGTGATCATGTTCCGCGTTACGTGGGAGGATGACGACGGCCGCGTGCAGACGAACCGGGGCTTTCGTGTTCAATGGAACAACTCGATCGGACCTTACAAAGGCGGGCTCAGATTCCACAAGAGCGTGAAGCTGAGCATCCTGAAATTCCTCGCGTTCGAACAGACGTTCAAGAACAGCCTTACGGGAATCCCGATGGGAGGAGGCAAGGGAGGCTCCGACTTTGATCCCAAGGGCAAGTCCGACGGCGAGGTGATGCGCTTCTGTCAGTCGATGATGACGGAGCTCTACAAACACATCGGCCAGTTCACGGACGTGCCTGCGGGCGACATAGGAGTCGGTTCACGCGAGATCGGATATCTTTACGGCCAGTACAAACGTCTCTCGACCCAGTTCACGGGTGCCTTGACGGGGAAAGGAATGGCCTACGGCGGAAGCGAGATCCGTCCGGAGGCGACCGGATACGGATGCGTTTATTTTATGAGGAACATGCTGATCCGGGTCGGCGAGGGGTTGTCCGGAAAGACCGCGGTCGTTTCCGGGTCCGGCAACGTCGCGCAGTATACGACTGAGAAGGCGACCGAGCTCGGCGCGAAGGTTGTCACTCTTTCGGATTCATCGGGCTTTATATACGATCCGGGAGGCGTTGACAGCGAAAAGCTCGCGTTTGTGAAGGAGCTCAAGAACGAGCGGAGGGGCCGGATAAAGGAATATGCTGAAGAGTTTGGCTGCGAATACTTCGAAGGCGAGAAGCCCTGGGGGATTCCCGGCGATCTCGCGTTCCCTTCCGCTGCGGAAAACGAGATAAGTGCCGAGGACGCAAAGACGATGGTCTCGAACGGATGTATCGCCGTTTCGGAAGGTGCGAACATGCCGACCACTGCCAAGGGCGTCGAGATCTTTCAGAACGCGAAGGTGCTTTACGGGCCCGGGAAGGCGGCGAACGCGGGAGGCGTCGCGGTATCCGGTCTCGAGATGGCCCAGAACAGCGCGCGCCTTTCGTGGTCAAGGTCTGAGGTCGACCAGAGGCTGCAGGCGATCATGGAGAACATTCATTCGAAGTGTGTCGAGTTCGGATGCATCGAGAACGGACACGTCGATTATGTTCAGGGTGCGAACATAGGCGGCTTTATAAAGGTCGCCGACGCTATGCTCGCGTATGGAGTGGGATGAGAGTCGTTGATCGGCAGTACTTCCTCCAACAGTGAACAGAGACTTATGCAACCGTAGTCACACTAATCTCTGTTAAGCACAATGCGGTGGGACGAAGATTGCATGGCGGGAATGCCGCGGATTTCTTCCCGGAAACCCTCCTTGTTGAATCGCAGGCGTACCACCCGTGCAGCACCCGTTACGGTCACGAAATTGAACTTTCCGTCGCTGCCGGTTTTCTGTTCGGATTCCTTTCGAAAACCGTCGGCGATCTCGCTTTCCATTACTACCTCGACTCCCTCAAGAGGGCTTCCCAACTCGTCTCTTACCTCTCCGTTCGCGATGGTGGCGGGGTCGCCGCACGATCCTGTCACGAGGCAGGCTACAAGTGCGATTGCGGGCATCAACGGCCTTTGGCGCATCAGGCGTCTCCTTCTCTCACGTGATCGCATATGTAGGGCCACAAGTCTCCCGAAGTAGGCATTCCTGCCCCATGCCAGTGCTCGATGATCGACGCCTGCTGTTCGGCGTTGTAGTTGCCCCAGGGACTTCCTGCGGTGTAGGTGTAGGCACCTGTTCCCCGGAGACACTGGTTGAGGGCCGAATTGTACACGTAGCTTTGCGCGAAAATACTGTTCTTCCCCTGCCATACGTGCGCTGTTTCGTGCACGAGGAGGTCGGTGTTCGCTGTGCTCATATCGGGATAGGCCGAGCCGACGTTCATCAAATAGCCCGCATTCACTACACTCGCAAGGTATCCTGCGACGGATGCGATCGAAGCCAGAAATCCGGAAGCGGCGCTGCCGAGCACGGTGGTTACAAGCGAGGTCGGTATCGTGAAAGGCCTGTTGTATCCGCCGAGCCCGTCCGTGATGATTATCCGGATCCGCCACGGAAGAGTGTCGCCGTAAACGCTTTCGACGATGTCGTATTCAGTGGAGTTCATTAACCGTGCCTGAGTTGGTACGGTGATGTCAGTAAGATTCGCCATTTCGTTTCTCCTGGATCGTATCTGTGCCGCCCGGTGACAGGAATTATAATCCTGATTTGTAAGTTTGAACGGGCTGTCCTGGGCTTAGCTGAGGATGTCGCAATACTAGACCCAAAGCTCCCAAGCGGCAAGGTCTTTGTAAATCAGTCTTTGTGATTCAAATGCAGGACGCACGGGCCCAATCTAAATTGTCCCCGGTCCTTGGGGAGTCCGAATCGCTTCGCCTGACGGTTACCGGAAGGGAATCAACATCGGCGGGAAGGGTGCGCCGCCGCAGCTACTCAGGCGATTGTCCACATCGGAGGTCGACCAGAGGCTGCAGAAGATCATGGAAAACATTCACTCGAAATGTGTCGAGTTCGGATGCATCGAGAACGGACACGTCGATTAGGTACAGGGTGCAAATATAGGCGGCTTTATAAAGGTCGCCGACGCTATGCTCGCTTACGGAGTGGGTTGATCATCGGTTCTTGAGAATCGGAATGGTTTGGCTGCGAGATCAATGTTCGCCGCGTTTTGCCGCTTCGAGCCGGCCGAAGTATGGGGCGTATATGTTCTTCTGGACGTTGCCGAACAGGTTGAAGCTCTCAAAAAAGGTCCCCCATTCGTCGGCGGGCGGAGGAAGGAACCTGCAGAGCCGGCCGATCCCCTGGAACAAGCTGTCGAACGCATCGGCGGCAGCCTGCGGATCGCTCTGGATGATGTTCGGTTTGTCGAGGATGACGATCGCGTCGTGGATCTTGTTGACGGCCTGGATGTCGAGACACACATTGCCCGCCTTTTCAAGCGATTCCGTCACTTTGCCGAGACCCTCGTTCGCCTTGTTCAACTTTTCAAAGACGCGCGAGTCTTCCTGAAAGAACGTGCCAACCATCAGTGCCTGATCGACCTTTCCCTGCGCGTCGCTGACCGCTGCCTTGATGTCGTCGTATTCCGCCGCTGCGGCGCACGCTCCCGCAAGTTTTTTCAGCCTTACCCATACCCAGTGTTCTTCTGCCATCTTTACGCTCCTTGCCGGCGATGATCGGCGGTTCCCTTCTCAGCGGCGTCGCCTCCCGGCTCCTCTGCTTCGGATCCCGGTTTCCGGTTTCCCGTCTCCGGTCTCCAGATCTCTCGCGGTAGCCCGCGCTGACGTTTGGGCTTCGGACACTCAGTCCTGAATCTCCGGACAGGGCGGGCACAGGTCCCGCCCCTACGTGTAGCCCGGTCTCCGGACAGGGCGGGCACAGGTCCCGCCCCTACGTGAAATTCGGTCTCCCGTCTCCGGTCTTCAATCCACGAAGATCGCGGAATCCTCCGGGTAGCCAATGTTGTATTTCAGGATCTGCGTCATGAATCCGTGGTGGAACTGGCGGTCCTGAATGTCGAGGGCTACGTGAAGGAACTCGTGAAGGATCACTTCTTCGAGATCTGTGACCTTGATGCTCGGCCTCAGAAAGAACGGGCCCAGTTTGATCTGGCGCTTGGACATCAGTACCGACGCGCCGGTCTCTTCGGGATCATACTCGATAGTGCATTCCTTCCAGATCCTCTTGTAATCGCCTTTAAGACTGTCGCGCTCCTGGTCCAGTTTTTTCGGAGCTGTCAGAACAACGCCCTTCTTCGAAACCCCGTGGCCGCATATATTGGCGATCGCGAGCTTCACCTTTCGGAGCAAATCCTGCCCTTCGCGGCCGCTCGGAAATGTCGCCATAAGCAAAGTGGCCATTGATGCCTCCTTTTCCGGAAGTCCCGGCTTGTCGTACTGCTGTTTCCCGCGATGTTAATTCGGCAAGGAAGAAACATCAAGGAATTTTCTGCGGAAGCGGTTCCCACTACAGCCGATGCCCCGTTGTTGCAGGGCTTTATGGCTCAAGCGGCTGCCGAACCGTTGGTTCGGAGGATCATTGACTTTCCAATTCCAAAGGAAGATAGTTTAGGCCTGAACCAAGCAGACCGTGGAGGAAATGGCCTTATGCTGCCTACTGAGACCGATTTCGAAGCACAGGTATCGATGGAGACCGAGGGAGTGCCGGTTCCCGGAGATCCGCCGTTTCATATTCTCTTTGCCGGCGATTACAGCGGGAGGAAGAACAAGCTCGCCGCGTCAGACGAGAAACTACCCATCCCATTCCCAATAGAGATCGACCGCGACAATTTTGAAGAGGTAATGGGGCATTTAAATGTCGGCCTGCGGATCGAACCGGGCGGCGAAGGAACAGGCGCCGTAACCCTCAAGTTTCGCGAGCTTGATGACTTTAATCCGGATAAGATCTTTGCAATTGTGCCTCTTTTCAGTGAGTTACGAGATCTTCGAAAGAGACTGCTCGACGCCTCAGAGTATGACTCCGCGGCGCGCGAGGTGCGGAGCTGGCTTGATGAAGAGGAGCCCTCAAACGAGGAACTCCCGCGCGAAGCGGCAAAGGCGGCTCCGGAGCCGTCCGTCGAGGGAGGCGATCTGCTAGATGACATACTCGGAAGCGCGAAGCGAGACGCCGACTCATACACCCCCCAAGTAGCTGATAGGACAGAACTTAGCAGGTTGGTGCGAGAGCTCGTCAAGCCGCATCTGGTGAGCACGGATGAGGCAGAACAGGCGAAGCTGATCGCGGTCCTCGATGGAATGACGAGCGACCTAATGAGGAAGATCGTCCACCATCCGGAATTCAAGGCGCTTGAAGCCGCCTGGCGCGGCCTTTACCTTGTCGTCCGGCGGACGGAGACCTCGAGCGATCTGAAGTTGTTTCTATATGACCTGAGCAGGGACGAGCTGACAAAGGACCTCAAAGGCGTAGATGACCTAACGGAATCGCAATATTTCAAGGTGGCGGTAAGGGATGTCGTCGAGAGCACAAAGGGAGAACTTTGGGCGCTTATCTGTGGGAACTATGATTTCTCGCTGAATGTGGAGGATTCCGCGACGCTGATAAGGCTGGCGAAGGTCTCTAACGTCATCAACGCGCCGTTCGTGTCGCATATAAGGCCGCAAATGCTTGGGATAGAGTCACTTGCGACTCATCCCTCGCCTGCCGAATGGGATCTGGACGAGGATTCGGAGGCGGGCAGGCTTTGGGCGATGCTCAGGACCGTGCCCGAAGCGGTAAATCTGGGTCTGGCGATGCCGCGCTTTCTAGTGAGGCTGCCGTACGGCGAGGACACAGAGCCCGCGGAGGCTTTTGAGTTCGAGGAACTGACGGAAGACGGCAAGCACGATCAGTATCTTTGGGCAAATCCGTCGTTTGTTTGCGGGCTGGTGCTCGCATGGGGCTACAGGGCTCTCGGCTGGGAGATTCGCGGCCGTTATCAATTGAATGTGGACGGGCTCCCGACGCACGTCTATACGGAGGATGGAGAAACCAAGACAAAGCCGTGCGGCGAGATAGCGATGACGCACGAGGCGTGCGACGCTCTGATCGAGCAGGGTCTTATGCCGATCATCAGCTTTAAGGACACGGACCGGGTCAGGCTCGGAGGCATTCAGTCGATCGCGTTTCCAGCAAAGGACCTGAACGGGCGTTGGGAATGACGATTCGGTCATCAGGCGCCGGGCATTGGAAAATCGCGTACGATCTCATAGAATAACGGTTTGGCAAAAAGGCGGGAGATCCCGCCTTTTTTGAACGGGCAGCCGGAAAGCGAAACATGTACTTCGACGAGCGATTCGATGTGATAGTGATCGGAGCGGGCCACGCGGGCTGCGAGGCGGCGTCTGCGTCTGCGCGCCTCGGTGCGGAAACCGCGCTCGTCACAATCAATCTTGATCTCATCGGCCAGATGTCCTGCAATCCTGCAGTCGGAGGCATCGCGAAAGGCCATATCGTGCGTGAGGTCGATGCGCTCGGCGGGATCATGGGCCGCGTCATTGACCGGACCGGGATCCAGTTCAGGCTTTTAAACCGGTCTCGCGGACCCGCAGTTCAGTCGCCAAGGGCACAGGCGGACCGAGCGCTCTATAGGACAGAGATGCGGCGTGTCCTGGAGGCTACCCCCAACTTGCACCTGCGTCAGGGCGTCGTCGTAAAGCTTCTGTTCGAGAAAGGAAGGACGGTCGGCGTGGAAATGCAGGACACCAGGCATTTCGGTGCGAAAGCGGTGATCGTCGCGACCGGGACTTTCCTGAATGGCAAGATCCACACGGGGCTTAAGAACTACTCGGCCGGACGTGCCGGGGAGCCGGCGTCGATCGAGCTTGCTGAGAATCTCAAGGAAAGCGGCTTTCCCGTTGGAAGGCTGAAGACGGGAACGCCGCCAAGGCTCGATGCAAGGACGATCGACTGGTCGTGTTTCGAAGAGCAGCCGCCGGACGAGCGTCCGGTCGCGTTTTCGTTCGCCACGGAGAGCATCGAACAGCCTCAGATCAATTGTTATATCGGCTACACGAACGCCAAGCTCCACGAGCGTATCAGCGCGAATCTAAGTCAGTCTCCGCTCTATTCCGGGGCGATAAAGGGCGTCGGGCCAAGGTATTGCCCTTCGATCGAGGACAAGGTGGTCAAGTTTGGCGACAAGGACCGCCACCAGCTGTTCCTCGAGCCTGAAGGACACAATACCAACGAAGTCTATCTGAACGGTTTCTCTACTTCTCTGCCTGCAGAGCTACAGCTTGATCTTTTGCGGATGATCGAGGGTTTTGAGGAGGTCCGCATCATTCGGCCCGGTTACGCGATCGAATACGACTTCGTTGATCCCCGGGAACTGCTTCCGACGATGGAAACGTCCCGTGTTTCCGGGCTCTTTTTGGCGGGGCAGATAAACGGGACGACGGGTTACGAGGAAGCTGCCTGCCAGGGACTTATGGCCGGGATCAACGCAGCGTTTCACGTGAAACAACGTGATCAGGTCGTACTTGAAAGGGATGATGCATACATCGGTGTGCTCGTCGACGATCTGATCCGCCACGGCGTCGATGAACCTTACCGTATTTTCACTTCCAGGGCCGAAGCACGCCTGTTGCTGAGGCACGACAACGCCGATCAGAGACTTTCCCCGAAAGGTAACAAGATCGGGCTTGTGCGCGATTCAGATTGGGAGCGGTTCAACAAGAAACGCGACCGGATCGCGGCAACCAGGAATGCTCTCGACGGGACACGCTACAAACGCTCCGATGGTGAGTATGCCGCCGTGTCACAGATGCTCGATGCCGATCTGGGCGATTCGTTCACGCTTTCGCAGCTTGCACAACGGCAGGGGGTAAAAACAGACCTTGTGCATAAGCTTCTCCCACGGGAAGTTCGAAACGAAGTCACCGAGTCTGATCTAGAGACTGCCCTCGCCGATTCGCTCTACGCCGGATACATTAAGAAGCAACACGCGGCGGAAGCTCGGGTGTTCAGGCACGATAATCTGCGGGTTCCGGAATCTTTCAAATTCCGGGAGATCGGCGGATTGTCCACGGAGATGGTCGAAAGACTGGAACGTGCGAGACCGCGCACTTTTGGCCAGGTTCGGAAGGTCAACGGCCTTACGCCGGTCGCGCTTTCGACGGTGCTTGTTCACCTTACCGCGGCAAAATAGGCTTAAGGCAGGTCCCAAGGACGTGTATCCTGCATTGTTTCACGTGAAACATCGATTACCGTTGGCGATGGCGGGTCCGCCGGTTCTGTGCTAGATTTAACCCCTGAATCCGACCGAATTCTCAAGCCAATGGGAAAAGTAATAGCTGTCGCTAACCAGAAAGGAGGCGTGGGAAAAACGACCACCGCCATAAACCTCGCTGCTGCCCTGGCGATCAGGGAAAAGAGAGTGCTTCTGATCGACGCGGACCCACAGGGAAATGCATCATCGGGCTCGGGCATCGAGAGGCAGCGCAACCGCAAGACCCTTTATGATGCGATGGTCCGCGGTGAAGCGGTTCGCGACGTGATCCAGCCGACCGAACTCCCTCTCTTGTTCGTACTCCCGGCGGACAAACAGCTAGCAGGCGCCGAGATCGAGCTCGTCAACGAAGACCGCAGGGAGTACAGGCTCAAAGAACTGGTTGCAACTTTCAGGGACGAATACGACTACGTCATCATCGACTGTCCGCCCTCACTGGGGCTGCTCACCGTCAACGGACTTACCGCCGCCGACTCGCTTCTGGTCCCGATCCAGTGCGAGTACTTCGCTCTCGAAGGAGTAACAGAGCTGTTCGATACGCTCGCACACCTTCGGAGGCTGCTCAACCCCGGGCTGTCGATCGAGGGCCTGCTCCTGACGATGTACGACGAGCGGACGAACCTCTCGTCCGCCGTTGCGAACGACCTGAGAGACTTTTACGGCGGCCGGGTGCTAAAGACCGTGATCCCCAGGAATGTACGGCTCGCTGAGGCCCCGAGTTACGGTAAACCTATTATTCTCTATGACATACGGTCCCGCGGAGCGGAAAGCTATATCAATCTCGCAAAGGAGGTAATCGACAATGAGCAGACAGGCCTTGGGAAGGGGGCTTAGCGCCCTCTTGGGCGAAGAGTCGGAGGCGAAGCAGCGCGAAGAAGGCTTCCTCGAACTTGAAGTCGATCTGCTTTCGACGAATTCCGAGCAGCCGCGCGAGCGTTTTTCCGAGAACGAACTCGAAGAACTGGCGCAGTCCATTCGAACTAACGGCGTCGTGCAGCCGATAGTCGTGAGGCCGCAAGGCAAGGCATATCAGATAGTTGCAGGCGAACGTCGATGGCGCGCCGCGCAAAAAGCGGGTCTGCAGAAGATTCCGGCCGTGATCCGCGACATCTCCGACGACAAGATGCTTGAGATCGCTTTGATCGAGAACATACAGCGCCAGGAGCTCAATCCTGTCGAGGAGGCGAGGGCTTACCAAAGGCTTATCGACGAGTTCTCACTTACCCAAGAGCATTTGGCTGCCCGAGTCGGCAAGACGCGGCCATTTGTCGCGAATTATCTGCGGCTCTTGAAGCTCCCTCGGAAAGTGCTCGGGTATCTAGAATCGGGAAAGCTTTCCGTCGGCCACGCGAGGGCGCTGCTTGCGGTCGACAGAACCAAAGCTATCGAAAATCTGGCGTCGAAGATAATAGGCCGCGCGATGTCTGTCCGTGAGACCGAAAACGCAGTAAAGAAGCTAAAGCATCCGGGAATAACACCAAGAAAACCTAAGAAAGCACAGAGAGACCCGAATGTCGGCGCCGCGGAGACAAAACTCCGCAGGCGGTACGGCACGCACGTAAAGATCGTCAAGAAGGGTTCGGGCACAAAAGGCAAGATCGAGTTCGAATTCTACGGGGAGGCGGATCTCGACAGGATTTACAACCTCCTTATGGGTAAACAATAGAAAGTAAAGACAAAAGAAGAGAAGAGTAGAAGAAGTTATGGCCAAGCGTCTGACGGAAATGGTTTCCTGCGCGGGTTGAGTGGCGAAACTCGCCCCGCGAGACCTTGCTCAAGTTTTGAGCAAACTTCCGAAACAAACTGATCCCAGAATAGTCGTCGGTTATGAAACGGCCGACGACGCGGGAGTATATCGCCTTGACGACGAAATATCGCTTGTTCAGACCGTCGATTTCTTCACACCGGTCGCCGACGATCCGAGGGTGTACGGCCGGATCGCGGCGATCAATTCTCTTAACGACGTGTACGCGATGGGAGGCACGCCTCTCACCGCGCTTTCGATCGTGGGTTATCCGCAGAAAGGCGACTGGGATGTCCTCGGCGAGATCCTCACAGGCGGCCAGCAGGCGATGATCGACGAGGGAGTCGCCATTCTGGGCGGTCATTCGATCGACGATTCGGAGATCAAGTTCGGCTACGCAGTGACCGGTGTAATTCGTAATCACGAAGTGATTACGAATGCGGGCTCCAAACCCGGAGATCTTCTGATCCTGACAAAACCCATCGGCACTGGAGTGATCAGTACCGCTGTAAAACATGGCATTGCCCCCGAGGAAGCAGTCGATGCCTCGATAGCGGCGATGACCGAGTCCGCAAAAAAGGCGGCAGACGTAATGAAGACCGCAGGTTCGAGCGGATGCACCGATATCACGGGTTTCGGCCTGCTGGGCCACGCCTTTGAAATGGCGAAAGCAAGCTCTACAACATTCCGGATCCATTCCGAGAAGGTTCCTTTGCTGCCGTTCGTCAAAGAGCTTGTAGAAAAGAAGATGCTGACACGCGGCGACCGCAACAATCGCGAATACGTGGGCGACGCGTTAGAATTCAAAGAACGCGTTTCAGGCATTATGCAAAGCATACTTTTGGATCCGCAGACGGCAGGCGGCCTTCTGATCTCTGTCGCGCCGGAGAGATCAAGGTACATACTTGAAGCGTTGCCGGCGGCAGTCATAGTAGGCAGCGTCGCGGAAAAGGGTGAATACCTTATTTCTGTGAACTAGAAGTATAGAATTGCACATTACAAACACATGATCACGACGCTGCACATTTTCATTCTCGAATCGATCGGTACCCAGGAGCTGATCCTTGTCGGTATCGTCGCGCTCATCGTTTTTGGTCCAAGGAAGCTTCCGGAGATGGCCCGCAAACTGGGCGGCATGCTTTCGGAATTGCGCAAGGTCTCCAGTGAATTCCGTGAGACGTGGGAACGCGAGGCCTCGCTCGACGATTCACGCTTCGAAGAGCGAAAGATCGAACCCGCGGTGCCGAGGGACATTGCGAGGCGGGAACTGACCGCGGCAGATGAAAGCGCCGACAGCGAAGAGCAGAGAGCTCAAACAGATCCCGAGATCCGTGAAGTGAGCCGGGAAGAATTCGAGAAGTCCACTATGCCTTCAAAAGAAGACAGCGCGGCGTCTTTGGACCCCGATCCTCCCTCGGAAAGCGCCGAAGAACCTACGGGCGACAAGCGGAACTGGCTCTAGCTCACTCCACTCCCACACAAAGCACCAATGGAAAACAAGGTCGAGGAAAACGAGACTTCCGAAGAACTAGGCGGCCAGATGTCGTTCCTTGAGCACCTGGACGAGCTTCGCGGCCGCCTGGTCCGGTCGGTGGTTTTTGTGCTCGTGGCATTCATAGGCTGCTGGTTCGTTTCCGACCGGATATTCGAATTTCTTGCGGCTCCTGTCGAGAAGGCGCTCGCCGAAGCTCAACGAAGGGAAGTCACGATCGAGGGCCGCAACGGTACCGAGAAAGTCCTTTCATTGCGGGATCTAAAGCCCGGCGACCGCGGAAGTTACGTCTTCGACCGGGCGACCACCATCGGGACGGCGGTAGTCGCACCTGGGACCTCCGTCGACGCGGTCGTCAAGAATGACAAAGAGGGAAAGCCTGCACTTTATACCGAAGAACAGATCCTCACTTCAAGCGGCGTGGTCCCTAAGGGAGTGAAACTGCCCGTGGACATCGCGAGCAGTGATACAAGCGGCCCGGGAAGCAACGAACGCCTGATCGTCACGACCGTGCCTGAGCAGTTCACGCTGTTGGTAACAGTCTCACTTTACAGCGCGATCGCCGTATCGGTGCCGTTCCTTCTACTACAGATATGGGGCTTCATTTCACCGGCCCTGTACAGACACGAACGAAAATACGTTACGCCATTCATACTGCTCTCGACGATCTCATTCGTCCTGGGCGCCGCGTTCGCTTACTACATCCTTTTCCCACCCGCGGCCCGCTATCTCTTGAGCCTGGGCCCGGATTTCCAGCTGCTGATCCGTGCGACCGACTACTTTGATTTCATTACCTTGATAATGCTGGCGATGGGGATCATCTTCCAGATGCCCGCCGTTACCTATGTACTCGCCCGGATAGGCATCGTCTCGGCGGCCTTTCTAGTCAGGGTCTGGAAGATCGCGCTGATCGTGATGTTGATCGCAGCGGCCTTCATCTCGCCGACCGGAGACATCCCGAATATGCTTCTTTTCGCGACTCCGATGTTTCTGCTTTACTTTGTCTCCATTCTTGTCGCCTGGATATTTGGGAAGAAGAGGGAAAGGGAGGGGTAACAAGACAGAAGCGATCGTAGGGGCGGGACCTGTGCCCGCCCTCGCGGGTAAAGGGAGACAGGTTGTGAGTAGGGCGGGAGCTGTGCCCGCCCTCGCGGGTAAAGGGAGACCGAAGTCAGAAGTCAGGAGTCAGTATTACGTCCCGAAGGGACGTCGGATGGTAGCCTGGGGTGGAGCGAAGAGAAACCCCAGGATTTAGCGGACAAACAAGCCATAAGCCGCTTTCGCGGCGACAGGTGCGGGCGGGTCGCCCGCGGTCCATGGCCCCACTACTGTCTCCTCCCGCCTAGCGGCGGGCGACAAGCTGAAGCGCATCGTACATTTGAAGGCGGGACGCGTGCGTTCCGTCTCAGTACTCAGTCCTTTTCTCTCAATCCTTTGCCGCCCCCCTGATGCAACCGCTTCCGCGCGACGACGCATCCTGAAACATTGTTGGATATCCACCTCAGTCTGATATAATCGGGCATTTCAATAGCCGGAGTTTTCCTTTCTTTAGGTTCCGGAACATTTGGAGTACTGAAAGCTATGATTTACTCGCGACCAATACGTACGCTTGCCGTTTCCGCCATTATTGCCTCTCTCTTCGTAGCCGGTGCATTGGCCCAGGTTGAAGATCCTCTGGATAAGCCGCGCGTGACCAAGGAAGAAAAGGCGCGGATCTATAACGATTGGGTAAGCAAGGACGTCAGGTACATCATCACCGAAGAAGAAAAGAAGGCGTTCAAGGCGCTGAAGACCGATGAAGAGCGTGAGAACTTCATCGAGAGCTTCTGGCGACGGCGCGATCCGAACCCCGACACGGAAGAGAACGAGTACCGAGAGGAGTTCTACGAGCGAATTGCGTACGCCAACGAGCACTTCACCTCCGGGAAGCCGGGCTGGATGACCGACCGCGGGCGCATCTACATCGCGTGGGGCAAGCCCGATAGCGTCGAGTCGCGGCCGATGGGTGGCGCGTACGACCGTCCAGCGTGGGAAGGCGGAGGTACGACGACGACATATCCGTTCGAGATCTGGTTCTACAGGTATCTCGAGGGCATCGGCAGCGGGATCGAGATCGAGTTCGTTGATCCGACGGGCACGGGCGAATACCGTATAGCGAGAAATGCAAACGAAAAGGACGCCCTTCTATTCGTCCCGGGCGCGGGCCTGACGACCAACGAGATGCTCGGCATTTCGAGCAAGGGCGACCGTATCGCCGGCATAAACCAGCGCAACTACTTCCGCGAGCAGGATTCGCCATTCCGAAGGATAGAACTCATCGCGAACCTCCAGCGACCGCCGCAAGTAAAGTACGCCGATCTTCAGGCTACGCTCGACGAGACTCCGGTTATCGATAATAATCCGCTCGACTTCGACCTTCGAGTCGATTTCTTCAAACAGTCGGACGAACGGGTCATCACGACTTTCACCATCCAGACCGAGAACAGAGAACTTGTGTTCGAGGACATCGGAGGCATTCCAACCGCGCGTATGAACATCTTCGGACGCATCACGGCCGTCACCGACCGCCGAGTGGGCATCTTCGAGGATTCCGTCCTCGCGCAATCGACTGCGGTCGATCTGGCCGAAGAGCGCGATCGCAAATCTGTCTACCAGAACGCACAGCCGCTGTCGCCGGGAAACTACAAAGTCCAGGTCGTCGTGCGCGACGTCGCATCCGGCAACAAGGGCATCAGGAGCATCGGCTTCAAGGTTCCCAAGTTCGACAAGGACAATCTTTGGACGTCGACCTTGATCCTTGCTTCGAAGCTCCGTCCAACCGACGACCGCGACATCGGAGCGATGTTCGTGATCGGAAACGCGAAGGTCATCCCGAACCTCTCGGGCGACTTCAAACAGGGCCAGGACGTCGGCATTTACGTTCAGGTATACAACGCGAAGATCGACCAGACCACGCTTCGACCCGCGGTAGAAGTCGAATACATACTTACGAAGAATGGCAAGGAGATTCTTCGCGAACCGGAGAACTGGTCGGGCCTGAGCGATTCCGGTCAGCGACTTACGCTCGCCAGACTGCTTCCGACGTCCGGGCTCGAACCGGGTGAGTACCAGATCAAGATCAAGATCCAGGACAAGGTCGGAACAGAGGTCAGGACCCTTACCCCGTCCGAGAAGTTCAGGATCGTCGAATAAAGGCTTACGATCTAAGATTACCAAGCCGGCGGTACTTACCCGCCGGCTACTTCTTTTCTGTATGCCGTTTCCATACGCGAAAAGGATCCGCTTCCGGCACTACGCCGAAACCGACAAAGCCCGTTTGATCGCGCTGATGACCGACACTGCTGTGATGAAACACGTCGGCGACGGACCTTTGACGAAAAAGGGCGCGGACGAACTCTGGAACAAACTGCTCTTCGATCTTTATCCGAATGGCCGGGACACGATCTGGGTTCTGGAAGCCGACGATGACGGACGCTACCTCGGCCACGCCAGCATACGGCCGCGGCCCGAGCACCGGGATGAATGGGAGATCGGGTATATACTCGAAGAAGAAGAATGGGGAAAGGGCTTCGCGACAGAAGCTGCAACGGCGCTTGTCCGGTTTGGGTTCGACGAGCTCGATATTGAAACCGTGTTCGCCACCGTCGATGACGACAACGAAGCTTCGATAAGGGTCCTTATCAAAGCCGGACTCGCTTTTCGACGCTACGACCACGACGAACAGGGCCGCTATTCGGTCTACGCGATAGATCGGGAGGAATGGCTGGGCGAAACGGATTAGAACTTTCTGCGGCCGGGACTCGTTACAACTGTGTACACGGAAGGCACATCGCAAGTCCCTGCCGAAGGAACAAGGGTCTTACATTCAAGGAGAGAGAAAAGAAATGTCTGAATTCGAAAAAGAAGTTGAAAAAGCTGAGAAGGAGCTCGAACAGAGCCTTATGACCGTTGAGAACGAAAAGGCCGGCGAAGGCCTCGACGATGAATACCTCGGAGATTTGAAGATGCACGCACAGGAATACCAGCAGAAACTACAGGACGCGGCGGTGAAAGCGAAAAAGTACGCCGGAGAGAAGCTCGAGTACGCGGGAGAGAAGTTCAAGGAGCTTCAGGACAAGGACCCGAAAGAGCTGATCGAAGACGCGAAGGATTATGCTCGTAAGAACCCGGGCCAGACGATCCTGATCTCCGCTGCGGTCGGCCTCGTCATCGGCTGGCTGATCAAGGGCAGGAGATAAGAAATTCTCAAATCGAGATCACGAAGGCGGTCCGGAAACGGGCCGCCTTTTTTGTTGCCCGGCGGACCGCGATATCATACCTTCAGGAGACAGGAGACAGGAGACAGGAGACAGGAGACAGGAGTCAGGAGTCAGAAGTCAGGAGACAGTAATCAGAAGTCAGAAGACAGAAGTCCGAAGACAGGAGACAGTAGACGTGAGACAGGAGTCAGTAGAGGATGGCGATAAGAAACGTTCTGCTTCTTGGGAACCCCGACCTGCTTGAGGCGTGCGAACCGGTTGAGGAAGCCGAACTGGATCGGGCGGTCGAGACCGGCAGGGATCTCGCGGATACGATGGCGCATTTCCGCTCCAAGCGTGGTTGGGGACGTGCGATATCGGCGCCTCAGATCGGGGTTCAGAAACGGATCATCTTCCTGAAGGTCGATGAACCGTGGCTGATCATCAACCCGGAGATGTCCGACGAGAGCGAAGAGATGATGGAGATCTGGGACGACTGCATGAGCTTCCCCGACCTGCTTGTCAGAGTGAAGCGCCACGTGTCGTTCACGATGAAGTGGCGGGACGAGAACTGGAATCTTCAGGAGCGGCGCATCGAAGGGCTGTTCTCGGAACTGCTTCAGCACGAGATCGACCACCTCGACGGTATACTCGCCGTCTCGCGCGCGATCGACGGCAACTCGTTCGCGCTTCAGAGCGAACGCGGCAAGATACCTGGCGCCGTGTTTGCTAATGCCCTTCCTTGAGCCCCTTGATCCATCCACCGCTCTCGATCGATCCGGAAATTCTTGGAACTCAATTCCGCCGGGTATATAGTTTGTACGTTCGTACTTGAAACGTACTGTTTTCCCCTCAATAAAGTCACAAAGAACACGGGAGGAATGAGATGACCGAAGGATTTGATCCGGAATTTGTCCATCAGTTTGAGTATGAGACCTGGACCAGGTGTGCGCCAGACTATCTCGATGGGTTCTCCGGACTGACCCGCGAAACTTTGCCGATGCTTATTGAGGCCGCAGAGATAGAGAAAGGCTTCCACGTGCTGGATGTCGGCTCCGGTCCCGGGCACATCTGCGGGACGTTGGTCGATATGGGGTGCTCCGCAACCGGCATTGATTTTTCGGGCGCGATGGTCGAGATCGCGCGGGAAGAGTATCCGGGAGCCTCGTTTTACGAGGGCAATGCTGAAGAGATGCCTTTTGATGACGTTGCCTTCGATTCCTCGATCAGTAATTTCGTAGTTCACCACCTTGCCCGGCCAGAAGAAGTCTTTTCGGAGGTGGCAAGAGTGCTGAAGAACAAGGGCAGGCTGGCTTGTGCCGTTTTCGCGGATCCGGAGTCACAGAGCAGCCCAGGCGCTTTTTTTGCCGCAGTCGAAGAGCATTACTCGGTCGACGAGCTGCCTCACGGTCCGCTTTTCGGAGTGACAGACCTCGATATTCACAGGAAAATGCTCGAAGCAGGCGGCTTCTCCGACACCTCATTTGAGTTCAAACCGGTTTCTTGGCGGTCAGAAGCGGCCGAGACGGTCTTCAGCAGCTTCGCAGTCTGGGCCAATCTGCAGGCGCTTCCGGAGGATGTCCGGGACAAGATCAGAGAGTCAACATTGAAGAACTACGAGGCTTTCAAGACCAATGACGGCTATGAGTTTCCCCACGAAGCCCTGATAGCCTCGGCAAGCAAATGAATTCGAAGAGCTGAACTTCAGGTGGGCAACCTGAGTGAGGGACTCGGCGTTTGATTCGGTATGAGCGACTTCTACAAAAAACTACTCGGATTCCTGACCGCTTGGCCTTTTGCCTGGATCGTGCTGTTCTTTCTATTCGTCATAGGGCTCATTGCAAGTGATCCCGGAGGCGATCTCGGTCCCATCGGGGGACTGATGTTCCTCATTTTCTTCTTGATCCATATTCTGACTGTCTTACTGGCGATCGGCCTGCAGGTGTTCTATATCGTCAATGTCTTCAAGAACACCCAGGTGAAGAAAGAGCATCAGGTAGTCTGGGTGCTTGCGCTGTTCTTCGGCGGATTGCTGGCGATGCCGATCTACTGGTACATCAACATATGGAAGGAATCGCCTGACGATTACTCGCCTTACAAGAACCTTTCAAGCGGCGATTCGTTCGAATCCGCGGACCAATCGCGATGGGAAAGCAGAACAAGCGATCCGGTTCCTCCCGAGCCCCACAGCTGGAGATAAGCAAATGGCCAAGCCAAAGCACATAGAGATAGCAGGGGTCGACGGAGGCGCGCTAAGGGATTTCTATACTTCCGTTTTCGGGTGGCGAATTGAAAAAAGGGATATGGCGGGTTTCGACTATTACGATATTGCCACAGGTGAAGGGCCCACCGCCGGAATCCGGCACGAGCCTGAAGGAAAAGCGGAGTTGGTGGTTTATTTCGAGGTCGACGATCTTGAAGAGACCGTCGAACGGGCCGAATCTGCCGGCGCACTCGTGAGGATTCCGCCGATGGAATACGGTGACCTCAAATTCGCTTTGATCGAAGACCCTGAAGGTAACCCGATCGGTCTGACAGAAGCATAACTCCGATCACATCCCCGCAGGATTCGTCTTCAGCCATTCGGCCCGCAGAAGAAAACTCCCACCCGTAACGACCTTGTCCCCGACGAATATGCCTTCAAAGACCGGCAGCGATCCTTCGCGTTCCTCGCCTACCCGGATCTGCCGCATCTTGAAAACATTCGGATCGTCCGTCGCCAGAAAGACAAACGTATCTGCGCCGATCGTCTGGACCGCCGCTTTCGGAACAAGCGGCGCAGTGCGTTCCGAGCCGCCAATCGTCGCGAGGGCAACGTTCACGTACATTCCTAGCTTCAGTTTCTCGCCCGGATTCGCCAACTCCACGCGCACCTGAGCCGTCCGGGTTCTCTCATCAACCGCGGGATCGATGTAAGAGACATTACCCCGGAACAGTTCACCCGGGTATGAGTCACTCCGGACGCTTGCGCCGCTTCCGACCCGCACCTTGCCCAGGTCCTTCTCGTAAACCTGGCCGATGACCCATACGGTCGAAAGGTCCGTAACGGTGCCGACCTTCGAATTGGCTGAGACAGTTTCGCCTCCGTTGATCATCCTTTCGGTCAGAGTGCCGGAGATCGGCGCTGTCACCGGAAGAAGGGAACTGACCTGCGAAGAGGAGTTGAGAGCGTCGAGGGTACGCTTCGGGAGTCCCAGCACAAGAAGCTGCTCCCTCTGGGCCGCGACGTCGGCCTGCATCGTGCGGAGATTCGTAAGCGTCCGGTCGAGTTCGTTGTTCCGCGCCGGATTCACTTCAAGAAGCCTGCGTGCCCTTTCGAACCGGTTCTCCGCTTCGGCGAGTTTCGCCTTCGCAGTTTCGAATTCGGTCGTTGCGTTCTCGAATGCCTTCCGGCTGATCGAACCGATCTTCACAAGCTTCTGCGAACGCTCGAAATTGCTTCGCTTCTCCGCAAGCAAGGCTTCCGCTGCGCGAAGTGCCGCGGTTGTGCTATCGAGCTCGTTCCTGCTTTCCTCAGAGATCGCACTCAGGCTGAGCGCTCGTTTGTAGCGGCGTTCGGCCTCAACAAGCTCGGCCTTCATCGCGAGATACTTCGATTCCGCCATTGCGAGCTCATCGCTGGAAATGGTGGCGATCGTCTCTCCCTGGCGAACGAACTCTCCGAGCTCCGTGAAAACCTGCCGGACCACACCGCCGGCATATGCGTTTACGGGAGTCGAGCGGTACTCGTTGGCGCGAACGACACCGGTCGTCGAGGCGGCTTCAGCGGCGACATCGAGCGTTTCGCCGATCAATGCGAACTCGAAGCCCGCCGCTTCCACCTGATCCGGCGTCAGCGTGATCTCGCGATCGGACGCAAGCGAGGACGAAGGGCCTCCGGGCTCGTTGAACGACGTGTCTCTAGGGGCGGCGACCGGGGTTCCGGAATCGCCTCCGGAGAAGAAGTACCAGATCGCGAATCCGGCGATCAGAATGAAAGCGAAAGCCGCAATGCCGGACGCGATCAATGCACGCCTGCGGCGCGGGCCGGGATTCTCCGGCTCCTCTTCTTCGATTATCTCTTCGTATTCTTCACTCATGTTCGTTCTGCACTTGAGTTTATGCCCGTCGCTTGCGCTCCGGGTTCCGATTCGTGCCGGCGCTCCGTAGTCGCACGACTTGCAAATCATCTCTTGATTGCGGCTCTGCCGCCCCTATGTGCGGAAAGGCTCTGCCTTTCCGCCAGCTGTACTTTTTAAGACTGGCGGGGGCTCAGCCCCCGCCATCGTTTTTGGAGGCGTTTCCCGGTAAGCCAAAGGCTTACCGCACATCCGGGCGGCAGAGCCGCGAAGCGTTCTCGATTCATTTGCTCTGTCAATCTCTGGCCCCTTGTATGTCCAATATGAGCTAGTATCAGGTTGGAAGGACGGGAAACGACAGACCGTATGCCCCTTAATCACCGTTTAAGCAGTAGATTGACCCGAAGCATGGATCGTCGTTTCCCTCAATTCGATAACCCGAACAG
>DATKCW010000031.1:0-268930 GCA_035513035.1 Aridibacter sp.
CGTTGATCTGATATCTCCGAAGTTCATTTCTCAGAAAATGGGCTACATCCATATGAACCCGGTCCGGGCGGGATTGCGCCAACAACCGGAAAACTGGAAGTGGTCGAGCTGCCGTGCTCTGCACCCGGCGAACCAGGACCCAGTTCCGCTCACGGTGGATTTTCGTTGTCACTGGCGGCAGGAGGAGATACTGAGCGGTCGTGAAAAGTGATCGAGTCTCAAACTCTGATCGGGCGTTCGCCCGATAGGGCAGCGCGAAGCACTGCTCTAAACGGGGGCTCGTTGTGCTGGCGGCGTAAGTCGGGCTGCGCCCTCCTCCTGCAGCCCGAAGGGCTGCTCTAAACTGGGTCTCTTGTCGCGGCGAGTTAAGTCGGGCTGCGCCCTCCTCCTGCAGCCCGAAGGGCTGCTCTAAACGGGGGAGGTATTTTCGCGGTTCGATCGGGCGTTCGCCCGATTGGGCAGCGCGAAGCACTGCTCTAAACGAGGGCTCGTTGTGCTGGCGGCGTAAGTCGGGCTGCGCCCTCCTTTTGCAGCCCGGTGGGCTGCTCTAAACGGGGCACATTTTTTCGCGGTTCGATCGGGCATTCGCCCGATTGGGCAGCCCGAAGCACTGCTCTAAACTGGGTCTTTTGTCGCGGCGAATTAAGTCGGGCTGCGCCCTCCTATTGCAGCCAGAGCGCTGCTCTAAACGGGGGACGTATTTTCGCGGTTCGATCATGCGTTCGCCCGATTGGGCAGCCCGGAGGGCTGCTCTAAACAGAGGCGCGATGAATTTCTGCTTATCGGATCGTGGGCGGGAACAAGCCTCGCCCCTACAAGAAGGGAGCGGGCGGGGACAAACCCCGCCCCTACTAACTCACAGAACTCGGCAAACTAACAAAACTCGCCGAACTAATTCCCTCTTCCCTTTCCCTTGTCGGAAGGTGGTCCGCCTTTCTTGTCCGGGCCGCCGGATTTCGGAGGCCGGCCCTTGCCCTTGTTGTCGGGTTTCCCGCGTCCGCGGTCATCGGGTCTTCCTGCGGGAGGACCTCCGGGCGCGCCGTCCTTCTTGCGCAGTCCGGGAGGCGGTCCTTTTTCGACGGGCCGGCCGGGATCCTGCCGGCGCATCTCGTCGCCGCGCCCCGGAACTTCCTTGTACCTGCGATTCCTGTAGGTCACACGCGGGAAGATGCGGTCGTAGATCGTGATGCGGTCGTACCGGACGGGCCTGTAGATCACATCGCGGTTGATAGAGACATCTCGCCAGCGGTCATCCACGTAATAGCTGTCTCGATAGTAATTGTCATCCCATCGATAATGGTCGCGTGTCCGACTCACCCACGGATCGTCGTCTTGCCAGCCGTGGTAATAGACGCGGTCATCGCCCCAGTCGAAGAGCTGGTTGAGCCATATTCCGGTCGCAGCCGCGGCTCCGAACGTGACCAGCTTTGAGACAAGCCCGCCACCGTCATTGTTGTTGCGTTCGTAATAGACCTCCTGCGGATCGTACCGCGGGACGTACATTCTCTCCGGCTGCGCAGGGTAGATCCTCAAGACATTGCCTTCCACGAGGACCTCTTGTTCCCGGGTCGTTTCAAGCACTCCCGCGTCCCTTGCTCGAAGCCTAAGCCTCTGTATACCGTCCATCACGTCCACCGGCTGAAGCGCGTAAGCCTGTCCCAGAGAAGTGGTCCAGTCCGGATTGTCTGCCATGTAATACAGCGCGTCCGGGTAGTGAGCGACGGACTTCACCGAAACGGGCCAGTCCTGATCGTCCAGTCCTTTGTCGCCGTTTGCTCTGAAGTACGTCGCGGCGTTCGAGACATCGTCGGGAAACGTCGAAGCGGGCAGCATCTGGGCCAGGAGCGGGTCGGGATAAAGCGCGATCGGCGCGACGAGGTTGTCGATCTGGTCGTTGGTAAAATTCTCCGCGGCTTCCGATTCCGCATTGGCGTTGGAATTCGCAGTGTTGGCATTGTTCAAATCGGCCGTTTCGGTGCCGCAGCCGGCACTGAAAATAAGGAGATTGAGCCCTGCCGAAAGGGCGAACGTCTTGAATATGCTTTTCATATCTGGATTCTCCTGTACTTGATCCTGTTAAAGAGCCGAATCGCGGGAAGAAAAGGTGCCATCGGGGCATCGCGATCTTTTTTTTGATAGATTTACGCTACCACGCAGGCGATTCCGATAGCAACGTCGAATTCTTATGCCCCGGGGAACATCAACCACAGCGCACAGAGAACACAGAGGTAAGAAGGCACACGGATTAACACTGACGCCCGGCGGGAGAGTTATCCAAAACCATCCGTATTCATCCGTGTCCTGTCTTCTGTATTACTCTGCGCCCTCGGCGTTCTCCGCGGTTGATCTCATCCCACTGCGCCTCGGCGGTTTCTTGCCGTCACGCGCACAAGTGCGCCAGCCAGTCCTGGAACATTGAACCTGGAACCTGGCACTTTATAGATTTCCTACATTTGACCATCCTCGTATTTTGGTCATAATTCATTCGTTCGAATATTTTTTCAGGAAGGTCATAAATATGAAAGCAATAATTCTTGCTCTCGCGATCGTGCTGCTGATCGGTCTCGCTCCTGCCGAGGCGCAGGACAGGGCATCGGCAGAAAAGCGTGCGCGCGAGCTCGTCAGCATCATCAACCTGGGCGACCGGGCCCGTTTTGAGGACTACGTAAAGAACAACTTCGAAGGCCAGTTCCGCGATCTGCCTATGGAAGAACACCTTAACTTTTATTCCAATGTCTACGACTCGTCCAGAGGCTTCGAAGTGACAGGCGTCCGATCGTTCGAGGGCGGCCTGATCACTCTGAACGTCCGGAGCAAGCTGACTGGGGAACCCGAGGGCATCGCCGTCCGGATAGAGGACAAGGAACCGTACCGCATCACGGGCATAGGTCTGCGTCCGCCGCTTCCCGAACCGAACGCTAAGAAGCTGTCCGAAGCCGAGATCGCTCGCGAGATGGAATCGTTTATGAAGAAGCTCGGCGACGCCGATGTCTTCTCGGGCACGGTACTTCTCGCAAAGGACGGCAAGCCTGTTTACAAGGGCGTCTTCGGCATCGCCAACCGCGACTTCGACGTGCCCAACCGGTTTGACACGAAGTTCAACCTGGGCTCGATGAACAAGATGTTCACCTCGATCGCGATCGCGAAGCTGATCGAAACGGGCAAGGTCGCGCTGGAGGACCCGCTCTCGAAGTTCCTCCCGGACTTCCCCGACGCGGAATCCGCGAAAAAGATCAAGGTGAAGCACCTGCTTTCGCACACGTCGGGGCTCGGCGGGTATTTCTCCGAACGCTGGTCGCAGAGGGCCCGCGGATCCATACGGACCGTTGACGATATGATCGCCCTTGCGAAAGAGGACGAATCGCTACGGTTCGAACCGGGCACGGAAAGGCGATACAGCAATACCGGAATGCTGGTCCTAGGGAAGATCATCGAGGTCGCATCCGGCGAGAGCTACTTCGACTTCGTACGCAAGTACGTCCTTAAACCCGCCGGAATGGAGAACACGGGCTGTTTCGAATTGGACAAGGTGAACAAGAACCTTGCGGTAGGCTACGAGAAGGAGTTCACCGCGGACGGGGTGACTTTCAGCAACAACATCTTCACGCACGTGATGCGAGGCGGCCCGCAGGGCGGATGCTACTCGACGGCGGAGGACCTTCTGAAGTTCTCGACCGCGCTCCAGGCCGGAAAGATCGTCGGCAAGGACCTTGTGGAGCAGTTCACGACGCCAAAACCCGAACTGAACTCGCCGAGGTACGGATTCGGGTTCCATACCTTGCCGGACGGGAGCCGTTTCGGCCACGGCGGCGGTTTTATGGGGATCGGCGCAAATATGGACGTCTTCCGGGGAACGGGCTGGACGGCGATCGTGCTTTCGAATTACGGCGGCGGTGCCGAAACGGTCGGAAGCAAGATGGCAAGGATCGTCTCGGCGCAATAAGCGCTGAGGGAAAATCAGCCGCGGACTTCACGGATGGGAAACACTCTTTCCTGTAGGGGCGGGGCTTGTCCTCGCTCGCCCCCATCCCAGTTTAGAGCAGCGCCTCGCGCTGCTCAATCGGGCGAACGCCCTTCTCGACGCGCCCACTCAAAGCGCCCCGTTTTGATCAGCGCTTCGCGCTGCAGCCCGGAGGGCTCCTCTAAACGGTGTGCGAGTCATCTAGGCGGCAAGATTCCGCTGAGACCGCATGAACCGCAAAACACTGAGAAATACAGAAAACAGGACATGGATTTCGACGGATCTCAGTAACGTGAATCGTAAATGGTCAATAGAGGGAAAAAACAGGATAGACAAGATATTTAGGATAGTTCTCACCTTGCGACGGAAGTTCCTATTCCTCAGCCACGAATCACGATTCACGATTTACAATTCACGATTCACGATTTACGATTCACTACCTTCGTGTCCCTCCGCGGTCTCCTGCACCTGCCACCTTGTATCCCGCGTCCGATTTCCATAGAATCCAGCCATTCATATTCCGGATTCAAAACATGTAAATACCGGAGGAACCAGATGAAAATCAAGATTCTCACCCTTATCACTCTTTTCGCTTTCACGATAGCAGTCTCTCCCTTTAACCTTGCCAAGCAGTACGAGGTCGAACTTGTCGTCCAGGACGGCAAGAAGTCGAAAGAAACCGATGCCGTACTTCATATAAATGAGGAGAACTTCGAGGTGGTGCCAAAGAAGAATAGCTTCAAAAAAGACACCAAGAATTTCGAGTTCTCTTCAGTGAAAGTCGCGGACTATTCTCACTCAAAGAAGCCTATGCTTTCGGGCGGCGGAGCCGTTGCGACAGCGCTCCTCGTGGGCTTCATCTTCGCGATCCCGTTTTTGTTCATGAAGAAGAAAAGCCATTGGCTTACGGTCCAGACCGAGGACGACTTTGCCGTCTTGAAACTCAGCTCCAACAACTACCGCGCGGTGATAGCTGAGTTCGAGACTCACGGTGTAAAGGTGAACGAGGTCGAAGAGGAAAAGGACAAGAAGTAGTCTGGACCGCGGGCGACCCGCCCGCATCGTTGTTTTAGGCGCGGGGCTTGTCCCCGCCCGCCCCCGCCCCAGTTTAGAGCAGCGCTTTGCGTTGCCCTATCGGGCGAACGCCCGATCGTTAATGCCGCGAATTCAGGATCGTTAAAGACAATCGATCACCGAGCCGACTACCAAACTAAAGGTAGCCACGGACCGGATATTCCTCACCAACGATCCGAACACGTTCCATTAGGTGACGATGGTCTACAACCGATTCCAGAAAATGGGCTATATCCATATGAATTTGGTCAGTGCGGGGTTATGCGAACAGCCGGAAGACCGGAAGTCGTGAAGTGCCTGAGAACTGCATCCCGCTAATCGGGACCCGGTTCCGCTCGCTGTGGATTTTCGGTGTCACTGGCAAGTGGAAGAGATTCAGAGCAGTCAGGAAGAGTAAGCGAGTTCTCGCACTCTGATCGCGCGTTCGCGCGACAGGGCAGCCCGGAGGGCTGCTCTAAACAGGGCGGTTTGTCGTGCGCGTCGAGTCGGGCTTCGCCCCCCTAATGCAGCCCGGAGGGCTGCTCTAAACGGGGCGGTTTGTCGTGGCGCGGAGAAAAGAAGGGGCACGGATCAACTCGGATAAATACACGGATTGCCACGGATCTCAGTGATGTGAATCGTAAATGGTAAATCGTGAATAGAAAATGCAGGAGGCGGAAACGATTGAAACCTATCCTGAAAATCCTTACCATCCTGTTTTCTCCCTCTATTCCCGCTTCACCGTCCTCCGGCCGTTGCGAATCCACTGATTCTCTCTTCCAGTTTTCAAATGCCCCAACTATGTTACTCTCATTTTCTTGAGTGTTTTTGTTGTGCGCAGCTACTGGAATTGACTTCGAACGTGTCGCGAGTGACGATAAACTGCCGGGTGCCTGAGGGATCCGCAATGGGATCCTGTTCGGCACCCGGCGCGAAACAAGGTGTTTAGAACGGCGGCCAGGTACGGTAAAATATCATCACGGCGATCCAAAGCTTGTCCGTCATTTTTAACTTATCGTACTCCGTTGAGCCCTTTGGGTTATCAGTATCGGACATAAGGCATTTCTCCGCGTGTTGCTGTCCGCATTCGGCAAGAGCCGTGTGTGCACCGCAAAAAAGCAAGGTCGACACGACTAGTGAAAGCATCAGTTTCTTCATATCATTCTCCTGTTTTTTTTTGATTTGCAGGCAGTTCCCGGCCTGCTGCGGAGAGTGTATCAAGAATTCTTGATATTGGATTGAGTAGAAAGAAAATAAAAACATGGAATCGGAGAAGAAAATGATCAACAAGGGTCAAGAACAGAGAATCATTGCCTCGTTGTCGGACATCCGCATTTTGATCAAGGAAGCGAGGAAGGCTGAGACGTGCAGGGACATAGAGCTTCTCAAAGAGACGCTTGCCCCTGTCTGGCCAGACATCGAAAGCCATCCGGAGATCCCCGAACTTGAACCGCCTGAGAAAGGAGAGCTGCTGCGGCTCTGCGGATTCTTCCTCGGCTACTACGGACACCTCAATGCGAAGACGGACTACCAGGAAAGGGGCAAAGACCTGCTTTCGATGGCTATCGACGAGTTTGAATCGGCGGGCCTCGACGAAGAAGCTGCAGCAGCGGGGTTGAATCTCGCCTGGAGATACCTTCAGCAAGGCAGTCACGGTGAGGCTGAAGCGATCCTCGAATACACGAAGGGAAAACTCGGGAATCTCAGTTCCAGTCCTCTGTCTCTGCGCCTAAAGCTGTTTGATTGTGTGACGGCCAGCGCCGCAGGAGATTTTGACCGCGCCCTGAAATGCGTTACCTCGCTCCGCCCTTCGATGGAGAAATGCGACGATGCCGGCGTGCGCGCCCAGTACCACATAGAGGCCGCGTTTATCTGCGCCGAAACGGAGCACCTTCCGGAGGCGCTGGATCATTACACGCAGGCCGAGGCGTTTGCCGAAGTGCTTGGCAATGAGAGGTTTCAGGCGATAATTCTGGGAAACATCGCGTACGTCCTGCTAAAGCAGAGGAGATATGGAAGATCGCTCGATCAGATCGAGAAGGCGATATCGTTGAACCGGAACAGGTCGCAAACCGGTTTCCTCGCTCACAATTTCGACACGAAGGCCCAGGGCCTGCTCGGCCTGAGAGACTTTGGCCGGGCGTTGCTGGCGATCGATACCTCGCTGGAGCTCTTCCGCCAAGGAGAAGATTTCGCAGGTCACTGCGACGCGATCTTTAACAAGGTCCGGATTCTTATGAAGCTCGGGGAGTCAGAGGAGGCCCTGGTCCTGTTCGCAGAGCTGATAGACCTCGCCCGTACCCGGATAGACGAGAGTTCGGCCCGCAGGTACGCGGTTCGTTTTGAAGAACTCTTCTTCCTCCCCAAAGCGCGCGGATATAAGGAAGAGGTCAACGAGTTCAGGAAGTTCATTCTTCGAGAGGCTCTTTCGGATGCGAATCTCGTAATGAAGGACGCCGCGATCGACCTCGACATCTCCCAGGCAATGCTTTCTGACATCCTCCGCCGCCAGTTCCCGGAGATCTTTGACGAACTGGGGATCAAGAAGAGGGTGAGCCGGAAGAAGAAACGCTGACTTCGGCGGAGTTTGGTGAGTTTGCCGGGTTTGGCGATTTGAAGGCCTGAAAGGTGATCCGAATCGCCAAAACCGTTCCTCTGAGAACAGTTCCTGTTGACATCTGTCCGTCGTTAGAGATAATCAAGCTATTTTGATTCACAAGATATCACGCTACCCTCCAATCGAGGTTCCTAAATGGGGTCCGAGGGGTCCGTTGATCCATGCCCGGCCGTCTTACGATTTTGAGTTGCGGTGTTCGTCCGGCGCGCGCCGTCAGGTTCGAATTGTCGCGTGTCTTACCGCTGCGGTATACGGCGGGAGCAATACAATGTCTGAATCAGGGGATCAAGCAACGAATTCGTCCGGTATCGTAGTTTCCTACCTCACCCTTCGAACGCACGTCGGATTCACCGGCATCCTGCTTCCCGTCCTGCCGGCGGGATACAGTCTGTTGTCGGTGAAACCGCGCGTCTACTCGATCAGCTCCTACTACTATTCGGGGCTCGGCGGAGACATCCTTGTCGGGTCTATTTGCGCGAAAGGGGTGTTCCTTCTCGCGGATGTACCGCGAACTTCAGTTTGCACCGCGCGAATGCGCGGAATCGCGACAAACTGGTGCGCGATATAGAAGCGCGTCGAGTCGGGCTTCGCCCTCCTAATGCAGCCCGGAGGGCTGTTCTAAACTGGGGCGCGTTATGGAGGCGCGTCGAGTCGGGCTTCGCCCTCCTAATGCAGCCCGGAGGGCTGCTCTAAACTGGGGCGCGTTATGGAGGCGCGTCGAGTCGGGCTTCGCCCTCCCCTGCAGCGCGGAGGTATGCTCTAAACGGAGTGCGAGTCATCTCGGCGGTAAGACTCCGCTGAGACCGAATGAACCGCGGATGTGCGGAAAAACATAGAAATCAGGACACGGATTAACACAGATAAAGACAAGGATTGCCACGGATTCGGAGAATAACTCTGACGCCTGGCGGGAAAGTTATTCTGAATCATCTGTGCTCATCCGTGTTCTTTCTTTCCTTTGCGCCTCTGCGCCTTTGCGGTTCACTTTCGGTAAATCGTAAATGGTGAATCGTGAACAGAAACTGCGTGCAGCAGCAAACAATCAAACTCACCCTAAACATCCTGCGTATCCTGTTCTCATCCTCTAATCACGATTCACGATTTACCATTCACGATCTACCATTCACAATTCTCAACTATCGATTATCAATTGACCGAGTCTCTTCCGGCGCAGCACTTCTTGTACTTCTGTCCGCTGCCGCAGGGGCACGGTTCGTTGACACCCGCGGTGTGAGTCTTCCGGGAAGGCGATCCGGACCCGGACCCGTCCCGGCGATCGAGCCAGTATTCGTGGATCAGCCTGGCGCAGTCGGGAAGAGATCTTTTCATCTGCATCCTTTCCTCTTCAGCGACCTTTTCGGAGATCTCTTCCGGGCAATAGGCGCTGTGCACCAAAATGGGCAAGAGTAGAGCCTCCAGCTTCTCGTCAATACCTTCCAGATCGCCCCAGAGCGCGACGCCTCGCATATAGCCGGAACACCAAAAATCGACAAAATCTTCGCCCGGTCCGTCTTCGAACTCCGCGAACAACGGTTCGTAGTCCTCTGGATCATTCATCAGCGCGAATGCGGTGGAGTTCATCATCCTGAACATGGTCCCGAAACACAACATCGCCTCGTGCTCCGAATCCCAAGACACCGGGTAGTCGCCCCAGACTTCATCCATCCAGACTGACGGAGCGACCATATTCGGGCCGCTCACGATCGCGGCCAGGAATCCGTCGAGCTGAGAAACGCTCGCGATGCCGGCATTGCCTTTGAAATTCGGATCAGACAGGTCGACCCGGTTGGAAAGGGTCTCCTCCAGAAGGTCCAGTTCTTCGTCTGACGGAAGTCGGTTAAGTTCAGGGGTCATAGGTGGTTACCGATCTTCCAAAGAGGTTCTGAGAGATACTAACACGCCCGGCCCGCAACTTGGCGAAGAGCGTGTTTTCCACTGCCCGCCTCGCGGCTTTTCGTACTTGGAAGGCCCTGGTAGAGTCCGCGAAAAAACCTGTTGCGCGCCGGATTTGCTTAAGCTATCATTCCTTGATCTTCAATATCACAAATTCACAGAAACCGGGCCCCGCACGGCGAGGATCGCACGCGGAGTTTGGATGGAGATGCCACGAATGAACGCTAATTTCCGAATGATCGCTCTGTTGTGTGTCCTTCTGTTTCTCGCTCTGGCCTGCGGCCGCTTCGGCGGCACTTCCACTTCCTCCGACGAAAACTCTTCGGACAATACGCTCCCCGAGATACCGAAGGAGTTCGTGAATATGCCTTCATTGTTCGGTAAGACAAAGGATGAGATGAAGGGGCTCTTGAAGGGCGGAACGCTGACTAACGACCACGACACGTGGTTCCATTATGAATTCGCGTGGGGCACATTCAGTGCAAACTTCACCGCCGAGGAATTCTATTCGATGGAATTCACTCTGCCGCTGGTCCAGGGAGGCGGTGAACCTTATTTTCTTGGAGAGAAGAAAGAACGGCTGGGAGAAATGGTCGGGATCGATCTGAACGGAAAGGTTCCCGTTACAATTATGGATTCGGTAGTTGTATACGAGGAAACGATCGGCGGAAACGAGATGGACATCACGCTCACACCCACGGAAATCGGAAAAGATCTGTTCCGCTCTATCAGGGTCTCGCCAAAAGGCTGATCCCGGCGGCGCTGTTCGACGAGCTTCAGCTTGTCGGTAATTCCCCAAGGAGAACGCAGGGGAAGACAAGACACAGGACACAGATGAACACGGATTTCTAATGACTCGGTAGAAAACTCTGATTACCGTCGCGTGCGTTATCCCGAACCGTCTGTGTTTATTCGTGTCCTTTCTTCTTATCCGTGAAATCCGCGTGATCCGCGGCTGGTCTTAATAAGAAGAGAATGCAGGACACAGATGAACACGGATAAAGACACGGATTCCCGCGGATTCGGAAAATGACTCTGATGCCCCTCAGGAGAGTTGCCCCCCAAACCATCTGTGTTCATCGGTGTCCTTTCTTCCCTCTGCGTTTTGGCTTGTTCGTGCGAGAGGTCCGATCTTTCCCGAAACAAAAGCTTGCCCTCCCGCTCCAGCACTGCAATAATCAGAGCAAAACCAACGAAGACTGTTCTTAAAGGAGAAGAAAAATGCCAAAGCTTATGGTCCTGTATCCATATCCTGCCGACGTAGAGAAGTTCGACCGTGATTACGACGAGGACCACGTTCCGCTTGTGAACACGGACACGTTCCCCGGTCTGCGGAAGTTTGTCGCTTCGAAGGGGGTGGGGACCCCCGCCGGAACCGATCCGAAATACTACGTTATCGCCGAGCTGCATTTCGACACGACAGACGACCTTCAGAAGTCGGCGACATCGGAAGGCGCGCAGAAGGCGGTCGAGCACGCGATCTCGATCTCCACGGGCGGCGAACCGGTCTTCATCATCGCCGAGGAAGAGACGAGGACCTTCGAGAGAGCCGAATCCGCGTAGACAAAGGCGCGCATTGCACGAAGGAAGAGCAACCGCGGAGGCGCCGGAGAATTCCAGGGAATTTTCAACGCTAAGGTCGCGAAGGACGCCAAGACTTGAATGCTGTTGCCTCTGGTCAACCGGACCAATTGCAGGCCGACATTCAAGCCATTGACGGAAGGAAGCGGTCAAATACCCTTCGCGACCTTAGCGCCCTTTGCGTTTGATTCCTCTTCTCTGTGTGCCCTGTGCTCTCCGTGGTTCATTTCCCGATTCATGAAATTCGTGTAATTCGTCTAATTCGTGTGACCCGTTTTCCCCCTTCCCTCTGCGCTGTCTGCGGTTCTTTCCATCCGTGAGATCCGCGTAATCCGCGGCCAATCCCTCTCAGCGACTCTGCTTCTCCGCGGTTCAATCCTTCTTCGTGCCGCTTCGTGATTCTTCGTGGTTCGAATTTCGAGGTACCAAGAACACAAGCTAAAGCTTGAACTCCGAACGCGTTCCCTCGTCACTCATCACTCGTTACTCATCACTGCCGCTGCCGCCTGCTCGAGCACCGTCTTCGCAGCCGCAAAAAAGGTAAGGGGATGATACCGATCAATTGAGACTACTCAAAGACTAGCTGCAATCTCCGTATCCGAATGTTCAAACGCCGAGTTCATCCGTTCGATCTCATTCACCGAAAGTCCGAGTGCTCGCGCGACGTTCCTCCATCTCGCAACTGCCCCGGCAACCTCTCGAATTATTCGCACGGCCGTTTGATGGTTAACCTCAAAATAGGCTGCGTGCTCCATCGCCAGTTCCAATGAGGCGGAAGCGTCTTCCAAATCGATAGAAGTTGCGAGCACACGCGGTCCCAGATCGACCGGAACCGGATTGACATCAAACATCGGAGAGAGCCGCCATCCGTCCACGCCGGAATACAAGAAACCGTGATTGCGAAGGTGGTCATCTGTGTTCGAAACAAGGACTGTAAAGACGATCCTCCGCCAAAGCTCCTCCATATCTTCCCCGGGCAGCGCCCCAAAACGCTGGATAGCGTCGCAGACTTCCAGGTAGCTATGAGTTTCCCTTTCTGCGGCTCCGAGCATTGTCATCGCGGACAAATACGGAATTCTCGCCGCTCCCGTCCGGTCGAACCTTGAGACAAAAAGCACGGCATGATCCTGAATCTCCTCCAACCGCCATTTCTCCACCCGGATCCGGGCGTGCTCCGCAAGTTTCAGCGTAACCGCCTCCCAGCGAATGATGTCGTGATCATCGCTCTTGCTCGGGATTTTTGCGATCAGAAGCGAGCCGTCCCGGTCGAGCACCGAAGCTTTCGGCCTTGCACCACCGAGAGATGATCCGGGAGCCAGCAGGAGCTTCATATCCTCTGCATTTTCGGCATCATCTTCAAATCGTTCTACCGCGGTCAAGAGTCTCGCCAGTTCAACAAGTGGAGGGACGCCGAAACCGTCGCGGTCCGCCAGGAAAGGTCCGTCTGTTGCCGACTTGAATCTCAGCGCTCCCTGACGCGCACTGTCATTTACTCCGAGTACGAAATCGATCTCGAACAACGTACGGGGAACCCTGTTCTCAAGCGACGCGCGCCGTCTTTCTTCCCTGCGCATCAGCGTCTTCCCCCAACGGTCCGGGGCCGAATCACTGATGAATCCGAAAAGTGCCTGGCCAGGCTGCGTGTAGAAGGGTCCGGGAGTGGCAGGAAGAAGGGGGTCCATTGTAAACCGGATGTCCTGCTTCAGCCATTCATCACTGTATTGGAAAACAGCACTTTCCTGTCTGTTCCTGATGTTCGCCCAAAGTTGGCCGACGTGATGTACACTACCGTCCAGGTCGAGGTAAACCGATGCTTCCCGCCTCAATTCTCGTCACCATCCCTGGTCTTTTTTACATTTTGTTTCAGCCGCTTGCGGTGTATTCGCTTCGGGAGATTTTGTTCGGCTATTCCAAGACCGGTCGCATCGTTCTCAAGTGAAGCGAGACGGCTGAGATTATCGGAAAGCCCGAGAACGAACAGCACCGTCGCCACGTTTCCGATCGAAACGCCCGATTCGCCTTTTTCTATGCGATTAAGGGTCTTTCTGGCAATTCCCGCTCGTTCCGCCATGACGTCTGTAGGTATCCGCCTTAATTTCCTGGCATCTGCGATATCATTCCCCAGCGCTCTAAGGGCCCTTTCCACCGGAATCGGAACTTTCTTACTCATACCAGCCACCTATGCATATTCCTTATGTATAATATACGACCCGTTGCAACGTGTACTGTATACTCTTTTACACATAAGAGCAATGCCTTTGATGTATCTTCTGGAGCGCGGTTGCTTTAGAGGTCGGATTGTTTGGGGGCAGTGAATAATGTGAACGCGGTCGACGGTGCCGGAAGTGAACCGAAATGGCGCCGACAAGGATCAGTACCCGGAGCGGTAGCGACGGACCCTCATTTTGCCGCCGATATCGCGGATCTTACGAGAACAAAACCACCGCCGAGGCACAGAGGCACGGAGGATGGTTGGGAATGGTGATCAAAAGGGGCTGATTGAATACTTGGCGTCTTTGCGCCTTTGCGGTTGATTCTTCAGCCGCGGATCGCGCGGATGCCGCGGATACAGAAACACAGCTGAGGCGCAGAGGCACGGAGCGGAAGCAAGAAACCGATCCTGAACATCCTGTTCATCCTGTTTCTCCCTCCGTTCACGATTCACGATTCACAATTCTCAACTATCAATTATCAATCATTTTCGTGCCGCTTCGTGTCCCTTCGGGGCTCCCCTCAGTCCTCAGTCCTCAGTCCTCATCACTCATCACTTCTTCGCGTGCCCGCGCTCCAGTCAAAACGGTACCCGGGAAGAAGTCCACAACTTTCGACTCTCAGGATCAGTTCGTTCCGCTCACTGCAGGCGAGGCCGCCTGTTTCAATTCACTACATTCCTTGCAAATGCGGCGGCATTTGATATATAGATACCGTCATTCAGACACGAATGCTCCCTCCGTGCCGCACTGCTCCTTTCCACTTCTTACAAGGGCGGCCAAGAGATTCGGAAGCTTGGAACACCGGTCGATCATTGGCGAAACCCGCACCGGCTCCCTGCGATTGGGGATTGTACACGTGTAGCGAACGCTACTGAAATTCGCGGTACGTTCCGACGGAAACCTCCGTTGTGGGCGTTTCCGCACATTGTTTCTGGGTCTGAAAATCACCCAATTGTCGTATTCGGGGCGGATCCAGATCGGACTTGATGGTAAGAACAGGAGGATCAATTGGACAGAATCATTAACTATCTCTCTTGCGTAACAGCGTGCGCGCTTCCGGGAATAATTGCACTTGGATTCATGTTTGGCGCGATGGGGCTGATCCTGACAGTGCTTGCGCTGATCGGAGTCGCAACGCTCATCACGATTCCGGAGATCTGGGGGATTATTGCCGTCGCCTATGCTGTCTCGGTGGTAATGGTGATCGTCGCTTGCCTCATAAGCTGCGGTTTCTCTACCGCGGCAGATACCGATGATGATGAAGACGAAGACGAAGGAGGTGGCGCAGTTGCAGGAATAGTAACCGCGGCTAATCTCAGGCTCGGCGTTGTAGCGATCGGTCTCACGCTCTGGACGAACTGGGACCGGTTCTTTTAGCAGAAGACCTCGAATCGAACGCAGTTTTGGCCTGACACATCCGTACCGCTGAATTCGCTATGTCTGGGGGGAGTGCCGATGGATATCCGCACTTTCTCTTATGACGTACTGGTGTTCGTTCGTCATTTTTGCGGATTCAACGAGCTTTCCGAGCAGAGGTTATATTCCCTTTCAGATCTGCCTGACGGTACAAGGGCGCTCCCCGAGCCCTCAGTCTTTTCGCCTCAGTCCTGAAATTCCCGCCCGCGCTCCGGTCAGCATTCGATCGGCATTCGCCCGAGAGGATTCCGCAGCCCTCAATTATCAACTTTCAATTATCAATTCCCGCAGCACTAATCTCTCAGTCCTCAGTCCTTTCTTCTCAGTCCTGAAATTCTCTCCTTCGTTCCAGGAGTATTCCGCAGCCCTCAATTCTCAACTATCAATTCCCGCAGCACTCATCTCTCAGTCCTCAGTCCTTTCCTCTCAGTCCTGTTTCTGCCGCCTGCTCAAGCACCGTCTTCGTAGCCGCCTCCTGCTTGTCCGGCGGGTATCCGTGCTTCCGAAGGATCCGCTTCACGATCACACGCAGGATCGCGCGGACCGTCTCCCGGACCGTCCAGTCGATCGTCACGTTCTTCCGCACCGATTCGACCAGTTCCCTCGCGATCATCCTCAGCGTATCGTCCCCGAGCACCGCGACCGCGCTGTCGTTCGTCTCCAGAGCGTCGTAGAAAGCCAGCTCGTCATCCGAAAGGCCCAGGTCCTCGCCGCGCTTGTCGGCCTCGCGGAGCTCCTTCGCCATCGCGATCAGCTCCTCGATCACCTGCGCCGCCTCTATCGCGCGGTTCTTGTACCGCGCGATCGTCTGCTCCAGCATCTCCGCGAACGAACGAGCCTGCACCACGTTCCGCCTTCGGCGCGTGTTGATCTCGCCTTTCAGAAGCTTCTGCAAGAGCTCGACCGCCAGGTTCCTCTGCGGCATTCCCTTCACCTCCGCGAGGAACTCGTCCGAAAGGATCGATATGTCCGGTTTCTCAATCCCCGCCGCGGCGAACACATCGAGCACTCCCTACGTAGCGAAGGCGTTGCCTCCAGTTCACACCTTCTTCGTGCCTCTTCGTGTTACTTCGTGGCTCCCCTCAGTCCTCAGTCCTCATCACTCATCACTTCTTCGGCATCGAGGGCGCGTCAAAGCCCGTCAGCCACATGTCGCGCACTATCGCCACAGAGAATGTGTCGTTCGAGTCGCGGAAACGCTTGCCCAGCTCCTCGCGCCTGGGCTTGTTCCGCTCGGAAATCTCACTCGTTTTCGTGAGCTAACGACTCACTCAGTCCTCAGTCCTCATCACTCATCACTTCTTCGGCCAGTCCGGCCGAAGCTCGCGTATCTTCTCGTAAAGGTCGACGCAGATCCTTCGGCTCATACAGACAATCATCGCCTTGCCTTCCAGCGCCTCGCACCGGGCTTCGTAATGCGCGACGATGTTGCGCGCGACCATCTCAAGCCGCCTGTCCGTGCCGACGACCTCGAATGGCTCAATTCTCCATTTTCAATTATCAGTTCCCTCAGTACCCATCGCTCAGCACGACGCCATTGCCCAATCCTCAAGTATCAATTCTCAAGTCCCTCAGTACCCAGTCCTCATCACTCATCACTTCTTCGGCCGTCCTCGACCGCGCGGCGTATGTCGTAAACGCTTATGTAATCGCCGAACACGGCGCGTGTATTCGCGTCCTGCAGATCGATCAGGGTATATGTGATAGTCACTATGGGCTTGTTTCACACTTTGATTTTGGCTATAGAAACAGATGCTCTCACGTCCAGAAGAAGCAACGACCTGGTATTTTCCCTTGCTACTTTCCGGGAGTCCTGTAGACCTCACTCAATGATCCAAGAGTAATTGTGTAAGGGAGTTCTTCTTCATCATCTTGTCTTGTAACCGCCGCGTCGAGAATACGAATTCTATCTCCAGTCTGAAACTCTAGAGTTCCCTTTGATCTAATTACCGACTGCTTGCCGAGTTGAGGGAGACTTGAAATCTCAACTTGAGCGTTCCAACTGGAAGGCCCGTGCCGACCGGTAATAGTCACCTCGAAGTCTCCATAAGCAATCTCTACGTCTGCTTGGGTCAACCGGCTCTGCGTCTCCAGATTCCAGTAGTCAGTGCACAGATGCCGCACGGTGCAGTACCGACAGTGATCTGGCGCCGGGCGAGCTTCGGGCGGGTGGCCCAACACGGTCTGACGCGCGGCGTCGCCCCGGGCGACAAGCAGCATCTCGAGTTCGTCGAGTTCGGACTCGGAGGGGGCCGCGACCTCGACGTCTCCGCTCCCGTAAGAGAGGATGAGGCGATCAGCCCGCCGTTGATTTGGGTTCAAGTCAGCGTCGCGATTCCAAAGCAGGGCGTAGACCCGTATCTGAAACTGGTGCTCCTCGTCAGGCGCGCCGGTCTTGAAGTCCGTGATCTCGCATGCGTGGGACGACAAGACGAGGAGATCCGCCTTGCCCTTCCAGCCGATCTGCTCGGCGCGAAAACCAATCTCCGGGAACGCGCCCGCGGCCAACGGGCCGCGCACCCCCGAAGCACCACTTTCGGCACCTCGGACCTGGAGCCGAGGCAGGTGTAACCGGCACAGCATCGTCTGCGCGCGTGTTCGGAACTCGGGCACCTTGGCGCGCAACGATCGACCTGCGTACTCGAGCACGCTTTGCGCCCTCGGGCTGCCGGCGAGACGCTCGAGTGCTTGGTCAATGCAGTCGTTCACGACCGTCGTGTAGCCGCCGAGGTCCTTCATGACCCGAAACACCGCCGGATCCTGGAGAGATTGGCAGCTAGCCTTGACCAAAGCCCTCGTGATCACCTCGAGCGCGAGGTGCACAACGGTTCCCGACAGCGCGCCCAGTTGGACCCGCGGTGGGTACCCTCTCTCGTTCCAGAGCTCTGGATAGTATGCGGCGCCGAGCGCCCACCGGCGCGGGCACGACTCAATCCCGCCGAGCGCAGTCACGGTCATCTCTGGCGGTGGGTCAGGCCACACCGCCGGTGCGGCAGCGGTCCAGATCGGTTTGTTGTCGTTCAGCGCCATTCAAAACCTCCCGTTTGCTAGCCTAATCGGCGGAGTAGTGAGGCCGTGGCGCTAGGGAGGTTCCGGCGCACGACGAGCTCATCTACTAGTATCACCGGCACAGTCGCGGAAAACTCCTTAAGATCGCGCAGCGCCTCATCGGACGGCTCGTCAGGTGTGAGCGGTCCGTGAAGGCCGATGACGAACTGTCTCCCGGGCCCCTTGGACGCTAAAATAGGCGCCACGACTTCCGTGAGTCCAGGTACCGTGAGTGGCTTGTCCCGCTCCAAAGTCAAACCGTCAACGCCATGTCTCTTTAAGTCCTGAAAGAGCAGGTCCGTGGACCGCTCGAGGCGCGACGCTTCGAGCGTCGGCGCGGTGCCCCGCAGGGTGAACCGAAGTAGGCTCGCCCCTATATGGCGATCGAGAAGATCGTGCTCGAACTTGTTCTTGTAGCTGCGGAGGCACCGATAGCAGGATCGGTCGCAGCCCTCGGGACACTCCTCCAGAATCCGCAGCGCATCCTCGAACACGGCCAGCCCCAGGCGTCCGACCCGCTGAGCGAAACCGGCTCCCCCTGGAAGGGTGTCATACAAATAGATCTCAGCCTCTCGTCCATCGCGTCCAGCAGCCGTGAGGGCGGGCCTGTACTCAGCCTGGAGTTCGTTCGCCTCCAACTCCAACCGCGCGCACGCTGCCTTCGTGAGTGCCTCACTAATCGTACGGAGGGCCACGTCCGTTGCTAGCAGGCTCGGCATCAGCGTGAGCGGCGACATCACACTCAGCGATACGAGGAGCACATCACTGATAAAGTCGGTCCCGAGCACGAGTCCCGTGGTCGCACCTCCGCCGGGGCAGTTCGGATCTTTCGGATCGGGGTACGGTTTCCGATGTGCCGAGCCGACTACTCCCTTTGGCAGCGCCGTCGGCTCGATCAGCCCGCACTTTGTGCAGTACGTGTAGCCCTCTTCGCGAGGCCCGCGGTTGGTGACAAGGAGGTGCTGCCGCGTGTAGTGCACGCGGACGTAGTCGTTGAGACGGGTCCACTTGGACTCGTCGGGCGGCGTATGCATCGTCAACTTTGCTCGGGTGGCGAAGCTCCGTGCAGGTTGGTCGTCGGGCGACGTACCCTCTTCCTTGCCTACGGGGTGAGCGAAGCCCGCAGGACGCAGCCAGTACCTTGCTGGGCCGAATGTCCCGACCCCGCCGCACGCTTCGCAGTCCGTAGTCTCTCCGCGCGTCCCATCCTCTAGCGCAACCGTTCTAGCGTAGTGACAATTTCGGCACTCGTAGTAGAACCGCCGAGCCAACCAGGCGCGGTATCGGTCGTTCCGCATCGGCGAGTACACGGCACCGGAGGTCCAAAGCTTGCCCCCGATCCACACCTCCTTACCGGGCGCGTACTGAGACAGCGCAACTGGGAGGCCCTGTGACGGAGTGAAGCGGAACGCCGGCCGATAATAGGACGAGCGATCTAGGTCGAAGACGTGGAAGGAGGCTACGTCCGTCGGGAAGGCGTAGCGCGGCAACACCCCCTTATAGAGGAGGCGGTCAAGAAGGTTTTCGGAGGCCGGATCTCGACCAGGTCGCTCCTCCCCCACCTCATCGGGCGCCTCGAGGCTCGTATCCGCTTCGCCTTCAGCGACTGCAGGCTCTGCCGAAGCCTCCGTGCTTGGGTTCCCAGTCGTCCCCGGTTCGTACTCGATCGCTTCATCAATCGGCTGCAGCGTGCCCTCGACGAGGGCGTCGAGAAGCTGCTGTCGATCAGCGTTATCAATCTCGCTCGGGAGCCAGGCCGCGACGTCGGACTTCAACGCGTCCTCATTTGAGCTCAGCCACTCTTCGAGATCATGGCGGTTCAACACCTTCTTGGGATTCTTGAAGTCCTGCACGGTGCCGAGAACAGCGAACAAGTGCGGTTGTGCCTCAGGTTCGATCTCCGGCAGCTTCGCCTGGTGGTATCGCTGCAACAGGTACGCGGTCACGTGTCGGCGGGCGATCTCGGGGTTGTCGAGGGTGAGCGTCGGGTCATCCACGGCGCCGCGGATCATCTGATCCGGGTGGGTAAAGTAGTGCTCGTCGTGGCTGTCCGCGCTACCATAGGCGGTCACGGTGGCTACGGCGTTCCCACGTCGCCCGGCACGGCCGGCGCGTTGCTGGTAATTTGCGCGTGCTGGAGGCATATTGCGGAGCGACACGCCCGACAGTGCCCCAATGTCAATGCCGACCTCCATTGTCGTCGTACACGACAGAACGTCGATCGCAGGGCGTTCACGACCCGTGTCCTCCGGCCCCAGATCCACGTCTTGGAACAGGAGCTCATGCTCCTCGGCTTTCGAGAATACCTCGTCTGCTTGGGCAGTGTTGAGTTGAGCCGTGTGCTCGGCCGCGATGAGCGCAATTGGAGGTGTGGGTGGGACCCGAAGCGCGTCGAGCGTGCTCGCACGGTAGTAGCCCTTTCGAGCGACGAAGACGGGATCCGTGTCGGGATCGATGGGCGCGGCTGTGTCCTGCCCGCAGTTGACGCAGGTCGTTCGCCCTGGGAACGGACGCTGTGCTGTCCGGCAAGACTGGCAGTAGGCCCAGGACCCACCGATCTCGAGCGAGAGCTCGTTTCCCCTCAGCCGGAACTTGCCGGGGGCAGTTTGCTCCGCGAAGAACTCGAGAAGTGGAGGCACCCACTCCTTCTCGAAGAGCGTCCGCGCCGGGCTGTTCCGGAGGAAGCGATTCATGCTCTTAAACTTCCCCGACCTCGGGTGGACGTCTCGCAGCCACCACGCCAGAGGCATTCGGCTCAGCCAGAAACCCGGGCGGCTCCAGCAGCGGAGCCAAGCACGCGCCAGGGCGATCTTCTCGTCCGGAGATCGCGCGTATTCCGGCACATCAGGCAAGGCGTGTATCTTGGGAAGAAGCTCGGGGCGCTCGATCAACGAAGCGAGCGCAAGCGACTCGAGCCCGTAATAGCGATCTGCGATGGACTTGGTGATCGCCCTGAGGAGCGACTCGGGGGGGGCCGAGCCCCTGAGCCGCACAAGGAGCTGCAGGAGGTCGGCGTCTCTGGTCAGTGCGCCGTCCCTGACGGCTTGCTCGACCACGCTCTCGTCTTGGAAGCTCTCGCCGACCTTTAACTCCGGACGGAGGCGGACCCCCATATCCTTCGCCGCGATCAGTACGCCTAAGTAAAGGTCTTCGAGCGAGAGAAGATTCGCGATGATCGCCGAGCTAGCGAGGCGCGCGTAGCCGGAGACTATGAGCGGTCTCAACGCGTCCTGGGTTGAGTACGTCTGCAGATTCGGCGCGAGCCGCGCCGCCGTCTGTCGCGAGTCGGAAAAGATAAGAACTTTCCGCCCGCGCAGTGGGGCGAGCGGCGTCGCTGGCACGGGACTTGGCGGCTGCACTTGGATCTGCTTCGCGATCAGCGCCTGGAAGGGCTGGTCTCCCTTCGTCTGATGATCCTGAACAGAGGACCGTCCGAACGCGGCGCTCTCGCCGCAGATCGCGCAAGGCCGAAACTCGCCTGGGGCGGCATTGCGAGGCTCTTCGTCCGAGTCAGGGGGAGCTGAGCGCCCTGCGCGCAGGTACACTTGGCGGTTGCGCGAACCGAGTTGCTGCGGATTCAGGCGCCCGGTCACGAGATCGTACTCTGCCGGCTCTACCGACTCGACGAACACCGGATTCTCCAAGAGCAGGTCGATGGGGGCGAGTTCGTCAAACTGCCCTGAGAGTGTACGAAAGGCCCCTCCACGCTCCGACCAGACGAAGTTCGGATCGCCAACATCGTTGGTGTACGCGCGGCAGTATGCGGTGCCGCAGTTGCGGCAGGTATAAAGTTCCAACACCCGGGCCCCGCAGTCACATGAGTCCCGAGGCTGGCTGAATAGCATCCCAGCGGGACCGCCGCGTTGGTCCGGGGGAAGGCGCGCACACTGGGGATCCATGCATACCCAGAGCCCGGCGAGCCCTCGATAGAACGAGTGGACCCTGCAGGGAAGGAGGCCGGGCTCTGTCGGATCGCGCCTCGCGACACTGCCAAGTGCGATCAGGTTTGTGACCGCTCGAGCCGCGATATCGGGAGCAACACCGTCGAACAGAGCCTCTCCGAGCGCGTGTACCGGCTGCGCCTCGCTCATCGTGATGTTGATCAGGTTCGCCATTGGCGCGAACGAGACTAACGCGTCGTAGAGCGAACGCTGCAACTGCCATGGACGGTCAATATTCCGGTACTCGAGGAAAGACGCTACTTGTGGCAGGCGGGTTTGGTTGCTGTCGGACTCATAAAAGGCACTTAGGTCGATCGCGTCCAGCGCGGCCGCGTCCTCAGGGGTGCCTTTGCCCGCCCCCGATCGAAGGAGGAGGTCACCTTGCACCTTGCGAAAGTCGGCTGGGTCCTTCCCTGCAAGCTGCGCGCCGAACCTCACCGCGTAATCCGGATCCTCGAAGCTCGCACTCGTGCAGATGACCTGGAGGCGCTCTGCCGGAATACCGAGCCGCATGCGGAGCCGGCGAATCAGGAGCGCGACTTCGGCACCCGCTGCGCCGCGGTAGAGGTGTGCCTCGTCGATGACAAGGAGGAACCGCTCATTGGGGTTAGCACGCAGCCAATCGCGCGTGTCATCGAAGATCGGTCGCTCGAGTGGGCGCATCAACATGTACTCGAGCATTGAGTAGTTCGTCACGAGGATGTCGGGTGGCGCCTCGTGGACCTCGTGTCGCGTGAAGAGCTCTGGATCTCGGGGGAGAGTCACGCATCGCTTGAATTCTCCGCTCTTCGCGTGCCGCCAACGAGAGCCTTTCTTCCCGTACCATCCGATCAAGTCGGGCTTCGCTGGCCACTTGCCGCGCTTCTTCAGTTCGCGCACGAGGGCTTCGGCGTCCGTCTGCTGCTGGGACGCGGTGCCTAGCGCCAATTCCAAATTGCGAACGTAGTATCTCCCAATGGGAAGCAGCCGATCCTTGTCCTTCTTCTCGTCGCGCACGCCGGGATAGAGGGTCCGGCTCGTGTACCTCGCGAATCGAGCGGGTCGCCCAGACCACCGCATGAACTTCTCGACGATGCGCGGGTCACCGAAGAGAAGCCGGAGGCGTCCAAGCTGATCGTTCACGAGCGCGTTCATCGGGTAGAGCACCATCGCTCGGACCCCCGGCGTAGCGCCGAACTCCTCTCCATTGCTCTTCGCCTCGCGCGCCAGCTTGCCCAGAATCGGGAGCAGAAAGCACTCAGTCTTCCCCGAACCCGTGCCTGTCATCACAACCAAGCTCCGTCCATCGACAAGCGAGAGCCTGGTAGAGGTCGCTTGGTGCTGGTACGGTGGGTCGTGTATCAGCAAACCGAGATCGCCGTCCGCCTCGGAGACGGCTGAGAGGACGTCGAGCGTGGCGGTGTCCAGGCCGAGATCCCGAAACGCAACGCCAGTTTGGTATCTGGGCGTGCTCTCCAGGTAAGGGCGTTGGTGGATAACGGCTGGCTCTTCCATTAGTCGCCGACGTTGCGCCACAAGAATCGGGTGGCTCACGTGATAGGCCGCCTCGATGTAATCTTGCAGCGCTTTGTGAAGTTGTTGGCTGGTCTCTCCAATTGTCAGTTTCATCAAGTTATGTTCCTTGTACATACCTCAAGTACTCGCCAATTCTTCAAGCCAAAGCTCGTCATGAATAAACCGGACTTCCTCGGCCGATTCTTTCTGTGGGAGTTTGTACGCGAAAAGGCATCCCGTGCTTGGAACAATTTCGCCAACCGCGTCCCACCTACGCCTCGCCCACATCGGGACAGGTGAGAAGAATTCGATTACCTGCGTTTTCCTGGGACCGCAACGCATTCTAAACTTCTGCGGCTCCCCACGGGTCGCATCAATCGCCATCTGCAAGCGCCACGCTTCGTCGCAGCCCCGCCATCGGCTTTCTGCGACCGGAAAATCGATCAGTCGCTCGGGATTTCCGTTACACAACTGAACATAGGACCATAACGGCGAGCCGTACGCCGGACTACGCCGTCCCACGAATCGACCCGTTTGAGAACGCACTTCCACCCAGCGCCCGGGGTAAAAACGGACGGAACGCTCCGGGTCCAACAACAATAAGCCAGGCACATCACGGGACGGTTGCACGCCATCTAGAAGGCGGTCAGCTCCCGACAAATGTCGGGCTGGCGATAGCGGTCGAGGCGCTTTGAGCCACCGATCGTAAGAGATCTCCACCAAGCCAAGCTGTCCGAGGTCAAGTCGCAGATCCTCGCCGGAAAGTGGGTGTAGGTGGCGTACGTGGCCAAGGTGCTCGACTCGGCTCTCGATCTCGTCAGGAAGAACTGAAAGCTGGTCCGATGCAACGCCGAGAAGTATCACGGAGCCACTTTCTCGCGCTACAAAACTCGCTGGAGCGGCATAGAGTAACTTCGTCGCCTCACTCTTCGCGTCCTCTTCGATATCGTGCTGCTCAAGAATATCGCCATGAGCAATCATCGCCTCTAGCGTTTCCTGGACTAGACGTTTCGCACTATCGACGTCGTCCACCAAACCTCGAAGTGGCCTTACTACGCTACGCACGAGTGTTAGTGCCGCACAGGGACATAGGACGCTAGCCATTCTCCGGAGCGCTCCCGCAATCGCCTCAGTTGATGCAAGATCCAGCACGCTCGAATCGAGTCCCAGTTCCTCGACCTTCCGGGCGTGGACCTCAACCGAAGTTAATTGTCTCATTCCCATTCCCATCCAGCGTAGAGTTCAGTGGGTCGGGCTTTGGACAGGCGGTGACTGTCTATCGATAGCACAAGAAACCGAGCACCCTTCGCAAACGTGGTCAATTCCATCAGTTGTGTCACGCCCGAGCGTAGCCTTTCCCCAGCCCATGTTTCTACCCCTCCTACATCGCTCGCGATTCTGAGAGCGAGTTCGGAGAGCCAACGTGCATCGGTTTCGCCCGCAGGTCCCGTGGTCGGCAACAAATTGTAACGGGTTCCGAACGAAGCGAGCGAAGCGACTCGCTCTCTGCACGTTTTGGTTGCGAGATCCACACTCTCCTTTTCGAGAATAATCGCAACGGCGACTTCGTCCCGTCGTCGCGACACTGCGCACTTCAACTGCGTTATTCCATTTTTCCTCTTGCGTGCCGCGAGTTCCGCTCTCGCCCACTTGTCACCACATAGTAGCCGCATTGCGTGATCCCCAAGCGCAAGCAATACATCACGTCGTCGCATCGCAGAAAAGAACTCGCCGGGCAACTTTGCACGTTGCCATAAATGAGAGATGGCTAGAGTGCGAATTACCGCCTCCAACGACCGCGACTCGAGGTCGATGGTTGGCGTAATCCCAAGGTCTTCCAGCCCTTGAACTACTGGTGGTACAATGATCGCAGCAGTGAGTTGGGGAAGCTTTGCAACATACATCCCACCACTTCGAGGCGCCTTAAACTCAGGCGCGGTGGCAATCTCCTCTTCATTCAAAGGGGTCTCGAAGGGAAAGCGCGTAATCTTGGGCTGACCATCGACGCCGCTGTCGTCGAGCAAGCGGACGACATAACCCTCTTGGCGCCGACGGAGAGCCCAGCGAAGAGGCGCAAATGCTCGTTCGCACCTGAGTGTAAATTCCCCCAATTCATCAGCAGAAAACGTTAGTTCGCAAAACCTCGCAGCGTCATAAGACGATTCTGCCCTCTTGTTTCGGCGGAAGTGCCGATCGAAATGGCTGCGCCAAGCCTCTGCGTAAACCGGTAGGGGCATAGGCGGGAACTTTTTTTCGGCGGTTGCTCTATGCCCCTCTCTCTCAAAGAGAGAAATAGTACTCGCCACGTTTCGACCAACCGGTCCGCGAATTGTGACCTCTGCATGGCCGTCCCACATCTGCTCCAAAGATGGTTCAGCGGGCTCCATCCGCACAACCAAGGGGCCGTGAGGGCTCACACCTGGCGACCAAGGCCGCGACTCCCTGATGCGCATTACCACTTCGAGTTCGCCCAGGGCCACATTATCTGTACCCGAACCTAACCGAGTAGACAAGTGAACCCGATGCAGACCCACAGGTAACTTCGGAAGTTCGACAAATAACGGGACGCCAGGCGTTATCGACGTAAACTCAAGTGGGGGCACTAGTCCATCGCCCATCGTAACCAAAAGCCCGTCCACGGGGTGGTCGACGCAAATCGCCAAACATGGCTGCTCGGATGCGAGCCATTCGCCGTGCCCCTCTCCGTCCCACTCCACGGCAGACAATCCCGCCGGCCAGACCTCGATCCTCTTCGCGTGTCCGACACCAAGGTTGCGGAGCGTCTCTTCCAAATCAGCAGTGAAGGCCGAGGGCAAATCAAGAAGCGCTCCGTCGGCTCCATCGCACTGCAGGTTGATGGAGCGCGTATGGCTTGTAGATACAATTGGACCACTGGTGTTTACAACGATATACCGTTCCCCTGGCCGCACCCGAACGCTCCGCACCTCGTAGGCAAGACCGTCTGAAGCAATCCTAAATAGCCAAATGGGGCCAGGCCGAAGCAGGCAGTCCGTCCGAAGAAGGTACTCGAGTAGTGCATCAGTTTGCTCGAATTGGAGCAGTAGTTCGTCGCTTCGTGGCCACCGGGTGAGCGTGATCCGCTGGGCGCCATGTAAACACCTCCCCCTGGCGAGTGGCCGACCACTCCCACCGGCCACCACACATCGCGATCCGGTGAGTATTTCTCGCATCTGAGGAAACCGACCCAACAGATGCGACAGGTCGGGGATTTCGAGTAATGCTTCCCATGAATCTCTCTGACGGTCAGTCGGTCGAAGTACGAGGCGCGGTTCGATCCCGAGTGCTGCGGCCTCCACTTTTGCCTCCTCGGGGCGATCGATTGCAGAAGGTGCGCCTCGGCCGAGCATTCCAAGGCCGCGTACCTGAGCACGTTCGCTGGCTATACGGCGTGCGTCTCTGAGCCATTCACGCGCCCGGCGCTCGCGATCAAGGTCCTGGCCGATTCGGCGCAGAGCTATTGGGTGAATCAAACTGTCAGACCCTGGTTCTCCTTGTTCGAGAAGAGCGGCTGCAATCTGACCCACTAGCCGTGTTTCCTGTGCGAAGTTCCGGAACCGCGATGTAGTATTCCAACTTCGCGACGCGACGAATTCTCCTAGCGTCGCTGGAGACTCCAGGAGTTCTTTCGAGAACGAATGTCTCAATTCGTAAAGAATTCGCGCGAACTGCCGCTGAAGATCCTTTGGGAGTATGGCATGGGTGATCGGCCAGCAGATGATCGAGAAATGCTTTGCCCATGGACCAGACGGTACGACACCCCCCATGTCACGATGGAACCGTCGGAAGCAGTCACGAATCCAAGATCGGTCGCCATTCAAAACCCAACCCGGGGTCGCTTGCTCAAAGGTTTGCCAATATTCGTCTCCCGAATACCGGTAGCCGAGTTCTGAGGAATAGACGATCCACGCCAGCCAGTGATCGCTTGACGGTGGATGCTCACTAATGTGCGACCGTACCGCCGTCATTACCGCCTCAGTTTCCAGCAAATCTAGGCCGTGCTCTAGACCAAATATTGAGGCTGTAGACCCATTTCTGCGCCGATGATCTCGTAACAATGAGAAGTGCCGAGAGAGATGGGGCTGCCAGTTTCTAAGTTCGGCCGTTGTCACCATGCCTATTCGGAACCGCCAACGAGGAGGGTTTCCGTTATGTCTCGCCGTGATAACTCCTTGTACCGATGGTCCCGATCTGCTCTCGGTAAAATCCACCGGTTCAAACAAAACTGCGCGATTTCCGAGGCTCGCAATGTACTAGAACGCACATTTTTTTGAGTTCCAAGTAAAATCTCCCGCCAGTTACTTGCTATTGGGATTCCGTAGACCTCTCGCTTTATCCCGTGCTTGAGAACGGAATTTCCGTCAATTCCAATTTCCTCTAATGCAGCGCGAACGACGCGAATTCTCCAGTTGGGTCCCAAGCCGAATTGGTGCGCCTTTGCATAAGGGTGATCGATCGCCGACAAGTAGCCCCTCAATAACTCGAACACCTCGCCGGACAAGTGAAAGTGGCCGAAGCCCTTCGTTGTACCGATATTCAAGAATTGAGCACCGCCTGGTATCGAAAGGCGATTATAAAGTGATGAGCGTCCAAGAGCTGAGGTCGTCGTGAGCAATACAAGGCGAGCCCGATTATTTCGCTTTCTAATCACGGTCTTGCTCCCCAAGTATTTTCTCTCATACACCTTCCTTACCTCTTGACTTGTCAGCAAAGAAGCAACGAGTTTGCCTCCTATTAACTGAGAATATGGAGGCACCGCGCCAACGACATAGGCATCCATAACGTGTACTAGTCTTTCACTGCGCTCTTCATGGGTCCACCCTATCCAATTGTCTCGAACCGAGAGATTAAATACTGGATCCCCAAGGGCAAAAAGCCCAATAAGGCATCCATTTTGGCGGTCTCGGACAAGGAATCGGATTCGACGGCCAAAGCCCTTAGATACAGGCACCGACCAAAGCAAACTCGCAAATCGGAAAAGCCGGGACTCCAATGAGTTAGCCTTGACTTCAATCAATTCTGGATCAATTTGAGAGGGGTTAAGATCTTTACCGTTCGCGAAATGACTTGTCAATTCGAGTCCATACCGTTCTATGAATAAGCGATTTTGCTCCAATACTTGAATTCGTTGGGCAGAATGGAGGTCTCTGATCTTCTGCTTCGTTAACTCCCCTTCTACGAAATAACCCTTACAATTTCTTGAAAATCCTAGACTAAGGAGATGCTTGTGAACAGTCTCTTTAAGCAATTCAGCATTGGGAAGATCATTGCCAGTACTTGTTTTCTTGTTCACGGTCAGATAGCCTCCCTTGCCAGCTCCTCGAACCAAGCCTTTGAAATCCATGAGCTATCGATCAACTCCCACTCAAGAATCTTCAAAAGGCGACAGTTCTTTAGACCCCAAACTCTGGTATTGACTTCCCGATTCCTACCCAGGTGCAGTACGAATCCGATGCGATGGCCTGGATAAGGACGCGATTCAGCGACAAAATACTCGAATGATCGTACAGCTCTATGTTGCATGGCTAATCCTTCATCATTGGTTTTGGTCTGGTTGTAACCTCTCATCGTTTCTAATCTGTCATTGACGATGCTCGCACCAAACAAAGAGGAACCTTCGAATTATTTTCAAGAAAGTAAGAAGAGTCCAATTCTGCCAACTGAAGAGAGACAGTTGCAACTCTGCCATCTGAAACCTTCCGACCTAAAGCAAGGACAATCTATGACACAAACACTTTGATTCGTTCAGTTCCAGTTGCGCTACGGATAGCCCTAGCGTTTCGTGAAACTCGTCTCTAATAGTAGGTACAGCAAGCTTGCTTACCATGGCTTTCTCCGTCCCTTCCCAGGAAGTGCCGGATTCAGTTCTAAGCGCCGTACTGCCAGCGCTTGTCTTCCTTCAGGCGATCGCCGCCCCAGTCGCTGACGTTGAACGGGGGATTGGCGAGTATGAAGTCCGCCTTCAGGTCCGGGTGGCGGTCGTTGTGAAACGTGTCGCCGTGGGCGATCTGGCCGTCGATGCCGCGGATCGCGTGGAAGCGAAAACAGCCACGGATTTCGCGGATTACGCGGATGGAAAAAAACCGCGGAGGCGCTGAGGCGCAGAGGTCAATAATGCGCGTAGGATCGGCGCGTCCATTTATTCTCTGCGGCTCCGCGTCTCTGCGGTAAGATCTTTCGCCGCGGATCGCGCGGGTTTCAATGATATTTCGGGAATTGGGAAATCTGCCGGGAGGGAGGTGCCCTCCGGCTTGGGGAGACTTCGACCTTTTCATATGTGGGAACGATAGTCCGAATGTGCTCAGCGGTCAAGGAATCTTGAGGAGGTCGAGTCTGTCGGGTCTGTCGAGTCTGTCGAGTCTGTCGGGTCTTTCGGGTCTGTCGGGTCTATCGAGTCTGTCGGGTCTATCGAGTCTGTCGAGTCTGTCGGGTCGGGGGATGAACCGCGGAGACGCAGAGGCGCGGAGAATACGAAAACTGGACACGGATAAACACCTGCGGTTCAGGATAACAATGACGACCGGACCGTACGGGTTTTGACAACATCTCACGCCCGGAAATATGATTCGGGCAGTATCCAGGCGGAACCGGGGATGAGCGATGCCGGGAACGGCCGGAACCCGCCCGCTCCCCCCCGCCGACCGTCTCCTTCCATCTGCCGGCCTCCAAAAGGAAAGCCCCTATGAGAACCACGTTCGTCCTGCTCTTCATACTTATTTTCTGTTCGCTTACCGCCAACGCCCAGGTATCCCGTTACGCCGCCGAAATGGCCGAGAACTCGCGCCGGGCACAGGCGGTCTCCAACGAGACTATGGAGATGGTCCGGCAGGGAGAGTCCGACCCGGAGGTCATCGTCTCCGTCGGGAACCGGTTCGTCGACGAGTTCGACCGGTCGATCGGGTCTCTTCGGGCATACAAGAACGCAAAGACCAGATTCGGCCTCCAGAGCGAGCTTGACGACCTTCTGCTGATGTCGATCTCGTTCCGGGAAGGCTACCAGACGATGCTCCAGCTTACCGGCGAGCCCGGGAGCGGGAAATTCGACAGCCGGGAGATCGGCGAAACGAACAGGGCGTTCAACGACGAATTCGTGCCGTTCGTAAAGGACCTCGTCGATATGCATCTGGGCGCGCAGGGGGTCTCGGACTTTCTTACAGACCCGGGTTTCGACACCGCGTCGGGGATCGTCGCCAACACTCTAATCGCCGAAGGCCGATCGTTCATACGGGACGAGCTCGAGAAACTGACCCGGCTCCAGATACGGCCCGGAAGGTCGCTTAAAGACCATCTTCTGACGGCTTTAAGACAATCTGTCAGCCGGAAGGTCTCCGGCGTCATCGTCAGAATGGCCGCGGGCCACTTCATAGTCGAGATGTTCGCCGTCAAGCTGATCGACTGGATCGGGCCGAAGCTTCGGGAATTCTTCAGGCCGAAGGGCAATCTGAATGCCCGTGTGGAACGGGCGATCGAGGGAATGCGAAACCGCGCGAACCGTTTGAACGCTATGAAGACAGATGCCGCCACTATGGACGTCCGGCGCCACGTCGAGGCGGCGGAAGCGCACGTGAAGGCAAACAGGCACCTTTGGGGCGACATAAAACGCGCCGGCGAAGAACCCCTCATAATCAAGCTTGCGGTTTGGGAGCACAATCTTGAACAGGCCGTCCGGCTGGCAAAGACGAGATTTCTGATCGGAAGCGCGCTTGTACAGGTGCGTTTCGACGAGATGATAGCCGGTATGGAGGAAATGCGGGACACTCTGCGCAGTGCGCTCGGCGAGATGGCTTCCGGCCGAAGGGCACCCGGCGACCGCGTCAACGAGGCCGCGTCCGACTGGTCGATGCACGGTGTCGCGATGGAGAGAGGAAATCCGATCGGCCCGGCCGAATTCCCGGGGATGTTAAGGGTCGAGATCGAAACGGCCGAATCGGGTCTGAACGTGAAGGTGACGGCAGAGAACGGCGCGCTTCTGTTCGATGGGTTCGTCAAGCGCTCACAGCGGTTCTCTGCGGGCACTCCGGGAAGGTACGAGGCCCGGAATGTGAAATGGATCGACGGGTCGAATGTGGACAAACTGATCCTCGAATCCACATACGAGGAAGGCGGCGTTCCCACAAAAGGCGTCCTTTACTGGCGAAAGATAATTCCGAACGTCCACTACCTGCTGCACATAAGGTTCTCAAGCTCGCGGCTTGAGACCGTTGACCGGGAGGTTTTCGACGGCACGTTCCGTAGATCGGCGGTCGGAACGAAAGCCGACTTCCCCGGCACGTACGGCGTGGAGATCTCCGGGCGTCAGAACGGCTTTCAGGTCAGGGTGGTTGCGCCGGACGGCGCCGTGATAATGAACAACTTCGTCGTGTTCTTCGACGAGCGAAAGACCTCGGAAGCTCTTCGGTTCAGGCGATACGATACTCATAGCGCTCTCTGGAGGGATGGCTCAAGGACGGAAGCTGTTCTCGTTCTCAACCGCTTCGATGCGGGAGGGAATCCCACGGCCGGAACTCTGACCTGGCGGGAGATAGGGGAGAACGGACGGCGCGGGAAAATGATCCTGTCGCTGGACCTTGGTGTGAAGAACTGAGTCTTTCGGGGAAGGGATCAGACTCAGAGAACGCGGAGAGCGCAGAGGGAAGAAGGACACGGATGGGGAGGAATTAGCCACGGATTACACGGATGGGAAACAACCGCGGAAAACGGGGGAAGAGATTGAACCGCAGAGAACGCGGGGGAAGAGGTCTAACCGCAGAGATCGCAGAGATCGCAGAGAAGATTTGGGAACGCGTGTCCGCGTGGCTGATGTTGTCTGTCCGTCGGCTCTAGCTTCCCGACTTGCCAGCGTGAGCATTGTGTCAGAGACGTTCGAATTTATCCTTGGACTCCGGAGCTGACCTAGAATCCTAAAAAAATCTCTGCGCTCTCTGCGTTCTCTGCGGTTAGTCCTCTTCCTCAGCGCCTCCGTGGTTAAAACAAGTGCGGGCGAGGACGCCCGCGGTCCAAGGGGTTCACAAATTTGCCCATTTGTGCAAGCCTATAAAAGAAATCGTTCCAAAGGCGTCGAAACTCGACGAAGTACCCCTTGACATAGGCCGTTCCCGGCCGCCGGACCTGGCCCCAGCCGGTCAGAGCGATCGCGGGACGGAAAACGAACCACGGAGAACCAAATGAAAACACTTCGGTCACTGAACCACTTTCCATCGACAGCCTTTATATTTCCCCTGATCGCATTCATATTCGCATTCGCATTCGCCGGACCGGTCTCGGCCCAGTACGACGGGACGGTCGAGATAGAGAACGACTCGGGCGAGAAGCGCAAGATATGCGCCTACAGGGGCCACGGCGCGATCAACATAATCGCCACCCGCTGCTTCACGATGAACGACGGCGAGAAGGTCCTCTGGACACGGGAAAATCCCTGGGAGCTGTTCAAGGTCAAGATCTTCGAGTCAAGGCCCCTGCTCGACAAATACCTTTATTCGCGCAATCTGCCCGTCGAGACGGCGGCAATAATAATAGGCGAGGGCGGCAAGTTCGGATACAGCACACACGAGCGAAAACCCGCGCTCGTGAAATACCGCCTGAAGGTCTGCAACTCGCAGTTCGACGACCCGGTCTGGTTCACGCTCGGATTCGATACGAATGACACGTTCTTCACGCGCGGATGGTGGAACGTGAAGAAGGGCGACTGCATAGATGTCGCGGTCAGCGAGCTTATGTACAAGGACAAGAATGTCCCTTACGGGACGCTTCCGAGGACCTATTATTACGCCAGGACCTACGGCGAGAAGGGCGTGGAATGGGTCGGAGGCGAGGACGGAACAAAACTCTGCATAAACACGACGAGCGTGTTCAGGATCGACCAGATCATCCCGAAGGGCAACGGACTGAGGGACAAGGAGCCGTGCGACGGCGTGGACGAGGCGATCAAGAGCTTCCGCACGGTGAACGCTCCGAAGTCGAACGAGGAATATTACTACCTGTCATTTTAGTGGTGAGGGATCTTACCTCGAAAAAGGCCGGGGAAGAGATTGAACCGCAGAGAACGCAGAGAGCGCAGTGATTTTTTTGGGATCCTAAACCAGCGTTTGAGTCTTCTGCCACGGCCCGGCCAATTGACGTTTTGCTTTTTCAGGGTATCCAGGAAGCTCTTGTCGAAAGATCGGTCAATGCAAGCTTCGCGGGCTCGCGTACCTAAATCTTCTCTGCGCTCTCTGCGGTTAGTCCTCTTCCTCTGCGCCCTCTGCGTTCTCTGCGGTTCAATACCCTACTTGCGCTGAAGGACGAGGCTGCCCGCCGGGCCCTGTATGAACGTCGCGCTCTTTACCGTGTTCCCTTCCTTCGTGAACTCCACAAAAAATCCCTCCGGAAGGCCCTTGACAGCGAATTTTGTCTTCGTCTGGGGCACAAGCGTGTAGACCGGCTGGCCGGGGATAACGACCTTCAGCTCGCCGCCCACGATCTCGATGCTGATCTCGATCGGAGGGGCCTCGGACGCGTAGGTTCCCGTCAAAGCCTTAAGTTCCGCCTCGGTCATCTCGACCTTCGCTTCGGCCTTCGCCGCCTCCGGAACCTTCTCGAACGGATAGTCCGGAACAAGACCGATAGTGACTTCGCCGACCTTGCCCTGAGGGTTTAGAGAAAACATCACGGGCGCCTTGCCGCCGAGAGGCCCAGAGAAGTTCGCGCGGAACGTATCGTAATGCCAGTGCTCCAGCTCGCCTTCGAAGGCGGGGCCGAAACGCACGCTGAGCTTTCCGCCTTCGAGCTTCACGGTCACGTCGCCGTACAGATCGTTCTTGTAGGTGCCGGCGTAGTCCTCAAGCTTCAACGAAGGAGAAGTGCCCGTTACACGCGCCGCTTCCATACGCTTCTGCGCCTCTTCGGTGAGCGCCTCGACCGCCTTCACGGTCTTCAAGCCTTCCGCGGCCCAGTCCTTTTCGGCCTTGCCCAGGTAAAGATCCAGCACCCTGTACACAAGGAAGTGCGGCAGGGTTGTGCCGCTCAGGTTTGTCAGTATCACCACGCCGAGCTTCTCTTCCGGCATAAGCGCCACCTCGGCACGCATTCCGTCGATCGCCCCGCCGTGCTCGACAAGCTTTCTGCCCTTGTAGTCGCTCAGGAACCATCCGAGCCCGTAGCTCAGGAAATGCGCCTCGGGGTACAGCGTTTCGTAATTTCCGGCGAGACCTATGATCGTCTGCGGCGTGTGCATCTGCTTTACGGCTCCGGAGCTTAGGATGCGCTTGCCGTCAAACATTCCTTCGCCGAGCTGGAGCCTTAACCACTGCGCCATATCGACAGCGTTCGAGTTTATCGAGCCCGCAGGCGCAATGTTGTCAATAAGGCGCCAGGGCACCTGCTTGACCTCGCCTTCGATCTTGCTGTGCGGCGTCGCGACGTTCCCGCCCGGGCGGAACTCCCTTATGCTTGTGCCCGTGTCGTTCATTCCGAGAGGCGTAAAGATGCGTTCATCGACGAACGCATCCCAGGACTTGCCGGAGACCTTCCTGACGACCTCGCCGGCGGCGAGGAACATAAGGTTCTGGTAGCCGAAGTTGCTGCGGAAGCCCCAGCTGGGCTCGATGAACCTTACCTGGCTGAGGATCTCTTCGCGTGATCTTTCCGTCCCGTACCAAAGGAAGTCGCCGCGCTGTAGGCCGCTCCGGTGGCTCAAAGTGTCACTGATGGTCAGCTCTCGGGAAGCGTACGGATCGAACAGTTCGAACCCCGGGAGGTATTTCGCGGCCGGATCGTTCCATTTCACTTTGCCTTCGTCCACGAGGATCGCGACCGTCGCGGCGGTGAACGCTTTCGAAGAGGACCCGATCGCAAATATCGTCTTCTCGTCGACGGGCGTGGGATCGCCGAGCTTTCTTACGCCGAAGCCTTTGGCGAACACGACCTTGTCATCTTTCACGATGGCGATGGCCACTCCGGGCACGTCCCATTCGGCGATGGCCTTCTTGACATAATCGTCGAACCCTGCAAGCGGATCGGCCTGGGCGGCGGCGAACTGCGCGGCGGCCAGGACGGTGATCAGGAGAATTATCAGTCTGGATTTATATGTTTTCATTGTTTTTTATGTTTTAGCCACTAATTTCACTAAGAAAATTAACCGCAGAGAACGCAGAGAACGCAGAGAAGATTTGGGTACGCGAGCCCGCGCGGGTTAATCTACCTGATCTTTTGACAAGAACCTTTTGGACAACAATGAGAAGCAAAACGTCAATAAGGCGGAACCGTAGCGTAAGACTCAAACGCTCACTTGGAATCCCAAAAAAATCTCTGCGCTCTCTGCGCTCTCTGCGGTTATTCTCTTCCACTTCCTTCACTCGATATCATTCGATCTTTTTCGCCGGCGTGTTTCCGCCGCCCTGGCCCAGGAGGAAGCCGTTGACGCTTCCGTCTTCGTCCTTCGTGAACGTGATCGTCAGGTTGATGTCCTTCGAGAAGAACCGCTCTTCTGTCTCGGGCAGTAGCTGGAACTTGTTCCGCCCGGCGAGATCGGCCATCAGCTTTCCGTCCTCGACCGAGATACTGACGATTATGGTCTCGTTGATCTGATACTTGCCGACGTACTTCTCCAGGACCTTCGCGTCGAGCTCGATCGCCTTGCGCTCGGCCGGGATCTCGTACTTCTCGCCAAAATAGATCGCCGCCAGGGCGTTGGCGATCGGCCCCGAGGGCGCGCCCTCGATGTTGCTCAGCGCGATGACCAAGACCTTGTCTTCCGGAAAGCGGGACATGCTGGAGCTGAACCCGTAGATCCCGCCTCCGTGCGAGATGGCGCGGCGCTCGAACCGCTTCCCTACGCTCCAACCGAACCTGTACGCCGACTCGGCTTCGCCCGTGTCGAAGATCGCGTCAAGCGTCTCCCGCTTGGCGAGTTTGTCGGTGTAAAGAGCCTGGTCCCATTTGAGCAGGTCTTCGGTCGATGAAAAGAGAGCTCCCGCGGCGTACGGAACCGACATGTCCAGATACGAAGCGTTCATCAATTTGCCGCTCTCTTTCTTGTATCCCGCCGCGCGGTTCGGGATGATACGAGCCGATATGTCGTATCCGGTGCTCTTCATCCCGAGCGGCGTGAAGATGTTCTCCTGCAGGAAGGTTTCGTACGTTTTCCCGGAGACCTTCTCGATGATCATCCCGAGAAGGAAATAGCCGGAGTTGTTGTACGCGAACTTCTCGCCCGGGGCGAAGTCGAGAGGCCGGTCCTTGACCCGCTTGTACATTTCGTCGGTGGACGTCGGGAAGATAGTGTCGCGCGCGAATTCAGGGAATGCCGTGTAGCTGGGGATCCCGGAATTGTGCGCCAGAAGATGGCTCACGGTGATCGGCTTCCAGGCGTCCGGGCATTCCTCGAAGTATTTGCAGATCGGGTCATCGACGCTCAGCTTTCCGCTCTCACGGAGCATCGCGATGGACATTCCGGTGAACTGTTTCGTGATCGAACCGAGCCGGAAGATCGTTTCCGGCCTGTTCGGCACGCCGAGCTCGACGTTCGCCATCCCAAAGCCCTTGCTGACCAGGGGCTTTCCGTCTTTCGCGATCATCACGGTTCCGCTGAACCCGTGGACCTTAACGGCGGCGTCCATATATTCAGTAACCTTCTCGGACAGGTCCGCCGGCGGCGCGCTTCCGTTTTGGGCGAAGATCGACGGTGCCAGTAGAAGCGCGAAAAAGATGATCGCGTAAAACATTGATGAGTTCTTGTGCTGGTATTTCATTGTGATTATTCCAATCTTTTTGCTCTCCGCGTATTTGTTGATCTGCGGGATCCGCGCGATCCGCGGCAAATTCTCTCTGCGTGGTCTGCGCGCTCTGCGGTATACGCCATCCGTGAAATCCGCGCGATCCGCGGCCAAATTCTCTCTGCGTGGTCTGCGGTTCAAACCTGTGTGGGCAAGGACAAGGAAGAACCGGGCAGGCACAGGTCCTGCCCCTACTGGGAAGCCTCACCGCCCACCGTCCATATCTCCTTCAGCACGCGCTTGAAGTTCCCTCCGAGGATGCCTTCGATCTGCGGGTCGGTGTATCCGCGGCGGATAAGGCCCTCCGTCAGGTCGTACATCCTCTTCGGATGGTCGATCCCCTCGATGTCGATCTTCTCCCTGAATCCGTAGCTTCCCTTGTATCCCGCGCGGAGCTGTTTGTTCAGCTCCGGCGGCATCTTGTCGTATCCGTACAGGTCTATGTCGCTGCCGACGCCCAGGTGTTCGGGGCCGATCAGGTCGCGCACGTGGTCAAAGTGGTTCAGGAAATGCTCGATGGTCGTCGGCTCGTCGACCTTTACGAACATACGCACGCCCGTTATCCCCATCACGCCGCCGCTTTTCCCAAGCGCCTTCACAGCTTCGTCGGTCTTTGTCCGGGGATGGCCCTCGACCAGCGCCCTGCAGTTGGAATGCGTGATCAGGACAGGCTTTTTCGATATCTCAAACGCGTCGAGCGTCGTCCTGTCGCCGCAGTGCGAAACGTCGACCGCCATTCCGACCTTGTCCATACGCTCGATGATCGCGACGCCGAAATCGGAGATCCCTCCGTCGGTCCGCTCGGTCGCACCGTTTCCGATCAGGTTCCGCGAATTGTACGTCAGCTGGGACACCCTTTGGCCGAGAGCGCGGAACGTGTCCACGTCGTCGGCACGCCGGAAATGCTGGGAGTTCTGGAGACCGAGCAGGACGCCCATCTTCCCGGAGGCCTTGACCCGGTCGAGGTCGCCCGGGCTGTCGATCCTGATCAGCTTGTCGTCGTGATTTGCTATGAAGCCGTTCCACATCGCGAAGAACGTCAGAGCCGACTCGTAGGCGTTTGTCCCTCCGAGACCTATCGCGGGATGGATGACGTCGATGTTCGACTCCTTGAACGCCTTGAAGTCCTCGTCGGTGAACGACTCGGGATCGGCCATCCATTTGTTGCCCTTCGGGAAATCGAGCGTCAGAACGCAGAGCATGTCGATCACCGTCGTGCGGTTTACAAGCTCGATCGCTCTAGCGGAGTATTCCGTCAATGACCCGGCGAAGATCTGAAAACTGCCGCGGTTGATCAAAGGGGCCGCGATCAAGGCCGCTCCCGCCAACGCCATACCCTTCAGCGCCGTTCGTCTTGAGACTTTCTTTTCCTCTTTTTTCATCGTTCTTTTAGTACGTCGAGCTGATCACAAGGAGGTTCGATACGTAGGCGAACCAAAGGAATCCGAGACAGCAGAGCGCGAACAGCGCCGCGCGAAGCCTGTACCAGATCGAGCATTCGATCAGCCAGCAATACACGGCGTTAAAGATCACGAGGACGGACCCCAGCGCGCCCAGGATCCCGAGCGCCTGGACCGTGTGGAACCATATATTGCCGCTGTCGCTCAGGAAATCGATGTTCGAGAGGGCGTAGGTGACGAGCGAGATCAGCCCTATGACGAGGATAAGGTCGAGCGCGAACACTATCCAGACGCCCCAGCGCAGCCTGTTTCGGTTCTTCGAATATTCGAGCTTGTGTCCGTAGCGCCTGCGCACAAGCCAGGCGATCGGGGCCAGGATAAGCGTCAGCGCCATTATCCCGAGCGAAACGCCGAGCACGGGCAAAAGCACGCCTGAGTTCTCGAAGAATCCGACCCGCTTGAAGACCATAAACGGATACTGCATTATCAGCTGCATCGTACCTTCGTCATCCGGCTTGAAGATGATCGTGTCCTGGCCGTTCACGTCCCGGAAGGTCATAGGCGCGACCGCCTTGAACTTCTTCGGCACTCCGCTCGGCTCTGTGAAGGCGTCGATCGTGATCGTGCCTTCGCCTGCAGGCGACACGGTCGCCTCGCCCAGCACCGCGGCAACGCGCAGGAACGAGTGTTCGCTCCTTCGGCTAACCATATATTTTCCCGCGACCGCCTGAGCGTCGGCCTCGGCGTTTTCATACGCCTTCCCTTCTTCCGGCTCGTACGGGAAATATCGGTCGAGGAAGGTTTGCCATATGATCGATCTTCCGGAAACCTCGCCCTTGCCGCCGCTGTTGTATGAAATGAAAAACCCCAGGTTCTTCTCGGGGATCAGATGGAGGTCGCTGTGAAAGGCGATCGTGTCGCCTCCGTGGCCTATGATCCTGAGGCCGTTCCGCGACTCCTCGTAAAATCCGTGCGCCATCGCATTCGCCTTCTCGTCGAGGCCGAACAGGCGTGTGTGCATAAGCTCTGTGGTTTCCGGCTTGAGGATGCGGCCCTCGCCGTACTGGCCCCCGTTCAGGTGCGCGAGCATGAACTTCGCCATATCCGTCGCGCTGCTGGTAACGCTGCCGGCCGGGAAAGGCACTACGACCTCGAATTTGACGAGTTCCTCGTCGGATCCCAAACGATAGCCGTTCGACATGTCTCCGGCGATCTCCTCCGGAAGCGGCTGGACGAATGTCGAGCGGTCCATTCCCAAAGGCCGGAAGATGTTCTCGGCAATGTAATCGTTGAAGGGGCGGCCGGAGATGCGTTCGACGATATAGCCCGCGAGCGCGGTAGCATAGTTCGAATAGGCCGGAACGGTGCCGGGCGGAAAGATCCTGTTTGGTATGTGGGTCTTGAGATATTCGCCCAGGTTCAGATCGCCGGCCTGGGTCTTGAACAGGTCCTTTACCGCCTCCTCGAACCCGGGAGTATGGGAAAGGATGTGCTTCATCGTGATGGGCTTGCCGAACGCTTCGGGGATCTTGAAGTCGAGATACTCGTTCACGTCCTTGTCCAGGTCCAGCCTGCCCTGTTCGTGGAGCTGCATCACCGCGGTCCAGGTGAAGAGCTTTGAAATGGAGCCCGGGCGGAAGAGGGTCATTTCGGCATCGACCGGCTTTCGGGCTTTCACATCCGCATAACCAAAGCCTTTCGCAAAGATCACCTCGCCGTCTTTCACGACCGAGACAGTCGCGCCCGCGATGTTCTCCCTTTCGAGCTGTGCCGGGAGTATGCCTTCAAAGAACGCGTCGAGGTCCGCCGCGGTGAGCTTGTCATCCGGCTTCGGAGCCTCTTCGCCGGCAGTCTGCGTCTCGCCTGACGGTGCCGCTTCGGGCGTCTGCTCCGGGGCCTGGCCCGGGAAGGAAGCCAGAAGGATCATCATCAAGGCCGCAAGAGCCGCAGTTTTTCTCATTTCTTCTCCTGTCCGGCCCGGCCGGTCAACGGCCGGGAGCGCGTTAGTACGCGATCAATCCTGCTTCCCGGGTCCGTAGATTACCTTTCCGGGCTTCGCGCCCGTGTGCGTCCCTTTTTCAACCACGACCGTGCCGTTGACGAGCACGTATTCGATCCCGACAGGGCTCAGCAAAGGCTTCTCGAATGTCGCCCGGTCGTCGATCTTTTCGTAATCGAAGATCACAGCGTCCGCCCACATTCCCTCTTTGACCAAGCCTCTAGAAGGGATCCTGAAACGCGTCGCCGGCCACGAGGTCATCTTTCTTATCGCCTCTTCCAGGCTTATGACCTTCTTCTCGAGGACAAATCTTGCGATCAGTCTGGGGTGGTTTCCGTACGAACGCGGATGCGGCAGGCCGAGCGTATCCACTTCGCCGGCTTTGAGCGCCGCCCCGGCGTCGCTGCCTATGCTGGTCCAGGGAAACTGCAGCGCCGTAATCACATCGTCCTCGCTCATCATGAAGTAGAGCGCGTAAACCCTTGCGCTCCCCTGGAGCACGAGGTCGAAAGCGGCGTCCGCGGGATCTTTGTTAAGTTCCTTCGCGATCTGGGCGAGGCTCTTGCCCTCGAACCTCGCGTTCTGCTCGTTCCTCGCGTTGACAAGGATGATGTTCTCCCAGCCGCCCGAAGCCTCGACGATGTTCCACCAGCCGGGCGAGCCTTCCACGATCTCTCTTTTCAGGCGAGCCCTTGTTTGCGGATCGTTCAGCCTTTCGATCAGCTTCCCGGCGCCGCCCTCGAACGCCCACGAGGGAATGACGGCCTCAAGGCCAGTTCCCCCGGCGGTATACAAGTAAATATCCGCCGCGACATCGACGCCGCGTCCCCGTGCGCGTTCGATGGCTTCGCCTGCTTCGCGCATCAAACGGCCCCAGCCCGGCTGATACGCCGCCTTGAGGTGAAATATCTCGACGGGAAGCCCGCCTTTCTCTCCGATCTCGATCGCCTCTTCGACCGCGCCGACCAGGCCCTTGCCCTCGTCGCGTATGTGGCTGGCGTAGATTCCGCCGTATTTGCCTGCGACCTTCGCGAGTTCGATCAGCTCGGGAGTCTTTGCGTAGCTTGATGGCGGATAGATCAGCGCGGTCGTCATCCCCATCGCGCCCGACCGCATCGCCTTCTCGATGATCGCCTTCATCTGCTCCAGCTCTTCCGCGTTCGGGGCCCTCGAGTCCATTCCAAGCACGGCGATCCTTGCCTGCGTGGCGCTGAAATACGTCCCGAAGTTTATGCTTATCCCGCTTCTTTCAAGCCCCGCGAAATACTCGTCTATCTCATCCGCGGGAACGGGCGTCCCGCCCTCGCCTCCGATCGCGGTGGTGACGCCCATAAACAGCTTGTTCTCTGCGAGGCCGTTCTTCGGGAGCACCGGTCCGGACTGGTCCATCGAATCGATCCAGCCGGGGGAGACGTACTTTCCGGAAGCGTCGATCTCGACCTTTCCCTTTCCATCTATCGTCCCGATGCGCACGAAACGGCCGTCTTTGATGGCCACATCGGCCGCAATCCAGGGATTGCCGGCGCCGTCGAGCACGCGCCCGTTGCGTATGACGACGTCGTATTCCTGCGCGAAAAGCGGTGTCGCCGCACAGAGGACGACGCAGGCGATCAGCAGCGGGAGCGGCCGTTCGCGAAGGGTTCGGACGATGCTCGAATTGACGGGTTTATTGATCACGTATCTGCTGAACCTGTTAATGTTACGGCGCCTGCCGGCCGGGACCATAGATCACGCGTCCGGGTCTTGCTCCCGTGTGCTTTCCCTTTTCCATCACGACCGTGCCGTTCACGAGCACGTAATCGATACCGGTCGGCCTTCTGTATGGTCGTTCGTACGTGGCGTGGTCGTTTATCGTTTCAAAATCGAAGATCACGACGTCCGCCCAGAGACCTTCCTTGATCAGGCCCCGGGAGGGGATCCGCATACGCGTCGCCGGCCAGGAAGAGAGCTTCCGGACAGCTTCCGGAAGCGAGATCAGATTCTTTTCGCGCACGTATCTCGCGATCAGGCGCGGGAAGTTCCCGTAGCCTCTCGGATGGCCCATCCCGATCGTCTCCGGGTCCGGCATCTCGAACGAGGCCGCGGCGTCGCTCCCAAGGCTGGTCCAGGGGAATTTCAATGCCGTTTCGATATCCGACCCGGACATCATGAAATACAGCGCCGAAACCCTTCCCTCTCCTTCCAGGATCAGGTCGAATGCCGCGTCCGCAGGGTGTTTGTTCCATTCCTTTGCGATCTCGGCCAGGTTCTTGTTCTCGAACCGCTTATTCGCTTCGTTCCCCGCGAAGACGAGCAAGACGTTCTCCCAGCCGCCGGCCGCCTCGACAATGTTCCACCAGCCGGGCGATCCTGTCTCGATCTCTTTCTTCAGCCGCTCGCGCACCGCAGGGTCCCGCAGGCGCTCCATCAGTTTGTCCCTGCCACCGTCCGACGCCCACGCCGGGACAACGGCGGTCAGACCCGTGCCGCCGGCTTCGTAGAGGTACATATTTGCGGTGACGTCCACACCGCGCTTGCGCGCCGCCTCGATCGTTTCGCCGGCCTTCTTCATCAATGTGCCCCAGCCGGGCTGGTAGGCCGCCTTTAGATGGAAGATCTCGACCGGGACGCCTGCCTTTTCGCCGATCTCGATCGCTTCTTCGATCGCCTCGATCAGCTCCTTGCCCTCGCCGCGTATGTGGCTTGAATAGAATCCGCCGTATTTCCCGGCGACCTTGGCCATCGCGATCAGTTCTTCGGTCTCGGCGTAGCTCGCGGGCGGATAGATCAGCGCGGTCGAAATGCCGAGCGCGCCCGCCTTCATCGCCTCTTCGACGATCGCTCCCATTTTCGCGAGCTCTTCCGCGTTCGGGTCCTTGTCTTCCGGGCCCAGCACGGCGACCCTCGCCTGGCGTTCGGCGAACGAGGTCCCGAAGTTCATACTGATGCCGTCGGATTCGAGCTTCACAAAATAGGCGGCAAGCTCTTCGGCCGGGACAGGAGTTCCCCCTTCACCGGCGATCCCCGTCGTGATGCCCTGCATAAGCTTGCTTTCGGCAAGCCCGTTCCGCGAAAGGACCGAACCCGACTGGTCGAGCATGTCGATCCATCCGGGCGATACATATTTTCCGGCGGCGTCTATCTCCCTTTTCCCTTTTCCGTGTACGACACCTATCCGCGCGAACTTGCCGTCCTTGATGGCAACATCGGCGGCGATCCAGGGATTGCCGCCGCCATCCAGCACTCGGCCGTTGCGGATCACGATGTCGTATTCGGGAGAATCACCCTGCGCCGCCGCCGGAAGCACAAGAGCGTTAATGACAAGCAGGGCCGCGAGGGCCCCGGAAAAGATCCTTGGAAAACGTTCTCTCATTTGTCTGACCTCGAGGCGGAAGCTGCGGCGGGTTTGTCGTCGGTCGAATGCTCGATCATAAGGTCGATCGCGCGGTCGCCGAGCTTGAAAAGGTGGGGGTGCGAACGGTGCCCGTTCGTCAGTATCGCGAAACCGAACTTGCGGTCCTTGTTTCCGACCAGGTACGCCGTGTAGCCGGAGAGGCTGCCGCTGTGGGCGAAATAATGGTCGCCGTTGCGGACCTGTGACCACCAGGTCAGCCCGAATCCCGCGGTCTCGTTCCCCCATATGCCTTCGACCCCGCCCTTGAACTGCTCGTACTGAAGCGTGTGCATCTGCTCGATCGTCGATGCGCTGATGATCTGTTTGCCTTTGAAGACCCCTTCGTTGAGGTTCATTATCATCCAGTTCGACTGGTCCAGGATCGTGCCGTATGTGATCCCGGCCGGATAGACGGCGGCCCTTATCCTGACCGCCGGAACGTGGGCGCCCGTCTCCTCGCTCACGACGTATGGGACCGCAAGGCGCTGGCCCATATCGGGCGTGGGATCGAATGCGGTGCTCTTCATCTCCAACGGATCGAAGACGTTCTCCTGAATGTACTGCTTGTACGGAACCCCGGACAGTTTTTCGACAAGATAGCCGATGAGCGTGAATGCGGGGTTCGAGTACTCGACCTTCGTCATCGGCGGGTGCTCGACCTTGAGCTTAGTCCTTACGTACGTGTCCAGATCGATCGTCGCGCCGTTGTTCCAGACGGGAACGGCGCCGAACTCGCCGGTCAGGCCGGAGGTGTGCGTGAACAGATGACGGAACGTGAAGGGATTGTCCGGATCGTCGCCCGGGATCTTGAAATCCAGGTAGTTGCTGACGGGATCGTCGAGCTTGTACTTCCCTTCCTCCATCAGCTTCAGCAACGCGACGGTGGACATCGCTTTGAAGGTCGATCCGATAAGGTAGACCGTGTCCGTCGCCGCCGGCGTCCGCGCCCAAAGGTTCGACTCGCCAAAAGCGCCGGTCCAGATCACCTTGTCGCCGGAGACGAGCGCGACCGTGCAGGAAGGGATTTTTCCTTCGATCATCGTGCGCCTTATCTCCGGTTCGAAGTCGGCCGCAAGCTTGTCCAAGGCGATCGACTGCGCCGAGACCGTTATGGAAAGAGCGGCTATCGCTAGCGCCGCGAAGATCGCGGAAATTCGTCGCCTGAGCCTTTTTGGAGACTTCGCCCGTTTGTTCTTCTCGATCATCGCTTTTGACATTTCAGAGTGAATAAGGCCGGTCCGCCCGGAACGTTTCGGTCCCGGGCGCGAACGGCGGGGAATGATCACGCACTATCTGCCGCCGGCCGCTGACTTCTGGACCGGGACGGCGATGTGCGATGCGTTGCTGCCCGAACGATAGATCTTCTGTGTCGCTGACCGAAAGTCGGATTCCTTCGCGTGAAATATGTTCTCGACAAACGTCTGCGGGTTCCGGTCGATCACGGGAAACCAGCTGCTCTGGACCTGGACCATTATCCTGTGGCCCTTGCGGAACACGTGGTCGTTCGCCGGGAACGGTATCTGATAATGCTGAACAGCGTTGGCGGGTATCGGCTCCGGCTTCTCAAGGCTCGCGCGATACCTTCCCCGGAAAACGTCGCCGGCGATCATCAGCTGATAGCCCTTGAGCGAGGGATCGGCTTCGTAATCTTCCGGATAGACGTCGATCAGTTTGAAGATCCAGTCGCTGTCGGTCCCCGTCGTCGATGCGAAAAGGTTCGCCATCACCTTTCCTGAGATCACGACGTCCTCTTTGAGAGGCTCCGTCACCCAAGTGACGACATCGGGCCTGTGCGTCGCGAACCGCTGATCGTCGACCTGCCAGGTGCTCCAGCCCGCGCCGAGCCGGATCGGCCTTGCGCGGTACGGGACGGGGTTCGCGGGGTCCGAGATATAGCTGTCGTACGCCTCACCGCCCGACGCCTTCGGCTCTTCGAACGAAAGCATTCCGTCGGCCTGGAAATACAGCTTCTTCCCGCTTACATTTTCTTTCGGCGGCCAGGCCTCGTGCTCGATCCATTCGTTGGCGCCTGTTCTGAAAGTCAGCGCTTCCGGCAGATCCGGGTCCGGACCGCCCTTCAGGTAATGCCTGAGGAAAGGAGCCCGTATCTCGTCCCTGAAGTACGCTGACGTGTTGCTGCCGAAGTCGATCGGGCCGAGTTTGCTGCCGTCGCTTCTTGACCAGCCTCCGTGGTTCCAGGGGCCGACCACAAGGAAGTTCTGGTTGTTCGTGTCGTGGCGCTCGAGAAGTTCGTAGATTTTGATCGGCCCGTAGAAGTCTTCCTGGTCCCACCAGCCTGCGACGTTCAGGGTCGGGACCGTGACGCGGTTCAGCCAGGGGGCGAACGCCTGCCGCTTCCAGAAGGCGTCGTAATCCGGGTGGTTCACGAAGTCATTCCAGGTAGGGTAGTTCCCGTGAAAGTACTTCTTGTCGACGTTTGAAAGCGGCCCCAGCTTCAGGTACCACTCGTACACGTCGTAGTTGTCGATGATGTTCGCCGGACTGGTCATCTCCTTCGATGACTCCATACGGTATGTGTACTCAAACCCGTAGCTCAGGCGGAAGGCCCCGTTGTGGTGAAAATCGTCGCCGATCCACATATCGGCGGGCGACGCCTGCGGTACCACAGCCTTGAGCGCCGGATGCGGATCGAGCATCGCCATCACGGCCAGCCAGGCCCCGTAGCTTGTGCCGGCGATCCCGACGCGGCCGTTGCTCTCTGTGTTTTTAAGAAGCCATTCGATCGTGTCGTACGTGTCCGTACTTTCATCGGTCGCCGTTGCGTCAACGGGATCCCTGGGCTGGCGGAGCATTACGAACTGGCCTTCTGACTTGAACCGGCCCCGTATGTCCTGCTGGACGATGATGTACTTGTCCGGAACGAGATCGGCCAACACACGCGTGATCTGCTCGGGTGTCGTATCCCCTATGCCGTAAGGCGTCCGGATCATAAGCATCGCGGGCTTTTCATCCGCATCCGTCGGAGTGAAAACGCGCGTGAACAGGCGAACGCCGTCGCGCATCGGCACCATTGCTTCCGACCGCGTGTAGTTGACAGTGCCATCCTGGGCGTACAGCGGAAGGGACAGCGCCGCGAAGGCGATCGCCAGTAAAACGAACAGGTCTCCGGCCGCTTTGAATCTGATCCGCGAGATCCGGTTTTTTCTCATAACATTCTTCCGACGCATTTCAGCTCAGGCCTATCGGTCCCTTCGCGGCGGCTTGTGAACTTTAGAAATCCTTAATTCCCCCGGGGAGGCGAGACCCGGTCGATGGGCGCCGGCCTCGGCTTCCTTTCGAAGGCTCCGTCTCTCAAAAGTTTCATCGCTTCTTCGACCGCCCTTTCAAGCTGCGGATCGCGGCCTTCTCTGACCGCCGCCGGCGAGTACTCGACGGGAATGTCGGGCGCGACGCCTATGTTCTCCACATCCCATTCGCCGTCCATATTGTAAAAGGCGAGGTTCGGCGCGGTGATCCCTCCGCCGTCGATCGTCGCCGGGAATCCGAGCGTTCCCACAAGGCCTCCCCACGTGCGCGTGCCGACAAGCGGCCCTATCTTCCTGAGCCGGAAATAGAACGGAAGCGCGTCACCGCCGGAGCCCGCGGACTCGTTGATCAGCATCACCTTCGGGCCGTAGATGCCCGATAAAGGCGAAGTCACCGTGTCCCCGTCGCGTAGAGCGAAAAATCCCATGGGCTTGCGGTCCAGCTCGTTCACGATGTAGTCCGCGACCATTCCGCCCTGGTTGTAGCGCTCGTCGATTACGGCGCCCTGTTTTTCCTGCTGTGAATAGAAATATCGTGTGAAATATGTGTATCCGCCCCCGCCGGTGTTCGGCAGCCATACGTATGCGAGCTTTCCGCCCGATAGTCGGTCGACGAGCCGACGATTGTTCTCGACCCAGGCGCGCGTGCGGAGTGCGTTCTCGCTCGGAACGGGAACGACCGTCACAAGCCTCGAACCTTCGTCGCTCGGAGATCCGTTTATCCGAAGCGTCGTCTGGCGGCCCGCGGTGCCTTCGAACAGGTAATACAGACTCAACGGAGCGGCTAGTTTCTTTCCGTTCACCGAGAGGATGTAGTCGCCTTCCCTGACGTCAACGCCGGGAGCGCTGAGCGGCGCCTCGAGGCCCGGGTTCCAGTTCTCACCATCGTAGATCTTTTTGATCCGGTAAAGGCCGTTCTCTTCGGCGATATCCGCCCCGAGCAGGCCGACCTGGACCGGCGAGTCTGTCGGCACGTCTCCGCTGCCGATCAGGTACGAATGCCCGACTGTCAGCTCACCGCCCATCATCGCGATAATGTAGCCGAGGTCCGAGCGATGGCCTACGTCGCGTAGCAGGGGAAGGTATTTCTGGTAGATCGCGTCCCAGTCGGCCCCGTGCATCTCCTCGTCGTAGAAGTACTCGCGCTGTATGCGCCACGTCTCGCGGTAGATGTTCGCCCACTCGGCCTTCGGATCGACCCGCGTCTCGAGTTCGGAAACGTTCAGAGCGCCGTCGCCCGGCTTTGCGGGTGAGGCCGTTCCGACGATCCCCCATAGAGGCCCCGCCCTGTAAAGCAGTTTCTTGCCGTCCGCCGATACCCAGTATCCGTTCACGCCCTCAAGGAAAGGGACCGGTTTCCGGGCAGCGACCGTGTACTTGTGCAGGCGGGCCCCGCCCCCGCCGGTCGCGGGCGGTTCGAGGTAGAAGAAACTGCCCGCCGGTCCGGCAGCGAGGCCGGTGTAATTCCTTGCCGGAACATTGACCGGGATGACCCGCTTGCTGATACCTTCGGGATCGATCTTTATCGGCTTTGGGCCCTGATCGGCGCCTTCTTTCGGTTTCGCGGCAGCCTCGGGAGAAGCCGCAGGCTTAGGTCCGGGTTCTTCGTCGGACTCGGGGAGCAGCGGCGAAGGCTCGTCCGCCGCAAGGACCGTGAGATAGACGGACCTTCGTACAGGCCGGTCGACCGAGCTCATCTCAAGCCAGCCCGTGCTTGGCCCGTAGTCCGTGCTGGCCAGGAAGTACAGGTATTTACCTCCGGCATCGAAAGCCGGCGAGACAGAATCGGCAAGCCCGTCGGTCACCTGGTACGACTTCTTTTCGGAGACCGAATAGATGAAGACCGCCCGAAGGTGGCTCGGCAGGTTCTTCGTATAGACGATCCAGTTCGAATCCGGGGACCAGGAAGTTTCGGTGTTCCGGAACGGGTCCGGATACCTGTCGGTATCGACCTTGAGAGCGGTGCCGGATCCGACCTCGATAAGCCATATGTTCCTGTGGTTGTCCCGCAGAACGATCTTCGATCCGTCCGGCGACCAGCCGGGCGCAAGGTAGAACCCTCTGGTCGGAAGCGGGATCACCCTTGGCGTGCCTATCCCTGAGGGGTCGCCTAGGATCAGCTGATACTCGCCCGACGTGTCCGACAGCCAGGCGATCTTCGAACCGTCGGGAGACCACGCCGGGCTCCGGTCGTGAATCCCCGAACTTTGCGTGAGGTTTCTGAAATCGCCCTTCTCGGCAGGAACCGTAAAGATGTCGCCGCGCGCTTCGAAAACGGCGCGGACCCCGGTCGGCGAAAGCGCCGCGTTCCTGATCATCGGCGCGACCTTCTTGAATTGCGGTCTCGCCCAGGGAAGATCTCCCGTTACTTCTATATTCAGGCGGGCGGCCCTGCCGGTCCTAGTGTCGAAAAGATGTATGAATCCCGCCTGCTCGTAAACGACCGCGTCCGGCCCGGCCGAAGCGGTCATTATGTCGAAATCCGTATGATCGGTCAGCTTGGCAACCTGCCCGGAGCCGACCTTCCACGAGAAGAGGTTGGCCGTGTGGTTTCTGTCGGAGACGAAGTACACCGTGTCCCCGATCCACATAGGCCAGCTGTCGTTGCTGTTGTTCCAGGGGACCTTCACGACCGATGCGTTCGCGAGATCGATGACGGAGATCGGGTGAGTGCGTCCGCCCCGGTAATGGCGCCAGAAACTGGCGTCCTCCCAGGCGGGAACGAAGTTGGTCTGGATCTCTTCGTAGGCGAGGCGGCGGCCGTCGGGCGAGTACGATCCTGTGGCGGCCCTCGGAACAGGCACCATCGAGGGCAGACCGCCGTCGAGACCGATCGTCCAGAGCTGGTTGTAGGCCTGCTGAGGCGCGCTCGTCCTCACGGAAGCGAAAAGGACGCTCCTGCCGTCGGGGCTCCATCCCCGCACGCGGTCTTCGGCGGGATGATACGTGAGCCGGACGGGATTGCCGCCGCCTGTGGGGATGACGTAAACGTCGGTGTTGCCCGCGATAGTCGCGGTAAACGCGATCTTCGATCCGTCAGGGGAGAAATAGGGATTGCTCTCGACTCCGGGCGTCGCGGTCAAACGCCGCGCGCGGCCCCCTGCCCGGGGTACGGTCCATATGTCGCCGGCGTAGTCAAAAGCGACGAGATCGCGGCTTGCCGTCGGATGCCGAAGGAGCCTTGTCCCCTGAGCGAACAGGGACCCCGAAAGCGTGATGATGAAGATCGCGAGAAGGGACAGGAGGCGTATGTTCATTTTTTTTCCGTCGGTTCCGTGAATAGGGCCCGAACATAGTCCAGGCCCTTGCTGCTCCAAAAATCGCCGATCAGGTCGGGATCAGAAAGAGACCCTGATCCCGATCTGGCCTTCGCGCCCGGGCAGGACCTGGGTCGTGGAGCCGAAAGGCTCGGTCACGACGTCGTTCCGGTTCTGCACCGAGGCGGGGTTCTGCCGGTTCAGAAGGTTGAAGAACTCGAACAGCAATTCAAGCCTGACCCTTTCGCCGAAGTCGAAGAGCTTCGAGAAACGCACGTCGAAATTCACATACGCGGGCGCGGTGAACGCGTTCCTTCCTGCCGTGAAGTCGACGCCGTTGAAGTTTCCGTTTCCGTCCGGATCTCTGTTCAGAGGATCGAACCGGCTGAAATGAAAACCGCTCTGCGCCCGGAAGATGCCCCCGATCTGGAATTGCAGGGGGAGGGTTATGATCCCGTTGACCTGGAAGATGTGATCCAGGGCCAGGCTCGAAGGCCCCTTGTCCAGGTCGGGACCGTTGTGGAACGTACCGGCTTCCTGGACCAGGTTTCCGTTGCGGCTGGTGAACGGCCCGTTCGCGTTCGTCTGGGGCGTGCAGGTCGGATTGCTCGCCGGGCATGGCTCTGTCACGACGGGAACGATCCCCACGAAGTTGTCAGTCGGGGTGGCGCCGATCCCGCGCGAGTTGTCGGTCGCCTTCGCATAGGTATAGTTCGCGCCGATCTGGTACCGCCTGCTGAACCGTTTGTTGAAGCTCAGGACAAGACCGTCGTATTTGCCTTCATAGTATGGTCCGAATGTCGGAAGCTCGCCGGCTCCCGGAGGATCGTGGCTTCGGCCTATTCCAGCCACCCTTGAACGGAACGCAAGGTTGCTGATCCGTATTCCGAGGAGATTCTTGATCTCGCGGTGGTGGTACGTGGCCTCGAAGACCATGTCGTCCGCGATCTCGCGCTGGATGCCTATGCTGAACCCGTCTGTGTGCGGGGTGGCGAATGTCTGGTCGACGGCAACCGGCGAAGCTGCCGGAGGGATGATCGGGTTGTTGAGCACGCCAAAGGCTCCCCACTCAAAATATCCGTTCGGCTGACCGATGGCGGCGGCCGCCTGAGTCAAGTACTGCGCCGGGGAAAGTCCCGTAAGCTGTTGGACGTTATTGATATTAATGATCGTGTTGGGCGGGATGGGCGAATTGCCGGGAGCGACCACATTGTTCAGGCGATCCACGCCGACCATCGGTCCGCCGAACGGGCAGGATATGCTGCCGGCCGCGATCTCAGCATCTGTGAGATGGTTTGAAATACACGGCCCGGGTAGTCCCACCGCAAAGGCGAGACTCGAAATCAGACTCGGCGAACCGTAGAACCCGCGGGGAAAGTAGAGTGACTGAACGACCCGGCGATCGGCTCCGCCGAACGCGGGGACCTGGCTTGCAAGACCGAGCCGGAACTGATCGTAGAACCTGCCGTAGTGCGCACGTATGATCGTCTTGGGATCGATCGCCCACGCAAAGCCGAGTCTCGGAGAGAAATTTTTGTCGGCCTCGAACTCGGAATCGTGGTCGTAGCGGATACCCAGATTGACGGTGAGATTTCTGAGTATCTTCCAGTCGTCCTGAAAGTAGAGGCCGTTGTAGTTATTGTTGAGGTGGATCTCGCTTCCTTCGGGAGTCGGTCCGCCGGCCTCGAGAAGCAGGAAGATTCCGCTGTTGACCGGACCCAGATTTACGAAGTCGTCGATCGTGGCGAAAAGCTGGTTCGTGAGTGTGGTCGAGTCCAGGCCGTCAACTTTGGTACGCAGGAACTGCCATCCGAACTTGAAGTCGTGGTCGCCGTACAGCTTGTTCGCGTTGGCGATGAAGGAGGTATATTTCTGATTAGTGTTCGAAGGCGTCGTTGCCGTTCCGAACGAGATAGACGGAAGCGGGCTGAAAAAACCGCACGTCGGCGGGCAGATCTGCTGTTCCGGGAAAGCGTTGAAGAGTGTTGATCCCGTGAACTCCGGAAAGGTGGGCCGGTTGTCGGAAGGCTCGCCGCGGTATGAACCTCGAAGGGTTACGATCCAGGGATTTCCAAGATCGCCAAGAAGCATCGTGTCGCCAAATCCGAGCAAAAGGGTGCGAGCGCCGCTGCTGCGCCGGCTTGAGGGCACGCCGCTACCGGCGCCCTTCGTGTTCTCGTTAGTGTAGTTCACTTCCTGAACCAGCTGGTGGCGTGAGAACTGCTGGTTCAGCTTCAGGAAGAGGCGTGTGCCGCGGATCTCGCGCGGCCCGTCAAGCGGATCTTCCTGGCTGCGGAGCAGATTCAGAACGGTCTGAGCGCCTTCCGAGGGGCCCAGGTCCGGGTAATTGAAATCGATGCCGCGGTCTTCGGTGATGCGCTCTGCCGATCCGAAGAAAAAGAACCTGTCTTTAATTATCGGGCCGCCGCCGGCGATGCTGTAGTTGTACCGTCGAAGATACGTTGGTTCGGTAACGGTCTCGTCCAGCGAGTTCACCGAGTCGAACGCGTCGTTGCGATGGAAGAAAGAGCCGACTCCGTGAAATTCGTTTCCGCCGCTCTTGGTGATCACGTTGATGATCGCGCCGGACGCCTGTCCGAACTCGGCCTTGTAGGCCGAGGTAAGCACCTGGAACTCGGCGATCGTTTCCTGATTGAACGGCGCCGCGGGACCGCCTTCGACGGTGTCCTTGTTCGGATGGCCGTCGATGAAGAAGTTGTTGTTGCCGCTTCGTTCGCCGAGGACCGGATTGGCGTTATCGCCTCCCGACTGACGGTTGATGGCTACGCCGGGGACCAGCTGAAGAAGGTCCAGGTATTCGCGGCCATTGACCGGAAGTTCCTGGATCTCCCTCGGCGTGACGGTCGATCCGGTCGAGGAGGAAGTGCTTTCGATCAAAGGAATCGTTTCGGTGACGACCACCTCGCCCCCGACCTGTCCGACCTGCAACTGGACATTGATCGTGGCGGTCCGGTTCAGCAGGAGTTCGAGCCTCGAAGTGTTGGTCGCAAACCCGGTCTGCTCTACCGTGATCGTGTAATTGCCTGCCGGAAGCGCCGCGAGCCTGTAGAAACCGTCGGAGTTTGTTGTGGCAGTCCGCTCGGTTGCAAGCGTGTCTGCTGCGACCCTGACGGTCGCTCCCGAGATGACAGCGCCCGTCGGGTCCGTGACGGTTCCCTCGATCGAGGACGTCGTCGTTTGGGCTGCGGCGTTAGCCGAGAACATCAATACGATAAAAAGCGGGAATAACAGCGACAGGGTCCGGGCGCTGCGTGAACGACGAGAAGACCGTGGTCCCTCTTCGCCCGCTTTTTCTTCCGGGATCGAAAAACTGGTGATCGCATTCATAACTTGTCTCCTCTTGAACAGAACTGTGACGCGGCCGAGAGATCTCTATAGGATCCTGATGTGGTTTGCTGCAAGTGCTTTTTGAAGCTCAGGCGTGACCTGAATTGAGAAATTGTTTCACAGTTCTACACGAATTGATGCACGTTGTCAACAAATCGCACTGCACGTTGCATTTTCTTCAACTGACCGCTCACGGACGGCCCGGAGCCTTCGGCAGGAGAAAGCCCGTAAGTGTCCACTGTTAATGACCTTGTAATACCTTTTGAGTTATCTTTCCGATGATGTGCGAGCCTGACGTGCATTCGCAACAACTGTTGCGTTCTTGGAAGGTTTGCTTTACTATACACGCTCCATTGCATCGACTTCGGTGTTTTGCGAGCCGAAGCGGATCGAACGGAAAGGGCGCGGAACGCGCTGAAGATTCGAATTGACGGCTCCCGGAAGCATGGTTCCGGGACAGTGGCTCACAGGAATGAACAAGAAGGACCGCAGAGGCAGGAACTCCGCTGACGGACGCGAGGAAGCGTTGGCTCGCCCCGGATCTGATCCGTCCGGTTCATCGGCGGAAGGACCGAACAACAACAAGCCGGAATTCAGCCCTCCGAACTCGACCAGGCTCGCCGCAAGGTTCCTGAAAATGCAGGATTCGCTGAGCGGCAGCCGCAGGAAACTGCTCCGGCAGATCCTCGACGAGGCTGACGAGACCTATTACCTGTCCTCGAGGGAGATGAGCGAACGTTACGACGTTCACGCCGCGACGGTGATCCGCACGGTCCAGGCGCTTGGATATGAGAGGTTCGCCGATTTCGCGCAGGACCTTCGGGAACACTTCGTCACCCAGATCACGCCTTACTCTTCGATGAGGGCCGCCGAGCGGACCCACCTGAGCGTCACCGACCGGATCGTTCTGAGCGTCGACAAAGACGTCGAGAATGTGAACAAGCTGCGGGCCGGGCTCGACCCGGACATGATCGCTGAACTCGCCAATCGCATCAATGCCTCCCGCACCGTCGTCGTGATCGGGATCGATTTCGCGGCATCCCTCGCGAATTCCCTCGCGTACGGGCTTGTGCGGCTGGGATACAGTGCGGAGTCCCCGACGGGAAGCAGCGGCGTGGTCCAGAACAGGCTGAAGATAATGACGCCCGACGACCTTCTGATCGCGATCAGCTTCGGCCGCGGCCTCAGGGAAACGATCGAGGCGGTCAAGAGCGCGTCGAGGAGGAAGATCCCTACCTTCGGAATCACGAACGGCGACGCGACGCCAATCGCGAAGTTCTGCGACACGTATCTTGTCGCCACGATCGCGCGGACGTCGTTCCTGGATTCCTACGTCGCGCCGGTGGCCGCGATCAATGCAATCCTCGTGGCAAGCGCCCACAGCCAGTCGGAAAGGTCGCTCAGTTACCTTAGGGAATCGGAAGAAGAATACGCGGCCAGCAGCCGCTGGTACAGCGACACATAAACACGTTTTAAAACGCCGGATCGTTCCGATCGAGATCTGGCGATCTGGTCAACGACGGGATCGGCGTGCCGGGCCCGATCATCAAGCAGAACTGTAACGGAATATGTCTCATCTGATGACTTCCGCGGCTAACAAAACAACCATAACCTTCCGCGATATCGAAGCGGCCGACGAACTAAAGGCGGTCGTGGAGATCCAGCGCACGGCCTGGGGCGTCGAGGATCTGGAGATCGTTCCCGTCACTCAGCTTGCCGCCGTCCGCCACGTCGGCGGGACGCTGATCGGCGCCTTTGACGACGAACGGCTTGTCGGGTTCGCGTACGGCTTCTACGGTCATTTGAACAGGCGCATTGTCCATCATTCTCATATGCTTGCGGTAGACCCCGCGTACAGGAACAGGGACCTGGGATTCAAGCTAAAGGTTGAACAGCTTGGGAGGGTCCGCGAGGACAGGCTGGCCGACCGCATCACCTGGACGTTCGATCCCCTGCAGTCGGTCAACGCGCATTTCAATTTTTCAAAGCTGGGAGTGCTCTCTGACACCTACAAGGTCAATTTCTACGGCAGCGAGGCCACCAGTTTCCTTCACCGGACAGGCACGGACCGCCTGCTTGTAACGTGGCTGATCGAGAGCCCAAGGGTGATCGGAATGCTTAATCGCAGGTCTCCTGACACGGAAAAGAGAACCGCGGAGCCGGCCGCGCCGATGAAGGACTCGGGTCCCGCCAAATCCCCAAGCGGATCGGGGACGGCGGACGGCGATTTCATCGCGATAGAGATTCCCACGAACATAGTCGATATAGAGCGCGAGGATATAGATCTCGCAACGCTCTGGCGGGAGAAAACAAGGCGCAGTTTCACTGAGGCATTTGAAAAGGGGTTCATTGTAACGGATTACGTTCTCGGGAACGGACGGACCGGAATGTACATTCTCCGGCAGAAGACCATCGGCCAGTTCGAGTAAGGACAATCGTTGGGGAGATCAATGGATAAACTTCAGGTCACGGAGATCCGGCTTCAGGAAATAGCGATGCCCTTGAAGTCCGCGTTCGAGACCAGCTTCGGGATAACCACCACGAGGCGTGTCCTGATCGTGCGTGCTTCCGACGGGAACGGCTTCCGCGGGTACGGCGAGTGCACGGCGATGGACAGGCCTTTCTACAATCACGAGACGGTCGATTCGGCGTGGATGGTGATCTGCAGGATCATCGTTCCTCTTCTGAAGCAGGCGGGCGTATCGAGCGCGGAGGAAGTCGGTGATTCGCTCAGGGCCATTCAGGGGAACAGGATGGCGGTCGGGGCCGTGGAAACGGCCGTCTGGGACCTCGAATCGATGGAGCTCGACTCCCCGCTCTGGGAACATCTGGGCGGGGATCGCGAAGAGATCGATTGCGGCGTTTCGATAGGCCTGCAGGCCTCGACGGAGGTGCTCGTCGAAAAGGTGGCCTGCGAGATCGCGAGCGGATATCAGCGGATCAAGATCAAGATCAAGCCCGGCCAGGACGTACAGCTTGTGGAGGCCGTGCGGCGAGAGTTTCCGGACATCACGTTGTCGGTCGACGCGAATGCCGCTTATTCGCTCGAAAGGGACTTCGAACTGTTGAAGGAACTCGATAATTACGGGCTCCTTATGATCGAACAGCCGCTCGCCTCCGGCGCTCTGCTCGGCCACTCGAAACTCCAGGCCCGGCTCGATACACCGGTCTGCCTCGACGAATCGATAACCTCGTTCGAGGACGCCCGGCAGGCGATCGAAATGGACGCCTGCCGGATCATCAACGTAAAGCTCGGGCGTGTCGGCGGCCACGTTTCGGCGCGCAGGATCCAGGAGTTTGGCGCGAGCAAAGGGATACCGGTCTGGTGCGGAGGGATGCTCGAGACCGGCATCGGCCGCGCGCACAACATCGCGATGTCCACGCTTCGCGGCTTCACTCTTCCGGGAGATGTTTCCGCTTCCTCCAGGTACTGGGAAACGGACATCACGGATCCGCTCGTCGAGGTAAGCCCGGAAGGCACGATCGCCGTCCCGAGCGGGTCAGGGATCGGATACAGCGTGAAAGAGGAAGTGATGGACGCGATCACGGTACGGTCCGAAACGCTTTCGCTTTAGTCTCTTGATCGTAAGTGCGGGCCTTTCCGGCCTTCAATGAGCGACACTATCCTTGAATAAGCCACCGTATCCTTAAGTGAGCGGCATTATCCTTAGGTGAACGACTTTATCCTTAAATGAGCGACATTATCTTTAAGTGAGCGACAGTATCCTTGAATGAGCGGACATCGCGTTTGTTGATTGGCGATGGCGTTTCCCGGGCGTAGGAAGCATCCAGTCAACGGCAAGCGGGCAGGGGGGCCTGCGAGCCGACAAAAAAGCCCGGTCGATTCGGCCGGGCTTTTTTGTATGAATTGATGATCCGACCGGGACCCATGCGATCGAAGCCTGGTTCCGGATCCACGCGTTTTTTACGGATGCAGATCCGCGATCACTCGACCACGATCCAGCCCGCAAGTTTGGTCTCGCCGAATCCGCCGAAGAATGTGAACAGGTCAGACATCGCTTCCGAGCTCTTTTGAAGCGTCCCGGTCGTTGCGTCGAAGCTTCTTCCGGGCGCGAGACAACCGGTAAGGTCGTCGGGCGTATCGGCGGAATGGATCATTATTCCTGCCTCGCCCCTTCAAGCGTCGGAACGTTGTGGCCGTATTTGCCATCGGGCTGAACGATGAATACCTGTCCCCGGCTCTTGTCCTTTGTCATCGTCAGAAGATACTTTCCAGCGGGATGAGAGACGTAATTCCCCGCGCGCTCTATCGTTTCCAGCGTCGTATTTCCGGCCGTCAGCGTCCCGCGCTTTCCAACCACGCTGTTCTTGTCGAACACTGCGCCCGTCCTCTTCAATGTGATCTCTTTTGTTATCGTGCCTAAGTCTTTTCCCATAGGATCTCCTCGTTATGCAAACCGGCCGGCCCGGCCGAACGTGGTTCAAACCGGTCCGGTGATCGTCGGGCCCAGCGCTCCATTCCTGAGACGGTATTAGACTGCGATTCGTGCCCGGTTGCACGGGTTACGCGAGGGTCTGCCCGCTTGAAATATTCCTGAACGAATGAGCCGCCATCCAAGTCACGAGCGATTTGGTGCGTTTGAGTCGACCTGTGTGTATTCACCTAGATCTCATCAAGACACGATAATTCCCTACCGCCAGCCATGATTCGAAACTTCCGCCTGATTTCGCGTGAAACCCAGCCGCTTCAGTCATGCGTTCATCATCTGTTCTGTTCTTCAACCAAGGAGACGCGCGAAACATATCGAAGAGTGATGACAACTTCATTCCGCGACGCTTTCGACCTTAATAACCTTGACATCGCCGGAAGCGGCTAAATACTATAGCGGGCGAATCACCAGAAATTGGGAGGAAGCTTGATGAAACGGAATCGCGAAAGCCAGAGGCTGAGTAGGCCGAGGCGTCATTTGATTTGGCTTGCGGTACTTCTTCACCTTTCAATCTTTTCAGAAGTGCCGGCCCAGCGCGATCTATCCGAAGTGGATTTCAAGCTGTCGGACTTGAACGGGCAGGACAATAGCTTCGGCAATACCAAGGGCCGCTGGATCAGGATACCCCCTCAACCGTCCCCGGGGCCCGGTTTCCGCGCCTCATTGTTTGATTGGGACGAACATCTTGAGGCGCGGTTCACTTTTACCCCGGATGGCGAAGTCACAATGACCGTCAGCCAGACCGAAGACGAGCTGTACCTATACGGTGAAAAGTCCTTCTGGGAGTTTAAAGGCCGCTTCAGCAGCTCGGGCTTCAGTCTCTTTACGGAATGCAAGACAAATGGCGGCCCGGCGTGCATCCCCGGGATGTATTCCGAAGGAGTGCGTTTTCAGAACGCTTTCAACCGTATCGTAAGTGGGGAGATGCAGCGGACATCGATCCGGTACAAATACGACGTTAAGCCGATCGCAAAGGACCTGATCCTGGTCACCGAATTCTCGCACGAGTACGTATTCTCCGGCGTAGATCTGGACAATCAAGGCAACCCCAAGCAGGATTGGGAGGGCAGAAATCTGTACTCGAAAGTGGCGATTAATGAGAACAGTCTCCGTCGCCAGTTCTACCTCGTTCGAGGGAATTCCTGCGCTGCGAGCGCCGTTCAGGTCAGAGAATCGATAGTTGAAGGTGAATTTTCAGACCGGCTCGTGTTTTTTTTGGGTCCGCCAAAACCGCTGCCGGCCGGTTCAGTGATCTACGAATACGGTATTGTTGAAAAGAAGAAGATGAACGTCACGAAGCCTGCCTGTTTCTTCTTCATCGACCCAACGCCGACTGCAAGGTTTGCTCATCCCGTGCTCTACTTGATTTCCGATCCCGTCAGCGGAAAGATCATCGGCCGCGAATGGGCTTCCTCTCCGCCGATCGTGAAGCAGGCCGGATCTGTCTCTTTCGATTATGTGACGCTGGAGGGCAGGCTGGAGTCCCCAGATCTGCTTTTCCCCACTCGGCGGGAGCATATTCAGCGGCCGGTGATCCCGACCAGACTTGAGCTTGTTCTGTCATCTGAAGAGAGGATCGAAGCGCGTCGGGGATTCGAACTCTCCCCGGTTCCGAACGGACCGAAGGCCTGGCGATCCATGGCGGCCTGGATAGAAGGAAGTGATTCGCCCTTGGTTCTTGAAACGACCCGGGATCGAGGCATAAAGGCCGAACTGCGTGAGCAGGACTGTAACAGGTACAAGGGAGTCGCGCTTTTGGTAAATGCAGGTACGGAAGCCGCCATGGATGAAGATATTCGCAGAATGTCCGAGCTCTTTGGCAAGCTTCGTTACAAGATCGTCACGAAGTCGTGGAAAACCGACTCCCTTGACCAGGTAAGGAAAGCAATAGCTCAAGAATCGGCGGATATGGACGGATGCAGCGTATTTGTCCTTTATGTGACCGGACACGTCGAGGCCAATACGAGGGGGCTTATCAGGTACATGCATCCATTTGAGGTCGGAACCGAACGCGTTGATCATGGCCAACTTTGGCATCCCTCCAATCTGAAAGTGAATGCCGGAAACGCTCACGGGGCTGATACAGGTCCCGGTGTTTTCTTCACTCTACGCAGCATCAACGCCGGCCACATTAGCGTCATTCTCGATTATTGTATGGCCGAGTATGCCATCGATGCGGCAATCAGTCCGATACCCGGTATTGAAGGACAGCCGATCTCCGGCTTCCTCGCGAAAAACCAGAGCCTTTCCATTTATGCGGCGTCATCCAGAGCACAGCTGTCCGGAATCTTTGTGAACAGCGGATTTTTCAAGGTCTTTACAGATCCATTTACAAATGACGATGACCGATTGGAAGTCGGTGGGGTCTATACACAGAAGCTTGCGGACGCCGCCCCCGATGACGTTATGCACTCCGCGGACATTGACTCGAACGGATTTGTCGGACCGTATGAGTTCGAACAGTTTCTAACCAAGCTGCACAAGACGGCGAGCGCGAACGTGTCGAGGGTCTCGCGGGAGGTGAGTGTGATTCCGACTCAGGACCCGGTTTCTAGAGTGATCCGTGGTATTCGGGAGTAAAGGCACGAATGCCTGCTCCATTCCACACCCAGCTTTGCGGATACTCGCAGTGATGGCTTTTCGATCATCAATCCTCGTTTCTCTTGGTCCCGGGTCGATTTTTCATCAAACCCTGAATTCGCTTGTTAATGAAGCCCCCGCATTGTATCTTCCCTTCGCCGCATCACGAATAGTGTCTGGGAGTCTCTTCGTCCGGCCCGTTCCGGACGAGGCCTTTTCGGCAGGTTTGGCGGCTTGCCGGAGGGGATGGTAAGACAAGCCGTACGGAGGAGTAAATGGCGAACCCAACCACCAGAAAGGAATGCGTAAAAAGTAACCACTTCTGCCCTTCATTGTTCAACGTTTCCGATAACGGGAAAGCCAGCGGCGATGCGCCCTGGTAAGAGTCACCTGCTTTTTCCACTGTGGACAAGTACGGGGCGTTCATAGATGTCGTGGCCTTCGAGAAGAACGTCCCGGGGAGGCTTATACGGGCGATATTGTTCATGGAAGAGACGAACGGCTACTAAGAAGAACCGCTCAACTGGTTCGGGAAGAACAAGTCCATACGCCCGATGAACATAAACGTCGAGTACTGGGGAGATACTTTCGGGACAAGGGAGCAAATGCAGGATCCCCTTACCAATATAAGGGCCGGCGGCGAGATGCTCCGCCGCATCATCAGGAAACTTGCCATCGGCGCACCTGTTGAGAAGATCGCGACGCTTTACAACAACATCAATGCTAAGACCGTTAACGACTATGGGATGCGTGTGAAGAAGATCCATGAGGAGAAGCCCTGGTTCGAGTTCGAAGGACGTCCGGAAATTGAATAGAATGGTCTGCCGTTTGAGCGCTCCCTCAAACTGACCTCGGGACGCCCGGATCTGACACTCCCGCCAGGAATCAGAAAAGCCCGGTCGAATCGGCCGGGCTTTTTTGTATGAATTGGTGATCCGAGCAGGGCTCGAACCTGGGACCCACTGGTAAAGAGTTTCAATCCTGGATTTTGATGCGATTCTAAGACATGGAATTCGATTCAAACAAAAAGGATTTCCTGAATCTCACGTTGCGGGAATTGGAAAGACTTTCAATGAGCTCGGACATTTTTCGCACACCATTAAACGCAAATGTAGTCTCCGGGTTCAAGTGGCACGATCCCAGCAGCCGGCCCGGGTCTCCGACCCTTATCTATACGCAATACTAGTAGTACCTCCCAAGGCCGAAATTGGATCTATGTCTTCTAATAAGTTCTTAGCAAGGTTGGCCAATAGCCCTGGGCATTTAATTGCTGGTTCATCTTGCAGTTTCCGGGAGTCTCTCGAAATTCTCAAATTGCACTTGGCCCGTTGACTACTTCAATCGATTGCTTACACCGTCCAACATAATTCCGTATACAAGTTTCTTGTAATCCTCACAAGCGCCTTGTAATCCGGAGAATGGACGAGTTCAGGGGCGTTTCCGTACTGCATTTGCAGCCAAATGTGGTGAACTTACTCCTCAATCGACGCGAGATCCTCTTGTTCGATTGAAATCGAACAGGCTCTCCTGCCACAAAATCCTGGTCCAGTTTGAATGTTAGTAAACCCGGCTTTTTAGATGCCGGGTATTTCTCGTTTCGGGATCACGGCCTCCGATCCTACAAGTCATCTCCTGGTACTTGGGACTTGGAATCGTTGGCAATGAACCTATCAATGATCTCTGAGCGAAGTTCAGACAATGGTGTCCCCTGAAAACCATCGCGATTCACAGTAAGCACATCTTTGAGCCACTCCTTTCTATCTGTCTCCGTGAGATCGTCGTAGTCTACGGGAATTTCCCAAACTCCCCCTTCACTGAATGCAGAATGCGCTTCTTCCGCCAACCTGCCAACAATTGAGGGGTCTATGGGATAAGCTTTGTCAAGAAGGTCTATCAATTCCGATCGATTCAGCCTGTGCAGTTGAGCGATCTCCTCCGCTGACGCAAGTCTGGTCTTCCTGAGCCTGTCTTCGAGGCTCTCACCGAGCCATTCGTCTTCAAAGTCCGGGCACGATTCCCAGAAGCCCAGGAATCCTTTGTAGAAAGCAACTACGAGCTGCTTCGGATTCACTTTTCCGATCAGGCGCACTTCATCGTCTTCATACGCGTACGTGACCTTGAAGATCGCCTCGTCGGCGCAATAGCGGCGCTCCATCGAAAAGCAGATGTCACTTCCTTCCGTGTCGAACCAGAAAGAGCATTGATGTACGCCGATCGAGATTGCCTCGAGCCATTTCTTGAAACGGATGATTGGATCCCAAACTTCCGAGAACCGAGTGGAATAGGTCTGCTCTCCCAACGCGAGGGTGAACTCAAGCAGGCCATACTCCACGCCCTCAAAACTGATGACAAGTTCTTCGATTTCCATACCGTAAGGATTGACCACTTTTCACCTCCAAACACAAAAAAGCCCAGATACAAACCGACCTGGAGGCGCTCGCCTCCCATTCGGTAAATATCTCGACTTGGTGAAATGTTAGAGTAGGTGCCGAGCTATGTAAAGCGGAGAATCAGGAATAGAAGTTTCGGTAACTGGTGGAGTCAAAAGGTGGTACCAAGTATTCGGCCAAAGCGGTAACGTGGAAACCTGTCTGGAACCGAAGCCGGTACCCCATATCGCGGCGAATCGAAAGCAGTATAGCTCGGAGTTCATGGCGATGGTCGCGCCTGTAGCGATTGAAGTGCGAGAAAACGCACTTCGAACAGGGAGCTGAGGGGGTTACATCCGAACTTGTTCGAGAGACCTTGGGGACCACTCAAATATACATTTGTGTGTCTGGCTAACTCGATTGCTTAGTCGAATTTTGGCGAGCCAAAGGGAAAGTTAGGGCGCTATTGCTGGCGGCGCCCTCATTCGTCCCTCGACTCGAGGACCTCGGATGAGGCAAATTACAAAAGCGCGAGGCTTGGGCAAGCCGAGCCTCTGAAACTGGCGGCATAAACGAAACGGCTTTCCACCTTAAATCGGCCGCCAAACTGTCCCACGAATGGCGTCCACTTCTCTTATCCTTATCTGATCGGCCAGCACGCTTGTTGATCAGAACGAGCGTTTCCCGGGTGGAGGAAGCATCCAGTAAACGGCAAGCGGGCGGGGGGCCCGCGAGCCGACAAAAAAGCCCGGTCGATTCGGCCGGGCTTTTTTGTACCAACCAGTCGGTAGCTTATTTGGACACTTCATATCTGTCGTAAAAAGGGCAATCGAATGCGGCACAATCTTTCGGCGAAAACCCTCAAACCGGTAACTTTATAGGCCCGGCCTTCCCGCCTGTGTTGTCGTTCGCCACCCCCTTCAACATTGGATATTTTGCGAGCATTGTCGAAACGAGGTCGTGTGCATGTTTCGCACTTGCACCCCAGGCTGCTTCCCGATTCAACTGAACAATGGTCATCTGCCTGGCGCCCGCACGCAAGACACGGCCAGCAAGCGATGCCGGATGAACGATGCCGTCCGCCGAAATAGTTGAAAGACTCCGATAGCCACCGCCTCTCTGGAACCGTAGGATCATCTTCGCCGTGTCGTTGTCGAAGAAGCCGGTGACTTTTGCAAGTTTTATTTCCAGGATCTTCAGCATGTCGCGGTTCGGATTCTCATCGCTTCCGAGGAAGTCGAATAATGCTTGAACGACCAGAACATCGCCGAATTCATTGACCTGACCGGACCCAACCGGTTTTGTCACGTTGAAGCAACGCTTATTGTAGATATCGGGCGTATTTCCAGTTTCACCTTCATACCGAATATTCATCCGATCGATAGTCGCCATCCTCTTCTCCTTAGACGGGCTCTGAATCTACCTATCTTGTCAGATATAAATGGAACGAAAATAGATCGTGGACCGGGACAAGTCAACAAATTTCTTCTTCAAATTTCTTCTTCGAGTGCAGGACCCGATCCGAACGCTCGACTGGCGCACATTCACTTTGTGTTAAGCGGTTGTGATATGGCCTCCGTTTCCGACGTTCCCGACAGGAGATCCTTCTTGTGGATGACGAAAGGACACTAATGCTGAAAAAAGAAAAGCCCGGTCGATTCGGCCGGGCTTTTTTGTGAGAATTGGTGATCCGAGCAGGGCTCGAACCTGCGACCCACTGGTTAAAAGCCAGTTGCTCTGCCAACTGAGCTATCGGACCAAAAAAGATTGAGGATTGATAATTCCAAGTCCCGGGTTCCAAGCGAAAGCAAGGTCCCCGGCAAAGGAAAAAGTGTAGTAGTTCAGAGTTCGATTATCAAGTCAACGAGATTGAGAAGTGGTAATTGAGAATTGAAAATTGCCGTCTTCGGAATAGGGCCTTGGTACCCACGCTCCCTCCCAAGCTACGACTTTCCTTTTAGCGTCCGGAGTGCACTTACAAGCATTCTTTGTAGGGAGTTGCTGTCATCAATTATCGATGTGGCCTGCGAAGCGGTGATGTAGCTTGAGTCTCGTAACAGTTTGAGCCAATACTCAGTTTCGAACGCCTCCTTGTTAGCGATCCCAAGCTTGTGTGCGAAATCTTTCTTCGATTCCGCCTGCTGGGCCTCTGTGATATTTGCCCCGATAGAAGTGCCAGATCTTAAAATTTGCCGCGCAAGAACAAACTTGCGGTCTGATTCCAGGTATTGACTTAGCTTGATGATTCTTAGCGCAAACTTATATGAGTCTTCAACTCATCTGTTTTCTTTCATGGGAAAACCTCACTGCGTCCTCCCATGAACGCTTATTTATTTGATCAACTGTCCTAACTTCTCCGGAATCACTTGGCCGGTTCTACCCGGATTTCGTCACTTGGCAAATTCCCCCAATTATCAATCTTCAACTATCAATTCTCAACTATCAATTCTCAACTCCCGCTAAACCACGATTCCATCACGGTTCCCTTCACGATGATCGTCTGGTCGCGTTCCGGGCCGGTGGAGATAAGCCCGATCTCGACGCCGATCGAGTCCGAAAGGAAATCGACATATTCCCTGGCCTTCGCGGGCAGGTCCGCAAGGTCTGTGATCCCGAGTGTGTCCTCTTTCCAGCCTTCCAGCGTCTCGTAGATCGGCTCGATCTGCCGAAGCTCCGACGAGACCGCCGGGAACGTGTCCACGCGCTCGCCATTCACGATATATCCCACGCAGACCTTGATCTCGTCCAGGGCATCGAGCACGTCGATCTTTGTCAATGCGACCGAATCATAGCCGTTAAGCTCCGCCGCATACCGCGTCGCCACGGCATCGAACCAGCCGCACCGCCTCGGCCTTCCGGTCACGGACCCGAACTCGTTCCCGCGCTTCCGGATCAGGTTCGCGACGTCCTCTTCATCCTCGAGCATCTCCGTCGGGAAAGGGCCTTCGCCTACACGCGTCGTGTATGTGCGGACGATCCCCAGGACGCCCGTGATGTGGTGGGGCGGTATGCCCGAGCCGACCGACGCCCCGCCGGCGGTCGCGTTGGAAGACGTGACGAACGGATACGTGCCGTGGTCTACGTCAAGAAGCGTCGCCTGCGCTCCCTCCAGCAGGATCTTCTTGTTGTTCTTTTTTGCCTCGGCATAGAAGTGCGAGGTCTCGCACACGAAAGGTTTCATACGCTCGGCCAGGGCGGAGATCTCTTCGAAGATCTCGTCCGCGTAAAGCGGCGGCTGGCCGTACGTGACGATGATGCGGTTGGCGTCCTCCAGATTGCGCTCGATCCGATTGCGCAGGACCTCGGGCGAGAGAGCGTCGGCAACGCGAATTCCCCGTCGGCCCGCCTTGTCCTCGTACGCGGGGCCTATGCCGCGCAGGGTGGTCCCGATCTTCTCGTTCCCGAGCCGCTCTTCGCTGGTATGATCGAGCGCGCGGTGGTACGGCATTATTAAATGCGCGCGGCTGGACACCTTCAAACGGTCCGGGTTGATCGAGATCCCCTGGGCGATCATCTGGTCGACCTCTTCGAAGAACGCCTTCGGGTCGATCACCATCCCGTTCCCGAGAACGCAGACCGTGTCCTCGTGGATGATGCCCGATGGCAGGAGCCTGAGGACGAACGCCTTGTCCCCTACGTAAACCGAATGCCCCGCGTTGTGCCCGCCCTGGAACCGCGCGACGATGTCGAAGCGGTCCGCGAGCAGGTCCACGACCTTCCCTTTTCCTTCATCTCCCCACTGGGAGCCGTTGATGACGATTATCATGATTCAATGTAAGCTGTAAGCTGTGAGCTGTGAGCTGTGAGCTGTGAGCTGTGAGGGATTGTCAGTGCCCACTTTCATTAGTCAAACTCAATCTTGACCTTGTGGTCCCTTCAGGCGCACAAGTGCGCCCGTTGAACTGTCCCTGCATTCGCCACGCGTCGTCGATTCACGCCCTCCCTCACTGGTGGGCTGCCGACACCGCTTACGGCTCACTGGTCACTGTTAACTGCTTCCTGCTCATTGCTCACCGCTTCCTGCTGACTGCTCACTGCTCACCGCTTCCTGCTAACCGCTTCCTGCTCACTGCTCACCGCTCACGCCATTCCCTTTCCAGCATCCCGTAGACGACCAGATCGACGAACCGGTCGTGCAGCCATTCCGCGTCGCGGATCGTTCCTTCTTCCTTAAATCCGAGACGTTCGGGAATCGCCCGGCTCTTTATATTCCCGCTGGCGCAGCGGATGTTCATGCGGTGCATTCTCAGGTCGTCAAAGGCGAAATCGGTCAGCCTCTTAGCGCATTTCGTGACGATTCCGCGTCCCGTATAATCCTCTCCGAGCCAGTAGCCGATCTCGGTCCCTCGGTTCGCCTTGTCGATGAAGTTCAGTCCGGCGCCGCCCACAAGGTTCCCGTCCTCTAAAATGTGGAAGTTCATCCCTTCCCGAGCGGCGAAATCTCGGTTGCTCTTCAGAATGAATGATCGCGCGTGCCTGATCGAATATCCTTCTACCGCCCAGGGCATCCATTCGTGCAGGTGGTCGAAGTTCCTTCTGACGAGCTCGCACAGTTCTTCAAGGTTGTCCTCCGACACCGGACGCATCTCGAGTCCGGCGTCTGCTTCAAGGATCTCCATTTCTTTACGTCGGCAACTTACGGATTATACAAGCCAGGCGGCGCGCGGCCGAATCAGCCAGGTCATTCAAAGCCAATCAACGCCGGCTCCTGGACAAGGCGGATACCGAACTGCCGCTCCACTTTGTCCCCGATCTCGGCTTTCAGAGCCAGTAACTCCGCGGCAGTCGCGCTGCCGCGGTTCGTAAGCGCGAGCGTGTGAAGGTTCGAAACCCCGGCGTTACCTTTTAAATAGCCTTTTGAGAAACCCGCTTTCTCTATAAGCCACGCGGCGGGTATCTTCACGCCTCCGTCCGGCGCAGGGAAATGCGGAACGGGCGTCTCCTTTCCTGCGACTCCGAGTTCTTCAGCTTTCGCTGTGAACGCCTCGAACTGTACAGCCGTTACGACCGGATTCTTAAAGAACGACCCGGCACTTTGAGAATCGGCGCCTCCCTGCCTCGCCATCATTCCCTTCGAAGCCCTTATGGAACAAATCGCGGAACGCATCTCGGCGAGCGTAGGGGCGAAGTCTTTGAACACTCGGATCAGGTCCGGATACGCGATCTTCGGTTTTCCGCCTTTCCTGAGTTCATATGTCACGGCGAGTACCACGTAGCGGTCCTTTTCGGTGGTGTTGAATGCGCTCGAACGGTAAGCGAATCCGCATTCCGAACCGGCGATGTCCTTCACAGATCGGTCCGTCAGATCGAGGACACGGACGGAAACGATGGTCTCCGACACCTCCTGGCCGTACGCCCCGACGTTCTGCATCGGAGTGCCTCCGACCAGGCCCGGGATCCCCGAAAGGCATTCGAGCCCGGCGAGGTCGTTCGCCACGCACCATTCGACGAACTCGTCCCAATCCTCTCCGGCCCTTGCGGTAACGAGCACCGTGTCGTCCCGGCCCGGTACCTCCATCAGCGAGATGCCTTTCATCGCGATCCGGATCACGAGCCCGTCGAAACCGGAATCCGAGACGAGAATGTTGCTGCCGCCGCCGAGTATGAAAACCCGGAGTCCGCGCTTTCGAGCGAGGTCGAACGCATCGGAAAGTTCCGTCTCGTTCTCGACCTCTGTGAAATAACGGGCTTCGCCGCCGATGCGCAGCGTCGTCAACGGCGCGAGCGACACGTTCTCCCTGATCCTCAATCCGATCTTCATCGATTGGCAAGCACAAAAAAAGTGAGAGCGAAAAGCTCTCACTCAAATAATCCGTCAATTGCGTCCGCGAATCAAACGGCTAGTTAAAGTCGATCCGGAAGAATTCCCTTTCAAGTCTGCCGGCCAGCGCAGGATTGACCGACTTCAACTGCTCCTGGACCTTCCGGGCCTCCTTCTGGTCGCCGTTCCTGAACTCAGAAAGTGCCAGATAATACATCGCCTCGGGGAAGTTCTCCTGAATCTTCATCGCCCGCTTGAACTGCTTGATCGCGTCGCTCCACCTCTTTCGGTTGTATTCCGCCTTTCCGAGCTCGAACACGGCCGCCGCCCATTTCTCGTTGCTCAGGCGGTTCGCCTCCTTGAGAGCTTCAGCCGCACGGTCCGGCTCACCGAGTTGGCTGAGCACCACGCCCAGGTAAAGATTCGCAGCGGCGAGATTTTCCCTGGAAGCATTGTCGGAACGGTTGTATTGGCTCAACGCCCTTTCAAGTGCTGTCCTGGCGCTTGCAAGGTGGCTTCGTTTGTCCGCCTGCATATTCTTGCGTTCGTAATCCTCGGCTGCCTTGTAGTGTGCCCAGCCAAGATTGGTGGTCACGGTCGCGGTATCCGGAGCGAGACCGGAAGCCGTTTTGAACGCATCGATCGCGGGAACCCAGATGCCGCGTTCCGCCTGCGCAAAACCGTACGTCGTGTAGAGCTCGGGATCGTCCTTCACCCTCGCCACAGCGATGCGGTATTTGGCGATGGCAAGATCGATCTTTCCGGACTGGCGGTACGCTTCCGCAACGTTGGCATAGCCTTCGTCAAGGAGCCTCTTCTGTTCGTCAGTCTGGTCGGAGTTGAACTCGATTGACTTTTCGAACGCGGCAATAGCTTTGTCGTACTCGCCCTTGTTGTAATACGCGACGCCGAGGTCGAACCACGCCTGATAGAAGCGCTGGTCCAGTCCCACAGATCTTTCAAACTCAGCGATGGCCTGGTCTTCGTTACCGAGCCGGTTGAGAGTTGCACCGAGATAGTAATGCGATTCGGCGTTCTCGTTGTCGATCTCGATCGACCTCTTAAGCGCGGCCAGTGCCTCTTCGTTCTGATTCTGTTTGTACCGGATCAGACCCAGGAAGAACTGCGATTCGGCGTTGTTCGGATCCGAGGCAAGCGAATCCGCAATCAACTGCTCTGCCTTCGCGACCTCTCCGTCCTTGAAATATATGATCCCGAGCGGACCTTTCACCTCGGTCAAGCCGTTGTCCAGCGCAAGCGCCTTCTCATAATTCTCCCTGGCCAGGTCGTCTCTGCCCTTTGCGTCGTAAAACTGTCCAAGCCCGACGTAAGCCGAAGGGTTGTTCGGGTCGTACTGGACCGCGGCCTGGTAGTAGCGTTCTGCCTTCTCCGTCTCGGTATTCGCCAGAGCACTGTTCCTTCTTTCATTCGTCTTGTCGTTAGCAGCAGAGGCCTTCGCGGAAAGATCCAGGAACTCGTCGGCTTTCACAAGAGCCCTGTCGCCGAGGCTAGTGTAAACCTCGCTGAGAGCCAGCTTCGCGTCCGTGTTCTCGGGGTCGAGTTCGACGGCGCCTTCAAGATAGGTCACCGCGTTGTCGACCTCATCGCGTGTAACAAAATATTCACCTGCGCCGGCAAGGACCTTCGAAGCCTCTTCCTTGGGCATCCGCTTGATCTGCACCTCGAGCCGCCTGTATTCCTCAGGCGTCACCTCGTCGATATCGCGCCTGTTCCTGTTGGTCTTGGCGACGGCCTGCGACTGCCTTACGACCTGGCGTCTCGTCGAGCTTCTCTGCTTGATGGTCCGCTTTGCCTGAGAACTGCGCCTCGTAGTGAAACTGCCTTTTTTCTTCTGCCCGGTGATCACATACTTGGTGCTGCCTCCGGCGATATTGCCGGGGACTATGACCTGACTGTTGACAGGGACTGACGAGAGCAAAAATGCCCAAAGTACAGCGACCGTCAGCAAACTTTTTCGCAACTGGCTTCTTAAATCCATATCGACCTCGTTAATGTACTGTGACTGCAAATTTATGTATTGCTTATATTTGCGGGCGAAAGTAGTCGGATGCCCATGCCCGGGTTGACGTTTCCCCAACATCCTTTTGCGGAATGGACGAACAGGGTCTTGCTCTCCTGCGTTTAAGATGGGGCCCGGACGACGCTTCTCATCGGTTGATGGAGACATTGTATGTGCAAATCAGAAGCGTGTAAACAAACCTTTCTCTTTCTGTTACGCCTTGAAAACGGGAGTCTTGCACTACAGGGGTCTCCTAATTTACATTTAGATAATACTTCGTATCCAGACGCTTCAGTTTCCCGGACCGAGGATCTGTCCGCGCGGAGAATTCGCTAACCAAGGAGAATCTTGCCCAGAATGAAAGCTTTTGCCACTGAAAATTTGCGCAACCTTGCGGTGATCGGACACGGCGATGCCGGAAAGACCCAGCTCGTCAGCTCGCTCCTGTACGTTGCGGGCACGACCCCGCGATGGGGAAAGGTCGACGAGGGGACGACTGTCACCGACCACGACGAGGACAGCATCGACAGAAAGGTCACGCTCAACAATAACTTCGCCCACCTCGAATACAAGGACACGAAGGTCAATTTCATAGATTCGCCCGGGTATGCGGCGTTCGTTTCGCACGCCCGACCGGCCTGCCGCGTTGCAGACTGCGCTTTGGTGGTCGTCGACGCGGTCAAGGGAATAGAAGTACAGACCGAACGCACCTGGAACTATGCGAACGAGTTCATGCTCCCTCGGTTCATGGTGATCACAAAGCTTGAAAAGGAGAACGCTGACTTCGGACACGCGGTTGACACCGCTGCCGAGTCTTTCGCGCGGTCGATCGTGCCATTCACGCTCCCGATCGGATCCGAAGAGAACTTTAAAGGCATCGTGGACGTGGTGCATATGAAGGCATACGAGTTCGACTCGGACGGCAAAGCCAAGGAGATCGACATTCCGGAGAAAGGCCGGGATCTCGTGGACTCGACACGGGAGAAACTCGTGGAGATCGTCGCCGAGTCCGATGACGAGCTGCTGGAAAAATACTTCGAAGAAGGCACGCTTGACGACGAGGAAATATACTCGAACCTCTCGAAGGCGATCGCCAAAAGCAAGCTTTGCCCCGTTTTCGCCGTGTCGTCCGAAACTCTCGCAGGGCTTTCGATCCTGCTCGACCACATTGTCGAGTTCGCACCCAACCCCGCCACGCATTCGATCGAGGTCGGGTACGCGGATCTCGATGACGAGAAGTCCAAGATCGAGCGTAAGTACTCGAACGACGAACCGTTCTCCGCATTCGTTTTCCGGACGATCGCCGATCCGTTCTCGGGCCGGATCAACGTGATGAAGGTGATTTCGGGAATCGTCAGAGCGGACGACCACGTGTTCAACTCGACTCACGGGACGCAGGAGCGGATCGTGGGCCTGAACCTCTTGCAAGGCAAGGAACTGCAAAGGGTCGATCAGGCGAAGACAGGGGACATCGTGGCGGTCGTCAAGCTGAAGGACACGCAGACAGGCGACACGCTCTGCGATAAGGACCACCTTATCGCCTATCCGAAAGTACATTACCGCGATCCTGCGGTTGCGTTCGCCATCGAGCCGAAATCGCGCGCCGACGAGGACAAGATCGGTACCTCCATTCACAAGGTTCTTGAAGAGGACCCGAGTCTTCGCTTCGAGCGCGATGGCCAGACAAAAGAGTTCATCCTGAGCGGATCCGGACAGCAGCACATCGAGGTCGTCGTCGACAAGCTGAAGAATCGCTACGGCGTTGAGGTCGAGCTTCATCCTCCGAAGGTACCGTACAAGGAAACAATCACTTCGAGGGTCGAGGTCCATGGCAGGCACAAGAAGCAGTCCGGCGGACGCGGCCAGTTCGGCGACTGCAAGGTGGTCTTCGAACCTCTTCCTTCAGGCCGCGGGTTCGAGTTCGAGGACAAGATCTTCGGGGGCGCGATCCCGCAGAACTTCAGGCCGGCGGTCGAGAAAGGCATCCTGGAAGCCGCTGCGAACGGAGCGGTCGCGGGTTACCCCCTCGTAGACTTCAAGGTCACGCTCGTCGACGGAAGCTACCATTCGGTGGACTCCGACGAGCATTCTTTCAAGGCGGCGGGAAGAAAGGCCTTCCGCAACGCTATGGAGCAGGCCCGGCCGACCATCCTGGAACCGATAATGGAGGTCGAGGTTTTCTGCCCGCAGGATGTGTCCGGCGACATTATGGGAGACCTGAACTCAAGACGCGGACGCGTCCAGGGAATGGACATGCGCGGCAAACAGCAGGTGATCAAGGCACAGGTCCCGCTGGCTGAGATGCTGGACTACCAGGGCCGTCTGAACTCGATGACCCAGGCACGCGGCAGCTACAACATGGAGTTCTCGCACTACGAATCAGTCCCGCACAATCTGCAGGGTAAGGTGATAGATCAGGCCCGCGAAGAAGGAAGGATCAGGGTTCACGAGGATGATGATTAGATCCAGCACCCGGTCGGGAATGTGGAACGGGCGCAGGATGAGCGCCGGCCGTAAGCCGGTTGGAGGATTAAATGAAACTTGACGTGTTCAAGTTCGGACTGGCATGGGCAGCCAGCACCGGCTTGCTGATTCTGGCCCTGAATATTCTTCTGTTTTTCCTATTTCCGAGAGCAGGCGGCCCGCTGCCCGGTGATCAAATACTTGGCCCACTTATAGGGGCTGCACAACCGAGCATACCCCTCAGGGCTATCGCAATGGCGATCCTTATCTGGTCGTTCATCGGCGGTACCTTTGGATCGACACTCGCGTGGGTCTACAACCGCCTGGTCGACAGAGGCTGATCGCCTCAGCAGAAGAGAATTCGTAAGATTCGAGCCGCAAGCAAGGGGCTTGCGGCTCGATTTCTCATTTTTTTCACCTTTCTCCTATTGGCGCGGAGCGCATACGAGATTCCCCGCAGGCAAGGGTCCGGCCCTTAATCCAGTGACCAAATATGAAACCCGTCGGTCTGACAAGGAACACGCCGGAAGAACCGGCAACCCACCGCGATCCGGTCTGCGGGATGTTCGTCACGCCTGAAACGGCGGCCGCAACCCACGAACACGGAGGCGAGACGTATTATTTTTGCGCGACCGGCTGCCATGACAGGTTCTCGGAGGATCCGGAGCGTTTTCTCGCTCCGGATTCGGAACCCGATGCCTCCGCAATGGAATCCGGCCAGGATGTCGAATACACCTGCCCGATGCATCCTGAGGTGGTGCAGATCGGGCCGGGATCGTGTCCCATCTGCGGAATGGCACTCGAGCCTAAGGTCGCGACGCTCGACGACAGGCCCGATCCCGAATACACCGACATGAAGCGCCGGTTCGTGATCTCGGCGATCCTTACGGTTCCCGTGCTCGCGACCGTGATGGGCGAGATGTTCGTCGATGTTTACTCCTTCTTTCCTGGGTATTCCCACACACAGGTCGCACGGTTTCTGTTGTGGTTCCAGATGATCCTCGCGACGCCGGTCGTCCTCTGGGGAGGCTGGCCGTTCTTCGTACGCGCCTATCGTTCGATCCTGAACGCGAGCCCGAACATGTTCACGCTTATCGGGATCGGAACGGGCACCGCGTTTGTTTACAGCCTCGTCGCACTGCTTTTCCCGCAGATCTTCCCTGAAGGCATACGAGACGCTCATACGGGTCAGATCCCGGTCTATTTTGAGGCGGCCGCCGTGATAACGACGCTTGTCCTCCTCGGACAGGTGCTCGAACAAAGGGCGCGCAGCAAGACTTCCGCGGCCATCAAGGAACTGCTCGGCCTGGCTCCCGAGACCGCGCTGATCATCCGCGAGGACGGATCTGAAGAGGAGATCCCGCTCGCTCACGTCGAGAAAGGAGCGAAACTGCGGGTGAAGGCTAACGAAAGGATACCCGTCGACGGGGAGATACTCGAGGGCGAGACCTCGGTCGATGAATCGATGGTAACCGGAGAGTCGATCCCGGTCGAGAAGTCGAAGGGGGATGAAGTGATCGGCGGTACGATCAACGGAAACCGCGGCCTCGTGATGCGCGCGGACAAGGTCGGCAAGGAAACGCTGCTTTCGAGGATCGTGCAGATGGTCGGCGAGGCCCAGCGCTCCCAGGCTCCGATCCAGAGGATCGCCGATGTCGTTTCGTACTATTTCGTTCCCGCCGTCATCATCGCGGCGCTGATTTCGTTCGGCGTCTGGCTGTTGCTCGGCTCGCTCTCGTACGCGCTCGTCGCGGCGGTTTCGGTGCTGATAATCGCCTGCCCGTGCGCTCTCGGTTTGGCGACGCCTATGTCGATAATGGTCGGGACCGGCCACGGAGCTCGAAACGGGATCCTCGTCAAGAACGCCGAGGCTCTCGAGACACTCGAAAAGGTGAACGCGATAATCGTGGACAAGACGGGCACGCTTACGGAAGGCGAGCCGAAGGTCCAGGAGATCGTCGCAACGGGCGAGATCCCGGAGAACGAACTTCTAACGTTTTCGGCTTCCGTCGAAAGGTCGAGCGAGCATCCTCTTGCGGACTCGATCGTAAGCGCAGCGAAGGAACGGGAGCTGGATATCCCCGAGGCATCCGAATTCGAATCAACTACCGGCCAGGGCGTCAGAGGGACGGTGTCCGGACGAGATGTAAAGATAGGAATTCCCGAATTCATAAGCGGCTCCGGGGAGATAAACAAGGCAACGCTTTCGAGAGCTGAAGAACTTCGGGAGAAGGGACGGACCGTCGTGTTCGTGTCAGTGGACGGAGAACTCGCCGGACTGATCGGCGTTTCCGACAGCATACGCGCCTCGGCGAAGGAAGCGATCAGGCGGCTTCATTCGCTCGGGATCGACGTGATAATGATGACCGGCGACAACGAACGGACCGCACAGGCGGTCGCCCGCGAACTGGATATCGACAAGGTATTTGCCGACGTAAGGCCGGAACAGAAGGCGGAGAAGGTGAAAGAGCTTCAGGCAGAGGGGATGACCGTGGGGATGGCCGGGGACGGGGTCAACGATGCTCCCGCTCTCGCCCAGGCCCAGGTCGGGATCGCGATGGGAACAGGCACGGACGTAGCGCTTGAGACAGCGGATGTGACTCTTCTGAAGGGCGACCTGGGAGGTCTTATCAAAGCCATCCGCTTGAGCAGATCTACTATGACGAACATCCGGCAGAACCTCTTCTTCGCGTTCGTTTACAACGCGGTCGGAGTTCCCATTGCGGCGGGCGTGCTTTATCCGGTGCTTGGGATACTTCTGAGCCCTATGATCGCCAGCGCGGCGATGACGTTCAGCTCGGTTTCTGTGATCGCGAACGCGCTAAGGCTCAGGAATGTCGAGCTGGGGAATGGACGGAATGAGGGATGATGCGGGGGCAGACAAAAGTTCGGTCGTGCCCGCTCTTTCGTTCCGCTGGGCAACGCGATTCTACGATCCGGTCGTCAGGCTGACCGTCCGGGACGCCACGGTAAAGAACGCTCTAATCGATGCGGCATTGTCGGGTTCGGAGCGAACGGTTCTGGATATCGGCGCCGGCACGGGAACTCTGGCGATCGGCTTGAGGTCCCGCGGGAGCGGCCTGCTGGTCGCGGCCCTGGACGCTGACCAAGAGATACTGCAGTTCGCGCGGAAGAAGGCAAACGCTTCGGGGACCGACATCGACCTGATCGCCGGATTCTCCGACCGCATTCCGATCGTCTCAGGCAGTGTCGACCTTGCGGTGTCGAGCTTTTTCTTTCACCACATCACCAATACCGAGAGAGCGCGGACCTTCGCCGAGATACTTAGGGTGCTGAGGGCCGGCGGGCGCCTGTTCTTCGCTGATTTCGGGAAACCCGCAGACGCGCTTCAGGCGGTCCTTTCCCTGCCGATCCGAATCGGCGACGGATGGAAGCGAACACTGGACAATTTCAGGGGGAACCTGACCGGGGACCTTGAGCGAGCCGGCTTCGCGGAAACCGGGGAACTCGGTCATTTCAGGACGATGCTTGGGACCGTCCGACTGTGCTCGGCAACGAAAGCCGAATAAACGTGTACCTGACGCGAGCTGACTAAACAGATCTGTTCGGAGCAGCGCGTCGCGAGGTAACGAGAACTTCAGTTTGCGCCGCGCGAATGCGCGGAGGACTGATAGACAAGCTGCACCTTATCTTACAACCGTTTTGTGCAGCGCTTCGCGCCCCGTTTAGAGCAGCGCTTCGCGCTGCATTAGGAGGGCGAAGCCCGACTCGACCCGTCTCCACAATACGCCCCCGTTTAGAGCAGCGCTTCGCGCTGCATTAGGAGGGCAAAGCCCGACTAGATCAGCGATCACTACGCCCCTGTTTAGAGCAGCGCTTCGCGCTGCCAAATCGGGTGAACGCCCGATCTTATGGATAGGTGACGACGATCTGCAAGCGGATAACTAGAAACTGAATAGTCGTGAAGCGCGAGCGAATTTTTAGCATTCTGATCGCGCATTCGCGCGATAGGGCAGCGCGAAGCGCTGCTCTAAACGGCGCGCGTATGGTTTCTAGGGTTCGAGTCGGGCTGACGCCCGACTTTTGCAGCCCGGAGGGCTGCTCTAAACGGTGCGCGTGTGGTTCTGAGGGTTCGAGTCGGGCTGACGCCCGACTTTTGCAGCCCGGAGGGCTGCTCTAAACACGGAACGGGTTCAGCCGAATCCCAGCAGCTTCCCTCCCTGATAGGTCAGCAGCGCCGCGACGTACGCGATCACGGTCATATAACCGAACATGAACACGGGCCAGCCCCAGGAGTTCGTTTCCCGGCGGACCACCGCTAGCGTTGACATGCACTGCATCGCGAGCACGAAGAAGACCATCAGCGACAGTGCCGTCAAGGGCGTCCATACCCTGGAGCCGTCCGGATGATGCGCCCCCCTGATCGCTCCGATCAGGGTCGGCGATTCCTCGTTCTCGTCCTTGCCTACGTTGTAGATGATGCTCAGCGTCGAGACCAGAACTTCCCTGGCCGCAAACGAAGCGATGATGGCGACGCCGATCTTCCAGTCGTACCCGAGCGGCGATATCACCGGCTCGATCGTCTGTCCCAGTCTGCCGGCGTAACTGCTCTCGAGTTGCATCCTGGCGACGGTGCTGTCGTCTGCGGCGGCGGCAGGCGTTTCGGTCCTTGGGAAATACATCAGGGCCCAAAGGATGATCGAGATCGCCAGGATGACCGTGCCCGCACGTTTCAGGAAAAGCCAGGCGCGGGTGAGCATGTTCTGGATCACAGTCCTGAGGTTCGGGATCCGATACGGAGGAAGCTCCATCACGAACGGCGGCGGCGGCGACTTCAGGATGGTCTTCTTGAGGACGAACGCCACGGCGACCGCGACCGCGATCCCTAATGAGTACATCGCGAGCATAAGCACCGCACCCACTGACACAAATCCGAATACCGTCTGACCGGCGAAGAACGCCGCGATCATCAGCGCGTAGACGGGAAGGCGTGCCGAACAGCTCATAAAAGGAGCGATCAGGATCGTCGCCAGCCGGTCCCGCTTGTTCTCGATCGTCCGCGTCGACATTATCCCCGGGATGGCGCAGGCGAAACTGCTCATAAGCGGCAGGAACGCCTTCCCGTGCAGTCCCACACGGCTCATCAGTTTGTCGAGAAGGAAAGCGGCGCGGGCCATGTAACCCGTGTCCTCGAGGATCGAGATAAAGAGAAACAGAAGAAGAATCTGAGGCAGGAATACGAGTACGCCTCCGACACCGGCGATTATCCCGTCCACGACAAGGTCAGTGAGCATTCCCTCGGGCAGAGACGCCCTGGCCGACTTCCCGAGGGCGCCGAATCCCTGGTCGAGCAGATCCATAGGAAGCGCCGCCCACGTGAAAATGGTCTGAAAAACGAGAAGCAGGATCGCGATCAGAATCAGAAGTCCGAAGAACTTGTGAGTCAATATCTTGTCGATCTTCTCCGAGATGTTCGCCCGTTCAGTGTCGAAGGTCCCGACGGACGCCTGATAGACATCAGAGATGAACCTGTACCTCGCAAATATCTGCCGGTTTGCGGCCTCGTCATCGGAAAGGCTCAGATGGATCTCCTCCGCCGGGGAGCCCGAACCGTTCCCCGCTTCCCCGATCCAGAACGGATCGGCCGGCTTCTCTTCAAGGATCACGCCGCGGACGGCTTCTGTGATCTCGGAAAGACCGGCCTTTTCGCGGGTCTTTACCCTCACGACCGGTATGTGGAGCATTGAGCTTAACTTTTCGACATCGATCTTGAGATCGCGCTTCTCGGCGAGATCGACCATCGTCAGCGCTATGACGACCGGTATGTTGTACTCGATCAGCTGAGTTACAAGGTAAAGATTGCGTTCGAGGTTGGTGGCGTCGGCTACCGCTATGATGAGATCGGGCTTTGAAAGGCCCGTCATCCGGCCCATCAGGACCTCGCGGGCAATTCTTTCGTCGAGCGAAGTCGCGTCCAGGCTGTACAGCCCGGGAAGATCGATCAGCCTTGCCGCCGGGCTTTCCGGATCGAACTTCCAGTTGCCTTCCTTCTTCTCGACAGTGACGCCCGGATAATTGGCTACTTTCTGGCGAAGTCCCGTAAGCGCGTTGAAAAGCGTTGTCTTTCCCGCGTTCGGGTTTCCCGCGATCGCTATCGTGACAATGTCTGCGGCTATACCGGAATATGAAGAACCGGCGGCGGGAACTGCTGCCGGCTCATTGTGTGTTGGATCAATGCTCATTCGGTGACTTCGATGGATTTCGCTTCGTTACGACGCATCGCGAGGCTGTAACCTCTGAGCCGAACCTCGATCGGATCGCCGAAGGGCGCGGACTTCACCACCCTTATCCACACTCCGGGGACGATTCCCATCTCCATCAGCCGTTTCGGCACGGGTCCGCGGCCTGAAACCCTCAGTACTTTCGCTCTTGTTCCGGCGGCGACATCGGCCAGGGTATGAACCTTAATTTGTTCCATTCGCCGTCCTGGGCTTGAGGTCCCAAAGCACGTTAACGATCAGCCACTTGCCGTTGTATTTCGCGACGTGCATGTAATCGACCCAGTCACGCATCTCGAGGCGGACCGTGGCCGTGTCGTGGAAGACGTCGAGGATCTTCACCTCCTTCTGCTGTTCGGCCTTGGGGGTGTTCTTGCCGTTGCCGGTCCGTGCCATCTGGACGAGCCCGAGCGAACTGAGCTCGCTGACGCGGCTTCTGCCTTCGCCGGCGGTCTCGATCCTTCTTTTCGCAAGGTCCGGAAGCAAGGCGCTCTCCATCTTGGCCGCGTCACCTTCGTACCAGCCTTCGGCGTAATTGAGAACCGTTCGCGTGATCTCTTGTTCGGTTTCGGACTGCTGAGCGGAAACGGCGACACTGGAAAGGAGGACAAAGGTCGCCGCGAGAATTGATTGTACTTTCAATGAATATAACCTCCGTATGAAATACGGCGATAATACCTTAACTGAAAGTTGAATTCAATTTCATTAAGGTCGTAAGCAGGCGGGGAATTTGTTATTGGTCGGTCTGCGATCCTATGGCGAGGAAGGGACGGGATCGTTCGTCACGTTCAGAAGATCTGCCCGGTAAGGACCCGCTTCAAGCCTGAGCGGCAGCCTTCGTCCGTCGGCGCTGAGCCATATTCGGATGTTGAGAGCATCGGCCTGAGGCTCGCCGGTCCGGATCGTGATCAGGTTCGCCCGCCACTTTCTTCCCGACACATCTATCTGCTCGGTGACAGACGGGCGAATTGTGATCACCCGCGCCTCTGTTCCTGCGAACAGCGCGACCCTTGTGTCGTTAGCGGGATTCGGCGCGCCGAGCGGGGGCCTTAAGTTAAATGCGCGGATCGCATATGCGAGCGTCAGCACATTGTGAGTGCCGACCGGGATCTGCACAGGCTGTCCCGCCTGAACGGTCGCGGTACCCTGCGTCTGATCGAACAGCGTCTGCTGAGAGAATTCCGAGAATGCGCCCGTAAAACCGAGCGTCGTGGCGAACGGAACGAGCGTGACGGGATCGACCCACGCTTCGATGCGGTCAGTGGCACCGAACAGGTCGTTCGCCGGCAAGGTTTCAGTCACCTGACCAACGAGGCGCAGACTGTCGACGCCGAGATACTGCTTTCGCTCTGAAGCGCTGAGGGCGACCTTCGCCGCGGGAACGCCCTGTTTCAACACTGAGTATTCAAGCCGCTCGCCGAGCTTGAACGGAAGATAGGGGGAAAGCGGCGCGTTATCGACGTACGGTCTCGGGGTCGGTACGGGTGTGGGTGTTACGATCGGCGTAGGCGTCGGGATGGGCGTAGCCGTCGGATCCGGGACAGGCGAAAGATCCTGAATTCCGGCGAGCCGCGCCTCAAAATCTCCTTTGTCGGTCTTGTATCTAACGAGCGCCGGGATCTTTTGGTCATCCGTCGTGAAGTAGACCTTGAAGTCGCTTATCTTGCGATCGGCGAAGTACGAACTTTGGACCAAAGTGACCTGCGTCTCGAAATCGCCTGCTGGAGTCGAAACGTTCTCCGTGCCGGAGATAACAAAATCGAAGTTGTGAAACCTCTCGTTCTCGAGAACGCTGAATGATCCGGCGCCTCCGAGCGCCCTGACTCTGTAGATCATCGATAGCAGGTCATAAGCCGTTGCCGGTCGCTGAAGATAACCGCGCGAAGTCACCCTGGGAAAAGGCCCCGTGTTGGAGATCTCCTTCACCAGCAACGGATATCCCGAATCCGGAGAGACGAACGTTGTCCTCGCCTCGTCCCAGGCGTAGAAGGCTGCGCTCAAGACATCTACAGACCTGAGCTCGGCGGAGAGTTCCACCGCGTCCCTTCCCTCGAGCTTGCCTCTCGAAACGACGTGGATCTCCGCGTACGCCGCACTGTCGAAGTTGTTGAACGAGATCGAATAGGTGAGCTTCTCCCCGACCCTTGGCACGGCGTCTGACTGCTTTGCGCTCGCAGACTCGAAGTTCAGCACTTGAAAGGCCGACATCAAGAAGGCTGCCAATGCGAATACAAGCGCGACGCGTTGCCGGACCTGTCGGTCGCCCACCGATGCTTTTGCCTGATTATTTGTGAAAGAAAACTTGGGGAATAAACTCATTAAAGGTCCGTGGGCCCGGCGGCTTCTGTCATTTCCTGTACGATCTGACGCGCCGCTTCGACTCTGTCCTCGGCTCCGATTATCGGGCGGCCGACGACTAGATAGTCCGAGCCCGCGTTCGCGGCTTGAGCCGGGGTCATTACACGCTTCTGGTCGTCGTGAGTTGCATTTGAGGGCCTGATGCCCGGAGTCACGATCTCGAACTTGGGATCACCGATCGAGCCGCGGATCATTGAGGTCTCGAACGGCGACGCCACAACACCGTGCAAACCACATTTTGCAGTAAGTTCCGCCAATTGCAAAACCCTCTCTTCGACTGTCTTTTCGATGCCGGTCTCTTTAAGCGTCTGCCTGTCGGAACTCGTCAACACGGTCACGCCAATTATCTTCGGCAGCCGCAGGGACCCCTTATCGCAGACCTCATTTGCCGCTTCGAGCGCGGCCCTCATCATTTCGCTTCCTCCGGAGGCGTGAACGTTGAACATCCAGACCCCCATCTTCGCCGCTTCCGAGGCGGCCCCGGCGACCGTGTTCGGGATGTCGTAATACTTGACGTCGAGGAATACGTCGATGCCGGACCCGGCCAGATTTTGGACAAGTGATGCCCCCTCGGAAGTGAACAGTTGCAGTCCGACCTTGAAGGCCCCGACCTCTTCGCGCAGTTCAGAAACGGCTTTGAGCGCTTCGGCGGCGGTCGAAACGTCGAGCGCGACGATCAAACGGCTCTTCTGTTTGTCGTACGCTTCTGAATTATCCATCGTCCTCAGTGCTCTTGATTGGCAAAAGAAAACCGGCGCCGGGCGCCGGTGCGTTGATCAATCGAGATCAAGCGGATTCTTGAACGGCTCGTCAGAATCCTTGTCTGCCTTCTTGAAGGCCTCATTGAATTTCTCCTCAAGGAGCCGTTGGCGGTCCTTCTGTGCCTCCTGCTCCTGTTCGAAAAGTTTCTCTCTGAGTTCCCTTTGTTTGTCCATCTGTTGCCGAAGGTCCTCGAAACTGCCGGCAGCTTTCTTTTTCTCAGTATGCGAGATCAGCGAACCGGTCCGGCCGTCGATCACGAGTTCGGCCTCACAGCATGGGCAGATGATGCTTATCTTTTCCATCTAAGGCGTTCCCGGATCTTAGCTCCCGCTTTTCTTCAAGGCCGGGTCTTTCTGCGGTTCGTTCGGGTCGACCGGAATGACAAATCCGGCGGCGTCGAGTATCCCCCTCGCGGCTGCCGTCCTGAAATTACCCAGCTTGTCCTCGGTCACTTCAACCACTTTCCCGTTCTTAAGGTAGATCTTTATAGACACTTCGTTCGGCTTGAACGTGGTCTTGACGACCTTATCGAGATACTTGTTCTTCAGGAAGGTCCTGGTTTCGACCACGTGACCCTGCTTGTTCATAAGGGTGGCCATTTCCGAATCGTCGGGCAGGTTCTTCTTACGGGCCACCGTCTCGACCTTGTTCGTGTCGATCACAATGACCTTCGAATTGTCGAGGGTAATGTTCTTGTCTACATTCTCGATCCCGTTATGAGGCACAAGCCGGCGGTTGCCGACCGTATTGTAGGGATTGCCGTTGGCATCCTCTTCGGGAACCATCGCCTGGTCAGTGTTTTCCGGATCAGCGCTCGCACCGCAGGCTCCACAAGCGCCAAGTGAAAGCGCGAATAGCGCGAGTAAGGTGAACTTCAGAATGCTGGACATCTTGCTTCCTATCGGCCCGGGGAGAATATCGGTGAAGAACTATTTTCTTGCGGCGCCTTTCAACCCCCGGTCTTAGGGAAGATAACATTTATCTATACTCTGTTCAAAACAGCCCGGCCTCGATCTCTCCGGTCCTGTCGTCGTCTGAAATGAGGCGCAGTTTCACACTTTCATTCTTCACACAAAATCCCAGATCAGGACGCCGGGTCCGTTGCAAGCGATACGATATCGGCCCGGACAAATTATATGAAAAACAGTATCAAGGGAGCCTTCCTTGCGCTCTCGTCAGTATTGATCCTGACTTCCGCAACGCTTGGTCAGCCGGAAACGGACGAGACGAAGGCTTTCCTGGACGCTTGCGCCCAGGAGCTCTTCCCTGCCGGGACCGGTAAAGAGGTTCCAACGAACTTTGGAGCAGTGCTTTCGAAAACGGGCAAGCCGGTACCTTCGGCAAATGTCATTCCGGAGGATGAGTTCGGAATGAATTCTAGGGCGAAGGCTTCATCGGGCGGCTGTTTCGAAATTGAAAGGATCGAACCAGGTGCGATCTACCATCTCGAGGTAAGGTACAAAAGCGGCTCCTCAAAGGTATCGGGGCGCAGCTTTGAATGTGGTGACCGGCTCGCTTTGAAAGCGGTGAATTGACAAAACTCCGCAATTCTTGATGTTTCCAATGGTGCCTTCCCGGCGCCATTGTTGTTATTCCGGCCCGCATTCTTAAAGTTCCGTCTCAAGTGTAAGCTCGGCATTTGATCTTAAAACCCATGTAATTCGCTTCGTAGTAAATATCAATCAAATCAACATATTACATTGTTTCTATTAATAATTCTGTTTAACCGGCCTACGTTGATCGCACACGGTTTAACACTGTTTCGTTAAAGTACTACCTTACAAAAGAATGGACATTTCGTGATTTTTCAATATAATGCCGTCTGTCACGAAAAATCTGGAAAAGCTGGCTCGTTAGAACTTTGCTTTGGCTACAACGAGTTCAGTTTGTGCTTGATCCTTGACTCGAAAGTTTTCGGATCAAAGATTGGCGGAATTAGCTTAGGCTGTAGAACTGAATTGCCAGATTATCGAGCTGCAGGGTCTTACGGATCCGGACTCCGGCTACCAGCCGGGACCGGAAAAGTCGACCGGACCGAGAGCAAAAAGGTTAAACGCAGCAAAATAATCTTGACAATCGGTAAGGGATACAGTAACTTACCCGTCATCTTTTCAGAAAATGAGTTAAGGAAAGGGGTAGCGGAATAACGTTACCTTTGGCCACTATTGGATAGACCTGACTTTGAGTAGGCGTCTTTATCGAAGCAAGGGAAAACCGGAACAAGTTTCCGCCAGGCCCCTGTAAGATTCGATTTTGATCTCAACTCCTACGCGTCGGTTAGTTCTGATAAGGTCGGAAGGTTGATCCGTCGGCCCTCCGAAGCGGTAATAAGAGCTAAGAAAAGGAGATTAAAATGATAAACAAATTCGTAGAAGGGAGCCGGTTCCTCATGGCAGCGCTGCTGCTAAACGCTCTCCTGTTTTCCACAGCGTTTGGCCAGGTGAAATCCGGTACTTCCGATGATACAGCCAAGAAGCAGCTTTCTGAGATTCCTATGCTCGTCAGCCTTTCCAGCACGGCCAAGGTCGGCGAGAGGATCAGGTTCGTGGGGGCCCAGTTCGAGCCCGGTGAGACCGTGACCATCACGATCTCGTCAGTGGATCTTGAAACGGGGCTTCGCGCTCCTGTCGAGAACGATGCAACGTATGCCGACTCCAAGGGCAATTTCGTCTTTGAGATGGTGATGCCCGGATACGGCAGGTACATTGTGACCGCGACCGGCTCGATTTCGAAGACGGAGGCCTCGCGGATAGTTTCAAGCAATTTGCAGACACCTTTACCGATCACGCTCCCCGGCATCAATGCGAGTTGCGCTGATCTGAATGCTTCAACGAATGAGGCATTTTCGCACATTACTTCGGACTGGGGCTTCAAGATCGACGGGCAGCCGAACGGGACGTTCGCATTCGTCAATAGCGCCGGTCCGCCGGTGACCGAACTCACAGGCGGAGCTCCATCGGATCCCGGGAATTCGGTTACAGTCTCTTCTACCAGTTCCCAAATCACTGAGTGGTCCTCCACCAGGCCGATCACGGCCGTTATCGTCAAGACCGGCGGAGGGTCCTACGCGTACCCCTATGACCCGGCCTCGATGGGGCCTGACGGTCCGTTGGTAGATCCCGATCCTCAGGGCATCAGCCACGTCGAGTTCTGCTTCCAGCCGTTCGCCAAGATCATCATCGTCAAGCACGCGAGTCCTCCGAGTATATTCCAGTTCGGGTTCACTACGACAGGGCTGGGCGGGGCTACGTTCTCACTGACCGATGACGATCCCGACTCTGACCCTATGGAAATGTTCGTGACGTCGCCCGGCAACAAGACGGTCACCGAAACCGATCCTTCACCGTTCACGCTGACGTCCATCGACTGCGTGTCGGAGAACGGAACTTCGACGATCAACTCGGAATCGCCTCCTACGGCTGACGTGGACCTTGCCGACGGCGACACGGTCACCTGCACGTTCAACAATGACTTCCTGACAGCTGCGGAAGCCGTTGTACAAGGCAGAGTGACGGACCCGTCCGGGCGTCCCCTTATGGGCGCGGTTGTTTCGGCGACCGACGGCAGCGGAAACCTCAGGACGGCTCGAACAAACATGTTCGGCTTTTACACGATAGGCGAACTGGAAGCAGGGACCTCTCTGCTCCTGGATGTAAGGCACAAGGGTTTCATTTTCGGCTCACAATTCGTTCAGATGAACGATGAGGTCGTCAATGTAAACTTCACCGGACTCAACAGGTGATCAGCTTTCCGGCTGAGAGTGCCGTAGTGGCGGGATCCGAAAGGGTCCCGCCTTTTTTATTTTAAATTACGATGACTGGCGGGAACCGGCAAAGAAAAGGCGACTCGCCGAAGCAGCCGCCTTGCCAAACTTCATTGGTTGTGAAGATCAGATGTCATAGTACATCTGGTACTCGAGCGGATGCGGACGGAGCTTCAGCACGTCCACCTCGTTCTTCCTCTTGTAGTAGATCCACCTTTCAATCAGCTCATTCGTGAACACGTCTCCCTTCAGAAGGTACTCGTGATCGTTCTCCAGCTCGTTCAGCGCCTCTTCCAAGGTTCCCGGAAGCGAGGGCACGTCCTTAAGCTCTTCGGGCGAAAGATCGTATATGTCCTTGTCGAGCGGCTCGCCCGGATCGATACGGTTCTGGATCCCGTCGAGGCCGGCCATCAGAAGCGCGGCGAAAGTCAGGTAAGGGTTGCAGCTAGGGTCCGGAGGCCGGAACTCGACGCGCTTCGCCTTCGGACTCGATGAGAACATCGGTATCCGGACCGCGGCCGATCTGTTCCTTGCCGAATAAGCCAGGTTCACAGGGGCCTCGAAACCGGGCACAAGCCGCTTGTAACTGTTGGTGGTCGGCGCCGCGAACGCGATCAGAGAACGAGCGTGCTTCAGAAGCCCGCCGATGTAGTATTTCGCCATCTCCGAAAGCCCTGCGTATTCGTCTCCCGCAAACAGAGGCTTGCCGTCCTTCCAAAGAGACGTGTGGCAGTGCATTCCCGATCCGTTGTCGCCGAACAGAGGTTTCGGCATAAACGTGGCGGTTTTTCCGTGGGCGTAAGCGGTGTTCTTGACGATGTTCTTGAAGAGCATCAGATTATCCGCCGTGTAAAGAAGGTTCGAGAACTGGAAGTCGATCTCGCATTGGCCCGCGGTAGCGACCTCGTGATGATGGCACTCGACGTGGATCCCCACATCTGCAAGGATCATCGACATCGTGTTGCGAAGGTCGATCAGCGAATCCATAGGCGCGACCGGCACGTAGCCTTCCTTTGCGCGGATGTGATAACCGAGGTTCGGATTGAACTCGTCGCCCTTTCGAGCCGCGTTCCAGTGTCCTTCCTCAGAGTCGATGGTGTAGCCGGCGGACTGTTGCTGGTTGTGATAACTGACGCTGTCAAAAACAAAGAACTCGGCTTCCGGACCGACGAAGACCGTGTCGGCGATGCCTGTGAACTGAAGATAGCTTTCCGCCCTGGCCGCGACCGAACGCGGATCGAGCCCGTATCCTTCCTTCGTGATCGGATCGACCACATTGGCGATCAGGCAGACGGTGGTCTCTTCAGCGAATGGATCGACCCAGCATCTCGAGGGATCCGGTATCAAAAGCATGTCCGATTCATTTATCGCCGCCCATCCCCTCAGCGACGAACCGTCAAAGCCGAAGCCGTCTTCAAAGGTATCTTCCGTCAGCTGTTCGATCGGAAAAGTAAGGTGATTCCACGCGCCGACCAGATCCGTAAAGCGCACCGATACGAACCGCGCCTCCTGATCAGTCGCGTAACTGATAATATTCTTGGCGTTCATTTATTCTCCTGAATATTCGATTAGAATCTTTCTCCGGTCCCGGACGGCACTGGAGGAGGTGAATCGAGAGCTCGATGAAAAATGCATTCTACAATACGAAAACGCAACTTCAAAACTTGAAGCTGCGTTTCGTGTTTTCTTCTGAATTTCAGGGGTCAGTCGACCACTTCGAGCCGGTTCACTGATACGTATCCGACCTTTTCGCCTCTCGAGTCCAGGAAATTGATCTGGCTGAAGCCCTTGTCAGTACCCGTCGCGAGGAACCGCTTCATCATCTCTTCCTTCTGCGGTTTCGCAAGCTTCTTCCATTCATCGTTGGTTATCGCATAGGCGATGTTCTTATTGATCCTGGCTGAAGTAATGAAGCGGCTGAACTCGGAATTCTCGAGATTCATCACCTGCACATCCCTCGAGATGTTGCCGTCGGCCGAGGGCAGCAGGTACGAACTGAAAAATAAGTAGAAGATGCCGAAGGCCAACGTAAGGGCGGTCGCAATGACAAGCTTCTTGTTCGCCTTGTACCATTCGACCTTCTTCTTGGCTATCGCTGTAGAGGCAGAACCGATCTTCTCGACATTGAAGATCATCTCTGCCGATTTCTTTTGTTTCTTCAGCGCCTCTGCCTTTGCAAACTCATCTTCCGCGTGCGCTTTGAACACCTTGCGAATCGCTTCGGCAATCGCGTTGTCGTTGAGAAACCCGTATTTATCCTTCAGTTCATCGGGCCGCCGTCCGCCGTGCTCGTTCTCGATGATCTCGAGGTAACGGTTACCGACCTCCACGTTGCAGCGTATCGCCGCGGCGGTGACGTGCGGCGCGAAGAAGCTCTCGTTCGCCTTCTCCTTGAAGTCGTTGAGCCGGCCGAAGAAGTCTTTGGAGACGAGGTCGTCAAAGCTGTGCGCCTTGCGGGCTTCTTCAATGAAGTCGTCGAACCCCATAGCGCCGAAAGCCAGTTCATCAGCTTCGGCATCCGTCGCGTACAGGGGCACGCTGGACCAGTCCTTGTAAAGTTCCTGTATGTCGTGGACGAGCGAATCCGGGGAAAGCTTGACTTTCCTCCTTCCCTCACCTGCGTCTACTGTGTAGATCTTTGTGATGATCAGGTCGAACTTGCTTCTGACTAGTTCGGAGAACGGTGCGTTGCGATAGAAGCGCGCCAGCGCCAGTAGTGCCTGCGTGCTCAGGCTCGGTACCGCCGATTCGCAGTAGGACCTGAGATTTTCGACGGTCAGTTCTTTGTCCCTCAGCGTCAGAGCCGAATACCAGTTCTCGGTCTCCTGAAGAAGAAGGAACTCGATCTCGGCGACCTCCGTGGAGTTGGCCTCCTCATCGAGCTGAAGAAACCTGTGGAGCGACTGCTTGACCCTGAGGTCGTCGTACGGTGAAGCGTTTATCTTTGCCTGTTCCTTCTCGACCCGCGTGATGATGTGATCGACCATCTGAAGGGTCTTCACTTCATCAGTGGCGCGGCGCCTGAAATAATCCTTTCCCGACTCTCCGGCCTGGCGGTTCAGCAAGGGCGATTGCGGTTTTGTCTCGTAAGCCGGCTCGCTTGGCTGTGACGAAGCAGGCGAGAATTCCTCCTCTTCCGTTTCCTCATCGAGGACTTCGAATTCAAATTCGCTAAGCCCCGGATCCTCGACTTGCGTATGTTCTTTGGCCGAGCCGTTCGCCGACGGTCCGGCACCGTTTTCGACAGACGGCGTTTCGCTCACGTCGGGGAATGCCTGTGTATCTTGAGAGCCGCGGTCATTTGCGGATCTCGATTCGATCACCGTCTCCTCGAGGAGCTTCTCCTCTTTCAGTTCTTCGACGAGGTCTTCGAATAGGCTCATGATGTTGGTGCGTGCTGGCGTTGGGCGGGTCCAGTGCTGAAGGGAGAGTAGGCCGGGCGGGCCGCCCGGCCGTGGTCGATCGATTCGTTCTTACGGAAAGATCTCGGTGATCTGTCCGCTTGCGTCAAGCGAAATGACGTAAGGCGCGTTGTGATACTTCGAAGCCTTGGACGCGATAATGGTGAAGTTCTCCCTGAGTTCAGCGTCGGTGGGAGCGGCGGGACTCATCGCGAACGTGTAGATGCCCCTTGTGACTTCATTGCCTACCGTAGTGCCGAGGCGGTTGTTCTCGGCCGCGTTCAGCTCGTCAAGCCGCGCGTATCTTCCGTTCGCAGTGAAATAGTTCACCTGCGACGCCGAAAATGTCTTCAGGGTTGCGGACACGCTGCCATTCTCCGCGGCACCGACAGCCGACATAAGGTAGGGCACGGCGATCGACGAAAGGACCATGATGATCACGGCCACGAGCAATAGTTCGATCAGCGAAAAACCTTTTTGTTTCTTGTCCATTGAGTAACTCCGTTTACGGTTGCGGTTGGGTCTGACTGACAATAATTGACACTAATCCTTGACAAGTTATGGCATTTTGAACGAATGCCGCGGGCATCCCGAGTCAGTCAAACCTTGAGTTTTCAGGCTCCGGGGAGAACTGTTGCTAGTATCCAGAGCCGCGTTACGCCTGAGGTGCAACGGATGTGCCATAAAAACAGGGCGGGCTTTTAGAAAACTGCCCACAAGGCGGAGGAATTGTGTTAGTCTAGGCAGAACTCGTAAGTTCAAATGGCGGAATATGTTCCCGTCCTGCTGAAGCTCACCGAGCGCGCTTTAGATCCGCGTTATTTCCACGGCATTTCGAATCGGACGGATGGTGGGGCTGAACCGTAAAAGGAAGTCGCTTGCCGTTTGACCCGGGGTTTGCCAAATCCTCAGATTTAATATAAGAATAGGGTTTTTTGTTTCGGCAATTTTCGTACTCGGGTAGTAACCGGAGAGACCATGGTAGCGAAGAAAAAGTCTAAATCCTCTAAATTTTTAACTGTCCCCACCCGTCCGATTCCCGTTGACCGCGACCGATCCGTCGCGGGTCTACTGGAAAAGATGGAAGGCGCCGGGTTCGGCGCAAGACAGATCGCAGAAGCGCACCGCATCTGGATAGACATGCTTGACGACAACGTCACGATCTACCTTTGCGGGACCGATAACCTCGTCCCCGCAGGTTTGCGGCGACTGTTCGCCTACATCATCAAGAACCGGTTCGTCGATGTCCTTGTTCTCTCAGGCACGGTGCTGTTCCACGACATTCACGAGACGCTCGGAAGGAACCATTATCAGGGACACCCGAGCATGAGCGACGAGGAACTTGCGGCGGCGGATGTGACCAGGATCGGCGACCTTCTGGCGAACGACGAAGAGTACCAGGAAGCCGACGAATGGATCGGAAGCGTGATAAACCAACTCGAGCTCTCGAGGGCTTATTCGGTCCGCGAGTTCCTCCACCTGGTAGGCCGAGAGCTTGCCGAGATCGCTCACGAAGACGGGATCCTGACCTCAGCGTTCAAGGCAAGGGTTCCCATTTACTGTCCCGACCTGCTCGCCACTCCGCTTTCGGTGGGGATCAACAGGTGCAGATTCGAAAAGAAGATCCAGTTCACGCTGGACATTTCGCAGGACGCCCTGGAAATGATGCAGATCTCCCAGAAGACTCGGAACTCCGGTGTCATATCGCTCGGAAGCATCAGTGGGCAGAAGATGCTGAACGCCACTGAGATGTCCTCGTACATCACCCAGTCTTCCCCAAGGGGCCACAAGTACGCCATCTCTGTGAACACCGACGCCGTTCCGCTTGACATACGGACTCCTTCGATCGGCGGCACTCATACGGAAGTCTTCGGCCGGCTGATGAAGAGCGCTGTCACGGCGTTCGTGCCGAGCGATCCCTCCATCGTCGTGCCGATGCTCGTAACCGCGCTTTCGCAGACAGCGGCGAAGTTCATCAAGTCTAGGAAGCATCCGCAGTTCACGCTGATCGGGAAAGAGCTCGGGATAGAGATCCCGTAACCCGTTCAAAGGACCCGGATACCTACGGAGCGGGCGGCTGATCCAGCGTCGGCTCTTTTCTTTTCAAATACTCCCCGACCTACGGAACCGCGGCCCGGTTCGCTTCGTAAAAGCCTCCACATCAAACGCAATCCTTCAAATGGCGACCCAAGTGCTATACAATTCGCCTATAAGTTCTTTTTTTCCGGAGTTTGCAAATGTCAGAAAGAAATACAAATCTGCGAAGGGTCTTTGTCATTGCCCTTCTGTTGTCCGTATCGACGGTTTTGGGCGGTTGCGGAACAGGCTGGTTCGGTGACCGCGGAACAGCGACCGAGGTGAGCACGGGAACCGAGCCGCCCGCGGCCCCGGTAGTGATTGACGGTGTTCGGTCCTCGTACGCGGACGTTGTTTCGAAGACGACGCCCGCAGTAGTCCAGATAACGGCGATCAGCCGAGGCGGAACCGGAGACAGAACGTCGGGCATTCCGTTCGACGATCTTATCCCCCAGGACTTGCCACGTGGCGAACCGAGACCTTCGAGGGGGTTCGGCTCGGGCGTCCTGGTCAAAGACGACGGCACGATACTCACGAACCACCACGTCATCGACAGCGCTGACCGCATAAACGTTGAAATGACAGACGGCCGTTCGTATGAAGCTACGGTCGTCGGATCCGATCCTCCAAGCGATCTTGCCGTGCTCAAGGTCGACGCCCAGGGGCTTCCGTTCCTGAAGCTCGGTGATTCGGATGCGGTCCGGATCGGTGACATCGTCCTGGCGATCGGCAATCCGCTGGGGATCGGACAGACCGTCACGTCAGGGATCATAAGCGCAAAGAGCCGTCGGACGGGCCTCAGCGACGAATCGGGTGCGTTCCAGGATTTCCTGCAGACCGACGCGCCGATCAATCAGGGTAATTCGGGAGGCGCGCTTGTCAACGTGAGCGGAGAGCTGATCGGCATCAACTCGCAGATCCTCTCGCGATCGGGCGGTAACATAGGGATCGGCTTCGCGATACCGTCCAACATGGCGAAGTCCGTTATGGACCAGCTGATCGAAACAGGCGAGGTCCGTCGCGGGATGCTTGGGATCAACATTCAAGACATCTCTTCCGACCTGGCGGAGGCGCTGAATCTTGATTCGACAAGGGGAGTCGTCGTTTCGAACGTCCAGAAGAACAGCGCAGCGGATACCGCCGGACTCAGGCGCGGCGACATTGTACGTAAAATAAACGGCGAAGATGTCGAGGACGGAAACTTTCTTAGGAACAAGGTAGCCGGCACGCTTCCCGGCACCGAGGTCAAACTGCTTATCCTGCGCGAGGGCCGGGAACAGGAGGTTTCGGTCACCCTCGGCGAATACAAGAACGAACAGGCAAGCGAGCGAAGAGAAGATCAACCGCAGCCGGAAGAGTCTTCAGACAATGGCGGCAAGCTGGGTATCACGCTTCAGCCGCTTACGCCGGAAGCGGCCGAACGGCTTAACCTCCCTCCGGAAGTGCGCGGACTCCTGATCACACAGGTGAGTCCGGGCGGACCGGCATCTGAAAAAGGACTCAGGCGCGGAGATGTGGTGATGGAGATCAATCGCAAGATGGTCGACACGCTTGAAGGAGCCCGAGCCGCAATTTCAAGGTCCGGCGAGCGAGCGGTTCTGCTTCTGGTCTCGAGACGCGGCCAGACGTTCTTCGTATCTGTGAAACCTAACTAGCATCATTTGAATGCCTGCATAGAAAAGGCCGTCCAATTCGGACGGCCTTCGCCTTATTGATCAAGAACTTAAAAAGAGGCCCACAATCGGCCTCTCTTCTAAAAAGATTTCGGGACGGCGAGATTTGAACTCACGACCTCTTCCACCCCAAGGAAGCACGCTACCAGACTGCGCTACGCCCCGACAATCAGTAAAAGATTATTGACCGGGGACGAGGATGTCAACCGGCTTCACCCTTCTTTTTGACCTCGCCGGATTCTTCCGACTGACGGTTCTTGAGCATCTCCCTTAATTCGAGCAGCTGGGCGGCCAAAGACTTCAGCGCTTCGCGGGTTTCGTCGTTCATCGCCGAGGACGATCTCCCTTCCGTCTCGTCGTCGATGGAACCAAGTTCCATATCTTCAATATCGAGATCCTCGTCGTCTTTGTCAGCATCCCCCTTGAGCGGCTTGATGTATTCCTTCCCGCTTCCGGGTTCCGATTTCACGATCTTCAAACGGCTCGCCTCGCGCATCTCCTTCTGAAGCCTCTTTTTCGCGCCGGCTATCGTGTATAGGTCTTCGTAAAGCAGTTCCTTGATCCTCAGGGCGATCTCGACATCCCTTCTTCTATATGTCCTCTGGCCCGAACGGTTCTTCTGCGGCGAAAGCATCGGGAACTCGGTTTCCCAGTACCGAAGCACGTGGGCCTGGACATCAACTATGTCGCAAACCTCGCCGATTTTAAAGAATATTTTCTCTGGAATAGCCACCGAAGGTTGTCCCATCTGTTCCCCTGCTATGTTAATGTGGAAAGGTGTTTTTGCCGCCGTTATTCTATGAATTTAACTAATTTATGTCAATGAGTAATTCGAATGGACGAGGTCGATTTCCTTAAAAAGTTAAAGAAGCACTTTAAATTTGATCTCACGGGGGACGATTGCGCCGTTCTACCCTCCGGAAACGGGCAGGATCTGCTGGTTACGGCAGATATGCTGATCGAAGGGATAGACTTTCGTTTGAATTGGGCGGATGCCGAGTCGGTCGGCCACAAGTCGCTGGCTGTCTCGCTTTCGGATATTGCGGCGATGGGAGGCGATGCGGACTGGGCATTCCTTACTCTGGGCGTTCCCGACCGGCTTTGGAATGAGGAATTCCTTTTCGCTTTCTATAACGGATTCAATGGTTTAGCGAATGCGACTGGGGTGCGTTTCGCCGGCGGCGACGTTTCACGCAGTCCCGACGGCCTTGTCATCGACTCGATCGTTTTAGGCAGCTGTCCGTCGGGAGATGCCGTTCTGAGGAGCGGAGCTGTACCTGGCGACCTGATTTGCGTCACAGGAGAACTGGGCGGCGCCGCAGGGGGACTGAGGGTCCTCGAGTCGGGCGCCAAGCGCACGACTGAAGCGGCACCTGGCACTCGCGATCTGATCATCCGGCAACTTAAACCGACACCTCAGCTCGCTTTAGGTAACCATTTGCGAATCCATGCGTTAGCGACAGCAATGATAGATGTCAGCGACGGGCTTTCTTCCGACCTCAGGCACATCTGCGAGGCGTCCGGCGCCGGTGCATTGATCGACGCTGCGCGTGTGCCTTTGGATCCCGGGCTGCGGAGTCTCGATGCCGGTCTGCTTTCGCCGTTCGCTTCTCCGCTCGACGCGGCTTTGAACGGAGGCGAGGACTTCGAACTCTTGTTTACTGCCCCGGCGGACAAGCGCGGCGAGGTAGAAGAATTAGGCTGTTACGTGATCGGAGAGATCGTCGCCGACCGTGCGACATTCGACATCTTGGAAGCCGGATCACGTGAAGATCTCAAGGTTTCCGGATACGCCCACTTCCGGGAGCACTCCTGAGAACCTGTCCGCGTGGCTTTGTGTACGACTATTTCATATGCAAAGCTGAGCAAAATTCGGTAATATAGTGCCGCTGGATCATATGTATCCAAGATATTGTGAGGGCCGATACGTCCCGGGTCCGCCCTTCACGCAGGATCGGAGGTAGACGATTTGATTACGGGTAGGGTATTGCTACTTAACTTTTCTTACGAACCGCTCGGCACAGTCGGGGTCGCGCGGGCGATCTGTATGCAGGTCTGCGGAAAGCTGTTTGTTGAAGAATTCGACGGCGACAACGTCCTTCGTTCACCTTCGACAGTGTTCAAGGTGCCGTCGGTCGTCCGCCTGAGGGAATACGTTCACGTCCGCAGGCGCCGTCGCGAGAACACGATGAAGCGCGCGCGTATCTACATTCGCGACCGATACAGGTGCCAGTACTGCGGCGACCACAAGCACGCAAAGGACCTGACACTGGACCATATCCTGCCGAAGGCTCAGGGCGGCACGACGACGCCTCAGAATCTGGCCACCGCCTGCGTGCGGTGCAATCAAAGAAAAGGAAACAGAACGCCCGAACAGGCGAGGATGCCTTTGCTTACGTCGCAGAAACTCCTGAGGCTTGGACTGGATCACGTTCTACTCTGCCACTATGCCGAATCCAGGCCGGAGTGGAAGAAGTACCTGTTCATGGCTGATTTCAACGACGAAGAAGAACGCAAGGCCGCCTGATGCCCTTGCGGACGGCCTACAAATAGACCTATAATTCGCTTTTCAGCAGCGGACGGCTTTTTTGGCGGTCCGCTTTTCTTTGTTTGAGAGGACCTGAAATGAAATACGCCACTGAAAATGAATTGCTGGATGTTCTTGGACAGTTCGAGTCCGGAACGATCCTGCGCGATGAATGGGGCCACCCGGAACACCTTATCGTCGCCTATTTTTACTGCTCGGAAGGGGGTGCCGATGCGGCGTACCCGCGGATGAAGAACGGGATTCTCAAGCTGCTCGAGGCATTCGGGATCGACAAGAGAAAGGAAATGCCTTACCACGAGACGATGACGATGTTCTGGATAAGGACCATAGGTCGCTTTGTCGAGACGCATCCTGATCTGGACCCTTTGGAGGGATGCGCAGCGCTGATCGCGAGCTTCGGGAGAGACTACCCGCTCGAATTTTACTCGAGCGAACTGCTCTATTCTGATCGCGCGCGAGCCGAATTCGTCGAACCCGATATCAAGCCGTTCAAGATGCCGAACTCTGTCTTGGCGACGCAAGAATGATCTCACCCTGCGTGCGGTAATAGTTCAGATTTCGGTGAAGATGCCTGCCGACAAAGCTTCCGTCTTCGTTTCTTGAGGCCGCGGGTTCCATCACGAACAACTGGGGATTCGTCTCCGCATCGTCCATTCCGTAGATCACATTGACGTGATTTCCGCCCACATTCCTGTCAAAAAAGCCTGTATAAACGGGGCCCGAACGAAGGAAAGCGAACATTACCGCCGTAGTAAGATGGCTCCGATCCGGCAAAACCTGATGCGCCATGTCCCATCGCGAATCGCTGACCAGCGATATCATCCCGGCCCTCGAGATAGTCCCGTCCGGACTGTTCATCCAAAGCTGGTCGTAGTCTTCCATAAGGTTCCATTGCTCGGTCTCTTCCTTTCCGGTCGCCCTTGCCCACCATTCCATGCAAGCCGCCCAGCAGCACGTATCGTCCTGCTGTCCGACGGCGGCAATGTGCCTGTATCGTCCGACGCTCATCAGCCGTCCCTCCAAGTCTGGATTTGAGCCAATTCGGCCTAAGACAGGATACCATCGACGGCAAAGCGGCGTTCGTCCCCGCCCGAACGAACGCCGCCCCGCTAAAAACCGCCGTTCCGCCCTCCGGCGGTTTCGCCAATGTACTCCCCGGTGGATGTGCTCCCGAGAGGCCCTTGTGGTCAGCCGATCCAGCCGTAACCCGGTTCGCCAGTATCGACTATTCTTATTATCACCGCCATGTCGTGGATGTCGCGAGTCCTCTGCTTGAGGCTCTTGCCCTTGTCCATCTGCGACTGGTTGCCGTCAACGGTATTCACGATGTTTCCTCCGTTGTGGGAGATGATCATGCCGATGTGGCCCCAGTTCATTACGTAGATGTCTCCCGGCAAATACGGCCCCGAACTCACAACATGCACGGGATTCCCGGCGGCCCATTTTTTGAGCTTTGGTCCGCTCCACACTTCGCCGGCCTTGAACGGAAGGGGCGAGGAAAAAGCCTGCGCGGCCTCGGAATAGCAGTAGTACACGAAGAACCCGCACCAGTTGTATCCGGCGGACTTAGGCGCGTGCGAACGTTTCAGATATTTATCGATCTCCGGACCGCGGTTCTGCGCGCCTTCCTCCTTCACACCCTTCGCCTCTTCCCGGAGTGCGACGGTCGCCGCTTCGTATCTCACCCGCTCGTATCTGTCTGTCATCGCTTTCTTCACTCGTTGCTAACTCGAAATCTGGACTCGGTTGCCTACAACAGGTTCGGAAGCGGACTGCTCAGATACTCTCGAAGTTCGCCGGGAAGCGTCGGGTCCGTGCGGATATCATGGAAGAATTCGGACCGGCCAAGGAAGTAATACCAGTTGAGGAGGTTCATCGTGTATACCATCCTATGCTTGGGCGTGTACATCCTTTCCCCGTCCGTGGGGCTCACCATGCCGTCGACCACGGCGCTCATGGATGCCTTTTGAAAGCTCTTGATCGCTCCCCACGTCTTGCCGCCGAATATCCCGTCCCTGACCAGATTGTCCGGCTTGTTGCGCCAGTCTTCGCCAATTATTTCCATGCAGGCGTTCAGGAAGAACTGCACGAGCCGGACGTCCTCTGTCTTGTTCTTGTAGCCATAGCCGACGTTGGTCGATACTGTGTAAATGTGATTCGCCGAAGGCATCGACGCCTTGAGCTCGTTGTTTTGGATCGTTTCTTTATGCGCCATCAGTATTTCTCCTAATTTCCGGTTCGCGGCCGGGGCCGCCGCGTCCGGTATTGAGCGTATGAATCGAAGTTGTCTCGGCCGCGCGGCCGATTCTCGCCCCGTCACAGAAGAATGCGGTCCGGGCCTCAAAAAACTATCATCGGCCCGAAAATCTTTTCCCCGCCTTCTATTCGTGCTAGATTCAAGGCGTTCATTTTTAAGGCACTTACCCGATGGAACCCTCCAGGGATCAAGACCTCACTCAACTGCTCCGGAAGTGGAGCGAAGGAGACCGCGCGGCGCTCGACGAGCTCGCGCCGATCGTCCACGCCGAGCTTCACAGGATCGCGAGGCGGCACATGGCCCGTGAGCGGAAAGGGCACACATTGCAGACAACCGCTCTTGTGAACGAGGCGTTCATTCGGCTGATCGACTGGAAGAATGCCAGGTGGAATAACCGCGCCCATTTTTTCGGGGTCGCGGCGGGATTGATGAGGCGCATACTAGTCGATTTCGCGCGAAAGAGACCGAAGAGGGACGGTACGGCGATGATCAGGGTCTCGGTCGCGAATGCGGAGGAGGTCGCAGACGACAGCGATCCGGAGATCCTCGCACTCGACGACGCATTGAAGACGCTGGTGGAATTCGACGAAAGGAAGGCGAGGATCGTGGAGCTCAGGTTCTTCGGCGGGCTTTCGGTTGAGGAGACCGCGGAGGTCCTTTCCGTCGCCCCGATCACCGTGATCCGCGAATGGAAAAAGGCTAAGGCCTGGCTGTACCTCGAACTGAACCGCGATAATTGATGGAACCCGAACTCTGGAAGAAGATCGACGAGCTTGTTGATGCCGCCCTCGGGGTACCCGAAGAACGGCGCGAGGAGTTCGTCCGCGAACGTTGTGACGGCAACGATGAACTCCGGGAAAAGGTGCTTGCTCTTGTGGAGGCCCAGAAGGAATCCGAATCCTTCCTCGAGCGGTCAGCAATGGACCTAGCCGCCGAGGATCTCGCCCGTGAGAAGATTGGAACGGCATTCTCCTACGTTGGAAAAAAGATCGCGGCGTACCGGGTCGATTCGCTTTTGGGCACGGGCGGGATGGGCGAGGTTTACCAGGCTTTCGACGAGAAGATGAAACGCAATGTCGCGCTGAAGATCCTCTCGGCGGGACTCGGCGGAGGGAGCGAACCCGTCAAGCGCTTTGAAGTGGAGGCGAGGGCAATTTCGCGGCTCAACCATCCGGGAATCGTGACTATCTACGATGTCGGCCGGTTCGACGGAACGAATTTCATCGCCACGGAACTGGTGGAAGGCAGGACGATCCGCGACCTTACACGAGGCCGGATAAAGGTCCGCGACGCGGTCTCGATATTCATACAGGTCTGCGGCGCCCTCTCCGCCGCGCACAAGAACGGGATAATCCACAGGGACATAAAGCCGGAGAATCTTATGCTCCGCGAGGACGGCTATGTAAAGATCCTCGATTTCGGCCTTGCAAAGCTTACCGAGCCCGATCCTGCCGAAGAAGCGCTGTTCGCTTCCACGCGCAAGGGGTCGATCATAGGCACCCCCGCATATATGTCTCCGGCACAGTTAAGCGGCGAGAAAGTGGATCACCGGACCGACCTCTGGAGCTGCGGCGTGGTGCTCTACGAACTGCTCACGGGAGAAAATCCGTTCAAAGGCTCGAATCGGCGTGAGACGTTCCAGAAGATACTCACCGATGAGCCGTCCGCTCCGGGGACGATGAACTCCGAGGTCCCGTCGGACCTCGACCGGATCATTGTGAAACTCCTGGAAAAGAATCCTTCGATGGGATACCAGTCGGCGGACGACCTGAAAGCGGATCTCAAGCGGATCCGGCGCGAGATCGATTCGTCGCCTTTCGTATCCGGGAGTTCGGGGGCGGCGGGGAGCGCCCGAAGGCTTATCTTCACGCCGTTCCGTATCGCGGCCGGCTTGTTCCTTGTCGCGTTGATCGTGGCCGGCGCGATCTACTTTCTGTTTCCACGGTCCGTAGCAGGCCCGGACTGGAGCAAGGCGCGCAGCGTCCAGCTTACGTTCGAAAGCAGCTCGGAGGTCAATCCCTCGGTGGCGCCCGACGGCCGGTCGTTAGTTTTTGCCTCCGACAAGGACGGCGATTACAACATTTACCTTCGCAGGATAGGCGGTTCGAACGAGGTGAACCTGACCGCCGATTCGACCGACGACGACACGATGCCCGCCTTTTCTCCTGACGGTGAGAAGATCGCCTTCAGGTCCGAGCGGGAAGGCGGCGGCATTTTCGTGATGGGCGCCACCGGCGAGAATCCCCGAAAGCTTTCCGACAACGGTTACGATCCGTCCTGGTCGCCCGACGGCACGAAGATCGTCTTCGCAACCTATACGCAGGAGTTTCCGACGGTTCGGTCTCCTAGCGAGCTTTGGATAGCTGACACGGCGTCCGGCGAAAAGCGTCTGCTCCTTGGCAATCACGGCCTGCACCCGTCCTGGTCGCCTGACGGAAGAAGGATCGCCTTCTGGTACACGGAGAACCGCGGCAAACGGATCGTCGCCACGATTTCCGCGGACGGAGGCGAGCCGGTTGACGTTGCTTTCGAAAGCAACACGAACTGGAATCCGGAATGGTCTCCGGACGGAACTTATCTTTATTACGCAAGTGACCGTGGAGGAAACACAGGTTTCTGGCGCGTGCCCGTTGACACCTCGACCGGCAAAGCGACGGGCGATCACGAGAGCGTCCCGACGCCCGCAAAGTTCAGCCGGCACCCTTCGTTCACCGCAGACGGGCGCAGGCTTGTCTATGTTCAAACCGTTTTCAGATCGAACCTTGCGACAGCGGAACTCGACGCCCTCGGCGAGCGTCTGACCGGCGAACCAAGGTGGATCACAAAGGGGGATTTCGAGATCTCTGCGCCCGACCGTCTGCCGAACGGCTCGGGATTTGTCGCCAGGCTGATACGTGAGACCCGGGAAGACATAGTGTTCATTGACGCCTCGACCGGCGAAATGCGCGACATTACAAACGACGAGGCGTTCGACCGGTACGTACGGGTATCTCCGGACGGCAAACGTCTGGTCTTTGCCTCCGACCGTACCGGGCAGTACGAGATCTGGCTTGCCGACGTGAATGGCGGAAACGCGAACCGGCTGACCGATTCAGACTGGATCGCTTCGATCCCTGCCTGGTCGCCTGACGGAAGGTATGTTTCGTTCGATTCGGGCGATGAGGCCTACGCCGCCGATGTCGCCGAATTCGACAGGAGCGGCAATGCAACCGTCGTTCGCCGGATCCCTCCAACGTCGAAGGGAGGATTTCTGAGGGTCTGGGATTGGTCGCCGGACGGCAGGAAGGTCGTTGGAGTGTTCGATCCGAAGGAAGGAGCCGGCGTGGCCGTCTATTCATTCGACACGGGCACGTTCATACGGTTTACCGACTACAACGCGATCCCGAGGTGGCTTCCGGACAGCAGACGGTTCATTTTTCAAAAGGACGGCCGCGCGATGATGGGCGATCTGGACGGTACGAAGGTTCGCGAGATCCTGCCGGAACTCGGCAATTCAATCCGGAACATCGCGGTCAGCGGCGACGGGCGTACGGTCTATTTCACGCTTCGGGAGTCGGAATCGAACGTCTGGCTGCTGGATGCGGCACCTGCCGATTCTCAGTGATTCGAGCCGGACTCGAAAGCCGAGCTTAGTAGTGGAGAATGGAACACTACTCTCCGCGTCTCAGAGTCTCCGCGGTTGATCGATCATTTCCCGTCGCTACCGCTCCCTCGACGATACCTCAGATTTTAGGCGTGCTGCAGACATTTGGCTCCTAGCGGAGCGCGAGATTCCAGAGGTTCCGAAATGCTATTAACATCTCGCGCCTACGGCGCTCATGATTGGCCAATGGTCATTGTCCAATGGACAATGATCTGCCGCCGCTAAAGCGGCTCCGGAGAATCGAGGTTGCCCGCTCCTACACGTTACGCTTCGCTCTACGTGGAGCAGATCTATGACGCCCGCTGCGCGGGCTGAAAGCGGCACGCCCCCTGACGGTCGCGTTTCTGCCACGGGTTTGGCTCTGCACGTCGCTTGCGCTCCTGGTTCCGAATGGTGCCGCCGCTACGCGGCTCTGGATGTCGTTTTGGGGGTTCGCGATCTACAGAACTGCCACGCCGAAGGCGCTCTTCATTGGTCAATGATAGGTCGTCGCTACGCGACTCTTCCAGTCTCCGGTCTCCGGTTTTCCGTCTCCCGTCTCCGGTCTCCCGTATGTGACGCCCGCTGCGCGGGCTGTACGGACGCCGCTACGCGGACGGCAGATTCCCATTCGCGGCCGTTGCGTCCTTCGCGTTGAACAAAGCCTTATCGATCACAAACCCAAACGCTCTCTGCGATTTCTGCGTGCTCTGCGGACGATTATGTCCACTGCGATCTCTGCGCACTCCGCGGATAGTTCCCTTTGATGTATCATATTGGTTTTCGCCCGAGGTGAGACCGTATGCTCAAGTTCCACAACACATTGTCGCGTCAGATCGAAGAGTTTCATCCTCTCGACGAGGGGAAGGCGAAGGTCTATATCTGCGGGCCGACGGTGTGGAATTTCGCCCACATCGGGAACTTCAGGACCTTCATCTTCGGCGACGTCCTGCACCGGTATCTCAAGTTCAAGGGCTTCGACGTCACGTACGTGATGAACCTGACCGACGTGGATGACCGCATCATCGACGAGGCGGCGAACCGGGGGATCGGCATCGACGAGATGACCGCGCCGTACGTCGTCGCGTTTCACGAGGATATGGCCGCCCTGAACTGCCTCGAGCCCGACGTCGAACCGCGCGCGACCGAGCATATCGGAGAGATGATCGACATCATTTCGCGGCTCTTGGAAAAGGGCCTGGCGTATGAATCGGACGGGTCGATCTACTACCGAATCACCGCCTTCCCCGACTACGGAAAGCTTTCGAAGATCAATTTCGAGGGGAACATAGAGGGCGGAAGCGCGCGAGTGGACACAGACAAGTACGAAAAGGAAGACGCCCGCGATTTCGCATTGTGGAAGCTCGTCGAAGACCCGGAAGCGACCGGATGGGATGCTCCTTTCGGGCGCGGAAGACCTGGCTGGCATATCGAATGCTCGGCGATGTCGATGAAGTACCTCGGCGAGACCTTCGACATACACGCCGGCGGCATCGACCTGCAGTTCCCGCATCACGAGAACGAGATTGCGCAGAGCGAGGGCGCGACCGGAAAACCGTTCGCGAAGTACTGGCTGCACGGCGAGTTCCTGAAGATCGATAATGAGAAGATGGCGAAGTCGCTCAAAAACGACTATACGTTCCGCGACATACTTGCGCGAGGATTTTCGCCGCTCGCGATCCGTTATCTTCTTCTGTCGGTGCCTTACGGTAAGCAGCTGAACTTCACCTTCGAAGGCCTCAAAGGAGCGGAATCCGCCGTCGAAAGGCTCCGCAATTTCCGTCGGCTGGTCCGGAATTCGGCGATCGAAGACAACGGCGAGGCCGCCGCGGAAGAAGCCGCGGCAAAGGCGCTCTCGGACTTCGAATCGGTAATGGATGACGACCTGAACACGTCGCAGGCGCTCGCCTCGATCCACAACCTTGTCCGCGAGGTGAACAGCATCACTGCCGACCGCCGCCTTTCGCCATCCGAGCGCGACTCGGTACTTTCGGCACTCGAGAAGTTCGACTCCGTCCTCGCCATTTTCGGAGAGGATTCGGAAGAGGTCCTCGACGAAGAGATCGACGCATTGATCGCCGAACGCGAAGAGGCGAGAAAGAACCGCGATTTCGCGCGCGCCGACGAGATCCGCGACCGGCTCGCCGAGTTGAACATCATCCTTGCGGACACGAAGGACGGCGTCCGCTGGAAGCGAGGCTAGGCGGTTTGTTTCTATGAGCAAGGCATTCGACCTTCTGAAGTGGGGAGCGACGCTCGGGAAGGACGAACAGAACTTCCTGGGCGCGAAATGGGTCCCCGCTTTCCTCAGGCGCGTGCCGGAACGTTCAAGACGAAAATGGGCACTGAGGGTCCTCGACCTCAGCCCGCATTACTTCCTTTTCCCCGACGATCCGAAATACAAGGGTCATTCGAAGGACGAGTATCTCGAGGCGATCGCGGACGACGCACGGATCTCAAGGGAGCAGATACGGGACGGTTTCTTGCTTGCTAAGCTAGAAGGCGTCGAAACGTTGATCGACTGGGGATGCGGGCCGGGATTCCTTTCGAAGGCTCTTGCGCCTCACGTCAGGAGGATCTTCGCGGTCGACATTTCCGAAGGCGCGCTCGCCTGTGCGAAGATCATCAACGGCGCGGAGAACATCGAGTACGTGCTTGGCGACGGCGAAAGCCTCACAAATATCCCTGACGGATCAGTGGATGCGGTCATCAGCTTTCACGTCTTCCAGCACCTCTCAGACTCCATCGCAAGATCAGTGTTCTCCAATATTTACGGGAAATTGAAACCCGGCGGAAGGCTGATCGCTCACGTCCAGGCGGCCAACGAGACGTGGAGATCGGAAGAGGAATGGCGGTCGGACGAGTCTCTGAAGGGCAAGGTAAGGTTGAAGTACGGGCTCCACTGTTTCGGGCGTTCGCGTGAGGAATACGCGGCGATGATCCGCGAGGCGGGTTTCGCGGAGCCGGAATTCGAGGAGATGAATGACCTGATGCCGGAGAGCGAACAGGATCTGGACGGCCAGTTGATCGTAACCGTCGTGAGAAAATGATCATTCCGAACGCCGGTCGACAAGCGCCAGCCTCTCGACAACTTCCCCGCCGATCAGGTGCTTCTCGACGATCTCGGGGACGTCCTCGGCCCGGACCTGCGCATACCAGACGTTTTCCGGATAGATGAGAACAGCCGTCCCTATCGAGCAGAACCCGACCGATCCGCAATCCGTCAATAGTATCTTTCCCTCCGGATTCCGTCCTTTCGATTCCTTCCCGTAACGCAGGCCTCTCGATTCGAGCTCGCGCACGAACGCCTCTTTCACCTCGGCGCTGCCGACCTTTGAGCAGGACTTGCCGTTGCAGACGAATACGTGCCTTTCGATCACGGCTTCCGCGACGGGCGCGAGCTTAACAAGCGTCTCCCTGTCGTCGATGAACTTCGGCTTTGCCATTTGAAGTATTATCTCAAACCTTGCCTGAAAATTGTAAATTGCCCCCGGCTTCATCAGTTCCGCAACCTTGATTGCAATGAGTTCTGGGTTCCCGATGTGGTAAAATTAGCGTTCGGGCAAGATTCTCTAATTTTCAGGCAGTAATGGCAGACGGCATAATCATTCACGTCTCGGTGGGCAAGGAGCGTCGAACGGAATACTTCGGCGAAGAAGTAATCCGTATCGGCTCCGACGCGTTAACCGAACTCCAGATCCATTCCAAGCTCGTGAAAGAGAAGGGCGTCTGGCTCCAGATCCAGTACGGTGACGGCGTGTACCGAGTGATCGATCACAACGAGGCTCTCGACCTTACGCTGAACGGAGACCCGATCCGCCGCTATGTTGCGCTGAAGGACGGGGATGAGATCAGGCTCGAGGAGGCCGACATCGGATTTTCGTTCTTCTCGCTTACTTCCGAGTCCTCACTGATCACGACCAACCGCGATCCGCACGTCGCACCGTTCATCGAAGAAGCGGCACTCGAGGCGGCGGCGACCGAACAGCGCGACGACGCGAAGGCGTTCCTGAGGGAGTTTTCGAGAGAGCTCCTCAGCGAGATCAGCTGGACAACGAAGCTGATCGTCTTCGCTCTCGTCGTCGCGGTCCTCAGCGCGGGTTTCTATCTGGGATACGGCTTCTACTCAGAGTCCGTCCTTGCCCGACATCAGTCCGCTCAGCAGAACGAGGTCATCAACAACCTGCGTAACGAGATCAAGCGCGCCAACGATGAGCTCGGGGGCCTCAGCCAGAGCAACAAGGACATCATTCGAAATATTTCCCTCGCCCCGAACCTTCGGGTGGAATACGGCAACGGGGTCTGCCTGATCGTGGGCGTTTACGACCTGGTCGACCGCCGTTCGGGCAAGATGCTCAGGTATCCGGACCCCGCCTCGATGCTTCCTGATTCGCTGGAGCTTCAGCAGTCGGAGGAAGGCATATACGAGATCCCTGCTATGCAAGGCCTGACCACCGAAGGCAGCGGTACACCTGTCGAATACGATTTCATAGGAACGGGATTCCACGTCGGTAACGGTTTCATCGTGACGAACCGCCACGTCGTACAGCCCTGGACCGAAGACGATCTGGTCAAGCAGCTGATGAGCGAAAACGGCGGAAGGGCGAGGGTCAAGAAGTTGATCGTGTATTTCCCCGGAATCGTCAGGCCTTTTCAGATCCAGATCAAGAAGCTCGGCGGCCGGGAGGATGTCGCTATCGCTTCGATCACGGGCGAAGAAGATCTGAGCGCGATTCCGGTGCTTCCTCTGGAGACCGATTCGGATTCTGTGGCGATAGGAAAGACAGTGGTTTCGATGGGATATCCGAACGGACCGGACCGGCTTCTCACGATGGTCGATGACGACGAGGCGAAGAGGATAAATGCGCGGTTCGGGAATTCCAGGCAGGCTTTGATCAGTTATCTTGCGCAGACCGGCAAAATAGCGCCGCTTACGACTCAGGGAGCGATCACCGATCTCGACAGCAAGCGCGTCGTGCACGACGCCAAGACCGCCGAGGGCGGATCCGGCGCCCCTCTTTTCGGACAGTCCGGCAAGGTAATCGGCGTCAACTTCGGGGTCTTCACAGAAAACACCGCATCGAACCTTGCCGTTCCCATCCGATTCGCAGTCTCCTTGCTTGAAGGATCAGGCTGGACAGCGGGGGCACCTGCCTCGCAGGCGCAAACGACAACGGGCGCTTCGAAAGACAAATCCGGCGATTAACTATGGCCGCGATCCTTATTCCAGCCTGCCGAAAGTTCCATATCGATTATAAGCGCGGCGAATCTTGGATCTTGCCTTAGAGGGTCCAGGTTAGGGTCGTGCTTCAGAACAAAGAGCTCGACCGATTCGTTCCGGATCGCCTCTTCGATCTCGCGAATAGCAGCTTCCTTGTCTCCGATCGAGGTGTGGGCCATCGCCGCCAGAAGCGAGTATTCATCGACGTTCTCGTATTCCGAGGCTTTCTTCAGCATTCTCTGCGCGCCTGCCAGGTCACCCTTCAGCGCGAGAACGCGCGACAGGAACAAACGGGCCGCAGGGTGAGATTCGCTCTTCGGCAGCGCTTCTTTCAGCCTGACCTCCAGCTGGTCGAACTTCCCTTCCATCTCCAGCACCTGAAGCAGTCTCCAACGCGCTTCGGCGGCATTGGGATCTATCTCGAGCACCCTGTCGCAGTACTTGCCCGCTTCTGCGGGCTTTCGCGCAAGGTAATAGAAGTGCGCCATGTATAGGTTCAGGTAGGTCGACTGGGGATCGAGGTCGAGCGCCAGCTTCATCTCGTCGATCGCCTTCCCCAGATCTCCTCGGTTGGCATACATCCACGCGATCCGGTGCCTCGAATGCGCGTCGTTCGGCTTCAGCTCGATCGATGCGCGCATCAGCTCAAACGCTTCCGCTGCCCTTTTCCTTGAAGCAAAAACAAGGGCCTTGGCGGATTTCGCCTCGGCACACGTCTCGTCGAGCCGGAGCGCCTTGTTGGCCATCTCCTCGCCCAGCCGAAGCGCCTTCTCGCGGTCCATGAGGTCATCCAGGAAATCGTAATGCGCGTAAGTATCCGCCAGGTAGGCATATGCGAGCGTGAAATGAGGATCTTTTTCGATCGCTTTCTGAAAGTGTACGATCGCGCTCTCAAATCCCACCTTCGAGTGCTAGCTCCAGTAAGCGAGCCCTGTCGAGTACGCCTGGTACGCTTCCGGATCGGAAGTGTACTGCCTGAACGGGAAAGTCCTTTCGTTCGCACGGAACCCGAGAGCAACCTTCTGCGCGATCCTCTCCGAGATCGCGTCCTGGAGCGCGAAGATGTCCGTGTATTCCTCGTCGAAGGTCTCTGTCCAAACCTGCTTCTTACCTGAAACGCTGTAAAGCTGGGTCGTGATCCGCACCTTGCCGTTCTCCTTTTGGATAGAGCCCTCGATCACGTAATCGACGTTCAGCGCCTTTCCGACCTCAAACAGGTCGTTCGTGTCTCCGCTTGCGTACCGAATGATCGAGGTCGTCGGCCTCACGGCTATGCTGTCGATGTTGGCCAGCTTGGCAATGATCACGTCGGCGATGCCGAGGCCCAGCTTCTCGTCCTTTTCTTCGGAGATCTGTTTGAATGGCAGTACAGCTATCGATCCGGGGCCGCTCTCGATGACCGCCGCCCCGGCGCCGGAAAAATAGACTATCGCCGCGACCAGTACCCCGCACCCGCCGATCAACGCCAGAGCGGTCCGCACGTTCGCCCTTCCGATCCCCCGGGGTGCATCCGGCGGTGTCGGAAAAGCAGCATCGCCCGCTTCCTCGGAGATCGCTGGCGGGCCCGGATCGGAATCGTGCGGCGAATGCGGTTCAGCGGAAATTTGTTCCGGCTCTCCCGTATCTACGATCGCTTCAACGTGCGCGACGAACCGGTAACCCGTCTTCGGGATCGTCTCGATGAAAACGTGCTCTGCTCCCTTTTGACGGAGCGCCTTGCGTAGCATGTATACGTGCTGGGTCAGGTTCGCTTCCTCGACGTAGTTGCCCTCCCAGAGGGCGTCCAGAAGCTCGTCTTTCTTCAGGACCTGGGAGCGGTTCTCGATCAGATATTGCAGGAGTTCGAAGCTTTTCTGGGTCAGGGGAACGGGTTCCCCGCTTTCGGTAAGGCGGTAGTTGACGAGATCGAGACGAAAGTCGCCGAAATCGTAATACTGGACATTGTTTTCTGACATTTGCAGACCCCTTAGTGCAAAAACAATTAGCCCGGAAAGTGTGTTGTGACTCGGAAGAACCGCTGCTTGTAAATTCTGCGGCCGTCCGATAAATTGCTAGTTTGGTCTCATACCGCAGATCCGGGGCGGTCTCGGGGTCCAGGTCCGACCGATATCGCGAGTTCGTTTCGGTGATTGATACACGACCTCGCCTTAGGGATTGTTTGCTGGGATGAACCGGCTTGGATGATGACAGGTATTGTGATCTCGATCGAAGATCAATTCGCCCGGCCCCCTTTTGCGCCTTAACCCATAGGATGCGGCGACTCGGAACGGCATCCATCAAATCTCTCTAAAATCCAGGTGAAACCGACATTCGTCTTTAAATCCTGCTTTTTTAAGTATTTGCACGTTTGGCGGGTTGCCGGATTTTAGAATTAATTGAAATTTTTCCGGCGGGCGCCGTGCTAATTTCTCTTCCTCCGGTGGGATGTGCTCCGTGCAGAAAGATAAACTGATCTTCGATGAACAACCTCGTCTTTTCAAATTTCTTACACAGGCCCGCGAGGACGATCGTGAGCGTCGCCGGGATAGCAATCGGCGTGCTGCTGATAGTGTTCACCGTCGGGCTCGCAAACGGGTCGATGCGCGAACGCGCCCAGCGCGAGGCGAACGTAGGCGCCGAGATCTTCTTCCGTCCGCCGGGAAGCATCGGGCTCAGCGGCTCGGAATCTTTCATTCTGCCGGTCGAAATGAGCGCCGAGCTTGAAAGGGTCGAAGGGGTCGAGAAAGCGGTCGCGATCGGACAGAGCACTGTCGAAGTGCGTGATGCAAAGACCGGCGAGAGGCTCATCGACGGCATAGATTTCGAGACCTACGCCCCGATGGTCAAAATGGCGGTCATCGAAGGCCGCAAGCTTGGCGAATCGGGCGACGAGGCGATCATCGATACTGCGTTTCAACACCAGAAAGAGATGAAGATCGGCGATTCCCTGAATATGTGGGAGCGCGATTTCAAGATCGTCGGGACCTACGAGCCGGCGGCGGGCGCGCGTGTCAAGGTCCCCTTGCAGACGATGCAGGACCAGCTCGGAGGCAAGGGCAAGGCGACCGCCTTCCTTGTGAAGGTCAAGGAAGGCTTCACCGACTCGCAGGTGGCGGAGAACCTTCACAGAGTATTCCCGGACAACCAGATCCTTTTGACCAAGGATCTCGAAGAACTTTATATGTCGGCGATACCCGCGCTTAACGTCCTGCTCAACGTGATCATAGGCGTCGCCGCCGTCATCAGCGCGCTTGTGATACTGCTGACGATGTATACGACCGTGACCGAACGGACGCGCCAGATCGGGATAATGAAATCGCTCGGAATGCCGAACCTCTCGATCGCCTGGCTGATCACGCAGGAAGCTCTCTTGATCAGCTTCGCAGGGATCATACTCGGGATCGTGCTGACGATCGTTCTGAGGGCGCTCCTGAGCCTTGTCACGACACTCGAAGTGGAACTCAGCCCGCTTGTCCTTCTGATAGTGTTCGTTGTGGGTTTGATCGGAGGCGCGCTCGGCGGCCTGTATCCCGCGATGCGCGCCGCGCGTCTGGATGCTGTCGAGTCTCTGAGTTATGAGTGAGAATGCCTCCCGCGCGGCTACTCTCTGCCCCTCATCTCAGCAGAGGCCGCGGCCATGAACGCCTCGACGTCTTTTATCGACCTCGGAAGCGCCTTTGACAGCCATTCGACACCCGTCTTCGTCACCAGCATGTCGTCCTCGATCCGCACGCCGATGCTCTTGTACTTATCAAAGCTTGCCTTGATCGCAGCCTTCATTTCCGCATTCGCGGGCGTGTCGGACAAATAATCGAGCGCTTCCTCGCGGATGTAGATCCCCGGCTCGTTCGTGATCACCATCCCTTCCGTGAAAGTGCCGTAGCTGCCAACGTCGTGGACGTTCATTCCGATCCAGTGACCCCAGCCGTGCATGTACCAGAGCGTGTACTGCGGGCGCTTGAAGGTCTGGCCGTTGAACTCGAAATCGTAGGTCGCGCCTTTCGAGGTGACCAGCCCGAGTTGCACAAGCCCGTCCTCGATGGTGTTCGCGGCCGCGCGGCTCGCCTGACTTACAGTCGATCCCGGTTTCATCGTCGCCGCCGCCGCTTCCTGGGCGTCATAGACGACCTTGTAGACGTCCGCCTGTACTTTTGTGAACTTTCCGTTGACCGGGAATGTGCGGGTGATGTCCGCCGTGTAGTGCTTGTATTCGGCGCCTATGTCCATCAGAAGCAGATCTCCCCTTCGGACCCTGCCCTGGGACTCGACATAGTGAAGGGTTGTGGCGTTCGCTCCGCAACCGACGATCGAAGGATATCCCCAGAAATCGGCGTTTCGGCGGCGAAACGTGTATTCGACCTCGGCCTGGACCTCGTACTCCCATTCGGCCTGCCCGGCGATTCCCATCGAACGGCCGAGCGCCTCGGTAGTGATGTCGATCGCGTGCTGAAGAAGCTTCAGTTCGTACGGCGACTTGACCAGCCTCAGATCGGCGAAGATCGGCTCGCTGTTCTCTACCTTGAATCCAGAGAGATCTTCAGCCAGCGCCTGCTCGCGGCCGTATTCGCGCTTGTCCTCACCCATAAGAAGGTAAACGGTCGAGGGAGCCGAAGGGCCCTTGAGCGATGTGTTCTCGAAGGAGAAGTCCTTCTTTTCCTTCAATGCAGCGATGAATTCCTTCCACTTAGCGGCATCGACCACGTTCGCGATCCCGGAGATCTCCAAAGCCTCTTCGTTCGAAAGCATACGCCCGTTCCAGGTCTCGAACTGCGGATTCCTTTTGGGGAGGAAGAGGTACTCGCCTACATTGCCTCCGTTCTTGACCAGCACCAGATTGGCGCCGTTCTGGTGGATCTCCGTAAGGTAGAACAGGTTGTTCTCCTGCCTGTAGTGGTAATCCACATCGTTGGTGTAGATCTTCGGCTCGGCACTGATCAGGATCAGGATGCTGTTGTCGGCCATCTTCGCCGCGACTCTGTCCCTTCGGCGCCTGAGTTCATCGTGGCGTTCCTTCGTCGAGAAGACCGGCGCCTTTGGAGTGATCCGGATAGCCTTTGAAGGGTCGGCCGCGGCGTCCGGAACCGCGGCCGGAACGGAGATCAACAAGAATGAGATCAGTGCGAATAGAGAAAAGGCTTGCTTCATAGATCGTTTCCTCTGAATGTAAATATTGGAATTTTCAACGGTTCCGGACCGGTATTCGGGAACTCGCCGTGTTTCCGAACCAGTCCGCGGCGACAACCTCTATCTCGTAATCGCCGGGGTCGAGTTTAGAGAAATTGATGAAACCCTCTTTGACCTTACCTGAGTTCAGCCGATTCGATACGATGTACCGGAAGACAGTTGGTCCGGTGGCGCCGGACCGGCTTCCGACCGCGTATATATGTCCCGCGAGCCGGTCGTCCGGGAGTTCGTCGAAGGCGATAGTCCAGAAATTCATGTTCTCGCCGCCGATCTGGCGTCCCTCGGGATCCAGGAGCTTGTAACCCAGTTTGTAGATCCCGAGCCGCCTTCGTTCCGCGTTCCCGTCCATACGGTCATAGCCTTCGGCGACTATCCTGACTTTTCCGTCCACGTTTATACGGCCTTCATCGCCTTCGGTTTCAAGCGGCTGCCAGGCCTCGCTCACGAGCTCGAAGTTCTCGATGACAGGCGCGATCTTGTCGGAAGCTCCGGGATACGGGATCGGGCTAAACGGGTTGAATTCCCTTCCGGGGCTTCCGACGACGAGATGCACGTGATTCATTCGGTTCAGCGTACCGACCGGTTCGCCCGGCTTGAACCGCGTGCCTCGGGGCACACGGACAGAAGTCCTCTCGGCGGTTTCTTCGAATACAAAGCGCGGATCCTCGAAACGCTCGCCATCGGTCGTCCTCCCGATATTGATATGGATGTAGGCGTGAAGCGGAAGCCGGATAAGCTCACGCAGAGTGTCGACGTTCCGGACCGCTTCCGGATTGAGAACCTTCTCGTCCATCACGAACCGCGCCATTTCTCCGTAACTGCCCGTAATGTCGAGTCCGTTGTGGAAGTAGACCGGCGAATCGGCCCTTTCGCGCTCGCCTCTGATCTCACCGAACGTGCCCGCGATCTCGCGCACGGCATCCGGCGGATCGTACGGCCAATTCGGGAATGGGTGGTAATGGTTGCGGTCCCAATCGCGGCTTTCAGCGAATTCCTCTTCTCCTTGCTGTTGCCCAAATCTCCCGCCGAGGACGCGGATCAGCCCGTTGTCGGAATCCGTTGCAAAGAGGTCACCCTTGTCTCCAACGGCCAAGCCGCTTACTCGATTGAAGCGGCTGCGGCCGTCCTCGCGGTCCTCGAAACCCCGCTTTATTGACGTAAGGGTTTCAACGATCGGCACAAAACGCCGGCCGATCACGCGGACAGAGTCCCCGTCGGCGACATAGATCCCGCCCGTCTTCTCCAGTGCGACATCCGTCGGCGCCGAAAAGGACGCGCTCATTAGATCGCCGTCGCGGACGTAAGCTTCACCACTGCCGGCAATCGTGAGGACCTTTCCATCCGGACCGACAGTTCTGATCCGACGATTGCCGAGATCCGCCACAAGGAGGCTTCCATTCGCAAGAATCGCAAGTCCGCACGGCGTATCGAACCGAGCGGAAGCGCCGTCTCCGTCGGCGAACCCGCGCTCCGAGCCCGCGAGCGTTCTCACTTCGCCGTTCTCGATCACGCGGATCCGGTCGTTGTAGGTGTCTGAAACGAAGATCCTGCCTTCGCTTACCGCGATCCCGACCGGGGCACGGAACTGCGCCTCAACCGCCTTTCCATCTTTGAAGCCGGCTTCTCCCGGTGTTCCCGCGACCAAACTGACGGTTCCTTCGGGCGTCACGCGTCTGATCGTATGATCTCCCGAATCGGCGACAAGGACGCTTCCGTCTTCCTCGATCGCAATGTGCGAGGGAGTGTGCAACTTGTCAGTGATGAGCTTTCCTGTATAACAGCCGAACGGGTTCCAGCAGCGGGACTTTTCGATCACGGAAACCGTGAGAGTCCCCATTTTTCCGTTCGAAACGTAAAGCCTTCCGTCCTTTTCCTCTATGCCGAACGGCTCTCCTCCGAAGAAGCCGAGATCACTGAATGTCCGGACGATACGAAGATCCGCCCGCTCTTCACCGAGGGAAGCGCAGGACAGCGTCAGAGCGAGCGAGGCCAAGATCAAAATGTAAAGTGATCTCTCAGGAAATCTCATCGACCGGTAAGCGGTTGTTTACAATAAGGTAACTTCCGGCGAATCGCCGTAACACTAATTTGCTATGATTCTGTTGTTTCAGCAAATCGAGAAAGGGAGGAGATTATGAATTCACTTGAAGATCTTCTAGGAACCGCGGCTGGCGGTTTCGCACGCGAGCAGATAGGGCAGAACCTTGGAGCGGATAACTCGACCGTCAACAACGCCATTCAGATCGCGCTTCCGATGATTCTCGGCGAGCTTCAGAACAAAGCACGCGATCCGCAAGGGGCGGCCTCGATAAACGGGGCGCTTGAGAAGGACCACGACGGCAGTCTGCTCGATCAGCTCGGCGACTACCTGCAGGGAGGCGTGCCGGCTCCGCAGAATGCCGACAGGCAGACCGACGGAACCGGAATCCTCGGACACATACTCGGAAACGCCGGCGGGCCGGTGGCCAAGGAGATCAGCAAACGGACGGGCCTGAACGCGGGACAGGCTGCCAATCTTTTGATAACGCTGGCGCCGATAGTAATGGCGTATTTGGGCAAGCAGAAGCGCGAGACCGATGTCGGGGCGGGCGGGCTATCGGACCTGATCGAGGGCCAGGCCGGCTTGGACGCGGCTTCCGGAGGTTCGATCCTGGACCTCGCGACGGGAGCTCTGGACAAGGACGGCGACGGAAGCGCGCTCGACGACCTCGCTTCGATGGCGGCGGATTATTTTATGAAGTAGGATCGTTCCGATTCCGCTTTTTATTGGGTCTCCGTGATCGCGAGCATTCATCTTTTTTGTGAAATGTCGGCTTTCCGATTTGAAAGCCTTTGTTTGACTGGCGTCACTTCTGCCGTTACACTTTGCCTTTGCAACGTGGTGAGTTATGGCGACTTGCGACCACGGAAAATAATCTGCTAAACAGCTGGGAGTTTTTAAATCAGTTTTTCGATCGACTCTGCGCTTGTTTGGCGCGGAGTTTTGTTTTTTTGAGGAGTTATTGATACCGATGAGCGCATTTCTCGAACTATTGAAGAAGAAGATCGTGGTCTTCGACGGCGCTATGGGCAGCAGCCTCCAGGGGCAGGACCTGTCGATCGAAGACTGGGGCGGACCTGAGTTCGAGAACTGCTCGGAGAACCTTCTGTACACGAAGCCGGAGGCCGTCGAGATCGTCCACGAGGGATTTCTCGAAGCCGGCGTGGACGTGATCGAGACGAACAGTTTCGGTGGATCCGGCGTCGTCCTCGCCGAATTCGGTCTCGCCGACAAGACTTACGAGATTAACCGTATGGCCGCCGAGATGGCGAAGCGGATCGCTTCCGACTATTCGACGAAAGATCATCCGCGCTTCGCCGCCGGCTCGATCGGGCCCGGCACGAAACTGCCTACGCTGGGACACATCGATTTCATTGATCTCAAGAAGGCTTACGAAGGCCAGGTCGCAGGGCTTATCGAAGGCGGATCGGACCTTCTGATCGTAGAAACCTGCCAGGACCTTCTGCAGACGAAAGCCGCCTTCAGAGCGATTTTCGACTATTTCGAAGATAAGAAGATCAGAATCCCCGTCATCGCGCAGGTCACGATCGAGACGTTCGGAACGATGCTCAACGGTACCGAGATCGGCGCCGCGCTGACCGCGCTCGAGCCGTTCCCGATCGACGTCATAGGGATGAACTGCGGCACCGGTCCCCGACAGATGACCGAGTCGCTGAAATACCTGTGCGAACATTCGAGGTTCCCCGTTTCGGTCCTTCCGAACGCAGGCTTGCCCGAGGTCAAGGACGGAAAGCAGCACTATGACGAGACCCCGGAGAGCTTCACGAAGCAGATAATCCACTTCGCGAAGGACTTCGGTGTGAACATCGTCGGCGGATGCTGCGGTACCACGGCCGAGCACCTGAAGCTGGTCGTCGAAGAGATCTCGCGGATCGATCCGAAGCACCGCGAAGGCAATCTCGCGCCTTCCGCGTCTTCGATCTATTCCCGCCAGCCGTACACGCAGGACGCTTCGTTCCTGATCGTCGGAGAGCGCGTCAACGCTTCCGGATCGCGGAAGATGCGAAGGCTTCTAGAGGACGAGGACTGGGACGGCCTTGTTTCGCTCGCCAAGGAACAGGAGCGCGAGGGCGCTCACATCCTTGACGTGAACGTCGATTTCGTCGGCCGCGACGGTGTCGACGACATGCACGAGCTTGTCTCGAGGCTTGTGACAAACGTGAAGATCCCTCTGATGCTCGACTCGACAGAGTGGGAGAAGATGGAGGCGGGCCTGGAACACGCGGGCGGAAAATGCCTGCTTAACTCGACCAACTACGAGGACGGAGAGCCCAGGTACCTGAAGGTTCTTGAGCTGGCGAAGAAGTTCGGAGCTGGCGTCGTGGTCGGCACGATCGACGAGGAAGGTATGGCCCGCACGGCGGCAAGAAAGGTCGAAATCGCGAGCCGTGCTATGAAGGACGCGCTCGAATACGGGATCCCCGCGCACGACATCTTTTTCGATCCGCTTGCGCTGCCGATCTCGACAGGGATCGAGGAGGACCGTAAGAACGCGCAAGAGACGATCAAGGCGATCCGGGCGATCCGCGAAGAACTTCCGGAAGCAAACATAATCCTCGGCGTCTCGAACATCTCCTTCGGCCTGAGCCCCGCCGCGAGGATCGTCCTGAACTCGATCTTCCTGCACGACGCCGTCGAGGCCGGGATGAATGCCGCGATCGTCAACGCTTCCAAGATACTTCCCCTGAACCGGTTCAACGAGCGCGAGGTCGAGGTCGCACGCGAGCTGATCTACGACCGGCGCGAGTTCGAAGGCGACGTGTGCACATACGACCCTCTGACCGAGTTCACGACTTTGTTCGAAGGCAGGAAGGCGTCGGCGATCAAGCCGGACGTTTCGAACCTTTCGATAGAAGAGAAGCTGAAACACCACATCATCGACGGCGAAAAGATAGGGCTTGAGGACGATCTGAGGCAGGCTCTGGAGAAATATGAACCGCTCGACATCATCAACGAGATCCTTTTGGACGGGATGAAGGTCGTCGGCGAGCTCTTCGGATCGGGCCAGATGCAGCTGCCGTTCGTGCTCCAGTCAGCCGAGGCGATGAAGGCCGCGGTGCGGTTCCTCGAGCCGCTTTTGGAAAAGGTCGAGGGCCAGGAAAAAGGCACGATGGTCCTCGCGACCGTTAAGGGTGATGTGCACGACATTGGCAAGAACCTCGTGGACATAATCCTGACGAACAACGGCTACAAGGTCGTCAACCTTGGGATCAAACAGCCGATCGACGAAATACTGAAGGCTTCCGAGGAGCATAAAGCAGATGCGATCGGGATGAGCGGCCTGCTCGTGAAATCGACACTGGTAATGCGCGACAACCTCGAGATAATGAACGAGCGCGATATCAGGACGCCGGTCGTTCTCGGGGGTGCCGCCCTGAACAGAAGGTACGTCGATAAGGACCTTCTGCCGCTGTTCGAGGGCAAGCTGTTCTACGCCCGCGACGCGTTCGACGGGCTGAATGCGATGGACGAACTGGCCAAGCTGAGGAGATCTGCCGCAGAGCACGCGGAGAGCGCAGAGAAAGTAAGGGAAGCGGCGGCGGGAACCGAGGAGTCAGAAGTCAGAAGTCAGGAGTCAGGGGCTGATCGGAACGCAGGCGGCGAACGGAACGCAGGCATCGATCGGAACGCAGGCGTCCCGCCTGCAGTGAGCGCGGAGTGCGAAGACGACGAGGAGGATCTCGTCGGCGAGGACGCAAAACTCGGAAGAAAAGCCGCAAGGTTCGACACAGATTCCGGAGGAAACACGTCCCACACCACTCGTTCCGATATCCCGCCGGCGGTACTAATACCCGAACTTCCCTTCTACGGCTCAAAGGTCGTCGAGATCACCGATCTCACGAAAGTCTTCGCCTTCATCAACGAGACGGCCCTCTTCAAAGGCCAGTGGCAGTTCAAACAGGGCCGCAAATCACCGGAAGAGTATCAAAAGATCCTCGAGGAGACGGTTTATCCCAAGTTCCAGTCGATCAAGGCGGAAGCGATCCGCAACAAGCTGCTTGAGGCGAAGCTAGTCTACGGCTACTACCCTTGCAATTCTGAGGGGAACGATCTGATCGTCTTCGAAGAGGACGGAAAGACCGAGCGGATGCGGTACACTTTTCCGCGCCAGCCGGTCGACCAGCTCGGTTCGAAGAACCTGTGCCTGGCGGATTATTTCCTGCCGGTCGATTCGGGCCGCAACGATACGGTCGCGTTCCATCTCGTCACGATGGGCAAGAAGGCATCGGAATATTCGGCGAAGCTGTTCAAGAACGACGATTACACGGACTACCTTTTGTTCCACGGCCTGAGCGTCGAATCCGCCGAAGCGCTCGCCGAGCTCTGGCACAAGCGTATCCGCGAGGAGTTCGGGATCGCGGATCAGGATGCAGAAGTATTGACGAAGCTGTTCAGGCAGGGCTATCAGGGCTCGCGATACAGCTTCGGATATCCCGCGTGTCCTAACCTGGAGGACCAGGCCAAGCTGTTCGAACTGCTCGAGCCTGAGAGGATCGGAGTCGAACTCACAGAGGAATACCAGCTCGTTCCGGAGCAGTCGACCTCCGCGATCATCGTCCACCACCCCGATGCGAAGTACTTTAATGTCGGGTGAATGATCCCTGCTCATTGGCTTGGTCTTGAGAGGAATTCTCGCCGGCCCGCTTTTGCATTGCGGGCCGACAGTTGACCGACTTCGAGATAGCTAGTCAATCAGTTGATCAATCCGTTTTCTAATCCAATGGCGGCCGGGGATCTGCCGGCGTTTTCAAGGTATAGTTTCACTATGCCTTCAGAAGATTTCTCCGAGCTTGTCGCAGCGATTCGCGCTCGACCGGCGATGTATACGGGCGGCACTACACTGCGTACGTTCAATAGATTCCTAAGATCGGTGTTCGTTTTTGGTATTGAAGCGACGAAATCAGGCACTCTCGCACTCGAATTGAGCGAAAGCGGTAGGATAGCACTCAAATTCGGCAAACTGGAGAAGCCTGTTCGCTCAGACCTATTTGTCACCTTGGACATAGTGAGCAGTCGCTATCTCGGAATATTTGAGCTCAACTTCGTGGCACTGAACGCCTTGAGTGCCGAATTTAATGTATCGTTTCGTGGAGCGGATGGGGAAGAAGTTTTCCTTCAGAAGTTTCGAAAAGGAAGACTAGAGACAGGTGCCTTCAGGAGCGAGGAGTTCGCCGCTAAGTCGGTAGAGATCGATTGCATTCTCGATCAGAAGATCTGGCAATTCGATGAACCTCTGAGCTGTGACCTGTATCTCGAGTTACTTCGTGAGCTTGCTTACTTGTTCAAAGGGAAAACCTTCGAGTTCAATTACCTTGTCAAAGGAGAGGCATACAGCGCTGGCTTCCACTATCCGAACGGACTCGTTCACAGGATCTCGCGAGACTGGACGTTTCTCTACTGGGAACCCCTTCTTCCATTGGAATTTAGCGGAACTTCGGAGGGTATTGAATTCGAAGGGGCGCTTTGTTTTCGGGATCCCGAATTCGAGCCGAGTTTCGTTGAGTCCTACGTGAATTTCGGGCGCACAATTGCTCACGGAACTCACGTGCAATCGATGATTGAGGAAATTAACGCTGCTATATCCGAGTATGCGGCGGCTCATTACCCTTTGGACAAATGGGAAATCAGTAGCAAAAAGACTTTCGAAAAACTCGCAACGGCTATTCACGTCAGAATGACCAAACCAGATTTTGAAGGATCTGTAAGAGAGAGTCTGCAAAGCAAAGAAGTTGTTGAGCCGATACGCGATTCGGTCGCAAGGGCCCTTTTGAACAAATTGGAAGAGTCCCCGGAGAAGGCGGACAGATTGCTTCGCGATTTCAGGATCTACGACGAGGAATGGATGTCGAGAGTATCGTAAAATGGCGAATGAAAGCTCCTGAAGACTACATCCCCATTCGTGTTCTTCACGATTTCGTAGGAAGGCTTGACCGGCTCGGGATCGCGTATATGCTCACGGGATCGATGGCTATGATGAGATACACGGTCTTCAGGCAGACTGCGGACATTGACGTGGTAGTGGACCTTAAACGCTCAGATCTTGAACCATTGATCTCTGCGCTGGAACCGGACTTCTACGTCCCCCACGGGAGCGCCAAGCGCGCTGTCGAGTATAGGCGAATGTTCAACGCGATCCATCAGGAAACGGCCTTCAAGATCGACTGCATCATGAAGAAACACGATGATTTCCAGAATTCAGCCTTCGAGAGGAGAGAACTGACTGATTTCTACGGCGCTGAAGTATTTGTTGTTGGTAAAGATGATCTGATCCTTTCGAAACTCCTTTGGGCGAAGGACAGCGGCTCAGAAATGCAAAGGAGAGATATTGCCAACCTGATGCGATCCGGATTCGACGTCGAGTACGTGACGCGTTGGATCAGTCCTCTTGGGATCGAGAAACTATACGACAGCTGCCGATCAAAAGCCTCAGAATGAAAGACACCTCCAAGGAAATCGCTAAGCTCCAATTCGAAATGATGATGGCAATGTCGCCCAATCAGCGGATCGCTATGGCCTGCGAGATGTACATGGCGGCAAGAACCGCATTCCTCGCCTCCCTTCCTGAAGGCCTTTCAGAAAAAGACACCAAACGAAGGCTCTATTACCGCACTTACGACGAACATCTCCCGGACGATTTCTTCGATAGATAGGCGCTGATTTCCCCGAAGGCCCGGCCGGCAGGTCTTCCGCAAACGATTCCCTCCTTAACGTCCCCGGAACATATCGCAAGCCGACTCCGTCTGACCTTTCAGAGGCTCTTTACATTTCTTGACGCGAGCAATTGCAAGCGACCTGCATCGTACCGTTCGAGGCACCGTCATAAGTAAGGAGGCACAAGATGAACAAACTGAAGAATTTAAGAGCGGCCCATTCGGACAAGGTGAACTCGATGTTCGTGAGTTTCGAGGCAAGCGTGGTTATCAGCGTATCGGACGACTCGATCAGGATATGGGACACGGTTAACGGCGTAGAGCTGTACGAAAAGTCGGAAGAGTTCGAAAAGGACCGTATCGTCCTAAACCTTGGCCCCTTCAACCGCGACGGAAGCGTGAGGATCTCGTAAGACAATCAGTAACTCCTGAGCATTGGCCGGCACGATCGCCGGCCATTTTTCATTTCTGCCGCCGGTTTGGAATAGTTACACCTCCCGATGCTATAAACTCACCTATGCCAAGAGAAAAACTGAGCATCGAGAACGAATCCGGCCAGAAGCTTGCCGCGGTCCTGGAACTGCCGGTCGGGCGAAAGCCGCACAACTATTCCATCTTCGCCCACTGCTTCACCTGCAGCAAGAACTTCAAGGCGGTCAGGAACATCAGCAGTGCGCTCGCGACAAAAGGGTTCGGCGTTCTGAGCCTCGATTTTACGGGCCTTGGGGAAAGTGAGGGCGATTTCAAGGACACCAATTTCTCAAGCTCCGTCGGGGACCTGCTCAGCGCCGCCGCGTACCTTAAGGAGAACCACGTGGCAGCTCGGCTTCTTGTCGGTCATTCGCTCGGCGGCACGACGGCATTGATGGCGGCCGATTCACTGCCCGAGATCGCTGGGATCGCGACGATCGGTTCTCCTTCTATGCCGGACCACGTAAAGCGCCTTTTTTCCTCGGAGATAGAGAACATAAGGAAGGCCGGCTACGCCGATGTATCGATCGGCGGTCAAAGTTTCCGGCTCAAGAAGCAGTTCATCGACGATGTCGAGAGTCAGGACATTTCAAAGGCGCTCTCTGCCGGAGAGCGCGCCTATCTGTTCCTCCACTCGCCCCAGGATCAGATCGTCAGCATAGACAACGCGGCCGAGCTGTACAAAGCCGCCCGTCATCCGAAAAGCTTCATTTCCCTCGACGGCGCCGACCACCTGCTGACGGACGAAGAGGACGCGTGCTACACGGGATCCGTCATCGCAGCCTGGGCTGAAAGATACGTCTCGATCCCGGAACCTCCCGCGCTTTCGACCGACAGCCACACCGTCGCCTATCTCGCAAAGGCAGACAAGTTCACCACGCACGTAATGGCCGACAAGCACAGATTCATCGCGGACGAGCCTGAAGGATTCGGCGGGGATGATCTGGGCCCGTCACCTTATCAGCTCATTAGTTCAGGGCTGGCCGCCTGCACAGTGATGACACTCAGGCTTTACGCGGATCGAAAGGGCTGGGACCTTCAGGAGGTCTTTTGTCACATACGCCACGAAAAGGTGCATCTCGAGGATTGCGTCGATTGTGACAACCCGAAGGCAAGGATCGACAAGTTCACCCGAGAACTCGAGCTGATCGGTGATCTTGACGATGGACAGAAGACGCGGATGATGGAGATCGCCGACAAGTGCCCTGTCCACAAGACACTCGAAGGAATAGCAAATATCGAAACCAGGCTGCTTCGTTGACGCGCCCGTCGGCTCCCGGTTTGAACCTTCTCCGCAAGTGTGTTGAAATCTTGCACTTATGGTTAAAAGGATCTTTATCGCCGGAACCGGCGGGATCGGACGTGCGGCGGCCGTTTTGCTGAGGGAATGGTCCGAAACAGAGGTCGAACTGTATCTCGGAGACGTATCGGAGGAACAACTCGACGAAGCATACCACTTCATCACACGGCGATCGGATAGCGGATCCGGCATCGTTCTTGTGCAGATGCCGGCAGGCGAAACGACCGGCGAGATGCGCGCTGCGTTCGACGAATGCGACGTGCTTCTAGACTGCGCACCCGGCGGCGAGGCGCCGCGCTTGGCGGAATTCGCGAAGGAACACGGGATGCACTACGCGAACCTGACCGAGTACGTCGCCGAAACGGACAAGATAATCGAACTCGCCGAAGGCGCCGATACCGGCTTCATTCTTCAGACAGGACTCGCGCCGGGATTCATAAACGTTCTGGCGGTTTCGCTTTACAACAGGTTCGTTGAAGAGTTCGGAAATGCGAACGTCGAGAAGATCGCGATGAAGGTCGGAGCGCTGACTGCCCACGCCCATGCACCTCATTTTTACGGCTTTACCTGGTCCCCGATCGGAGTCGCGACCGAGTATGTGAAGAACTCCCGGGTCGTTCGCGACCACAGGATCACAGAACTTCCGGCGCTTTCGGAACGCGAGGCGATCGTCATCGGCGGACGCCGGTTCGACGCGGATCTTACGTCGGGAGGGGCCGCAGACCTTCCGGAGCGCTTTGCTTCCCTTGCAAGGACCCTCGATTACAAGACGCTGCGGCACGTCGGGCACTTCGATTGGGCCTCGGGAGTTATTCACGAGTTCGCCAACGACGAAGACCTTCCGCAAAAGGTTCTGGAAAGGTTTCTCAGGGAGATCCCGGCGGTCGAGGACGACTTCGTTCTCGCCCACGCTTCCGTCGAGGGCTTCGATTCCGACGGCGTAAGAAGGCTCCTTGAAAAGGCGTATTTCGTGAACCCTATAGAGATCAACGGCAACCGCCTGAGGGCGATCCAGACGACCACCGCGGCACCTCTTTGTGAGGCCGCGATGATGCTGATATCAGGCAGGTACAAGGGTGTGATCCTGCAGAGCGCGATCGATCCCGCCGAGTTTCTCGGCGGCCGGTTTGTCAGCCGGATTTTCGTGTAAGATTGGGCTTTTACGGCCGACGATCCCGGCGGTCGGACTTTTCAGGTGTCAGATCAGATCAAAAAAAGCCCTGAACGCGCCCTTGAGGCTCCGTTCGTTCCCACCGAAGAAGAGCTTTCGCTTCTCGGCCCGACCGAGCGCGCCGGATTCTGGCTGACGCACCGTATGAACCTCGGCCGATGGAAGCGCTTCTGGACGTTCTGTCAGAGACACATCGGATCGCTCTGGATAAAGATCAGCACTTACAACCTGATGAATGTGTTCGGTATCGAGCACGTCGAGAACAGCGACGCCTCGCGGCCGCTTCTTCTTGTCGCCAACCACCGCTCGTTCTTCGATATGTACGTTGTTTCGAGCGTGATATTCCGCCAGACCACTCGGCCCGTCAGCCTCTATTTTCCGGTCCGCGCGAGGTTCTTCTACGACAATCCGGTTGGTTGGTTCGTGAACCTGTTGATGGGCTGGTGGTCGATGTATCCTCCTTTTTTCCGGGAAGCAGGAGAAGCCCGCAAGCGTGAGTTCGACAAGTACTCTCTCCGAAGGCTGATCCAGATCTGTTCGGAGGGTGAGGCGCACCTCATAGGCTTCCATCCGGAGGGCAAACGCAATACTTACGACGACCCCTACAGCTTTCTTCCCGCACAGCCGGGCGTCGGGAAAGTTATTATGGAGGCAAGACCGCAGGTGATCCCGATCTTCATCGCCGGGCTCGGAAACGACTTGCCGAAGCAGATCCTCGGGAACTGGACCGGCGGAGAGAAGGTCCGGATCTGGTTCGGAAAAGAGATCGACCTTTCCGGATTTTATTCCGAGAGAAACTCGCTCAGAACCCACAAGCAGATCGCGGACCACCTTTTGGAGAGGATTGCCGAACTGGGAGAAAAAGACCGTGCGTGGACAATCGGAAAATGATCGGAACCCGGAGCGCAAGCGACGTGCATGACTGAGGACTGAGGACTGAGGACTGAGGACTGAGGACTGAGGGAGCGTGATTCCAATAATCTGAATTGTCAAAATCCTTTCTCAGTCCTCAGTCCTTTCATCTCAGTCCTTCCTCAGTCCTTTCCGAACTCCTGACTTTTGCCTACTTATGGGCGGACACAGGTCCCGCCCCTGCATCTTCTCCCGACGGGCGGGCACAGGTCCCGCCCCTACATTTACTCCTGTCTTCTGACTTCTTTTTGACTACTTGTTAAAAAAAGGTTACACACGAATCATCTTGGTATGAAACAATTCGCATCAGTTTTCGCAATCGTGATCGCGGTCGTTCTGGCTCTCGGTGCCTGCGGGGCAGGAGGGCGGGATGAGCCGGGCGAAAGGGAGAGATTCGCCGGAGGGACGGGCGTGTCGGAATCCGGCTCTGCGGAAAGCCAGGAACCGGCACAGAGTACCGAATCTCCCGACGAAGCTGCACCTGAACAACCCTATGAGGAAGCGTGCGCCGGCATCGATCCCGGAGAAAAGGCTGTGCTCAAAAGCCAGACTTTTCCGTTCAGTCACGCTCCGTTCAAGGGCGCCTGTTTTGTCACGCTTCACGAGCCCGATTTTACGGATCCGCCGCTGGGGTCGGAGATCGCGATCTATCGTGACGGAGAGCGTGTCTATTCATTTTACAGCGCTTACGATGCCGACAGCGCAACCTGTTGGGTCATCGCGGTCGGATTCCGGGATATAGATGACGACGGGCTGACCGACGTGATCGTGGCCGGAAAATGCGGCGCCAAATCAGGACCGATCGTCACGAACGAGGTGCACGTGAACACGGGTTCCGGATTCTCGACCGATTTCCGTGCGAACGATCGTCTCGAGAACTTCAGCACCATCAACCAGATAGCCGACTTTGCAAAACGGAACAGACAACTCTTCAGCCGTTGACTCCGGCACCGGACTGCCTCTGGTCATCGTCAACCCGAAGTCTGCGGGCGGTTCTACCCAGACTCGCTGGTCGGAGATCGCTTCCGATCTTCGCTCGCATTTCGGACCATACACCGTAGCGTTGACCAAGAGGCCGGGCGACGGGACCGACATCGCAGAACGCTTTATCGCTTCCGGGAGGCGGTTCATCATCGCCTGCGGCGGAGACGGAACGATCAACGAGGTCGCGAACGGCGTGATCCGCTCGGGAGAGGACGTCACGATGGGTATCGTTCCGGCCGGAACCGGAGGGGATCTCCGGCGGTCGCTCGGGATCTCTTCGACCCCAAGGGAGGCCGCCCGCCAGCTCCGCGTAGGCGTCACGCGTGAGGTCGATGCCGGAAAGGTGGCGTTCACAGACTTCGAGGGTCGGCCCGCCGAGCGGTATTTCCTGAATGTCGCTTCGTTCGGGCTCAGTGCGTCGATTAACGATCGCGTGAAAAAGAAAGGAAGTTTCGCGTGGATCCCGAGCGAGACCGTCCGGGGCAAGACCAAGTTCGCGCTTTCGACCCTTCAGGAAGTTTTCGATCCCGAGTTCAAGATCGTCAACGTGGCGATCGACGGCGAGCCTGCCACCCGGCTCGCCACACTGAACTTCTGCATCTGCAACGCCAGGTTCTTCGGAGGCGGAATGCAGATAGCCCCCGACGCGAAGCTCGATGACGGACTGCTGGACCTTGTGAACATCGGGGACCTGACAACGCTGAGGATCCTCTTGAACAGCTACAAGCTTTACAGCGGTACTCATCTCGCGCTTCCCGAGGTCAAGAGCCGTCTAGTGAAAAGGATCGAGGCTTCGACGGCGGATCCTTCGGAGTTCATCGATTTCGAAACCGACGGCGAGATCCCGGGCCGTCTTCCCGCGGTTTTCGAGATCGTCGCCAAAGCTATCAAACTTCGGGTCCCGGCACCGGAGAGGCATTGACCGTCCGCCGATGACAAGATCGTTCATCCAGCGACTCACCGAATCGTGCGAAAAGCACGCGCAAAGAACCGCAATGCGCGTGGTGGGAATCCCTGAAGAAACCTACACCTACGAGAGGATGTTTGGCGAGGTCCGGAACGTCGCGGCGCGTCTGCGGGAAAGCGGCGTTTCGAAGGGAGACCGTGTCGCCGTCTTCGGCGAGAACCATCCCTGCTGGGCCGTGGCGTATCTCGCGATCCTCTACGCCGAGGCGGTTTGCGTGCCCATCGATCCGCACGGAGAGACCGCGACGATTGCTAATTTCCTCAAGGATTCCGAAGCGAAGCTTGTATTTACGGCCGCAGCCGCCTCCGAACGGTTCTCTGAGATCGAAGAAAAGCTCGGTTACGAGGTACCTAAGGTGGCTTGGCGCTCCGGATCGGCGGATTCAGTAGAAACGTTTGAAGATTGGACCGAATCCGCAGCCGACGGATCGTTCGAGCCGGACGCGTCAGGCGCCGACAATGCATTGCTTATCTACACGTCCGGGACCACCGGCCGGCCGAAAGGGGTCCTGCTCTCGCACGCGAACATTTGCGCCGAACTCGATGCCGTCGACAGGGTCCTCGACGTATCTCCGGAAGAGCGCATCCTGAGCCTTCTACCACTGTTCCACGCGTACCTCCAGATCGCCGCGCTGTGGATCGCCTCGACAAAAGGCTGCGAGGTCATCTATCTCAAGGAACTCACGCCCGAGGAACTTTCCAGGGCTATGAAAGTTAGCCGGATGACGATCCTCGCGAGCGTTCCGAGGCTCTGGTACCTGATCCACAAAAAGATCTTCGACAAGGTGCGCCGGAAATCCCGGCCTCTGCGCTGGCTCTTCGCCTCTCTCCTCGGGATCAACGGCTTTCTTCGCGACACGTTCAAGGTGAACCTGGGGAAGATGTTCTTCCGACCGGTCCACGAATCGCTGGGCGGTGAGTTGAGGCTCGCCATCGCCGCCGGCTCGCGTTTTGACGAGGACGTAGCGAAGGACTTCCACCGGCTCGGTTTCACGATCATCCAGGCGTACGGCCTCACGGAAACTTCCGGTGCCGCGACTGCAACGCCGATCGACGACAATCGCGTCGGGTCGGTGGGCAAGCCGGTCCTCGGAGCTGAGGTGAAGATCGCGGCGTCCGGCTACGGTTCGGAAGGCGAAGTCCTGATACGAGGGCCGATGATCTTCGGAGGCTATTACCGGAATCCGGAAGCGACGCGGGAAGCGTTCGACGACGAAGGATGGTTCCAAAGCGGCGACCTTGGGAAGTTCGACAAGGACGGCCATCTGTACATCACCGGCAGAGCGAAAGACGTGATCGTTCTTCCGTCCGGAAAGAACGTCCATCCGGAGGACCTCGAGGTCCATTACCTTAAGTCTCCTCTGATCGCAGAGATCTGCGTGATCGGGCTCGCCGATGAGAGCGAAGGCCGGAAAGGCGCCGAAAAGCTCGCCGCGGTCGCGGTACCCGATTTTGATCTCCTGAAGCAGAAAGGGATCGCCAACGCCTGCGAGGCGATACGGTTCGATCTGGACGGGCTCGGCCGGGGCCTGCCGGAATACCAGAGAGTGCGGGATTATATCGTACGGACCGAACCGCTGCCGAGAACGGCGACCAACAAGATCAAGCGGTTCGAGTTGAGGAATGAATACTCGAACGGCAGCGGAACCGATCTGCCGCTGGCGGACTCGCGCGAGTGGACGTTTGAAAAGGCCGAACTCAGACTGATGGAAAGCCCGGAAGGCCGCCTCGTGGCTGATTCGCTGATCGCGCAGGGCGTATCGGTGAATGAGATCCATCCCGAGATGAACGTCGAGATCGATCTGCGGCTCGACTCGCTTTCCAGGGCCGAGGTCTTCGCCAGGCTGGAACAGGCCTGCGGGCGCGAGTTCGAAGCGGACCGGATCGCAACGGCGCTGAAAGTGCGCGACGTCGCAAAACTCCTTTCCGATGGCGGTCCGGTCCCGGAGCCAAACAGAAGCGCCGGATTCAAGTGGGGATCTATTCTGGGGTCAGCGGACGAACTGCAGCCGGAGACGCGCGCGATCCTCAAAAGAAGGGCCCTGTTCTCGATCCTGGCGTTCGCCATCCTCAAATCCTTTTACTTCTTCTGCCGGATCTTCCTGCGTTTGAAGGTCGAAGGGGCTGAGAACCTTCGGCGGACAACAAAGCCGTATCTCATCTGCCCCAATCACCAGAGCTATCTGGACGCGTTCGTCATCTGTTCAACTTACCCTTATTCCGTCCTGAAGGACATCTTTCACGTCGGCGCAAGCGAATACTTCGAGGGTCCCGTCACGCGGCGCCTGGCGTCGCTCTTGAACATCGTCCCGATCGATCCGGACACACATCTCCTCAAGGCTATGAAGGCCGGTGCCGGAGGGCTGAAGCGCGGGAAGATCCTGAACATTTACCCGGAGGGCGAGCGGACTTTCGACGGCCGTCTTCACGCTTTCAAGGACGGCGCGGCAATACTTTCGACCGAACTGGGACTTCCGATCGTTCCGGTCGCGCTTGACGGGCTGCACAAGGTGTGGGGAAGAGGCTCGAAAAGGATCAGATCGGGAAAGGTCACGATCAGATTCGGAGAACCCATCGCTGCTCCGGCGGTCAATGCCGGCGAGAACGGAAACTTTTACGGCAGGCATACAGCGCAGCTGCGGTCGACGATCGAAGACATGCTGGACGAGATCAGGGGTTGAAGGCCGGTTCGCGCGAACCTGTACTATCTGATAGATTCTTGGATAAAGACCTGAACGGGAGAACAGCTTATGCAGTCAGCAGCAATCTGGACGGGACGGATACTGATCATCATCGGGATCGTGGGCTATGCCTACGGATTCTACGGAGGAAGGGCGAGCTTCACCGCGATGATCCCCGCCTTCTTCGGGATCGTGATCACCGCGCTTGGGCATCTCGCCAAAATAAAGGAATCGGTTTCGAAACACGCGATGCACATCGCGATTCTCGTTGGGCTGCTCGGATTCCTGCTTCCTTTGGGCCGTCTTGCTATGAAGTTCGGCGAGATCGAATTGTCGGCCGCCTACGTCTCGCAGATCGCGATGGCGCTTGTTTGTTTGGTCTTCGTTCTGCTCGGCGTGAGGTCTTTTGTGGCGGCTAGAAGTTCGTGACGTACTCTCCCGAATGCCTTCCCGAGGCCTTCACCGGAAAGCGGAGCGTTACCGAGAGCCCGTCTCCCGTGTTTCTCGCAGAGATCCGGCCGTCGTGATTCCGGACCGCCCTTTCCGCGATCGCAAGGCCCAGCCCCGTGCCGCCGCTCCGGCGGTCCCTCGCTTCTCCGATCCTGTAGAAAGGCCTGAAGAGCTCTTCGATCTCGTCTTCCGGCACGCCCGGACCGTGATCCGTGATCCTGACGACCGCGTCCCTTCCGTCGCGTTCGAGTGAAACCTCTACCGCTGTGCCTTTCTCCGTATAGTGCACGGCGTTTCTGAGAACATTCTCGATCGCCTGACGCACCAGCGGTTCGTTGCCGACGATCCTTACCGGATCGATCCCCGACGCCGTAACGGCGCGCTCTCTCGCCTTGGCCTCAAAGTCCGCGTCGACGATCAGCGAATCGAGGATCTTTCCGAGATTTATCTCAGACCTCGTGAACTCGCCGGAATCGGTCTCAAGCTTCGAAAGCGTGAGTATCTGGGAGATCAGCTCGTTGAGCCTGTCCGATTCGTTGTCTATCCGACTGATCAGCGGCTCTGCGTCGCCGTTAGTCCGTCCCTTCAGAAGCTCCAGCGCGACCTTCATTCTCGCCAGAGGCGACCTCAGCTCGTGCGAAATATCCCGGCTGAGGCGCTTTTCGGACTCGATGAGCAATTCGATCCGTTCCGCCATATTGTCGAAATCGTCGGCGAGAAACGCCAGATCGTCCCTTCGGTTGCGGATCTTTGAAGCGACCCTCACCGAAAGGTCCCCGCCGGCAAGCTGCCGGGTCGCGGTCCGCAGTTTTCTGATCGGCGACGAAAGATACGAAGCCAGCGCGTAACACACGAGGCCGGCAGTCAGAAACACGGCCAGGATCTGAAGCAGAAGCCGGTTGGTGAAAAACGGAGGAGCCTGGAAACGCTTCAATTCGATGACATACAAAAGCATCGTCCCGTCGCTCAGCTGGGCCTTGCCTGCGCCGTACGTCTTATCGGGCACCCTAAGGAACTCGGGCTCGCTGCTTCGGAATGCTCTTTCAAACAGGTCGCCGCTGCCGGCGAGATCCAGATTCCCTGCGATCCGCCTCTTCTTTTCGTCAAACAGCGCGACGGCGTTTATCCTCTGCCGGCTGTACAGCCTTGAGAAGTACATCTCTAGACCCATGACGCCTTCGTTCTCGTAAATCTGGATCGCGGTCTGCGAATCCGAATTGATGGACTCTCTTACGAACGTCCGCCACTGCAAGGCAAGCGGTTCCGACTGAGTCGACCAGTTGACGAGCAGCACCGCTCCGACGACGAGCGCCATCGCGAGCCAGAACCAGAGGAAAATCTTAAGAAACAAACTCATTTTATTATTTGCCGGATACGGCCGGCACTTGGTCTATGTAACTTCGGTGGTAAATATGTAGCCGACGGACCTAATTGTCTTGATCCGGTCCTTTCCGCCTTCGTGCTCGGACAGCTTTTTCCGGATGTTGCTTATATGCATGTCCAGGCTCCGGTCGAAAGGCGACAGTTCCCTTTCAAGCACCCTTCGACTGAGGTGCTCTTTCTTCACGACCTGGCCCGCGTTCCGCAGCAGTTCCGCGAGTATGTCGTATTCCACAGCCGTAAGGTTCAGGTCCTCTTCGTTCATCTTTGCGGATCTTGCGGATGTCAGCATCTCAAGATCACCCGACTTCAGGCGCTCGGTCTGGGCTTCAGGATCCTCTGATCTTTCGATCCTTCGAAGGACCGCCCGGATCCTCGCCACCAGTTCCCTCGGATTGAAAGGTTTCGGAAGATAATCGTCGGCGCCTATCTCGAGACCGACGATCCGCTCCATATCCTCGCCTCTCGCGGTAAGCATCACGACCGGCAATTTCGAGCTCTTCCGGAGCTCGCGAAGAACGTCGAAGCCATTCATCTTCGGCATCATCACGTCGAGTATCACGAGGTCGTGCTCGTCTTCGAGAGCCGCCTCAAGTCCGGCCACTCCGTCGTTGACCGAATCTACGTCGAAACCTTCGACCGTCAGGTACTCCGAGACAAGCTCGCACAGCTCTTCGTCGTCGTCTACGATCAGGACCTTTTCCATAAACTCCCCATTCTAGAGCAAAAAACACCGCAAAATTCCTGTTTTACATTTCTTTACATTTATTCACGCAAGTCTTACGTTGCCTTTCGTGCGCATCCCGTCTAAAGCAGCGAATAAAAGAAGCGGAACCGATCATTCGGAATGTTCCCCGTTAAATTTTCAAGGAGAAAAAATGAAAAAACTCACAGTCGCTATTCTTGCGATCGCGATCATTGCAGCCGGCGCGGTCATAATTTTCGGACAGACCGGCGGGCAGGACGGTAAAGGCAATCGCGCATACTCGCACCGCGGCAAAATGCACAAGCGCGGAATGATTGGCGGCAGGATGTTCCGTCACCTCGATCTCACCGACGCCCAGAAGGAACAGATGAAGGCGATCCGACAGGCTTCGCGCGAAAACACGAAGGGTCTTCGCGAGAATTCAAGGAACGTCGGCAAGCAGCTCAGCGAGCTCGGCACGGACGGCACTTTCGATCAGGGCGCGGTCGAAATGCTCGCCGCCAAGCAGGCCGACATCCAGAAGCAGGTCATCATCGAGAGACAGAAGGTGAAGGCCCAGATGTTCGCGGTGCTGACGCCGGATCAGAAGGCCAAGTTCGCGGAAATGAAGGCTCAAATGGCCGAGCGGATGAAGGAGCGCATGGAAAAACGCAAAGCCCGGTTTGGTGAAAACAAGACCGATCAGTAATGACGGAGCTCCCACCAGACCCAGGGAGCCGGAGTCACCAAAACGAAAGCCCCCTGCCACGACTCGTCGGCGGGGGGCTTTTGGTTTTCCCTCACTTCCTGCGTGCGTACCTGATATGCCAGGCGAGGTTCCAGTTCTTTCCGCCGTCGGCCGAGTTTTCCCAGTTCCACTCCAGCGAGTTCTTCGAAACGTTGAAGAAAACCATCCGCTGCATCATTTCCTTGCCGGCGCGGTTCGTGAATGTGCGGCTTAGAACCATCCTGCCGTCCTTCATTCCGCCTGTGAAATCGAGGTAAGAGCCCTGATTATCGACCCAGGTCTGCTTCCATTTTCCGGAGAGGCTGTCGAACATCGAATAGCTCTGCCCCCTTAGAGGCATGTCCTTTCCGCCGTCGAACGACTCGCGAACGACGCATCCGCCAAGTATCTTGGAAATCTCATTGGTCCCCTTCTGGACGGTTCCCTTGGCGGACTTCCACTCCAGGTCCCACGTCCCGAGCCAAAAATCGAATTCCCTGGAAGCCTCGCTCTGACAGGGATTCTGAGGAATTTGTGCAACCATACACTGCACGAAAAACGTAAGAACAAACAGCGCAAGTACGATCTTGATCATATATCACTCCGAATGACGGTCTCGTGGCAAAGCCGCGGAGGGCTCATTTTCAGACTTTCGGTTGATTTTTGCAAAAAGTGTGATTTAATTCCCTAACCTATGCCGACCAGCATTACCCAGTTTGACGATCGCGAAAGAAACAAGATTGTTCTCAGGGTGGAAGGCGACCTAAGGCTCGACGACGCCCTTCTTCTTGAGCGCATCGCGCTCGACCTCAGGGAAGAGCACGAAAAGAACCTGACCCTGGATCTTGCTGATCTTGACCTCCTCGATTCCGAATCCGCACCCATTCTCAAGAGGCTGGAAAGACAGCACGGATTCGAGATAGAGGGCCTCCAGTTCTTTCTCCAGAAGATGGTCGAAGAGGCAGAAGGCCGAAGCGGCTGAATCGCTCCATCCTCTCCGCATTCAGCAGTTTGGCTCATCCCCTTTTTGTTTAGCCGACCCCCTTTTGAGATAATGAGCAGGTTAAATTCTTCACATGTGATCCGATATTGAGCCGGATCGCCCTTCGGGCTCCGGGAAAGCGTGTATGGCTTTGCTGATCAGGGAGATCGCCGAATTGGTCGAAGGTGAACTGTCGGGGGACGGTGAACAACTGATCAACTCGGTGGCTTCCCTTGCGGAAGCGGGTCCCGACCAGCTCGCGTTCATCGCCGATGCGCGAATGGCAGAGAGCTCCCACGGCGTTTCCGCCGGCTGCCTCATCATCCCCAGACTCCCGGAAAACAGATTCGACTGCGCCACAATCACAGCCGAACATCCGAAGCTCGCGTTCGCGAAGGCAGGCGCGGCGCTCCATCCGCGAAAGGCCCGGCCGGCGGAGATCCATCCGAGTGCGGTCATCGCTGACACGGCAAGCATCGCCGAAGGCGTGTTCGTCGGCGCATTCTGCTGTGTAGGGGAGAGATCAGAGGTAGGCGCAGGAACTCATCTGAGGGCGGGCGCCAAGGTCGGCGACAACGTAAGGATCGGAGGCGATTGCACGATCCATCAGGGCGTTACGATCGAGGACGGATGCGTGATCGGTTCGCGCGTGATACTGAAGACGGGCGCAGTCATCGGGTCTAAAGGCTTCGGCTTCGTGCGCGATGGCGATTCCCTGATCAAGTTCCCTCAGGTCGGTACAGTGGTGATCGAGGACGATGTCGAAATAGGAGCGAACACCTGTGTCGACCGCGGCGCGCTGGGCGAGACAAGGATCGGAGCCGGAACGAAGATCGACAACCTGGTACAGATCGCGCATAACGTGAAGATCGGCAAGCGGGTCGTGATTGCGGCATTATCCGGCGTTTCCGGCAGTGTCGAGATAGGCGACGACTGCGTGATCGGAGGCCAGGTCGGCTTCGCAGATCACACTACGATCGAAAGCGGAGCGGTCATAGGAGCCAAGTCGGCGGTCTTTCCGGGCAAGCACGTCAAGTCCGGAGTCTGGGCAGGCATTCCTGTGATCCCGCTTTCCGAATACAAGCGCCTTAACGCGCATATCAGATCGTTACCGAGGCTCCGCAAGGAGGTAAGGAATCTGGGCGAACTCGTGAACCGGCTCGAGTCGTTGTTCAGGGGCAGGCAATAGAGACGGTTCGTTTTCTCCGCTGAGAACCTTTTCTTATGGCAGCAACAATCTCCCGAAAGCTTTCAAACTCCTTCGAGGGCGCGTTGGCCGGCGGAGGGGATCCCGCATCTTCCCCGCTTTACGTATTCGGCCCTTTTCTGAAGCTGATCGTCGTCGCAGGCGTGGCGCAGGTGACGTTCGGAGCGACCATCTGGATGGCGGTGTTCACGGTCGTGATGGTCTCGGCGATGTACCGGCAGGTGATGAAATGGATCACCGACGGCAGCGGCGGCAGCGGGCTCTCCGAAGAAGAATTCGGCGGATGGGCGGTTAAGATAAACGCGGGCATCACGGTGATCGAATACACGCTGACATTCCTGGTCAGCATGGCGGCCCTCGTGACGTTCGTCGCCGACCGCGCGACCGAGTTCGGGATCCCGTTAAATGAGACTTTGTTCGGCATCCAGTACCGGACGTTTCTCGCGGTGGGCTTGAGCATTTTCACAGGCTGGCTCGTCAATCTCGGCCCGAAAGCATCAGCGAGGGCCTTCGGGCCCGCAACGGCGGCGGTGCTTCTGCTCCTCTGGGTGATGATCCTGGCCACGATCTTTCAATTCGGCCTAGTACTTCCCGATTTTCAGCTGAAGGCTTTCACAGGCGATTACATTCACTTCACGCTCGGCGGCTACGCGAGGATCCTGGCGCTTATGACGGGTATCGAGATCTTCGCCAACCTCGTCGCGGCATACGACGGCACGCGAATGGAAAAGAGCCGGAAGGCGTTCGGGAGCCTGGTCATCATCATGGGAACGACCGCGCTTACGATGATCATCGTCGGGCCCGCGATATACCAGGTATCGCAGGATACAGTCACTTCCGAGATCTCGGTCTTCACCCAGACTATGAACGCCCTGCTTCCCGCCTGGGCGTCTTACCTGGGAACAATTATCGGCATCGCGGTCCTCCTGAGCGCCTCGGCAGCGGCGGCGCAGGGGGTTCAGAATCTGGCACTCGGATTGAGGTACCGCCACTACATCGCCGCCAGCATGGGCCAGCGGAACAAATACGATGTGGCGGGCAAGCCGGTCTGGCTGATGATCGTCGTGATCGCGGTCTGCTTCTTTCTTTTCGGCACCCACGAGGAAACATATCTCGCGCTTTATGCCGCTGGAGTGTTCATTCTCCTGAGCATGACCGGCTGGGCGGCGTGTAAGCGAATGCTGAGGGAAGTTCGTGTGAAGTTCTCCGGGACCAAGGCCGCCTCACTTCTGGGAACCGGCATCGCGGCGCTTCTCACCTCGGGAGCGACACTTATCATCTTCGTAGAACGTTTCTTCGAGGGCGCGTGGGTATACCTCCTGCTTGTGCCGATGCTGTATTTCGGGTTCACGTACTACCGAAGGAAGCTTGGAAGTCCGCCTTCAGTCGAGGAGAGGCTCGGAGCGATCATTTCCGAACAGCGTTATTTCCCGACCTCGCTCAGGGAACTGACGCTCGACGAGGTGCCGTTCCAGAAGATCGTGCTTCCGCTGGACGGTTCGTCTCTTGCCGAACAGGGACTCGCGACGGCGAGGGCGTTCGCCCGCTCCTACGGCGCAGAACTCGAGATAGTATGCGTGGAATCGAAGGAACAGATGGAAGACATCCATCTGACCGACGCCGAGATCGAGACGAACCGTACCGAGCTTCAGACTTACATCGGCCTCGTCAGTGACCTTATCAGCGGCGACGGGCTCGACGTCCGGGCGCATTACCGCTACGGAGAGCCCTCCGCCGAGATCGACGCGGTCAGCCGCGAGATGAACGCCGACCTGATCATAATGACCACCAGGGGCAAGTTCGAGATCGGTCAGCTGATCACGAAGAGCATGGCACAGAGGCTTATCCAGAAGACCTCCACGCCGACGCTCCTTATAAGGCCGACCAACAACTGGAGAAGCCGTCGGTCCGAATTCAAGAGGATAATGGTCGCTCTGGACGGCTCGGAGGAGGCGGAAATGGTACTTCCGTACATCCGCGCCTTCGCCAACCAGTTCAACAGCAGGGTACTTCTGTTCTCGGTTCCGGAAGGCTCGGAGTCTGAAGGTTACTCAAAGAAAATAAAGCAGTACCTGGAAGGCATCGCGGCGGCTCTCGGCGGTGAAGGAATCGACATCGACACGTACGTAACGGGATCGGGGCCGGCGAGAACGATACTGGCCGTCAGCCTTGAAGAGAAGATCGACCTGATAATGATCAGCTCTCACGGCCGAGGGGGGGCCGAACGCTCGGACCAGATCCCGATCGGCAGTGTGGCGGAGAAGGTTGTCGCCGAGACGATGTGTCCGGTCTTCCTTCTGCCTCTGCACCGGGGCGATATGATCGCCAGGGACAAGATCGAAAAAGATCCGATCGGCGAGGTCGAGGGCACAAGCGAATAGGAAGGGAGAATCCGCTCAGGAGCCGCGGATCGTCTTCATCACTTCGTCCGCGGCCTTTGCCGAGGCGTCGCCGGTTCCTAGCCTTTCCCGCACCAGCGCCAATTCTTCCCTCGCCGAACGGTTGGTCTTTTCATCGAGAAGCCGGAAGATCTCTTCCGCAAGCGATTCCGGCGTCAGATCGCCCTGGATCAGTTCTCTGGCGACCATCTTCCCGGCGATCAGGTTCACGAGTCCGAACACGTCAATCCTGACAAATGGCCGGATCGCCCGGTAATTCAGCCTCGATACCTTGTATACGACTGCCATCGGAGTGCCAAGCACGGCCGCCTCAAGCGTCGCCGTGCCGCTCGTCACCGCGGCCGCATCCGATGCGGCCAGCGCTTCGTAGGTCTCTCCGGCAACAAAGAACAGCTTTCCAGGAAGCGCCGTCCCTTCTGCGCCGGACGATCTGACAGCTTCGCGAAACTCTTTCTCGCTCCGCGAAGGCGCGAGAGGAACGACGAACTGGACGGACGGATTCCTCGCCGCCATAAGCCGCGCGGCCGAAACAAGTTCCGGGGCGACGTATTTCATTTCCACTTTTCGGCTTCCTGGGAGCAATGCGACAAGCGGCGATCGAGGATCCAGGAAGTGTTTCAGGAAGAATTCTTCCCTTCCGAGGTTCGCCTTCACATCCGACGCTATCGGGCTGCCCACATATGTGACCCTATCGAAACCGTTCTCCCGGAAAAATTGCTCCTCGAACGGAAGTATCGAAAGCAAACGGTCCACTGACCGGTTTATCGTCCTCAGGCGCCCGCGTTTCCAGGCCCACAACTGCGGCGAGATGTAGTAGATGATCTTCAGTCCACGCTTCTTGAGCGAGCTCGCGAGCCTCAGATTGAAATCCGGAAAGTCGACAAGGATCACGGCATCGGGACGCCGCCTGACCGCTTGGGCCCTGAGCTTTCTGTATGCCCGTATGAACATCGGCAGTTCGCGCGCGATCTCGAGACCGCCCATGATCGCCATCTTCTCGGCCTCTACGACCGGCTCGACACCAACCTCGCGCATTTTCCTGCCCGCCGAGCCGAAGAACTCGAATGAGGTGTCCGGGAACCTGTCCCGCAGGGCTCCGACGAGATGAGCCGCGTGCGAGTCTCCGGACGACTCGCCCGCGACGATCATTATTCTTAGCGGTCCTTCTTCCATAAATCTCTGCGGGCTCTGCCGGGCGGCATTATACCGCCGGGAAAACCCATTTGAACAACCGACGCATCATAGACCTTGTTTCAAAAATGGTCCTGCTCCCATAAGCCGATCTGCTTGCAAACCGTACTTCTTGAGAATAGAATGACGTTTTTGCTTATTGAACTATTCCACGCTTACTAGGCCCGGAAAGACTCTTTCCCTGCGAAGTCCGGGTGGAGGTTATTTGTGATAATTCGTTTTTTTAAACTTTGTGCGCTGATCGTTCTCGCCGGCGCGATCGCGCCGATCTCGGGCCAGGTCGATTCGATCATCGGCCAGGTCTCGCAGACGGTCGCTAACTCGTTCGCCGGAGGCATCAGCGGAAACGGCCGCCTGATCGTGTTCGAGTCGGCCGGAAATGTCGCGACTGAGAATCCGCGGAACGAGGACCTCAACCGCGAGATCTTCTTGTTCGATTACGCACAAAGAAGGATCTTCCAGATAACAGATACCAAGTCGCTCTTGATCGAGCAGGTAAGGACCGCGACGGGTTCGGTGACACTGAATTCCGGCACTTCAGGATCGGTCAATGGGATCACCGTCAACGGTGTCCAGATAATGTCCGGCGCGGTGAATTTTCAAACATCCCTGGCGCAGACGGCGACAAACGTCGCGGCCAACATCAACGCACACACATCGACACCGAATTATACCGCCTCCGCCGAGAACAATGTGGTGACGATCAAGGCGGCGGAGATCGGGCCGGGACCCAACGGTTTTGTGGTTGAATCTACGGCGACGGGCATTCAAACCACCGACTCGAACCTCGCCGGCGGTTTTGACGGCACGGGTCCGGTACTCTCGAGCAATACCAAAGTAGAGATCAGCAACTTCAGGCCGGTATTGAGCAACGACGGCCGATGGATAGCTTTCAGCTCGAACGCGACCACTTCGATTGCCGGCGGTACTCCGGACGGAACGAATCCCGGGAACTTCGACGCGAACGACTTTAACGACGGGGACGGGAACAACGTACTCACCGAGGACGGCAACCTCGAGATCTGGCTTTTCCAGGTCCCGGCCGTCGCGGATGTAGATCTGAGCCAGGGTAGCGAGATTCCTGTCACGGACCTTTCGGCCGGAACCTTTATCCAGGCGACGAACTCCGCTCCGAGCAGGCTTCCGGTTTCAGGAGGCCCGACGCAGACGCCTTTGATCGCGGCGGACAATACCGACCCGAGCATCAGCGACAACGGAAACGTGGTTGCTTTCGTCTCGAACCGGGATCTTGTCCCAACAGGTAATGAGGCTCCCGAGGACAATCCTGAGATCTTCACTTTCGTCCGATCTGCTTCGACGATCAGTCAGATCACGATGACTCCCCGCGGCGGCATCGCGGAGCCGATAAGCAACAACACTCCGACTATTTCAGGGAACGGGATGCGGGTGATGTTCGCGAGCAATGCCGACAACCCTATCATAGGGATGAAGGGCGGCGACAACTCGGATCTGAACGAAGAGGTCTTTTTCGCGGATCTTAACCCCTCCGGAGCGCCTTCCGGGAACGACAGGCAGGTCACCACGACCTCTCCGGACGAGCCCGGCCAGCTCGTGAACCTCGTTAATTTCGGCAGAAGAATGTCGCGGGACGGAAAATACCTCGCCTTCGATTCCTTCGCCGATCTCACCAACGAGCACAGCGGCGAGAACCAGGAGGGATTCGCGACCTTTCTTTATGACTCTGACGCGGAAAGCTTTCAGCGGATAGGACCGCGAAGCCTGGCCGACGATGCCGCGACGGGAGGGGACATTGCCCGTTATCCCGGATTCACCGATTACGACGGTTCGGGAATACCGCAGACGCTTGTCCTCGAAACCAGGCTCAACATCACACCCGAAGGGGTCGTTCCGGAAGACGAAGAGGACGGACTGAACCCCGATCCGTTCAGGCCCGCGCAAATCTACTCGTACCCGATCGGAGCTTCCTCGCCGAGCGTCGGCAACGGCGCCACGTTTACCCGGCTGACGAAGCTTCCCGCGCCGGCGTTCTTCCTGGGCTCGCTTCAGCCGATCCCGAGCGATTCGCTCGACAGGATGACCTTCAGCGTACCCCTGTCGGAGATCGGCACCGGAAATCCCGACCTTTCGACCGAGGTGTATTACATTCTTCTTCCTGAAGTTATTGCGGAAGGCACGAACCCGCAGATGAACTTCTTCACGGGCGCAACGCGGATCCCCGTATCGAATGATCCGGTTCCCGATCCGACGCCGACGCCTACTCCTTCGCCGACTCCGACACCTTCGCCTTCTCCGACGCCCACGCCGACGCCGTCGCCGACTCCTTCGCCGACCCCTCAAACGCCACCGGCGGTCCAGGGGATCTCCCGCGGAATGCTTGCGGAAGTGAACTACTCGATCCGCGGCGGGGCACCGGTCGTGAATGCGTCCGGAGTAGGGAGCTTCGATCGGCGCTTCAACCTGCCGATGGAACTCTCGGGAGTGACGATGGCCATTAACGGCGTGTCGGTAGGCCTCAAACAGGTCACACAGAACAAGATCGTGTTCGTCGCGCCGCTCGGTTTCGGACAGGACCTGGACAACACGCTCCCGGTCGTGATCAATAATAACGGTCTGGTCATCCGGGGCGAGATCATTTTCGTTGCGTTCAGGCCGGACATTTTCAGGACTGACGAGCATCCGGAGCTGAACCGGGCGAAGATATTCAACGTCACGAACCGGGTCCACACTATGGAGCCGTTCACCGTACGGACGCTTCAGTACAGGGGCGGCCGGAAAGTGAACACCAGGCTCCGTATGTACATAACCGGAGTCGAAGGACTGTCAGGCACGCTTGTGGCGATCCAGTTCGGCAACACCCCGATCCCGGCCGAGATAGGCAACGCGGTCCCGGTAGAACCGGGGGTTTACACGATCGACTACAGCCTTGGGCCAAGTCTGGACATGCTCGGCGACGTGCCTGTGACGATCACGATACTGACCAACAACGGAATCTTCCAGGGCCGGCGCCAAAACGACGCGCCCCGGGTGAAGATACTCTGACGAGGCTGGGCTTGGCCCAGATGATCCCGGAAGGCCGTTCATCCTCGATGCTCGGCCTTTTCCGTTTGAGACGGGTGAGAGGAACGGAAACACGCATCTTGCTTTGGTTCGTGCCCTGTATTATCCTGTTAGGTCCTACAGAGTCCGCAAACCCTTGTAATAGCTGATTTTCACGCTTTTGGACTTTTGTTAAGATCGGATCCCCGATTTCTTAAGTTTTTTCCTTTCGACAGGAGTAATAATTGTAACTATGACGGCGAAAGATGTGAGTACGACTACTATCGGAGCAAAGGTGTGGCACGACGGCGAGTTCATCGACTGGAACGACGCCAGGGTGCACATTATGTCGCACGTGATCCATTACGGTTCCAGCGTGTTCGAGGGCATCCGCTGTTACAAGAACCATACCGGGTCGGCGGTGTTCAGGCTCCGCGAGCACATGCAGAGGCTGATCAATTCCGCGAAGATCTACCGGATGGATGTCGATTACTCGCTCGACGAGTTCTGCGACTCGGTCGTGAACTTGATCCGTGAGTGCGAACTGGACGAATGCTACATTCGGCCGATCATCATCCGCGGGCTCAACGAAGATAAGCCGGCGTTTGGCGTCAATCCCTTCCCGAACCCGCTTTCGACTTACATCGCAGTCTGGAAATGGGGCAAGTACCTTGGCGAAGAAGCGCTTGAGAACGGTATCGACGTATGCGTCTCGAGCTGGGAGCGATTCAATTCGAACGCACTGCCAGCGATGGCCAAGGCCGGCGCGAACTATATGAATTCGCAGCTGATCAAAATGGAGGCGATCCTCGGAGGATACAGTGAGGGCATCGCGCTCGACGACAGAGGTTTTGTTTCCGAAGGCTCCGGCGAGAACCTGTTTCTGGTCATCAACGGCAAGCTGGTCACGCCCCCGCTCGGTGCGTCGATCCTGCCGGGCATCACCCGCGATTCGGTGATCCAGATCGCAAAGGAGATCGAAATCGAGGTTGTAGAAACCGTGGTACAGCGCTCCGCACTATATCTTGCGGACGAGCTTTTCTTTACCGGCACGGCCGCCGAGATCACGCCGATCCGTTCCGTGGACAAGATAACCATTGGATCCGGCAAGCGCGGTCCGGTCACAGAGCGCCTGCAGGAGGAGTTCTTCAAGATCGTAAATGCCGAACGACCGGCGCCATTCAACGCGCCGTGGCTGACCTACGTCAGCGAGGTGGCCGAAAAAAAGTCGGCGTAGGGGACGAAAACTCTGAGATCTGATTCGATCCCCTTTGAAATCAGAAGATCCGGCAATGCGGACCCGCGCGATCCAAATCGGCGGGTCCCTTTAATTTCGAACCGAGATGGGAATCCGTTCTTCGATCGAGTCGCAGGCTCTTAATTTTACCGTCTTCTCCGGCGGCGGGCTTGTGATGGTGTACGAGATCACAGGGTCCCGGATCCTGTCTCCTTACGTCGGGACGTCGACCTACACATGGACAAGCCTGATCGGCGTCATCCTCGGCGCGCTAAGCCTGGGATACTGGCTCGCCGGAAGGATCGCCGACCGGAACCCCTCCGCACGCATTCTCGCCGCAGCGCTTTTCGGCGCCGGCGCACTTGTCTGTATTACCGTGATCGCCGAGAACGTCGTCCTGCACGCGATCGCCTCGGCCGCACTTCCGCTCGAGATCAAGACCGTCATCTCGGCGCTTCTTCTCTTCGCCCCTGCTGCCGCGCTGATGGGGTTCATCGTCCCGTATGCGGTCAAGCTGAAAACCCATTCGCTTGACGAGACCGGATCGACCGTAGGCAGGCTGTACGCGATCTCGACCGTGGGAAGCATAATCGGGACGTTCGCCGCGGGTTTCGTCTTGATCCCCTTTGTGGGCAGTACGCGGACGCTTTACGGGGTCGCGGCCGCCCTCTTCGTTCTTTCCGGCCTTCTCGCTTCGTTTGCGACCCCCAGGCAGAAGGCTCTGGCGATCACACTGTTCGTCGCGGCGGTCGGTGTCAACGAGGCGGGCTCTTTGATGATGAGCCGCGCTTTCAACCTGCACGAGACCGACACGCGTTACTCGCGCGTAAGGGTCTTCGACACTACTCAGAGCGAGACGGGTCGCGAGATACGCGCGATGTCGATCGATCCGTTCATTTACCAGTCGTCGATGTACCTCGACACCGGCGAGCCCGCGTCGAAATATCATCGCTACTATCATCTTGTCAGGGCCTTCCGGCCGGACTTCGAAAGGGTCCTTATGATCGGCGGCGCAGGTTATTCCTTTCCCAGGCAATTCCTCGAGAAATACCAGGACAAGCGGATCGACGTGGTCGAGATCGATCCCGGGATGACCGCGCTCGCGAGGCAGCACTTCCGGCTGAAGGACGACCTGAGAATGAGAATCATCCACGAGGACGGGCGGGTTTTCCTGAACGAAGCGCCCTCGGGTTTGTACGACGCGGTGATGCTCGACGCGTTCAGCACGCTTTTCAGCGTGCCGCATCAGTTGACTACCCTTGAGGCGGTCCGCGAGATCAGAAGGGTCCTGAAGTACGACGGTGTCGTGATATTCAACATAGGGACGGCGGTAAAGGGCGACGCCTCGATGTTCCTCGGGGCCGAGATCGCGACGTACCGGGCTATGTTTCCCGAAGTGGCGATCTTCAAGGTCGATAAGTCAAAGAGGGACGAGGAAGTTCAGAACGTGATCCTCGCGGCATTCGCTTCGAAAGGAGATGTTCGCGGGTCGGACGAGGAAACCCGCGAGTTGATCGGCCACAGGATCCCTGTCGACGAGGTCACGCTTCGGCCGATCCTTACGGACGACCTTGCGCCGGTGGAATACTACGCGTCGTTTGCGCAGAGCAGGTTTGTGAGTGATTTAAGATGAGTTTGTAGGGGCAGAACCTGTGCCTGCCCAGGTTTGCCGAGTTGTCCGAGTTCGGTGAGTTAACTGAGTTCGAGGAATCAAGCAGATTCGCCGAATGGAACGCGGGTCATTAGCGGTCAGGACAGTCCCAAAAAGGGCGGCAGTCTCCGGGCGACACTATTGTCCGGAATTCCGCCGACCGTTTCCAAAGTCTTAATGCCGAAAGAACCTGTCCGGATCGTCCACGCGACCGCTTTGCGTCAATCCTTTCCGTGATCAACACCGTCGCAGGGAACTTTCCATAGACCTGCATCTCAGGCTTCCCCGCTTCATTTCATTGCGTATAAGATCGAGATCGAGGCAGCAAAGATCGACACTATCCCGACAGAATCCCAGGCAAGAAAAAGAAATTTCCTATCAGTTCGGTAGGTCAGGCCGATCACCGCTATCGCGGTCATCATTATCGCGGCGATCGCCGAAACAAGATGACTGCTCGAAATGACGGCCAAAAGGGCTCCCTTCGTATATAAAAAGTCGTCGATGGCAAGGATGCCGATATTGAACAGGTTGCTCCCGAAGAGATTACCAAGCGCAAGATCGATGGCGCCGATCCTGATCGCCCCGACGGTGATGACGAGCTCTGGAAGAGAAGTAGAAAGGGCTATGAAAACGCTGCCGACGAACGTGTTCCCGAGACCGGTCATTTCCGAGATCCTATCCCCGAGATGCGGCAGCCAGGTCGCCGCAGCGATGATAAACACCGCGTTAAACGCATACAGAAAATAAGCCCTTCTTTTGGAAATGTCGGCATACTGAGCGTCTTCCTCTGCCGGCGGAAGTTGGGCAATGCGCTTTTTCTCGTATCTGAAGACCATTCGCATCGCCAGCAGATATACAACGACAAATGCGACGCTCGAAACGCCGAACCAGCCAAGGACCGGGAGATTGGCGCCGCCCTTGATCGAAAACGCGACCATGCCTATCAAGAGAATGGCATATCCTGCAGTCAGGACCTGACCCTGGTGCGCGCTTGATGAGATCGGAGCGCGGCGGGGGCTGCTGAAATCGAGCACGGCGATGATCAGAATATTGAACATGCAGCTTCCCAGAATGTCGCCGACTGCAATCTCCGGGAGGTCGAAAACCAAGACGGAACTTGCTCCGGTTATAAGCTCCGGCAAGGAAGTCACGGATGCAAGCAGTACCACGCCAATCCAGGTGCGGCCCAGCCCGGTTTTTTCGGCAATGATATCGCCGTATTTTGAAAGCTGGGTCCCGGCCGCGAGAATCACCAGAGTACAGACTATGAACTCGAACCAGACCATGATCCTTGTTGAATGCTTGAAACACCCGCGTCCATCTCCGGCGCTGCGTCATCGCCGCGGTGGACTGCTTTCTACCGATTTGTTCTTTCCAAACGCTCTAAAATACTTGCTGTAGATGACGATCACCTTAAAGCCTGTGTTCAGCTCTCTGCGGACAAGAAGATGCTTTTTGATCCGCTCCGGCGCAGTCATTTCTTCGACCGATCTTTGTCAATCGCCTTTGCAACTTCGACCGAACAAATCGCACGCGAAGCAACGGCATAGGAGACGCTTCCCAAAAGGATCCGCTCCATAAACCGGCGGCCCTTGGCTCCCAGGAAAATAGAGTCAGCGTTCCATGCTTCGGCTTCTTCGAGAAGCAGATCCTTCGCTCTTCCCGGTTTGACGAGGTCGGACACGTTCAATCCCGCTTGATTCAGATCCCGGGACGCGGATCGCCGGATCTCTACGATGCCCTTCGCCCGATCGTCAGCACCCGGATGATCGAGCAACCCGACCGCTGTGACCAATCTGACTTCTGTTCCCCCTGGCCATTGCCGCCTGATGATCGAATCGATTGCCTGGCGCGAATCAGGTGAGCCGTCAACTCCCGCCAGCAACCGCAAGGGAGATTCGTCATCTTTCTTGCGCCTGGATGACGGCCGTGCTACCCGAACGGAGCACGGCGCTTCCGACAGAACCTTCAGAGCTACGCTTCCGAGCACGAAACGCCCGACATTGCTTCGCCCCTGCGAACCGACTACTATCAGGTCAGGCTTGAACTCGTTTGCCTTGGCGACAATCGCCCATTCAGGGTAGCCGCCGGTTACCTCGTGTGTAATCTGCCACTGCGGAAATATGCTTCGAAGGCGCTCCCAGGCATCCAGGGCGAACTCTTCGCATTGGGCTACCCGCTCGAGCGCCTTGTTTCTCCAAGGCCACTTGATGTCATCATCAAGCAGTTCGGAAAAGGTGTCTTCATCCGGCTTGTCAGATGGCAGCCACGATTCCGTAACCGTAACGATCAGAGCTTCAGTATCGCCCGGAAGTCCTGCAAACCGCAGATCTTCGATTGCTTCTTTGGCGGAATCCGAACCATCGAATCCGATCAAGACCTTCATATTTCAACTCTCACTTCTCCATTTACGCCCAGGATCGTTCCGAACCGGGTGCCAGGGCGTCGATATCGCGTTGGCGAAGAGCCAGGGCACTGTGCGGATCCGCCGGCAGTGTTCGGGCCGATCCGCGATCCGCTGTTTAGCCGGTGGCTTGCACACGCCGGAGTCCGCTTTGTTCCACTGGGATTGCGATCCTTCCGCCAACGCGGGGGTTCAGACGGATCGCATTTCGATTCGGACCTGGCGAAGCAGATCGCACATGAAAACTCGCAAGACTCCGTCAACTCGGTCAACTCTGCAACCGCGGTGTCGCCGCATCGCTGCTTAAGATACGTGGGTCATTCTTGCCCCGGCATCCGCTTCGCTCCACCCGGTGCTACCTTCCTGCCGCCTTTTCGGGGCGGTCCCGACCGGTCACGATCCGATTTCCAGTCGGCAAATCTGTCCGCTTTCTCGAACTCAGTCAACTCAAGGGCAGGCACAGGTCCTGCCCCTACAGTCAGGCCAGGCACAGGTCCTGCCCCTACAGTTTGACAAACCCGCCAGATCACCGATTCCCCTGCGCGTACACCTCGGTCCCGAACGCGCCGATGCCGTTCAGGCGAAAGCTGAAGACGATGCGGTTTTCCGACCGCACGCCGACGTTATAGGTGTAGAACTGCGTCGCCACCGCGCAGCAGTCGAAGGCATATCCAAGGGTGTAAAGCGAGCTGACAAGCGGCGAACCCCCCGTAGCCCTCCGGTTCTGGAAGTCCAGGAAGAGCGAGGTCCCGCCGTAGAGTCCCCGGTTCTTGTCGCCTATGAAAATGGCGGGGCTCCATTGCGAGCCACGGAGCGTTCCCGCCTCTTTACCGTTGGCGTCCGAGAACTGCCTCAGCGACGGGATCAGCGTCACCGCACGGGTGTAGTAGAAGGTCTGGAAGATCTTCAGAAGCTTCGTGTCATATCCGACCGTTGCCGAGATGTTCCTTAGACTTCGGCCCTGTACTCCCACGTCAAGGCGGGAGTTGAAGAAGATGGTCTTCAAAGGCCTGTAGGTAGCATCGATGTTGATCGGCGAGAATCTCCTTGGCACGCCCCCGAATGTGTAAAAGGTCAGGTCGGTTATCGACTTTATCTGGTTTCGCTGGCCGGGCTTGAGCGCGCCGCCGAAATACGGATCGAAGAAGTACTTCCCTCTTATCGTCAGTGTGAAGATCTCGTACGGCTGGATCGAAAGCGGGTCCTTTTCTTCTGCCGGGCTGTCCCCCAAAAGCTCGCGCGCCTCGTCAGTTACCGCCTCAGAGTAACGCCGCACGAAGAAACGGTTGGTGATGCCGTACTCGACCTCGTTCGTGTCTGTCTCCGTGTCCTCGTAATCGTAGCGGATGATCCTCTCGAACTCGTTGATTCCCTTTCGGTACCGGTATGTGAGATAAGGCTCGATGACGTGCCGGAACTTGAACGAATCGTTCTTGCCGTAGAAGTTCCGCGCCAGCGCCACGGGGCGCACATCGAGTTCGAACTCGCCGTACTTGCGAATGATGTCGTCCCCGACCACCCTTCGCATATCGTCGATCGAGTTCGCGTAGTAGGTCACGCGGCCTCCCGCCTTTGCGGTCAGCGAGAGATACTTGAAATTCAGAGGGAGCGTGACCTCGGGATGCACGTCGAAACGCTGACCTACGACCGGAGTCACGATAGGGTCGCCTCCCGTCGCCTGTCTGTAGAGCGAAAGGCTGTCGACATCTTCTCGCCTCGAGATGCCCTCGACGCTCGTACGGAACGAAAAATACACGTTCTTGAGGAACGACAGCTCAGACGGCCTTTTTTCGAAATCGATACTCGGAAGATAGCGGGTCTTGACGCGCACGTTCGGGATCGAAGTGACGGTCGAGCGCGCAAGGATGTTCAGGGTGTAATTCCGCCAGCTCTTGTTGACGAATGCCTCAGAGGTCTCGATCGGCGAGACGATCTGCTGTATTCCGTCGAAGAACACCTGCCGGAAAGCGAGGCTCGATGTGATGCGGACATTAGCTACGCCGACGAATCCGTTCGCGAAGTAGTGTATCCCCTCCGCGTAGATGCTCGTTCCCCCCTGGTCCGGCCTGTCCTGACTCTCGGAGGGTCCGAGAATGCGGTCGAAGACCCCGAAGAGTCCGAAGTTGAAAAACGAGCGGGAATTCGCACGCGTCCTGACATCGATGCCGTACCCGACGCCGCGGCCGCTGAAAAGGTCTCCGCGGAAGGTCACGTCAGCGGACCGGCCGAGCGTTTGGTAGTATGCGCCCGAAAGACGAAATCCCTTGTTGGCTGAAAATCCGAACGTAGGCGTGAGGAATCCGGAGCTTCGCGCGCGCTCCTTAATCGGGATCGAAATGTACGGCAGAGCCAGGACCGGAATGTCCTTGATCCTGAAGCGGGGCCGGCTAAGTTTGACCTTGTCGTTGGCAATCACCGTCGCCTTGTCCGCGGCGAAACTCCATTTCGGCACCGCGTCCTCGCAGGCGGTGAACACACCGTTGTCGATCACGACCTCCGTAAGCGTGGTTCTCTCGACCTTGTCGGCGGTGAAGTAGATCACCGTGCCGTCGTCGGTTTGGTTCGTGTAACCTGTTGAATTTTCGAAAGTTCCGAGCTTGGTTCGGTAGTTCCAGATGCCGCTCGTGCCCGTTATCCTCTGATCGTCTCCCTGATCGAACACGACGCTGCCTTCGGCGGTGATGGTGTTCGTTTCTTCGTAGATCGTGATCTTGTCCGCCTGAAGACGGTAGATCCCGTAGCGTACGTCGACATTGCCTTCGTGGATGATTATCCGTTTGCCCTCTTCGCCGCTCAGTTCCTGCCGATCCGAATAGACGACGAGCTCGTCTCCCCCGCCTTCGGGGGTGTATCCGGAATCCTGCCTCGTATTCCTTGGTCTGATCGGGCGGTCGGGCGCGACCGGATTTACGTCAGGAGTATCCGTGATCGGATTTGCGACCTCGCGTTCGACGGGATTTGTTTGCTGTGCCTCACAGGGGACGGGGAAGAAGAGGAACGCAAACCAGAGTAATACTAAACCGATTCGGCACCGCATAGCTGGTTCAGGCGTAAACTTGTCCGATGCTAACACGAAACTCAGGATTTGATAAACGGCTGTGTTAGACTCGATTTAGCAACGACTTAGCGGAGCGGAGCGGGGCCCGCCGGGACGCGTTGTCCGGCTTGCTGCCGCCCTCCAGAATTTCCCCAAATGGCCGGATCCGGTTCACATAGCGTGCTTGTCGTGGAAGACGAGGAGCTGATGCGGAACATTCTCCGCGAGCTCCTTGAAGACGAAGGCTACGGCGTGCTCACCGCCGACAGCGCCGAGTCCGCTCTTAAGATGTTCGCCGGCGGCGACGTTTCCGTGATCATCACCGACATAAAGATGTCGGGAATGGACGGGCTGGAGCTGCTCGACAGTGTGAAGGCGATAGACGAGAACGCGCTCGTGATCATTATGACCGCTTATTCGTCGGTCGATTCGGCGGTCGCCGCGCTTCGCAAGGGAGCCTACGACTACGTCACGAAACCCTTCGTCAACGAGGACCTGATCCAGACCGTCCGCAACGCGATACGGATGCGCGAGCTCTTCTCGGAGAACCGCGTCCTTCGCCGCGAGCTCGACCGAAGCCACAGCTTCGCCGAGATTATAGGCAACAGCGAAGCGCTCCAGAGCGTGTTCCGCATCGTCGAGAAGGTCGCCGATTCGAACGCAAACGTCCTTATCCAGGGCGAAAGCGGCACGGGAAAGGAGCTAGTCGCGCGTGCCCTTCATCGGCGCGGGACGCGGTCCGACAAGCCGTTCCTCGCGGTCAACTGCGGCGCACTTCCCGAAACCCTTCTCGAAAGCGAGCTCTTCGGGCACAAGAAGGGATCTTTCACGGGCGCCACCTCCGACAAGAAGGGCCTTTTCAGGTCGGCGGACGGCGGAACGCTGTTTCTCGACGAGATCGGGGAGATGCCCCGGCAGCTTCAGGTCAAGCTTCTTCGCGCCGTACAGGAACAGGAGGTGACGCCGATCGGCGCTTCGGAGCCGGTTTCGTTCGACGTCCGCATCATCGCGGCGACAAACAAGGACCTTGAGAAGGAGGTAACCGAGAAACGGTTTCGCGAGGACCTCTTCTACCGTTTGAACGTCGTCGAGATAAACGTACCGCCGCTTCGCGAACGGCGCGAGGACATCCCGCTTCTTGCAAAGCATTTCGCGTCGAGGACCGCCCGCGAGCAAAACGCGGCGGAAAAACCGCTTACAAAAGAAGCGATGGCGGCGCTTGTGAACGACAACTGGCGCGGGAACGTACGGGAGCTTCTGAACGCGATCGAGAGGGCCTATCTCCTCAGCTCGGAAGAGATCGACCTTGACAGCCTTCCGCCGCGGATAAGGAACGGGGCAAAGGGCGGATTCGAGATCCGCGATCCGGACGGCATACGTCCGACGCTGGAGGAGATAGAGCGCAGGTACATTCTTGAAACACTCCAGGCGGTGAAAAACGACAAGACCGCCGCCGCAGAGATCCTGGGGATCGATCTTTCAACGCTTTACAGGAAGCTGAAGAAGTATAACGAGATCTGAGTTTAATTGGTCCGGAGCGTGAGGACGAAGTAATCGGTCTCGTCGATGTGGACCAGAGTGCCTGTCTTGTAGGGTTCTTTCGCCAACGGAGCCGCGTTGTATCCCCGCCCTTTCAAGGTCTCGTCACCGGTCGTCGAGCTTCTTGCAGCAAGTTCGGGGGGGAACCAGGTCTCAAGATCGACCTTCGCGGAAAAAGGAGTCCCGTCCGCTGACAATTGCTTACGCAGCTTCTCGCCGTCCGCTTTCGAAAACCTGAAAACCACTGTAAGCTGCTTTCCTTCCCTGGCGGGAAGTTCGTCCTCGCGCCATACGCTGTCCTGAGCCGGCTCGAAAGGGATCTTGACGTATTCGCTGAGCTTTATCGCGCTGTCTTCGGCTACGTTGGCATTTGTGTTCACGTTGGCGGGACGATTCGAGTCTTCGGCGGGACGAAGCTGGTTCGCCTCTCCGTAATCTTTGTCCTCAACGCAACTGAACAGAAAAAGGATGGATAAAAGCAGTGCGCATGCGCGCCAGCCGGGCCAGATCATTCGGCAATTGTACGGGTAAAACCTCCGGTTTGGCAATGTTCTGAGACAGTTTGTTAACGCCCGACGACGATCCCGATCCGAGCCGCTTCTTTTTGCCGTTCGAGTTGCCTTGAAATAGAATGGAGAATCGAACTTTATACTGTCAAGACGGGAGCAATGATGTCTGACACAAAGGAACAGTTATCTGACAAGCGCGCCGAGAAGGAGCGCTGGGAAGAGCAAACGCTGAAGCCGGCGACCGACCGCCACCCGGAAAGGAAAGGATCGTTCGAAGGCGTCTCTCTGGAGCCGGTCGAAAGGCTCTATACCGAGGCCGACACGGAAGAGATCGATCCGAAGACGGCCATAGGCTTTCCCGGAGAGTATCCGTATACACGCGGGATCCATCCGACCGGGTACCGCGGAAAGCTCTGGACGATGCGTCAGTTCGCGGGCTTTTCGTCCCCAGAAGAAACGAACGCGCGATTCAAATACCTTATGGAACAGGGCCAGACCGGCCTTTCTGTCGCGTACGACCTTCCGGCGCTGATGGGACTCGACGCAGATTCGCCTCTTTCCGAAGGCGAGGTCGGCAAATGCGGCGTGGCGGTCTCTTCGCTCGCAGATTTCGAGGTGCTCTTCGACGGCATAGACCTTGAGGAGGTTACGGTCTCGCAGACGATCAACGCCCCGGCGTGGATCTTCCTGGCGTTCTATCTCGTCGTCGCCGAAAAGCAGGGCGCGGATTTCAAGAAGATCTCCGGGACGCTCCAAAACGACATCCTTAAGGAATACATCGCGCAGAAGGAATGGGTCTATCCGATCCGTCCGGCGATGAAGCTGGTCATCGACACGTTCGAGTACTGCAAGGACAACGTTCCCCGCTACAACCCGATCTCGGTCTCCGGCTACCACATACGCGAAGCCGGCGCGACCGCGCTTCAGGAACTCGCGTTCACGCTCCGGGACGGCGTCGAATACGTCCAGTACGGGATCGACCGCGGAATGGACGTCGATCAGTTCGTCCCGAGGCTCTCGTTCTTCTTCAACGCACATAACGACTTCTTCGAGGAAATCGCGAAGTACCGAGCCGCCAGGATCGTCTGGGCGAAAACGATGAAGGAGCGGTTCGGGGCCAGGTCCGAAAGGACAATGAAGCTGCGGTTCCACACGCAGACGGCGGGTGTTTCGCTGACGGTCCAGCAGCCTTTGGTCAACATCGCGCGGGTCGCGATACAGGCGCTCGCGGGCGTTCTCGGAGGAACTCAGAGCCTGCACACCGACGCATACGACGAGGCGCTCGCGCTTCCGACCGACGAGGCGGCTCTGATCGCGCTCCGAACTCAGCAGATCATCGCGGAAGAGACCGGAGCCGCGAACACGGTCGACCCTTTGGGCGGAAGCTATTATCTCGAGTCGCTCACAAAGAAGATGGTCGAAGGCTGTTTCGATTACTTCGAAAAGATCGACGGTTTCGGCGGCATGGTCGAAGCGATCGAGGCCGGGTTCCCGCAGAGGGAGATCCAGGAGTCGGCTTACCAGTATCAGAAGGCGGTCGAACGAAAGGAACAGACGATCGTCGGCGTGAACAAGTACGTGATGGACCAGGAGATCTCAAAGACGGACATACTGAAGATCGACGAATCGGTCCGGGATCACCAGCTCGAGAGGCTCGAGCGGACGAAATCCTCGCGAGATAATGGAGCGGTCGCGAACGCGCTCGAAAGGCTGCAAAAGGGCGCCAAGGCCGGCGAGAACCTTATGCCGGCGACGATCGAAGCGGTGAAGGCTTACGCGAGCGTCGAGGAGATCTGCACGGCGCTCCGCGACGTTTACGGAGTTTACGAAGAGCCCGCCTTTTAAGGCCCGAACGATGCTCAAACCAACGGTGATCGCGATTCCCTTCTTCGCGCTGATGATCGCTATAGAGGCGTATCTCGTCATCCGTGAGAACCGCGAGGGCTTCGACAAGAAGGACACGTGGACCAACATCCTGATCGGGTTCGCGAGCGTCGCGTTCGGGTCTTTGATCGCGATCGTCACAGCAAATTTCTATCTGTTGGCATACGAGCTCGCGCCCTACAAGATGCCGATGGACACCTTGTGGGCGTGGGGGCTGCTCCTCTTCGCGGACGACTTCGCGTATTACTGGTTCCACCGCTTCAGCCACGAGGTCCGCTTCCTATGGAACTTCCACGTCGTTCATCATTCATCCGAGCAATACAACCTGAGCGTCGCCGTCCGCCAAAGCTGGTTCAGCGGCGTATCGCACTGGATCTTCTACATCCCGCTCGCGTTCCTGGGCTTCCCCTTCGCCGCGTTCGTGTTCATGCACGGCCTGAACCTTATCTACCAGTTCTGGATCCATACAGAACTGGTCGGCAGAATGGGTTCGCTCGAATGGGTGTTCAATACGCCGTCCCATCACCGCGTCCACCACGGCGTAAACGATCGGTACCTGGACAGGAACTACGCGGGGATCTTCATCATCTGGGACCGTATGTTCGGGACCTTCGTTGAGGAAAAGGAAGAGGTCCGGTACGGCATCATCAAACCCCTGAAGAGCTACAACGCGCTTTGGATCAACACCCACGGATGGGTCGAAATGGCGGACGCGATGCGGAACACGCGCGGCTTCCGAAGCAAGCTCCGGTGCATGTTCGGCTCTCCGAACATGGACCACTTACCAAGAGAACCGGTTAAGATCGGCCTGAAGTCCCCCGAAAGAATATGAAATTCCTGCTCGTCCCGTTCGCGATCGTCCTTCTGTCATTGTCAATGTTCTCGCAGGTCACTATCACCCCTATGAAGGTGATCTATGTGAGGCAAGGCGAAGATATCCCGGACCACAAGAAGCGTTTCGAGGTCACCTATCCGATCGTTTCGGGAGTGAAGAAGGGACGGGTGAAACGGCAATTCGAGAACACGTTGAGCTACTGGGAGGCGTTTGATACGACGCTCGAGGAGAACCTTGACGACTACTACTGGCTCGAGATCCTCGATTACGAAACGATTTACAACAAGAACGGAATCCTCGTCATACGGCTGATGATCGAAGGCTCCGGCGCGTATCCGGACGGACACATCAAGACTTTGGTCGTCGACACGACGAACGGCCGAAGAGTGACGATCCCACTGGCATTCACTGACTTGCCGGGGCTTGCTGAGAAGCTTGCGAAGATGCAGGAAGCCGAGGTCGCGAATGATGTTAAGGAATGGAGCGAACAGGATCCGGAGGACGGTGAGACCATCTCCGAATATATGAAGGACCAGACGATCACTGTCTCGACACTCGACGAGTATTCCGTTTCGGACGAAGGCGTGAAGTTTCATTTCGACTACGGCTTTCCTCACGCGGTCCAGGCGCTCCAGCCGGTGGGAGATTACTCCATAAGCTGGGAAGAGATCTCGCCGTTTTTGAAGAAGAACGGGATCCTCTCGAGATTACGACCATGATATTCGGCATTGCCGCCTCGATGTGAGGAAAGGCTCTGCCTTTCCGGCCGGCATTCTTGAGAGACTTTAGGCGAAGGCTCAGCCTCCGCCTAATCTTTTATAAAGGCTCGTCTCGGTAAGCCGAAGGCTTACCGCACAGCAAGGCGGCAGAGCCGCAAAGGTCACAACTCTATTTATCTTTCAGGTCCCGCCCCTACCGTTGCTCCTGACTTCTGACTTCTTTCCCGCACCTGCTATAATCACCCTAAACCTTTAATTTAATGGCACATAAACGTGCCTTCCAAACCGATGAGCAATAGAAAGATAAGGGTCCTTGTCGCCAAGCCGGGTCTCGACGGACACGACCGAGGCGCGAAGATCATCGCACGCGCGCTTCGCGATGCCGGAATGGAAGTGATCTACACGGGCCTCCGACAGACACCGGAGATGATCGCTGCCGCCGCGCTGCAGGAAGACGTCGACGCGGTCGGGATCTCGATCCTCAGCGGCGCGCACAACACGCTCTGCCCGCGGATCGTCGATCTCCTTCGCGAGAACGGTATGGACGACACACTTGTCCTCGTCGGCGGCATCGTGCCCGACGAGGACATCCCGGTCCTTAAGGAGAAAGGCATCTCGGAAGTGTTCCTTCCGGGGACGTCGACCGAAGACATCGTGAAGTTCTTGAACGAGAATGTACGGAACGAAGGCTGAAGCTCCAAATATGAGGGAACAACTTCGCCGCCCCGCCGAACCATCCTGACTTATAGATAGGGGAGAATCATTATGAAATTTAAGAAACTATTGATGGTATCGGTGTTTTCGTTCCTGTTCCTGGGCACATTCGGCGTTGCCGAGGCGCAGGTCGCCGATGCGGTGAAAAAGGCGGCCGACGTGACAAAGGATGTCGCCGTGGACGCCGCGGAGGTCACCAAGGAAGGCGCGGTCAAGGCCTCAAAGGTCACCGCATCCGAGGTCAAGAAAGGGTCGAAGGCAACCGCTTCCGGCGTGAAGAAGGGCTCGAAGGCCACAGCATCGGGAGTGGAAAAGGGCTCTAAAGCGACCGCTAAGGGCGCCAAGATAGCCGGCGAAGAGACTGCCGATGCATCGGTCGAAGCCGCCCAAGCGACCGCAAAGGGCGGAAAGTGGCTTGTGGTCACGACCTGGGACGGGACGAAATGGGTCTCGAAAAAGGTCTGGTTCGGAACCAAGAAGGTCTTCGTCGGAGAGGAAATGAAACCTTAGACCGATCGAAAACACTTCGATCGGGAAGTACGAGGGACGGTCAGCACGGACGAATTGAGCCGTTGTTGACCGTCCCTTTAATTTGTTTTCTAATTAAGGCAAATGAAAGAAACCGTAAGAGTTGCGAGCGGCCAGGGATTCTGGGGCGACCTCCTGTCAGCGCCCGTGGACCAGGTCCGGCGCGGCCCGATCGACTACCTTATGCTCGACTACCTCGCCGAGGTCACGATGTCGATCATGCAGAAGCAGAGAGCAAGGGATCCCGAAGCAGGATACGCGCGCGATTTCGTGACGCTGATGCGCGAGATCCTTCCGGACTGCGTGGAGAAGGACATCAAGGTGCTCTCGAACGCCGGCGGGGTGAATGTCGACGGCTGTGCGCAGGCCATCCGCGACACGGCGAAAGACCTGGGGATCGAGGGCCTCAAGATCGGCGTGATCACAGGGGACGACGTACTCCCAAGGCTCGGAGAATTCCTCGAGCGAGGAATCGCGATCGACAACATGGACACCGGCGAGTCGCTGGCGGGGCTCCTCGACAAGGTCCAGGCGGCGAACGTCTATCTCGGCACGGGGCCGCTGGTCGAAGCGCTCGGGAAAGGAGCGCGTGTCGTGGTCGGCGGAAGGCTGACGGACACTGGATTGACGCTGGCGCCTCTTATTCAGGAGTTCGGATGGAACTTCGAAAACTGGGACCTCCTTGCGGCGGGAACGATCGCCGGGCACATCATCGAATGCGGCGCGCAGTGCTCCGGCGGGAACTGCCAGTACGACTGGCAGAACATCCCCGATCTGGAGGATGTCGGTTTCCCGATCATCGAGGCGAGTCCCGACGGCACATTCACCGTGACCAAGCACGAGGGCACGGGCGGGAGAGTCAACGTCCAGTCCGTTAAGGAACAGCTGCTGTACGAGATGGGCGATCCGCACGATTACATCACGCCCGACGTGATCGCCGATTTTACTTCGATCAACCTTTCCGACGAGGGCGAGAACCGCGTCGGCGTCCACGGCATCAGGGGCAATCCAAACACCGAGTTTTACAAGGTCTCGATCGCATATTCCGCCGGATGGAAGTCCGTCGGCACGCTCGTTTATTCTTATCCGGACGCGTACGAGAAGGCGAAGGCGGCGGACCGCATCCTGCGCGCGAGGCTCGACAAACTCGGCCTCGAGTTCGACACGATCCTTACCGAGTTCGTGGGCGTGAACGCCACGCACGGGCATCTCGCTGGAGAGCCTCCGAGGGACATTCCGGAAGTGCAGATGCGGATCGGCGTCCGAGGACAGGACCGCGAGGCCGTTTCCAGGTTCACGAAGGAGATCGCGCCGCTCATCCTGACCGGCCCCCCGGCTGTGACGGGCTTCGCGGGCGGGCGCCCGAAAGTTGAGGAGATAATGGCCTACTTTCCTGCGCTGATCCCGAAAGATCTGATCGAAACGAAGGTAGAGATCATCGAGACGTGAGCGAAGAGCCGGACAAATGGCGTGTGACATCGCGCGAGAAGATCGCCGACTGCAGGGTCTTCGAAGTTTCCGCGCGAAAGTCGGTCGACGGCGACGGCCGCGAGGGTACGTTTTACGTGATCGAGTCTCCGGACTGGGTCAATGTCATCCCGGTCACGGAAAACGGCCGCATTGTGCTTGTCGAGCAGTTCAGGCACGGGACCGAGGAGCTCACGCTAGAGATCCCGGGCGGGATGGTTGACGAGGGCGAGACGCCCGCCGAATGCGCATCGAGGGAATTGACTGAGGAGACCGGCTATGTCGCCGGCGAGCTTGTATATCTCGGAAAGTCGCGGCCAAATCCCGCGATACAGAACAACTGGATCCACCACTTCGCGGCGCTCGGATGCGCGAAAGACGGCGAGCAGTCATTCGACGAACACGAAAAGATCGCCGTACGCGAGGTGGATGCAGAAGATCTGGACCGTCTGATCGAGAACAGCGTTATCACGCACTCGCTTGTGCTGGCCGGGATCCTGTGGTTCAAGGGACTCGGCACCGAGACAAGAGAATTTACATATGAAAGTTGAACTGACGAAACTCGCGCACGCAAGGTCGGGCGATAAGGGCGACACGGCGAACGTCGGCGTGATCGCGCTGAAACAAGAGTACTATCCGATACTCGTCCGCGAGGTCACCGCCGAAAAGGTCAAAGACCACTTCGGGCCGATCGTCAAAGGCGAGGTCGAGCGATTCGAGCTCCCGAACCTGGGCGCGCTGAACTTCCTCCTGCACGGCTCACTCGGCGGCGGCGGAACGCTCTCGCTGATGACCGACGCCCAGGGAAAGACCTTTTCCACGGCGCTCCTGAGGATGCGGGTTGAACTCTCTGACGCAGAAGCCGAAAGGATCGGCTAATGACCGAAGCGCTTCAGAAAAAGATCGAGTTCGGATACGCGCAGGTCGGCGGCGTGCGACTTCATTATGCGCGCGCCGGAAACGGCCCGAGGCTGGTCCTTTTGCTTCACGGATTCCCGGAATTCTGGTATTCGTGGCGGCATCAGCTCGCCGATCTTTCCGATGAATTCACGGTCGTCGCGCCGGACCTTCGAGGTGTGAACCTCAGCGACAAACCATCTGAGATTTCCGAGTACGAAGTCGAGAAACTCGTCGATGACGCCATAGGGCTGATCCATCAGCTGGGGTTCGAGAAAGCGCACGTCGTCGGCCACGACTGGGGAGGCGGCATCGCCTGGGCCATGGCTCGCAAGCATCCCGAAGCGGTGGCGAAGCTCACCGTCCTGCAAACGCCTCCGCCCGACATGTGGAAAAAGAACCTCACTCTGAAACAGCTTCTCGCGAGCTGGTACATGTTCTTCTTCCAGCTCCCCAGGATCCCGGAAATGCTTCTGTCCGCGAACGATTTCGAAGGTCCCGCAAAGGCCATTCGGACCTCGACCGCCGAGCCCGGCGTCATCACCGATGAGGACATAGAGGAATACAAGATCGCCTGGGCACGGCCCGGGACGCTTACAGGCGGCCTGAACCTCTACCGTGCAAACATCCTGGGACGGATCTTTGGACAGAAGAAGGAGCTTCCGGACATAACCGTGCCGACGCTTTTCATTTACGGCGAGCAGGACAAGGCGATCCTGCCGGAGACGGTGGAAGGCGTGGCGGAAGTTGTCGCCTCGGAATACGAAGAGCTTCGGATCCCGGAATCCGCCCACTGGGTCCACGTCGAGGCACGAGAGAAGGTCTCCGGCGCGCTTCGCGAATTTCTAGAAGATTGACGCAGAAGGATCAACGAATATGAAAGTGCTCCTGACCAAAAGAAGCGGCTCGACGCTCGTTATCGCGCTGAACAGGCCGGAAAAGCGCAACGCGCTTAACGACGAGCTTGTGTCGTCGCTTAAGTCGGCGATCAAGGACGCAGCGGAAGATGAAAGCGTCCGTGCGGTCGTGATCCGGGGCGAGGGAAAGGATTTCTGCTCGGGAGCCGACCTTTCGGCGCTTCAGAAGATCGCGGACAGCAACATCCTCGGGAACCTTGAGGACGCCGAATCGTTGATGGATCTGTTCGTCGCCCTTCGAAAGATCGAGAAGCCCGTGATCGCGGCCGTCCACGGACGCGCTCTCGCGGGCGGATGCGGGCTCGCGACCGCGTGCGACATAGTCCTGGCGGCCGAGTCTGCGAGGTTCGGCTATCCGGAGGTGAAGATCGGTTTCGTCCCGGCGATGGCGATGGCGATCCTCCGTAGGAATCTCGGCGAGAAGCTCTCGTTCGAACTGATCACGCGGGGCTTCGACTTTTCGGCCGAAGACGCGTTCGATATGGGGCTGATCAACAAGGTGCTTGACGACGAGGGTTTCGGCGGAGCGGTGCTCGAGTATGCGGAAGGATATTCGGAAGTGAGCGCGTCTGCGGTAGCTCTGTCCAAGCGCCTGCTTTACTCGATCGACGGACTGGACTTCGAACAGGCGCTCCGTTCGGGTGCGGAACTGAACGCGATCGCGAGGATGACCGACGACTGCCGGGACGGCATCGCGCGGTTCTTGTCGCGGGAGAGATAGACCGCAGATAGATGGGATAACAAGAATCGGTACCCGAAGCGGTAGCGATCAACGCAGGCCTGCGAGTATCTCGGAAGCCTGTTTCTTGTCCGCCAGAGTATTCTCGTCGGCGAATGAGGCAGTCAATTGCAGGTATTCGTTCAACGCCTTGACCGCCTCATCCCTTCTCCCAATTTCGGCATACAAAGCCCCGAGCCTGAAGATCGCCGACTTCGATTCCGGAAGCAGTTCCGTCCTCGCCCTTTCGCGGACCGATTCAAGCGCCTGCAACGCCTCTTCCTTTCTTCCCTGCTGATAGTAAACGACCGCGAGTTTTGCGGTCAGGGCCGCCCTGTAGATCGGCAGGCGCTCAGAGGCCTCTTCAAGCACCTTGGCCGCGCCCTCAGCATCGCCTGCCACCGTCAGAGCAATCGCGAGCGCCTCATAGGCCTGGTAAAGCGTGTAGGCGTCTACGCTCTCGGTAGGAAGCTGCGTCAAGGTCCGAAGGTCCTGAATGGCCCGGTCGTATTTCCCTAGCCGTATGTTCACCCGTCCACTCCCGAGATACCCGAGCGCCCTCGGTGCGACTGCAAGAGATCTCTCATAAGCTCGGTCCGCCTCCTGAAATCGCTCCCGTGCCTCGAGCGCCGCGCCGTACTGAATGAAGTTCGAAGCCGACTGCGGATCCACTTCGACCGCGTGCTCCCAGATGCTTACATCGTTGTTCCAGACACGGGCATATGTGAAACTCTTCACTGCAATAACCAGCGAGACGACCACAACTGCGGTAACGAAGACAGGGCTTCCGTTAGGCTTGAACAACTTCTCGAACAGATATTCCGCCGCCGGTATTACGCCCGCAAGAAGTCCCAGAAGCGGCAGGTAAAAGTATCTGTCGTGAACTATCTGCTCCGGCATAAAAGCCGTGATGTTCAATGCGGGGAGGATCGGAAGAACTAGCAATCCCAGCGCAAGCTTGGGTGCGGGGCTCCATTTCAGAAGCCGCCAGATGATCAAGGCAAACGCGCTAACCGCGGCCAGAGGTAACACGAGGTCCTGAATACCCGCCGACTCGACCGGCCGAAGGCCGTAATTCGCGGCGAGTTCAAGAGGTAATACAGCCTGCTTTATGTAAAAGAAGAGCACCGAAGGCGCCGTGAGTATCGCCTCACCAAACGAAGGCGCCCCGGCGATCTCGCGGTTCATGGATCCCAGCACGATCCAGCGAAGCGCAAAGAACCCGGCGGCGAGGCCGAAGAATGGAGCGGCGAAGGTCACGGCAGTCCTCATCGACGGATCTCCGCCGTCCGCTTCCTGATCCCGGTAGAATGCGAGCCCGAACAGAGGGAAGCAAAGCATCGCCACTTCCTTCGAGCCGAGAGCCAGCGCGTAAAGCCCCAGAGCGGCAAACAGCCGCAGACGACCATTCGCGGCGTCATAGCCTCGCACAATCAGGAGCGCACCGAGAAGTAAGGCCGAAAAAAGAAGATCCGGCGCGCCCGCTATCCATGCGACGGATTCCGTATGGACCGGATGCACGGCAAATACGAGAGCGGCGGCGAAGGCGGCAAGAGGTTTGAATCCCCACCTGGAAAGAAGCAGGAATGCCAGCACCGAAACCAGCGAATGAAGCAGAAGGTTCGCGAGATGCCATCCGAAGGGATCGAGCGAGAACAGCCGGTACAAAAAGATCGACCAGGCGGTGAATGTGGGACGCCAGTAGTTGCTTGCCGTGACGTTACCGTCGCCTTTGAAAGCCCAGACATCGGAGGTCATCGCTTGCCAGTAGAGCGAGGGCTCCTGGATCAGAGTGTTCCTGACTATCTGGCGCGTGTCGTCGTAGACGAATTCGCCGGACAAGGAGACCGAGAACGTAGCGAACACCGCGACTGCAACGATCAGCGCGAGAAGCGGCCTGAAATTCCGTCGTCCGTTCCCGGCTTCTTCTGCCATTTCATTTCCCTTCGGCAAGGCTGAAGATCAGAAAGTAATCCATACGGTCCGCCTTCACAAAATCGTGCTCTTCTTTCAAGGCGAAACCGGCGCGGGATGCCTCATTCACGACGGTCTCCTTTGCGATCCCGTGGTTCCCGCCTGTTCCGTCACGGTCGATGATCCCGACAAGTGCCTTGTTTTTCAACGATTTGCGAAGATTTTTGAGGAAAGTGACCGGCTGTGCTATCTCATGATAGGTATTCAGGATCAGGACGGCGTCGATTTCCTTTCCTTCAAGAAGCGGATCCTCCGGCCTACTAAGAACCGACTCGATGTTCGCGCGCTTTTCGCTGGCGGCGCGCTCGTCGATGAACTTCACCGATTCCTCGCTGATATCGACGGCGAACACCTTCCCTTCGGTCCCGACTCGGTCCGATGCGATCACCGAAAACCATCCCGAGCCGGCTCCTATGTCGGCGACTCGGCTTCCGGCCGAGATCTTCAGAAGGTCCATCACCTTTGCGATCTGGAGTTTTTCCGTCCGGTCGTCGCGGTCGAACCGTGAAAGGTCGCCCGTGTAAGGATCGCTCGTCTCGCGGTCGATCGATTCGTCGACGGAAGGCGACGGAGTGATAGTGGGAGCGGGCTGAGCGGAACTTGCAGCGAACGGGCCCCACCCGTTGAAGGCCACGGTCCAGAACACAGCCAGCAGAAGGATCTTGAATGCGATCCAGCCTGCGATCATCTTCTTCATCATCCCGAACCTCCTTCGAACCCGAGCGCCGCTCCGACCGGATCCTCGTCCACCAGATCTATCAGGCCGATCCGTAGCGCTTCCGGAGCGTCCACGATCTTCGCCGTCAGAAGCATTTCCAAGGCCCTCTTATCGCCGATCAGACGGGGAAGAAGCTGTGTGCCGCCCCAGCCTGTGATTATCCCAAGCTTCGGGCCCGGATGGCAGAACTTTGAGCGCTCAGAGGCAATCCGGTAGCGGCAGGCGACCGCAAGATCGAGCGCGCCTCCGAAACAAAATCCGTCGATCGCGGCGATCACGGGGACCGGAAAGTCCTTGATCCTGAGCATAAGCTCCTGCCCGCGCCTTCCGAACTCTCCAGCTGCTTCCGGATCAAGAGCCGCCACTTCCCTTATGTTCGCGCCGGAAGCGAAGGTGTCTCCCGAGCCGGTAATGACGATGCGTTCCGGCGATCCCGCGGCAAGCGACGCGAGCGCCGATTCAAGAGCGTCGAGCGTTTCGACTGAAAGCGGATTTTTCGATTCCGGCCGGACGAACCGTATGACGCCTGCGGCGCCCGCTCTCTCTGTCACGACCGGTGGCTTCGTCATTGCCTGCATCCGAGAAGTATATCGAATAGCGGTCCACTTAGAAGAAAACCGCCCAGGTCGCGAAATCCTCGGTGAACTCCGTGAAATTGTGCGGGACGCCGGCAGGAACGAAGAAAACGTCGCCGGGGGCGAACGCGAGTGAGCTCTCGCCGATACGGATCCTCCCCGTGCCGCTGGTTATGAAGTAGAACTCGTCCTCGTCGTGAGTGGTCTGGTAGTCCCTGTTCTTCGGAGCGAAGAAGATAAGCTTCACGCCGCCCTTCTCGAACGGCTCGATGTCCCAGACCCCTTCCTTCCACTTCTCCGTCGCGGTAAGCGGAAGTCTCTTCATCATTTCTTCCGGCGTGAATTTCATCGTGCGGTGTAAGGCAGCGTTACTCCAGCGGCGGGAGTACGAAAGGGCCAAGATGCGGTTTGTCGGTGCTTATCGCGGTCCGCAGGCCTATCTCGAGCGCGTCGCGAAGGTCCTCGGGAGCGACGATGGCATCGACGAATCCCCTCGCGGCGGCGTACTTGGCGTCGAGTTCCCGCTCGTACGAAGCGCGGACCTTCTCCATCTCCTCAATAATCTCTTTTTGCGGCTCCTTGCCTTCCTTGTTCAGTTTGTCGAGCAGTGTTCCGAAGATCGCCTGGACAGCGGAATCGCCTTCCATAACTCCCATACGGCCTGTCGGCAGGCTGAATATGAAGTCCGGGTCGAATCCCTGGCCGGCCATCGCGTAATAGCCCGCGCCGGACGCGTGATTGAGAGTTAGTACGAGTCTCGGCACGGTCGCGGACGCCATCGCCTCGACGAATCTGGCTCCGGCCCGGATGATCCCCGAATGCTCTGCGTCGGCGCCGACCATGAATCCAGATACGTCCTGGACGAACAGGATAGGCGTTCCGTGGCGGTTGCAGTTCTCTATGAAATACGCTGTCTTCTCCGCGGACTCGGTGTAAACGATCCCTCCGATCTTCGGCTGAGCGCCTTTTTGCGGGATCATTCCGCGGTGATTGGCGATGATGCCCGTCCGTATCCCGCGGATTCGTGCGGTCCCGCAGATCATCTCCTTCGCGTAGTCCGCCTGGAACTCGTCGAGCTCCCCTTCGTCCAGAATGCATTTCAGCACGTCGCGGATCTCGTACGGCTGGCGGTGGTCTTCGGGAAGTATCTCATACAGCTTTTCGGGGGCGAGCGCGGGATCTTTTGCGTCGGTGATCGAGACGTTCGCCGTTTCCGCGGGAGGAAGCTCCGCCACGAGATCCCGGATCTTGGCCAGGCATTCCTCTTCGTTCGCGGTCCGGTAATGCGCAACGCCCGAAACGGCGTTGTGGGTCATCGCGCCGCCGAGCGTCTCGTTGTCGATCGTCTGCCCGGTCGCTCCTTTCACGAGATTCGCTCCGCCGAGACCCATGAAAGAGGTGCCCTCCACCATCAGGATCACGTCCGAAAGCGCCGGAAGATAGGCTCCGCCCGCGACGCACATTCCCATCACGGCGGAGATCTGCGGGACCTTCAGGTAACGGCGCATTATCGAGTTGTAGTAGAAGATCCTTGCCGCGCCGTACTGACCGGGGAACACGCCCCCCTGGTACGGGAGGTTCACGCCCGCGGAATCGACCAAATAGATGATCGGCACGCGGCAGCGCATCGCGATCTCCTGCGCCCGGAGGATCTTCTTGATCGTCTCCGGATACCACGCGCCCGCCTTGATCGTGGCGTCGTTCGCGACGACGACGCACTCGCGGCCGTCGATCCTTCCGACCGTCGTTACGACGGCGGCCGCGGGAGCGCGGCCCTGATACTCATCGTATGCGACGAACAGGCCGATCTCCTGGGAATAAGAATTCTCGTCGAAAAGCAGTGCTATTCGCTCGCGCGCCGTCAGCTTCCCTTTCGCGTGAGTGCTCTCGATCTTGTCGACGCCGCCGCCGAGATGGAGCTTACGCTCTATCCGTCTGAATTCCTCGGTCAGTTCCGCAAGCCTTGAGCCTTTCTGCTCTGTCTTCATATGAAGTCCGTCAGTTCGATTCCCTGATGATTATCGTCGGCACCATGCCGCCGCCTGAGGTCACGTTCGCAAGCTCGGTGGTCGAAAGGCGGGTGAACGCCGATCCAACCTTGCCGTTGAAGAGCATCGGGTCCAGATCGACAAGCGAAACGGTCATATGCACGTTCCCGTCGAGATCTATGTAGGGGAATGTCTCTTTTGCGGTCTTCACGCGCTCCTGGACAAGGTAATCGCCGTTCTCCAGCGCGTGGCCGACCGCCGTCTTCCATTCTTCGTCCGAGGATATCCAGCCTATGTAGATCCCGTGGCCGCCGTAATCGTCGTTCGGTTTCAGCGCCAGCCTGTCCTTGTTCGCAAGCGTCCATTCGAGCAGATCTATCTCTTCGCCGTAAAAGTCCGTAACGGTCTCCCTGACCTTCCGCGTCCAGGGGATGTGGTTCCGGATGGCTTCCAATTCGTCATTGTCGAACAGTTCGGCGAACCGCTCGTCGGTCAGCACCGCGAACGAAGCCTTCTTGTGGATCAGCTTCGCGCGGAAACTGTTTGCGACGCAGACATCGCCCGCCCTGTAGGCGTCGGCAAGCGCGGGGTGCTCTCCGATGATCGGCAGGTATTCGTTCACCAGAAGCCGCCTGTAAACGAGATCGATCTTCGTGTCTCCGCACCAGAGCGCGCCGTTCTTGTACGAGAGCTCGTCCGGCGAGCAGATCACCGAAGGTGTGCCGTGCTTCTCGAAGAAGTCCTTGCAGAGTTCAAATTCCTTTTGCGTCGGCAGGTCCTTGAGGTCCACGATCCCTATGACCGGTTGTTCTTCGAAGTCCCCGCCTTTGTACTCGCGGTAACAGCTCAGAAGCGTCTCGAGCAGTTTCGAGCGTCCCTCGAGCCCCATAAGCTCGTACTTCTCGGCGAACTTCCTCATCACCGGAAGCGCGAAGAAGATGTCGCGCGCCGAATCGGCGTAGGCGATCCCGGCCGGGCTTTCGCCGTTCAGCTCTACGTAAGAATAAGAATCTTCGGTCAGGAACGAATCGAGTCGCGCCGTGGGCGACACCTGGACGTATCCCGGATCGATGGCGATCAGGTCGCGCTCGATCTCGGTCATTCCGAGCTCGTCGAGAATCTCGTCGGACGTGATCGCCGCCTCTTTCACCTTCTGAAGCGCGTTCCATACGATCTCGCCGATCGCCGAGACCCGGTTCCAGTCCGATTCGAGCACAAAATGCGGCCTCAGATACGGGCAGAGCTTGCGCCCTCCGAAGATCAGCCTCGCCTCTACAAGCCTCGATTCGAGCTCGTCGAGAGATGAATTCTTAAGCTTCTCGTCTTCGAGAAGCAGGTTGTAGTCGCTGATCGCCTGTTTGAGCACTTCCCGGTTCACCTGTGTGGATGTTTTTGCTGTCTGCATTAAAGTTCAAAATCGTAACGCGCGACCGTGTACGGCTCGCGCTTCTTTAGGCTGTGGAATTTGAATCCCTGGCGTTCATAGACCGCGCGGAGCCTCTCGCTCTCGGCACGGCAGTCGAGCCTCAGAAGCCGCTTGCCGATCGAGCGCGCCTCGTCTTTCGCGGCCTCGATCATCGCGGTCGAGATCCCACGGCCGGCGAACTTCCTTCGAACCGCGACCCTGTGTATGAAAGCCGAATCCCTGTGCGGGACATCGTCCCAGTATTCTTCGTCGGATTCCTGAAATCGGTAGCAGCCCGCCGCTTCGCCGTCCACGTACGCCAGCCTGAACATTCCTGAAGAGACCTGACCGGCGACCGAGTCCGGATCGAGTTCGTCGCGTTCCCAAAGCTTTTCACCCTTCGATATCAGCCAGTCCGCAGCCTCGGTCAGTATCGACGAGACCGTTCCCGTGTCGCTCTCAACGGCCTTCCTGATCTTCACCGAACCCCCGGCCGGTGGTTCAGACTCGCTCACGTCGTGCCTCTCTACTTTTTAGAGCGCTTGTTGAGCCACTTGACCCACTTTTCGATCACGGGCCGAAGCGGTTTGAAGAGCCGGCCGCGGATCGTCTTCTCAGATTCCTTCTCGCTCCATTTTCTGAGATTCTTTTCTGCGTACTGCCGTATTTGCGGCTCAAGGTTCTGCTTCTTTACCGAGTGCCGAAGGGTCAGGAAATGATGCTGGCCAACGAGCGAAAAGATGAGGCCCGCCAGGTTGCTCTTGAACCCCGCCTTCGCCATGTATCGCTTGAAGAAGCCTTCGGTCGGCTGAAGAAGCGCGCCCATCGACACCTCCAGCCAGGGAGACTTGTTCTGCACTCTCGGATGGTACAGTCCGGGCAGATCGCCCTCCATCTTCACCTTCGCCTTGACGTCCTTCAACCTGGGGTCGTCGATGAAATCGACGAGCTTTATCCTCTCGAGACCGCGGATGTGTTCGACCGGAAGTGAGTTGATGATCCTCTGAATGTTCTCTTCGGTCTTCTTCGGAAGATCGAGCGTGGCGTTGTTCTCGATCTTCAGCTTTACCTCGCCCGTGGGCTTTTTTCCTGCTACCTGTATTGCCATCTGGAATCCCGGTTCACGGCTTATGAATGCGTAAATTTGTTATTAATCCGCAACAATCGGGGCCTCGACTGTTGCGGATAGACCACTGCTGTTTGCCGCAAACTACCAATATAAAGCATTTTGGACTGTTTATTAAGCGGCACGCACGTTGCACTCTTAAACTCCTCAATGGACCGCCAAACCACCTTCGCACGGCCCGCCGCCACAAGCGGGATCGGCCTCCACACAGGAGTGGAGGTCAACCTGCGGCTTCGCCCTGCGCCGGAGAACACGGGCTACGTCTTCATACGCACAGACCTCGACGATTTCGAGATACCGGCATCCGCCGAGTACATCTCGCGCTGCAGCTACGCCACAACGCTGCTCAAAAACGGCGTCGTGCTCTCGACGTGCGAGCACCTGCTTTCAGCGCTGCGCGGTGCGGGCATCGACAACTGCTTTATAGAGCTCGACAACATCGAGATCCCTATCCTGGACGGCTCTTCGGAAGACTTCATCTCGCTGATCGAAGACGCGGGGATCGTGGAGCAGGAATCGCCGCGCAGGTATTTCAGGATCAAGAAGAAAGTGGAGTTCGAACAAGACGAGCGGAAGATGTCGATCGAGCCTTCTGACAGGTTCGAGATCGAGTGCCTGATCGACTTCGACCATCCGTTCATCGAGACCCAGCGGTATCACTTCGTTTTGGACAACGGCTCGTTCACGCGCGAGATCGCCTCGGCGAGGACCTTCGGGTTCACAGAAGAGATCGAGATGCTGAGAAAGGCGAATCTCGCGAGAGGCGGCTCCCTGGATAACGCGATCGTCCTGACGCCCGAAGGAATGCTGAACGAAGGGCCTTTGAGGTTCAAGGACGAGTTCGTCCGCCACAAGATACTGGACATCATCGGCGACATCGCACTGCTTGGATTCCCCTTGAAAGGCAAGATCACAGCGGAAAGAAGCGGCCATTCGATCCACGCGAGCCTTATGAGCAAGCTGCTCAAGACGGAAGGGGCGTGGGAGATTCAGTGAGCAGGTGTCAGGGATCGTGTATCAGGGATCATGTATCAGGAATCAGGGATCAAGATTTACGGATCATCAGCCAGATCACGGCGTACCTTCAGCCTTTGATACTTGATCCATGACACTTGAAACCTGATCCAGCGTCCCGCCTGCATTGAGCGAAGCTAATCTGCCGTCTTCGTATTCAATTACTATCTATTTCCTTTTCTTGGTCACCCAATTCGGTACGCGAAGATTTCCACCTCTGAACGGCTCAAATTTCCCTGTCCCTTCATAATCGAAGATCCGAAAAGTTAAAAGGCGGCTTCCAGCACCCGCTTGATCTGAATCAGCGTCCTGGGCAGCGCGGACACCACGCACCCAAAGAAAATATCCGAAAACCGTCCCTTCTGCGGTCAACTCCGCCAAAATCTCCACACGAAACGGACCGTCGAAGTGAGGCGCACGGACCCGCGGATCCGGGGACTCCAGCTCGTATTCCCTTTCGACTGCGTATTCACTACTGACTACATTGACCCTTTGGCCGCTGCCGCCAGGCCATTCGAATTCTCGTTCCCTTACATATTCTCGTTCTTCCGGTACGATCACCTGCCAGCCGTTACGGTACGGATCTACGTGTCTTACCCCGGAGTCTGATTCCGCCGGTGCAGGACTCCCGAAGACTTCTCCGGGGGTTCCATTACCCTCTCCGGCCCGGTCTCCTGCCGGCGTCGGGCTTTGATCGGCGTTTGCGGAGATTTCAGGACGAACGGCACCCGAATTGACCTCTTCAGTGCTCGAACACGAAGCGGCCAGGACGATCACGGCTAGTATCGGGCTCAGGATCTTCATCGATTCGACATCATTCCTCGGCGGTCATCACAACTCCTAATCCGCCATCTTCGGACTCATCCTTTAAGATTCGAGCGCCGCCGTGGACTTCAGGCCACGCTAACGGACGAATTTCCCGTTGGAGCCGCGTCAGCGGCGGCACGATCCCGCGAGACCTTCAGTCCTACTAGTTGAAACGCGATGGCCAATGATACTACGGTCGGCAGCGCAAAGCGCTGTGCTGAACGGAGCCTCTCATCACGCCGCGTCAAGTCGGGCTTCGCCCTCCTTTTGCAGCGCAAAGCGCTGCGCTAAACGGGTCGGGAGATGGAGCCGGATCTATAGGCAGAAATGGATATCGGACATGCTGGACGCGTGGGTTCCATCTCAGTCCTCAGTCCTTTGCTCTCAGTCCTGAGTATCGCCCTCCCTGACGGTCGGGTTGCAGGCACGATTCGCTACCCGCAATGTACGCGGGACGCGTGCGTTCCGGCCGCTTACAGGAAGGGCAGGCACAGGTCCTGCCCCTACAAATGCCGCTCACTCCCAATCTGTCGTAAACGTCCCTTCCTTATCGATCCGCTTGTACGTATGCGCCCCGAAGAAGTCCCTCTGGCCCTGCAGAAGGTTCGCCGGAAGCCTTCCGGACGTGAATGCGTCAAAGTAAGCCAGCGACGATGCGAAGCAGTACGAAGGCAGGCCCGCGTCCATCGACTTCACCGTGACGTCCCTCAGCGCATTCACCGAATCTACGAGCTTCTCCCGGAAGGAAGCGTAGAGGATAAGGTTCTCGAGTCCCGGTTCCTGCGCGTATGCCTTTCTTATGTCCTCGAGAAGCGCCGCACGAATAATGCATCCGCCCCGCCATATCTTCGCGATCTGTTCCAGTTCCAGCCCGTACTCCTTGTCCTTCGAAGCCTCGCTGAGAAGCGAAAGCCCTTGCGCGTACGTCAGGATGAACGCCGCGAATAGACCCTTCGCGAGAGCCACGACAGAAAGGGTATCTCCAATAGGCCCGATCACTTTCGGGTAATCCTTTTCCAACTCCACCCTTCGATCCTTGAACGACGAGATCTGGCGCATCGTGACCGCCGAATCGATCGTAGGGATCGGGACTCCCAATTCGAGCGCCACCTCCGAGGTCCAGCGACCGGTTCCCTTCTGGCCCGCTGTATCCAGGATATTGCCGACCAGGTTTCCCCCGCCTTCAGGATCTTTCTTCTCAAGCACTTTGGCAGTGATCTCGACAAGGTACGAGTTGAGTTCGCCCGAATCCCACTCTTCGAAAACCTCCGAGATCTCATCCGCCCCGAGCCCCATCCCGCGCGCAAGAATGTCGTAGGCCTCGCAGATCAGCTGCATAATTCCGTACTCTATGCCGTTATGGACCATCTTGACGAAGTGCCCGGCCGATCCCGATCCGACGCGCGCCGCGCACGGCTCCCCGTCCACTTCCGCCGCCACAGCTTCAAATACTGTGCGGATCTCCGAATACGCTGAAGATTCACCGCCAGCCATTATGCTCGGCCCGCGTCGGGCGCCTTCGGCACCGCCGGAAACACCGACGCCAAGAAAATGAATTCCTTTCTCTTCAAGCTCGGCGATCCTTCGCTCGGTGTCAGGGAAATGCGAGTTTCCGCCGTCGATGATGATGTCGTCCTTCTCAAGATGCGGCAGAAGTTCTTCGATAACTGAATCGACGACTCTTCCGGCGGGTACAAGCATCATGATCTTTCGCGGCCGGTCCAGCGAGTCGACGAACTTTGGAAGATCACTGAATCCTTCGACATCGAATTCTCCGCTTTCCGCGTTCAGCGCCGATGCCTGTCCGGCATCAATGTCGAATCCCGACGCGGAAAACCCTTTTTCAGCAACGTTGAGCAGAAAGTTACGCCCCATCGTCCCGAGGCCAATCATTCCAAGCTGCGCGTCCTTCATAACGTTCGATCCCCGCCCTGCTGCATCAGTGCTGGCCGATCATCTCAAGCCATCTGCTTGCGACCGAAAGGTCGATCTCATTGTACTCCCCGAAATCTTCGGCATCCCAGCACATGCACTGAACCGACTGGCATAGAGCCCATCCGAGCATATGTTCCTTAGAAAGCCCGAGTTCGTCGGCGAAAGCGTCGACCGTGTGGAGGATCTGTTCGCAGGCATCCGGCCTCTTGAAGTAAAGCCTGTTATGTTCATTGAGAAATACTGCCGCCTCGTATGCCATCGCACCCCGCGCCCCCTTCGGATCGATCACCTTGAAACCCTCGCCGGCACTAAGGATGTTCCCGTGGTGAAAATCGCCGTGCAGGAGAACATCACCTCCGAGTTCCAGGTCCTGTAAAAGGCGCCGGGCATTCCCCAGAACGTCTTCGGGCACGATCTGCGAGGTCCTCGCTTCATAGATCGTGAACCATTCTTCAAGCGCCGGTATTTCGATCCCGTCCGGAAGCGCCCTCGGGATCCTGCGAAGCACCTCGATCGCCTCCCGGACGGCCCGGGTAGGATCCGATCTGCATTCCAGGAACAGAGTGGTTCCCGGATCGAGCCTCTCCAGAAGGAGCGCTTCGCGATCGGGATCGTGACCGTACACTTTCGGCGCAAGGTCTTCACCGTAAAGCCTCAGGATCGCAGCCTCTTTTGCGATCACTTCCTCTTCGGAAGGAAATCCGATCTTGAGAAAACCCGGGCTCCCGTCCACGAGCGTGCAGATAGAAGTAAAGCTGTAAGACTGCTTTTCGAGCGGGACGACCTGCCTAATGCTCCAAAGCTCTTCGAGGTCCCGAATAACCGCGGGCAGCGAATCAAGCCATCGAGACCCCCGACCGCCGCCCAGCCTGTTGATGCTCTGTTTGAGATCTTCGGGGATCAAGTTCATCGCACACTCGGCTCATATCCTTGACGAGTCTAAGGTTTCCAACGATTCTATCCAAATGAGTTCACTTCCGGATGCCATCCGACCAACCACCTTTCTGAGATCCGAAGCGCTGTGCCGAAGGCTCGGGATCGACCTTACGATCGCGAGCGAAACCTTTCAGCGCACGGGCAGCTTCAAGTTCCGCGCTGCGTACAATTCGGCGCTGAACGCCGACAGCGAACATATGATCACCGCCAGTTCGGGCAATTTCGGCCAGGCGCTGGCGCTATCCTGCAAGCTTCTCGGCAAGCGGTGCCACGTCGTGATGCCGCAAACGTCCGCCCGCGTGAAGGTCGATGCCGTTCGCTCGCACGGCGCGGAGGTGGTTCTGATCGATATTTCGAAGGTCGGCAGGGAGGAACGTGTCGATCAACTTCTCGAGGAATTCCCTGACGCGTACCGCGCGAGTGCATATGACGACGAGAACGTGATCGAGGGCAACTCGACGCTAGGCGACGAGATCGCCGCCTTTGCTGATTTCGACGCGGTCGTTTCTCCCGTCGGAGGCGGCGGATTGATCTCAGGGATCTCGAGAGGGCTTTGCCGTGCCGGACACGAGGCGGATCTGATCGGCGCCGAGCCGCTTCTGGGAAATGACGCCGCCAGATCGCTCGCCGCCGGCGAGCTTGTGCGAAATGAGCGTGAGCCGACGACGATCGCCGACGGCGCGAGGACGATCTCGCTCGGGAAGCTGAACTGGGAGATCGTCCGAACGAGTGTATCGAGGATCATAGAGGTCCCGGAAGTACGCATCCGCGAGGGCTTGTTCCGCTATTTCCTGGACGTGAATTTGAAGGTCGAGCCGACGGGAGCTCTGAGCCTCGGCGCGCTGTTCGGGAAAGCGTCCGAGTTCGATGGGAAGAAGGTCTGCTGCGTGGTGAGCGGCGGGAATGTCGATCCGATTGTTTATGCCGGGTTGATCGCAGACCCGTGAAAAAAATAAAAGCAAAGAGGAAGAACTCGATTCTCCTCTCCACTCTTCGCGATTCCCTAGCCACTTCACGGAAGTGACCTTCTTATCGCTTTCTTACTTTCTACTTTCTACTTTTTACTTTCTACTTTTCCCTTTTTACTTTCTACTTTTCCCTTTTTACTTTCTACTTTTTCCTTTTTACTTTCTACTTTTTTCCCTTTTTACTTTCTACTTTTTCCTTTTTACTTTCTACTTTTTTCCCTTTTTATTTTCTACTTTTTCCTTTTTACTTTTTACTTCCTCACATACACCCCGTCAAAAGAGACATTGACGCCGCCGCACTGCTTGTTGTCGGACACGATCAGGTATTTTCCGATCCGCGTCATCTTCACGCGGCAGTCGTACTCGTCTTCCCCGCCCAGCGAGAGGACGTTGCCGGAAGGGCTTCCCTGATCGTCTATCTCCCCGATGTGGATGTTGTCGGCCACGCCCTTCCAAAATGCGTTTCCCTTTACCGAAAGCGCTCCCGCTCCGATAAGGCCGATCGTAATGTCGTTCTCGGCGTACACCCACTCGCCCGTCCAGGAAGCGGGCCCCTCGACACCGTAACCGGGAAGCACCTGGTCCATTTTAATCCATCCGACCGTCGTCGATCCCTTCGCCGGCTGGTACCACGCGCAGACGAAGTCGCCGTAGCTTCTGGCAACGAGCAGTTCATCGCCGCCGATCACGTACGCACTCTTTCGGCAGTCCGCGCCGTTCGGACAGTCGCGGTCGTCGCCGTGGAAATACGCTCGGGTCTTACTGTCACCATTCACCTTCATCAGCTTGAACTCCACATCCTGCGACGGAAACAGACCGTTCCGGCACCAGTTCGGCGGGCTGCCTTCGAGATAGGAAACGGTCTGCACCGAATAGAACTTCGTGGACTGCATGTCGAGCGGGAAATTCTCGTATCCGATGACGACCTCGAACGGACCGGCCGCATAAGGCCCGACCTGATACGGATCGAAGAAGAACTTAAACCCGTCGTTTGTGATCGCCCAACCCTTGAAGTTCTCGGCATCGGCTCCTGCGCCGCGCGAGATCCAGTCCACGTCGGCGAAATCGTCCATCTGCTTCTTGAGGTCGGCGACCGCCAGGTCCGAGATCTTTTTGAGCCATCCGCTGTTCGCCTTGAACAGATCGGACAAAACGATCTCATTCATTTCCTGCCTGTCGAAATTGACGGTCGTGGTCCAGTGGTTCGGATGCGCTCCTCCGGTGTAGGTCGAACGCCCGAAGCTGATGCTGATGTACCTCTCGTCCGCGTGTTCGATCGAGTAGCCGAGGTCCAGCGTGTAGTTCACGCCGTCCGGAAGGAACTCCCGGTCCTCGTCGGTAAACTCATCGGTATAGCCCTTGAACTCGCTGACGTAAACCATCACGTGATCTTTGACGGCCTTGTTAAAAGCGCCGGTCATCGCGGACCGGTCGGCCATCGCGGGATAGGAAACGTCTATGTCGTACCGCTTGTCTTTGCTCGATTCCTTAATGGTCTCGGTGATGAACTTGACGCCGGACTTGCCGGCGGGGTCTTGAGCGAACTGCGGCGAGGCTAGAAAAAGAGCTAATAGAAATGCGAAAAGGCTGTTTCGTCGGTTCATTTGATTTTCTCCGGGGTTCTGGTCGTTAGGTCGCCCGCTGAACGGCAACTTCATTTTCTCTTGCGATTACGTCCTCATCAGGTCGATTCGCTCCGAAGGATCCGCCGCCGGAGCAGGTCGAGCGCGGCCTGGCTCGTTCTCCAGCGGACCAGATGGCGGTCGCCCGGAAGATTCAGCCTGATAGATCTTTCGCCGTCTTCGTCCGAAATTCCCACGAACACGGTCCCGACCGGTTTTTCGGCTGTCCCGCCGCCAGGCCCTGCGATGCCGGTCGTGGAAACCGCGTAATCCGTTCCGGCACTCTCCCTCGCGCCTTTTGCCATCGCTTCGGCGACTTCGCCGGAAACCGCGCCGTGACTTTCGATCAGTTTCGAAGGGACGCCTATCTGCCTGGTCTTAGCCTCGTTCGAATAGGTAATGAATCCTTCCAGAAAGTAATCGGACGAGCCCGGAATTTCCGTGATCCTTTCGCCGACGAGCCCTCCTGTGCAGCTTTCGGCGACCGCGAGGGTCGCACCGCGTTCTTTCAGGAGCTTTCCGATCACTTCTTCCATCGACTCTCCTTCGGTAGAAGAAACAGCGATGCCCAGCTTTTCAGCGATCCTGCCCGCCAGCTCATCGTTTATCGCATCGGCTTCAGCGGCTGTCGGCGCCGTGGCCGTCAACTGAACCTCGACCTCGGTCCGGCTGAAAAGGACCGCCGTGACGGGGTTCTCGTATTCTTTGTAAATCGGAGCAATGAGTTCGTCGAGTCTGGATTCGCCGAGGCCGGAGACCATTATCCGTTTTCGCCTCACGGCTACCGAATCGGACGTCTCCCGGAGTTTCGGAAGTACGTGATCGGTGAACATAGGCCTCGATTCCCTGGGCGGCCCCGGAAGGACGATCATTCTTTTTCCGTCCTTTTCGACCATCATCCCCACGGCGCTGCCGTTGGGGTTCGGAAGCACGTCGGAGCCGTCGATCACGTACGCCTGCTGGCGGTTCCGCTCGGGCATTTCGTAGCCGAACGCCTTGAACCGTTCCCGCATCTGCTCCAAAAGATCTTCCCTGAACACGAGATCAAGCCCGATCGCCTTGGCGGTGACGCGGCGCGTGATGTCGTCCTCGGTAGGCCCCAGGCCGCCGGTCGTGATCACGATATCGGACCGCCCGAGCGCGTCTCGAAGGGTCTCTTCAAGCCTCATCTCGTCGTCGCCGACGATGGTCTTCAGCTTGACCTCGATCCCGATCTCGTTGAGAAGCTCGGTAAGCCAGAGGCTGTTGGTGTCTGTCTTTGATGGCGTGAGAAGTTCTGACCCGATCGCCACGATCTCCGCGGTCTGCATGGCAGGATTATAACCGCGGGGGGCGGGACACAACAGCGGAGCGGAAAGATCTTTCCGCGGGTAAGCAGGCTGAGTCTACTGGACGTTCTTGTCGTAGATGTCGTGGAGGACTTCCGTGATCGGCTTGCGGTCTGCGAATTCCTCTTCGTCCGACCTCTTCTTTCGGAAGCGGCTTGTCCGAGAGTTCCCTTCAGAGGACCGCCTCGACTCGGCGTTCTGCTCCTTCATCCCGGAATCCGTCACGGACCTCAGCACGCGCTCTTCTGACTCGTGTTCCTTCCCGGTTTCGGACTGATTTTCGTTGAGCAGCTTCGCCGACTTGCATTCCGCGGCAGCCTTGACACGGCTTTCTTCGAGCAGGATTTCGCCCCTGTTCCGCCGCAGCCTTTCCAGGTTCCGGATTGCGGACGCGTTCTGCGGCGCTTCCTTCGGATCGCGCTCGATCTTGCGTAGGAGGCGGACGTAATCTCGAAGGTCCCTGGAAGGGTGAAGGTAGGTCGATTCGTCCGCGTTATCGTTCTCGACGACGTATGCAAGGTGGCTTACCGCAGAAGTGTGTTCACCGATCTTGGCGTAAAGCGCGCCAAGAGCGAAATAAACGAGCGGCGGAGCGCCGTGCATTCGCTGTAAGATGTGTTCGCCCCGGTCGATCGCATTCTGGACCTCGAACCCGAACCACCGGCGGTCGTCGTCACGAAGGATCTCATTCGCGGCAAGGTAGAAGTCAAAGACCTCCCGAATGCCCTTTTGGGAGGGCTGGGAAAAGGTCTTCCAAAGGAAATAGGCGAAAACCCCAAAGAAGAAAATAACGACCATCGGGAAGCCCGCTACCACGAGCATGGTCGCTATCACTCCGAAGGTCAGCGCGTACTGCGTCTTTTCCTTCAGCGCAAACGTTTCCTTCTTTTGGAGTCTATCGCTCAAAACTCAGAAACGGACAGTAACCGGGTCAGTCTCCGGACTTGTCCTTTTTCACGTTCTTTTTCTTCGAGGCCTTCTTCGCGCCTTTAGAAGCGTCCTTGTCAGCGGAGCCGTTCTTCGCTTCGGGTTCCTTCTTTTCCGAATGTTCTTCCGGCTTTCTGGCCTCCTGGTCCGCGCGATCTTTCTTCCAGCCGAAATCCGCGAGCACGTCCATCACCTTGCCAAAAGCTTCATACGGCGAGTTGATCACGAACGAGAAGGTCTCGCCGAGCGCCATCGCCTCGAGCTCCAGCAGCGAGGCGTATTTCTGCTCCAGCGGCATCGCTTCGAATTCCTTCTTGAACTCGTCTTCCGTCTTGGGTTCGTCTTCAGCTTTTTTCGCCTGTTCGGACTTTTCTACTGACATAATCTTCACCTCTCCGGGCTTGATCACTTTGACTTGGCACGCCAGCCTCTTTCCCTTTTTCCGATCGGCTTCACTAACCAAATCGATCTCCGTTTTCGTCGGGTCCGACAGCAGGCCGCTTCCGTCGCCAACGAACAAAGAACACCGATGCTCTTCCTCGCCTTGCCTGCATCGGTCGTCGATCGCGACCCCAAACCGCTTCGCGGCGTCCATCAGGTACGTGTCGACGGCGACAATGCCCTCCAGGCCCTGCTCTTCGAATGTGATCAGTACATCTTTCATATTCCAGGGGCTCAATTGATCGTCGTTTTTACCCTCACCCTGGGCTGGGCGCCCGACGCCGCGCTCGAGAACTTTTTCTCTTTCCTCTGGCATTCCTCGCAGATGCCGAGGATACGAAGCGAATGGTGCGTAGGTTTGAAATTGTACTTGTCCGCCATCTCGTCCTGCTTGGCTTCAAGCTCGGGAGAAAAGAACTCGATCACAAGCCCGCATGCCATGCAGATCATGTGATCGTGGTGCTCGTGATCGAAATGATGCTCGTAGTAGGTCCTTCCGTCGCCAAGCCGTACTTCACGCGCCAGTCCGGCATCGGTCAGGAGCTTGAGCGTACGGTACACGGTCGTCTGGCCGACGTTCGAGTCCTTTTTCTGGACCAGCCAGTAGAGGTCTTCGGATGCGAGATGCTCTTCGGTCTCAAGGAATACTTCGAGGATCAACTCGCGCTGGGTCGTCTTTCTAAGGCCCCGTTTACGGATGTGCTCCTCGAATACCTCTTTCTCCTCAGCGAATCTTGGTTTATTGCGGGCCATAAATGATCTGCGCGGTCCCTTTTAGCGGGGAGCCGCCAAGTCGCGCGTACCCGTTATCTTATCACCTGAAAAATCTAAAACAAAAGGATTTGCCCAAGGTGGCTTACACCGCTTCAGCCGCCGCTTCGTTTCGTGATCGACTCGATCCCGGAACGGATCTCGGCGACCGCACGCGGATCAGCGCCGTGCTCCTCGGCGAGCTTGAGGGAGCGAAGGCCTAGAAGCAGGTAAATTTCGAGGAACTCATCCAGATCGTTTCCTGCAAGTGCGGAAAGATGTGCTTCGAAGGTCTCGACATCAGCCCTTGCAAAGGTCCCCGTCAAAGCTTCAGGCGGCGTCTGGGTCTTGAGGTTATCGACCGTGCTTGCGATTAGCGGAAGGAGAACCCTCATTGCGTCAGCGCCCGACAGGCCGCAAAGAGTCAGCGCCTCCACCGCGGTATCGATCAACGCCACGAGATGCCCGCAAGCGACCACGGCCGAAGCGTGATAGAGAGGTTTCTTTTCGGTGTGTATTTCAAACGGTATTCCGCCGAGCGTTTCGGCGAGTTCTCTCGCGACGGCTACCCCTTCCGGGTCTCCCTCGACGCAGAAGTACGCGCCTTCGAACCGGCGGCTTCCGATTTGCGGATTGCTGATCGAGACAAGCGGATGAAGACTTCCTGTCCTTGCCCCGGCGGCCGACAGCCGCGACAGCACCGAAGAGCTCCGCGATCCGCTTACGTGGAGGACCGTTTTCCCTTCCGGGTCTATGGATCCCGCAAGCGCGTTCGCGACCGATTGGATCCGCTCGTCATTGACGGTGATCAGGTAGACGTCGGCGGACGCCGAGCGTATCTCTTCTGCGGAAAAGACCTCCGGACGAGGATCGATCGCGTCAGCGACCAGACGAACGGATTCGGGACTACGCGCAACAAGCGAAGAGACCTTCGCTCCCTTCTTCGACAAAGCGATCGCGAAAGCGCCTCCTGCGCGCCCGGGCCCGATGACGCAAATCTTCTGCATCCGGGAATTTTAATCCAAAGCGCTTTCCTCGCGAAAGGCGCCCGGACGATGAAGATATCAAAGGCTGAGGAAAAGAGGTTCGCCGGGGAGCTCCGCGGTCCAGCCGTCGAGGCGCGCGCTGAGCTCGTCCGCGGTGATAAAATCGCTGATCTCGGGCAATGAGGCGTTCACAACGGTAGAGTTGCGGATCTGTTCGGCCGCCTTGCGGATCATCTGCAATTCGAGGGTATCGAACATCGCCGCGTCGCCACGTGACGCGATCTTATTCTTCCCCGTATCCGCGGCTTTGCGAAGTTCGTCATCTCCGGACTCCGCTGCGAGGGAATCCAGTATCGGCCCTATCACCTCGGACACCGCGCTCAGCGTGCGCTTGAAGCTGTCGCTGCCCTGTAGCACAAGCGCGATCAGTTCCTTGGGCATCATCTGCCAATCGTCCATTCCCCGAAGGCTGAATGAGCAATCGCAGAACGGACGCTCGTAGATTCGGTCCTCAATGTCCAATCCGCATTTCAGCCCGCGGATCGCGGAAACGATCTTGCCAGCGCGTTCGAAGTGGTCCTGGCGAAAGATCGGCAGCGAGGCGAGATTCTCGAACTCCCACCATTCGTCGCTTGCGAGGATCTCGTCGAGCCGCTCCTGTATGTCGTGGGAATTTATCACGCTGTTGTGCGCTTCGGTGAAGACGGCGGCGAACTCGCGTCGGAATTCGCTGAACACGTCTGCCAACTCGTTGTTCAGCGCGGCGTCCGGTTTTGCGGTTAGGGGCGATGTCAGATCGAACAGTTTGTCGCGCTTGCGTTCGATCGATTCAATGTCCGTGTATTCGCATAACGAGAGGTAACGTACGACTTCCCCTCGAAGCTCCGCCCATTCGATATACCCCTCCACGGTCAGAAGGTCGCCTTTCCTGGCTTCAAATTCCGATTCGGAATCGGAGAATGCGTCGGCTATCCTCTGGAGCGACTCCTCGAGCGAGACGCTGTCCTCGAAAAAGGCGGCGAGCGACCTCCGGACGACGCCGAAGGTCTTTTCGGCATTGATCGAAACGTTCCAGATACGAGTGTTGAGTTCGTCCGAAGGGATCTCGTCAAAACGCTCCAGGAGCCGTTCGGTGTCCCACTCTTTGAGCCAGTTCTTGAGCGACTCCTTGACGCGCTTGCGGTCCTCGGCAATATCGATCGACTGGATATCGCCCGACTTGGTAAGAAGCCTTGCCCATTCGGTAAGCCTGTGGGACCCGTAAAGGACGTTCTGCGGCTTCGAGATACCGCTGATGTCGTCCCAGATGATCCTGAGATCCAGAGACCTCCTGTTGATCCGGTCGCCCTTGCTCGTAACGAACTCGATCTTGCCCAGGGCGACGAGCGCCGAAAGGATCAGCTGCTGCGATTCGCGCGCCAGTCCGTAGGGCTTCTCCCGAAGTTTCCTGTAAACGGCATCGAGCGGGATCGTTTCGTCTTCCGCCTTTCCCACAAGCGTCAGGACCTTTTCGACTAGATAAAGGCCGAAGAGTTTCTCTTCGTTTTCAAGTACCAGATTCTCGCCGCGGCTGGATACGAGGCCGAGCGGCAGAGCGAACGTTTCAGCGAGGTGCTGGACCGACTGATGCCCTACCCTTGCTCCGCTGAAAAGGTCCGAGACGATCGTTGAAACCTCTCGGATCCCGAGCGGTTCGGCGAACACGGGATGCTGAGGGAACGCTTCGTCGAAAACGGGGGCAAGCAGAGCTGAAAGAAGGTCGCCCAGACTCGTATGAGCCGCGACCCCCTCAGTAGGCGGAAGTTCCAGCTCGCCTACGGTCAGATTCGGTTCGGAAAGGAAAGCCCGCTTCCATATCTTCTCTACCGCCACGGTGTGTGTGTGTCCGGCGGCGCCTATCTGGTCCTGAAATTCGGTCCTGAGCGCGTTGTCGTGCAGAAGCACGTGGTATCGCTGAACGGTCTCGATCTCTGCGCGCGTCAGTTCGGAAGGCTGCCACAATAAGACCGGAACGCCGGCCGATCCGTCGGTCGAAGGAGTCTCCCCGGGCCCGCATATGACGACGAACATATCCACGGCTGATTCGTCAGCGAGCATCCTCAAAGCCCCGAATACCTCGTTCGCCCAGTTCCAGAACAGGCGTATCTTTCGAATACTTCCGCGCCAGACGGTCTGAACGTCGGTCCAGTCGTCCGAGCCTGCCTCTTTCTCGGGCGAGAGCATCCAGTCCGTGAACCTTTCCTTTCCGGCACGCTTCAGGACCCTCGGTACGGCATCGTGACCGACCTTTTTGATCGCGGCTGCGAGCGCGTGGTTCAGGTTGTCCTTGCCGCTGACCTTCAGGCTGAACCGAACCTCTCCCGAATGCCCTTCAACTCTCCAGAAGTCCTCCGGAAACACTGAGCAGAAGGTCTCGAGAAGATCCGAAACCTTCGAGATAGATTCTTCCGGGTCGCTTTCGTCGTAGATCAGGATCGCTGCGCCGATCTCGCCTGCCGTCACGCCGTCCCCTTCGAGCGAAAGGATAAAGAGCGCCTTCAGTATCAGTTTCGCCTGCAGGCGCTGGATCACGGGAACAAGCGACGTGATCTCCGAAGAGATCTTGTCGTAGACGGCGAATGCGTCCTTCAGGTTTTCGTCGCTCCGAAGTGTGGATTCGACGCAGTCGAAGACCTCGTCAAGCCCGATCAGCGATCGCGACGGCCTTCCAAGGATCCGCTTTCCGGCGTCCGACGCGAAGCTAAGCAGAGCGAAATCGGGAGCGTAGAGGCGGACAACAGGAGCGATCTCAAGGATAAGCGGGTGCAGTGGGTAAAGGGAGCCGAAACGCTGCTGGCTCCAGCGGAAATCGGGCAGCACTCCGCGAAAGTACTCGTAAGCCTGGTCGATCACCTGGTGCTTGGCGCGGTACTTCGGAAAAATGTGCGCGTCGACGATCCGGTACAAATGCTCCTGGTCGAGATAGTCGATCATGTACTGCTGAACTATCGCCGCGTTCGTGCCGTCGGCGTCAGTGATGTCGTCGTCGAGCGCGACGCCTATGAAGAAGTTGTGGAGCGAGGCAGCCGCCGCCAGTTCGCCGAGGAACACGCCGTCGTCCCTTTTCACCCTGGCTCTCCGGTCGAACGCCGTGTCTATGAGGATCACGAACGTCATATTGCCGGCTTCCCTGGCGGCGAGATCCAGCAGCGAGGTAAGGTCTTTGGGAGCTTTTCCGGGAGACATTTCAAGGGTGACCGCGACCGCCGCGCGGAGTTCTTCGAACAGGCTTTCCCTTGTCCCCCTCAGCACGTTGGCGACAGGGTATCTCCGCCTGAGAAGGCCGTTCGCCGAAGTCGCTACGTGCGAGTCCGAAAGCTTGCTCCTCAGGTCCGGATTGGCGAGGATAGAGCCGAATGCCGCGAGAAAATGGCTCTTTCCGACTCCCCTGTAGCCCGCGAGCGCTTTCGTGTTACCGAGGCTTGTGCCCGCGCGGCTGACGGTATCGAGCCACGAGGCCATCAGACCTGCCGTTATATCCGTGAATCGATAGGCCTCCAGGGTCGCCGAAGGGACCGAATGAAAGTCCTTCAGCGCGTCGAAACTGCGGACTTCGAGGAGGTCTTTTACTTTCTCTTGGGAATTGCTCATCGGGAAAGCCGAGGGGCGTTCTGGCAGGCTGGATCTTGGGGTTTGGAAGGTCGCGAGGCCGGTCCGAATTGCCGGCGAACGCCCGGAGGGGAACCGAGCATCACCACGCCTTACATTCTAACAAGTTTGCTTTTGAAAACAAAGTGTTTGTGCATTGTTTACCGGACATACGACGAAAGGTTGCCCGGCGAAGTAACTTTTGCCAAAAAACTTGCATCAGAAATTCGTTGCCTCATAATAGAGTTTTGAGATCGGACCCCAAGGCTACACTTTTCGGGAGTTGGAAAATCAATGACTATCAAACCAGCGAGACGCGCAGGCTCATTCTTTCTCATGCTCGCCCTCTGGCTCAGTTCCTCGGCGGTCGCGCCTTTGGCGGTCAGCGCCCAGGAAGGAGACAAGGACGAGAAGCATAATACCAAGCTAGACAAGGACGAAGATCCCGCGATGATCGGGAAACGGAACATCAACAGCGGATTCGACAAATTTGTCGGATGGCTGGGTGGTTCCCGCGAGAAGGAGATACAGCTCGGCCGTCAGCTGGCGGCGCAGATCGAACAGCAGACGAAGATGGTCGAGGATCCGATGATCACGGAGTACGTCAACAGGGTCGGACAGAACCTTGTTCTCAACTCCGACGCAAAGATCCCATTCACGATCAAGGTCATCGACAGTGACGAGGTCAACGCGTTCGCGCTTCCCGGCGGATTTTTCTTCGTGAACAAGGGTCTGATCATCGCCGCCGACAACGAGGCGGAGCTTGCCGGCGTGATGGCGCACGAGATCGCACACGTCGCCGCCAGGCACGCGATGGAGAATGCCGGAAAAGGCCAGCTTCTGGGATACGGCATCCTCGCCGGAATTATTTTCACAGGCGGTATCGCGGGCGCGGTCCTGCAGAACACGGCCGGAATAAGCCAGGCGCTGGCGTTCTTCAAATTCAGCCGCGGCGCTGAGAAAGAGGCTGATTCTCTCGGTGTCCAGTATCTGTATGCCGCCGGCTACGATCCGACCGGAATGGCGACGATGTTCGAGAAGCTTGCTTCAAAGAACAAGAAAAAGCCCGGAACCCTTTCCAAGCTCTTCTCTTCGCATCCGCAGTCGCTCGAAAGGCGCGACGCAACTCTCGAACTGGTATCCAAGTTCGACGAGAAGCAGGAATACATCATCAGCACATCAGAGTTTCAGAGGGTCAAGCAGCATTTGCTTCGGATCTCGAACGCAGGCGTCGTCGATCCGGACGACCTGGACGATGTTGAAGAAGGCAGGCCGACGCTCAAGAGGCGGCAGCCGGCTCCTGACGGTTCGACGAACGATCCGGCGGGACCCGCCAACGATCCCGGTCCGCCAAAGCTGAAGAAGCGGAACGATCCGTCGACCAATGACGACAATGATAACTAGATCGGGAAACAGACAGAAAAGAAGGCGCCGAAACAGATCGGAGCCTTTTTGTTTTCACTGAACACTTGATCAATCAAGAAGAATCCCTTCGATACCCGCGTCGATGCTGTAGACGGAGTCATTAGTCGCCGCGATCATCTCGCCGGCACGGGTAAAACACAGCCCGACGAGCCCCATTCCCGAAGCGAACAGTTCTGCCGAGCTTCCGTCATATGAGATCTTCACGATGCCGTGCATCCCCTTGAGGCACGCGGCGCAGTAGAGATTTCCTTCGTCGTCGAAGGCAAGTCCCTGGGGCCTCCCAAGGCCTTTGAAGAACCTCTCGACGTTCCCGTCCGCGTCCACTTTATAGATCGAATCGTGACTGCAGAGGCCGGGGGCGCTCACGTAGAGAGACCCGTCCGGCCCGAATGCCAAGTGATAAGCGGAGACCGAAGGTTCAAGAACCGCCCAAGTCTCCGATTCGCCCAGCGAGCCCACCCGGAAGATCGTCCCGCTGCGGTCTCCTACGAACAGATCCCCTTCGGCGTCAAAGGCCAGGCCCGTCGCGACTCCCAACTCGCCGGCGAGAGGAACTACTTCAGAATCGCTGTTGATCTGAACCACTTCGCCTTCCGCGCGGTTGGAGACGATGAGGCGACCGTGTGGATCGAATGCGACCCCCGTAGGGTTCTTCACCGACGCGCTCATTTCGGATACAAAGCCGTCGGCATCGAGCCTGAATAGAGTGACGGGAAGTTCCTGGCCCCTGGATCCGGAACGCGTCAGCACGATCGAACCATCCTTAGGATCGACGGCGGGATTCGCAACCTGATGCAGATCTCCGGCGAGCCGCTTGCCCACGACCAGCTTCGCCTCGGCCGACACCGCGTCCCCGAATTCGACCCGAACATCGACCGGCCCCCAATCGGAATCTTCCGGCACGACGGCCAGGATCCGGTCGGAAGATGCGCCCGTGATCGGAGCGTATGTCCCGCCGATCTCGCACAGGAATTCCAACGGGTCTTCAAGCCGGAATCCCTCGCACTCGATCACCACTTCACCGCCCGGAATGGCGAATTCCGGGCGCACAGAGGTTATCCGGCCTTCTTTGTTCATCTTTCGACTCCTTTCGAAAACCCTCATATTACGATGGTTAGCGGACATTAAGCAACAAGCCGACGGGGCGGCCGTAAGCGGGCAGGCGCGGCCCGTGTGGTATAATCGGCCCAAATCGGAGGTAATTTATATCACTCGCGTAGATGGCTTCACAGATGGCCTGAAACACAATCAGCTCAAACGGATAGAGCGTTTATTCACCCGCAAGGTCGCTCCCGACCGCATAGTCTCTCACGAACTTGCCAGGCAGTTGAGCGAGATCTCGCACGACATAAGCCGCCAAGTAGGCGTACTCCTTAACCGCAAAGGACGGGTCGAGTACGTGATGATCGGAGATTCGAAGCAGATCGAGATGCCGGACTTCAAGCGAGTGAGGGTCGCTGCCGGACGTTTTCGCGGGCTCCGCTGCGTGCACACGCACCTGCTAAGGGAACCGCTGACCTCGGACGACCTTACGGACCTCGCGCTCCTGAGGCTCGATCTTATGTCGGTGATCCTGGTGAACGCAGAAACAGGACTTCCGGACATAGTTCATTCGGCCCATCTTCTGCCCTCGAAAGCCAGCGACATACACGCCGCGAACGGGTCCGGAAAGTCGTACGAGTTCCTGGAACCCGCGCATCCTTCGCAGCTCGACACTGACTTTCTTACGCTGATAAATTCGCTCGAGGCGGAGATGGCCCGAAACAGGAAGACGGGCCTCAATCGGCAGACAAAACGCGAAAGGGCGATCCTCGTGTCCGTGACCACCGGCGCGACGACGCTGGCGGACGAATCGCTGGCCGAGCTGGAGGAGCTTGCGGTTTCCGCGAATGTGATGGTGCTGGACAAGGTGATACAGCGGCGTTCGCAGATCCATCCGAGAACGGTTCTGGGCGCGGGAAAGCTGAATGAGATCCTTATCCGCTCGATGCAGCTCGGGGTAGATCTGATAGTTTTCGACCGCGAGCTGACTCCGGCCCAGTTGCGTTCGCTTTCCGAAGAGACCGAGCTGAAAGTGCTCGACCGACCTCAGCTGATCCTCGACATCTTCGCCCAGAGGGCCAATTCCCGTGAAGGCAAGCTGCAGGTCGAACTCGCTCAGCTTAAGTATCTTCTGCCGAGGCTCGTGCTGGGCAAGAACTCGGCGTTCTCGAAGCTGGCCGGAGGGATCGGCGGACGCGGCCCGGGAGAGACGAAGCTCGAAACGGACCGAAGGCGTGTCCGTAAGCGGATCTCTGACCTGGAAAAGCAGGTCAGGAAGATAGGAAAACAGCGCCGCGAACGCCGCAAATCGAGGGTTGGCAAGGACATTCCCATCATTTCGCTGGTCGGTTACACGAACGCCGGGAAGTCGACGCTGCTTAACACATTGACAGACAGCAAGGTTTACGCGGAAAGGAAGATGTTCGCCACCCTTGACCCGACGGCGCGCAGGCTGCGCCTGCCGTTCGAGCAGGAGGTGATCATCAACGACACGGTCGGGTTCATACGCGATCTTCCGGAATCGCTCGTCGCGGCGTTCAAAGCGACGCTGGAAGAGATCGGCGACAGCGATCTTCTCGTCCACGTCGTCGACGCCTCGAATCCGAGGGCGCTTCACCAGACAGAGTCCGTCGACTCCATCCTTGCCAGCCTTGACCTTGGCGAGATACCGTTGATAATCGCCTTGAACAAGAAAGATAGAGTGGACGGCAAGACCCTCGAGGCCCTTGAGCGGGCCGTTTCGCTGGAATCCGAAGACGCCGTGATATCGGTTTCGGCGCTGTCGCCGGCTTCGCTGAGGCCTTTGGTCACACTCGTCGGAGATCACGTATCCCGCGACCTTCATGCATACCAGACGGCGAATGCCCTGACGTCCGCTAACTGATCTATGAGCACAAAGCTCCCGAAGGACTGGAATTTCGTAGACCGCCTGCGCAAGCAGGTCGTCGGCTATCTTCGCGTACCGTACGACAAGGTAAGCCCCGCACAGAGATTCTGGATCGGGTTCGCGATCTTTTCTCTCGTAACGACACTCCTGATCAGCAATCCGGCGTGGCGCACTGCCACTACAGCGTACTCCGAAGGCGATATCGCGCGCGAAACCATCGTGTCGCCGGCCGACATCTCGGTTGTGGACGAGGAAGCGACGCGGTCGATGAGGGAATCCGCCAAGCAGGCGATCAAGCCGATCTTCAACTTCCGGTCTGACAGCTCGGACGAAGCAATACGGACGTTCCGCTCCACGTGGGACAGATTCCAGAGATTCATAGGGGATACACGACAGGATGGAAACGGTTCGCAGGCTATCGAATGGGACGGACCGGGCGGGAAAGAACTCGGGCAGGTACTCGGAGCGAGGGATTTTTCCCGCAGCGATATCGAATCTGTCGAACGGGCGCTCGAACAGGCTACGGAAGGTACCATCTACGACGACAAGGACCGCCCCCAGCTTCGAAGCGACGTAACGCTTTCGGATCCCAAGAACCCGACGGCAGAGACCACGGTTTCTATGCCGGCAAGCAGCTGGATACCGCTTTCACGTGCGCGCGCTAAGCTTCGCGAGGGCTTGAATAACATCAACAGTCTTTCGGAGGCCGAGGTGGAGGCGTTCGAGAAAGCATTGTCGCCTCTCGTCCAGCCGAACGCGATCTACGACAGCGCGGCGACGATCAAAGCCCGCGAAGATCTTGCCGCAAGCGTGGAGCCTTTGCTCATTGAACTGAAACGCGGACAGACGATCGTGCGCGAGGGCGATACGATAACCGACGACGTCCTCGCACAGCTCTCGGCGATCAAGAGCTATGCGGACACGAGCCGCCAGATGAACCGGTTCTTGGGCCTGCTGGCGATAATCACTGCGCTCTACTGGGTTGCGTGGAAGTTCATACAACACCGCGGATTCGTGAACAGGCTTTCGCTCTCGGAAACACGCACGTTCGTGATGTTCGGCTTTATCGTCATCGTGCAGACGTTACTGATGGCCGTTTTCTTCCGGGTCACCGAGTACACCGCCGCCCAGAACCTCCGTGCGCCCCTTAACGACCCCACACTCTGGGCGTTCGCGATCCCGTTTGCGTTCTCATCCCTTCTAATGACCCTTCTGGCGGACCGCCGGACAGCGCTTTTCACAGGGCTTTTCTGCGCTTTGCTCGCAGGCCTTCTTGCCCCGCGGGGACTTGAGTTCGCGCTCTACGCGGCGATCTCTTCGGCGGTCGCTGTTTACGGGATCGGACGATACCGCAGCAGGCAGTCGGTGACGTTCGCGGGGATCTTTGTCGGCGTCGCCAATGCCGCGACGGCGGTGGCCTTGATCTCGTACACGCAGCAGCCTCTGATACTGAACACGATATTGCTGGCGATCAGCTGCGGCCTGGTCAGCGGACTGATCACGGCGGCGGTGACCGCGATGTTCCTGCCGGTCTGTGAATCGCTGTTCGGGATCCTGACCGACGTGAAGCTATTGGAACTGTCGAACGCGGACCTGCCGCTGCTCGGTCAACTCGCTCTCCGCGCGCCCGGAACGAACCAGCATTCGCACGCAGTAGGACAGCTCGCCGAGGAAGGGTGCCGAGTCGTCGGAGCGAACGGCCTTCTGGCGAGGATCGGGGCTCTGTATCACGATATTGGAAAGACTGCCGCTCCCGAGCACTTCGTCGAGAACCAGCGCGGAAAGAATCCTCACGACCGCCTGAAACCGACGCAGAGCGCCCGGATCATCATCAGCCACGTCACCTACGGTGCGAAGCTCGCGAAGGACATGGGCCTTCCCGCGAGGATCGTCGATTTCATTCCTCAGCACCACGGCACGCGAACACTTCACTATTTTCTGACGAAGGCGAGAAACGAGGCCGGCAAGGGCGAGGAGATCCACGAAAACGACTTTCGATACCCGGGACCGAAGCCGCAGTTCAAGGAAGCGGCGATTATGATGATCGCCGACAGCTGCGAGGCGGCGGCACGTTCGCTCAGCGAACCCACGCCGGAGAACATACGTTTCATCGTCACGAAGATCATCGACGCGATCCTGGCGGACGACCAGCTGGACGAATGCGACCTGACGCTTCGGGAACTGACGCAGATCCGCGAGTCGATGATCAAATCGCTCATCTCGATCTACCACACGAGGGTCGATTATCCAGGATATACCCCGCCGGCGACGAAAACGCTCGACAACATCATCATCCCGAAGGACCTTGATGAAGAGATCCGCGGTCCCAGATATAGCGATCCGGCGGACATTCCCGTAAGCCCCGGCGGCGAGATCGAGGACGAGGCGATAGTCCGTACTGTCAAGACGCCGGTGGAAGATCCCTCGCTCTCAAAAGAACCGGAGGTGAAGGCGAAGGGGACGGATTAGGGGCAGTCTGTTTGGTCGGTTCGGTCTGTGCAGTCTGCGGAGCCTGTGTTGGCTACCGTGTAGAGCAACTCTTCGAACTGGAGCTGCAAAAGGCGGGCGCAGCCCAACTAACGAGCCTCTTCCAACAGCCCGGTTTAGAGCAGTGCTTGGCCCTGTTTTTGCAGCGCGAAGCGCTGCTCTAAACGGGTACTCTGCGACTGCGCGCCTTGGAGCCAGGAACCTGGAACTGACTCGAGCGAGCCGCTGCGCTAAACGGGACGATGAGTTTGTCGTTCGGCGACAGGCTGAAGCTTATCGAACATCGGTCCTTCGCACTCAGTCCTCATCTCTCAGTACTTCCCCTATGCCCGTCGCTCGCGCGCCGGGTTCCGATTCCTCAGTACTCATCTCTCAGTACTTCCCCCGCAACTTCTCGTAAGTAGTCTCCAGGGTCTCAGGGATCGTGCGGGTTTCGCCGATCGAGGTCATGAAGTTCGCGTCGCCGGCCCAGCGGGGCATCACGTGCATGTGGAAGTGGTTCTCGACACCGGCGCCGGCGGCCTTGCCTATGTTCATCCCTATGTTGAATCCGTCCGGGCTGTAGACCTCGGCAAGGATGTCCTGCGATCTCTTTGTAAGGTCCATAAGCTCATCGGTGATCTCTTTCGAGGCATTGACCGGAGAAGGAAGATGTTCGAAGGGCACGATCATCAGATGGCCCGTTATATATGGAAAAATGTTGAGGATCACAAAGTTGAACCCGGCGCGGTGAACGATAAACTTCTCATCGTCCCCTGCCGGGTTCTGAAGTATTCCGCAGAACACGCATTCAGATTCGCCACCTGAAGCGTGCTTTCCGCCGGAGCGTATGTAATCGTATCGCCACGGACTCCACAGAATGTCCATATTGCACCCTCAGGAAGGCCGATCCGCGGGAAGCGGGCGATCTAAATTACTGATTGATGATGTCTTTCAGGTCCTTACCGGGCTTGAAGTACGCGACCCTTTTTGCGGGGATCTCGACAGGTTCGCCCGTTTTCGGATTCCTTCCCTTCCTTGCGTTCCTTTCGCGAACGCGAAAACTGCCGAAGCCCCTAAGTTCGATCTTCTCGCCCTTGTTCAATGTGCTGACGATGCTCTCAAAAATGATCTCGACCAATTGTTCGACATCTTTCTTGGTCATGTCGGCTTCATTCGCCACGATCTCAACCAGGTCGGCTTTTGTCATCTCTTATCCTCGTTTACGCGAACTTCAAACTCAGTAAAAATGGCCTAGCTTCTACCCTTCTTCTTGGTCTTTCCCTTGGTATCGGCTTTTGCTTCTTCTTCCGATTCCGCCTTGGCTTCGTCGGCCGATCCTTCGGCCTTGACCTCTTCGGCTTTCTCTTCTGCCTTCACCTCATCGGCTTCCTCGGCCTTGGGCTCTTCCTTGGATTCTTCAGCTTTGGGATCTTCAGCCGCTACCTCGGCCTTCGCCCTTTCCGCCTTTGCTTTGGCTTCAGGTTTCTTTGCTTTCGCTTCCGCCTTTGCTTCGGCTTTAGGTTTCTCTGTTTTCGCTTCCGACTTGGGCTCGGCTTCCTTCGCTTTTGCTTCGGCTTCAGGTTTCGTTGCTTTCGTTTCCGCCTTTGCTTTGGTTTCAGGTTTCTCTGCCTTAGCTTCCGCCTTAACCTCGGCTTCCTCCGCCTTTGCTTCTGCCGCCTCGGAACCGTCGCTGCCGAACTTCAGCTTCGCGAGCTCTCCAAGCGAAGCCATTCCGCTTTTGGCTTCGCTTGAGTACGAGCGAGAATCGACGACTGGCTCGTCGTCCCTGCCGACCGCACGGTGCGAAAGTCCGATCTTCTCGACGTCGTGCTCGATCCTCAGGATCTTGAAGTCGAGTTCCTGATCGATCGAGAACTCGTCCTCCGGATTCTCGATCCTGTCATCGGACAGCTCGGAAATGTGGCACAGCCCTTCCAGGTCCTGCGCAAGCTCCACGAATACGCCGAAACTCGCAAACCTCGAGATCTTGCCCTTTACCACATCGCCAGGCTTGTGCTCGTTCGTGAACTCCTCCCAGGCGCTCGGAGTCAGCTCCTTCATCGAAAGCGAAAGCCTGTGGCCATCGGTATCGATGTTCGTGATCACCGCCTCGACTTCCTGACCCTTGCTCAGAACGTCCTTCGGGTGCTTGATCTTCTTTGACCAGGAGATATCGGAAACGTGGACAAGCCCATCGATGCCCTCTTCGACCTCGACAAAAGCGCCGAAATCCGTAAGGTTGCGCACCTTGCCTTCGATCTTGGTCCCCACCGCGTAACGTTCGCCGATCGTATCCCAAGGATTCGGCTGAAGCTGTTTCATTCCGAGGCTGATGCGGCGCTCGTCCGGATCGATCCCGAGAACCTGAACCTCTACCTCATCTCCCTTCCTGACGACGTGCTTCGGATGCTTGAGCCGCTTCGACCAGGACATCTCCGACACGTGCACGAGGCCTTCGACCCCGCGCTCGAGCTCTACGAACGCTCCGTACTCGGTAATGCTGGAAACTCTTCCATTGATAACTGAATTGACCGGATAAAGCTCGGTCACCGTGGACCAGGGATCCGGAAGCAGTTGTTTGAACCCGAGTGAGACTTTCTCCTTTTCGCGGTCGAGCTTCAGGATCTTCACCTGAACGGTGTCGCCGACCTTAAACATTTCGCCGGGATTGTGGAGCCGGCCCCAAGACATATCGGTTACGTGAAGGAGCCCGTCTATACCGCCGATGTCGATGAACGCTCCGTAATCGGTAAGGTTCTTGACCGTACCCTCTTCGATGAAGCCTTCTTCGATCCGTTCGAGCGTCTCTTCCTTTTGTTTATTGAGGACCTCGTCGGTGATGACCTTTCGGGAGACGACGATGTTGCTGCGCTTTCGGCTGAACTTTATGACCTTCGCTTCGATCTCTTCGCCGATGTAGATGTCAAGGTTGCGGACGGGCCTGGAATCGACCTGAGAACCCGGGAGAAACGCTTCGACGCCGTTGATATCGACCTTAAGACCGCCTTTCGTCTTCGCGGTGACAGTGCCTTTGATCACGTTATCGTCGTCATAGGCCTGTTCGATCTCGTTCCAGGACTTGCGACGTTCGGCGTCGAACCTGGACAGGCTCGGCGGCGCGTCGCCGGATCCCATCGAACGGATCACGACCTCGACCTCGTCCCCGAGCTTGATCCCCACTTCACCGTCTTCAGACGTGAATTCGTCCACAGAAACAAGGCCTTCCGACTTGTAGCCGAAATCAACGAGCGCTCCGTTGTCGGAGATTTCGACGACCTTTCCGGTCACAAGCTCGCCGGTCGAGTAGGCGACCTGATCCTGTTCGAACTGTTCGAGGATCGCGCCGAAATCCATCTCGCCCGCAGGCTGCTGATCGGAGTCCGCCGACTCGTCGCCTTTGGCGCTCTCATCAACTGTCGGTGTTTCTTCTTTGGGGGACTCTTCTGCCGTCGCGGCTTCTGCGGCTTCCGCCTTGGTCTCGTTTTCGGTTTCGGCCCTCGCGGCCGCTGCTTCTGCGTTGTTGTGGTCCGCTGCCTCGGCAGGCTTTTCTGCCTGGTCCTCGGCTTCCTTGGTTACTTCGTTTGACATTTAGGTTTAGGTTAACTTCTCTCTTGGTTTTGGGTCACCGGACGCGCTGTGCGACCGGCGGAGCATACCCCTCAGACCGTTCTGAAAGCAATAAAAAAAATCAGCCCGTAGGATAGCTAATTTTCACCCAACAGCGATTTAATTGTGACAAGTATCTCTCTATAAGCCGGAAAGTAAGAGGTAGAACCCCCGAGCTTCGAAAACCCGCTCGTCAAAGTACTGAATCACGCAAGACCGCACATGTTCGGGTAAAACTAGAATTTACAGGCGAAGTGCTTTGATGTCAAGATAATAGATGTAAACGCACCGTTACGTCTAAAGGTCCTCGGCAGAACCCGCTCGCGATCGGTCGGGACGGTCCTCTCGACGTCACCTTCTGCTGCCGAAGTCACACGAAAAAGCGGCCAGTGGACATAGGTAGTTGACTACGTATTCGACTGGTCCTATGATTTCCCCAAATCCGTGCAGTCCGACAGGAAACAACATCGCTCCCGGAGAGGACAATGAGGAAACACGAGTTCTATCAACTTGACGTTTTCACCGACACGAGATTCGAAGGAAACCCGCTTGCGGTCTTTCTCGACGGCGAGGGGATCAGCGACCGCGAGATGCAGTCGATAGCCAAGGAGATGAACCTCTCGGAGACCGTATTCGTCCTGCCGTCCGAAAAGGCGCTCAGGCGGCTGAGGATCTTCACCCCGAAACAGGAACTGCCGCTCGCAGGCCATCCGGTCGTAGGGACCTGGAATCTTCTGGCGCGCCTCGGGGTTACAGAAGTGAATGAGAGCGGTTCGATCACGATCGATCAGGAAGTCGCCCTAGGCGTGCTCCCTGTCGAGATCGAGTTCGAGAATTCCAAACCGAGAGTGGTCACGATGACACAGGGCGCGTTCCATCCCGGGCCTTCGATCACGGAAGAAAGCCGTCTTGCACAGCTTGCGGAAAGCCTCGGGCTGGAACGCGACGAGCTGGCGTGCTCGCCAGATCTTCCGGTCCGGGTCGTCTCGACGGGGATCCGGGCACTCGCCGTCCCGCTCGTGTCACTGACCTCGCTCGGCAGGATCAACGTCAATCCCGGACCCCTAAGCGAGATTTACCTGGAGCCCCGTGCGGTCGGATGCTACTGCTTCACTTTCGAAACGATAGAAGACGGGTCCGCCGTCCACGCCAGGTTCTTCGCGCCGGCGGACGCGATACCCGAAGATCCTGCGACGGGAAGCGCGGCGGGGTCGCTCTCGGGTTATCTCACTTATCACGGCGTGATTGACCGAGGGGCCTTTACAATCGAGCAGGGCGATATAATGGGCCGCCCCAGCAGGATAAGAGCTCAGGTCGACGGCGAAAAAGGAAGGGTCGAACGAGTACGGATCGGGGGAAGTTCGGTGATCTCGGCAAAAGGCGAGGTCTGGCTGGACTGAAATGAAAACCGAAAACCGGAGACGGGAGACCGGTGAAACACTGCGACCGATGGACGACGGTCTTCAGTCTTCAGTCTTCAGTCTTCAGTCTTCAGTCTTCAGTCTTCTGACTTCTGACTCCCGTCTTCGGTCTTCAGTCTTCGGTATTCTCGCCGCTACTCCCTCTCGATCAGATTATTGATGTTTCCGATCCCGCTGACTTGTTCCATCTCTTCCTTGGCTTGTGAGGTCGTATTCTGGATGCCCGCGAGCCTCAGACGGAACTCATCCGGGTTCGTAGAGCCGCGGAGGGCCTCGTCAAGCGTGATCAATTCTGACTGGTACAGATAGAATAGCGACTGGTCAAAGGTCTGCATTCCGTACTGCGAGGTACCTGCCGATATCGCGTCGCGGATCTGCGACGTCTTCTCTTCCTGCAGGATGCAGTCCCTGATCAAGGGCGTCGAGACGAGCACCTCGACCGCAGGAACGCGCGAGTTCCCTTTCGAAGACTTCATAAGCCTCTGCGAAATGACTGCCTTCAGAAGTCCGGCGATCTGGATCCTGATCGATTTCTGTTGATACGGCGGGAAGGCCGAAATGATTCGCGTCAGAGTTTCCGTGGCGTCGAGCGTGTGGAGCGTCGAAAGCACCAGATGGCCCGTTTCGGCGGCGACCAAAGCGGTCTCGATCGTCTCCAGGTCTCGCATCTCGCCGACGAGGATCACATCCGGGTCCTGGCGGAGAGATCCCCTGAGGGCTTCAGCGAAGTTCCTCGTGTCCACGTCAACCTCGCGCTGCGTAACATACGACTGTTTGTCCTTGTGCAGGAACTCGATCGGATCCTCGATGGTTACTATGTGACAATTGCGTAAGTTGTTGATGTAATCGACCATCGCCGCAAGCGTGGTCGATTTACCCGAACCGGTTGTTCCCGTCACGAGGATCAGTCCGCGGTTCTCTTCGGAGATCGTGTTCAGAACAGGCGGAAGGCCCAGCTCGCTGAAGTTCTTTATATTGTCGGAGATCACGCGGGCAACGATCCCGATCGAACCTCTCTGCTGGAAAATGTTCACACGGAACCTTCCGAGCCCGGAAACTCCGTGGCCGATGTCCACCTCGTAATGCTCTTTGAAGTGCATTTTCTGGCGGTTCGACATCATCGAGAAAGCCATCTCCAGGGTCTCTTCCTGCGAAAGCCGGTTCACGCCCGATATCGGTCGAAGCTCTCCGTTGACCCTGATCACAGGGTACGAGCCGGCGCGAAGATGCAGGTCGGACGCGCCGAAACTCATTGACATTCGTAAAAGGTCGTCGATTCTGGTGGACATATTTCAGGGTTTCAGGAGTTATGCGGGAGCCTAGCCGGGACGGAATGAGAAACGCGGAATTCGCGTTCCTTTGATTTTAACTGCCAGTAAAGAAATCAGTCAATGTTTTAATATCTTTAACAAGGAGAAAGCAACGGGCAAATCCGGTCCGGGCCACGATTTGACTTGAATTTGAATGCGTCATTAGAATCACGTCTATGCAAACGCGCAGCCGGCGTCAGCGTGAGATCCTCGACTTCATAATCGAGTTTGTAGAGTCTCACGGTTACGAACCATCTTACCAGCAGATCGCGCGTCACTTCGGGCTCTCGTCGAAAGGAGGCGTCGCCCGTCATATCGAGGCACTCGAGCAAAAAGGGCTCTTGCGGCGAAACCGCGAATCCGGGAAATTCAATCTTGAGATCTATCCGGAGTCGTTCGTTAATGAGCACATATGCGAGGTAGCATGGCTCGACGGCAGTGCCGCCAACGGGGCGTCCGAGGACAGCGCCCCTCTTTTTGTGCCGAAGTCTCTGCTCGGTTTTCGAACTGCAAAGCAGATGCGGGGAATGATCGTTCCTGATAACGCGATGTCCGGCGAGCACATCCTCGAAGGCGACATCGCCTTGATCGAAAGCAAGTCGTTCGCAAGGGACGGGGATTGCGTCGCGGCCCTCGTGGACAAGAAACGCCTGACCCTGGGAAATTACTTCAGGAAAGGATCGGCGGTCGAGATAAGACCGTCAAACGAAAGTTACGAACCCGTTCGCGCACAGGCGGACAATATCGAGATACTCGGACTTTACAGGGGACTTCTCAGGAAAGCCTGACCCGGCGGCGACCAGGCCGTGCCTGCATCTTCGATCAGAAGGGATAACAAGTGCCAAATAAACAGACCCCAAGCGCGAGTTTCAGCTTCACCGTACGCGTGGAGATCCAGAACCTTCCGGGCAAGCTCGGCGAAATAACGACGACCATCGGGAATGCCGGCGGCGACATCGGCGCGATCGACATCGTGCGGGTCGGCAAAGATTCGATCGTGCGCGACATCACCGTCAATGCCGCCTCCGAGGTTCACAACAGGCAGATCATCGACGAAGTCCGCCGGATCGACGGAGTCGATGTGATACAGGTTTCGGACCGCACTTTCCTGATGCACATCGGCGGGAAGATCGAGATTGTTTCGAAGATACCTTTGAACAACCGCGCCGACCTATCGATGGCCTACACCCCGGGCGTCGCCCGCGTTTGCGAGGCGATCCACAAGGACCCCGAAAAGGTCTTTACGCTCACGATCAAGAAGAACACCGTCGCGGTCGTTTCCGACGGTTCGGCGGTTCTCGGTCTCGGCAACCTGGGAGCCGCTGCCGCGATGCCCGTGATGGAGGGCAAGTGCCAGCTTTTCAAGGAGTTCGGCGGAGTCGACGCGTTCCCGATCTGCCTCGACACAAGGGACCCTCACGAGATTGTCCAGACCATCAAGAACATTTCGGTCGCCTTCGGAGGCATCAACCTCGAGGACATTTCGGCTCCACGCTGCTTCGAGATCGAAGAGAGGCTGAAAGAGGAACTCGACATCCCGGTCTTCCACGACGACCAGCACGGGACCGCCGTCGTCGTCCTCGCGGCTTTGATCAATTCGCTGAAGATCGTCGGCAAGAAGATGGAGGAAATAAAGGTCGTCGTGAACGGTATCGGCGCCGCAGGCGTGGCGTGCACCAAGATCGTGATGGCGGCGGGAGTGCAGAACGTCGTCGGCTGCGACACGAGCGGATCGATCTACAAGGGCAGGACCGAGAACATGAACTGGGTCAAGGACTGGTACGCGCGAAATACGAATCCCGATCGCGAGAAAGGCGACATTCACGATGTGATAAGGAACGCCGATGTGTTCTTCGGGCTTAGCGTGCCTGGAATATTGACCGTCAAGGACCTTAAGGATATGGCCCCGGATCCGATCGTCTTCGCGATGGCGAATCCCGATCCCGAGATATATCCGGAAGAAGCGACGGGCCACGCCGCGGTCATCGCGACCGGCCGCTCGGACTATCCGAACCAGATCAACAACGTCCTCTGCTTCCCGGGGATCTTCCGAGGCGCGCTGAACTGCCGGGCCTCAAGGATAAACGAAGAGATGAAGATCGCGGCGGCTCACGCCATCGCCGAAATAATCACCGACGACGAGCTGCACGCCGATTACGTGGTGCCTTCGGTGTTCGATAAGAGAGTTTCAAAGGCGGTCGCGATCGAGGTCGAAAAAGCGGCCAGCGAATCGAGCGTATCAAGGCGGCAGAGCGCGTTGCCGGACAGCGAATTCTGAATCCAAGAAAATCCTTGCCTTGGAATCCCTTAGCGAATAGAATCCAGTCTCATCTTGAAGACAAATTAGAGTGATTCACAACAGGACGCGAGAACTTCTGATCGCTCGAATTGTGTCATATAGCCTGCAAACACTGACCAATGGGAGGACAGTATGAGAAGGGACTCAACCATTTTCACCGTCGCGCTGGTGTTCTTGCTTTGCACACCTCTTTTCGCCGCGACCTTTACCGTAACCAAAATCGCAGACACGAACGACGGTACCTGCGACGCTGACTGCTCATTCCGCGAGGCTGTCGCCGCCGCTGTAGCGGCCGCTACCGATGATGAAATCGTCTTTGACCTTTCGGTCTTCTCGACCCAGCAAACGATTATTTTGTCGGGGACGGAGATCGTGATCACCGCGAACGGGACTTTGGCGATCAATGGGCCGGGCGCCGACCTGCTTACGATCGACGGAAACAGCGCAAGCCGAATCATCACGATCAACACCGCTACCGTGAGCGTCGACGGGATCACGTTCACAGGGGGGAACGGTGTCGGGGCTTTGAATACCGGACGCGGCGGCGCGATCTACAATGCAGGAGGTACGACGGTGATCGCGAATTCGATTATCACCGACAACTCGGGCGTCAACGGAGGGGGCCTGAACAACGCCTCGACGGGTTCGCCTGCGGTGCCCGGGAACCTCGCCCTGCTGAACTGCATAGTCTCCGACAACAACGCTTTGACCTCGTCCGGCGGCGGTATGCAGAACTTCTCAACAAGCACGTTGATCATCGACAGGAGCCTCTTCTTGGGCAATAACTCGGGAGGTACAACCGGAGGCGGAGGCGGGCAGTTCAACGGGATCGTGAGAATCTCGAACACGACTTTTGCCAACAATACGGCACCTTCGGGAAGCGGCGGAGGATTCCAGTCTAACGGTTCGAACCAGATCTACACGAACATCACGGTTTCAGGGAATAGTTCGCTGAACAACGGCGGGGGTATTCACAGGGGAACGACCAACGTGAATTTCTGGATCCGCAACAGCATCGTTTCCGGAAACAACGGAACAGCCGCGTCGCCCGATGTAACGAACTCTTCCGGAGGACTCGTTTCCGAAGGTACGAACATCGTAGGCATCACAGGGACCAGCACCGGCTGGATCGGCTCGGACCTGCTTGATACGGATCCGCTGCTTCTTCCGCTCGCCGACAACGGCGGCTTCTCTCAAAGTTTTCTCCCGATGACGGGTTCTCCGGCGATAAACGGCGGCCAGAACTGCGTCACCGACCTTTCGTGCGCGTCCAACAACCCGCCGTTCGCCCTCACTGAGGATCAGAGAGGCTCCGCCCGACTCGTGGACGGAACTATCGACATAGGAGCGGTGGAGACGGCCGCGGGGCCGGCGACCGTATCCGGAACCGTTCAGACTTCTTCCGGCACCCCGCGTCAGCCGGTCTATGTTTCGATCAGCGATGGAGGAGGAGTCGTCCAGACCGTTCGGACGAACGGCTTCGGCAGATTCGTTTTCGTCGATATTCCTACGGGCGTGACCTACACGATTTCGGCTTCTGCCAAGGGTTTCGCCTTCGGGGATGAGGACGTGGAAGTAAATGGCGATGTCACCGGCGTTGTCGTCACCGAGAACGTCCTCTCGCCGGCGGTCTCCGACAAGAAATGAGCGCGCCGTCGGGAAGTTGAATTTCAGGGAGGGGCCTCCCGCCCCTCCCTTTTTTGTGTCGGTGAGCTGTTTCAGTAGCCCGACCGTCAGGGAGGGCAAAAAAGGGCTCTGCAAGAACGATTACTGCAAATCGGGAATCGTGGGCAAGAATCAGCTGTGTGAGAAAACCACAAACCGTGAAGCTCAGTTCACTGAACCACAGTAAATCTCGAGGTCAGAGGAATCGCCGTCTAGTTATATAGCGACCCGGAAGCTTTGTTCTTCATACGCGTTGCCGCTTGGAAAGGGCTGCTCGCTCGAAAGATTCCAATCTTTTTCTTGAAAGAACTTCCGAAGGTCCTCGGAAATCTCTTTTCTGTCCATATTGGTTCGATAGTAGTATCCAATCGTCTTAGTATTCCAAAGCCCCCTCATGCCTAGCAACTCGGCGTCCTTCGAGATCGGCAATGAAGTACAAAGACGATCAAGTTCAGAGTAGAAATTCTCCTCGCTGATCTTCTTCTTTGCAGACTGTGTGCTCTCATCGTTGTAACCTTTGCAGCCCAATAATAGACAGCCGAGGGCAATTGCCATCACTGCGCCAAGTGCGATGAGACTCACTGACCGCCTGCGAACGAACTCTCTCATTTTTATCTGTCTTCGACGACTCGTGATAAGTCGATTCTTGATTCACCCTCTACCGATTCAATGCGCGTTGCTTTTGCTTCGCTCACTGCACGGGGGACGCGTACGTTCCGTCGGCCCGTCAGGCGCACAAGTGCGCCTGCTAAACGGCTCACTGCTTACCGCTCACCGCTCACTGCTTACCGCTCACCGCTTACTGCTCACCGCTTACTGCTCACAAACTTATACCCCATCCCGTGAACGGTCTGTATGAACCTGGGCCGTTTCGGATTTTCCTCCAGCTTCTGTCTCAGCCAGGCGATGTGGACGTCGACGGTCCTTGTGTTCGGCATCGCGTCGTATCCCCAGACCGCATCGAGGAGCTCGTTTCGCGAATGGACATTGCCGCGGTTCTCGACGAGAAACTGAAGAAGCTTGAACTCCATCGCCGAGAGTTCGATCGGCGAGTCGTTCTTTGTGATTTCCGCTCGATTAAAGTCGATCCGTACATCACCAAACGAAAAACTCCCGTTCGAAGCACCGTTTGAAGCCGCGGGCGACCGCCTCAGCAGCGCCTCGACGCGCGCAAGCAGTTCCATTACTTCAAAGGGTTTTGTCAGGTAATCGTCGGCTCCGAGCTTGAGCCCTAGGACCTTGTCGATGGTCTCGCCCTTGGCGGTGAGCATCAGGATGGGTGTGTTTATTGAGTTCTGCCGAAGGTCACGGCAGACATCGAGGCCGCTTTTCTTCGGAAGCATCAGGTCAAGGATGATCAGGTCGTGATCCCCGGACGAAGCCTTCTCGAAACCCTTGGCGCCGTCCGAGGCGAAATCGACCTCGAAACCCTCGTTCCGCAGACGGTCCGAGAGGGTTATCACAAGGCCTTTTTCGTCTTCTATCAGAAGGATCCGCATATGTGTGAGCTGTAAGCGGTGAGCGGTGAGCTGTGAGCAGTCAGCAGTGAGCAATAAGCTGTCAGCAGTTCGCAGTCAGCAGTTCGCAGTCAGCAGTTCGCAGCCAGCAGTTCGCAGTCAGCAGTTCGCAGTCAGCAGTTCACAGCTGGCAGTTAGTGCGGTCAAGCGAACAGGTGGTCAGGCGCACAAGTGAGCCGGCCAAGCGGCTTACCGCTCACGGCTTACCGCTCACTGCTAGGCTGATCTCAAACCTGCTTCCTTTCCCCTGTTCGCTCTCGACCGTGATCTCGCCCTGATGCGCCTCAACGATCTGCTTCACAAGGCTCAGCCCGAGGCCGTTCCCGCTGATTTGCTCGTCGACCACCGCGCGCGATCTGTAAAACGGCTCGAAAAGGTGCTTCCGGTCCTTTTGAGATATGCCGATCCCGCGGTCTTCCACCGCGATCTTCACGCGGCCGGCACCGTTAGTGACGGAGATCTTCATCCAGCGGCTGCCGTTCGAGTACTTCCAGGCGTTGCTGATCAGATTCTGGACCGCCTGGGTCAGAGCCTTTTCGTCGCCGCGCACTTTCGGCAGTTCGCTCGCGATATCCGTCTCGATCTCGAACCCGCTCTCGTCAAGCTGGGGACGGCACTCTTCAAGTGCCTTTTCAACCATCTTCGAGGTATCGACTTCGCGGAAGTCGTACTTTTTGCGGCCCGATCTCGCACCAGCGAATTCAAGTATCTGCTCGACCATTCCGAACAGCTTGCGCCCTTCCTTTTTGATTATCGCTCCATACTCCGAGATCTTTCCGCGTTCGGCGACCACTCCGTCCGAGAGGTTCTCTCCCGCCGTATAAATTACCGCGAGCGGCGTCCTGAACTCGTGCGAAACGGCGGAGACAAAATCGAGCTGACTCTGCGCAAGGCGTTTCGCGCGCTGGGACGAGATAACGATGAACACGGTGCTCACCGCCAAGAGGCCCAGGATCCCGAAACTGACCGCAAGATTTCGGTTCCTTGTGTTTGCCACAAACTGGTCGAGTGAGCCGTCGTTGTGCCGCACTTTCAATGTCCACAACCCTCCGACGGGCGCGCCTTTCGACTCAAAGACCGCGACGTTGGGATTGGAGGTTCCGACAATGTTCACATCCACGACCGAGTCTTCTTTATTTGTGACGTTCCCGGCTCGGTCTCTGACCGTGTTCACATTTCGGCTCTCGATCCTTTCGGTGAAGACCATCCTCGTCTTCGCAGATTCGGAAGCGCCCGCTTCGGAAGCCGGGGAACGTTCGGCGATGAATGTGAAGCTCCCGGCGCGGAGGTCCAGTATCCTGACGGTCGCATCTGCCGATGTGATCTCGGAGCTGCCGTTCGCGAACACCGGCGAACCGGACTGATCAAGAACCGCGAGACTGTAATCGGCGCTCTCCGAACCCGAGAAATACTTGCCGACCAGGCCGGGAAGCAGCTTTTCGGTGATCACGCTCCGGTCAAGGAGAAGAAGCAAAAATCCGTACTTGTCGGCCAGATCGATCGCGCCCCGGTTATCGACCGAGTGAATCATCCGCTTCGTCCTGACAACGACGTGTTCGATCTCGTCCGGCTCCTCAAACACAGGGATGACCAGGGCGAGCGGATCTTCGAGGACAGGCTGAAGCTGGGCGACGCCGTCGATCTGCTTCCTCGCCGCAAGGGTCCGATCCGTCCATTCTTCCGCCGTAAACCGGTTCTTCCCCGGATCGAACTTCAGAAGCGACGGATCCGCGGCGTTCCTGTAAAAGTAGGCGTCCTCGATCAGATCTGGAAAAGCTGCGCTCTGCGTCCAGTTAACCCATCGTTTCGCGAACTCCGTATTCTCTTCTTCCGGGAATGCCTTTGAATGGAGCTGAAACCCGAAGTAAGCGAGCTGGATCTCGCGGTTAAAATCCTCGGAGAACCTGCGAGTATCGTCGATCAGGCGCGATTTCAAACGAAGGCTTTCCGCTTCGCTGATCTGACCGAGCCAGTGATATTGAAGCGCGGCAAGCACGGCGAGCAGTCCCAAAAGGACTGCGACGAGCAGAAGAGGAAGCCGGGATCTTTCTCGGTTCGGGAACATTTCAAAAAAATACTAGCACGAAAAAACGGCTTGCAAGGCCGGCTCGGACAGTTTTTACATTCTTAACAATTTCTTTGCTTTCTCTTAATCAAAGGACTGCCCGGCGGTGCGATACTCGGAAACGTCATTAAAGATCAACTAATTCACTGGAGGCAAAAATGAAAAGATTCGTTACTTCAATAATCTTCGCTTCTGTGTTCTTCCTTGGACTGGGGTCCATCATCGAGGAAGCCGGAGCGAAGTTCAGATCCGACGACAAGGCGCTCGCGCTCGTGAGTGCGGCGAGGCAGGCGGTCGGCGGCGAGGACAGCCTGCGCGGCGTCCGGAGCATGACGATCGTCGGCACGACCACCAATTTCTTCGAGAAGGAAGGGATCCCGACGACCGAGCTCGGTACGGCCGAGATCAACTTCGAGCTGCCCGGCAAGTACAGCAAGACGATCCGGATTGGAGATTCCAGCACCGTTTCAGGCTCCGGAGACGTTCACAAGAATGTCGACGTGATGGTCTTCGAGAAATCGGGCGACGGCGCGGATGCCGTTGAGCTTCCCGAAGGCAAAGGGGAAGTCTTCATCGTCCGCAAGGGCGACGGAAATGCCGAATGGAAATCGGACGAGGACGTTGACTTCACTAAAGAAGGCAGCAAGATCATCATCCGGAAGAACGACGGCTCGGTTGCCGAACTTCCCGCGGACGGCAAGCGCCGGGTCGTGATCGAGGAGAACGAGGGCGGCGACGCTTCCGTCTGGAAGACCGACGACGGCAAGACCGTCCTTTTCCAATCTAAGGGACCGCACGTCGCGCACCGCAGTTCGGGCGGCGAGATGCTGAGGACCACGATGGGCCTGCTTTTGTCCGCTCCCGAAGGGATGGATGTCTCCTACAAGTTCATAGGCGAAGGAAATGTTGACGGATATCCCGCCAACATCATCGAGGTGACCTCGCGCTCCAATTCATTCACGCTTTATCTGGACGTATCGACTAGCCTCCCGAGGATGATCAGCTATTCCGGGCACAACGCGTTCTTCTTCCGGAAGAATGCAAACGAAGAGGTTGTAAAAAGCGAACTGATCGAGATGAAGCGCAAGATGGCGGAACCGGTCGAGCACCAGATCAGATTCTCCGATTTCCGCTCGGTCGACGGGCTGGTTCTTCCGCACCGCTGGACGGAATCGGTATCGGGAAAGCAGAGCCGCATCTTCGACGTGACTTCCTACGAGATCAATCCCGCGAACATCGCCGAAAAGTTCGGCGACAACAAGGTTTTCGTCCGGAAGGCGAAACCGCAGAGAAACTAGTCCGAAGTAGGGCACAAGAAAAGGCCGCCCCGGGAAACGGGACGGCCTTTTCTTTATCCGGCGTTAGTTGTTTCTACCTTACAGCGGTTTCTCATCCGGCCTGACGGCCAGGTCGTTGGTCACACTGAAGATCCCGGGCACCGAATTGGCGCGGACTCCCGCAACATTCTTATCCTCCGGAGTATCGACCACGCCCTGAAGCGTCACACGCCCGTTTTTCACGATGATGTGAATATTCTGGAGCGAGCCTACCTGGTATCTGAAAAGCGATCCGGAGTAGATCTCCCTGTAAAGCGCCCTTCTCAGGCGGTCATCGCTCGATGAGAGCGGCAGTACCTCGATCCGGTTAATGACCCCGGTCACGCCTTCAACGTCTTCTACATATGCCGCTGCGCGCGACTTGGTGTCGGGCGGCGTGGTCACCTTTCCCATCAGCGTAACGACGCCGTTCGGATCGATCTCGAACTCGATCCAGTCAAAGACCGAGTAATAAGGAAGCGTCAGAAGCTCGTTCCGGACCCTTCGGGCGAGGACCTGCATCGACGCCATGTCGATGTCGTCGCTCATCGGCCTCAGACGGTCGTCGTAAGGCTCGAACTTAACGTAACGGTTCATATTCGAGTTGCGGAACGCGACCCTCGTATTCGGGGAATTCGCTTCCGTGTTCATTGCGTTGGTCGTCGATGTTCCGCCGTACATCCTTAGAGTGCTCCGCAGGTCGGCGATCTCGTTAGAAGCTGCGCCGGCCGCCATCATCTTCTTGCTCTTGAGCACCTCTCCGCCGTTCGCGTTGTAGAAAGCGCGGTTGATGTCGTTGTCCGCTGTCAGCACCGCGCCCTTCAGAGAGGCTCCGACAAACGCGCCTTCACTCCTGGACCAGGTCAGGATCCCCGAATCCAACGTCGCGTTCGTTGACGCTCCGGCTGTCCTTCCGACCGGTCCCGCCGCAAAGCTCACGTTGCCGCCGAACTCAAGCTTGTCGTCCTCAAGTTCCCGCAGAGCGCCCTCGTTCATAAATAACATTATGTGATCGGTCGATTTGGCACCGATCTGCGCTCCGAAGCTCGCACCCGAGATGTCGTAGAACGCGGGCGTCGCCCAGTTTCCGTTCGCGTCGCGGCGTACGACGATGCCGTCACCACGGCTGCCTCCGACGATGAATGCCGCTTTGACCACATCGGGGAAGATCCCGATCGCGGTCGCGTTCTCAAGAAGCACCCTGGGAATCGCCTTGTCCGGCTTGGACATTATCTCTGAAAAGACCTTTTCCGCCTTTCTTACCATTTCGGTGCCTTCCTCGCGCTTATCGTCCTGTGCAAAAGCAGGCATTGCGATGAACAGCACAAGCGCCGCCGCGGCGAATCCCGCTATAGTTTTTAATGTTCTGTTGTTCATTGTTCTCTCCAATTCCTTTCGTGCCGAGCTCAATGCAGGGCTTTCATTTCTTATATTGTCTCGAATCGCGTGTTCGTTTTCTGTTAGCTTGAATACCCTTGGAAGGACAAGAAACGGCCCCGGAGGCCCTTTTTACTGGCTTCCGGGGCACTCAGAGCGGCGACAGCTTCGCAGGCTCTTCCTGACTTCTGACTTCTGAATTCTACTGTGCCCGTCGCTACCGCTCCGGGTCTGATTCCTTACGGTAGCCCGCGCTGACGCTTGGGTTTCGGACACCCCGGTCTCCCGTCTCCCGTCTCCTGTCTCCCGTCTCCTTTCTCCCGTCTCCTGTCTCCTGTCTCCTGTCTCCTTTTCAGTGTCCGTGGTCGGATTCGATCTCGAATCCGCCGTCTATCCAGTCCTGCTTGCCGCCTTCGTATTCCTCAACGTTCGTGTATCCCATCTCCGCCAGTTCACGGGCGGATTCCTCCGAAGCCGTTCAACTCGGCTTCGAGCAGTACACGATCACGCGGGCATCCTTGTCCGGAAGCCGTTCGGGCGCAAGTTCGCTTATCTTGTCCGGCGGGATATTTATCGCGCCGGGAAGATGGGCGTGTTCGAACGTGGCTTTCGGAAGGGTTTCGACAAGGGTGAAATCCTCGCCCCTGTCCATCGCCTTCTTCAGCCCTTCCCTGTCTATCGTCTTGAATGACATCTCGCGCTCCTTTCAGTAGACCGGTTCGGAGCCCTTGCTTCGGGGTTCCGCATCGATCCAGTTCTCGAACACAATGTCCTGAGGCTGGTTTAGCTTGACCGCTTCGTCCTCAACGGACGTCACCCAGGCGAGCGGGATCGCGTGGTGTTTTCCGCCCGATTTGTGGCCGCTCTTGGCAAGTATGATCTCGTTCGTGTCAACGCAATCTACCTTGCCTACGCGTCGGCCGTCGGAAGCCAGTACCTTCATATGTTCTTTTATCGCTTTATTTGCCATAACTAATCCTTTGCTTCGCGCGGAACCGGCAGAGGCCGGTCCGGCCTTGAGCTTCACTTCGATCATAGGCGAAAAGAGGGAATCGAGTCTGTCGGGTTGATTACTGAAACCGGTCCCGCGGAACCGCGATTGCAGTGTATTAAACCAAGGGAAACGTAATTGGCGGATTTCACGGGCTTTATGCGATCTTTCGGGCGAAACGGGATCAGATCGCGGCGGAAAGTGAATTGAATCAACACATCGGCGCCGAACTTGAAAGGATAGATTCGATACACGCACGGGCGGGCTTAATTGACCAATGATTTGACGGGCAGGGGAAGAAAAGGCAATGAAAACAATACCTATGTACCAGACACCAGCGGGAATCGCATCTCAGCCGGCGCGGATCAGGATCAGGAGCGCACGGAAGCCGGATGCCGGACCGACCGGCAACAGACTACTTGAGCAATTTGAGAGGCAGGACCTGCGCTCGATCGAAGAGCAGGCAGTGCGGGTCACGCTGGTAAAGGGAGATACGATAGCCAGACCCGGCGAAGACATTCCATTCGTAGATTTCCCGATCGATGCGGTCGTCTCGCATTATCAGATCCTGAAGGACGGAAAGACCGTCGAGATCGCGATGACCGGCCGCGAGGGCGCGTTAGGCGTCCCTGCGGCGCTTAGGCAGGGGGTATCGAAAGAGTTCTCGGAGGTGCTGGTGGGCGGAGAAGTTTACAGGATCGATGCCTCGTATCTACGGGGACTGGCGGAAAGGTCGGCGAATCTCAGAAGCGTCTTCTTCGGCTATTTCAACGAGTGTCTGGACAGGGTCTCGAGAAGGGTGATCTGCAACAATTACCACTCCGTCGAGGAAAGGCTTTGTTTGTGGCTGATGCTTGTCCGCGACCGCTGCGGGGTCGATTCCCTGCCGTTCACACAGGAACAGGTCTCGTTCTTTCTGGGCGTCCATCGACCGAGCGTGACGCTTGCGATGCAGGACCTTAGGAAGCAAGGAATAGTCGATTACAGCCGCGGAACGGTGCACGTCAGGAAACCGTCCGCGCTCATCGAGCTTTCGTGTTCGTGTTATTCGAGCCTTTCGGTTAGGCCAGCGGATGCGCCGGGCAGTTATTTCGGGGAATAACTCATTGTAGGACGGGTTCGGTCTCCGGTCTCCAGCGTCGCGATCTGGCACTTGCGTTACCCGATCTCAAGTCCTCAGTCCTTTCTTCTCAGTCCTGGTCAGGCCGTCGCTACGCGACTCCTGATCCATTTCATACGGCTTCCGTGGACTGAAGTCCACGGCTAAGCTCAGTGTTCGCTACACGAACAGCGTCGGCCTCTTAAACTCGGTCCTCAGTCCTTCTTCTCGGTGCTAACGGTAGCCCTCCCTGACGGTCGGGCTTCGGACTCTCAGCACTCATCTCTCAGTACTCGTTTCTCATCTCTCAACACTCAGCACTCGCTTTCCGATCGCCGGAACGATCTTCCTAGCGGCCTCGATCGCGGGCTTGATGTGCCTGTGGCGTGTGAAATGGCCGGCGACGAACACACCGGGGACATTGGTTTCAAAGGTCTCGTCGTCGTACACGGGAACCTCGCCGTATTTGCCCTGCTCCGTTTCCACTCCCAGGGAATTCAGCATCGAAAGATCCGCGTCCGAGCCGATGAGGACGAACACCACGTCGTTCTCCATCTCGCATCGCTTCCCTTCCTCGTCCGCAAGGGCCACACGGTCTTCGGTGATCTGCACAACCTCGCCGAGGAAGAACAGCTGAAGACACCGCTTTTCAAGCTGTTCTTCGAGCGGGTTCTTGACCCAGTACTTGATACACCCTTGTTTCGGATCTGTGTTCTCCCAATCCTCGCGGAAGATCGCCAGCGTCGCGTCGGCGCCTTCGTCGGCGAGAAACAGCGCCGCCTCGCCCGCGGAATTGCCTCCGCCCACGACAAGCGCCTTCTTCCTGACCCAAGGATAAGTTTCGCGGAAATAATGCGAGACCTTAGGAAGGTCCTCGCCCGGAACACCCAGCTTGCGCGGAAAATCCATCGCGCCGGACGCGAACAGGACGTTAGCGGCGCGATACGGTCCTTTGTTGGTATTGATCTCGAATCCGTCGTCCAGTTTGGCTACTCCTAGAACCGTCTCTTCCGTGCGGACCTTCAGGTCGTTCTCGATGACAAATCGGACGTAATACGAAAGCAGCTCCTCACGCGTCGGCTTCTCCCTCGTCGGATCCAGGTCGCCTTCCCGGAATTCGAGCTCGTCCGGCGTCGAGAACACGGTCAATCCGACCGGGTAGTTATAGATCGTGTTGCCGATAAGGCCCTTTTCGATGACGACGTAATCGAGCCCCGCCTTCTTCGCTTCCCACGCCGCGGAGATGCCCGCCGGCCCCGCGCCTATGATCAAAAGGTCGAGCATCTACCGTTCGGCCTCCATCTCCTTGAGCATTTCCGTGAACTTGTCGATCTGCTTCTTCGTGTTCTCGAGCTCGCGCTTCGATTCCAGATAGCTTTCCCACTCGCCTGTGTTCGTCAATGCTTTCACGACGTCTTCGTCGAGCGCGTGCGACATCACGACAAGAAGGTCGCTGAGGGCCTCGTGACCCTTCAGAAGCGACCGTATGATCGTGTAGGCGAGCTGGGCCTTTGGCCATTCGAGGTCTTTCAGTTCTTCCATCGTTTATCGATTCAGGCGATGAACGGCAGATCGGAAACACGGCACGTCTGGTGCCCGATCCGCAGTTCCGTTCCGTTTTCGGCGAAGGCGCTGCGGACATACGCCATCGCGATGTGTTTCTCGAGTTTCGGCGAATAGGCCTTCGAAGTGACGACGCCGGCGTTCTTGCCTTCCTGAGAAAGCAGCTCGTCGCCTGTGTTCACGAGCGCTTCGGGCGCGTTGAAGACCAGTCCCTTCAGCTCCTTCGCCACTTTTCCTCGGAAGTGGATGCGGGCGATCACTTCCTGGCCGATGTAACAGCCTTTCTGATAGCTGATCAGCCCCTCGAGGCCGATCTCAGGAACCACCGTTTCGCCGTCCATGTCTATCCCGAATTTCGGGATCCCGCTCTCTATCCTGAGCACTTCGGCGAGCGGGCCCTTGGGCTCGACGGCGCCTGCGTTGATCAATTCTTCGGCGAGATCGTCCGCCTCTTCTGACGTGACGCGAAGGTCTAACCCGCGAGTTCGTACCGATGGCAGACAGGTGACCGGCCGTCCTCGGAAATCATAAACGGTGACATCGCAATCTTTTTCCGGTTTACCGCCAAGCACCTTTTCGACAACGTCCGCCGAACTTTCTCCCCGAATGGAAACGATCTTTGAGCGGCCCGTAAGGTCCTCGACCTTGAAATCCCCCGCCAGCGTGAACCGCTCGAGATTCGCAAGCACCGTCTCGTAGGTGGAATCTTCGGTCTCGAAGATGAAGTCCCCTTCCTCGTTGCTGACCCTTGTAACCGCGATCAGCCTGCCTTTCTGGTTCGGGAACGCGGCGAGCATCGCGGTGCCCTCTTCGAGCTTCGCGATGTCGTTCGTGATCATCCCGTTAAGGAACTGGACGGCCTCGGCGCCAGAGACCGCGATGATGCCCCTTTCCTCGCGCGAGATCCAGGGGCGTCCTTCCTTGCGGACCGCCGTGTAGGTCTCGAGATCGAACGTCTCCCTGAATGTCTTGTCCAGTTTTCCCATAGTTAAAGTCAGAGTCCCAGCCGCTTCAGCGCTTTTCCCAAAGCCTCATAATCCCGCAGCTGCGCCTCGATGTTCCGCGTCGAAGCGATCACCTGCGGGCTCGGATGGTATAGAGGAAGGAGCTCACGGCCGTTCCATACTACAACTTTTCCAACATCCTCTTTGAGTGTCAAACCGTGCGGCTCGAGCATCCCCAGCGCCTCGAGCGCGACGCTCCCGAGCGGCACCACGAGACCCGGATCGATCAGCTCGAGTGTCCTTAGGAGGTAGCCGGAGCAGTTGTTCATCTCCGATTTCAGAGGCCTTCGGTTTGCCCCGTTCGGCTTCCTAGGACTGCAAAGGACCGAGTTCGTGATGAAGATCTCTTCCCTTATTAGCCCTATAGAATCGAGAAAGAGCTGGAAGTTCTCCCCCGACTTGTCTCCGTAGAAGGGCCTTCTCGTCCGGTCGGCCCCCTGTCTCCCAGGAGCTTCGGCGACGAAAAACACCCTCGGCGCAAGGCTACCGTTCAGCTCGCTGAGAACCGCCGTCTTGTCGCGCATGGCCTCACAGATCGTGCACTTACGCGCCTCTGAAGCGAGCCGCTCGAAGCTCTTCAGCCTAGTTGAACTCATACATCGGAGAGTGTATCGTGAAAGGTTACAAAAGCGAATCAGAAAGGACTTGGCAATGGGTCAAATTACAGAAGACAAAGTACTTGAACAGCTTTCGAAGATCACCGATCCGGACCTTGGAAAGGACATCGTAACGCTCGAGTTCATAAAGGACCTGAAGATCGAAGGCGGCGACGTCTCGTTCAGGATCGTGCTCACGACGCCCGCCTGCCCCGTCAAAGACGCGTTCGAGCAGGAGGCGCGTGAACTCGTGGGATCGATCGAAGGCGTTTCAAGTGTAAACGTCACGATGGACGCGGTGGTCCCGAAAGGCCGCGGAGTGGCGAACAACGTCGCGGTCCCGGGTGTGAAGAACATAGTCGCGGTTTCATCAGGCAAAGGCGGCGTAGGAAAATCGACCGTGGCGGTCAATCTCGCCGTCGCGCTTTCGCACAACGGCGCGAAAGTGGGCTTGATGGACGCGGACGTTTACGGCCCGAACATCCCGATGATGCTCGGCATCCGCAACCAGCCTCAGATCGGCGAGGACAACAAGCTGATCCCGCTCGAGGCTCACGGCGTAAAGGTCATTTCGATGGCCGTCCTGGTTCCGCCGGACAAGCCTATGATCCTCCGAGGGCCAATGCTTCACGGAGTGGTCCGCCAGTTCCTCGCCGACGTCGACTGGGGCGAACTGGATTATTTGATCGTCGATATGCCTCCGGGCACCGGCGATGTACAACTTTCCCTGGCGCAGCTTGTTCCGGTCCAGGGCGCGGTACTTGTAACGACCCCGCAGAAGGTCTCGCTTTCGGACGTGACTCGCGCGTTTTCGATGTTCGAACAGGTCTCGATCCCCGTTATCGGCGTGATCGAGAACATGTCGTATTTCATCCCGCCGGATATGCCGGAGAAGCGATACAACATCTTCGGCGAGGGCGGGGGGGCGAAGTTCGCGAACGATCACGGGGTTCCGTTCCTCGGCGAGGTCCCGATCGGGCTCGAGGTCCGCGAGGGCGGCGACGAGGGCAACCCTGTCGTGGTTTCGCATCCGGAATCGCCTCAGGCGGCGGCGTTCAGGAAGGTCGCTGAAGAAGTGGCGCGGCAGGTGTCGATCGAGGCGATGAAGCCCGAGCTCGTGGTGATGACGCGGGCGTAAAACCTGATGTTCGGAAACAGCGAGAAACAAGATGAGAAGGTAGGCGAGGGTGTCGTCGCATTCACGGAGTTGCTTTCAGATACCCGTTTTCTCTACCGCACAATACAGATTTTTGGCGTTCTCAACATTACTCTTTGGATTATCGCGGTTCTCTTCGCGGACCGGGTCATAGGACTGGTCGATCTACTCGGCCGATTTGGCGATAAGCCGCGGCTAGTTCCGTTTGTGATACCGTTCTTCGCAGGTTGGGTCCTCGTGTATTCTCTTGCGCGGCTTCAAAGTCCCGACCTTGAAGACCGGAAACTCCTCGATTCGGACGTGATGGGCTCGATCGCTTACAACTCTGAAGCAAACCGCCGTTTCTTTACCTGGATAGTGGCAATACTGGCGGGCGTGCTGAACGCCCTCGGCTTCATTTTCGCCGTGAACGCAATGAGCACTTCAGGTCTGACCTTGGTGAGTTGAGTGTTTCTTGATCAAGTCTCGATCGAGGCGATGAAATCCGAGCTTGTGGTGATGACGCGGGCGTAACGATTGGAAGACGGAAGAAACAGGATGGACAGGATAGGCAGGATTCTAGTTCCACGTTCCGGGTTTGATTTTCATTCCCGCTGGATGAAGAATGAGGTTTTGGGGGAACTCAGGGGACACTATCCTAATAATCCTGACTATCCTGTTTCTTTTTGCGGCGGCGGAAGAAGAAACAGGGTGGGCAGGATTCAACTTCAAAGTTCCAGCTTCCAGGTTCCAGGTTTGAAGTTCGTTCGAGCCTGAAGAGAAATGAGTTACCTGAAGAACTCAGGGGTCACCATCCTATTTATCCTGTACTTCTTGTTCCCATTCTTTATCTTTGCGGGTTGTTTCATCAGTGATTCTGAGCTAAAATCCACTTTTAAGTAAAGATTCGAAAGGATCTGGATATCATCAGGAGAAACGAAGAAGATTATGTCAGCAGTAGCAACTCCCGAACTGGAACTTGCGGTTACCTCTCCGGCGGCGGATGAGATCAGGAAATTCATGGAAGGCGAGGACGATCTTCCGGAGACCGCGGGTCTTCGCGTCAGGGTCGTTCCCGGCGGATGCTCCGGATTTCAGTACAGCCTCAATATTGAAGAGGAGTCGCGACAGGGCGATCACATCATAGAGAAAGAAGGCGTCCGCTTGTTCGTCGATATGTTTTCGGCGCAGTACCTGAACGGCATCACGATCGACTTCGTCACGAACATGATGGGCGCCGGATTTACCTTTGAGAACCCGAACGCGACCGGCGGCTGCGGCTGCGGCTCGTCATTTTCCGCATAGAATTCCTCCAGCCAAACTCGTGCGGGACCGCTTTTTATGCGGCCCCGCATTTTTGTTTGCGTAAATCTGGAGTTCTCCGACGATTGCCACTATCAGTTAGTATCCAAAGGACAACATTAAGGAACGGCGGCGGGTCGGAAAGGAGAAGGGCGGCAGGCCGAGGGACTTCGCGACGCGTAGTCCCTCGTTCAAGAGCAGGATTTCCCAGCGACAAGTTTTCACCCCCGCTTGCCAATCCACCCCACTGAAAGGCTATACTTAAACCCGTCGCTTGCATTCGAGAGCGATCTGGGTCACAATCCCAAAGTCTTTTAGAAGAAATCACTTAACACAATTCGAAACGCGGCGCCGCACACCGGCTTGGGAACAAGCAGACGATTAGAGCTTTATTTTAAATAGCCTGCCTCATCCCGCAATAACCGCAGAGACTCCCTGATTCAGCCCAACCTATGAACTTTTCTGAACCTTTCGGAAACCTGCGCTTCCTGTTTGCCGTTCCGCTTCTTCTTTTGTTCGTGTTTTCTGCGACTTCGTCCGCACAGGACCGCGAAAGGGTCGTAGAAGAGACCAACAGGGGAAACACACAACAGCAGAACGCACCCGCGAGCCGCCGCCCGGGCCTTACGAACGATATACGGGTCGTCCGCGAACCGCAGAACGAGAAATCCCTGATCAAGAAGACCGGCTCGTCATCATCGACGGCCGCTACCAGGAAATCCTCCGCATACTACAATGCGACCGTCCGGTCGATGATGCTCAACTCGATACGTGACAAAATGGGCCTCCGGTACGTTTACGGTTCCCAGGGACCGAATGCGTACGACTGCTCCGGTTTTGTCTGGAAGGTATTCGAGGACGCGGGCCTTCCCTTCACCAGGACCAGCGCGGCAGAGTACTGGAGGACTTTCGAAAAGGTGGAAGGCGACGACCGCTACCAGTTCGGGACTTTGGTCTTCTTCAACCGCCTGGGCCACGTCGGGATCGTTGTGGACAAGAACGGCTTCTATCACGCATCGACAAGCAAAGGCGTGACGTATTCGAAGTTCGAGGGTTACTGGGAGAAAAGAATAGTGGGTTACAGGCGTGTGCCGCTCAGCGCGCTCGTGTTCGACCAGCCGGAGTTTTAGGACCTAATCAGTTTGGAATGGGAAAGGCCGCCTGGTAAAGGGCGGCCTTTTTTTTGGTGTTAGTCTCAATAATGAACTGCGGCTCTGCCGCCCCGGTGTGCGGAAAGGCTTGCCTTTCCGGTCCGTCTCACAAAACGAAATTGCGGGGGCCGAGCCCCCGCAAACCTACCTAATACATTCTCTCGGCAAGCCGAAGGCTTACCGCACACCGGGACGGCAGAGCCGCATCTTCAGAATCTTGCAGCGGCAGCGCCTCGTCGATTTCTTCTGCCTGTGAGCCGAGTCGGTCAGTCCGACCTCGAGACGGCCGGACTAATCCGGTCTGCTGACAAAGCCCGGCTTCTGGTCTGAATCCTTCACCTCGACAAAGAACACGATCTTGTCGACCGCCACGAAGACGCAGTTCCCTTTTTCATCGTCCAGGCTGAGGATCCCGTCCGAGACGTTCGCGACCTTGCCTCTGACGACCGTTGTGTTTCCGAACGAAACGTCGATGTTCTTTCCCTCAAGTCCCTTCAGCCTCTCTTCCATAACTTTCTTACCTCTTCGAAGATCAACGGTCTCGCAGTCCCGCCATCCTGGCCGCAACGGTCCATCGGCTCTCGGTCCGCACAGTGGGTCCTGAAGCGGCTTTTTTTCGCACGGCGTCCGAATAGGCGAGCGCCGCAGCAACAGCCGCGAGATCCATTTCTGTTTCTTCGACGGCCCCCGGCACCCTTCGATCGCTAAATCCGCTTATGAATCCTGTATCAAGATCTCCGCTCAAAAAGACCGGATCGTCCATTACCTCGCGAAAGAAGGGAAGCGTCGTTTTTATCCCCTCGACCCTGTATTCCGCCAGCGCCCTCCTCATACGGTCAATCGCCTCGGCGCGGTCGCGGCCGTATGCGCAAAGCTTGGAGATCATAGGATCATAATGGATCGAGACCTCGGCGCCTTCATAAACCCCTCCGTCGTCGCGGATCCCGGGGCCTTGCGGAAGTCGCAAACGCCGGATCTTCCCGGGCGAAGGAAGAAAATCGTTCAACGGGTCCTCCGCGTAAACGCGGCATTCGACCGCGTGACCGCGCATCTCGACCTCGTCCTGCGTGAACGAGAGCGCCTTTCCGGCCGAGACGTTGATCTGTTCGCGCACGATGTCGATCCCTGTCACGAGCTCCGTCACGGGATGCTCGACCTGAAGGCGGGTGTTCATTTCGAGAAAATAGAAAGAACGGTCCACGTTCGAAACAAGGAACTCGACCGTCCCGGCGCCAACGTAATCGACCGCTTTCGCGACCTTGACCGCGCATTCGCCCATGCGGGCGCGCAGGTCGGCGTCGTTGATGGGAGAAGGACATTCCTCGATCACCTTCTGGTGGCGCCTCTGGATGGAGCATTCGCGTTCGCCCAGGTGGACGTAATTCCCGTGCGAGTCGCCGAACACCTGGATCTCTATGTGCCTCGGCTTGACCACCGCTTTCTCGATGTAAACCGAGTCGTCGCCGAATCCGGATAGCGCTTCGGCACGCGCGTTCTCGAAGGCAGATCTAAGCCCTTTCGGCTCGTGCACGAGCCGCATTCCCTTGCCGCCGCCGCCCGCCGAAGCCTTTAGCATCACGGGATATCCGACCTCTTCGGCTGTCTTCTCTGCCGCCTCGAACGAAGCGAGCGGCTCCGTCGTCCCCGGGACTACCGGGACGCCCGCTTTGATGGCGATCTTCCGTGCGGAGATCTTTCCGCCCATCGCCTCCATCGCTTCCGGCGCGGGGCCTATGAAAACGAGTCCGGCATTCGTTACCTCGCGGACGAAACCGGCGTTTTCCGAAAGAAACCCGTATCCAGGATGTATCGCCCCGGCTCCCGTGTCCTTCGCCGCCGAGATTATCTTGTTGCCAAGCAGGTAGCTGTCAGAGGATCTCGCCGGTCCGATCGGGACCGCCTCGTCGGCGAGACGCACGTGGAGCGCGTCCGCGTCGGGCTCGGAATACACCGCGACCGTCGCGATTTCCATCTCGCGGCACGCTCGTATGATCCGCACCGCGATCTCACCTCTGTTGGCTATAAGGATCTTTGTGAACATTTGATCGGGCGTCAGACGACTATCGAATTGCTGTGATTCCTGGGATCGTACCTGACTCCCACGTTGGCGCCGGGAGCGAACTCGTCCACCTTCTCAATCTGTTCGGGGGTCAGATACTCGCAGCTTTCGAATTCCACCCCCTGTACGCTGTACTCGTACCGCACCATCTCGCGCCCGCCGTCGCTCTCGACTCCGATCACGATGCCGTCCGTCAGTCTTCCCTTTTCGAAAAGGAGCTTCCGCCGGGCGGCTTCCGGGTCTTCGTCCTTTGAGCGGCGGAATCTGTCCAGCAGTCCCATTCTCAATCCATCACAAGCGGCGGTTTCTTAAATCTCGCCCGAAGGCCGTTTATCGCGGAAAGCACACGCGGCCTCTTTATGATCCGCGCCTCAAGAGGCCTCTTCCCGGGTATGTCGAGCATTATCAGGCCGAGGAGGATCGTCAGGATTCCCTGACCCGGCACTCCGGGAAGCGACAGCGCAAGCCCGAGCAGTATAAGGAAAACTCCGAGAATGTTCTTAAGGATCACCGCGCCCCATTTCATCAACCAGGGCTTGTCGGGATCGAGTTCTTCCTTGTAATGCGGGCTGAAGTAATTATCCGGGATCTTGACGACCACGATGACGATCGCAATATAGCTTATTAGAAGCGAAAGCAGGAACACGCCAGCGCCCAGAAAAATACTGTTCCAGCTCAGCGCGTTCCAGTAATCGATTAGCAGATCCATAATACGTAAGCCGGATATACCCGCCGGCAAAAGAAATACTGAACCCTCAGTCCCTACCCTCGATCTTCCTGAATTCCTTCCAGGTGTGGAACATTCTGTGAATGAACGTCCAAGTGGACCCGATGGCCAGCACCCAGAGCACCTGCGGCATACGGTTGAACAAGAAGAAGTCTGATTCCCAGTCCCACGTCGAGAGCGCGCCGATGATCAGGAGCACGATCCGCTCCGGCCTCTGCAGAAATCCGACGTTCGCCTTCACGCCAAGGCTGTCCGAACGCGCCGCCGTGTAGCTGACCATCACCGACGACATCATCGCAAGGCTTGCGAGAAAAACGTTCGTCACGGACCTCTGAGGCGTGTTGCTGGCGTAGAACACCATAATGCCTATAAAGGCGATCATGTCGGAGATGCGGTCGAGCGAAGAATCCAGGAATCCTCCGAACCGCGTCACGTTCCCCGTCAGGCGCGCGACGTTGCCGTCGAGCATGTCGAAGAGATTGGCTACGATCAGGACGACGCCCGCCCAGAAGAACTCGCCTAGCCCGAAAAGTATCCCGCAGGCGACGCTGATTAAAACGCCGATCACCGTAAGGATGTTCGGGTGGACTCCGCTCTGGGCCAAACCGCGGACCATGGCGTCGATGATCTTTTTCGCACCTCTACCGATGCTGGCGCCAAACATTTTTTCCGACTTTCAGGCGGACCCCGGAAGCCTATTCTTCTTCGTCGACAATGTCGTGGATCGTCGTCAGTTCGGCGATCTCGAAATTCCTTAACCCTTTCGGCGTTTTGACCCGCACTTCGTCGCCCTCTTCCTTGCCCATCAGCGCCTGGCCGATCGGGGACGAGGTGGAGATCAGGCCGTTGTCGGGATCGCTCTCTTCAGACGAAACGAGCCGGTATTCAACCTCGTTGTCGCGTTCCAGATCATATAGAACTACCTTCGAACCGTAAGCGATGCGGTCCGTCGGAAGCTTGTCCAGGTCGATCGACTCCAGTTCGCTGATCCTCGTGTGCAGCTGGCCGATCCGCGCTGACACTATTGACTGCCGTTCCAAAGCGGCTTTGTACTCCGCATTCTCGCGCAGGTCGCCGAACTCCCGGGCCTTCTGGATCTCTTTCGGGAGTTTGTGGTGAAGTTCGTCTTCAAGCTGCTTCAGTTCTTCGCGCAACTTCTCGCGTACAGTTTCCATAATCTTCGTGAGCGGGAGTACATTCTTCCGCTCCCGCATTCCGGTATTAGTGATCTTCCTCGTCCGGCGCGGCGAAGGAAATGCCTATGTCGCGCGCCGTTCGGACCAGCTGTCCGTCGGGATTCACGGACTTCACATTGGCAATCGCGTCGGCGAGAGGCACTGTGACGACCCGTCCGGCCCTCAGCGCGACCATCTTCCCGCGTTCGCCCGTCACGAGCGCCCTGACGGCGCAGGCCCCGAAGTTCGTGCCGAGCATCCGGTCGAACGCATTAGGGCTTCCTCCGCGCTGGAGATGGCCGAGGACGACGCAGCGCGACTCCTTGCCGGTCATGTCCTCTATCTTCGTACGGACGTATTCACCGACGCCTCCCAGCCTCAGCTCTTCCTCGTCCAGATAGATCTCGTTCCCTCCGACCTCCGTCGCGCCTTCGGCGACGACGATGTTCGTAAAGAGCGACCCGCGCTTTTCGCGCGCGTACACCTTTTTCACGATCGAATCGAAAGAGAAAGGGATCTCCGGGATGAGGATCAAGTCGGCGCTTCCCGCAAGGCCCGCCTCGAGCGCGATCCAGCCGGAATTGCGGCCCATCACTTCGAGGATCATCACCCGGTCGTGAGAGGCCGCCGTCGTGTGAAGCCTGTCGAGCGATTCGGTGGCGATATCGATCGCGGTCCTGAATCCGAACGTCTGCTCCGTCGCGGAAAGATCGTTGTCGATCGTCTTCGGGACTCCGACGACCGGAAAGCCGCGAAGATGGAACTGTTCTGCGATGGCGAGCGTGCCCTCGCCGCCGATCACGATCAGCGCCTCGATCTTGTTCTGCTCCAGGTTCCTGAGAGCCTCGTCGATCGGCATCTCGGGAACAACCATCTTTCCGTCGATGATCTTGCAGAAGCTGCCCTTGTTGCGGGTCCCGAGAATCGTCCCCCCTCTCGGCAGGATCCCGCTGACGGTCTTCGTCGTGAGCTTGCGAAGCTGCGTCTCGCCGATAATGCCTTCGAAACTGTCCTCGATGCCGATGCAACGGAGCCCGAATTCGCCGATCGCCGTTCGGACCGCGGCACGGATCACCGCGTTCAGTCCGGGGGCGTCTCCGCCTCCCGTCAGGACTCCGATCTTTTTGAACATATCTGCCAGTCGCGCAGGAAAGACTTAATACTACAAGAGCCGCCCGTATTCGGTAAGTGCCGGGCGTACGGATGGCGGGCCGGTTTCGCCTGTCGGCCTCCGGTCCCGCCATCAAAGTTTTTCGGGAATTGCTTCGCGCAGTCCGCCGAAGACGTCACTTTCGGACCATTATCGTCTCGACAAGCTTCCGCGCGTCGGGGATCGATTCGATCGCCTTCAGCACCTGCGGGTCCTGCTCGGCGAAGACCTGTTGGCCCGCTTCCGAGGAATACCGTGCGGTCGCAAGCTGCTCCTTCAGCTTCGCCCTTGCGTACTCCGGCTCGGCGGCGACGTTCGCCCGCGAAAGGCCGTTCTCCCCGTCCGCGACGGCGAAGTTCACAAACGATTCGTAAAGCTGATCGCTGATCTGCAGTCCGCCTTCCGGAACGGTATTCTGAAACGTCTGTTTGCCGGTTTTTAAGCCCTCGAAACCCCGGATACGGCCGGCGACGAGCTGGCGCACGAAGAAGAAGGCGGCCTGGTTGATCCTCGCCCGGGCAGGCGTGTACCCGAGGCTTTTCACCTCGATGTCGGGCTCGATGCCGCGTCCGCCGTAGAACACGCGGTCGCCGGCCGTCTTCACGGCGGTGCCCTTCGGTTTCGGCTTCGCGTCGATCCGGCCGTTTCCGCTGCCGTTGATCTCTTCGCCGTTGCTGTGTGTAAAGTAATCGTAGATCGAGCCGCTCGAATAATCCCTCTGGAGCGATCTTCCGTACGGCGTGTAATACCTGGCCGTCGTCAACGTCATCCCCGTGCCGTACGGCAGGGGATAGATCTTCTGGACAAGCCCCTTTCCGAAGCTCTCGCTCCCGATCACAAGGCCTCGGCCGTAATCCTGCACCGCGCCGGCGACGATCTCGGACGCCGAAGCGGAACCGCCGTTGATAAGCACGACGAGCGGGAAATCCTCAAGCTTTCCGCCCTCGGCGTCGAGCTCCCTTGTGTTGTACCCGCGCGCCCTTCCCTTCACGGAAACTACGGTCTGGCCTTCGGTAATGAACCTGCTTGTCACTTCGATCGCCTGCGGAAGTAGGCCTCCGGGGTTTCCGCGAAGGTCGAGCACGAGGCTCTGCATCCCTTCGCCTCGAAGTTCTCCGATCGCGAGGTCAAGCTCTTCTGCGGTCGTTTCCTGAAAGCCGCCCGAAAGCGCGACATACCCGACCTGGTCGTTCAGCATGAAATAATTGCGGATCGAGGGAAAAGGCACGCCGTCGCGGACGATCGTGTAAGGCACCGGATCCTTGATCCCCGCGCGTTCGACCTTTATTTTCACAGGCGTTCCGCGCTGTCCCCGGACGTTCTGCGAGACCTCGTAGCTGGACCACTCCGTCGCGTCCTTGCCCTCGACCTCGACAAAACGGTCCCCGAACCTGAGCCCGGCCTTGTCGGCCGGCGTGTTCGGGATCACGGACTGGACATAAACGCCGTCGCGGTACTGAAGGATCGAGACTCCGATGCCGAAAAACTGGGACGCCTGCTCTTCGTAGAGCTTTCGAAGCTCGTCCTTCGTGAAGAACGCCGAATGCGGATCGAGCGTCCAGAGCATCGACTGGACCGATGCGTCGAGCGTTTCTTCGCGGTCGACATCGTCGATGTAGTTCGCGTCGACCACCTGAATGGCCTCGGCGTAATCGCGCACGAGATCCGCGGTCGATAGCGCCGTATTCGCCCTGGCGTCGCCCGGCAGCCTTGCGAATATTCCCCCGATCAGCCCTCCCGCGAGAACCATACCGATGCCCAAAAGCCAGAATTTCCTGTATAGCTTCATAAATACGTTATGAAAATATATCACATCGGGGCCTTATTCCTGTTCGCCGAAACCTTGCCTCACGCGTGATTTACAAAAAATTGGCGAGCATTTAACATACGTACTTTCAATGGAACGCACCCTAAGCATCGTCATCCCCGCATACAACGAACAAGACCGGCTCGGTGGATCGCTCGAGAAGATCTCGGACTACCTAGCCGGGGCTCATCCCGAGGCCGAACTGATAGTCGTCGATGACGGCTCGGCGGACAAGACAGCGGACGTCGCCGAATCGGTGTTCGCCAAAAGGGAAATTATCGACGCGCGCGTGATACGTTACGATAAGAACCGCGGAAAGGGTTTCGCTGTCCGGACAGGATTTGAGGCGGCGAAAGGCGCCGTCGCTTTGTTCAGCGACGCAGACCTTTCGACGCCGATCACGGAGCTTCCGAAGCTGGTCGATCCGATCTTCGATGACGAATACGACGTCACTTTCGGCTCAAGGGCGCTCGACCGGTCTTTGATCGGGGTCCATCAGCCGTGGAGACGCGAGCAGGGCGGAAAGGTGTTCAATCTGCTGGTCAGGACCTTTACCGGATTACCTTTCTGGGACACGCAATGCGGCTTCAAGGCTTTCAGGATGGACAGGTTCCGGCCTTTGCTTGAGAAAATGGCTATCGACCGGTTCGGATTCGACGTCGAGTTCCTTTACGCCGCGCACCATAACGGGTTGCGTCTGAAGGAGATACCGGTCCGCTGGGACCACTGCGATGGGACAAAAGTGAGCATCTTCCGCGACAGCGTGAGGATGTTCACGGAAGTGCGGGAGATACGGAAACGCGGCCGGAGCGGCCGCTACAATGGTCAATGACCAGCGATCATCGATCAATAAAAGAGAAGATTGACAGTTGATAATTGATAATTGTGGCCCTGTTTAGCGGCGGGCTTGCCCGCGTTAGAACTTCGTGAATCGTTAATCGCGAGTTAATTTGAAGGTTTGGATTCAACTGAAAAAGATCCGTCCGACTTCGCATTGGTTTTCTATCTAAAGACTAACGAATTATCGAATAAGTAGCGGATAGAAACAGTTGTGTTTCTCTGACACGATTGACTCGGAGGATTAGGAATGAAGAAACATTGGAATATAGTGAGATGGTTTGTCTATGCTTCCCTGATCATTTGTTATGTCGGCATATACTATCTTCATGTTGAGAACTCGGAGATGATCGACAGGCATACCGCAGAGAGATTCGAGCTGATTCGGACCCAAAGAACAAGGATCCTCAAATCACGAGACGCAAGTAAGCAGGAAGTCTACGAGGTGGAGCAACTACTAAAGGACTTAGAGGAAAGCGTTAGGGCTTCGAATCGTGGAAGTCTTTCCCTTGATAGAATTACTTTGAGCCTTGTGTTGGTGGCATCGGCCTTGCTTTTCATCGGATTTGGTTATCGCATTGACAACCTGGAAACGAAGGTCAGTGGATTCGAAGCCGAACGGTAGACGGTGATACGCAAGAAGAGCGTTAAAGCATTTCGGGTATTCATTCATGCAATCCGAAAGGTGTAACGGCTCACTGCTTGTCGATTGCGGGCAAGCCCGCAGCTAAACGGCTCACTGCTTACTGTTAACCGCTCACTGCTCACCGCTCACTGACAAATGACTGCAAAATTAAACGTCAACATCGACCACGTCGCCACGATCCGCGAGGCGCGTAAGACCATCGAGCCGAGCATCATCTCCGCCGCGGTCATCTGCGAGCAGGCGGGCGCGGACGGGATCACGGTCCACATACGAGGTGACCGAAGGCATATACAGGACCGCGACATCGAGCTCCTGCGCGAGGTCGTAACGACCTACTTGAACGTCGAGATGGCGGCTACGGAAGAGATGGTCGGGATCGGCGTACGGACGAAACCCGACGCGATTTCGCTGGTCCCCGAAAATCCGAACGAGATCACGACCGAGGGCGGACTGGACGTCGCGGGAAATCTCGAAGCACTCAAACCGGCGGTTGAAAATCTCCGCAACGCGGGGGTGTTCGTAAGCGCGTTCGTAGATCCGCTGCCGGAGCAGATCGACGCGGCACAGGCTATCGGGATACAGCAGGTCGAGCTATGCACAGGCGAATACGCAGAGATGACACTCGGAGCCAACGCCGCGCACGGCGATGGCGCGGTTCGGGCGGCGCGCGAGGTCGAAAGGATCCGTCAGGCGGCGGTCCACGGAACGGGACTTGGACTGAAGGTAGCGGCGGGACACGGGCTGACTTACCGGAACGTCGGCGCGCTGGCGGCGATCCCTGAGATCACAGAGTTCAACATCGGGCACAACATCATCTCGCGGGCCGTCTTCACAGGCCTGTACCGGGCGGTTGAGGAGATGATTATTAAGATCCGGGGGGCACTGAAGTGATAGACGGGAGGTAGAGATGCGCTTTTTTCAGATTCTCGCATTTCTTGTGCTTGCTGGCTTTACTCTTTCAAACACCGTATATGCACAACCCAGATATGATCTTAAGACCCTCCCCGGTGAACCTCGATTCAACCAGAAGTCGCTGGCTGAATTGGAAAAAGAAATCCGGGAGCTTTCCCTCCCGGAAAACATAGCTTTCGGGAACGCTGTGCTTGGCGTCGAGAATTGCAGGTCGCAACCTGGCAGGGCGCGAAAGCACTTCGAAGAGGCAATACGAAACCTTGTCCTTGCACAGGAAGAAACCAGGAAGCTGAATTGGACGGAGGGCCCGTTCAAAGGGATTTACACCGGCGAGAATCCAAGGACTCGGATACTGCATTTGATTAGCCGTTGTGACCCAACCTTCGCATTGCAGGCGCATAAGGTCTCCCGGCCGGAAGTTCTAAGTGCAAGTCTGGCATCATTTTGCAAAGGAGGGCGCGACGAGTTTCATTCTCAAGCGAAGAACGAACACAATCTGCGATTGGAACTAATAAGAAGGCTTGCCTTCAGGAACCCGGAGGCCGCATTTCTTGCGTACACGGAAGCTATATCCTGTCGAGAATCAGCCAGTAATTTCTCGAAGATCCGCTTGTTCTCTTCCCCCGATACGACAGACCTGGTTGCCAAGATGTTGGCTGCATTGGCTGAAGACCTGACCGCGAAAGGATTTTCGAAAGACCTGGACATATTCAGATTCCAGATCCAGTTGCTTAATGCAGTGATCAGGCTTAGGAAAGGGCGATACGGTGAAGAAGCCAGAACATTTATAAGTGACTCTTTGTATCGAGACCTTGTTCGTGAATGTGCGAGCACCTTGGAACATACGAGATTATCAATCGGGTACCTCGACATAATTACCAGGCATACACTTGCGAGCGACTTCCCAGAGTTGCAGGTATTTAAGGTCCCCGAGAGAGCTTCCGTCAAAAGAGCCCCCGCTCGGCCGGCCCAGGAAAAGTCATTCGAACAAAAGGAGTTCGAAGTGCTGATTTCTCAAAACCTTCCTCCTGCGGAAATGCTTGAGCGCGGGGAGAAGCTTCCGGAGGAGCTAAGGCGCAGGATCGTCGACCGTGCCGCTGCGAAGTTTGCTGAGACCGATGACTGGAAATCTGTTAGGTCGGCGCTCGAATCGATACGATCCGGGGGTTCCGTCAGCGCCCGATTCGAATCGCTCGTTCAGAATAAGTTACGGGAAAACGTTACCGCACGACGATTCAAGGAAGCATCATCCCAGGTTGAGCGCTTGACCGATATGCGAAACCGCGTCCATTCAATGCTTCTCATCGCTGAAAAGGCATTTGCATATGATCCAGCGGCGAACCTGGATCTCGCTTTAGCGCTCGTCGAGAAAGCCGAGAAAGAAACGGCGAATGAACAGAATCCGCATATTCGCCGACAAATGATGCCGGCATTGATCAACGCTTATGCCCGTATTGAGCCAGAATCGGCATTCCGCATTTTGGAGAGCTGGGTGCCGTTTATAAACGAGTCCTCAGACGTGTCGATCAGATATCATCAGCTTTCGTATCCAAGCGCCTCACGCTCTGGAGAATTCCATGTCTTCGTTGACGGGATCAGACACACGACCTCAACTTCATACAGGGGAATAACTGGAAGTCTCGTATTGCTTTGGAAGAAGGATCCGGATCGTACGCACAGGTTCCTCCGCTCGATCAAGAGAAACGATGTCAGACTAAGCATGAAGCTTGGATTGATGTCAGAGAGTTACCCTTAAAAGGCGATGCTAGTTTCAGGGGCGAGAGTTAGGATTTGCCAAAATCGCCTCATCGGTTGCATAACGATAGCCTTCTTTCACATCATCTCACGGGCTGTTTTCACCGGCCTGTACCGGGCGGTGGAGGAAATGATAGGGAAATTTAGGATTAGTTAGCCACAGATCTAGGGGATAAACACAGACCAGGTTTGGACCCCTTATTTGAGGCTGAACATACTCTTTGCGGCCCTTTGCGAATACCTTCGCGCCCTTCGCGGTTGAAACTTCCCGGTGAGAGCTCAGAAGTATGAAGAAGCATTTACCGCAAAGAACACTAAGGGATACGCAAAGTATCGCTAAAGAGGTTCAGATCTCATCGTTGCGGAACCATATGAAAGTCCGTGTTCATCCCCTTGATCCGTGGCTAACCTGCGCTTTTTGACTTGGGGCCCCTCTCAAACTATTCTCGTGTCAGATTCCGAAAACTGCTCACCTCAATGAACTTCGGCTTCATCATCGACAACCGGAAGTGCATCGGTTGCCACGCCTGCACCGTCGCCTGCAAATCGGAGCACGACGTGCCCGTAGGCGTTAACCGGACCTGGGTCAAATACATAGAAAAAGGCGAGTTCCCCGACACGCGAAGACTTTTCAGCGTGATGCGTTGCAACCACTGTGCGGACGCTCCATGCGTGGAGATATGCCCCACCGAGGCGCTTCACACGCGAAAGGACGGGATCGTCGATTTCGACGACCGAAGGTGCATCAGCTGCAAGGCGTGCACGCAGGCCTGCCCGTACGACGCACTGTACATTCATCCCGAAACGAAAACCGCCGCCAAGTGCAATTACTGCACTCACCGCGTCGATATTGGCCTCGAGCCCGCCTGCGTCGTCGTCTGCCCGGAACACGCGATCATCTCCGGCGATATGGACAATCCGCAAACGGAGATCTCAAAGCTTCTCGCCCGTGAGACGGTTTCGGTCAGAAAAGCGGAGAAAGGGACGAAGCCGAAGCTCTTTTACATCGACGGCGACAACGCTTCTTTGGATCCAGGCGAGGCTCATCCGGACACCGATTACATGTGGTCGAGCCAGTCTTCGGGAGTCGGCAAGTACGCGAAATACGCGGACATGCGAAAGTCGAACGGCAACGGGCTGGTCCAGATCGAGGGCAGGAAGAAACCGAAGCGCGTTTACGACGCGCCTTCGAAAGGGATGCTCTGGGGCTGGGAGGTCTCGGCGTACGTTTTAACGAAGGCGATCGCCGCCGGGGCGTTCATCGTTCCTGTGGTCGGCAGTTTTCTGTTTTACCAGATCCCGGAGCTGTTCAAGCAGATCGGCGCGGTCGTCGCTTTCATTTTTCTTGCAATCACAGGGCTACTGCTGATCAAGGACCTCGGCAGACCTGACCGCTTCGTGTACGTGCTTCTCCGTCCGCAGTGGAAGTCCTGGCTGACGCGCGGCGCGTACATCATCACGATCTACGGAGCGGCACTGACCGCATGGCTGGCGGCTTCGTACTTCGGGTACTACAGCCTGCTGCCGGCGATCGAGGCCGTAGGTCTCGTATTTGCTTTTCTTTCAGCGGTTTACACGGCATTCCTATTCGCCCAGGCGAAGGGGCGCGACCTATGGCAGAGCCCCATGCTGGGCGTGCATATGATCCTGCACTCGGTGATGGCAGGGCTGGCGGTGTTCCTTATCGCGAACTTCTTTCTGGTGATGAACATAGGAATTACCGCCGTGCTGACTTTCGTTACGGTCGCCGCGATCATGCTCCACCTCGCGACGCTCGCGATCGAGCTTGTGACGCCGCACGGCACAGAGGACGCACACAGGACGGTGGATATGATCGTCCGCGGAAAGTATTCGAAGGAATTCTGGCTCGGGATGGTCTTGTTGGGGAACGTGATCCCGGCGGCGATGCTTTATGTCTCGTCGGAATACACGGTGATCGGCCTGGCGGGAATCCTGATCCTGATCGGCCTGTACTTCGCCCAGCGGATATGGGTCCGGGCGCCGCAGGAGATCGCGCTTTCGTGAATAGTCAATCGTGAATAGTGAATCGTAAATCGTGAATCGTAAATGGAAGATTGAGAATTGACGATTGAGAGTGTTTACCGTTTAGCGGCGGGCTTGCCCGCTCTCGTAGATCGTGAATAGTGAATCGTACATCGTGAATCAGTACCCGGAGCGGTAGCGACGGGCCAAAGAAAACAGGCGCCGAGGCGCGGAGAGGACAAAATGCCGAATCCGTGAAATCCGTGAAATCCGCGGCTCTATCTGTTTCGTGTAATCCGTGGCCAACACCCTTTCCGTGTCATCCGCGAGATCCGCGGCAGACTTGAACCCATGACCCACAAGCCCTCATTCATAGAATCCGTTGCCGAGAAGCTCGGCATCATCGACAACCTCCACGCGAAGGCGTCAGAATCGCTTCCAAGGCTGACCGAGCCCGGGGATCTCACGAACTATCCCCCGCCCGACAAATGGGACGACTGGACAGAGTACGAGGCCAAGAGCGGGCTCCGACGAGAAAAGAAGAATTACATGATCGTCCCGACCTCGTGCTTCAACTGCGAGGCGGGATGCGGGTTGCTCAGCTACATCGACAAGGAGACGATGGCGGTCCGCAAGTTCGAGGGCAATCCGTACCATCCCGGAAGCCGCGGCCGGAACTGCGCCAAAGGCCCCGCTACGATCAATCAGATCAACGACGTCGACCGCATCCTCTATCCCTTGAAACGCGACGGCGAGCGCGGATCGGGCAAATGGAAGCAGGTTTCGTGGGACGAGGCGCTCGACGACATCGCCTCGCGGATCCGCGAGACGCTGAAGGACGACCGCAGGAACGAAGTCGTCTATCACGTCGGCCGTCCGGGACACGAGGGCTTCATGGACCGGATCCTCCAGTCGTGGGGAGTCGACGGCCACAACAGCCACACGAACATATGCTCCGCCGGCGCGCGGTTCGGATACGCGATCTGGCACGGGGCCGACCGGCCTTCGCCGGATCACGCGAACGCCCGCTTCATTCTTCTGATCTCGGCGCATCTCGAATCCGGGCATTACTTCAATCCGCACGCCCAGCGAATAATCGAGGGCCTTATGAACGGCGCGAAGATGTGCGTGATGGACCCGCGCTTGTCGAACACCGCGTCAATGGCGGATTACTGGATGCCGACGTATCCGGGAAGCGAGGCGGCGGTCCTTCTCGCGATGGCGAAGATCATCCTTGACGAAGGGCTCTACAACCGCGAATTCATCTACAACTGGGTCAACTGGCGTGAAAGCCTGAAGGAAATGAACCCTTCGGCGGAAGTGACCTTCGAGAACTTCATCGACGAAATGAAGAAGCTCTATGCCGAATACACTCCCGAGTTCGCTCAAGCCGAAAGCGGCGCCGATCCGAAGATGATCGTAGAGGTAGCGCGCAAGATCGGCGAGGCGGGATCGCGCCTCTCGACCCACAACTGGCGCAGCGCGGGAAGCGGCAACCTGGGCGGCTGGGCGGTCTCGAGGTGCCTGCATTTCCTGAACGTACTTACGGGAAGCGTCGGAACGGTCGGCGGCACGATGCCTTCCGCCTGGAACAAGTTCAAGCCGAAGGGATTCTCGAAGCCGCCCGCGCAAAAGTTCTGGAACACGCTTCACTTCCCCGACGAATACCCGCTCTCTCACTACGAGATGAGCTTCCTGCTCCCGCATTTCCTGAAGGAAGGCCGCGGGAAGCTTTCAGTCTATTTCACGCGGGTGTTCAATCCGGTCTGGACCTTTCCGGACGGTTTCGTATGGATGGAGGCGCTGTCGGACGAATCGAAGGTTGGCCTGACGGTCGCGCTCACGCCGACCTGGAACGAGACGGCGTATTTCGCCGATTACGTCCTGCCGATGGGCCATTCGAGCGAACGCCACGACCTGATCAGCTACGAGACCCATTCGGGAATGTGGATCGGTTTCCGCCAGCCCGTGCTCCGCGAGGCGAAAAGGAAGATGGGCGAGGAAGTGGAATTCACGTATCAGGCGAATCCCGGCGAGGTCTGGGAAGAGGACGAGTTCTGGATCGAGCTATCGTGGCGGATCGATCCGGACGGCTCTCTGGGCGTCCGCGAACACTTTCATTCGCCCTACAGACCCGGAGAGAAGATCACGATCGACGAATATTACAGGTTCATTTTCGAGAACACGAAGGGCCTGCCTGAAAAAGCCCTGGAGGAAGGTCTCGAACCGCTCGAATATATGCGCAAATACGGCGCGTTCGAGGTCGAGAGTTCGACCTACGGCGTGCATCTGAACGAGATTTCCGCCGATGCATTGGAAGGCTCGGAAACCGATTCCGATACGGGCGAGATCCAAAGGAACGGCAATGTGATCGGCATTTCGATCGATAGCAAGCCGCACAAGGGATTCGGAACGCCCTCGCGGCGTCAGGAGTTCTTCTCGAACACTTTGAAGGACTGGGGCTGGCCGGAATACAAGACCCCGACATACATCAAAAGCCATATCCACCGCGAAAACCTGAAGGAAAACGAGATCGTGCTTGTGCCGACATTCCGTTTACCGACGCTGATCCACTCGCGCTCGGGAAACGCGAAATGGCTCGCCGAGATCGCGAACCGGAATCCGCTCTGGATGCACCCCGAAGACGCGAATCGCTGGGGCGTGAAGACGAACGATCTGGTCCGCGTCTCGACCGACATAGGCTATTTCGTAAACAAGGCCTGGGTGACGGAAGGGATGAAGCCGGGCGTCGTCGCCTGCTCCCATCATCTGGGCCGTTGGCGCAGGCCGCAGGACGGGGCGAACAACCGTTGGGCGTCGAATCTTGTGAAAATCGAAACGGACGGCAAAGGCGTCTGGAAGATGCGCGTCGAGGAAAGCGTGACGCGCTCTAAATCCGACGATCCCGATACGGAGCGCATTTTCTGGTCTGATGGAGGCGTCCACCAAAACATCACGTTCCCGGTCCATCCGGACCCGATCAGCGGGATGCACTGCTGGCATCAGCGCGTGCGGGTCGAAAAAGCCCGCGACGACGACCGCTACGGAGACATATCCGTCGATACGGAAAAGTCGATGGAGATCTACCGCGAGTGGCTGAAGATGACGAGACCGGCTCCCGGCCCGAACGGGCTGCGTCGCCCGCTCTGGCTTGCCCGACCCCTCCGGCCGACGGAGGAAATGTTTTATCTCGGCGAGTGATCAGTCGGTCCGCGAGGTACGATAGGCTTCAGCCTGTCGATCAAAATTAGTTACTTCGTCCCATTTAAAGCAGCGCTTCGCGCCGCAGTAGGCGGGCACCGGCCGCCTGAAAATGGAAGAAACAACGGCTCCTGAGTGAAATTTCAATGTAAGCGAGTCTTTTCATTATTATCGGGCGTCCGCCCGATTGGGCAGCGCAAAGCCCTGCGATAAACGGTAATGAAAGGCGACGCGCCGGAAAGGCATAGCCTTTCCGTACACACGGGTTGCGGAGCTGCGAAGATGCAGCCCAAAGGGCTGTTCTAAACGGGGCGCTTGTCTAAATCGACTATTTCGCGCTTCGCGCTCAAGCGGGCGGGTCGCCCGCGGACCAGGGACGAAAGGCAGAGGCCATCGTTCGTCGGGCCGCAAGCGGCCCGCGACAAGCTGAAGCTTATCGTTCATCCCTCCAAAAAGATTTCGAATATCCCGCTAACTTGCATTACAATGACGATATACGACACTTCAGGGACACTTCCCGCCGTAGTTATTTGAATTTCGAGCAAGGCAAGCCGCGGTAAGCGGCAGGGGAAGGATCACGCATATAGGGGTTATCACCGAATGGATACGAGTTCTATGAACAAAGAACCCTTCGTGTCGAGAGACATCATCGACCGAAAGTGGGTAGAGGTAAATGTGCCCTGTCAGTCCGCCTGTCCGATACAGACGGACATTCCGGGCTACATCGAAGCGATCATCCACGAAGACTATGAAAAGGCGTATATGATCAACCGCCTTGACAACGTCTTCCCGGGGGTTTTGGGGCGCGTGTGCCATCGCCCGTGCGAACCCGTATGCAGGCACGGCCGTGAAGGGCTTGGGGAGCCGGTCCAGATCTGCTTTTTGAAACGATCCGCCGCCGATTTCGGAATGGAAGACCTGAGACCCGATATCACGCCGAACGGCAAGACCGTCTGCGTGATCGGAGCAGGTCCCGCAGGCCTCACCGCTGCCAACGATCTGGCATTGCTCGGATATTCGGTCACAGTTATCGAACAATACGAAGAGCCCGGCGGGATGATGCGGTACGGCATCCCTCAGTTCCGCTTACCCGCCGACATCGTCCGAACCGATATCAAATCCATCGCAGATCTGGGAGTCGAAATTAAATGCAACACCCGCATCGATTCGTGGGAAGCGCTTGACGAGCTGAAGGCCGAATACGACGCGGTCATCGTCTCCGGCGGCTGTATGCTCCCGACGATGTTCGGCCTGCCAGGCAAAGACGCCGAAGGAGTCTTCTGGGGACTCGATTTCATGATGCAGGCAAACCGCGAAGAACTCGAGGTGCGGCCGAAGAAAACGGTCGTCATCGGCGGCGGATTCACCGCGCTCGACTGCGCGCGAACTTCCTACAGGATAGGCGCCGAGGAGACGACGATAGCTTATCGGCGCACGATCGACTTTATGCAGTTCTCCGGAGAAGAAGAGCTTTACCACCTCGAAGAAGAACAGATCGATCTTCAGCTGCAGGTCTCGCCGGTCGAGATCGTGGTCGAGAACGGAAAAGCTGTCGGGATGAAGCTGATAAAGAACGAGATCGGCGAAGGCGGCAAGATGTCGCCGGTCGAAGGATCGGAATACGTGATCGAGGCGGACACGATCATCCTCGCGATCGGACAGTCCGCGGAAGAGCTCGAAGGCGTCGACGTAAAGGACGAGTCAGTCCCCGAAGCGAAGGGCAACTTGTTCCTCGCGGGCGATTTCCGCAACGGCTCCGGGACGGTGATCGGGGCCTGCGCCGACGGAAGAAACGTCGGCCGCCGGGTCCACGAGATGCTCTCCGGCGAACGGTTCGAGGAGATCGTCGAGATCTCGGAAGTCCCGATCTCTTCCCTTCCACGGGATCGTGAACACGATTTTCTACCGCAGGAAAAGATGCCGACGATACCGGTATCGGCGCGCACCCAAACCGCCGAGGTCGAGACCGGGCTCCTCAACGAGCAGGCGATCACCGAAGCTCACCGCTGTTACCTATGTCATTACAACTTCCAGATCGACCTCGACCGATGCATATACTGCATGAAGTGCATCGACGTGATGCCGGTCGACTGCATACATCTGGCGAAGGACATTACGGTCGGCGAGGACGGCGACCTGAAGTACGAAAGGACGAAGAACTGGGAGGAGGTAGAGGCCATCGCGATCGATAACGACGAGTGCATACGCTGCGGGAATTGTCTGAAGGCGTGCCCCGTAAACTGCATCTCCGTTTCGAAATATCACTATAAGACCGTCGTCCAGCCGGTGCAGATCACGCGCGAACGGCCCGGAGCCGGAACGGAGGTGGCCGCCCGATGAAAAAACAGCACGCCACAGTCCGTTTCTGCGGTATCGCCGGCGACGGCATCGTGACATCCGGAAAGGTCTTCTCCGGAGCCGCCGCCGATATGGGGCTCGATGTCCTCGTCAACGACAACTTCAGCGCCGAGATCCGCGGGCTCGGCAAGAGCACGACAGACATCCGTGTCTCGCCGACTCGTGTCCGCTCGATGGGCGACGGGATCGACGCTCTCGTCGCGATGTCAGTCGGCGAATCGATACCCGAGATCAAAGATTTAAAGGAAGACGGGTTCGTCATCTTTGACTGCGATAACACGCCGGAGGATCGTGAGGAGCACGGCCTTTCGGAACATATTCCCGATCACCTGGGCTCGTTCGCGGTGCCTCTGAAGCGCCTTTCGAACGAGAATGCGCGTTCGACCATCGCCAGGAACATCGTCTCGATGGGCGCGCTTAGTTACCTGCTCGGACTTCCACCGGACATCTTTACCGAACTGATCGAAAGGAAGCTTTCGAAGAAAGGAGAAAAGGTCGTCCAGAGAAACATCGACGCCTTCCTTGCGGGAAGATCGTACTGCGACGAGCACTACGGCCCGCACACGACGCTCGACACGCCTGAGGATACCGAGCCGAAGAAACTTGTGACCGGAAACCAGGCGGTTGCGCAGGGCGCTCTCGATTGCGGGCTGAAGTTCTTCGCCGGTTATCCGATCACTCCTGCGACGACGATTATGGAGATCGTCGCGCTCGAGCTTCCGAAGCTCGGCGGCTGGATGCTGCAGGCCGAGGACGAGATAGCGGCGCTCGGCGCGGTCGTCGGCGCATCCTTCGCGGGAAAACGCGCTATGACATCGACCGCCGGGCCCGGGCTCGCGCTGATGAGCGAGATGATCAATATGGCCGTGATGTCGGAGATACCTATCGTCATCGCGAACGTCCAGCGCGGAGGCCCTTCGACGGGACTTCCCACAAAAGTAGAACAGGGCGACCTGAACATCGCGATGTATGGCGGATCGGGGGATTCGCCGCGAGTCGTGATGGCTCCGACGAACGCCGAGGAATGCTATTCGGGGATCCAGTTCGCATTTGATATCGCCGAACGCTTCCAGACTCCCGTGATCTTCCTGAGCGATCTGTTCCTGGGACAGAGAACGGAAGTTGACTTGATCGAACGAAAGATCGAACGCGACCGGAGCACAAGGGTCAAGCCATCGGATGAGGAACTCGCGAACTATCACCGGTTCACCGATACCGATACGGGAATCTCGCCCTGGGTCATACCGGGCGAGCCCGGAGCGCTCTATTCCGTTACCGGCCTCGAGCATTCGGAGACCGGAAATCCGAACTTTGACGCGCAGGTCCATCTTCGAATGCAGGAGAAGAGGTACCGGAAGTTCGATACGCTCCGGAAGGAACTGCCTAAACCGCAGATCTTAGGCGATGAGGATGCGGAGATCGGCCTGACGTGCTGGGGATCGGTCCGCGGTGCGGTGATCGAAGCGATGGAGATCGCCCGGGAAGAAGGCGTGAAATCAAAGCTGATCGTCTCGATGATGGTCAATCCCCAGCGCGAGGACGACTTCCGGGCGTTCTTCGAGTCCTGCTCGGAGATCATCATCCCCGAAATGAACCACAGCGGCCAGTACGCGGCGCTTATGAAGTCGCGTTACGGGATCCGGCCCCGCGAGATGCATTTTCCCGGAGTCACTCCGGTCAGTCCCAGAAGAATAGCCGACAAGATCAAAGAGGTGCAGAATGAACTTGCTACAGAAACGTCACGTCTTGCAATCGTTTGAGCGGGCAAAGGCGACGAAAGCGCGGAAACACCGCGACACATTGCCGACCTGGTGCCCCGGTTGCGGGCATTTCACTCCGTTGCAGGCGCTTTACGAGGCGATGGAGAAACAGCGGATCGATTCGAAGGACTTTGTCCTCGTGTCCGGCATCGGCTGTTCCGGCAGGTTTCCATTCTTCATAAAGGGCTTCGGCCTGCACGCGCTTCACGGCCGTGCGGTCCCGATCGCGACCGGCGTCAAACTCGCGAATCCCGATCTGGATGTCGTGATCGTCGGCGGCGACGGCGACGGGGTGGGGATCGGCGGAGGCCACTTCCCGCACGCCGCGAGAAGTAATTTCGATCTGACGTATCTCCTTCTTGACAATGCCATTTACGGGCTTACGAAGGGCCAAACGTCGCCGACCTCACCGATGGGAATGGTGAGCGCGACGTCGCCTTACGGGAATATCTCGAAGCCATTGAACGCTTCGACGATGGCCTTAACGTACGGAGCCACTTTCGTCGCGCGGGTGTTCTCTCAGGACCGCGAGGAATGCACGCAGCTGATCGGCGAGGCGATGGAGCACAAAGGGTTCTCGCTGGTCCACGTCCTTTCGCCTTGCATCGAGTTCCACAAGACCGTCACATACGAGAGTGTCCAGAGCGAGGTCGCTAAGCTCCCTTCGGATTACGAACCGACCGACCGCGTCCAGGCATTGGTGCTCTCCGAGAGCCAGGACCCGATCTACACGGGACTATTCCTTAAGGAGGAGGCGCCTTCCTATCACGACCGGGTGAACGAGATCCTGAGTCGGTTCGAAGAGCCAGTGAAGGAAGAGGCGGTTGTTGTTTAGGGATTCCAGGTTCCAGGTTCCAAGTTCAAAGAGAGTGAGCAGTGCCGTTTAGCGGCGGGCTTGCCCGCTTCAGATGAATAGAAGCGGCATTGATAATTGCTAATTGAGAATTGACGGTTGAAGTCCCGTTTAGCGGCGGGCGTGCCCGCTGCGGCAAGTACTGAGAAGAAAGGACTGAGGACTGAGTTTTGGCTGCTGGGTGCTTGAGAATCGTGCGTTCGCGTAGCGAACATTTATCTTAGCCGTGGGCTTCAGCCCACGCTACGTTCGGAAATGTCTCGTAGTCGCGTAGCGACGTCGGGATCTGTTCCAGGTTCACAGTCCCAGGTTTCAAGCGAGGCGTGTTTGACTGGAGCGCACGCGTCCCGTGTGCAGTGAGCGAAGCGAATATGGGTGCCCGTCACTGACTGGAGCGCAGGCAGCCTTGCCTGCGTTGAGCGAAGCGAATAGCCGCTGTTCTTGTTCACTGCCGATCTAATATTCGCGTAACCGTGGGCTTCATCCCACGGAACGCGAGGAGAGTTCCCGGCGAGTCGCGTAGCGACATCGTATCCCGCGCCGTGAGGCGCACGGGTGCACCTTCTGAACCCAATTCCGATTGCTTCAGCCTTCGCGGACTTCGTATCAGAAGTGCTCGAAGTGCTCCATCAGCGCAAATCAACTTGTCAGCGAAATTTCAAGATCGATCTTAGATTTACAAAAGAAAGTAAGCTCCTCATGAGAAAGTGAAAAACCTGACTGATCTGCGGAGGTAATTCCTAGGAAGACATCGATTTTGGCATGAGCAGCTTTTCTTTCGAGTATCTCGCGTTTATTCTCAAATTTCCGAATGAGCCACCTTAATTGCTTTTGCACAGAATCTTCTTCCCAGTGAGGGTAATCTACGATCCATATGTCGGAAGTCATTACTTCTCCGAGGGGACCTTTATCTCCTTTTCGACATGTGAACGAGGGAATAATATCAAGTTCTTCGGAAATCATTGAAAGATCTAGATCGCCGATAATTCGCAGAGATGCTTTAGTTCGCAACATGCTTGTACTCCCACAATACTTTCAATTGGACGAACAGATCATAAGGAGAATCTGCGTGTAGTCGCGTAGCGACGTCGCATCCCGCGTCCTTCGTCGCGTTGCAGGCGGGACGCCTGCGCTCTAGTCTAGACGCTCCTCCCTTGAAACCTGGAACTTGGAACCTGAAACTTCCCGTGTCGTCGCTACGCGACTCCCGATCTATTTCGCAATCCTTCCGTGGACTAAAGTCCACGGCTAAACTCAATGTTCGCTACGCGAACGGAATGGAACCAGCAACTCAGCCAACTCGCTCTACTCAGCTAACTCGCAAAACTCTTCGAAGCGCTTCCCCCGTGTAAGATCCCTTCTTCTTCGCCACCGCTTCCGGTTTTCCTTTCGCCACAAGTTTCCCGCCACCCTCGCCGCCTTCCGGCCCGAGGTCGATGATGTAATCGGCCGATTTGATCACGTCCAGGTTGTGCTCGGTCACGATCACCGAGTTCCCTTTTTCGACGAGCCTGTGAAGGACGTCGAGCAGTTTTTTCACATCCTCGAAATGAAGGCCCGTAGTCGGTTCGTCGAGGATATACACGGTCTTTCCGGTAGCACGCTTCGAAAGCTCTTTCGACAGCTTGATCCTCTGAGCCTCGCCGCCGCTGAGCGTCGTCGCCGACTGGCCGAGCTTGATGTACCCGAGCCCCACATCCAGCAAGGTCTTCAGTTTCTTCTTGATCTGGGGGATGTTCTCCAAAAACGGCAGAGCATCCTCAATCGTCGTGTCGAGAAGGTCGGCGATCGACAACCCCTTGTACTTGACCGCAAGCGTTTCGCGGTTGTAGCGCTTACCTCGGCACACGTCGCAGGTCACGTAAACATCCGGCAGAAAATTCATTTTAACCCGCTTCATTCCCTGCCCTTCGCACGGCTTGCACCTTCCGGCCTTCACGTTGAATGAGAACCGGCCCGTTTTGTAACCCCGTTCGCGCGATTCGGGGAGCATCGCGTACAGGTCCCGGATCGGGGTGAAGACCCCCGTGTACGTCGCGGGATTCGAACGCGGCGTCCTTCCGATCGGCTTCTGGTCGATCTCTACGATCTTGTCCACAAGGTCCAGGCCCTTGATCGAATCGTGTTCAAGCGGCTCCGCGGTCGATTTGTAGATGTGTTTAGCAAGCGAACGATAGAGGATCTCGTCGACGAGAGTCGATTTCCCGGAGCCGGACACCCCCGTCACCACCGTCAGTACGCCGAGCGGAAAATCGACGTCGATGCCCTTCAGGTTGTGGCCTCGCGCGCCTTTGACGGTCAGCTTCTTGCCGTTGGGCGAGCGGCGCTTCTTCGGTATATCGATCCTCTTCTCGCCCGAGAGGTACTTACCCGTCAAAGACCGCTCCGAAGACGCGATCTTTTTCGGAGTTCCCGAAGCGACGATCTCTCCGCCGTGCGTTCCTGCCGCCGGTCCAAGGTCGATGACGAAATCGGCCTGCGCTATGGTTTCTTCGTCGTGCTCAACGACCAGGACCGTGTTGCCGAGATCGCGGAGCTCGCGCAGTGTCTTCAAAAGGCGCGAATTGTCCCTCGGATGGAGGCCGATCGATGGCTCGTCCAGGACGTACAGTACCCCACGCAGGCGCGATCCGATCTGCGTCGCGAGCCTGATCCTCTGGCCCTCGCCTCCCGAAAGCGTCAACGATGCGCGGTCGAGTGTCAGGTACCCGAGTCCGACCGAGTCGAGGAAGTACATACGGTCGATGATCTCTTTCAGGACAAGCCCGGCGATCTTTTCCTCACGCTCATTGAGCCTGATCTTCTTGAAGAGCTTCAGCGAATCAGAGATCGGCACGCTGACATACTCGCCTATGCCTCGCCCGCCGACCTTCACGGCAAGGCTCGCCTTCTTCAGGCGATGGCCGCCGCACTCGGGGCAGACGACCGGCGAGATCATCGCCTCGAGCTTCGCGCGGACCTTCTCGGAGCCCGCCTTGTGAAGCCGATCACGCATCACCTTCACGACGCCGTTCCACTCCTGGCGGTGGACCTTTCGGTAGAAACGCATAGGGACTTTGCCCTCGACACCGTGGAAAAAATCGTCCCTGATCTTCTGCGGGAGGTCCTTGTAAGGCGTTTCGAGCTTCATTTCCTTCTTGCTGCGGCGGTTGTAGAGCTTGATGAGGCCCTCCAGCGCGCCCTTGAAATAGCTCGAGGCGAGCTTGTCGATATCGTCCAGAAGCGTCAGCTCGTTCGCGGGAAGGCTTTCGTCCGGGATCAGCTTTGCGGGATCGACCTCGGCCACCTCGCCGATTCCCTCGCATCGACCGCAGGCACCAAAGGTCGAATTGAACGAGAACGAGCGCGGTTCGAGCGGAACGATGCTCACGCCGCAATTCACGCACGCCATCTTTTCGGAGTAAAGTTCTTCTTCGCCGTCGATCACCGCGATCTGGACCGCGCCGTTCCCGAGCCGAAGAGCGGTCTTGACCGATTCGGTGAGCCTTTCCTCGACGCCTTCCTTCATCAGCAGCCGGTCGACGACCACCTCGATTGTGTGATTCTTGCGCTTGTCGAGCACGATCTGCTCGTCGAGATCGCGAAGCGTACCGTCGATCCTTGCGCGGATGAAGCCTTCCTTGTGAAGCTTCAGGAGCTCTTTCTTGAACTCGCCCTTTCGGCCCCGCACGATCGGAGCGAGGATCATCACACGCTCGCCCAAAGGGAGCGAGAGGATGTTCTCTATGATCCGGTTGACCGACTGACGTGTGATCGGAAGGTCGCAGTTGGGACAGTGGGACTGGCCTATCGATGAGAAAAGAAGGCGGACGAAGTCGTAGATCTCGGTCACCGTACCGACCGTCGAACGCGGCGACCGCGACACGGTCTTCTGCTCGATCGAAATGGCGGGCGAGAGGCCCTCGACCGAATCGACATCCGGCCTTTCAAGCTGGTCGAGGAACTGGCGCGCGTAGGCGGAAAGCGATTCGACGTAGCGGCGCTGGCCTTCGGCGTAGATCGTGTCGAAAGCGAGCGACGACTTCCCCGACCCCGAAAGCCCGGTGATGACCGTGAACTTGTCGCGAGGTATGTCGATGTCGATGTTCTTGAGGTTGTGCTGGCGCGCCCCTCGGACGGAGATCTGCTTTATGCCCATTGAGTGTCTTACAGACAGGAATTCCGTGATGATTCGAATCTGTAATTTTATCAGCGGGCTTCGGGAGTTTAAAGTTCAAAGGCGGTGGGCGGGGAGCGGCGCCCGTTCGCGTAGCGAACACGTATCTTAGCCGTGGCCTTCAGGCCACGGAGAGGCGAAGAACGTGGTTGTGGTCGCGTAGCGACGTCATCATTTCGGGAAACGCCGCTACGCGGCTGATGATTTTTGGGGGCGCTTCTTACCGTGGGCTTAAGCCCGCGGTAAGGCACATCGTCGCTACGCGAAGGGGAATAGGGAATCACCTACCTCTCTTGCTCGCTTTGGGGTCCGAAACGAACGATCATCAATCCTAATATCAGGAGTAAAGCCGCCACCACAGCCAGAATGTCCAACACGATCGTAGGTTTCGCAAGCCAAATGTCGCCGGCACCTCTGATCGTGATCATTTCCCATTTCTCCGAAATCAGTTGGTAAAGCGGCAAGGACATCAGGAGGACAATCATCAACTTCGCCCAAAACAACTGGATTCGTCTCCAAACAAGAATGGAAAGGACTGACATTAGAATTGCCTGGATGACATACCACTTGACGAACACGGTCCAGGCGGATCTTGGAGGACCGCCGCTAAAGTCGAATTTTTGAGTAATTTTATTTGCGTAATAATCAGTGAATCCGGCTTCGTAACCGACGAACACCCCAGCCAGAAATACGCTCTCCGCGAGAATCAGCAACGAAACGCAGATTATTGCCCACTCAATTCGTGATCTCTTCTCCAAAACGCTCTTCGCTTCGCTCACTGCAGGCGGGACGCCTGCGCTCCGATGATCCTGTTTATCCTGTTTCTTCCCCTTCCGCGTTTTCGCTTCGCTCACTGCAGGCGGGACGCCTGCGCTCCGATGATCCTGCCCATCCTGTTTCTTCTCTTTCTTCTGTTTTCGCTTCGCTCACTGCAGGCGGGACGCCTGCGTTCCGTCCGCGCCTGCGTTCCGTTGTTCAGGCGCACAAGTGCGCCTGCTAAACAATTCTATTTCGCCTTGCCCTGGTTCGCGACCGCTTCCTGGAGCTTTCGGATCTCCTCCGGATCGCCCAGGTAATAGCTACTGTTCGAATTCAGGTCCTCGTCGAGCTCGTAAACGAGAGGAATTCCGGTCGGGATGTTTACTCCCACGATCTCGTCGTCGGGGATGTTGTCGAGATACTTCACAAGCGCGCGGATCGAGTTGCCGTGAGCGGCGACCAAAAGCCGCTTCCCTTCGCTGATCTGAGGCGCGATCTCATGCTCCCAATACGGCAGGAACCTATCGACCGTATCCTTCAGGCATTCCGTCAATGGGAATTCTTCTCCGTCGAAGTCCCTGTACTGCGGATCGTTTCGTGCGTTCCGCGGGTCGTCTTCTTCGAGCGGAGGCGGCGGGATGTCGTAGCTCCTGCGCCATATCTGTACCTGTTTCTCGCCGACCTTCGCAGCCATCTCCGCCTTGTTCAGCCCCTGTAGGTCGCCGTAATGCCGTTCGTTCAATCGCCACGATTTCCGGACCGGCATCCACATCGTGTCCATCTCGTCGAGGATGATCCAGAGCGTGCGGATCGCCCTCTTGAGCACCGACGTGTAAGCCAGGTCGAACTCATAACCCTCTTTCTTGAGTGTATCGCCGGCGGTCTTCGCCTCGAGCCATCCCTGCTCGGTGAGATCGACGTCGGTCCAGCCCGTGAACCTGTTCGTCTTGTTCCATTCGCTTTGTCCGTGTCGGACCAATACTAATTTATGCATTTCGGTATGTTCCAGGTTCCAAGTTCCGGGTTCCAGGTTCCATGGATCAGGGATCAATTTTCATTGGCCAATGATCAGGTATCAATGACCAGGTCTCAACGATCAATTCTTATTCGCAAACGATCGAACGCTCGCTGCAATCTAGCCTATTCCCAACCAGATCTATCCTCAATTAGCTGCCAACTAATCACTATCAATTCTCAACCGTTCTCTTTTTTTCTCCGCGCTCTCTGCGCTCTCTGCGGTTGAAATCTCTTGTTCGGTTCCTAACGTGCGCCTGCACCTCGCCGATCAGGTACAGCGAACCCGTGACGAGGACCGTCCCGTCGCCTGCGACTCGGCGAGCCGTTTCCACGGCCTCTTCGATCTCCGATGCAATATGGACATTCTGCCTCGGAAAGCCATCGGGAACAAATCCGGCGAGTTCCGAGGCGGGCATCGACCTCGGGTTCGAAGGCGCGACGAAGATCAGGTTCTCCGAGCGGGAAAACAGGATGCGCGAGATCTCGGAAAGATCCTTGTCCTTCATCGCCGCGAACATCATCGTGACCGGGCCTTCCACAAATTCGTCGAGGTAAGCCGCGAGCGCCTTCGCGCCCGACACATTGTGCGCCCCGTCGAAAAGCATCTCCTCAAAGCGCTCCAGCCGGCCCTTGTGCGAAGCGGTTTCGAGTCCTTTTATGACCGATCTCTCATCGATCGCAAATCCTTTCTCCACAAGGAGTTCCGCTGCGGCGATCGCCGTCCGTGCGTTGTCGACCTGATGCCGTCCCGCGAGGCCGAGCATCACGTTTCCGTACACCGCCTTGTCCAAAATGAACATCACGCCGCCGTTCCACTCTCGCGTCCCGATAAGATCCGCACGGCGCGGCTCGATCCCGAATCCGGAACACCGTGCATCGATAACGGCCGCCGCTTCTGAAGGCTGAGAAGATACGACGATGGAGCTGTCTTCGCGTATGATCGCTGCTTTCTCCGCGGCGATCTCCCCCACCGTGGAGCCGAGTATGTTCGTGTGATCGAGATCGATCGGCGTGATCACCGCGATCTCGGAACGTGCCGCGGTCGTTGCATCGAAACGCCCGCCGAGACCCGTCTCGAGTATCGCCAGTTCGACCCCTGCCTCGGCAAAGGCGAGAAGAGCGATCGCGGTCACGTGTTCAAAATAGGTAGGAAGCGCTTTCAGCTTCTTTTCCCGGACAAGCCGTTCGCCGGTCTCACGGACCACTGTCGCAAGCCTCGCGAACTCTTCTTCCGTGATCTCGTTACCTTCGATCCTGACGCGTTCGGTTATCGAGACGAGATGAGGAGAAGTGTTGAGACCGACGCGAACTCCCGCGGCGACGCAGATCGATTCGAGAAATGCGCAGACCGATCCCTTTCCGTTCGTGCCGGCGACCTGGACCTTGAGGAACTTCACTTCCGGATGACCGAGTGCCTCCAGTAGGATCAGGGAGTTCTCGAGCCCGAACTTTCTGACTGAAAGCTCGAAGCCTAAGCCGAGCAGGTATTCCTGGGATTCCTGAAAGTTCATATCAACCAATGATCGGTTGCGACAGGGGAAACTTACTAATCAGCTGGTGCTTCTACAAGTACAGAAAGGTAAAATATCAGGCAATCTGCCGACGTCACGCTCCTGATCTTAAACTAGTCTCATAACAGGCCAATCACCAAAACAAAGTAAGTTCAGCTTGAAAAAATGAAAACACTAATTCTCTTTCTGATAGTGGTGGGAATTAATTCGGTCGCCGTGGCTCAAGACGGCGGCGACATCATCTATGTCAAGATCTCGGATCTCAAAGAAAGTCATGTCGCGAAATACGCGCATCTTGATTTCGGGAATCGATCCTTTATGTCTGTGAGGATTGACGGCCGACAGGAGTTTGAGCGCGTAAAATTAGAAGTCAAGGGTCAGAGCATCACTTTTATTGAGCATCGGGTGGACGACGGCTTAAACAACTGGTGGCATCAGCAGTTTCTCGAAGCAGAAGACTTATTCAACGGTAAGACCCTCAGAATCAGTAAGTTTCTGATACTGGAAGTGTCGAAAGATGAGATTAAAGTGAGAGCTTATTTCCAATACTTTGATCAAGAAGACCGGGCCACAGGCGGACCTTGGATGACCGAAGACATGTCCCTCAAAAAAAACAAATTGGTTGAGGTATTGTTCCGGCATTAGCAGATACCTACTGTCTAAGTCATTAGCCGCCGGTGGTAGTTGATCTGTCCGAGGTGGTAGTTGAGATGCGTGAGCAGATGCGCGATCAACCACGCGTTCGAGACCGTTTTTCCGGCGAACGGCTCGGGATAATCGTTCGCGAGATCTTCTTCGCTAATCGACGAGAGTACGCGGCCGGCGACTTCGGCGGCATTCCTCAACGCGTCCGCCACTTCCGCCCTGGACGCGCCCTTCGAAGAGAACTCAAGGTCCCTCTCTCGCACATAGCCCGAGTTCCCGAGGACGGCCCCGAAAAAGTGGTTGATGTTTCCGGCGAGGTGAAGACCCAGATTGCCTGCCGAGTTGGTGATCTCTCCGCGCACTTCCCAGAGCGACTCATTGGAGGGATACTGTTCGATCTCTTCGGCGGCCCTGTTCAGGTCGCGTACGAAAAGGTCTTTGATCTCGTGGTTGAGCATATCCGGGAAATCGAAAGGAGCTTTACGACTCCTTCTTCACCATGAAATCGAGCAGCCTCACGATCGTGTCCTTTATCTCGCGGCGGTCGACCACCATATCGAGCATCCCGTGTTCGAGCAGGAACTCGGACCTCTGGAAGCCCTTCGGAAGTTTTTGGCGAATGGTCTGCTCGATCACCCTCGGGCCGGCAAAGCCGATCAAAGCCTTTGGCTCCCCGATGATGACGTCACCTAGCATCGCGAAGCTCGCCGTCACCCCTCCGGTCGTAGGATCTGTAAGCACGGAAATGAACGGCAGCCCCGCATCGTGGAACCTCGCCAGCGCGACCGATATCTTCCCCATCTGCATCAGCGAAAGCGTGCCTTCCTGCATCCTTGCCCCGCCTGACGCGGAGAAGATGACAACGGCGCCGCCGGTCTTGAGCGCACGCTCGATCAGCCTCGTGATCTTTTCGCCGACCGCCGATCCCATCGAGCCGCCGATGAACGACATGTCCATCGCCCCGGCATAGACCTTGTGGCCGCCGACCAGTCCCTTGCCGGAGATGATCGCCTCCGGAAGTCCCGATTTTTTCTGGGCATCCTTGATCCTGTTCTTGTACGGTTTCGAATCGATGAATTCGAGGGGATCGCTGGAAGTCACCTCCTCGTCCAGAGGTTCGTATGCGCCGTCGTCAAACAGGAGTTCGAGCCGTTCGCGCGCCCCGAGCCGGAAATGATGGCCGCAGTGTATGCACACCTGGTTCGATTCCTTGAGCTCGCGCTTGTACAACGCCGTGTCGCACTCGGAACACTTGACGAATATCCCCTCGGTCCTGACCGTTTGATCTTCGCCGTCCTTCTGGCCTTCGATCTTCGGCTTATCTCTTCGGAACCATGACATATTGAGGTTTGATTGTGTTACAGCGTTTCCGCTTTCGCAAGTCGCAGAACCGGTCAGGTAAGCACCCGGAGCATCTCTTCGTGAATGGTCCCGTTGGTCGCGCAGATAGGAGGGCGGTATATGTCGATCTCTGATCCGTCGTAATACGAAACGCGCCCGCCCGCTTCCTTTATCAGAAGCACACCGGCGGCGATGTCCCAGGGATTGAGCCCCTCTTCCCAGAAGCCGTCGAAACGCCCGCTTGCGATGTACGCCAGGTCGATCGCGGCGGAACCGTCGCGGCGGACCGCCCTCGAAGCGAGAAGCATCTCCGTGAAGTGACGCGCGAAGTCGGCGCGCTTGGCGATGTCGTACGGAAAGCCCGTCACCACGAGCGAATCGCCGAGCTTATCAGTCTCCGAAATTTCTATCCGCTTGTTGTTCAGGCTGGCGCCGCGGCCTTTCTCGGCCGAGAACATCTCGTCGCGGGTCGGGTCGTAGGTCACCCCGACCACGATCTCGCCCTCGTGCTCAAGCGCGATCGTTACGCAGAAGCAAGGGTATCCGTGGGCGAAGTTGGTCGTTCCGTCGAGCGGATCGATTATCCATTTCGAGGCGCCGTCGCCGATCCGGACCGCGTCTCCCGATTCTTCGGCGAGTATCGAGTGCCTCGGATAATGCGTCTTGATCTTGTCTACGATGAACTTCTCGGACGCAAGATCCGCTTCCGTCACCAGGTTTATATCGCCTTTCTTGCGGACGCCTATCTTCCGCCCGAACTTCTCGAGCAGTATGTGACCCGCCTCGCGTGCGGTTTCTATAGCGAAATTCAGCATTCCAAAAGAGCCGGGGACCGGCCGCCCGGACTATTCAGCGGGCTCTGCCGATCCCCTGGATCGCGATCATTCAAGTGCGGTCACTTCCCGCCGGTTATTTTCTAAAGTAAATGTCGACGTAATCGACTATCCCTTCGCAGGGGCTGTCCATCTCCTGAAGCCGCCAGTATTTCCGCTTGCCGGTGATCTTGAAGATCATATCGCCTTCTCGGACGCACGGCTCGCCTTCGTTGTTGTGGCTCACCTTCGTGACGATCTTCCCTCGAAACTTGAAATCGTACCGGTTTACCTCGGTCACGACACCGTCGATGGTCAAGTAATCGTCATTGTCCCTTCCCTTCTGCTCGCCTTTAATGTGAAGCAGGTCGTTCTTTTCCGTCACGTTGACGCGGCCGTAGTGGTCCCAGCTTATCCATTGGAGAGAGAAGAAGTGTCTTCCGAGCAGAATCCGCTTCGCATACGGGCTGTTGACCGCGGTCTTCTCCTGCGCGAGAACCGCGGTTGAACCGACGGCGAGCACCAACATACTGATCACGAAGTTCCTGTACATAGAGATCTCCTGCATTCTAGCTGAAAAACCTTCTAAGCCAGCCCTTGTCGTCCTCGGCATCGACGATTTGCACCAGCTCGCCCGCGTCAAGCCATACGCCGGAACAGGAATCGCAAATATCGATCGCGATGCCTTCGTACTCGCTCTCGAAGAGGTACCCGTCACACTTAGGACAGTCCAGTTTCAGATCCTTCGCCTCTTCGGCCTTGAGCTTCGCTCGCATCTTCTCGATGAGTTCGCGCTCTTTTCTTATAAAGTACTCGTTCTCCAACGCTTTACCGCGCTTTTCAAGAGTGTCGGACATTCGTGATGATTCTCCCTTCAAAATCGTGTTTCCTGCTCGAAGGAGAAAAATAGCAGACTCGGCAGCAACATTCAAAAACCGCCTTGCCGGGGCCCGGCAGGGCGGTCCCGGAGGCCGGATCTGCTTCTCGTCAGGCGTTCGTCTTGTGGATGACCGAACTGGTCCTTTGCCGCGCTCTTTTGGCGCGCCTGATGGTGTTTTTCTTGCGGGCCCTGGAATCGGCCCATTTCGAGACCTGCTGGATCGGATGCCACTCGAACTCTTCCTGAGACTGGACCTCGCTCGAAGCCTCTTTCAGCTTTATCGTCCCGATTGCGAACGAGAAAACGACTACGTTGAAGATGATGCCGACGGTTATCCCAAGCCGGCCCGGCGCGAGGCCGAACGCGGCACGTTAAAGGAAACCATCGAGATTCGGCGTCGGATACGGATGCAGATAGACCTTCAGCGTCCAGCTGAGGGCGAGCAGGACGAAGATCCATAGTCGCGTCCAGACGAGCCCGCCCCGGTAGAAATGCATCATCGCCGTGTTGAACTCGCCAAGCGAAAATTTCTGCGGGATCGAGGCCGGATCGGTCTTGGGCTTCTGTTTGTGCTCGCGGACCTCCTCGGTCAAAGAGACGAGGGTCGGATTGTCGCTGTGAAGCCTGAGGTTCTTTACGAACGCGTCCTCAGTTTCGTGGATCGGGTCGCTCATAGCTTGAGAGGCAGGATTGGGTGAGGGAAATCGTCCTGAAGACGATTCACCTTTTTCATCATTTCGTGTCCGGATGCAAGGAAACAGGCTCTTGTAGAGGATACGAATGCGCCTTTCTTTATCGCCGACCGAACACGGTTCGTTAAATGCGGTCTGCTTGACACGAAACCCCCTGAAACCTATATTTTGAGTTTGTCCTGTCCGCCGGGCCGGCGGAGTTTTCGATGAGCGATTCTGACGATATTTTCATGGAGCTGGCCCTTGAAGCGGCGGCCGCCGCGAGAGCGGCGGGCGAGGTTCCGGTCGGAGCCTGTGTCGTCGATCCGGAAGGAAATGTCCTCTCGGTCGCAGGCAATTTGCCGATTACGAACAACGATCCGACGGCCCACGCGGAGATACTAGCCATCAAGGCGGCAGGCGCGCATCTGGGAAACTACAGATTGACCGGGTGCTCGGTTTACACAACGATCGAGCCGTGCGTGATGTGCGCGGGCGCGCTCGTCAACGCCAGGGTCAATCGGCTTGTTTACGGTGCCGCGGACGAGCGTTTCGGAGCCGCACGATCGGTTTACAGGCTCTGCGACGACAGTTCTTTGAATCATCGGATAGACGTGGTCCCAGGGGTCCTCGAAGAAAAGTGCTCGAAATTGATGAGCGAATTCTTCGAGAAGCTAAGGTCCGGCAGGCAAAGCGGCGGTTAGCCGCGAATTGCCCGGGACGCGTCAACAATTTGCGGAGAGGTGCGAGAGTGGTTGAATCGGGCGGTCTCGAAAACCGTTGTGCCTTTACGGGCACCGTGGGTTCGAATCCCACCCTCTCCGCCATCATCAGCCAGCGGCAGTGTGAGGAGCGCCCAATGCCCAAGAAACTCCCAAACTACGAGGATCTCGCCAAAGACTACCCCGCCGGCAAGGACGCCGCAAAGGTCAGGGGTGACATCGGCGGTTCTGTCGACAAGTCGTGGTACAAGAACACCTGCATAATCAGGGTCAGCAAATCCCTGAACTCCGCGGGACATCCAATTCCCGTCGATTCCGGCAATTTCAAGACGAGGAAAGGGGCCGACGGCAAATGGTACGGGCTCGGGGTCCAACAGTTCTGGAGCTATATGCGAAAGACCTACGGGAAACCGACCGTCTACGCGGAAAAGGATGCAAAGAGCCTACGCATCCCTATGGAGAAGTTCAAAGGGGTCAGGGGAATCATCGGATTTCGTGTGAAAGGCTGGGAAGACGCTTCCGGGCATTTCACACTCTGGAACGGTTTCGATCTGGTTTACGGCGGAGAAGATCACGATTACTTCGCCATATCGTACATGGCGGCGCTGTGGGAAGCGGGATCGACCCGCACGACGTCGGCCGAAATTTGATCTTTAAATTTCAGTCATTCAGGAAAGGTGCAGGAGTGGTTGAACTGGCAGCACTGGAAATGCTGTGTGCCTTTACAGGTACCGTGGGTTCGAATCCCACCCTTTCCGCCAGAATACGGATCGTCGGGAACCCGGCCGTAATGTTCGGACGGGCGCGTGCCCGGCGTCCGGTTTTTTTATGGCTTCAGGCTCCGCACAAGGCTCGAATTGTGAACCCCGCCAGACCGGGAACGGAGCAACGGTAGCAACTTCGGCCTGTGTTGCGGTTAAGTCTGAAGCCACCAGTTTTGCATTCCTAGGGAAGTTAGACAGCCTCGCCGAACTCGTCTAAACTTATGGCCTACCGTAAAGGAAAATTCGCTTCGAATGTCTTACCAGGTACTCGCCAGAAAATGGCGGCCTCAGGTATTTGAGGAGGTCGTCGGCCAGCAGGCCATCACGCGCACGCTTCGAAACGCCATCGAGACGGGGAGGCTCCATCACGCCTACCTGTTCAGCGGGGCGCGGGGCGTCGGCAAGACCACAACGGCGAGGCTTTTGGCGAAAGCGCTCAACTGCCGCAAGACCGAGAGTCCGAATCCCGTTCCGTGCGTGACCTCGGAAGAAGGGGCGTGCGCGTCCTGCCGCGAGATCGCGGAGAGCCGCTCAATGGACGTACTGGAGTTCGACGCGGCCTCGCACACCAAGGTCGAAGAGATCCGCGAGATCATACTTGAGAGCATCAACATCAATCCCGCCAGAGACCGTTACCGCGTCTTCATCATCGACGAGGTTCATATGCTCTCGAAGTCGTCGTTCAATGCGCTTCTGAAGACACTTGAAGAACCTCCGGACAACGTCGTCTTCGTAATGGCGACGACCGAGCTTCACAAAGTTCCGGACACGATCACTTCCCGCTGTCAGGAGTTCGAGTTCCGGACGATACCTTTGAAGAAAATCCTAGAGAGGCTGAAGACGATCGCTGAAGCGGAGAAGATCGATATAGCCGAAGACGCGCTGAAGGAGATCGCGAGGTCCGGCGAGGGCTCGATGCGCGACGCGCAGAGCAACTTCGACCAGGTGATCAGCTTTTCGGGTGAGAAGATCGGCGCGGAAGAAGTTTCCGCGGCGCTCGGGATCGCGGGGACCGAAAATCTGATCAGGACCGTAAGCTCGATCGCGAACCGGGACTCGGAAGAGATGCTGAAGGTCGTCGACGACCTTGTGGCGAGAGGGCACGACTTACGGAACTTCTGCCGCGACCTTATGGGATTCGTTCGCGACCTGCTTGTATTCAAGATCGCGGGCGACGCGCACGGCCTTCTCGACACGGCGATCCTTTCGGCGGAGGAAATGAAAGGCCACGCCGCCCCTTTTCTGGAAGCGGACCTGATACGGTTCTTCAATTCGCTTGCAAAGACCGAAGCCTCGCTGCGCGACGCCGCTGACCCCAGATTCGTGCTCGAGATCGGACTCGTGAAGTTGTCGGAGATGCGAAGGGTCGTTCCTGTCGAAGATCTGATCGAGAGGCTTTTCCGGCTGGAAACGGAAGGCGCCTCTGACCATACGGAGATCAAGAAAGCCGCGGCCGCGGCCCCGGAAAAAAAAACTCTGAAATCTGATCCGGCGCCTTTGGAGCCGGATCCTGAACCTCAATCCGCTCCCGAACGTCCGGAAGAATTCCCTTCCGAACCGTCGCAGTTCGAAGAGGACGAATCCCCTCCTTCCGAATTCGTCCCGGAAGAGGAAGTGTCTTCGTTCATCGATCCGGAATCGATGCCGGTCAAACTCCCTCCGATCCCTGCGGAAGAACTTGATCACATAGAAGACGCGTGGTTAGACGCGGCCTTCGAGCGCGCACTCGAGCGGGCGGGCGACGATCTGGTGCCAATCGCGGACGCTTCGTCTCTGGCCCGGCAGATAGTGGGCGAGATACGTGAAGACGATCCAAGGGACGAGGTTCCGGAACCGAAAGCGCGTGCTTCGGAACCCAACCGCGCACTTGAGATAGTCGAAGAGATGGCCCGCGAGCCGGATTTCGACGGCGTGATCCCGGTGCTTCCCGAAGATCCGTCGGAAGAGGACCTTCTGAGATTTGCTGAAGCGCACCCGCTTGTGAAGAAGGCGAAACGGATGTTCCGCGGCGAGATCGTGGAAGTCCGGCAAGATTGAGTTCTGGGGATCAGGGATCAGGTTCTGACTTCTCACTTCTGTCTTCTGTCTCCTTTCAGTTTTGACGCCGCTCCGCGGCTAAGGATGTTTTTTGTGACCTGAACCCGGGGCTGCGCCTTCGGGGGCAACGGCCCGCACCCCCAACGGAACGAATTCCTTCCGCGCGACCGATCGGCGGGACCCGACAGAGCCGATAGACTCGAAACTATGTCGCCTGCTTCGCAGGCTGGATCGTTTGCCCGGCATTCTCCACGTTCCGCTTCGCTTCACCAGGAGCTGGGTTATTGCGCCTGCTTCGCAGGCTGGAGACCCGCCTGACCTGTAAGACTCGATAGACTCGATAGACCCAACAGACCCGATCGACTTCGGAATTCAGAATTTCCCGGAACCGTCGCCGCGCTTGAAGCGTAGTAGGCTCGGGAGGTGAGAACTTAATGCGAGAACCTATGATAGCGGGGCTGCTGAGCCTGCTCGTCCCCGGACTCGGCCAGATATACAACGGAAGGATCCTTGTCGGGCTGCTTTGGCTGATCCTGACCGGATTCTCCTGGATCGGGACCGCCGGAATGTTTGGATGGGTCGTCCACCTTATCAGCGCCTGGTGCGCTTACAGCTACGCAAGAGAGAATCCTGTAAGAACCTGATCATACATAACTTTTCCTCCTTGCCGCCCGGTCTTCGGAAAGGCCGGGCATTTTTCTTTGTCACAAGCTTGCCTTAAGATAGTTTTCATCCGCACTCTACAGTAGCCGGAAGTCTCCGGCCTGAATAAGAATGGTCAAAGACGGCATACCCTTCGTAGCGGTGCCTTTGCTTGTTGCGGCGGCACTGGCATTTTTGGGATATTGGATCGCCGCGGTGCTTTTCCTCGCGCTCGCGGCGTTCATGGTCTTCTTTTTCCGCAATCCGAAGCGGACGATCCCGGACGGTCCCGGACTCGTGGTCTCAGCCGCGGACGGGCGCGTAACGCGAATCGAGGAGACCGAAGCCGGAACCCTCGTAAGCGTTTTTCTCTCGCCTCTCGACGTGCACGTGAACAGATCGCCGATCGCAGGGACCGTTACCGGCATCCGCAAGATCAAGGGACGCAAGCGGCCCGCGACCAGCAACACCGCGAGTTCGTCTAATGAGCGGAACGAACTTGTGATCGAAGGCGAAGACATCACCGTCGTATGCACTCAGATCGTGGGAATCCTGGCCCGTAGGATCGTCTGCTGGCCGAAGGAAGGGGACCGGCTCACGCGCGGAGAGCTGTTCGGGCTGATACGCTTCGGATCGAGGACAGACCTGCTTCTGCCGAATCGTGTTAGTATTTGCGTTGACGTCGGCGACCGGGTGAAGGGCGGCGAAACGATCATCGCCAAGTACTGAACCGGGTAGAAACCGACCGGCTCCACCGATGGAATCCGATAACCAGCCAGTCCATAAAGGCATCCGCAAGGGTCTGTACCTGATCCCGACTGCATTTACAGCGGCGAACATAGCGATGGGTTTCCTTGCCGTGCTTTCGTCCGTCCGTGGGTTCCAGATTATCTCGGCGAATCCGGAGCAGGCCTCGATTTACTTCGACTATGCGGCGAAGGCCATCGGGCTCGCGATACTCTTCGACACGCTCGACGGCCGCCTGGCGCGGATGACCAAGACCTCGACCGAGCTCGGCGTCCAGCTCGATTCACTGGCCGACGTCCTCACGTTCGGCATAGCCCCAGTGGTTCTCGTTTATTGCTGGGGGATCGGCGCTACCTTCGACGAATCGAACTCGCTTCATAGCGTAGGCCTTTTCGTGCTGTTCGTTTACCTGATGTGCGGCGTACTTCGGCTGGCGAGGTTCAACCTGCAGGCGACACGCCCGAGGGTGCTTTTGGAAGGCACTCCCAAGGTGGACAAGAAGAACTTCGTCGGACTCCCCATTCCGCCTTCCGCCGGCCTGATCGCTGCGATCGTCCATTTCGCCCCGACTCCCCTGAACATTCTCGGCGAGAACGTCGCACGCTTCTACACGATCGCGCTGATGATCCTGACCGCCGTACTCGCCTTGCTAATGGTCAGCACTCTGAAGTACTCGAGCTTCAAGAACGTCGGCATGGGTAGAAAGAACTTCTACCTGATCCTCGTGCTCGGCGCCGTCGGAATGCTGGTCTGGCTCTACTCGCAGTATGTCCTTTTGATCGTTGCCGCGACATACGTCGCGCACGGAGTGGTGTGGTACCTGATGAGCATTCTGCGGACGCGCTCCGGTGCTGAAGCGAACGCCGAGACCGGTTAGCGGCGCCTTTCCTCCAGCGAGGTCACGCTCGCTTTCTTTCTTCTTTTCGGCCTGTCCCTGGCGATCAGCTCTACATCGTCGGCGTACTGACGCCCGCTTGCGACGAGCAAAGCCATCAAGGCCAGGAACAATAGGGTCACCGCCGGAATGTGAAGTACGAAGTCGAACGCGCTGTGGACCAGGATCGAGAAACAGCCCGCGAACGCTCCAAGCGCGACGCCCCTCCGATACCGATTCTCGACCTTCACATTCGCAAGTCCGGTCCTGAAGAGCCTGAACAGAAAGAATGCGCCGATAAGTGCTCCCACAATGCCGGCGTCGGCGAGCACCTCCAGGTAATCGTTGTGCGCCTGCTCGGCGCGCTCGAAACCCGTGTTCGGATCGAACGGAGTGTACGCGACGCCGAACGCGCCCAGGCCGGCGCCGAACGGCATATGGCTGCCTATCACATCGAGCGTCACGGACCAGATCTGCATCCTGTTCGTCGAGAAGTTATCGGAGGTCGCCGTCTCCGCAAGCCTGGTCAGCGACGATTCGCCTCCGACCAGGATCGAGCCGACGACGAACACCGCAAGCAGGAAGACGGCGAGAACTGCCTTGAGGACCTTGTCGCGCGTGCCTCTCGATCCCGTTGCCAGGATCACGAGGAAGACTACGCCGGCGATTATCGATACGAAACCGCCTCTCGATCCGCTCAGGAGCAGCGCGATCCCCATCAACCCTATCGCGGTCGCGTAGATCAATCTCTTGTCCTTCTCGACCGCGCCGGCGAAGAGCAGTCCGAGCGGGACGGCGATCGACATTTCCATGAAAGCCGCGAAATTGTGCCGGTTGACGAACGAGCCGAATGGTTCGGCGTATTTCGACTCGTAGATCCCGTAGATCTTGTCTGGGCTAAGCACCGACTGCAGGATCGCGAAGAAAGCGAAGATGAACCCGAATACCGTGATCAGGATGACGATCTTCCGGATCCTCCTTACGCTGTTGGTGAATATGAGCATTCCCGAAAAGAAGATCAGGAGCGCTACGAAATGCGCGGCGGCAAGCCTTGTCCAGAACGGCGCAACGGAGATCGTAGAAGGGATCGATTCGACCCCGCCCGACTGGACGGACCCGAACGGGATGGTCTGGATGAACCCATAGACCGCAGCAAGCACGATCGGGATCTGCAGCTGGGATCGGTCAAGCCTTAATGAGCCGCTGAACAAGGAGTCCGCGGCCCAGAGCAGAGCGACGAGGACCATCACTATGTAGAACAAAGCGATTATCGGCTGGTGGACGGTTCCGTAGGCGAGAGTCGTCCAGACGATCGTAGCCGACAGCAGCAAGAACGCGAGCTTGCCCGCGAAAGTGTTCCCGTTTTGCTTCAGATCTGCCGCGGCATCAACCATCGTTCGTTTCGGTCACCTCGATGTCCTTGATCCTCTCGATCGTGAAGTCGTCGTACCACATCGTCCCGAACATAGGGCAATTCTCTCCGCAGTAAGCTCGCGCGGTCCTGATCACGACGCCCTCGGAGTTGTCCGGGACACGGAATTCGACCGTGACCCGTTTCCAATCTTCGGTTCCGGCGGCAAACGGATCGGTCGCCGCGATTATCTTCCCCTCGCTTGCGCTCAGCACTTCGACCTTCGGCGTACCCGCACTCCGCAGGTCTTCCGTCCTGACCCAGAAAGCGAGCCGGTATGAGGCTCCCGGTTCAAGCGCGATCGTCTTGTAGATGTTGTGGAACTCGGCCTTTGAAAATCCGTTGAAGGTCACCTGCAGGCTTCGATCCCCCGTATGATTCTTTCCGCGGCTAAGCATCACCCGGACATTGTCCCTGGAGTCCGTCCTCCAGCCGAAGAACGCGTCGTCGCGCTTGCTGATCTCTTGTTCGAAGCCCGGGTTCTGGATCCCCTCGAACTTGATGCCTTCTTCGAGTCCGAGCGAGTTCGAGAACTCGACCGCCGTTTTCAGGAACCGCTTCTCGAACATCGCCTGAGCGATCAGCGCACCGACCTCGTAGTTGGTTTGCCGCGCCTGATCCGAAAGCGACTGCCAGATCTCGAGGCTTTTCCGCGGCCTTTCACGCGCCGCGTAGAACTTCGCGAGCCCGACCTTCATTCCTTCCTTGTCCCCGACCAGCGCATCGAGCCTCGAAGTGTCCTGCTCGTAATAGTCCCAGGCTATCGAGAAGACCTGTTCGCGGTAAACCGGATCCTTCTCCGCAGCTCTACGCAATTGATCGAACGCTTCATCTTCCCTGCCGGCACGGACGTAAAAATTCCCCAGCTGCCATCGCGGAAGCGTGTATGCCGGAGCGAGTTCGACCGCGCGAACGAACGCTTTCTCCGCCTGCTCCGGGTTGTCCGCTTGCTCGTAAGCGCGACCAAGCTCCAGCCACCAGGGATAATGCTTCGGGGAAAGCCTGACCGTCTGTTTGTGCGCTTCTATCGCTTCGGCCAGTTTCTCGGCGGTGAAATCGTTCGCCTCCGTTACGGCGCGGAGCCAGCTGCCCGTCGGATCCCCGGGTGAGACCATTCTGATCACCTGGCTGACCTCGGAAGCGTTAGGATCGGTCGGGGAGGTCAATTCGGCGAGCATGTTCCCGATCTGCCACTGCACCGAAAACCAGCCGAACGCGAGCGCACCGAGAACGGCGGCGGCCAGCACGGCCATCCCTTTCCAGCTTATGCTGTTGACGACGATAAGTTGTTCATCGGACCTATTCATTTCGGATATCGGAAAAACCGCAAGTCCGGCGGACCCGGAGTCTGAGGTTGGGCTGGTCCGGATGTCGATTTCGCAACATTCTAACGGAATGAACCCGATTTTGCATTCCGCCTTTCAAATCTTTCGGCGTTCGGGATAAACTTCCCGAACTATGGCACTCGACAGGGAGGAACAGGCTAAGGCAGTGATCCGGATCCTCGGGAAGGAGTATCCGGACGCGCATTGCGCTCTGAATCACACGAGCGCGTTCGAGCTGCTGATAGCTACGATCCTCTCGGCGCAATGCACGGACGAGCGAGTGAACATCGTCACGGCGGAGCTTTTCAGGAAGTACAAAGGACCGGAAGATTACTTTGAGGTCGAACAGGAAGAGCTCGAACAGGACATACGTTCGACGGGATTTTTCAGGAACAAGGCAAAGAACATACGGGCCGCTTGTGAACGGATCGTGAACGAGTATGGCAGCAAAGTGCCTGAGAACATGGACGACCTTCTAACGCTTGGAGGGGTCGCCCGGAAGACGGCGAATGTAGTCTTGGGCAACGCGTTCGGGATCGCGTCGGGTGTCGTGGTCGATACGCACGTGAAGAGGCTCTCGTACCGCATAGGACTTACGGACGAGAAAACGCCGGAGAAGATAGAGAAGGACCTTATGGAGCTGGTTCCGAAGAAGCACTGGGTGATGTTCTCGCATTGGCTTATCTTCCACGGTCGAAGAGTCTGCAACGCGAGAAAGCCCGATTGCCCGAACTGCGTGCTGAACGGGATCTGTCCAAAGAGGGGAGTTTCGGGAGTTAACTGAGTTTGGTGAGTTTCGCGAGTTGGCTGAGTTTGGTGAGTTTACAGCTTGATAGTGCGGCTTTGCCGCCGAGATGTGCGGAAAGGCTCTGCCTTTCCGTGGCGGCTCTTAAAATACATTGCCGCGGGCTGAGCCCGCGGCGAGAACATTGAAGGGTTTCATCGCCGGTAAGCCAAAGGCTTACCGCACAGCCCGGCAGCGGAGCCGCAAGAATACCTCATCAGACCGCCCGGTAAGCCGGAGGCTTACCGCACACACCGGCGGCGAAGCCGCGGCAACACATGTGGCGCAATGCGGGCGGGGGCCCCCGCGGTCCAACAAGAAGGGCGGGGACAAGCCCCGCCCCTACATCTCAAAACTCGATTCCCTGCTGGGCGTAGATCCCTGCGTGAAAGGGATGCTTGACCTCTTTCATCTCGGTCACAAGGTCGGCGTCCTCGATCAGCGCCTGCGGGGCGTTTCGGCCTGTGAGGACAATGTGGAGCGCGGGCTGATCCTCGCGGACCTCGCGGATCTCCTTCAGCACCTCTTCGGTGTCGAGGAATCCGTAGTCCAGCACATAGACCAGCTCGTCGAAGACAAGCAGGTCATACTCGCCACTTCGCATCTTCTCGACGCACATTTGCCAGGTTTCCTTCGACGTCTTTGTATCCTGTTCCTTGTCCTGCGTGTCCCAGGTGAACCCGTCGCCCATCGTGTGGACCTCGACACCGAGTTCTTCAAGCGAGACGTGCTCGCCGTAACGGTCGGTCTTCGACTTCATGAACTGGATCATGCAGCAGTTAAGCCCCTGTCCGGCCGCGCGGACCATCAGCCCGATGGCACAGGTAGTCTTCCCCTTTCCGTCGCCCGTGTTGACGATCAGAAGCCCTCGAGTTTTCTCCTGATAATCCTCGCGCCGCCACTTGTACCGCTTTTCTTTTGAATCGGACATGGGATCAATCGTCAACGATCAATGACCCATGATCAATGATCAGGGATCACGATTAAATTTCGAAGTTCCGGGTTCCAGGGTCCAAGTTCCAAGTTCAAAGTTCGGGGTTCAACGTTCAAAGTCACAGACCCGACAGACCCGACGGACCCGCGACGTAATCATGTAGCCGCTACGCGGCTCTGACAATTGGGGGCGACTCGTTCCGTAGGTTCCACTTCGCTTCACCCACGGCTAAAGGCAGGCCGTCGCTGCGCGACTCGTCAATTTACGCGCTTCGTTCCGTGGGTTCCGCTTCGCTCTACGCACGGCTAAAGGTAGGCCGTCGCTGCGCGCCTCGTCAATTTACGCGCTTCGTTCCGTGGGTTCCGCTTCGCTCTACCCACGGCTAAAGGCATACGTCCGCTACGCGGTCGAAGAACAATCCACTCGATAGTCCCGACAGACCCGACAGACCCGACAGGCCCGACAGGCCCGGCAGACCCGGCAGACCCGACAGACCCGACAGACCCGACAGACTCGACAGACTGTACCGACTGACTACGCCAGGCTGAATTCCGATTCGGCCTCAAGTGACGGGTCTGATCCGGCGGCGAAGTCGATCGCCTTGTTGATACGCTGCTCGATCTCCGATTCGACCTCGTCCCAGTCGCCGCTGATCCTGAAGCCCGCCGCGTTCTTGTGGCCTCCGCCGCCGAACGACTCCGCCACGCGGGCAACGTTGATCGGGCCTTTCGACCTCAGGCTTACCCTGTACGTCCCGGGCTGAACCTCGCGCATATAGACCGCGCTGACGATCTCCTTCGCGACAAGCGGCATGTTGACGAAGCCATTGTTGTCGCCGTCGACCGCGCCCGTCTCCTCGACCATTTCGAGCGTCTGTCGCATTAGCGCGATTCGGCCGGTAGAATCTCTCCGTGCGGTTGCCAGCACCCTCTGCAGAAGTGCGACCCGGCTCCAGGAGTAGCTGTTGTAAACGGCCTCCGAAATCCGGGAAGGCTGGACTCCGACCTTCACAAGTTCGGAGGCGACCTTTAGCGTTCGTTCTGTGGTGTTTGGAAAATGGAATGAACCCGTGTCTGTGACGAGCGCCATATAGACGCATTCGGCGATCTCCTTCGAGACGCGACCGCCGATCGCCTTGCACAGGTTGTAGATCATCTCGCCGACGGCGGACGCCGTGGCGTCGATCCAGTTGATGGTCCCGAAGTTCTCGCACGTCGCGTGGTGGTCGATGTTCACCACGAACTGTTCCTCGAGCTTCTCTATGCCGGGCCGGTCGATGTTCGAACATTCGATAACGAAGATCGCGTCGTACTCGCGGTCGATCGCGCTCACGCGCCGGATCTCGTCCGCTCCGGGAAGCTGCCCGTAAGACGGCGGGATCTCGTCCCTGACGATTACTTCCGCCTCTTTTCCGAGCGATTTCAGGAGCCAGCAGAGCCCCAGGGACGATCCGACCCCGTCGCCGTCCGGTCTGACGTGTGTCGTGATAGCGAACCTGTCCTTGTTTTCAATTAACTCGACTACTTGGCTAAGCATTACGCGCGGCAGCGGATCACGCCCGAAGGCGGCCCGGCGGCCCTATAATTCCTCGGTAATATTGTTGTTCTCTTCTTCGGAAAGCTCCTTGAGGACCTCTTCGATCCTCGAAGCGTTCTCCTCCACGGTATCCCTGGCAAAATGCAGAACGGGAGCGTGGTGCAGGTCCAGGTTCAAAGCGACCTGACGCCTGACGAAGTTCGACGCCCTGTCGAGCGCCGACATCGCACGGCGTTTCTCGTTCTCGTCGCCCTCGACAAGGACATAAATATTTGCGTCGCGGAGGTCAGGCGAGACTTTTACGTCGGTCACTGTAACGGCGCTGAGACGCGGGTCTTCAAGCTCGTAACCGACGATCTCCGAGATCTCCTCGCGAAGAACCTCTGCCATTCTTTCCGGTCGGCGCATATCAAATAACTGAAAACCGGATTCAGCCCTCTATTCCAGCTCGGTCGGTGCGATCTCTTCGATAACGAACGCCTCGATCTCGTCATCGACCTTGATGTCGTTGAAGTTGACCAGGCTAATACCGCACTCGTAGCCCTGCTTGACCTCGCTGGCGTCATCTTTGAAACGCTTGAGCGATGCTATGTCGCCGCTCCAGATCACCACCCCGTCGCGGATCAGGCGGGCCTTCGCCTGGCGCCTGATGACGCCGTCGATCACGCGGCAGCCGGCGATCGTGCCGATCCTCGACACCTTGTATGTTTCCAGGACCTGTGCCTTTCCGAGGATGACCTCTTTCTCGATCGCGTCGAGCATTCCGATCATCGCCGCCTTTATCTCTTCCTCGACCTTGTAAATGATCGAATGCAGGCGGATATCGACGTCGTCCTGCCTCGCGGTCTCGACGGCGCGAACTCCCGGCCTGACGTTAAAGCCGATGATAACGACCGCCGAAGCGTCGGCCTCGGCCTGCGTCGCCGAAGCGAGCAGAACGTCGGATTCGGTGATCGCGCCTACCCCGGAACGAATGACACGGACCTTGACCTTCTCGGTCGAAAGTTTCTCGAGCGTAGATCTCAGGACCTCGACCGATCCCTGTACGTCCGCCTTTACGACCACGAGCAGTTCCTTGACGTTTGCCAGGCCGAGCGATTCGATACCCCGCTTGGTGGTCTTCATCATCGCAATCTGGCGAGCCTGCTGCTGCCTCTGGTTCGCGATCGTCTGAGCCTTGTCGATATCGGAAACCGCCTGGAAGACATCTCCCGCCTGCGGCACGCCCTGAAGTCCCAATACCTCGACCGGCGTCGAGGGGTCCACTACTTCAACCCGCTCGCCGCGGTCCGAGAACATCGCGCGGACTTTGCCGTAGTACTGGCCGACGATGAACGGGTCGCCGACGTGAAGAGTTCCCTGCTGTACGAGGATGGTTCCGACGGCGCCGCGGCCCTTGTCGAGCTGGGCTTCGAGGACGACCCCGGAAGCCCGCCTCGTCGGACTCGCCTTCAGCTCCATGATGTCGGCCTGAAGCAGGACGGTTTCAAGAAGCGTATCGAGCCCTGTGTGGTTTATGGCCGAAACCGGCACCATTTCGATGTCGCCGCCCCAGTCGACCGGCTGAAGCCCCTGGCCGGCTAGCTCCGTCTTGACCTTGTCGGTGCTCGCGTCAGGCCTGTCGATCTTGTTTATCGCGACGATGATCGGCACGCCGGCGGCTTTCGAGTGCTCGATCGCCTCGATGGTCTGCGGCATAACTCCGTCGTCCGCGGCCACCACAAGGATAACCACGTCGGTCGCCTTAGCACCGCGCGCTCGCATCATCGTGAACGCCTCGTGACCCGGAGTGTCGAGGAAAACGACCCTGCGCTGCTCTTCTTCGTTGTCGGGGTTGGTCACGAACACGCTGTAGGCGCCGATGTGCTGGGTGATCCCGCCGGCCTCGCCCTCGGCGACGTTCTCGGACCTGATGGCATCGAGAAGCGACGTCTTACCGTGGTCAACGTGGCCCATCACGGTCACGACAGGCGCCCTCGGAATCTCGACCTCGTCAGAATCGGTGGCGATCAGTTCCTCGAACTCCTGCTCGATGACCATTTCCTCGAACGGAACGAAACTGACCTCGACACTGAAATTCTCGGCGAGCTCGAACGCCGTATCTTCCGTGATCGGCTGGTTGAGAGTTGCGAAAATTCCCTTTTTGACGAGAAGCTGAACGATGTCCCTCGGGGTCACGCCGAGACCTTCCGCGAATTCACGGATCGTCGCGCCTTCGGTCAGCCGGACGACCTTCGGCCCTTCCGTTTCCGCTCGCCCGATCTGGTCGGTGATGCGCTCCTCGATCGAGCGCTTGCGCGGCGCATCGATATCCTGGTCGTGAGACCTTGTACGGTCCACGAACCGGCGCCCTTTGCGTCCGCCGCGTCCCGGCCGTCTGTTGTGGCTCGGCGGAGGTGTGTAAACCGTCTTGGGAGTTGCCGTTTCACCCGGCGTACCGCGCAGCTTACGTTTTCGTTCCGGCTTGTGGCCCTTGGTGCGCTCGGTCTGGAGTTCTTCGGCGGAAGGCTTGGGCGTGGTTATGCGTTCGCCCGGTTTCACGCCGGCGTCAAGCGCCTTCTTCGTGAGTTTGAGCCTGGTGATCTGGCGTCCTGAACGTTCCTCTTCCTTCTCGGGTTCGGCTTCCGCAACCTGCTCGATCTCGGGTTCCGCTTCTTCTGCCTTTGCGACCTCAGCTTCCTCCTTTTCGGCCTCTTTCTCAAGGACCTCCTTTTTGGATACCCTAAGGACTCGCTTCGCCGCAGGCTTCTCCTCCTCTTCTTCTGCTACAGGCTCTTCTTCCGGGACCGTTTCCTTCTCGGCCTTCTTCAGCTTGATGACCTTCTTTGCAGCGGGCTTGGCTTCCTCAACCGATGCTTCCGGCTCTTCTGCCTGTGCCTCGACAGCAGCTACTTCCGCCGTTTCTTCGGAGGCCTCCGGCTTGGCGACCGACTTCTTCTTGATGACCTTGATCGTGCGCCTTGGCGACTTCTCGACCTTAGGAAAATATTTGGCGCGTATCTTGTCCGCAAGCTCCTTGGGCACGGAATTCGAAGGCACACTTACATCCGCGCCTTCTCTCCGAAGGTCCTCGAGGACGCGTTTCGTGTCCTGTTTGAGCTCACGAGCCAGGTCGTAAACCCTTATGTTCTTAGTTACGGCCATAAACTGGTTCTTCTTGACTTGCCGCGCGCACGCGGTCTTTCTTAACTCTTCCGCCGCCTGCCGGGGGCGCGAAAGGCTGTTGACGGTCTATTCTTCTTCTTCGCCGGAAGCAGCCTTCACAGTCTCGGCGTCTTCCTCTTCAGCCGCAGCGGGAACTTCTTCCGGAGCTTCAACACCGGCTTCTTCGACAACAGCTTCCTCGGTCTGAAGGGTCTCCGTTTCAGCCTCTGCAGCCGGACGTGTTTCCTCTTCTGATACTTCTTCCGCCGGCTCTTCGGCCTCTTTGACGGTGTCTTCGACGGCCGGCTCCTCCGCCTCTTTGACGGTCTCTTCGATGGCCGACTCCTCTGATTCTTCTACGGACTCTTCTGCGGCGGGCTCCTCAGCTTTCTCCGCGACATCTTCAACCGCCTCTTCGGCAGCCTCAGCGGTCACATCCGCTTCTTCAAGCGGTATCGATGCGGCCGGCACGCCCGCCGCATCGACGGGGGCTCCTTCTTCCGCAGCGGCCGCCAGCGATGCACCGTCACCTTCCGGTTCCGCCGGCGTATCTTCGGGCGCGAGCCCGAGCTCCTGGTCTGCCTCGCTGACAACCGCCGCAAGGTCCTCTTCTTTAAGGTCCTTGAGCTGGACGACCTGCTTCGCCGAATCGAGGATCACCTGCGCCTCGTCGTAGCTGGTGTCGAGGATCTCGACGACCTTGTCGACCGAAGTGTTGGCCAGCGCCTCGATGTCCTCGATGCCCGATCCTGCTAGCGTTTCCGCCGCCGCGGGGCTCATTCCGTCGAGCTCGGTGATCGGGACCGCCTCTCCGGAGGCCATCATCTGGCCCATTTTCTTGGTGATCTCGGCCTTGAGGATCTCCTCACTGATGATGTCGATGTCCCATCCGACAAGCCTTGTGGCAAGCCGTACGTTCTGTCCTCGCTTTCCGATCGCCAGCGAAAGCTGGTCTTCAATGACGATGACTTCCATCTTGCGCTCGTTAATGTCCGTGATGCGCACCTGCGAGACCTTCGCGGGGCTGAGCGCGTTGGCGGCGAACACCGAAGGCTCGTCCGACCACTCGATAATGTCGATCTTCTCGCCGCGGAGCTCCTTGATGATCGACTGGACTCGCGAACCCTTCATCCCGACGCACGCGCCAACCGGGTCCACGTCCTTCTCGTTCGAAGAGACCGCGATCTTTGCCCTGTCCCCGGGCTCGCGGACCGCCGACTTGATCACGACCGTGTCGTCGTAGATCTCGGGCACTTCCATCTCGAACAACCGCTTAAGCAGTTCGGACGAGGCGCGCGAAACGATTATCTGTTGGCCGCGCAGTTCCTTGTTCACCTCTACGATCACCACACGGACCCGCTCGTTGATATTCCAGATCTCGCCGCGGGTCTGTTCCCTGCGCGGCAAAACCGCTTCGAGGTTGTTCCCGAGATCGACGATGATGTCTCCGCGCTCAAAGCGCTTTACAAGACCGTTGATGAGCTCGCCGACCCGGTCGACGTATTCGTCATACACCTTCTCGCGCACCGCTTCGCGGATCTTCTGGACAAGGATCTGTTTTGCGGTCTGAGCCGCGATCCTACCGAGATCCTCGGTGGGCAGGGGAAAAGCGAGTATGTCGCCGATCTCGATCTCGTCGTCGCCGGTCTCTTCGACCGCTTCGTCCAGCGATATCTCGGTCGTAGGGCTTTCGACCTCTTCGACGACCGTCTTGAGAGCCGAGATCTCGACGATCCCCTCATCATCGTTCCAGTCGACCTGGATGCCTTCCCCGCCCTTGTACTCGGACTTGAACTGTTTGCGGGCGGCCGCGCGTACGGCGTCCTTCATTGCCTCGATCACGAGCTCACGGTCCAGGCCGTACTCTTCTTTCAGCGCTTCAATGCTCTGCCCAATCGATGTAATCATATTGTGATAGCTCCTTCCCGCACTTGCGGTCAGGACCCGCGTTTCTTCGACTCCTTCAGTTCCCGCTCGATATCAAATTCGAGGTTTGCTTTTGCGATAGCCGCGAACGGTATCTTCACCATTCCGGAAGTTCTGTCCTCAAACACGACGTCGCCGTTCTCGAAGGACTCGATGCGCCCACGAAAATTCCTCTGGCCGTTCAGAGGCGAATGCGTCTTGATCTTCGCCATCTCGCCCGTGAAGCGGCGATAGTCCTTTTCGGCGTAGAGACCGCGTTCGATCCCGGGTGACGAAACCTCGAGCACGTACCTGCCCGCGATCAGTTCCGCGGCATCGAGCCGCTTTTCCAAGTCCTGGCTGACCAGCGAGCAATCGTCGTGGGTGATGCCGCCTTCCTTGTCGATGAAGACCCGTACAGCGGCTTTCTTTCCGAAGCCGGAGAATTCGACGTGAACGAGCTCAAGCCCCTTGTTCACCACGACTTCCGAGGCGAACTCGCGCACCTGATCCTCTATTTCCGACCTGTCCACGGACTTTCCTTACCCCAAAATAAAAAGTGGGCACGAAAACCCACGTTTTGCGTTCCCACGCCCTGCAGGAAACGAATATCTTACACGAGAACCTTCGGCTAAATCAAGCCGAGGTTCAGACGCTTGATCTCAGTTCTTCGAGCCGTTTTCCGACCTCCGAATAGCGGCCTTCGGCCTGCTTGCATCCCTCTTCGGACGGTTCGGACGCGAGTTCCTCGGCGACCACCAAAAGTTCCTTTACTTCCTCTTTGAACCTCTTGGCGAGTTTGAACTGCTCGCGCGTCGAATCGGTTCCGCCGCCTCCGGCCTTCTTCGCTTCCTTGATCCCCCAGTGGGTGATCTTGACCTTGTTGCCCCTGCCCGTGTCCGCGATCCACCCGTTCCGGTTCAACTGCGAGTGAATATCGCTGAAACTGGGATAAAATCCGGCTTCCTTGACTATCTCGGCAAGGTCCACGGACTCAGTGTCCTTTCCGCCTGTAACCTCGTAGATCCTGCCCAGGATCTTGTGGTAGACATCCATAAGGATCGTTTCCTTTTAGTAGTGTCGGCCTTGAAGGACCGGTCTGTGCGGATCAAAGGGCGCCCGCCGCGTTCTGAAACCCGAGCAGCGCGCCGCCCAGAATTCCCGCATCGTCGCCCAGTTGCGAACGCGTAATCTTAGCACGTTCAGCGGCTTCCTTGTAGCTTCTTGCCCTTATCTCGCGCTCCATATGGGACGCAAAAAGGTCCCATCCGCCCGACGCTCCTCCCCCGACAACTATCGTTTCCGGATTCAGGGCGTTTATCAGGCCCGCAAGCATGATCCCGAGATAATAGCCCTGCCTGCGGAAAACCTCCAACGCGGAACAGTCTCCGGCGAGAGCGATCTCGAAAACGTCCTCCGATGTGGGTTTCGTCAGTTCGTTCAGCGCGGAGCCGGGGTTTTCCGCAGAGAGTTCGTTCGCAATCCTTACAACCCCCGTCGCCGACGAGTATTGCTCGACACAGCCACGACTGCCGCATCCGCATTCGACACCTTCCGGCTCGACGTTGATGTGCCCGATCTCGCCCGCACTCCCGTCGGGACCGCGGATGATATCGCCGTTGATGATTATCCCGCCTCCGACTCCGGTCCCGAGGGTCACCATGATCGAATTGTCGACGCCCTTTGATGCGCCGAGCCAGCGTTCTCCTATCGCTGCGGCGTTGGCGTCGTTCTCGAGCACGGCCTCCATTCCCAGATGCCTGCGGATCTCCTCCGCCATCGGAAGGCCGTTCATCTCTGGAAGGTTCGGCGAGGTCGTGATCACCCCGTTCTCGAAATCGATCGCCGCCGGCGCGGCGACCGCAACGGCGACGAGGTTCTCTCCGACCAGCTCTTCCTGGCATTCCTGACCCATACGGACGATCGCTTCAACGATCGCATCGCCGTCCCTCGAACGGGGCGTCCGGTCTTTCGATCTGTAAAGCACGTCACCGGAACGGCCGACGGCAGCCATTCGCATGTTCGTGCCTCCCAGGTCGGTTGCGAGAACGATGTCCGTCATTCTAAAGGTCTGAACTGTCTGCTAATTTACGGAATTGCGCTTTCGGCGGTAAGCCGATGTGAGAGTTTAACTTAATTCAGCAGCGCGATTAAAGCATCGGCGAGGCGGTCGCGCCAGGAGGTCCAGTTGTGGCCGGTCGGCTGTTCAATGTATTTCACGGGAAATCCCTTCCCTCGGAGCATCACGTTGACCCCCCGGTCTCGACCGTCTTCGTGTTCGGATCGACGACGATGAATTGTAGGAGATGGACGTTCGGGGTGGCGACGTTCGGGTAGTAGACTTCCGTGAGAACCCCGTTCGCGAGTGTGAACCAGACCTTGGATTCGGAGGTGGCGGACGTACCGACCGCCTGCTTCGCGGCGGTCGCCCATTGGGCGTCGGCCCCGGGCGCTCCGGGAGCCGTGCGCTGCGGGAAGGCAAAAGTCGAAAGTAAAAAGGAAAAGGTGAAGAGGAGGAACAGGGCACGAGCTGTCGAAAAGGGGTATCTGAAAACTGATAAGTGATCAATGGTGCGTGAAATCTGATCCGTGTTCATCTGTGTCCGGTCCTTCGTGAGCCGTAGGCTCACGCTGCACGCGGGACGCGTGCGTTCCGATTCCATCTTCGTGCTACTTTGTGCGGCTTCGTGGTTAAATGCTTCCCGCGCACAAGTGCGCAGTCTAAACCGTGAACACGCTGAACGCGCCGCAATCGGATGCGCCTCAGTCCTTTCTTCCCAGTACTGACGGTAGCCCTCCCCAACGGTCAGGCTTCGGACACTCAGTCCTCAGTCCTTTCTTCTCAGTACTGACGGTAGCCCTCCATGACGGTTGATGTTATTAAAGACGGTTTCTCCCCTCGGTGAACTAGAATTACCGTTGACAAGCAGTACCCGTTCTTTGAAAGGAGAAACCGTTATGGAAGTATACATCGGAGTTGATTTTCATCCCCATCAGCAAACGGTGGCCTGGTGCGACAAGGAAACCGGAGAAACGGAGACCGTGACGCTGAGGCATGATCTCGAGAAAGTGAAG
>DATKCW010000032.1:0-21215 GCA_035513035.1 Aridibacter sp.
CTTCACTTTCTCGAGATCATGCCTCAGCGTCACGGTCTCCGTTTCTCCGGTTTCCTTGTCGCACCAGGCCACCGTTTGCTGATGGGGATGAAAATCAACTCCGATGTATACTTCCATAACGGTTTCTCCTGTCAAAGAACGGGTACTGCTTGTCAACGGTAATTCTAGTTCACCGAGGGGAGAAACCGTCTTTAATAACATCAACCGTCAGGGAGGGCGTGAACTCAGGACTCAGATGAAAGTACTGAGGACTGAGACGGAACACACGCGTCCCGCGTGCATCGAGCGCGCAGCGCTCGGATGTCCGACGAGCTTCAGCTTGTCGGAGAATGTTGGCACCACTTTCGTGTCGGTAGTTCGTCAGGGAGGGCGGGAATCAGGACTGAGAGAAAGGGACTGAGAACTGAGATGCGGCATCCTCCGAGATTCTCTATCGGACTGTTTCCCGGCGCCATCGACGCCGATAATCGCCTTCGAAGAAGTCTTGATAGGAGCCAATTCTCAGTCATGATCTACCCGGGCGGGCAAGCCCGCCGCTAAACGGACAGCGGGGGTTCCAGTTCCGTACTCAGCACTCATCTCTCAGCCCTCAGTCCTTTCTTCTCAGTCCTGATCTACCCGGGCGGGCAAGCCCGCCGCTAAACGGGTCGTGTCCTTGCGCACAAGTGCGCGACTCAATCTCGTCACGTTTTGAACCTGGAACTTGGAACTTCAAGTCCGCTCACTGCTCACTCATCTGGCTTCCCACAAAGTGCTCGACGAACTCCGTCGCCGGCCTCTCGAGGAAATCCTCTTCCGTGCCGGATTGGATCAGTCTTCCTTTGTGGAGCAGAGCGATGCGGTCGCCGAGCTTGAAGGCCTCGGCGAGGTCGTGCGTCACGAGCAGAGTCGTCTTGTGCAGTTTGTCCTTAAGGTCGATGTACTCCTTGTGGAGCTCCGTTCTTGTGATCGGGTCGAGCGCGCCGAACGGCTCGTCCATCAGGATGATCTCCGGATCGAACGCCAGCGCGCGGGCGATGCTGACCCTCTGCTGCTGGCCGCCTGAAAGCTCGCTCGGCATTCGGTCCGCAAACTCGTCAGGGGGAAGATCGACAAGTTCGAGCAGTTCGCGCACGCGCTCCCGGATTCCCTCCTTTTCCCAACCTTCAAGCCTGCATAGAAGGCCTATGTTCCCGGCGACCGTCATATGCGGGAACAGGCCGCCGCGCTGTATCACATAACCGATCGACCTTCGCAGCCGGGTCAGATCCGCATCGGTCACATCGCCGTCGCCGACGAGAACGCTTCCGGAGGTAGGTTCGATCAGCCGGTTGACCATCTTCAGCGCGGTGGTCTTCCCCGATCCGCTGGTGCCGATCAGGCAGACGGTCTCGCCGGGCCCGGCTCGGAGATCGAGCCCTTCGAGGGCGACTGTTTCGCCGTATTCTTTTCGGGCTTGTTTGAATTCGATCACTGAGTAAAGTCCTCTGAGTTAACTGAGTTTAGCGAGTTGGCTGAGTTTTCTGAGTTAGGTGAGTTTTCTGAGTTGACTGAGGTCTCCGTGTTTGCCGACCTTTCCTGGCATTCCCGGATTGGCCGGTAAGGCGATCTGGAAATGCGCGGAGGTTAGCAAGTTAGCGAACCCCCAACTTGGCCAACTCACGAAACTCGGCGAACTCAGCCAACTTACCCAACTCAGAAAACTCAGCCAACTCGGCAAACTCAGCCAACTACTTTCACCGCACCATATATCTTTCGGAACTCTTTGTAACGGAGGTCCAAAGCCTCTTTTGAAGCCGCATCCGGTTCAATGGTCTTGGCGATCCTTATCGCGCTTTCGCAGGCATCTGCAACGGTGCTCCAGTTCCCGGCCCCAACTCCCGCCAGGATCGCCGCGCCAAAGGCCGCCCCCTCGTCGGCCTCAATGATCTCGACAGGGCGGCCGTAGATGTCGGCCTGTATCTGCCTCCAGAGATCCGAACCCGCACCCCCTCCGCCAAGCCGTATCCTTCCGACCGGGATGCCGAGCGAGCGGAACACCTCGATGCAATCGCGCAGGCTGAACGCAACGCCCTCCATTATCGCTCTCGCGACGTGGGCTTTTGTGTGACGGACCGTCAAGCCGGTAAGCGACGCACGCGCACCTGGGTCTGTGTGCGGGGTCCGTTCGCCCATAAGGTAGGGCGTCCATAACAAACCCTCGGCTCCGGGCGGAACAGCAGCAGCCGCGGCCGTCAGCTGGTCGTAGGTTTCGCCCGGCGCGAAATTGTTCCTGAACCATTGAAGGGAAAGTCCGGCCGCCTGGGTAACTCCGGTGACGTGCCACGTTTCGGGGATCGCGTGGCACAGGGTATGAATCCGGCCGTCCGGATCCACTGTCGGAGAGCCGGTCACAGCGAACACCACGCCCGACGTGCCTATCGTCACACTCAGATCCGCGAGCCTGACGATCCCCATTCCGATCGCGCCCGCGGCGTTGTCGCCCGCTCCTCCAATGACTGGGGTTTCCGGTATCAGTCCCGTTTCCGAAGCGGCGGCCGATGTCACGGAACCGGTCACTTCCTGAGATTCGAATAGCTCCGGAAGCAGACCCGGATCGATCCCCGCCAGTTCAAGTATCTCTTCCGACCACTTCCTGTTTACGACATCGAGCATCAGGGTTCCCGACCCGTCCGCCATATCGGTCGCCTTTACTCCCGACAACTTCATCCTTACATAATCTTTTGGCAGCATCACCGAACGGACTCTCTTCCAGTCCTCGGGACGATTGTTCTTTGTCCAGAGCAGTTTCGGAAGGGTGAAGTTGGGAAGCGCCGGATTCGACACAAGCTCGATCAGACGGGCGGAGCCGACCTTTTCGGTCAGATCCTCGCATTCTTTTTTCGTCCTCTGATCGCACCAGATGATCGCCGGGCCGATCGGTTCGTCGTTTCCGTCGAGCAGCACGGCCCCGTGCATCTGACCCGAAAAGCCGATCGCGCCGATGTCGCGCGGATCTACCCCGGAAGAGGCAATGACGTCCCTGATCGAGTCACGGGAAGCCCGCCACCAATCGTCGGGATGCTGCTCAGCCCAGCCTGCACGCGGTGATTCAAAAGGCGCGTGAGGCCGTGTCGCCGCGCCCGAGAGCTTTCCTGATCCCTCGATAAGCACCGATCGGGATCCGGTAGTACCAACGTCAATTCCCAGAAAATACATGATTCAACGGAAGGAGACAGAACTTAGTTGTAACACTCGACAAAAGTACTATAGTATAGGGCACATTTTAGCGATCGAATGTGGGAACTTTCTTTTCCCGCGATAATTCGGAACCGGGCTCTTCACAGCCCGGAGCCGGTTATCGGGGCGAGCCCGCTCGACAATGCGTCGGGTCAGCCGCTCGCCCCTGACGACAGATCGCCGTTTGATCCATCCCCGGCGACGCGGAAGGTCGGTCAAAGTATGAATGGTAATCTGCTGGTACCCAAACCCGAAGACAAGTTCAGTTTTGGACTCTGGACGGTTGGAAACCGGGGGCGCGATCCTTTCGGGGATGCCGTCCGGGATACTCTCAAGCCGGCCGAGATCGTGGCCCTTCTGGCCGAGGTCGGTGCGTGGGGAGTGAATTTCCACGACAACGACCTTGTGCCGATCCACGCAACCGCTGCCGAGAGAGACGCCATTGTTGCCGAATTCCGCAAAGCGTGTGCGGAGAGTGGAATTGTCGTGCCGATGGCCACGGTCAATCTCTTTTACGAACCCGTGTTCCGTGATGGGGCCTTCACGGCGAACGATCCGGACGTCCGTGCGTACGCGATCCAGAAAACGATGCGGGCGATGGACCTCGGCGCGGAATTCGGTGCAAGCACGTTCGTGTTGTGGGGCGGCAGGGAAGGGGTTGAAACGGACGCGTGCCGGGACGTGACCGACGCGATCAAGCGTTTCCGCCACGCGCTGAACTTCCTTTGTGAATACAACGCTTCGCAGGGATACGGGTACCGGTTCGCGCTCGAAGCAAAGCCGAACGAACCCCGGGCCGACATTTACTTCCCGACCACGGGTTCCTACCTGGCGTTCATCGAGACGCTCGATCATCGGGAAATGGTCGGGGTAAATCCCGAGGTCGCGCACGAACAGATGCCCGGACTGAACATGATGCATTCCGTCGCCCAGGCCTGGGAGGCGGGGAAGCTGTTCCACATAGACCTCAATGATCAGGTGCCCGGCCGTTACGACCAGGATCTCCGTTTCGGTTCGGCCAGCCCGAAGGCGGCCTTCTGGCTGGTCAAGTTCCTGGAGGATGTTGGATATGAGAACCCCAGGCATTTCGACGCTCACGCTTACCGTACCGAAGACTACGACGGCGTCAGGGACTTTGCCCGCGGATGTATGAGGACGTACCTGATCCTAAAGGAGAAGGCGAAGATCTGGCACTCGCACCCGGGGATCAGGGAGATCCTTGATGAGATCGGCGATGGGAACCGGACTCCGTCGCCCGCATACAGCGAAGAGTCAGCCGAGGAGCTTCTCGCGAGGGACTTCGACCGCGAAGCCCTCGCGTCAAAAGGCTTGAAATACGAAAGACTCGACCAGATCACGATGGACATCCTCTTCGGCGTAGAGGGCTGAACCCGCCGGTTCGAGAGCTGAATTCACAAATGAGAACAAAGATCATTTCCGCCGTCCTTTGTCTGATCCTAATTACCGCGGCAGCCGGGCAGAACGGAGACCCGCCGTACAAATCACGCTCCATTCCGATCGACGCCCGCGTAAAGGACCTTCTCAGCCGGATGACCCTCGGGGAAAAGGTCGGTCAGCTCAACCAGCTCAGCGGCGGTGTTCTCACCGGACCGCAGGCGGAGACAGATCCCGGTCAAAAGGCGAAACTAGAACTCGTCAGGCAGGGGAAGATCGGTTCGTTCCTGAACGTCCTCGGGGCCAGGGAAACCGGCGCGGTCCAGAGGGTCGCGGTCGAAGAGTCCCGGCTCGGGATCCCTCTGCTTTTCGCGTTCGACGTGATCCACGGCTACCGGACCGTTTTTCCAATACCGCTCGCGGAATCGTGCACGTGGGATCCCGAAGCCGCGGAACGGGCCGCCTCGATCGCCGCGAAGGAAGCCGCCTCCGCCGGGATCCACTGGACCTTCGCACCGATGATGGATCTTACTCGCGAGCCTCGGTGGGGCCGTGTGATGGAGGGATCCGGCGAAGATCCTTACATCGGCGGAGTTTTCTCCGCGGCGCGGGTCCGCGGATTTCAGGGCGAAGAGTTCGACAACGAGCACATCATGGCGTGCGTGAAACATTACGCGGCGTACGGTGCTCCGGAAGCAGGACGCGAATACAACACAGTCGATATGTCGCGGTACGCACTGTGGAACTACTATCTGCCGCCGTACGAAGCTGCGATCAAAGCCGGAGCGGCGACGGCGATGAACGCGTTCAACATCGTCGACGCGGTGCCGGCAAGCGGAAACGAGCACCTTATCAAGGACGTGCTCCGCGGAAAGTGGGAATTCGACGGCTTCATCGTTTCGGACTGGGGTTCGTTCGGCGAAATGATCCCCCACGGCTACGCAGAGGACCGGAGCGACGCGGCATACAAGGCGATAATGACCGGCTCCGACATGGATATGGAGTCGCGTGTCTACCTGGAGGAGCTTGAGGGCCTTGTGCACAGCGGCAGGGTTCCTGAATCGAGGCTCGATGAAACCGTGGGCCGGATTCTCTACTGGAAGTTCAGGCTCGGACTTTTCGACGACCCGTACAAGTACTCCGACGAGGCCCGCGAGAAGGCTACCCTGCTTACCCCCGCGCACCGGACTGCCGCCCGCGAGGCGGCTTCGGATTCGATGGTTCTTTTGAAGAATGACGGAAACGTCCTCCCGCTTTCGAAGTCTTCCGGAAACGTACTGGTCACTGGCTATCTGGCGGGTTCGCAAGAAGACGTCCTTGATTTCTGGAAGGGCAACGGCGATCACAAGGACACGGTCACGATCCTGCAGGGGATAAAGAACAAGCTCCCCGACGCTAAAGTAGAATTTTACGGTGGATACGGAAAAGGAGAAGTCATCTCGGCCGAGGACGTCCGCGAATTAAATGACCGTGCAGGAAAGGCCGACGTGGTCGTCGCGGTCATAGGCATTCCCGGAGAGCTCGCTGGCGAGGCAAGAAGCCTCGCCGACATTTCTCCGAGTCCGGCCCAGATGGCGATGCTGAAAGCTGTGAAGGATACGGGAAAGCCCGTCGTGATCGTCGTTCAGGCAGGGCGCCCGATGGTCCTGACCGAAGTGGACAGGCAGTTTCCGGCGATCCTCAACGCTTGGATCGGAGGTACTGAGCACGGCAATGCGGTTGCGGACATATTGTTCGGCGACGTGAATCCCTCGGCAAAAACTACGATCAGTTTTCCTTATGCAGTCGGCCAGATCCCGGTCTATTACAACCACTACAACACCGGCCGGCCGCACGTTGACGGTCAGGAAGGGCCCGACAATTTCTGGGTCTCCCGTTACCGCGACATTCCCAATTCGCCTCTTTATCCATTCGGTTACGGTCTAAGCTTCACAACTTACGAATACGGTCCGGTGGAACTTTCGAGCAGCGAGATCGGAAAGGAATCGAGCGTCACGGTTTCCGTCAACGTCCGCAATTCGGGGAAAAGGGCCGGACGCGAGACGGTCCAGCTTTACATACGGGACATCGCGGCCTCGAGGGTACGTCCGGTCAAAGAGCTCAAGCGCTTCGAAAAAGTGCTGCTCGGGCCCGGTGAGTCGAAGAGGGTGATGTTTGCTTTGCCGGCCAAAGACCTCGGATTCTACGACGAGAACGGAAACTGGCTGGTCGAGTCGGGCGCCTTTAAGGTCTTTGTCGGCCCGAACTCGAGGGATGTGAAGGAAGCCGGCCTCATACTCAGGTGACCGGCATCCTGTTGGAATCTCAGGTGATAAATGAGTCTAGAAGTGAATATGAACAAGCGCCGTAGGACGGCGGCAGCTGCGGCCGCCTTCCTGATTCTGACGGTTGTGTTCCCGGCGGTGCTTCTACGGTCCGCGTCAGCTTCGGCCGAAGCCCGGCCGCCGTATATGGATCCGTCGATCCCCATCGATGAGCGGGTGGAGGATCTGCTCGGGCGGATGACCGTCGAAGAAAAGGCGGCCCAGCTGATGAGCGTCTGGATGACCAAGCCGAACGACAATTCAGGGGTGCCCGAGGACCAGCTTCCCCTCGGATGGGAATTCTCGCCGGAGAAGGCCGGGGAGGTCATTCCGAATGGAATTGGACATTTCGCCCGTCAGAGGGAGTACCGCGATGCGAGGCGCTCCGCTGAATATGCCAACGCCGTGCAGAAATGGCTGATCGGGAATACGCGCCTGAAGATCCCGGCGATCTTTCACGACGAGGTCCTTCACGGCAATATGGGCCAGGGATCGACAGTTTTCCCGGTTCCGATCGCACTCGCTTCAACCTGGGACACAGAGCTGGTGTCGAGGGTGTTCACCGTCGGCGCTCGTCATACAAGGATCCGCGGAACTCATCACGTGCTCGGGCCGAATCTTGATCTCGCCCGCGATCCCCGTTGGGGAAGGACAGAAGAGACTTACGGAGAAGATCCTTATCTCGCGTCCCGGATGGCGGTTGCCGTCGTGAAGGCCTTGCAGGGCGGAGCGACCTATGACGAGCCTCAGATCGACGATGAGCACGTTATCGCCACAGGTAAACACTTCGCGGGGCACGGCCAGCCGGAAGGCGGCACGAATATCGGTCCGGTGAACCTGTCCGAGAGGTACCTGAGGGAGACCCACTTTGCGCCGTTTGAAGCGGCGGTCAAAGAGGCGGACCTGTTCAGCATGATGCCCGCTTATCACGAGATCGACGGGATCCCGGTACATTCGAGCGAATGGATGCTTACGGACCTGCTTCGGAACGAGTGGGGTTTCAGGGGAGTGATCGTTTCGGATTATTATGCGATGACCCAGCTGGAGTCGATCCACAAGGTCGCCGCGGACAAGGCCGCGGCTTCGGAGATGTCGATGAAGGCCGGACTCGACATAGAACTTCCGGATCCGGACGTGAATGCTAATATCCCGGAGCTCGTGCGCAGCGGACGGCTCCCTATTGAGGTAGTCGACCGCGCGGTCAGGAACGTGCTGCGTTCGAAGTTCCAGGTCGGGTTGTTCGAGGACCCCTTCGTCGATCCGGAACGCGCCGCTCGCCTCACGGACACCGCGGAGGACCGTGCCCTTGCGGCTGAAGCCGCGAGAAAGGCGATCATCCTGCTGAAGAACGAGGGCGGAGTTTTGCCATTCGACAGAACGAAGCTCAGATCGATCGCCGTGATCGGTCCGAACGCCGCACGCGCACACCTTGGAGGCTATACCGATCCCGATCCGCCGAGGACCGTTTCAATACTCGAGGGCATTAAGAACAAGGTCGGCGATGCGGTGAAGGTGAACTACGCGGAAGGAGTGAAGATCACAAAGGAAGGCGGCGACTGGTTTGCCGACACTGCCACGCTCAGCGACGAAGAGACCGACGGGAAGTTGATCGCTGAAGCCGTTGAAACCGCAAAACGGTCCGACGCAGTCGTGCTCGTCATCGGCGGGAACGAAGACACCAACAAGGAGGGCTGGGCCGACAACCATCTGGGCGACCGGGATTCGCTTCAGCTTGTGGGCCGACAGAACGAGCTTGTGAAGGCGGTGCTCGCCGCGGGAAAGCCGACGGCCGTCTTTCTGATAAACAGTGGACCGCTGGCTATCGAATACGTGGCGGAAGCTGCTCCGGCCATTCTCGAAGGATTCTATCTGGGCGAGGAAACCGGCACAGCCGCGGCGGACGTGATATTTGGCGAGTTCAATCCCGGCGGAAAGCTCCCGGTGACATTCCCCAGGAACGTGGGTCAGCTCCCGGCCTTTTATAACCGCAAGCCCTCGGCGAAACGGGGCTACCTTTGGACAACGACCGAGCCGCTTTTCCATTTCGGACACGGTCTGAGCTACACGACCTTCCGTTACTCGAATCTGCGGCTCAAGGACAAGCGGATCGGCGTAGGGCAAGGTACGGCGGTATCGGTTGATGTCACGAACACCGGTACCCGTGAAGGCGACGAGGTCGTGCAGATGTACATCCGCGACGATGTTAGTTCCGTCACGAGGCCGGTCAAGGAGCTACGGGGATTCGAGAGGATCACGATCAAGCCGGGCGAGTCCCGCACGGTCACCTTCGAAATCGGGCCCGCGAAGCTGGCGTTCTACGGGAAGGATATGAAACGCGTGATCGAACCGGGCACCTTTAAGATAATGGTTGGTGAAAACTCGGCGAAGCTTGATGAGACGGTTCTGGAGGTGCTTGGGGGGAAATGAATTCAAGTATGAATATGGCGCTGATGAAAAGGTTCCTGGTTCTGGTCTCTGTATTGTTCGCGCTTGTGCTTTCCGGCTGCGTTCAGGCGCCGAACGGGAACGACGCGGTAGCTGCGAGTCGGGACGACGGCAAGCTCAAGATCGGATTCTCGATGGCCACTCTCAAGGAAGAACGGTGGCAAAGGGACAGGGCTGAGTTCGAGAAGCACTGTAAGAAGATGGGCGTCGAATGTGTGATAACCGTTGCCAACGCAAACGCGCAGAAACAGGCGAACGATGTGGACAATCTTCTGACCCAGGGCGTTGATGTCCTGGTTATCGCACCGCACGATTCGACACAGGCCGCGTCGATGGTGGACAAGGCCAAGACCCAGGGGGTGCCGGTCATCTCTTACGACCGGCTGATCAATTCATCGAAGCTCGATCTGTATATTTCACACCAAGTGCCGGTCATAGGCCGAAAGATGGTGGAATTCGCGTTGGAAAAGGTTCCGAAAGGAAACTACGTGCTCGTTTACGGCGCCTCCACGGACAACAATGGCCTGATACTGAAAAAAGAACAGAACGCGGCGTTGAAAGCGGCCGTGGACCGCGGTGATGTGAAGATTGTTGCCGATCAGCACGCTACCGACTGGAAGGCCGACGAAGCCCTGAAGATCGTGGAGAATGCATTGACCCAGAACGCCGATGACATCGACGCAGTCATCGCTTCAAATGATGGAACTGCGGGCGGGGCGATCTCGGCTCTCGATTCGAAGGGCCTCGCCGGCAAGGTGATAGTCACCGGACAGGACGCTGAGAAGGCCGCGCTTCAGAGGATCGCCGAGGGTACTCAATCGATGACCGTTTACAAGCCGATCGTCCCGCTTGCGGTGGGAGCGGTCGAGGCCGCGGTCAAGCTTGCGAAAGGCGAGCCGGTCGAGACGGTACCGTTCGAGGTTGATGGGATCGAGGGCAAGATCCCGGCGATCCTTCTCGAAGTTGTCGTTGTTGACAAGGACAATCTTATCGACACAGTGATCAGGGACGGCTATGCCACCTACGACGACGTGTACGCCACTATTCCGGAGCGTGAAAGGCCGCCGAGACCGGCGAGCGGGGGCGCCGGAGAGGACCAATAATGGAAAAGACGGAAACCTCCGGCAGGCTCAAGATCAAGACCTCGGCGCTGAGGGCTTACACCATGCTCGGCGCGCTTGTTCTGATCTGGCTCTTCTTTCACTGGCAGACGGATGATTCAATTTTCCTTACACCGAGGAACCTCTCCAACCTTATGCTCCAGACGTCGGTGACCGGCATCATCGCTGTCGGTATGCTGATGGTCATCGTTTCGGGGAACATTGATCTTTCTGTCGGTTCGCTCCTTGCCCTCGCGGGAGGCGTGGGCGCTATCTGTCTGACGAATCTTGGATACGGTCTCGTGCCGTCGATCCTTATCGCGATCGCGGTCGGCGTCGTGATCGGCTTTGTCCAGGGATTCCTGACCGCATACGCCAGTATTCCGGCATTTATTGTCACCCTTGGAGGTCTGCTGGCGTGGCGGGGAGCGATCAAAGGGATATCGGAGAGTGAGACGATACCGATCGCCGATGCCAGTTTCAAAGCGATCGGCCAGAGCTACATTGCCCCGCAAATGGGATGGGTCCTCGGCGCCCTTGCGATAGCGGCAGTGCTGTATCTCTCGGTGCGGCAGGCCAAGGTGTTGAAAGAGTACGGAGTCGGGGACGCCGGTCTTGGACGGATGCTTGCCGGGGCGCTGATACCCATCACGGCGATCGTCGGATTCATATTCGTGATGAACGCATACGCCGGGATCCCGGTGCCGGTCCTGATCTATCTTGCCGTCGCTCTGCTCGGGTTTTTCATTACGAATCACACCACTTTCGGACGGTACATATATGCCATAGGCGGGAACGCGGAGGCGGCCAGGCTTTCGGGGATAAACAACAAGGCCGTGATCCTGAAGGTGTTCGCGCTGCTCGGAGCTTTCACGGGCATCGCAGCTCTCATATACACGGCCCGGGTTGCGAGCGCTTCCCCCGATGCGGGAACCCTTCTCGAGCTTGACGCTATTGCGGCGTGCGTCATCGGAGGTACCAGCCTTATGGGAGGCCGAGGCACCGTCTTCGGCACCGTTCTCGGAGCCCTGATAATGGCGAGCCTCGATAACGGAATGTCTCTTCTGAATCTGCCAGATTTTATGCAGGACCTGATCAAAGGCTCGATACTCGTAGCAGCCGTCGGAGTGGATATGATCGGTCGCAAGTAGGACATCGGGTTTGCCGCGGTACGGCTCAGATTCATTCCGGTCACGGAACTTCTGGAGGCGGCCCCGTAAAAGCCGAAACAATAAAGCCGAAAAAAAGTTGACATATTTACGTTTCTGTAATATCTTTTGCGCAGTTCTGCAACAAAGTCATACTTTATATCTAGCCAAGTTTAAGAAAACAGAAGGTTTTTGAGGCGAAGGTCGGCCCTGCGGCTGGTCAATCCACAGTCTCTTTCTACCTTATTATTGCTAAATGGTCTTCCTTATATTATTCGCGAAATGTCAATTTTGATCTGTCCGCTCTTTTGTTCGATTTAGCCCGAGTTCGGAGGATGTTCAATGAATAGAGGAAATTCGGTCGGAACTTCGGCCAGTTCAAGGCTTAGAAAGGTCCTGAGTGGTGAAGCCGTCATCATCGCGATTTTTGCTTTTGTCGGCTGCTTCGCGGTCCTGACGACACCTGTTTTCGGCCAAAGGACCAACGGCGCGATAACAGGTACCGTGACTGACCAGGCCGGTGCTGCGTTAAGCGGTGCCACGGTAACCGTCAGCCGGCCTGCTGTCGGATTCCGGCGCGTGGTTCAGTCAACCTCTGAAGGTAACTATAATGTGCCTGAGCTTCCCGCCGGTGTTTACACGGTGGCGATAACCAAGGACGGCTTCCGGGAGACGGTTGTCGATCAGGTTGTCGTGAATACGTCCACCACGACCCAACAGAACGTAGCGCTGGAAGTAGGAGAGGTTTCAGCAACGGTCAGCATCACGGCAGACATTGTACAGATCGAAACTCAGACCGGCGCGGTGGGAGAAGTCGTTTCGGGTGAACAGGTCAGGGAACTTCCGCTAAACGGAAGAAGCTTCGTACAGCTTACGCAGCTCCAGCCCGGTGTTTCGGCGGCGAACAACTTCGATCCAAAGCAGAAAGGACTTTTCGGCGGCGTCGACTTTTCCGTGAACGGCAATTCGGCCCAGAGCAACCTGTTCCTCACCGACGGCGCGAACAATAATGACACCGGCTCGAACCGCACGATCCTTCTCTTCCCGTCGATCGAGGCAATTGAGGAGTTCAAGGTGCTAAGGAACGCGTACGGTCCCGAATACGGACAGGCGGCCGGCGCGATCGTTTCGCTCATTACAAGGCGCGGAAGCAACGATTTTCACGGTAGCTTGTTCTATTTCGGCAGGAATGATGCCTTGAACGCGACTGAGTTTTTTGCCAACCAGACCGGCATTGGAAAGAATGCTCTGCGCAGGAACGACTACGGCGGATCGATCGGCGGTCCGATCGTAAAGGACAGGGCATTCTTCTTCTTCTCGACGGAGTTTAACAAGGAGATCCGCGGGCAGTCCCGCTTCGGCAGCGTGCCGACGCTTCTTGAACGCCAGGGCAACTTCAGCCAGCCGAGATTTGCCCCGGACGGCACACGCTGTTCTCCCGACCCCATATCAAACCCGGACCATCCCGCATTCGCTACACAGATAATTCCGCAGGGGAATCTCAGCCAGGCGGGCCTGACCCTTGTGCGGATCTTTCCTGAGCCGAACATTGCCAATCCCTCTTCGTGCAACAACTGGGCTCGATCAGCAAACTCGCCGGTCAACTTTAACGAGTACAACATAAGGATCGACGGGAATATCAACAGCAAGAACAGGATCTTCGGCCGCTTTACGAATGATGACTGGTCAAACGCGACACCGATCCTGACTGGAAATCTTTGGGGAGACGACGCGTTCCCGACGATCGAAAGCACCTGGGCCCAGCCTTCCCGCCAGCTTGCTGTCAAGCTGACCACCGAGCTCAGCGCTGCGGCGATCAATGAGGTTCAGTTCTCTTATTCGGCAAACCGCATCAAGGTGGATCCCGGCAACGGCGGAGAATTGAACGCCGAGATCAACAACGCGATCCCAGGCTTTTTCCCCGATTCAGCGAAGGTCAACGGCGCTAACCGTCCGCACCCCGTCTTCTGGGGCGGTATCGCTCCCTACTATTCGAGCTCCGGTCCGGACCTCTGGACCCAGGCTCCGTTCAGGAATTCGCTGGACATTTACTCGATAAGGGACGATGTTTCGTGGGTCAACGGGAATCACACCATCCGGTTCGGCGGCCTTCTTGATAAAGCCGCGAAAGATGAGGACTCCGGCCCGAACAACGAGGCCGTGCAGTTCTGGGGACCGTCAGCGTGCTGCGGTGACGGCGTGTTCTCAGGTAACTGGGGCAACGGAATGCTTCAGGACCTCCTGACTGAAGGCTCCAGGTTCGGATTCAACGAAACGAGCACTATGGCCGTCGGTCAGAACAGGTATACGAATTTCGAGCTTTATTTCGGCGACAGCTGGAGGGTAAGACCCAACCTGACGCTTGAGCTCGGCGCTCGCTACTCGATCTTCTTTGAGCCGTACGACGAACGCGATTTGATCAGCGGCTTTCTGCCTTCCGCATATGACCCAACGCGGCCCGCAAGCGATCCGTGCAACGGACTTGTCGTGCCGGCAGGGACAAACCCGTGCTCGGGCATAGCGGGTGCGAGCACCCCGATCGAGTTCTCCAACAGATCTTTGCGCGAGAACAGCTACGGCAACATCGCCCCAAGGCTTGGTGTGGCCTGGGATGTGTTCGGTGACGGCAAGACCGCTGTGAGGGGCGGTTTCGGACAGTTCTTCCTGAGAGAGCGTACTAGCATTTACTTTGCTTCGCTCACCCAGAACGCGCCGTTCGTGACCAATATTGCCGGACGGCGTACGCTCGACGGATCTGAATTCTTCGATCTTCCCGCCGCCTCGAACGGCAGGCCCCAATTCGGCCTGAGCCCGGAAGCGGCGACCCCGTACTCTATCCAGTTCAATGCCTCAGTCGCACGGGAGCTCTGGAAAGATTCAGTAATTGAGGTCGGCTATGTGGGTAACCGTGCGAGAAATCAGCTGACCCACAGCGACGTGAACCAGGTACTTGATCAGAACCGTGTGCAGGCCGCGTTCGCGTCGGACGGCAACGCCGTCAACGCGTTCCGCCCGTTCAGCAATTACGGCACGGTCTACGTCTTCGAGCGGAACGGCAGGTCGGACTACGATTCGCTCCAGATGCTGTTTCGAACGAAATTCACTTCCAAGTCTTCTCTGCAGATTGCATACACCTATTCGCAGGGCAAAGCCGATTTCGGACTAAATGACTCAAGCGGCGGAACAAGCAACTTCGCCGTCCTTGACCGGACGAACAGGGAACTCGATCTCGCGCCCTCGGACATCAACCGTCCGCATATCTTCGTGGCGCACTTCATATACCACCTGCCGACGCTCAGGAACGCGAATTCGTATGTTCGGGCCGTCGCGGGCGGGTGGGAGTTCACATCGATCATTCAGGTGTCGAGTGGAAACTCCGTCGCTCCGATCCTCAATGCGTCAAGCATCACGATCCCGGGGGTCGCAGGACCGCAGCAGCTCAGCGGGGGAATCACTGGTCTCGGCACCGGCGTCGCCAATCAGAGGCCGATACGGGTTGAAGGTGTTCCCTGCCGGATCGATACGCCGAAGGGAAGCTTCTTCAACCCGAATGCCTGGACGCTTGAAGGATTCCGGATAGGCGAGACAACGCCGCAAAGGACCTCCTGTGAGGGACCCCGGACGAAGAATGTCGACTTCTCGATCTACAAGAACTTCGGGCCGGGATGGCTGAAGAAGACCTTTGGCGAAGGCGCCCGCTTCCAGTTCCGTTTGGAGATGTTCAACGCCTTCAACACGCCTCAGTTCAACGGCGCTCTGCCGGCGGTCTTTTACGACGGCCAGGTCATTTGCGGAGCGAACCCCTGCAGTCCGACGAATAACGTGATCACCGATTTTGCCGGTGCCAACTCGAACTTCGGCGTCGCGACCTCGACACGAGGCGGCAGGGAGATCCAGTACGCATTGAAGTTCTCTTTCTAACGCCGTCTGAATCTGCAATGAAAAGAAAATAGCTGCTTCACGGCAGCTATTTTCTTGTCTTTTCGCGACGTGATAGAATTCTAATTCTTCCGATACGCTTTTACTGACCCATTTTGACCATGACGGGAAGATCACTTGTTTTACTTCTGTGTCTACTTGCCGTCCCCGTCTGTGCGCAAAACGCGGTCCCTGAAAACGGCGTTACTGGAAATCCGGACCCGGCGTCAGCAACTTCTGATCCTCTCATCACACATCTTCGTGCGGCTGAAGAGTTCCAGCGAAAAGGCGAGTTGTCGAATGCCGCTGCCGAAAACCGGGCCGTGCTTGCGATAGCATTGCAAAGGCTTGGTGTCGTGGCGATTGAGGAAGGCTCATTTACGGACGCCGAGCGGCTGCTGTCGCGGTCGGCTTCGTTCCGGGATACCGCCCCCACCCGCACAAACCTGGCCATCGCGCATCTCCGGCAGAACCGGCTGGAAGAAGCGCTTGCGGAAGCGTTGGCGGCCGCGCGCCTGGATCCGGATCACTTTGGGACTCGGTACATGCTTGGGAACATCTATTACGCGCTTGAGAACTACGAGGCCGCGCTTCCCGAGCTGGAGTTTGTATTTGAGAAGGCACCGGATTTCGAGATCGCGCGAGCGCTAGGCTTCACTTATCTCAGCCTGAAGCAGCCGGAGAACGCCCGGACGCTGTTCGAAAAGACGAAGGCGCTGATCGGGAGAAAGGATCCGGGGCTGCATGCGTTGTTCGCCAAGTTCTACGAACGGACGAACTATCCCGCCGATGCCGAACGCGAATTGAAAGAAGCGCTCTCGATAGATCCCAGGGCCCCGAAGGTGAACCTCTATCTCGGATACCTGCTGATGCAGCACGGAGGCAGCGGAAGACTGTCCGATGCGCTCGAGTCGCTCGAGAAAGAGGTCGCGCTCGATCCGGACGGATTTCACGCCAATTTCTTTGCAGGCGTGGCGGCAACCACTCTCAGCCAGCACGAGAAGGCGATCAGGTTTCTCGAGAAAGCGATAAAGGTCAATCCGGAAAGCGGCGAATCGCACCTTTTCCTGGCCCAGTCCCAGCTTGCCCTTGAAGATCTTGAAAGCGCAGAAGCAAATCTGCGGAAAGCAGTGGCGCTTGAAAGAAAGGGAAAAAGGAGCACTCAGGCCCGCCGAAGCCATTTCCTGCTGGGCCGGCTGTTGATCAGAACCGGGAGAAAGGAAGAAGGATTAAAGGAGCTTCAGATAGCCGATCGGCTTCAGAAGGAAGCACTCGATTCTTCAAGGAGCGAGGTGGAGAAGATCCTGGGTCAGGTAGCAGAAGGGACCGATCTTGATTCGGTCGATGAGCAGGATGTCGAGGAACAGGTTCAACCGAAGCGACAGATGGACCCCGAGAGGGTCGAGCAACTGAACAAGCTGAAATCCTTCCTTACCGAGGTTGTTGCTCAGGCCTATTCGAACCTGGGTGTCATCGACACACAGTACAACCGCCTTGGGGATGCTATCGCAAATTTCTCAGCGGCTTCTGAATGGCAACCGGATTTTCCAAACCTCGCGCGGAACCTGGGGATCGTTCGGTTTCGTTACGCGGCTTACGCGGACGCGATAAAGCCCTTGTCCATACATTTGAAGGCCAGCCCGGACGATACGCTTGCGAGAAAGCTGCTCGGCACGAGCTACTATCTCACACAGGACTTCCGGAATGCGGCGGAAACGCTGAAGCCGCTCGAGGCCGTGCTTCCTTCAGATCCCGAACTCGCCTACTTTTACGGCTACTCCCTTGTTCAGCTTAAAAGGAATCTGGAGGCAGTACCGGTTTTCGAACGTATGGCGGCGGGCTCGGCCGATGCCCCGGACTCTCTTCTGTTCGCCGCTCAGGGATTCATGATCGCCGGCGATTACGAGCGCGCGATAAGAGAATTCAAGCGGCTGCTCAGATCAGCTCCCGACACTCCGAGAGCGAATTATTTCATCGGCCAGTGTCTCCTGAGGCTCAACCGGGTCGCCGAAGCGGAGTCCGCATTCGCGAAAGAACTCGAGATAAGCCCTTCCGATCCGGTCTCGAAATACCATCTTGCTCTTTCGCTGATCGAACAGCGGATCGATACCGACCGGGCGGTCAAACTTTTGAATGAAGCGATCGCACTCAGGAGCGGCTACGCCGACGCGCATTACCAGCTTGGGAAGATCTATATTGACCGCGGCGAAACCGCGGAGGCGATAAGGGAGCTCGAACGCGCGGCGGCGGCGGGTCCGGACAAGGATTATGTCCATTACCAGCTGAGCATCGCATACAGAAAGGCTAACCGGGTCGAGGACGCCGAGCGCGAGCTCGCTATCTTCGAAAAGCTGAAGGACGGGAAGCGGAACACCGGCGTTCCGATGCCGATGGGAGACAATTAGGCACCGGCCGGGAACTCTGGGCGTGGTGAGGGGTTTCCGCTGCCGGATCCGAAACAGTCACAGATGAGGTTTTCAATTAGATCGAAGGGTTTCAGAACGATCGCGGCACTGTTGCTGACATCCCTCGCGGCAGCTCCGGCATTGGCGTGGCAGGACACGGTCTGCAAGGACAGGTATGTGCCGCAGTTGACAGACATTTACGGAAGGTCGGGGATCGACTTCGTGCACACCTCCGCGCCGGAAAAGAAGTTCATCGTCGAATCGATGAGCGGCGGAGTGCTGCTTATCGACTACGACCGCGACGGCTGGGACGACATTTACTTCACGAACGCACCGACGGTCGAGATGGCGTTGAAAAAGGAGAGATCGAAAAGCCTTCTCTATCGCAACAAGCGCGACGGCACGTTCGAAGATGTCACCGACAAGGCAGGCGTGGGTTATCCGGGGTTCGCTATGGGGGGCGCGGTCGGCGATTACAACAACGACGGCTGGCCCGATATGTACATCACCTGTCTGGGCACGAACGTGCTCTACAGGAACAACGGTGACGGAACGTTCACTGACGTCACCGGGACGACCGGAGTCGGCGACAGCCGCTGGTCCGCGGGAGCCGCTTTCGGCGATCTTGACGGCGACGGTTTTCTCGATCTCGTCGTGGCGAATTACGTGGATTTTAACTTTAACGATCTGCCGGGATTCGGCTCGCTCCCGACGTGCAAGTTCCGCGGGATCGACGTCCAGTGCGGACCACGAGGTCTGAAAGGCGCGGGGGACGGGATTTACCGGAACAACGGCGACGGAACGTTCACGGATGTTACAAAACAGAGCGGTATGGAGGATCCGGAGGGTTACTACGGTATGCAGCCTATGTTCTCCGATTTCGGGGACACCGGAAAGTGGGACATTTATCTTGCAAACGATTCGACCCCGAACTTCTTCTACCGCTATAAAGCGTCCGGCAAGTTCGAGGACATAGGCCTCTTGTCCGGGACCGGCGTCAGCGGAGACGGCGGTGAGCAGGGATCAATGGGGGTTGCGATCGGCGATTATCTTCATACAGGAAAGTTCGCGATATACGTTACTAACTTCGCCGACGAATACAACACTTTGTACCGAAACAACGGCGGTTACGATTTCACCGATGCATCGTTCGAGGCCCGGGTCGTACAGGCCTCAAGGCCCTGGGTGGGCTGGGGAACGGGTTTCGTGGATTTCGACAACGACACCTGGCTCGACCTGTTCGTCGTGAACGGACACGTTTATCCACAGATGGATAATATATCGTCCGGTGCGGGATACAAGCAGCCGAAGATACTGTTAATGAACAACGGAAACGGGACCTTCTGCGACGCGACATCGCAGGGCGGCAAGGCTTTGACCGAACCCAGGGTTTCGAGAGGCGCCGCGTTCGGCGACATCGACAATGACGGCGACGTGGACATCGTGATCGAGGATCTCGACAGCACTCCGATGATCCTGCGGAACGACGTGAACAATAGTAACCGCTGGGTACAGTTCGAGCTTCAGGCGTCAGAAGGCAATCCGCTGGCGATCGGCGCCCGCGTGAAGGTGACGACGGGCAAGATCACGCAGACGGAGGAGATAAGAAGCAGCGGAAGCTATATGTCCCAGAACAGCCTGAGGCTGCATTTCGGCCTCGGTCAGGCCGAGAAGGTCGACAAGCTGGAGATACGATGGCCTTCGGGAAAAGTCGAGATCCTGGTGAACATTGCTGCGGGCAAGAGCTACGCGATCAGCCAGGGGAAGGGGATAGTTCCTTTCGAGCAGATACGGCCTTCCGGGAAGTGAAGCGTTGAAGCCGACAGGCAGACCATTTGATAGGTTAAGGAGATAAATATGATGAACAAAGGAGCAATACTTATCGCGGCGATACTTCTGGCCGGGGCATTCTTCAGCGTCCCGGCTCAGGGACCGCCCGAACCGAACACTCCGACGGTCGGGGATAACGCGACTCCTTCCGACACCAACATCAAGATGAGGTCCGTAGAGCTGGAGCGCGTCAAGCGGGACGCCGAAAAGAGAGCCGTACTCCGACAGGAGGATGGCAAGGAACTGAATTTCGCCGTTATCAAGGAGGATTTTGAAGGTATTCAAAAGGAACATTTGTCGATCGTGGAAGCGTACACGGTGCCCAAGGAGATCGATTACGTTTCGATCAGCAAATCCGCCGACAAGATCACGGAGATGGCGATCAGACTGAAAGCCAACGTTTTTGAGCCGGGAGGTGAGTCAGGCGACGGCGAGGGACGCGGGCAGACGGAGAATCAGTTCGTCGGGAAAAGCGTTCGGGACCTTATCGTCGCACTGGACAACGCCATAGGTGACGTGGTTGCGAATCCCATGTGGCAGAAGCTGGCGGTGATCGATCCCGAAGCGTCGGAGAAAGTAAGGAACAGCCTTGACGATGTGATCATGGCGAGCGGCGCTCTCTGGATCGAGGCCGGAAAGATGAGATCGAAGTAGGCCCGGAGTCCAGTATGTGGTCCGTAAAACTCATCAGAACAGCGATCCTGGCCGCTGGCCATCTGTTCTTGCTTTCTTCCTACGGCTTCGCCCAGAGCGGTCCGCCGCCTCCCGCTCCGATCATCGAGACGGAGCTGAAGCAGAACTCCATCAAGATCCGCGAGATCGAGCTGGAGCGAATCAAGCGGGACGCACGCAAACGCGGCATTGATACCGGCGAACAGGCCCGCGAGATCCGCTTTCGAGAAACGAAAGAGCGGTTCGAGGGCATTCAGAAGCGCCAGGACTCGATCGTAAAGGCTTACACCCACAGCAGGCAGATCGACTACGAAGAGATCAGCCGCTCGGCGGCGGAGATCTACGAAGACGCTCTGTGGCTGAACAGAGAAGTGTTCGGAGAAAAGACGGACGGGCGAGGCGAAGAATCAGCTGAAGCCGCGGTTCCTAGGGAATCGGTCCGCGATCTGATCATCGTTCTGGACACTGCTATCGGGGAGTTCGTGAAGAGCCCCGTTTTTAAGGGAAACACCGTCGTCAAAAAAGCCGCCTTCGAGGACGCGCAGAAGACGCTGAACCGGATCCTTGAGCTCAGCAGAAAGCTGGCGGCCGCGGCATCCGCGGCGGATCATTGACCATGGGTCATGACTAGTTAACTGATTTGCTAGAGTAGTTAACCTTAGTCATGAGTAGTAATTACAAGCGATTCAAACGTGCACGAATTTCTGATCGGAAAATTCGCCATATCCTGAGGCTTTTTGCCTTGGATTTGACCGCTGTTCAGATCGCTGCTCTGACCAGGCTGAACCGCAATACGGTCAA
>DATKCW010000033.1:0-47066 GCA_035513035.1 Aridibacter sp.
CCGCGCTAAATTTGGTGCTAATGAAAGGGGATCAGGCTTGATTCTCATGGATGACCGCACCGATGCAACTGTGCGAATCCGTGCGGTTCAGGACGGTGCGAGTATCACTCTGTTTGATAGAGAAGGGCAGGAGCGATTAATCAAGTAATACTGTTCACGCCAAGTAGGGCGAATGCAAAGCGCCTGCTTAGTAGCAGTGGAGCGGCTGATATGTTTTGACCTGTCAACCCCTTTACATAATTTTCTTTTTTCGGAAGCGCCTAAGGTCAGGGCATTGCGGACGGTAAGCGACGATAGATCATGCTGAGATGCGTGGATTGGTTACCTACCTGACTTGTCTACGTCGCGAAGCTTTCCTCTTATCAAAACGCATGGATCATTCCCTTTTCGGGGAAGCCAATCTAGCCGTGACCGGGATTCTTCAAAGATCTGTCCGCGAATGCCCTGGCCTGGTGCGCTTCTGACCTCCTTTTCATTTGCAGATGACTTCCGTGTCCTCAGGCGGCTTCTTCGTTACGACACCGCCCGATCTCCGGACGGTAATTCTTCCTGTGCCCGATTCTGAGTGGTTAGGTGTAACATTCTATTGACCTTTTCATCAGTAAGGGTTAAGGAGATTCTCCGTTGATTCTTGACCTGATGCCAAATCACTCTTTTGCCTTCCAAATGAGAAATGTTGATTTCACAAAGTTGCTGACTTCTACTCCCATCGAACCGCCAAACTTCGACGTATAGTAGTGCCTCATATCAATCAGCACTCAGACCAACATCCGACAGCAAAATAAGCCCTTCTGCTTTGGGGTATTCAGAGTGAAGCGACCAAAGATCCAAATCTTCCGTTGAAGGAACCCTTACCTTAATCAGGTTCGCGTAAACATCGAATCTTGGCGGAATTTCCACTTGTTTTCGTGATACATTAAGAAAATCTTCGACAACGTCCTGCGAAAAGTTATCGAACTCCATTTTAGCTAAGCTGCCATCAAAAATCGTAGATTCCAAGCTAATTAGGAACGTAGAGTCGATAGGTATCAAGTGTTTAACAGCGGTGCTATACTTTCCAGCAATCACCAATTCTTTGTCATCTTCGGGCATCACTTCTGAAGAACCTCCTCGATCTTGTTCATCTCGTACGACCGAAGGGGATTGGCTCTCAGAACTATTTAATGTATCATTGTTGGCGAAACAGCTACTGACTACAGCAAAAAGTGCAAAGTAAAGTAGGATTTTGACCATATTTCCTCCATCGCCCAATTCTATTCTCGTGTAAGCCCCACTTAAATCAGTACCAGACATAATTACAGTTTTCGGTCAACTCCAACTGCAATGAAATCGTTTGGCAGCAGAAGATGAGTCAGACCATGCTCATTCACAAGTGATATGGTTTGAATTAGCCAAGCTTCCAGCCGAGGAAAATTGATAGCAGTTACTACAATTCTTAGTACGTCAGAAAAAAGGCGACCGTGACGGTCGCCCTAAGTTATTGAAAAGATTGGTGGAGATGAGGGGGATCGAACCCCTGACCTCATGATTGCGAACCATGCGCTCTCCCAGCTGAGCTACACCCCCGGACGGACCTTCATCCGCAACAAGAAAATATCCAATTGAAGGCCGAACGGTCAAGAGGCAAATGCAATAGACGCGAGTGCAATGACGCAAATGCAATGACCGATCACTTGCCGACGGCGGCCTCCTTTCTCAAGGTCAAAATACGCTATACAGGAGGTACGCCGTGTAGGCGACGTATGCCGACAAGAGCGCCGCGCCTTCGTATCGGTTGATCCTTCCGGGTTTCCTGAAACCGTATCCGAAGAGGAAAAGGGAAACGGTCAGGATCGACATCACCACGACATCTCTCAAAAGCACTTCCGGGCCGACTTCGAACGGAGCGATCATTCCGGCGATCCCCACCACGGCGAGGGTGTTGAATAGGTTCGATCCGAGGATGTTGCCAAGCGCGAGGTCGTCCTCGCCCTTCCTCGCGGCGATCACGCTCGATGCAAGCTCGGGAAGTGACGTTCCGAGCGCGACGACCGTAAGCCCAATCACTAAGTCGCTTATTCCCATTCCTTTCGCGATCTCGACCGCGCCCCAGACCAACAGCCTCGAACTTACGATCAGGACCGCGAGACCGACCAGGACCCATATCAGCGCGCGTCCGATCGGCATCGAGGACTCCAACAGCTCGGCTTCCAGTTCTTCCGCGAACTTGTCCTTTCTCTTTTTCAGCCCCTGCCCGATCGTCCACGCCATCAGTCCGGCAAAGACGACGAGCAGCACGGCGGCGTCGATCCGGCTGATGTAACTGTCGATCAGCTGGACGGCGACAAGCGCAGTGACAAGCGAGAGGATCGGCAGCTCGTTCCGAAGGACCTTGGAATCGACCGTGATCGGGACGATCATCGCGGCGATGCCCAGTATCAATCCTATGTTCGCGATGTTCGAGCCGTAAGCATTCCCTATGGCGATCCCCGGGTTCCCCTGCACGGCGGCGAACGCCGAGACCACCATTTCCGGGGCGGAGGTCCCGAACCCTACGACCACCATTCCGATGAGCAGAGGCGGCATTCCCAAGTGCTTGGCGGTGGATGCCGAACCGTCGACGAACCGGTCCGCGCTCCAGACCAGAAGCACGAGGCCTGCGACAAGTGCCAGAATTGCGAGGGTCATCTGCGGAACTCACTCCTCGACGAGCGTATTAGTTTCAAGTAACCGGTGGAATGTAGGGGGGTCCTTGAAGCTGCTTAGCGATCGCCAAGCGCGGCAAGGCGTTCATCGCACTCGTCGACTCCCGCCTGAACACCGACATTCTCGTAAAGCTTACGCGCCTCTTTCCAAAGCTTTTCTGCGGCCACCCGCTTTCCGGTATCGGATCTGAGGACAGCGAATGCCCTGACGGTGTTGGCAAGGTCCAGTGTCGAAACATCTTTCGAACGCCTGCAGACTGTGAGCGCTTCTTCGTAGCAGTCGAGCGCTTCGGCGAACCGCCCCGCCCTTCGATGAATGTCGCCCAGATGCCGTATGGTGTGTGCCAGCCGGAGGGAATTCCCGGCTTTGCGAAAAAGGGATACCGCCTCCTCGTAGTTCTCAAGCGCCTTTAACTCGTCGCCTTTGTGCCGGCGAAGCTCGGCGAGCTGGCGGAGCGCAGCGGCCAGTTCTTCTGGTTCGTTCTTTTCCCGAAGCTCGCGGACTCTTTCGATGGTTTTCCGGATCGTCTCTTCGTGCATCGCTCGTGGTTATTCTACTCCACTGACGACATTAACGCGGGCAGCGGCGCGAACTTAAGTTTGCGCCGCGCGAAAGCACGGAGTGGTTGGCGATGGGCTGAGGGTCCGCAAAACAAGATACTCTTCGCGCTTCGCGCTCAATGCAGGCGGGGTCGCCTGCGCTCCAGTCAGGACAGCCCGGACACTCACAACGGGCCACTGATCATTAAATGAGAAAACCCCAGCGCGGCGGCCGGGCACACTCAGTCCTCATCTTTCAGTACTCAGTACTAGCTTGCGGGCCAGTTGCCCGCGGTCAATGCGCCTCTTCGGGCTTCGCCCGAAGCGACATGCTGAAGCCTATCGTACCTCAGCGCTCCAAAAGCAAAAGCCCGGCGCGGCGGCCGGGCTTTCTCAGTACTCGTCACTCAGGACTCTCTTCGATGTGGTGGAGGCGGCGGGAATCGAACCCGCATCCAAAGGTTGTGACCAGTGGAATCTACACGCTTAGTCGCTTCACTCGTTTCTCGCCGCAAGTGAGTATGTGAAGCAACAAGACCTCACCGGCGGCCAGCCTGGCTAAAGTTTCGCTCGCATCCGCAGGCGGTCGATGCGAGCTAGCTTAAACTGTGTCATATCCCGTCGGCGCGCATTAAGCAAACTTGCCGGAGGACATCGCTGTAGCTAACTTACGTTAGGCAGCGAGAGCCAATTCTTGGTTGGCATCTGTGTTTCTTCCAGAATTGTTAACGAGCTACTGAAAGGTCGCCCGACGTGCATCCAAAGATCTATACAAGCCTCTGTCGAAGCCTGTCGCCCCCATAAGCAACGCTTATTATAACCTTTTCAATTAAAAAGCTGAAGCGGTTCCTTTGATAATCAAATTTCCGGAAAGGTTGGAATACGGAACCCCTCATTTATAAGAGATGTTCAGACATCTGCTCACCTTGCCCGTAGCGCACTTGAGATCGTATTACGGAAGATCGCCGTTCTTCATAGTGATTCGTTCGGCGAATGCCGGCGCCGCTAGGAAGAGCAGGTGGGTGATCATTACGATTGCCGTAAGGCGTTTCTTCACAAATTCCTCCTTGTTCAATTACGTGTTCCGGCTGAAAAAACTAAGCCCGCAGACTGCCTGTGCGACAGGCCGCGGGCTTCCTGATAATTTTCTCCGTTGAAGCCTGGACGAGAGTGCGGGCCTCAGTGTGTTCAACCTAGGCGCCGAATGCCTTCAAGATCTCATCGGCGTGCTCGTCCACTTTTACGCGTTTGAAGATCTTGACGATCTTGCCTTCCTCGTCGATCAGGAAAGTGGTCCTTTTCACGCCCATGAATTTGTTTCCGTAAAGATTCCTCTCTCCGTATACGCCGTACTTTTCTACGACCTTCTTGTTCGTGTCCGCGAGCAAAATGAACGGCAATTTGTATTTCTTGATGAAGTCCTGATGAGACTGCTTGTCATCGGTCGAAACGCCGATCACGTTTATGCCTGCCTTTTTCAGGGCCTTGTACCCGTCTCTGATCGAACACGCCTGCTTTGTGCAGCCGGGAGTGTCATCTTTGGGATAGAAGTAAAGAGCAAGTTTCTTTCCCTTGAAATCCGATAGTTTCACCGCGTTGCCGTCCTGGTCATTTGCCGAGAACGCCGGAGCTTTGTCACCAACATTAAGCATTCTTCTTTTTCCTCTTATTGATATTTCCGGCGCACGCCTATTCCGTTTTAGCGCCTTTTCGATCTCAAGCGTACGGTCCGTCAAGAGCGGCCCGGATCCTTTTCCGATTGCCAGACGATCCGTTCGGTGATCTGACGATCTTACCGCAGGCGGTGAACGCCAGTAAAAGCGACAAGCCGGAAAATAGTAGCAGCGGTTTCGGACCCCCCGCTGCCAGATCATCCGGCTTTTTCCAAGTCTATCAGTGTTCAGGCCGTGTCCGAAAAGACGAACACGGCTTGTGAAATGCGATTGAAGTGATCGGCGTGATCGTACAGGGTCAGCGGGGGTCAGCTGCCTTGCCCACAGCGTAGTCCATCAACACGTCGACGACTTTGTTCTCGTCGCTCCATATCTTGTCCGCAATCGACGCAAAGGTGATATTGCTATAGTGGTTGTCCCTCAAGAGCCGCGGCCACTTCTGCTTGTTCTTGACGACATGGTGCGGATTGTAGACCGAGGTGATCGAGATTATAGTGTACCGTTTCCCCAGAGTCGATTCCGTCCCGTAACGCACGAGCAGCTTGTTGCCTTTGATGGATCCCGAAGGCACGGATCTCAACACCGATGCGATGCTGTTGCGGCCTCCGAGCAGGAAGGTCATTCCAGTTACGTCATAAGGATTTCGTTCCGTCCAGGTCCCCGGCAAAATCTTTCCAAGGCGTCGGATCTGGCCTATCAGATCTGAATTCGATCTGAGGTCGCCAGCCATTACACTGTAAATGCGAACCCTCATTTCTCTATATTCCATTTGTCAGATTTGAAAACCACGAACATCGTTCAGGATCAAAGAACTGGAACTATCGAGGCACTTGTATGACCGACAGAGCAGTCGTCAATATGCGGCAGGGAGTCCCTCTACTGATAAAACGAATGATGGAATATAGAACGGTGGCAAAATGCAGTCAATATTTTTTTTCAGAGCATCTTCTCGTAAAGAGCCTTCCGATGAAAGCATTCAGTCTCTAATACGCATTGGAGCGTCTAGGTGGTCTGCGCGAGAGAATCAGGTCACGGATCGCACGGGAATTTGAGGTGCGTGCGAAAGACTGTGGGACCTGCGAAGTTCAGGGGATCTGCTGTACCGACGAACATTTCGTGAATGTCCGTGTGACCCTGCTCGAGGCGGAAGCGATCGGCAGGGCGATCGGCGATCTCCCCCGCGAAATTCGAGTCCGAGTCCTTGCACGGACGTACGCGGCCGCGAAAGAGTTCGACGACGCGCGCGGATGCTATTCGTGTCCGCTTTTTGAACCGGAGGCGGGATGCCTGGTCCACGTCACGACGAAGCCCCTGCCTTGCATTCACCACGCATGCTACGAAAGGCCGGAGAACCTTCCGCCGGATTCGCTGCTCAAGGAAGCAGAGCGGGAAATAGTCCGGCTTAATTCAAGGACATACGGCAACGGGTGGTCTTCCGAGGCCATTCCCGTTGCGATCTTGCGGCTCGCTTCAAAGAATTCCTGACCCAAAATGGCGAAAGGCCGGAAGTTCCCGCTTCCGACCTTTCTTACCCGCTTGCTCGTTTTGCTTTTGCCCCAGCAAAACCACGGCCCTTTCACAAGACCGTTGCCGAGGAAGTCATCGTCTTCAGTTCCCGCTAAAAACCCTTCTCCCAAGGCAAGACCAAGACTAGCACAAGTTGGATAGTGTTGCAAGGATGAAACACACTCGCCCGGCGACTTTCTTCTCCGCTTATACGAGAACTCGTAATAATGTGCAATTTTTAGTCGATAGTTGTATATTTGCTGCGTTGTTTCAGCCCATCTTACGGGACGGCGCGTTTGTTCTCGCCGAACCGGAAAAAGTAAAGAAATGAATGCACGCATCCTGATCTTATTCGCTATCCTTGCTTCGGTTTCGATCTGCAGCGGTCAGGTGGTCACAAGCAACGAGGACTGCCCGACGGTCGTCATCGCCGGCCCTTTGGTCGCGGTGAAGGACGGTGACACCGCGATCTTCACAGCGCTGCTAACCGGAGACTTCGACCGCAAGAAGATCGCGTATCAATGGTCGCTCGACAACGGACAGATCGTTTCCGGGCAGGGGACCGACGAGATAAATGTGACTGTTTCCGGGAAGCCGACGGCTACTGTGAACGTCTCCGGATTTGAAGAAGGCTGCAACGGAACGGTCTCGCTTCCGGCGCCATACGGTGATGTGAAGCCGTCAGTGATCTTTTTTGACGAGTTCGGGAAGGTAAAGGACAAACTGCTCGAGCGGAGGATCGCCGCACTGGTCGATACTCTGAGAAGAAATCCGACCACTTATGCCCTGATAATCACATACGGGTCCGCGGACGCCGTGCGAAAGCGCGAGATCGAGATCAGGGACCTCGCGCTCGGTATATCCTCTTCTATTGATCCCTTAAGAATCGTTTTTGCGAACGGCGGAGTCGAGAAGGATGTCAGGACTAGGGTCTGGATCGTTCCTCCAGGGGTCGACGCAGCGAATCTGAATTAGTCCCCGCCTTTGCTGAACCGCCGGTAATCGTAAACAAACAACCCGAACGGCTCCTGACCGTCCTTCTCGACGGTCTGGTGATGGGATTGGTGCGCTCCGCGGATCGACAAGAGGATGCCGTTCCTTGATGCAAAAGGCAGGAATCGCCTGTGGGTGAAAAGGTCGTGGACTATGAAGAATAGAACGCCGTAAATAGCGATACCGAGTCCGACCGGGAAAGCAAATGACTCCGCGAGCGGGTGCTCAGCAAAGACAATCAGCAAGACCGAGATCGCCCCGAATCCCGCCGAGAACAGATCGTTCGGCTCGAACGCGCCCTTTCGCGGGTAGTGGTGCGTTCTGTGAATCTTCCAGAAGATCCCGTGGAACAGCCATCGATGGACGATGTAAGAGAACGCCTCCACGCCGGCAAACCCGAGGAATGTGAGTAGAGCGAACTGCATTGCCTAGTGAATCGTCAATCGTAAACAGGGTGTCCGAAGCCCGACCGTAAGGGAGGGCTACTGCGGCGAGTTCAAGGTTCAAAGTTCCAAGTCCAAAGGGTAGAATCCGGCTCATTGCTTACTGCCCACCGCTCACTTGACCGAAGTAGCCCGCCCTTGCGCTCGGGCTTCGGACACACCATTCACGATCCCGTGAACTTGAACTCCCCAAACATGTCCGGGCGATGGAAGTTCGGAGTTTCGGTCAAGGTCGGCGACCAGGCAAGATATCCGCGCGTCTCGCCCTTGCCGACCGCGCGAAACAGATTTCCGACCCGGACGTCGCCCGCCGAAGGTCTGGCGCCCATTGATCGCCACGGCACCTTTATCGCCATTACCACGCGATCCTCTTTGACTCTCGCCGCGGTCTCCATTCCTGAAGAGTAGTCCCGGTCCGTGATCCGCACGTCCGGTTTCTGGTGGATCTTCAGATCCAGCCACTCTCCGGTCGGAGCGACCTCGAACTCAAAATAATGCCGGAAGTTCACTCTGTCCGGCGCGATGAAGATCTCGCAGACGTCGCGTTCCCAAAGCTTCTCCGCCTCGCGGCTCAGATCCGGAGCCTCGTTCGCCACAAGCGGTTCTATCTGCGCGGCGTCGAACTTCACGTACAGATACGAGGCGGACCAGAGCATCCTGGCTTCGAAACGGCGTCCTTTGGGCGCTTTTTCGCCCGACCAGTATTCCTTGACCTTCACCGCCTTTGCTGATCTCCAGAGCGGGTGTTCCAGTTCACCGATATCGAAGTCGGAGGCAATGTGCCGGACCTTAATCCGCGGTTTGTAATCGTCCATCGCGAAGAGACTGCCCGAAAGCGAAACGGCAAGCACTAAAGCGGAGAATACGGTCAGCGCCGATCTCCTGCGATCCTGAGAAATCATAAGAAATGATAAACGCGAAGCGGGTGACGATCACTGCCGGGGTTTCAGGACCGTCTTCGCCGCGAGTTTCGCCAGCTTCCACGTGCGGTTCCAGTCTATCGGCTCATCTTCGCCGCGTCCTAGCAGTTTGTCGACGAACATCTTCCTAAGGTCGCGGCCCTCGCGCCTTAGCATGAACTCCTTCGCGTAAGGCTTGGCCGTCAGGAAGAAACTGAACTCGGGGTCGGTGACGATGCCTATGCCCTCCAGGGTCATCAGCGCGCGCATTATATAAGTGAAATTCGAAGGGAGCCGGAACGGATAGTCGTACATCACGTCCGCAAGGTCGTAGGTCAGCTCCTTGAAGTTCACGTCTTTCAGCTTCAGGTCCAGGTGGAATTCGAACATTCGCCGAACGACCGGCCTTACCGTTTCCGGGTCCGCGCCGGGCTTCAGGAAATCCAGTTCGATCAGGTCCTGCGCGATCCCGTCCGGGTTCTTGCCTACGACGTGAAAGAAGGCGTCGATCATTTTCGCCTGCAGTTTCGGAGTGATTCTACCAACCATCCCGAAGTCGAAGAACGCGAGCCGTCCGTCCGGCATCACGAGCAGATTTCCCGGATGCGGATCGGCGTGAAAGAAACCGTCTTCGAGAAGCTGTTTCAGATAGGTTCGGATCAAAAGCCGGTTCACCTTCTCCGGAGCGACCTTCCGCGCGCGCAGGCTCTCCAGATCGACGACCTTTGTGCCGTGAATGTACTCCATCGTCAAGACTTTCGACGTCGTCACTTCCCAGTGGATCTCGGGTACGTGTATGTTCGACCAGCTCTGGAAGTTCTCGCGGAAGCGCTCAGCGTTGCGGCCCTCGGCGACGTAATCCATCTCTTCGTGGATTGTCTCGTCGAACTCGGTCAGCATCCCGGCCCAGTCGGCATTCTCGTTCAGCGAAGGGAAGCGCTCGGCGAATTTCGTGATCTTCCTTAGGATCTCGACATCGCCCTTGATGATCCCCGCAAGGTTCGGCCTCTGGACCTTGACCGCGACCTCTTCTCCGGAATGGAGGCGCGCCCTGTACACCTGGCCGAGTGAAGCGGCGGCGACGGGAGTAAGCTCGAACTCGGCATAGACCTCGTTTATCTTGCGGCCGAGCTCCATCTCGATCCTCGCGAATGCGACCTCGTTCGGAAACGCCGGGACGCTGTCGACGAGCGTGCCGAGTTCTCTTACGAACGGAAGCGGCAGAAGGTCGGCACGGGTCCCCATCGCCTGGCCCATCTTGATGAAGGTCGGCCCGAGGCCGATTATCTCCTCTTTCAGCCAGACGGCCTGCCGTTCCTGATTCAGCTCCTTGTTGTCCTCCGAACCGACGAACATCGCTTTCAGGATCAGAAGGAACCAATGGAAAAACGCGAGCCGGACGGAGTAAAACCATTCGCCGACGACAGCCGAGCGCGAGAGCCTTCTCGCCTGTTCAAGCCTGAACTCCTTCTGCCTCAGGTGGCGGTCACGGTGTATATCGTATTGGTCGAGATAGAGGTACAGCGAGAGCATCCCGATCATTCTCGAGACCTTCGCAATCCGGAGCCATCCCCGCCAGCCGTGATACGACCTTTCGACGAACTTCTCGGAGCGGATCAGTTCCTTCTCTTCAGCGATCAGATCTTCGTTCGTGACGTACTTGGCGATCGGGAGCTTTTTGGTAGGCACGAGCTCGCGACCGTGCCCGTTCCCGGACACGTTCTCGCCGGCCTTGACGACATCCGTCGTCCGGTCCCCGATCACCGCAAGCTGTTCGTTCTCCGCCATTGCTAAAAGTCTAGCATTTCGACCTGGTATCCGATACCGGCGGACAGCCAGGGACCCTGATGATTCCACCTCCGTATGAGGCGAATGTCTGTAACCTCGGACCGCGGGTACCTTGCCCGCAACCCCGCCTCCGATAGGAGGCTAATGTCTGTAGCAACGCAACCCCAAACATATTTACAGCCCCGGAGGGGCTGTACCGGTTGCGCTCCTAACGGAGCGCCGATCTCGATTCCTGCCGCGTTGCTACAGACATTTGGCTCCTACGGAGCCGGCAGCGCGCGTACGAGGATAACCTTCTCGGCCTAAACTTACGCTCGTCGCTTGCATTCCGGACTCCTTTTCATTGGTCAATGGTCAATGGGCATTGGTCAATGATCTGCCCGTCGCTTGCGATCCAGCTTCCGATCCTGTCGCCGCTACGCGGCTAACGATATTTTTCATACCCAAACCCGGGGCTGCGCCTACGGCTTGCCCCGGGCTTGCCTCCGTAGCCCCTTCGGGCAGCCCCGGATTCCTGTCTTCTGACTTCTGAATTCTTAATTCTGTTATGCCCGTCGCCCACTCCCCGGGTTCCGATTCCTCATCTCTCAGTACTCATCTCTCAGTACTCATCTCTCAGTACTTAAGGATTTGGTCACCCCAGCTCCAGACTGCTCTCGACTCCCTCGCGGGAGAAGTATCTCTTAGCCGTCTCGACGTCGCGAGCGATCTGCACCTTCAACTCGTCGATTCCGGAGAACTTCTTCTCCGAACGGATCCTGTGGAGGAAACGCACACGCAGCACCGAGCCGTAGAGATCGTCTTCAAAGTCGAAAACATGTGTTTCGATGGAAGGTTCCGAGTCGGATTCAAAGGTGGGCCGGACTCCGACGTTCGTAACGCCTTTCATCCAGACGCCTTCAATAAGCGTAGCGGTCGCATAGACGCCGAACTTGGGCACGACCCGGTTCTCGGGTTTGAGATTGGCGGTGGGGAAGCCGATTGTGTGACCGCGGCGGTCGCCTCGGATGATGACGCCCTCGATGCCGTACGGCCTTCCTAACATTCTTCGGGCCAGATTGACCTTGCCGTCCTTCAATAATTCGCGGATACGGGATGAAGAGATTCTGATCCCTCGAAGCCTGACTTCGGGGACCTCGTCGGCCGTAAACCCGAATTCGCCGCTCATCTTACGAAGAAGCCCTATATCGCCGCGTCGTCCTTTGCCGAACGCGAATCCGTGGCCGAGATAGATCTCCCTTGCCTGCAGCCGTTCGTGGACGATCTCTCGGAGGAACTCTTCGGCCTTGCAGTCGGCGAACTCCTTCGTGAAGCGGATCACGATCGCCTGCTCGATCCCGAGCACGTTGAAGTTGGCGAGCCTCTGGTCGAAGGTCTGAAGCATCGGCGGCGCCGATTCAGGATGAAGCACGGCGCGCGGATGCGGATCGAAGGTGATGACGGTCGGAACAGCTTCGGACGCGGAAGCGCGTTCGACGACGTTCTTCATTATCGCCTGGTGGCCGAGATGAAGACCGTCGAACACGCCGAGCGTCAGCACGGTGGGCCGTGCGATGCTGGCGTTTTCGGTTCCGTGAAATATCTGCATACGTTGAGATCAGCCACGAATTACACGAATTGCACAAATTGAGAAAGCGGTCGATTTCGGTTCAAATCGCAAATGAACCTTTGAAGTTGGGGAAATGGGGAAATTAGTGTCATTCGTGAAATTCGTGGCTAACTTCAGTCCGTCACCACCAGGCCGTCGTACGCGAACTCGACATTCTCCGGAAGAAGCCGCGAGTCCTTTTCGTGCATAATGTCGTGGTTAAGGTGCGTCAGATACGCGCGCGTCGGCTTCAATTCCTCGATATACTCGAGCGCCTCTTCAAGACACAGGTGTGTAGTATGCGGCTTGATCCTAACGCAGTCGAGCGCCAGGACGTCCAGGTCCCGAAGCCGTTCGAGCGACTCGTCCGGTATTGTTTTCAGGTCGGTTGCATAGGCGAAGTCGTTAAAGCGGTAAGCGATTACCGGCAGCTTGCCGTGGATCACCTCGACGGGCGTCACCTCCAGTCCCTCTGCAAGGCTGAAGGGCGAATTCTTCACGACCGTGTGCGGGATCAGCTGGGGAAGCCCGCCTCCAAAATGAGTCGGCTCGAAGATGTACCGGAAGATCCTGCGCAGGTCATTCCACGCGATGTCGTTGGCATAAACGCCCATCGGGCCGTATCGGAAGTTCAGGGGCCGTATGTCGTCGAGCCCGAAAACGTGGTCGACGTGGCAGTGAGTGATCAGCACCGCGTCGAGTTTCTTAATCCCCGCCCGGAGCGCCTGCTGGCGGAAATCGATCGAAGTATCGACGAGGACCTTCGCACCCGCGTGTTCGACAAGCACGGAAACTCTCAGCCGCTTGTCCCTGGGGTCGTCGGAAAGGCACGTCTCGCACCCGCACCCGATCGAAGGTACGCCTGTCGATGTTCCGGTCCCCAGGAAGGTGAGTCTCATCTCTGTTAGTTTACCGAGTTTTCCGAGTTTGGCGAGATTGTGCCTGAACAGCCGTGATCGCTACGGCGTTCACGATGTCCTCCGCCGAACAGCCTCTCGAAAGGTCGTTGCAGGGGCGGTCGAGACCCTGCAGGATCGGGCCGATCGCCGTCCCGCCGGTCAGCCTCTCGGTGAGTTTGTAAGCGATGTTCCCCGCGTCGAGATTCGGAAGAATAAGTACGTTCGCCCGCCCGGCGACGCTCGATCCCGGAGCCTTCGATTCGGCGACCGAGGGCACAAGCGCGGCGTCCGCCTGCAGCTCGCCGTCCACGATCAGGTCCGGGACCCGCGCCTTCACGGTTTTCGTAGCTTCGATCACCTTGTCAGCCAGCGCGTGCTTCGCGCTTCCCTTGGTCGAGAAAGAGAGCATCGCGACACGCGGTTCGGCGCCGACCAGCGTCCGGAACGAATCCGCGGAAGCGATGGCGATCTCGGCGAGCTGGTTCGCGTCCGGATCTATCACCACGCCGCAGTCCGCATAGACCATCGTTCCGTCGTGGCCGAATTCCCGGCTCGGCACGGTGATAAGGAAGAAAGACGAGACCGTCTTGAATCCGGGCCTGGCGCCGACGCACTGCAGCGCCGCGCGCACTGTTTGCGCGGTCGCATTCACCGCTCCGGCAACTGAACCGTCCGCCTGGCCAAGGTAAACGAGAAGGTCTCCATAGAAAAGCGGATCGCGCACGGTCCTCTCCGCTTCTTCGAGGGTCATTCCTTTCGCTCGGCGCAGTTCGTGGAAGAGCATCGCGATCCGGCCTTTGTCGCGGGTGTGCAGGTGATCGAGTATGTCGACGCCGTTCAGGTTCGCGCCGGCCGCCGAGGCCGCCGCACGTATCTTCTCTTCGTCGCCGATCAGGGTGATCTTCGCGACTCGGTCGCGGACGCACATTTCAGCGGCGGCGACTACTCGCGGATCCTCGCCCTCGGGAAGGATTATGTGCTTCTTGTCGTAGGAGGCGCGCTCCCTTATCGTCTGGAGGATCATCTTTGGATTGGGCAGCGCCCCATCTTCCGCATTTGCGAGGCGTCGGGCCGCCGGGCCGGGTTATCTCGGGACCCGAAAATGATAACCGATTAACCGGGAATGACAAACGCGGGCGGAATCGGACTTGCGCGGCCGCAGTGTCGGGATTAGACTCGAAAACATTCGTCAGACAAAGGTCCGGGAGAGGATTTTATGGCAAAGAGACGGGCGGTTTCCCGCCGGAAAGAAAAAAAGGAATCGAAAGGACGTATGAAGAACTTCATTATGTTCCTTCCGAATATGGTGATGCTGTGCGGCAGTCTGATAGCGGACAAGCGGGTCCCGATCACGGAGAAGGCGCTTTTTGCGGCCTCGATAGTGTACGCGATCTCGCCGATCGACCTGATCCCGGACGTCTTTCCGTTCATCGGCCAGATAGACGACATTTACCTGATCGCGCTCACGCTGCTCAGGCTCCTGAATTACACCGATGAGAGCGTGATCCGCGAGCATTGGCGGGGCGGCGGCGACATCGTTGCCTTGACCGCTTCGGTCGCGGCGCTGGCGCCGAAGTTCCTTCCCCAGAGAGTTTCGCGGGTTCTTTCTTCCAAGGTGCAAATGGGCTCGGCAGGCGAGGTCATCGAGTCCATCGGAACAGGGAAGAAGAAGGTGATGGTCGAGATCCCCGCCGAACCCGATCCGAAAGAGATCGAGGTTGATTCCCGATCCAGGATGAACAACTGACCCCGCCTTCCCGATGCCGCACCAAGTCGAAAAGGTCGTGTCTGGAGGCCAGACCGGCGCCGACCGGGCGGGGCTCGATGCCGCGATCGAACTCGGGCTGGACACCGGCGGATGGGTACCGAAAGAAAGGCTCGCGGAAGACGGCGCGGTACCCGATTCGTATTCGACGCTTCGCGAAACAGATTCGAGAAGCTACCCGGAACGAACCGCGATGAACGTACGCGATTCCGACGGCACGGTCATCGTAAGCCGCGGGAAGCTGACCGGAGGCTCTTTGCTTACGCTTCAGCTGGCGCGTAGGTATGAAAAGCCAGTGATCCACATCGATCTCGGTTCTGAGTCGATCGAAGAGGCCGCACGAGGACTGCGCGAATGGCTTGACCGAAATGGTTGCAGGACGGTTAACATCGCGGGACCGAGGGCGTCTTCGGACCCGCAGATTTACGGGAGGGTAAGGCGTCTGATCGTGGAAGCCCTCTCAAAGTGAGCGGAAGTCAGGACGCGGACTTCGCCTTGTTCCAGAGCGCGTCCAGCTCCTCCAAAGAAGTGTCCTCGGGCTTACGGCCGCCATCGCGCAGTTCTTTCTCGATCCAGGAGAACCGGCGGCGGAACTTCCGGTTGGTCTTCTTCAATGCCGTCTCCGGCTCGACGTCGAGCTTCCTCGCAAGGTTTACAAGTACGAACAGAAGGTCCCCGATCTCTTCCTCGACGGCCTCGTTGCGGCCGTTCTTGACGGCGTGGTGCAGTTCGGCGAGTTCCTCGTCGAGCTTCTCCAAAACTTGGCCGGCATCCTCCCAGTCGAATCCTACCTTCGCCGCCTTGTTCGTAAGTTTGAGTCCTTCGATGAGTGCGGGGAAGTGAATCGTTACGTCATCGAGGATCGACTCTTTTTCCTTTTCTTCCTTTCCCGACCGTTTCCTTTCTTCTTTCTTGAGCTCGTCCCAGTTGTTCAGGACGTCATCTGCGGTCTCCAGCTCCTTGTCCTCGAAGACGTGCGGATGCCTAAGGATCAGCTTCTTGGCGACGCGGTCGGCCACGTCTTCGATGGTGAAGTCTCCGCGCTCTCTTGCGATCGTCGAATGGAAGACGACCTGAAGCAGGACATCGCCGAGCTCTTCCACCAGATCGTCCGTATCGCCGGTCGCCTCTGCCTCCTGGATCGCGTCGAAGGTCTCGTACGTTTCTTCCAGAAGGTACCTTGCAAGCGATCCGTACGTCTGTTCCCTGTCCCAAGGACATCCGCCCGGAGCCCTGAGCCGCTCCATCACGCCGACCAGTTTGTCGAAGTTCTCAGACATAGAAGTTACCTGTGCCGGTTCTGCCAAGTGTCACTGTACAAATGGAATAGCGGTGTGCCGGCACCGTACTTTTTGAATTCCGGAATCTCAAAGTGCTAGTATCTGACTATAGTTCAAAAGTTGGAGTATCAAAAAGGCGATGATTGGAAACCAGGACCCGAACCAGGAAGAAGAACCCGAACTAAAAGTAACTGATAGGCGCAAGTTCAATCCGGACGGATCTATACGAGAAGGGGTTACGATAGAGAAAGAGCCCGAGAAGCCAGAACCGGAGCCCGTTTACTCGACGGTGATCACCGAACCTGACCCCTTCGGTTCGACCGCATCGGCGGCACCCGCTCGCGCTGAAGAGGCGGAGGATGCCGGGTTAGTCGAGGAAGAGAATCCAGCGAGCTTCGTCAATTTCCTTTCGACACTCGTCACGAACGCCGCTGCTGCTCTTGGTGCGATCCCGCATCCTGTCACCGGACAGAAGTCGGTCGATCTTGACAGCGGAAGATACTGGGTCGATGTGCTTCTAATGCTCCGTGAGAAAACGAAGAACAACCTTACTGATCAAGAGCGACATTTGTTCGAGACAGTCCTTTCGGACCTGCAGCTTCAGTACGTTTCGATCGCAAGGGCGGCGGAAGAAAAACTGAAGGCGCAGGCGGCGAAGAAGTTCTCGTCTAAGGATATTCTCGGAAAGTAAATGCCGCGCGGCAAGGTAGTGAGCGGTAAGCAGGGAGCCGAATAAGCTACTAATGTCCCGGCAAAGCCGAAAAAGTGCAACGAAGAAAGCGCCCCGTTATTAGCAGCACTCTGCACTGCCCAAGTCGGGCGTCGCCCTCCCTCTGCAACGCGGCAGGTCGCCGCTTCGGGTCCTTCGATATCCAACGGAAGAAATGGGCGGGCACAGGTCCCGCCCCTTCATCGGCTTTCTCCTGACTCCTAAAAAAACAAGGCCGCCCTTTCAGACGGCCTCACAACACTTCAAACAACGAATTCAATCACCAATCAAGTTCGATCTCATAGGTGTCCCTGCCAGAGGAACCGTCATTGATCTGCAAAATCAGGGTGAAATCGTTAAACCAATTCGGCTGCTGAAGCACTCGTACACTTCCCCGGCCTTCACGTTTGCGGACCCGCACCGTTACAGCTTGTCTCGGAAGGGGCACACCTATGTCGTAGGAAACATCTCTTAGAGGCTGGCCGCTCATAGCTTGTGAAACAACGTTCCGGTCCGAAATGCTTATTGTCGCCAACGCATCCACACTTCCCCGCCAGGTAATGTTCGCGCCTGGTACGCCATCGTTGTTTTGGCTCCCAAAAGCACTCCATTCTGCTTCGAATTCATAACGGTCGTCGCCTCCTCTGGGATCCTGGATCTCGATCACGGAAGAGTAACCGTTGAGCCTTGAGGGCTGCTGGATCACTCTAACGGAGCCGCGGCCTTCGATCTGCCTTACGATGACGTTCACAGCCCGCCTAGGAAGCGGTTCGCGGAAATTGAAGCGGACCGCAGTCGGGGACCGTCCGCTAAGCGCCCGTGCGGTGGCAGTGCTGCCGCGGATGGTGATCTGCACTGTGGCATCCACGTTCCCTTCCCAGTTCATCTGGCCTTCCCGGGCCGGGAGACTTCCGCTCCCGCCGTTCCATTCCAGTTCGAACGTGTAGAAATCGGAACCGCTTTGCGGGTCGCTTATCTCGACAACCGCCGAATAGTTGTTTCCTGGATCGGGCTCGCTTATGAGCCTAACGCTTCCACGTCCGTCGAGGACCTTGAGCCTCACGTTCACGGCGCGCCTGGGGAGGTCGTCAAAGAAATCGTAGGATACGTTGTCGACCCGTACGCCCGTCTGTACCTCGCGGACCGAAGCGTTCCGGCCCCGGATCGTAACTCGGGCGGTGCCGTCCACACGACCAGTCCAGGTCATTCCGGCGCCGTCGTCTCCGACTCCGCCGCCTCCGACCGTATCCCAGGAGGCCTCAAAGGCATACCTGTCGGAACCGCCTCTCGGGTCGCGAATCTCGATCACGGCTGCAAAGCCGTTCTCTCTGGACGGCTGCTGAATAACGCGAACGTCTCCTCTTCCCTCTATCGACCGAACCGTTACGTTCACCGGGCGCCTCGGCAGATTGTCCTGGAAGTTCGCGACCACTGCGGTGGGGAATCTCCCGGAAATGGCCCGCGCCGTTGCCACCCTTCCTCGAATCGTGATCTGCACCGTGTCATCGACGTTACCCTGCCAGTTCATCCGGCCGTTCCCGACCGGCGGCCGGCCGCCTCCGAAGTTGTCCCAGAAAACGTCGAACGAGTACTGGTCGGACCCTCCTCGAGTGTCGCGGATCTCTATCACGGCCGAATAGCCGTTAAGGGCGTTCGGTTGTTGAATCACCGATACGGTGCCTCGCCCGTCGTTCTTATTAACTGTCACGTTTACATTGCGCCTCGGAAGATCGTAGTTGAAGTTGTACCGGATGTTCGATACCGGCCTGCCGCTGACCGCGTTGGCGAACGCCTGCCTGCCCACTATCCGGACCCGCACTACGTCGTCAACCCTTCCGGACCACTTCATCCCAGCGTCAGAACTTCCCGGTGGAAAGGTGCCGCCAGAGAAAGCATAGTCCACCCTGATCACCAGACCCGTGCTGAGATTGAACTGTCCTTCATAATTGAAGACCCGCCATCCGGACCCGTTGAACCGGTGCTGTCCGCTTCCCGTCACCCTGTTCTGGTTCCTGACACCGCTCGGGACCACGACCGCGTTGTTGTCGAACTGGAACAAGTGATTCGAACCTCGAAGCTCGTTGACCATCCTGGTCCGAACCTGCTGCTGAACGACGTTTATCTGATAGCCGTCCGCAAACTGCGCGAATACGGACGTGCCGGCAAGCGCGGCGAAAAGTGCCGCGAGCGCCAAGATCGAAACGGCGCGTTTTTTTGAATGTGTGTACATCGCAACCCCCTTTTTGCTGATTGTTTATGTTGACCGGTTCGGTTTCGATTATATGCCCGGATAACCGGGCTTGAAAACCTTGACGGCGGTCGGGGAGGCCCGTCAGGTGACCTGTGGCGGGCAGTGCAATAGAAAGGGCAGCGTGGTCAAACGCTGCCCGGTAACATTCGGTTTGCATTTCTTTACCTTCGGATCCCATCCGTCCAAGGTTCGCGAAGTCCATTCGGGTTCTCTTTTACGAGGTGGTTTCTGTCCGCGGATCCTTCGTGTATGTAAGAAACCATCCGGCGTCCCAAGTCTTCCCGCCGTCAGTCGACGAGCGCTCTGTGCGCACTTCAAAACCGCCGGAGCCACGCTTGATCACCTTCCGGAAAAGGAAGACCGTACCGCGGACCGTGAGTTGTGAATTGAAGACAACTTCGTCCCCAAGCAGACGGCCTTCGTAGAAGGTCAGTATGCCGTGCTGCGAATGACTCCAGGTGTGCTGGAGATTGCCCGTAATGTTGCTGAATCCGAAGAGCCCGATCACCTTCAGCGGCTTGCCGTCGCGGGCTCCGCTGAACTCCTCTTTCCAGACGCATCCGGGAAAGACGTCCTGGATGACCGACCTTCCGACCGTCGTCTCCCACTTGTCGGGATCTCTCGAGATTCGGAATCTGCTCTCAACCTTCCAGCTTCCGCCGAGGAACGACATCTGTTTTGACAGATCCGTTTCACATCCCGCATCCTGGGCGGATGCCGACACGGCGGACGGGCCGATAAACAGGACGGCCGCCAGCACGGCGGCCGTTCTATGTGATCTGCTCATACTTCGGTTCCTCCTAGAGACACGGCGCTGTCGAGAAGTCCGTGTGGCCGCGGCCTTCGTGGCACCGCCAAGCTTCAGCGGAGGACTTTATCTGCCAAACGCCGTTGGCGTCCAACTCGATCCGAAGCGTCGTGCGCTTTCCGCGAACCGAGTCGTCCATATATCCGTCGTCTATGACGGTCACGGTCACCTTGGAAGTGTCCTCAACATTGTCGGCCTTGATCTCGATCGTCCTCGTACGCATTTCAGAAAACTCGTCGAGCGCCTTCTCTATAAGGCCCATCAGAGATTTGCTGCCGTCCATCGGCCCGCCGTACGGACCGGGAGCCATTCTAGCGTAAGCCGCATCGGCAATTTCCCTCGCCTTCTCGTTAGCATTCGGGGTGGTCCTTACGTCGATGCTGTGGTTGACGTCACTTAAGTCGTTCAGACCCTTCACGACAAGGTATTCGTAACCCGCTCCCATTCCGGAACCGCGCTGTTCAAAGGTCCGGAGTATCACCGCGAACGGCTCGCCGTCCGCAAGCCGCCATTCAAGCTTTGAGTCTTTCAGCGGATACGCCAGCGACTGGGACGCCAGTCGAACAGATTCGTCTCCCCTTTCGATATTGAACTCCAGCGTCGTAGCCGAATCGAATATGTGAAGCCTGTAGCCACCGTAGCCTTTGCAGAACGTTGAAGTGTGCTGGCCTTCCTCTGAGTCCTGCATCTTGCAGTCCTTGTCGAGGTCAGTGTAGGCGCTCGAAATCCCCGCCGGGACACTGCCCGTGACGGCGATGCTGTAGATGTAGGCGCCGGGATCGAACTTCGCAGTCGTGCGTTCACCTGACGCATAGATCCCCGCCATGCCGTTCTCGTTGAGAAGTCTGTAGTCGAAAACTTCCGGACCGTTCGAGAAAGTAGCGTACTCCCGAGATTCGATCTCGCTGGTTACGATCTCTTTGACCTTCCCGATCAGTTTCTCCGCCTCCGAGACCTTCATACCCGGAGACACGCCTTGCACTGTCCTGTAATTCTTCCCGACCACCGAGATGTATTCGATCTTTTCTGCCCGGTTGATCGAAGAATCAGGGTCCTCCTCACCGGCAAAAAGGTACATCTGCGGCTCATTTCCTTTCGATACCTGAACCCACGCCACGCCCTCGCCGTCCGATGTCCTCTTGAAAGTGAATCCCGGCATAGCCTTCTCCGCCGCACCGACGGTCATCCCGATCTTCACCGGCCCCGCAGACTCCGGGGTTATCGTGTATGCCGTTTCCCCCTGCCCAGATGCGCTCAGCCCGAGCGCGAACAAGGTCAAAGCAACTGCCGCAATCGTTCGCTTCATAGTTTGATCTCTCCTCGGGGACGCCGCCCCATACATTTAATTTCTGTGATTATACGCTATCGGGTCGAAGACCCGCTCAGATGGAGTCCGAACGTGACCAACCAAGTAATGTTGCGTCCGGCAACGAAAGGCCTTCGAATGTCGATCTTCGCCGCTCGGAATTTGTCTTGCATATGTGTTCGAAATCGTAGAGTACCGCTTGTCCTGAGGTTATTTCCTGTGCGGCATAAGGACGTCCGAGATTCCTCGCGGAGCCTGCGCCTGAAGATCTTTCAATCCTTATGCAGATGTCTTAAGGTCTGAAATAAGAAAAGGGAAGCCGGCCGTTGCGCCGACTTCCCTCGTTTTTTGGACTCCCGGACCACGGTCTTCCGTACGGTCCCTACAGGATCCGGAATGTCACGGTCCTAAGCAGCGGATTCACCGTGAATCGCACGAAAGCCGAAACCGGATCAGTATCGTACGGATCGAGATCGCCTCCGCCGCCTGTCCGCGTTCCGTCATTCTCGTTCGCAGAGCCTTCCGGAAGCAGCTGCTTGCTCACGATGGTGAACTCTGCGGGACCGTTGGTGAAGCCCATTACTCTCAGAACGTAAACGGTGTCCGGCTGGACCGCCGAGGACACGAACTCGTTCGAATCGATGTTGCCGGAACTGTCGAGCACCTGACCTCCGGTCGTCCTGAGCTCGAAGTCCAGGTCGACCGCCGTCATCGAACTCAGCGTCGCTTCAAGGAAAAGAGCGTCGTCCTTCGCCGTAACCTCAAAGTCGTCCCAGGTGATCCCCTTGAACCGCGGATCGCCCCAGGTAGCGCTCGTTCCGGTCGTTGCCGTAGGCTCTCCGGCCGCCAGCGTTCCCGTGATCTGCTCGCTGAACAGCGAATAGGTTACAGGATCCGGCGGATCGCTTGTGCCGTCGCCCGGCTGTGAGCCGGTTCCCACGGTCGAAGAAGTGAACACGCGTCCGGTGATCCGTGCGTCGAACGTAAACAGCCTTGCCTGCGGATCGTTGAACTCGAAACGCTTCGCCGCCGAAGTGGCGCCCGCCGGAATGTTATCTCCGAAAACGAACGTCGGGACCGGATCATTGACATCAGCATTCCGCACGCTAACGGTCGGATCGGAAATGGCGGTTATCTCAAAGTTGATATCGCCGTAGACCGTGCCGTCGGTGTCTCCGGCGCCGTTCGGATTTCTCAGCTTGTTGTCGAAGGCGAAGATCCCGTTGGAGAAATTCACATTCGAGATGATGGTCTCGATCTCGTTCGTCACGTCGATGCGGGCGGTCCGGGGTTCGGAAGAGCCGCTTAGGTCCGATATACCCATCTGGCCATTTGTCGCGATCCCGATAGACCTTACCGCGTACTCGTATTCGAACGGGTCATCCAGACCGCGCGGTGCGAATACCTCCTGAATGTCGCCGCGGTCCACGTATTCGCCGGTTTCTCCGTCAACATAGTCGATGTGCCGGAACCCGGTCGTTGATTCGTCTCCGTCGTTGAAGTGCCTGACCCCGTTGGGTTCCCTTCGGTTCTCGAACCCGAGCCTGCGTCGTAGGACCTCGTACGCCACAGCGTCGGATACCGGATCCCAGGATACGCGGTTCGTATCGGAGCTCGCTGGTGCGACCGAAACGTTCTGCGGAACTCCGGGCGGCGTCTGCGACCCGGCGAAGGGTGTTACCTGCGTGGAGATTGTCGCGGTCCCTCCAACAACTTCCAGAGCGTTAACTCCGAGTTCGTGAGCGGCGAAAATCTGCTCGATCATCGCCCTGTGCTTTCCGGGCGAACGGGGATTGGTCGAGTCCGACGGGTAGAGCATCTGGTCGGCGATCATCATCGCATCCCTTGCCTTGACCATCGTGTCGGGCGCCGTGGTCCCCAGGACATACATCGAACCGAGGAAATTGCGTTCGAAGATCTCCGTGCCTTTTGTAACCTTCTTCTTCGCTAGCCCGTCCTTGGGCTGGGGACGCTTGTAGGTGGAATCGTCGGGATACACACGGTTCAGCATTTCCCTCAGGTCCCAGAGCGTCGACATATAGATCTCACCGTCGTAGTGCTCTTCGAAATCCGGAGAGCCTCCCTGGATCAGCGTCGCGATGTCGGAGTATTTCAAGGTCGACTCCGCACTGCGTATGTAAGCCACGGCATCGGGATCTAGGCCCCTGCTGCGGCGCAGATCGCGGTAGCCCTTTGCGTTGACGACGTAGTCGCCGAGCGACGGATTGTCCGTAATCGTGAAGGCCCACATATCCGCCTGGCCCTCGTTCAGAGCACCGCCTTCGATACCTTCAAGACCGGCGATCGGGCTTGTTATCGCGTGCATACCTTCGTGATACGGGACCGTGCCCTCCAGCGCCAGATCGTTGAAATAGAATCCGTGCCCGTAGGATGTCGGGTTTGCGACCACAGGCGATTTGACGCCCGTCAACGCCTCGATCAAAGACGTCACGTTTAGAGCGAACGCATTGTCGAGGCCTAGCACCTTGGCGGCGAGGTCGGGATCTCCCGGATCGGGCAAGCGGCCTTCGGCAGCGTCGAGTGCGATATAGATATTCGGAATATGAACGGTTCCGGGAAGCGGGATCGTCTTGTTCGGATATTCGTCGGGAAAGCTTCCCTGGGATCCGAATGTGCCGGGATCACCCGCCACGTGCAGATAGTCGACGTACTCGACGAGATACGTGATGAAGAAGAACGCGTTGATCTCATCCTGGTGCTCGGCCGGTTCGGCGAGCTGGTCCTTTTCGTTCGTCCTCGCCTCGAGCGCCGCCGGATTGTCTTTCCTGAAATGCCACGTCCCCAGCGCCGCCTGCGCGAAAGGCTGTTTTGTCGCCAGCGCGTTGTTGATCAGTGCGTGTGTGCCGGTCAGAGTCCCGTTCTGTCCAGACACAACGTTTGATTCGTGGAACTTCCGGAGCTGGACCCTTTCCTGCCCGCACGGGATCCCGTCGCAATCGCTGATGATCGAATGGTCCTTCAGCTCGTCGGTGATCGTCGGGTATTTCGGATAGATGTCGGCCGTTAGCGGGAAGGCTCCCGTGTTCGGGAGCTGGAAATTCAGGTAATCCTTTCGGACGACCGTCTCGCCGGTATGCGCGTCTATCGAGACCAGATACAGACCGAAGGGATCGGTCGAGAATCGCGCAACGTTCCAGACCAGACGGTAGCCGTCGGCGGTGGGATAGATTCCGAGCCGCGGCTGAAGTTCGTTCACGTTCCCAACCTGCTCGGTCAGTATCGCGAGCGCCGGTTGAAGCAGCGAGCGTATGTGCTCCGGCAGGTCCGCGGCATACTGCGAAAGATCCGCTTCCGCATACTGTACCGCCTGCTGAGCCGTAACCGTCGGGTTCGTGTTGACGCTGACGTCGCGGATGAACGGACCGGAGGCCATTATCACCCGTCCGCTTCGGTCGATGACGACACCGATGCCGCCGTTCTTCACCGGGATCCCGTTGAACGTCTGCTGGAACCGGATCAGATCGCCGCCCAGCGCCTTGCGTGCGCTGAACAGCCTGATGTCATCCTGCGACGTAACGCCGAAGAGGGCCGCGTGCTGGGAAATGAACGAGCGCGCCTTCTGCTCAGGCGTTCCCGAAAGCGGTGAGGAGGCGAAGCCGTAGATCACATCCGGTGAGCCGCCGAATGCGTTCCACCTGAAGCTGAGGTCCGGCGACGAGGTCGCGGTCCTCAGGCTCTCGAGCGCGGCCGTCTGAGCCGGAGCCGCGTTCCTGATGTGCTGGAGTCCCTGTGAAAGGTTCAGGTCAAAGTTGGGAGCCGGCCGTCTGTAAAGCTGATCGTTGGCGAGTCCCCCGGCAGGCGCCGAGGCCCCGGCCCTCTGGAATGGAAATGCCATCGCGGCGATGACCACCGCCCACACCGCGAATCCCGCCGCCGCCGTCAGAGCATATCTTCGATCGAATCGTCTTGTTTTCCTCATTATTTGCATTTCTCTCCTGCCCGGAGGCCGCCGGCCCCTCGGGCTGATCCTGTTCGGAGGCGTGAGGCACAAAGCCCCCGCTCGATGCCTCACGCTCCATTCGCCCTCGGCACTCTCGCCGGGAGCGAGACCGTTGCTAGCCTCCGGTTGTAAACAGCTCCTTGTACCGCCCGACTAAAGCGGCGAAGTCAGCCCTTGTGATGGCGGTGCCGGGTTCAAACCTGGGTCCGGGAAGGACCTGGAACTGTCCGGGACCGGTCTGTATCACCTGTGCGGGAAATGCCTCGAAGAGTCCTTTGTCGAGAGCAAGCTGGACGTATCCACGGAGCGCCGGAGGAATCTGCCCGTTATCGGTGAGCGGAACGCCCTGGAACGTGACGACCGATCCCGCAAGATCTCTCGCGCGGGGGTCGTGACCCAGCGCCTTGACGAGCGCAACCGCGGTGTCGAGCCGACCGACCGTCGCGGACACCTCAAACTGGTCTCCCGAAACGTTCAGCAGTCCGGTCGAGCCGAATCCGTGATCGCGAAGCGTGGGACCGGATACCGCAGCCGCTTCGGCCATTCGTGCAAGATCGCCCGATATGTCAGTGAACCTCGGACTCGAGGAAAGCGATTGGCGGACATTCGCGTTGATGACGAGGAGTTTCAGAAGATCGCCACGCGTAACGTTCTGATCCGGCCGAAACGAACCGTCGGAGAACACGTCCATCAGCCTCGATTTGAGGGCGAAAAGGATGTCTTCCTCAGATGCGTGGCCGGAGATGTCCGGAACATCAGGCGGAAGGATCTTCTTCTGGATGATCGTTCCAGACACGGGACCCGGGAGGGCCGCGCCGCTTGTGGGAAGGCTGACTCCCGGCACGGCCGTCAGCCCCCTGGCGCCGCGGACCTCCAGGTGCCAGGTCCCGGGCTGCGGATTATCAACGATGATCTGCCTTACCTCACTCCCGAGCGGGTAGGGGTATTCGATCCCGCTGGAGTAGGTCGTTCCGTCGGGCGCGTGGGCGATGATCCCGACGAGGTTGCCGGTGCCGGGTTCGAGGACCGCATCAACATTGGCGTAGATGTCGAGCACGTTCATCCCTTCGGCGACCGTGAAAGGCCTTGCGTTGGCAGAATCTGTCCCGGGCGTCGATGCGGGATCGAAGTCGATCACGAAGTTCTCCGCCGGCAGGGCTTCTTCCGTGAGCGGGAGATTGAACGCGATCTCCTGGAATCCGGAGTAGCTTTTTCCGCGGTTGAAGACCTTGTCCACCGCGGCGTGGGCGTTCAGGTATCCCGCTCCGACCTCGTGGTCCTCGTAGCCCGGCATGCGGGTCGCGGTTTCCACAAGGATTTGTTTGATCTCGTCCGGCGTCAGCGCAGGGTCGGCCTCGAGCATCAGCGCGATCGTGCCCGCCACGAATGGCGTGGCCATCGAAGTGCCGGATATCTGCGTGTAAAACGGGATCAGCCCGGGTGCGATCTCGGTGTCGGCGGTGGTTCCGTTCGAGGTCAGGTTCAGCGTTGACCTCGTGGAAATGACATCGGAATTGAACCGCTCCAAATTGCTCTCGAACACCCTTCCCGTCCCGGGCGCGGTGATCGTAGGGGCGTCAAAGTCGTCGAGAGGATCTTCATTGCCTAGACGCTCGCTCTTGGGCAGTCCGCGCGAAGAGAAGTCGGCGAGTTCGCCTTCTTTCGAGCCGGCGGCGACACCGATCACCCACGGCGCCTTCGCGTAGCTGTTCAGGGTTCCCTTGGCGGGCCCGGCGTTAGCCGCCGCGAACACGATCGCGATGTTCCTGTCATAGGCCATCTTCGAGGCGATGGTGATCGGATTGTCGGGTTCGAAAGGTCCCGAACTTCCGTAGGAATTCGAGATCACGCGGATGTTGTAACGGAACTGGTTCGAAAGCCCCCATTCCCACGCGGCGAGCCCGTTGACGACGAAAATGGCTGCTCCCAGACCCGATCCGATGATCCTGGCCCCGGGTGCCACCCCCGCGTACTGTCCGCCGGAGCGAACTCCCGTGCCGCCGATGATTCCTGCGCAGTGCGTCCCGTGGCCGACGGTCTGGTCCGTGTTCGGCACGTTCTCGATAGCCACATTCGGCGTGAATCCGTCGAGCGTCCCGGCCGCGACCACGGTCTGCACGTTCTGGATCACCTTCGGACCGAACTGCAGGTCTGCGTGCGTGGCGTCAACACCGGAGTCGATGACCATCACGCTGAAGTTTCCATTTCCTGACACCGGCATTCCGCCGTTCCGGTACGTGAATCCGGCATCTATCCTCAGCTTGTCGACTCCCGCGAGGATCCGGGCCTGCTCCATGTAGTAATAAAGACGGTCGTTCGACCAGATAGACCTGACGGCGGGATTCGCGGCGAGCGCCCTGACCTGCCCCGCGGTAAGCGGCGCGGCGACCATTCCCAGCGTCGGAAATGTCTCGCCTGAGGTGATCCCGACGCCTTCAAGTATGGAAAGATGCGCCGGCTTCAACCCGTCGGGCGAATCGAACGCGATGATCGAAAGGCCGAGTTCCACGGAGTCGGCCGCGCCGTCAATCCCGGACTCGATGTCCGGACTCAGGACAGCGGCGTCGATCCTTAATACAGAGAGAAGCAGCGCCAGCACCGCTGCGGCCAGCACTAACGGCGGGAAGTGCGGATTTCGTTTTTTTGAGTTCACTTTCAGACTCTCCTGTTCTTGAATTCTTCGAATTGCTTGATCTTCGAAGGATTCTAGAGAGTCCCGTTTGAGGAATACTTGAGTGCGGGAAAGGTCCGCTTGAGGGAAACTTGAATCTCGCGGATACAGGCGGGAAAGAAGTTCAGCCGAGGAGTTCGTTGAACGTGCGGACGGTCTCCGGAGCGGGATCAACGCCGAGTTCTGCCATCAGGAGCGATTCCAGCGACTCGAACTGTTTCTTAACCGCGGCCTGTTCGCCTTGTGCGGAGAGGATCCTCATTATCAGCCGGTGGGTGTCCTCGCGAAAAGGATCCTCGCCTAGCACCTCCCGGGCGAACCGAAGAGCGGCCGGATAGTCTTCGTCAGCGAAAGACAGTTCGGCCAGTTCGCCGAGAACGGAAGCGTACTGTTCGCTGTAGAAACTTCGCCTTTCTACCGCCCAGTCGTCGTACGAGCCCGTCATGAACTCGCCCCTGTAAAACCCGGCCGCCTGTTCGAGCAGTTGCCGAGCGCGTACGTCGTCGCCCTTCTTTCGGGCTTCTGAGGCGTTTCGGATAGCTTCTTCGAATTCGTTTATGTCGATCAGGTATTCGAGCTCAGGATTTAGCTGGTACGAGCCGTCGCGGAAGACTATGAAATTCTGTTTGAAAGCCTGCCCCGCGTTCAGGGCCTTTCGAATGTGCGAAATGGTCGGATGAAAATTCTTCTCGACCGCGTCGAAATCCTCATCGGCCCAGAAGGTGTCGATCAAAACGTCCTTTTCGGCACGCCGATGCCTGCCTGAAGCGATGAAGCAGAAGATGTCGCGCGCCCTGCGCGTCGTCCACGCGTCCGCCGGAAGCGGATTCGAGCTGTCCCGGAAGACATCGACGTGACCGAGCAGACGGATCGTGAGATCGTGAAGCGGTTCGGGTTTTTCGATCGACGGCGCCGGCGCGGAGGCGGAGTCAGGCGCGGCGGAGAGCGCCTCCTCGCGAATATCGGCGGGAAGAAGCTCGAGGACATCTTCGTCCCTGAACAGTTCCGGCGCCCGTTTAATCTCGGATTTGAGCCAATGCTCATAGTCGAGCCGAACCGTCAGCTCCATAACCCGCGATACCGCCTCAAGCATCTCTTTCCTGCGCCCTTCTTTGAGGTAGTATCTTCCTAGGAGAAGCGCAGTCTGGGTCTCTTCGTAATTCAGGTTCTGCGAATTATAGAATTCGAGCAGTTCTTTCAGGCCCTTCTCGTAATCCCCGCCTGTTTCTCCCGTTTCGAGGTCCAGCACGGCGAGCGCAAGCTTCACGCGTTCAACGCCGAACCGACTCTCAAGCTTCTTTCGCTCATCCAAAAGACGCTCAAGAATTCCCCTGGCCCTTGAAACGTCCCCGCGCAGCCGATATAAGGCGGCGTATTCTTCCTCGACCTCGTGAAGAAAACGGTTGAGTCCTGCTTCGTCGTACGCTTCCCTGGACCGTCGGAACTGCTCCTCCGCCTGTTCTAGATCCCCCTGTTCCCTGAAATAGATACCGTACGTTTCGAAGATTTCGCCGCGCATCGATCGCAGTCCGTAATGCCTCGAAAGTTCCTGAGATCGTTTCAGATGGTGGCGCGCATCGTCGAACTCGCCCCTGTAAATGTGCATTCTGGCGATGTTCAGGTGCCCGATAGCCTCCTGCGGCAGGGGGTTCGAATCCTCCCGGAAGATCTTCAGCATCCATTTCTTTGCCTCGCTGAAATCACCTCTGAACCCGGTCGGGATCGCGAGATTGTGCGCGATCAGGCGGATGTATTTGTTGTTCGCCAACTGTTCCGCAAGTTCAAGTGCCAAGCGAAAGTTCCGCTCGGACTCCGCCCAGTTTCCCTGCGCCGCATAACAGAGCCCCCGGGTGTTAAGGCATTTCATGAACGTCTCGCGTTCGGGGTCCGCGAGCTCTTCTGCCTGGAGGAGCAGTTCCATCGCCCTTTCCGGCCGTCCCTCTCTCCGCTCAAGACTCGCAAGCGAATGAAGGGCTTCCGCCTCCCCGGTCGTGTCGCCCTGTTCGTGCAGCAATACTGCCGCTGTTTTCAGATTGGATCGCGAAGCGTCGAGATCGCCCTGCAGGCGGAATACTTCCGCTTTATGCAGCAGCGCCCTCGGATGCGCTTTGAACGCGGCTTCGGGGAGCCTGTCGGAAAAGAGCCGGAGCGTCGTGAACTGCCCTCCGGCAAGCCATTCAGAGCCGCTTTCCGCGATGACTCTCGCCGCTCTTTCGGTCTCCCTTGCGTCGAGAAGATACGGCAGCGCCTTCTGGCTCTCGTTCCTTTCGAGAAAGAACTCGGCAATGCGCACCCTTTCCTCAGCGAGCGCATTCCTGCCGATCTCCGATCGCAGGCGCCTTTGCAAAAAGTCCCTGAATAGCGGATGCAGCCTGTACTCCTCTACGGAATCGGCGTCGCCCACCACTGAGATGAAGACGTTCCGATGGGTCAGCTCAGGCAATACCGCCGAACACCTTATATCGGGGAAGAGCCAGCTGCATTCTTCCAGCGGCATGGACTCGAGCAGAGATATCCGAAGCAGCAGCTCCTGGGTCTCTACGGGCTCCCTGAGAAAGACCTCTTCCGCGAAGTAATCGAAAATGTCCTTCTCCGAGCGCCTGAGCATTTCCCTGAGGTCGGGGAGCGAACCTTCTTTCGCCGTGTGCTCGAAATGCTCCGCGACCTGGCGCACAAGCTGAAGGGCCGTGATCCATCCGCGGGTCCTTTCCCTGTACTCGCGCATTTCCTCATCAGACAGCTCCACGCCGAGCGTCTTGGCGAACAGTTCCTTGACCTCCCCGTCAGCGAACTTCAGATCGTCGCGGGTGATGACGAGGGCTTCTTTCCTCGTCCGGTGCTTCATCATCGCGAGCGGAGGTAACTCCCGCGAAGTGATGACCGTGTGCATCAGCTCCGACGAGTACACCAGCAGCCGGTTCACAAAACTATGGACCGGGGTTTCCTTGCCGATGTGGTGGTAATCGTCGAGCACGATGATGAACGGCTGCTCGATCGTGTCGAATACTTCGTTGAGGAAGAGATCGGCGGCCCTTTCCGGATGCCTCAAAAGGTCGTCTCCGGTACCGTCAAGATAGTTAAGGAGATCGCTTCCAAACTCAGCGTGGTTTTCCCGTATCCCGTGAACGAGGTAACCGATGAACGAAAACGGGTCGGCGTCCGTGTGGTCAACCTGGTACCAAACGTACTCGCGTTCCTGATGGCGGACGAAGTCGGCTATCAGCCCGGTCTTTCCGCATCCGGCGTCGGCGCAGACTAGAGTTACCGCGGATCCCAGATTTGAAACGAGTTTGTCGGTAAGACGCGGACGCGGGAGGAAATCCGACACCTGCCGTGGCGGCATCAGTTTTGTCCGCAGAAAGAATTTCGGCGCGCGCATTGTTTTGAGACCGGCCCTCCGGGGAATCAGGGAGGCCGTGCAGGCGAGATTATGTCACACGGCGGCGCATAAATCGAAAACTCCGGAATCGCTCAGGACCCTTGGCGGTTACTGCCCGATCTCACAGCCTCGATCATCTCCATAAGCTTCGAAATCCTTCCGAACGATCTGCGCTGTGCGTAACGAGCCGCCGTGACATTAAGCCCGTGATATTCGAACAGTTTCCTCGTCTCTTCAGCGCTGAACTCGAGCAGCTTCTCGCCGAGGAATCCGAGCGACTGTTTTGAGCGGAGCCGCCAGATCGGCAGCGGCGGCTGAGTCCTCGAAAGGATCAAGAGTCGGCTGGAACGGCCGAGATTGAAGATCAGCCCGAGGAGGAAATCCTCGAACCAGGGGGCGTCGAAAATATTGTGCGTTTTGTCCAGAACGATCAGGTGTTTGGCGGCCTCGGGAAGCCGCTTCCGTGTCCGGAGCACGGTCTCGACGTAAGCAGAGACTAAATCCGGGTCGAGCCCGATGACCGGCGGTACCAGCGATCTGACGGGACCGGGGCCGTCGCGGTCGGCGAGCGCCGCAGAAAAGTACCTTGCGAACACGTCCCATTCAACGTCAGACGATTCGACCGATAGCCAGGAGATTCTTTCAAACTTCCTTGAATAATCCGCGGCAAGAGCGGTCTTCCCGGTTCCGGCGCGGCCCAGCACAAGCGCGGTCCCGAACCTTTCAAGCAGCTTGTCGAGCAGTTTCTCGAGCCGGTCTCTCCTGAAGTAAACCCTGTTTTCTGGCACTTCTAGCTTTTCGGCGATCAGAAGTGATCCGGTCTTTTCGCGTATTTCCGGTCCTGGACGCGGTGATTCCTTGAATCCGCCGGTCGGGCGCGGCGTCTCCGAATCGTCAGGGAAGGAGAAAAGCAATGTCATGGCTGTCTATTCTGCGTCCGAACTCTTGAGAAAAACTTGAATCGCGCGTGGGATACCGCACGATCCCTGAATACAAGGGTTTAGAGCCCTCAAGTTTTTCTCAAGTCTGATCCATAGGATTAGAGTTGCGGGCAACGACCGCCCGGCGCGCTGAAAGCGGCGCACGCAGGATCTTCCCTGGCACTGCGAACATCTGTTTCTAAATTTCGGAGGACGATATGAAGAATGTTGTAATCGGATCCGCGCTAATACTCGCGCTCGCCGCCGCGTCGGCCGGGCAGGATCAAAAATTGAAGAAGGATCCCAATTCTGTCGAAGAAGAAAGACCGCGGACAGCGGCCGGGGAGGTGATGGAACCCGACGGATCGTTGGTTAAGGCAGGAACCAACCTTGAAGCGAAGCTGCTGAGCACGCTGGACGTCAGGAAAGCCAATGTCGGCGACGAGGTCGTGCTGAAGACCACGAAGACGCTAAAACAGGACGGAGAGGTGATCGTCCCAAAAGGAACGAAGCTGATCGGAAGGGTAACTGAAGTGACCACCGAATCCGCCGGAAACGGGGTCTCGCGTCTAGGAATTGTCTTTGACAGGCTCGAGAACGAGGAGATCTCGGCTCCCTTTTCGGCCAGCATAGTTACGATCGCAAATGCGGGAAGCAGGCTTACGGCGGGCGACGTGGTCGCGAATGAAACAGGCGGTTCCGCCGGCAGCCATACGAGCGTGTCGAAAGGCAGTTCCGGAGGCGGGCTGCTGGGCGGCGCGACCGGCACGGTCGGCGGTCTCCTGAACACGACCACGAGTACCGTGGGAGGTGTGACGAATACGGTCGGGTCAGCGGGTGGCTCGGTACTCCGAACGGTAAACGGGATACGGATCTCGCAAAGCAGTGGTGCTTCTGCCGACGGTTCAACGACGCTTTCTGCCGAAGGCAAAAACCTCAGGCTGAACAAAGGGACGCGTTTTATGCTTCAAACTGACCAATCTGTTTCCAACTAGGCGGGCAACGGGCAGGGGCCGGCGTGCATTCGGAAGGGCGCCGGCCCCAAAAAACGTTTTGCGATAAGTAGATCTTAGGAATAGAATGTTGTTCAACCCCGCTCGAAGCAACATCCCCATGACACTTTACAGGATCGCCACCGCATTTCTAGTGTACGTGCTTGCCGTAAACTCTGTTGCGGCAGGCATTTTCGTGTCCAGGGGAGACGGGGTGACGGTAACGGGCACGGACGGGGTCACCATCTCGGGAACAGACGGGGTGACGGTAACGGGCACTGACGGGCTTCTGACCTACGGTGTGAACGGCATAACCGTGACCGGCACGGACGGAGTTACGGTGACCGGCACTGACGGGGTGACCGTGACCGGCACGGACGGCGGCGTTTTCACCGGTACCGACGGCGTTACCGTCTCGGGCGCTGACGGTGTAACAGTCTCCGGAGCCGACGGCGTTACGATCTCCGGAACCGATGGAGTTACGGTAACCGGAACGGACGGAACAGTTTACAGCGCCGATTCATTGCTGGTCAGGAATGCGAACGGCGTTACTGTGACCGGCGCCGACGGTGTCGCGATCACCGGGACCGACGGCGTGACGGTTACAGGGACCGACGGCGTCACCGTGTCCGGCGCCGACGGGGTTACGATCTCGGGAACCGACGGCGTATCGATCTCCGGAGCGGATTCGATAACCGGGTTCGGCGTCAACGGCGTTTTGTTCGAGATGACCGATCCGGCGGGCGTGACGGTCTCAGGTGTTGACCGCGTGTCGATGACGGGAGCCGACGGGGTCACCGTTTCAGGCGCCGACGGCGTTACGATAACCGGTACGGATGACGGGACGGACGTGGGGATCGGATTGCAGAGTCTGGATCCCGAGCTTGCGCTTCGGCTGAACGAGATCTCGGATGACAGCAACGTAAACGCCGTGATCGTCTTTCATTACCTGCCCACGGCAGAAGACCTAAATGCACTGCGGAGCATAGGCATCCTCGGAGGCACAAAATACCGCAGACTGCCTTTGATCTACGTGACGGCCACGCGCTCGCAGATAGTCGAAGTTTCCAGGCTCCCGAATGTCAGGTCGATCTACGGAAACCGTACGCTCTCGCTCGATTCGGATCCTTATCTCAAACAAACTCAGATCGAACACGTAAGAACCGATCCCGAACTCACGTACCACAACTCCGGCCTTCCGATTTCCGGCAGAAACGTCACTGTCGCCGTTTTGGACACAGGCGTCAACGCCTCGCATCCGGACCTTGCCGGACGGGTGGTTCAGAACGTAAGGCTCGGAGACTTCCAAAGCTCGCCGGTCGGATTTGTAGAGCCGGTCAACGCTGAAGGCCTTGTGAACACAGATCCCGTAAGCGGACACGGTACGTTCGTGGCGGGCCTGATCGCGGGTAGCGGAGCGGCATCCGGCGGAGGGTACGATGGGGTCGCGCCGGGCGCCGGTGTCCTGGGGCTCTCGGCGGGTGATCTGAACCTGACCCACGTGCTCGCCGGATTTGATTATCTTCTTGAAAGAGGACCCGATTACAACGTCCGCGCGGTGAACTGCAGTTTCTCCGCAAACACTCTCTACGACCCCCACGACCCCGTGAACATCGCGTCTAAGATGCTTTCCGACGCCGGCATTTCGGTCGTCTTTTCGGCCGGCAATACCGGAGCCGGCAACGCAACGCTGAACCCGTACGCCCAGGCGCCCTGGGTCATAAGCGTCGGCGCGACGGACCAAAACGGACGGCTCGCACCTTTCTCTTCGCGGGGAAGGTTTAACGGGACGTCACGACCGAGTCTCGTGGCTCCGGGCGTCAGCGTCGTGAGCCTTCGCTCGGGACCGGGCCAGACCGGCCTTCTCGGAATAGCCACGGGCGGCGATCAGGCCCGGCTGTCGGCAGGCGAACTTCCGTACTACACAACCGCGAGCGGCACCTCCTTTTCAGCTCCACAGGCGGCCGGTGCGATCGCACTGATGCTGGAATCGAATCCTGAACTGACGCCGGCAGAGGTCAAGGACGTTCTTCAGAGGTCGGCCACCCCGCTTGTGAACTACTATGGCCACGAAGTTGGCGCAGGAATGCTGAACACTTACGCGGCGGTCATTGAAGCCGCGTTCCCCGACCGCAGAACGGGATCGTTCAGGTCGGTCCTGCCGGCAAGCGGCGTTTCCTTTGAAACGGTCGTGAATTCGGGCATCTTGGGGACGGTGAGTCCCGGAAATCCGGTGAATGCGACGGTCTCGGTCCCTTCGGACGCTCTCGAGGCGAACGTGGACATTTTCTGGGGAGGCTTGATCACTGCGAACGATCTTCGTCTTCAGGTGTACGGTCCCGATGGAGCACTCGCGGCAGAATCCAACAGACTGAATCTTCCTGGACTGACCGGACGCAACGAAAAGGTCGCGCTTTCGGGGCCTGCCGCGGGTTCCTACCGTGTCAAGGTAAGCAACACGATCCTCGTCGGAACGCCGCAGGAGTTCAAGGGCGCATTCACGTTCACAAGAGCGGTCTTTCGAGAGCTTTCGGATCTCGGCGGTCTGAGTGCGGCGGAGCGTGAAGCGGTACTCGAATCGATCCGCTCGTTCCAGATGATCCCTTACGGACGGAAGTTCTTCCCCGGCCACAGGGTGACGAGGGAAGAACTTGCGGCCTCGATCGTGCGAAGCGGTTTTGTTCCCCAGTACGTCGGTTCGCAGGCGCGGTATTCGGATGTCCGCGACAGCTTTGACCGTCTGTCGGTCGAAAGCGCGCAGAATGCTTCGGGCGGACTTTTCTATGATGCGACGGACGGCGGACGCTTCAAACCGAACAACGGTGCATCGAAACTGGCCGCCGCCGTGGCCTTCGTCAAAGCGGCAAGGCTCGAACATCTCGCCTCGACGGCTCAGCTAGCGCCGACGATCACGGATGCCTCGACGATCCCGGCCGGTCTCAGAGGCTGCGCCGCGGTCGCCCTGCAGTACGGTTTCCTGGTGACCGAGAACGGGAAGTTCAACAAGGACCGCACGATCACGAGGACCGAGCTGGCTGTCGCACTTGTGAAGATCAAACGCAGCCTCAGGTAGCACCGTTCGATCTCGGAAAGGAAAAGCCCGCAGCAACCCGGCTGCGGGCTTTTCCTTTTCATCGATCGAATGTCACCACGCTGCCGGACCCGCAAGGCCAGGTCGTTGTCACCTCCCGGGATGCCGGTTCACGATTCACGATCGCTCGGACCAATCCCGATCCCGGTTGATCCCGCCAGACAAAAAAAGGCCGCGAGCGCAGGCTTGTCCCACTCGCGGCGAAGTCACAAGAAGCTCCTTAAGGAGGATCAGTATTCCTGCCCGCTTCTTATGGTGAAGTCGACGGCTCTGGTAACGCTGCCGCGGACGCGGTAGAAATACGTGCCTTCGGGAAGGCCCGAAAGCTGTATCTTCTTTCCGCTTGCCGTCGCGATCAGGTTCCCTTCGCTGTCGAGAAGTTCGAAGACAAGAGTTTGATTTCCGTGGTTTTGCGAGATCTGCGCATCGAGGTTCGATCCTCTGAGTTCGAAAGCGATTTCCACTGCCGGCGTTGCCGGAGTTACGGTTCCCGAATACCGTTCGTCAAACCTCCCGCCTCTGTTTGGGGTGTTGTCATCCGGCGCAGGCGAAGGCGAGGGTGTAGGCGTCGGGGTCGGCGTTGGTGTAGGAGTCGGAGTCGGATCTGCATCTCCTTCGATCGTGAAATCCGAGCCGTTAGCGGAGTCTGAATTTAGCAGAAGGCCGCCCGTTATCGAGGAACCGATCAGGATCTGCGAGTCGGCGCTTGTTCCGGTCGAGGTCGTGCCGAGGATCTCTCCGCCGACCGCGTCATTGATCTTCTGGCGCGCGAGCCTGATCTCGATCACGTCCCCGTTTATCGAACCGGAATCAGCCGCTCCGAGCGTCTCCTGATTTCGCGTCCCTGTGGCCAATTCCGTGATCCGCCCGTATTCGAACGTTGTCGCGGTCTCGTCCACGGACGCGGAGACGAAGATCTCCATGTTCCCAAAAGCCGATGTCATAGTCCAGCGCATGTTTGGAGTCACGACCGACAGATCCGCCACGGAAAGCCTGTAGACGATCTCGTCGGACCGGAAATCGTAGCGGAAGTGTCCGCTCACGATGTCCTGTGCCGTCGTTCCGAGCTGATCATCACGCGGATCTATGATCTGTGGAGCATCAGGATCGTCCGTCGGGAACAGGTTTGCAGGATGCGGAACGGCGTAGAGTCCAATCGCCGTGCGCACTGCATTGTGGGCATCGACATACCCGGCTCCGACCACCCGCTCTTCGTAAGGCATGGGGTTCGCCGTATGCCGGAGAATGGTCACAATGTCGTCGGGGGTGAGCAGGGGATTCGCCTCGAGCATCAGCGCAACGACGCCGGAAACCTGGGGTGTCGAGAAACTCGTGCCCTGCGACGTCGTGTAGTAGGGGATATAAGCCGGGGGAATGGTCGAAAGGTCGTTCGCGCCTACGAAGATCGGGATCGTGCCCGCTGTGTTTGTCACTCCCGGGGCCTTTGAACGCGTGCTCTTGATATCGACACCCGAGCCCGTGAGGTCGGGCCGAAGATTCGGAGCTGAGTCGGGATCCGCCGGCTGGCCGGGCGTGTCCGTCCCGGTTCCGTTGTCGTTTCCCCTTGAGGAGAATCCGGCGGGCGTTCCGAGCCCCCTTTTCTCGCCTGCAGCGACGGAGATCACCCAGGGCGCGACCGAGAAGGGGTTGATCATATCAGGCGCGTCGCCGTCGTTTCCGGCCGCAAACACTACGGTGATGTTCCGGTCGTGCATCATCCGCGTGGCGATATTGACAGGGTCGTCCTTGCTGTAGGGCAGATCGGCAAGCGTGGTCCCGTATGAGTTGTTGCAGACCCTTATGTTGTACCTGTACTGGTTGGCGAGCGTGTATCCCATCGCCTGCAATATCGCGAATGTAGTAAGTCCTACGTCGTTTCCCGCAGTGAGCCCGATCAGCTTCGCGCCCGGCGCGACTCCCCTGTAAAAGCCCGCCGACGCCGCTCCTGTTCCGGCTGCGACACCCGCGCCGAATGTGCCGTGGCCTCCTTCTACGTCAGTTACCGGCTGGTCCTCAAGGAATACTGCGGGAACGAACGAGGCCGGAAGGTTTAGAGGGATCTCGGCCGCCGGAAACAGGACGTTCTGCGCCACATTCTGACCCAGCTGAAGATCCGGGTGGGTCGCATCAATGCCCGTATCAATGTAAGCGATCCCGATGTTCTTTCCGGAAACCGGAAGTTCGCCGTTGACCGCGTTCACTTCTTCATCAAGCAGAAGTTTGTCGATTCCTATAAAAGACCTGCTCTCGCTGTTCATAGTGCGAAACGTTCTGTTCGCATAAAGAGAGACGATGTCGCTTCGGTTCTTCAATGCGTTGAATTGTGCGCGGTTCACCGCTGTCAGCACCATCGGAAGCTCCTGCAGATAGTAGCCGCCGGGAATTCCAAGAGATCTCAGGGCGAGAAAATCGGAAGCTACCGGCTTGTGATCGAACGTGATCACCACGGGCGAAAGGGCAAGCGGGCTCTCGGCAGTCCTTTGGGCGAGGAGCCCGTCGATGGCGGCGCCAAGCGCCGTATTTGCCTGCGCCGCGGCGGCAAATACAAGTAAGAGCAAGATGGTCAAGCGTTTCATATGCGGTCTCCGGAAAGATGGATTTGTCCCGATGAAACGCAGTCTAGCTGTTCTCTCTTGAGCAATACTTGAGGAAGGCTTGAGCCGAAAAAACCCTGTGCCGGAAGGACCGGCGCGTTCGGCGCGGTTTTTATGATCCATCGCTCGTGATAAGATTTCGGACTATCGTCGAAGGCCCGTTCCGCCCGATCCCCTGCCGCGGGACAGGGTCCGTCCCGAACCAATATGGACAAATTCTTGATAAAAGGAGGCAAGCCCCTTCGCGGCCGGGTTTCTATCAGTGGCGCGAAGAACTCCGCTCTGCCGTGCCTTGCCGCGACGCTTCTCAGCCCGGCGACCGTCACGCTACACAACGTCCCGTACGTCCGCGACCTGATCACGCAGAGGCGCCTGCTCGAGGACCTCGGGGCGCAGACGCTGACTCCCGACATCCACACGCACAAGATAACCGCCGCGCACATAGAGAATTTTGAGGCGCCGTACGAACTCGTGAAAACGATGCGCGCCAGCGTGCTCGCTCTCGGGCCTTTGCTCGGGCGGTTCGGCAAAGCGAAGGTCAGCCTTCCGGGGGGATGCGCGATCGGGACACGACCTATCGATCTTCATCTTCGCGCGTTCGAGGAGCTCGGAGCCGAGGTCTCCCTGGAATCGGGAGACGTCGTCGCGAGGGCTCCCAGGGGCAGACTGGTCGGCGCAGAGATGAAGTTTGAAAAGGTCACCGTCACAGGGACCGAGAACGTGATGATGGCCGCAGTACTCGCCGAAGGCACGACCGTGATTCGCAATGCCGCCTGCGAGCCGGAAATCCCGGATCTTGCAGATCTTCTGAACAAGATGGGAGCGAAGGTCTCGGGAGCCGGCACGCCGACGATCACGATCGAGGGCATCGAAGGCCTGGGGGAAGCGGAGCACACGATAATCGCGGACCGGATCGAGACCGGAACGTTCGCCGTCGCAGCGGCTATAACGGGAGGCGAGCTAGAGATCGCGAATTGCCGTCCGGATCACATCGGCGCCGTGATCGAGAAGCTGAGAGAGGCAGGCGTCGAGATCGAGGAGGTTGACGAGACGACCCTGAAGGTCCGGCGGTCCGCCGGAGGCCTGAAGGCCTCGGATGTCACGACGGAGCCGTATCCGCTTTTCCCGACCGACATGCAGGCGCAGTATATGGCGCTGATGACCCAGGCTGAAGGCACTTCGGAGATCATAGAGACGATCTTTGAGAATCGCTTCATGCACGCTTCCGAGCTGATCCGAATGGGAGCCGACATCGACATCCAGGGCAATCACGCCACGGTCAAAGGGCCCGTGAAACTGAAGGGCGCGCCGGTGCTTGCTTCAGATCTGAGGGCTTCTGCGTCTCTCGTGCTCGCGGGGCTGGCGGCGGAAGGCGAGACGCTGATCGACCGCGTGTACCACATCGACCGCGGTTACGAGACGATCGTCAGAAAGATAGGCGCTCTCGGCGGCGATATTCAGAGGATCAAGGAGCAGATAACGACGGTTGCGGAGAGCAGCGAGGCCGGCATTTCGGCCTGAACGGATTCCTTAGGCAGTTCAACTTTTTTTTGACACTTCGGGCGCCGTGCTTCCACTCACACCGCATACCCTTGCCTGGACTGCACAGACTTTCAATTGTTTGAGGCTTGAACCGTCAGAAGCCGCGCGGAAAAGCATTGCGGTTATTCAGAATTTACATGAATGGCCACTCCGGTTGGAGAATGACATCAGTTGCCCCCGGCTGAAGCCGGGGGCAACTGATGCTCGCCAACCTAGCGATGAGTCTCTCCGAAGCGGCCGAAAAGCTCTCAGGAACCACAATCTTGACAACCGTCTCGAACGATTCTGCGATGATCTGGCCCGGCTTTCGGGCTGAATGTGCAAGTGCCTGGGTAACGTGTATAATCTGCGGCTATAACCACCCCGGAGAACTCAGATTTGCAACACGAACTCGTCCTCATTCTCGATTTCGGCTCTCAATATACTCAACTGATCGCCCGGCGGGTACGGGAGCAGGGGATCTACTGCGAGATCCATCCTTTCAGCCTTCCCCCAGAGGAGATCGCCGCCAAGTCGCCAAAAGGACTGATCCTCTCCGGAGGCCCTTCCAGCGTCACGGACGAAGGCGCACCTCGGGTTTCGCCAGAATTCTATGACAAGATCGACGTCCCGATGCTCGGCATCTGCTACGGAATGCAGCTTTTCGCCATCGACCTGGGGGGCGGGACCGAACCCGCTGAACGGCGCGAATACGGACGCGCCGAGCTGAAGCGTCTCAGCGGTAAGACCGACCTTTTCACGGACCTTCCGGAAAAGCTTGAGGTCTGGATGAGCCACGGCGATCACGTAACCGACCTCCCCGAAGGCTTCACAAAGACCGCAACAACCGGCGACGTGATCACGGCGATAGAGGATCCGGTGCGAAAGATGTACGGAGTCCAGTTCCATCCGGAGGTCGCGCACACTCCCAAAGGCGCCGAGATCCTACATAATTTCCTGTTCGACATATGCGGCTGCCGAGGTGACTGGACGCCTCAGCAGTTCATCGACGAAGAGGTCGAGAAGATCCGGGAAACTGTCGGGACAGAAGGCCGCGTCGTCTGCGGGCTTTCGGGCGGCGTCGATTCGACCGTCGCGGCGGCGCTCGTCCACGAGGCGATCGGCGACCGGCAGACCTGCATTTTTGTGAACAACGGCCTCCTGCGCGCGAACGAGTACGAGGACACGCTGCGGCTTTACAAGGAAAAGCTTCACCTGAATGTCATAGGCGTTGACGCGTCGGAGGACTTCTACAAGGTTCTGAAGGGCAAGGTCGATCCCGAAGAAAAGCGAAAGGCGATCGGGCGCAAGTTCATAAAGGTCTTTGACGACGAGGCGCACAAGATCGGCGGAGTCGAATGGCTAGTCCAGGGAACGCTCTATCCGGACGTGATCGAATCGGTCTCTCTGCGGGGCGCGAGCGTCACGATCAAGACCCATCACAACGTCGGAGGGCTTCCGAAGAAGATGAAGCTGAAGCTGATCGAACCGCTTCGCGAGCTCTTCAAGGATGAGGTGAGAAGGATAGGGGCCGAGCTGGACATCCCGGAAGAGATCCTCGAGCGGCATCCGTTCCCGGGACCGGGCCTCGCGGTCCGTATCCTTGGCGAGGTCACGCCCGAGAAAGTCGAACTTCTTCAGAAAGTGGACAAGATTTTCATCGACGAGCTCCACAACGAATGCCTATACAACGAGACGTGGCAGGCGTTCGCGGTGCTTCTGCCGATCCACTCGGTCGGCGTGATGGGCGATTTCAGGACGTACGAGCAGGCGGCGGCGCTGAGGGCGATCACATCGACCGACGGAATGACCGCCGACTGGGCTCGGCTCCCGCACGAGTTCCTCGCGAAGGTCTCGAGCCGTATCACGTCCGAGATCCGCGGGATAAACCGCATCGTTTACGACATCTCTTCGAAGCCCCCGAGCACGATCGAATGGGAATGAGAGGCAGTTCCAAATTCCAGGTTCAAGGTTCCAAGATTTGCTTCAAACGTGTCCGGCGTTCCTGCACGGCGCTTCGCGATATCCAGACGGCTCTTTTGGGTTCGTATTATCTACCCATTTATGCGCTAAGAGCTCGAAGTGGAGACCGGATGGCTGGATTCATTTAATCCTCACAGAAATCCCTGAATCGCTGAATCCAGAATCGGAATCTGGGTCTTCGACCGTGGGACGGTAACCTTCTACTTTTGCTTGGAACTTGAAACCTGGAACTTTGAACAGCGAAGCGCAGCAACCCCTTTCTGACGAGCCCTTTTCCCGGCCCGAGTCGCGGTTCGACATCATAAGGGCGCGGGCCGGGTTCGTCCTCGCTCCAGCCGCGTTCCTCGCGATCTATTTCGCTCCGTTCCAGCTAGAGCCCGAGGCGCACAGTCTCGCCGCGGTCATCTCGGCGGTCATCATCCTCTGGATCTGCGAATCGCTTCCGATGCCGGTCACGGCGCTGATCGGCGCGGCGATGTGCGTGATCTTCAACGTCGCGCCGGTAAAAGAGGTGTTCGCGCCGTTCGGCGATCCGCTGATGTTTTTATTCATCGGCTCGTTCATCATCGCCAGGGCGATCTTCATCCACGACCTCGACAAGCGTTTCGCCTTCGGCGTGCTTTCGCTGAAGTGGATAGGAGCGCGGCCTTCGAGGATACTTTTCGCATTCGGAGCCGTCACGGCCTTCAGCTCCGCCTGGATCTCGAACACGGCGACGACCGCGATGATGTTCGCGATCGGCCTTTCGATCCTCGCTTTTCTTTTCAAGCACGAGAAAGAGACGGGTGTGAAGATCAATCCCGGTTACGCGACCGCGATGATGCTGATCACCTCGTTCTCGGCGACCATCGGCGGGCTGATGACGCCGATCGGGACGCCGCCGAACGTCATAGGTCTCGGCTTTATGAGGCGGATCCTTGACGTCGATATCTCGTTCTTCAAGTGGATGATGATCGGCGCTCCGATCGCGATCATCCTCTATCTTTTCCTATACTTCTATTTCAATCTCGTCGCGCCGGCCGGCGTGAAAGAGATTCCCGGCTCCGAAGAGATGATCGCGCGCGAGAAGAGCGAGCTCGGCGGATGGACCCGCGGCCAGCGCTCGACCGTGTTCGCGTTCCTGACCGCGGTCTCGCTCTGGATACTCGCGGGCGTGATCGGACTTGTTGTCGGCGAGGCGAGTCCGGTATACAAGGCGATCCAGTCCAGTTTCCCCGAGGCCGTCGGTGCCGTGGTCGGGGCGGTCCTGCTTTTCATCCTTCCGGGAAACAAGAAAGGGGAAAGAGCGATTACGTGGAACGAGGCGGTGCAGATCGACTGGGGAGTGATCCTTTTGTACGGAGGCGGCTTCGCGCTTGGGGTCCTTTCCTTTCAAACCGGGCTTGCGGAAGAGGTAGGCAGAAACCTGACGCTCCTTCTTCCCTTAAGCGGCGGATTCGGTCTGCTTGTCGCGTCGGTGATCGTGGCAGTGCTGATCTCCGAAACGACATCAAACACGGCATCGGCGAACATGGTCGTTCCGGTCGTGATCGCGATCGCCCAGGCTCAGGGCCAGGACCCGTTCATACCGGCGCTCGGCGCTACGTTCGGCGCGAGTCTCGGATTCATGCTTCCCGTTTCGACGCCCTGCAACGCGATCGTGTACGGCTCGGGCTACATCCCGCTGATGAAGATGGTGAAATACGGGATCCTCGTGGACATCGTCGGCGCGGGCGTGATCATCGGGGTGCTTTCGTTACTGGGAGTGTTCCTGCGATGAAAGTAGGGGCGGGGCTTGTCCCCGCCCGCATCCGCCGCTCCGGACACAGGGAGTTTACAGCACGAATGAAGCTATACCGAAATACATGATCAATGTGAATATGTCGGCACACGCGAGCGTAATTGGGCCTGAAGCGATCTTTGTGTCGTCGTGAATAGAGTGCAACAGAGTAGGTATGCTAACTCCGATCAGACCAGCACCGATCACGGCGGCCGTTATGCTTGAACTGATCACAAGCGATGCGTCGGCGGCCCCCTTCCAACCGAAAGAGATTGCTCCCACGACTAGTCCGCAGGTCATGCCTAAAAGTGCTGTCGCCGCCGCTTCCTGACGAAGCCAACCAAGGAAATCATTAACAGTCGGTGGGCCAAAATGAAGCTTCTGCAAGGCGACCGTCATAGACTGAATACTTACGCTCTCTCCGAGTGCGAGAACTACGGTCATAAAGAATGCCAATACCAAGGCCTCTGCGAGCGTTGCTTCGAAGAGACCGGTTAGCATTGCACAGATGGTTCCGCTGGAGATTGTGGCAACCAGCCATGGGAAACGGAAACGGAATAATCCGAAAGCGGACTTGCCTCGCAGCTTGGAGACCCGAAAACCAATCAGCTGGAAGATATCGTCGAAATTAAGGCGTTCCGCAAAGCTGATCGATTCCTCTGTCAGCATCCCGGCGTCGACCGTGCCGCACATGAAACCACTTTCGTCGACCACAGGAAATGCCAGCAGTTTGTGCTGGACGAACATCTCGCAGGCGTCGATCACTTTGGCGGTGTGTGGAAGCGAAATGATCCGCCTCGACATTACGTCCCGGATCGGTACGTTCGGCATTGAAGTCAAGAGTCTTCTCGTGGGCACTACACCGATCAGTCTTTCTTCTCGATCGAGCACGTAAAAATAGACTACTCTCTCGCCTAGATCCTGTCGTCTGATCAGGCGCAACGTCCCTTCAACTGTCAGCGATTCATGAAGCTTCGGAAAGTCCGTCCTGATGTGATCGATGATCGGATCGTTCAAATGATCCAATCGGTTCGGATCGATCGTGTTGTGTATATGGTCCTGCACAACGTTTTTCTCCTTTTTAATGAAAGAAGCCGTACGGCAACGAGTCGATACTTCGGCCTGCACGGTCTCAAGACGCCGGATTTGTCGTTTGAGACCGGTGACCGAAAATGATCAATTGATTCGAGGATTAACTTCGGGGAGGTGAGGTATCTGTAACTGATGTGAGAAAGCGCTTTGTCAAAAAAGGACGAAAAGTGTCATATCCGAAACTTACAGAATCAAGTTTCTGGGGTATGTAAACGACTTCGAGATAAAACCGCTCGCTTCCGGTGCTCCATGGGAGCCGTGGCACCCATTGCGGCTCAAACTCAGCGAAAAATGACTTTTCAGGCGTTTTGGAAGTATGGTATTGACCGCTCGTTTCGCTACGCATCTGGGCCGTCTGTCTATCGGCATCTGCAAATCCAAACGGCAACAGACTTAGGCCTTCGCCCTCAGAGGTGCAAAGTGCGATCAATAGGACAGAGAGCGCAATCAGTCTGCAAATGTACGATAGTCGAGCCATTTCCTGTTCGGTCGAATTATAGCAAATACTGCGGCCATTGACATGTATGAGGCGAGGCGCTCAGGGGCCGAGAGATGCTTCGGAGCAGTGCGACTTCGTGACAACTTTTTGGTACCGGACTTTCAGGAATTGGAATGACCTAGAGATGTCTTAAGTCAGCGGCTTGCTTGCCAGCCAGGCAGACCCACGAAACGCGATGAACTCGCTGAGTGATCCTTCGCCCCTGAAGCGGCTTTGTTGGTTTCGGCCCACTTCCCCCGCATGCCGCTTCAAATGTATGTGGAGTTGTTTTCTGACGCCCGGCGCGTAGGCTTTGAGAAAAACCGAGTTACCGGGACAATTCGAATCTTTGTGGTACGGTCGTCGAATTAGGTCCACGGTCTTCGGTATTTCTACCAAGCGCCGGACTTCTGGGAATTGGCAGGATCTCGTGAGGCGTAAAGTTAGTCGAGATGCGGCCTGATTCGACGCTCAGAATGAGCGAGACTGTCGGCTCGAAGGGAGGATGTTCGAAAACGGTTCCGTCCAACGTGAGTTGCGCGTCGAGGATGACCGCTTGAACAGTCTCTTCGTTCTCGATCTCGCTACAGATCTTCGATCTCGTTCGGGACAACTTCCTCATATACCTTATAAACAAGCGGTGAACTTCGAATTCTCGTGAGGACAAATTCTTACTGTTCCAGTGTAGCCGTATCATGAAACTGTAGAGCGACACCGTGATATCCACGATGTATAACACCAACCGACGAAACAACGCCGGGCAAACTAGAGTATCCAGACCCGGTTTCCTCGGGTACGCCTATTATCGTACGGGTAAATGCAAATCTTTCCTCCGCCGTAACGTCTTTGTGAAAAAAAAGAACAACATCGTTCTTCACGTGCGGCCCCATCTCGATCATTTCATCATTTTGTCTTTTGCAGTTATTTGACTGAGCCGCTACAACAATCGAGCAAATCACAACAGCGAATATTGTTAACTTTCTGGCCACTCTTCATACCTCCAGAATTACTGAATTCGGGTCATCGGTTGTGAAAGATCGTCCGGAGAATCCGATTCATCCCGCCAAAACAATCTTGTGATAATTAATTTTCCGTCGTCACCCATTGCATAGGCATATCTGGTATATGACAGAAATGGGCGTAAGGAAGCAGATCAGAGTTGAGATTTGAATTGAAACTCTCACGTTCAATCGATAACGGAGTAGTTGGATTCAGTCTACCAGTGATTCTCCACAAGATGGAATTGGTTGGGTCAGGCAATGATCTGCGTATCCGCTGTCCGTCCTTCCGGGCGTCTCCGGTCCCGCGCATCCTGACTTTTGACTGCTTATTGCTCACAATAGCCGTTCCTCACGGTTGATGTTATTAAAGACGGTTTCTCCCAGCTATGAACTAGAATCATAGTTGACAAGCAATGTCTCGTTCTTTGAAAGGAGAAACCGTTATGGAAGTATACATCGGAGTTGATTTTCATCCCCATCAGCAAACGGTGG